>NZ_JAMQAW010000063.1:0-38836 GCF_023701525.1 Streptomyces albipurpureus
GTGGCGCCCGTCGTGCGAGACGGGCGCCACCGCGTCCGGCCCCTGCCCGCGCCGGGGTGGTGCGGGCGGGTCAGAGGCGCTGCTCTTTGATGAGGTCCTCCAGGGAGGTGCCGCTCTGGGGCAGCTGTCCGGCCGGGGTGAGTCTGTCCACTGCCTGGGGCAGCGACTGGGCGATCTCGTCCGCTGCCTGCTGGGGGGTGACCCCGCTCTCCTTGGCGACCTTCTGGAGTGTGTCGTCCGGGATTGCCTGGGCGATCTGCGCGCCGCTGACGGGCTTGTTCTCGCCGGTGCCGACCCAGGACTTCGCCTGGTCGGTGATGCCTGACTTGGCCAGGATGTCGATAAGTCCGGAGAGGGCGTTGCCGCCGCCCGATGCGGATGTGGACTTGTTGCCAAGGGTACTCAGCAGCGAGCCGAGGATGTTCGCCGCGCCACCGCCGCTCTTCGCACCGCCGCCGCCGCCGAGAAGGCTGCCCAGCAGACTGCCGAGGTCGTTACCCGCCATGGTTCTACCTTTCGCTGGTTCCCGAGAGTGAGGAGACATGGCGCTTCGATCGGGATCTTGTCGTGGGGACGACGACCCACCCATGGTGCGGAAGCCCCAAGGTGCGGGAGTTATCGACAAAGACACCGAGATTCTCTGCACCAAGCACCGCCAATCTCACCCAAACTGCACTGTTCCGCCACTTGGCGGCACACCCGCGCGGGCTACTTCTCCTTCGGGAGCAAGCAAGCCAGGATGCTCGGAAGCGCTCGTTCAGGGCCGAGGAGGCAGACGATGGAGACACCGCGACGGGTAGTGCTGGCAGCCGGCGCAGCGATGGGGGCTGCGGCATGGGCGACGGGCTGCGGTGGCGGTGACAGCTCTCCAGAGCCCTCCGACACCACCGGGGAGAGCAGGTCGAAGCCCCCGAGCACCGAGCCCCCGAGCGCGGCGACAGAGACCGGTGAGCCGTCGGCGAGTGCGGGGGACGGCCAGCGGTTGGCCAAGACATCCGAGATTCCGGTGGGCGGTGGAAAGATCTTCGACGGCCCCAAGGTGGTGGTGACCCAGCCGACGGCGGGTGAGTTCAAGGCGTTCTCGGCCGTCTGCACTCATCAGGGATGCATTGTCGACAAAGTCGCGGACGGCACGATCGACTGTCCCTGCCACGGCAGCCTCTTCCGGATTTCCGACGCCTCCGTGGCCCGCGGTCCCGCCACCCGCCCGCTGGCGCGCAGGCAGATCACCGTCACCCAGGACAGCATCCTGCTCGTCTAGTGGTCTGTCGTCGGGATCAGGCAGGGCTGGCCCGGCCTGATCCCGACGCGAGGTGCCCGGCACCTCGCCCCGGCGGAGGCGCCGGCCAGCGGGGGCTCTGCCGAGGCTCACCGATGGCCCGGCGGACCGGGCCCGTAGCCTGGCGCGATGACCCCAGAAGAGCTGGTGCGCGAGCACACCGTCTACTCCTGTGTCATGGGTTCACGGGCGTTCGGTCTGGCCACCGAGGACAGTGACACCGATCGCCGGGGGGTCTTCCTCGCACCCACGGCGCTCTACTGGCACTTCACCAAACCTCCCACGCACATCGAGGGTCCGGCCGATGAGCAGTTCTCCTGGGAGTTGGAGCGCTTCTGCTCACTGGCGCTGCTGGCGAACCCCAACATCCTGGAGTGTCTGCACTCCCCGCTCGTCGAACGCGTCGATGACACCGGCCGTGAGTTGCTCGCACTGCGCGGCGCGTTCCTTTCCCGCGAGGTCCAACGGACCTTTGTGCGGTACGCCCAAAGCCAGCAGAAGAAGTTGGCGGCGGACATCCCCCGCCATGGCGCGCCGCGTTGGAAGCCCGCGATGCATCTGGTGCGGCTGCTGCTGAGCTGCCGGGATCTGCTGCGTACGGGGGAACTCGTCCTCGATGTCGGCGACCAGCGCGAGTGGCTCCTCTCGGTCAAGCGCGGTGAGGTCTCCTGGCGGGAGTTCGAGCGCGAGATGGCGCGCGTAGCCGATGAGGCGGACCGGGCGGCCACCAGGTCCCCGCTGCCCGCCGAGCCGGACCGGGCCAGGGTGGAGGACTTCCTGGTGCGCGCCCGCCGTGCCTCAGCGCTCCAGTCGGACCCGTACGACGAAGTCGGCCAGGGCGGCGCGGACGGAGGGCTCGTCAGGCAACCGTGAGTCCTGGCGCGCCCGCTCCAGCGCCAACTGGAGTCGCTCCACATCCTGGGCGACTCCATCGAGGTCGAGCCCGGTCGCGAGGCCGTGCTCGGCCTCGGCCTTGGCCGCTATCAACTCGGGCAGATAGCTCGGAGCGGCCGTTTCGTCGAGCAGGGCGGGCAGATTCGCCAGTAGGGCTCCGCTGCGCATCAGATGGATGCCGGTGAGCAGCGCCCGGAAGGTGTAGAGCAGCGGCTTCAGTTCCCCCGTCTTCTCAAACAGCCGCCACTGGGTGCCGGCGAAGCCGCGGTAGTGGTGGGCGTGGTGCACGGTGAGGACGCCCGGCGCCAGGGCGACCAGTTCCGCGTGGGCTTCGCCGGTGTGGACGACGAGCGGGGACAGCAGCTGTTCCAGCACATAGCCGTTGCGCCGCAGCATCAGCCGGATGAACTTCCGTAGGTCATGGGAGACCAGATCGAGTTCGGTGCCGTCCTCGTCCCAGATGCGGGAGCGGGTCTCCCGCGGCTCGTCGAGGCCGATCAGCGCGGCCACCGGCAGCAGATGGGCACCGCGCAGGTCCACATCTGAGTCCCGGGACACAAATCCGTAGAGATGCGCCCCGGAAACGGTGACGAAGAGCAGCGGGTCGGGCTGTCGGGCAACGACCGCCGTGAGATCCACGGCCAGGGGTTCTGTCATGGATCAAGAATCCCAGAGCGCTCCCAGGGACAGCAGGTCACTGCGGTACTCGATCCGGTCGGACCAGGCCCTGGGCCAGGCGCCCGCCCCCAGATGGGCGCCGGACAGCGCCCCGGCCAGACTGGCGATGGAGTCCGAGTCGCCCTGGGTGCAGGCCGCTCTGCGCAGCGCCAGCGCGGGCTCGTCGGGGAAGAGCAGAAAGCACTGGAGGGCGGTGGCCAGGGCCTCCTCCGCGACCCAGCCGTCGCCCGTGCTCAGACAGGGGTCGGTCTCGGGGCTGGGGTCGCGCAGAGCGGTGGCGACCCGGTCCAGGGCCACCAGGCACTCGTCCCAGCCACGGGCGATGAACGCCTCGGGCGTGGGGTCGCCGGCACGGGTCCACAGCTCGCCGAGCCAACGCTCCTGGTAGCAGCTGCGGTTCTCATACGCGTACGAACGCAGCCGGCCCACCAGCCCCAACGGTTCGGCGCCACGCGCCAGCAGAAAGACGGCGCGGGCGGTGAGGTCGCTGGCCGCCAGCGCGGTGGGGTGGCCATGGGTGAGTGCGGCCTGCAACTGCGCGGCACCCGCCCGCTGCTGCTCGCTCAGCCCCGGTACGAGACCGACCGGCGCGACCCGCATATTGGCCCCGCAGCCCTTGGAGTCGATGCGGCTCGCCTCCGTCCAGGGCAGCCGTTCGTCATCGAGGAGTCGGCAGGCGGTCAGACAGGTGTTGCCGGGGGCCCGGTTGTTGTCCGGGGAGTGGTACCAGGCGATGAACTCCTCGCGCAGCGGCTGGGTGAGCCGATGAGCATCGAGCAACCCATGATCCATGGCGGTACGAATGCCCCGCGCCACGGCCAGCGTCATCTGGGTGTCATCGGTGACAAGCGCCGGTGTGGGCAGTTCCATCTGCCGCCACGGTCCGCACTCGCCGAGTATCCGGGGTACGTCGTTGAACTCGGTGGGGAACCCCAGCGCATCGCCGAGCGCAAGCCCGATCAGCGCGCCGGTGGCGGCCTGCTTGGTGATGGTCCCCGTGGTCCTGAGCAGGGTCATGACGGCCGTCCTTCCGGTCGTAGGAGAGGAGGGTGCAGGGCGGCCGCGGTGCCCGCCCGGTAGAGCGCGGCGGGCTTGCCCCGGCCGCCGGTGCGTCGCGGCGGGCCCTCGACGGCTTCGACGAAGCCGGGTGTGGCCAGGACTTTCCGCCGGAAGTTGGGGCGATCGAGCTCAACGCCCCAGATGGTCTCGTACACCTGCTGGAGTTCACCGAGGGTGAAGAGGTCAGGGCAGAAGCTGGTCGCGAGGCAGGTGTATTCGAGCTTGGCGCCGACCCGGTCATAGGCGTCGCCGAGGATCAGCGCGTGGTCGAAGGCGAGAGAGGGCAGCGAGACGTACGGGGTCCAGCTGGCCTTGGCCGCGTCCCCACCGCCGCGGGGTTCGGGTAGATCGGGCAGCAGGGCGGTGTAGGCGACGGAGACGACCCGCATCCTCGGGTCGCGGTCCGGCTCGCTGTAGGTGCGCAGCTGCTCCAGATGGAGGTGGTGGACGGTCCGGGCGGACAGTCCGGTCTCCTCGGCGAGTTCACGGCGAGCAGCTGACCCGGCGGACTCATCGGGGAGGACGAACCCCCCGGGCAGCGCCCAGTCGCCCCGGTGGGGATCTTCGCCCCGTTGGACGAGCAGGACCTGGAGCCGCTGCTCGCGGACGGTGAAGACGGCGAGATCGACGGTGACGGCGAAGGGCGGAAAGGCCCGTGGGTCGTAGCCGGGGGCCTCCTCCTTCTCCCGGCGGGAGGGACCGGCTCCCGGCTCCCGGTCACCGGCGGCCCCGTCGGCACCGGCAACGGAGGCCCCGGGGTGCCGCCGCGGGCCCTGACGGGCCATCACCGACGCTCCGGGCCATCGAGCGCCACGGTTGCCGCACTGCGGTCGGGGAGCGGATCGGCGAGGTTCCAGCCCTCGCCCAGTAGTCCGTCGACAGCGGCCACGGCGGTCGCCAGGCGTTCCTCGTGCGGTCCGGTGAGTCGGACGGTCCGCCGTCCGGTGCGGGCGAGTTCCGTGGTGAACCGTCCGGTCATCCAGGGCCGCAGTTCCTCCCCGTCCCGCAGTCCATCGTCCTCGAAGGGGACCTGTGCGTGGTCGGTGAGCAGCCACAGGTGCTGCCGCCCCAGGGCCGCTATCCGCGCGACCTCCTCATGGGGGTGGCCGAGATAGCGCTCGTGCCAGATGGTGGTGGCGAAGGCGTCGGTGTCACAGAACACCACGGGCGAGCCGGCCCTCGCCGCCTCCTCCTCCCGTTCGCTCTGGCGCTGGGCGATGACGGGGAACTCCGCGGATGAGAAGGAGACCTCGCTCCAGTGGGCGTCGGGGCGTTCGGCGCGCAGTTGGGCGAGCTTGTGCTCGCTGAACTCCCTTCCGTACTCCGGGACGTATCGCGTTCGGGCCCAGACGCCACCGCGCTGCCGGTACTGCTCGGTCAGCGCCCTGGCCATGGTGGTGGTGCCGGTCGACTCGGCGCCGAGCACGACCACTCGCCGGGCCAGCGCCGCTCTTACGGGAGCCCGGAGGAAGTCCCAGCAGCCGGCGGGGTCCTTGCGTACGGCCGTTCCGGAGATGGGGAACAGACTGCGCCGGGGGTCGACGCAGACGGAGTCCGCGTCAAAGCGCCTGCCCAACTCCTCTCCGTACGACTCCGAGCTGAAGACGGCGTCGACGGGCTCGGGGACGGCGGCGCGGAAGACGGCCATATGGGCGTCCCAGACGGCCGGGTCATCGAGGTCCATGGGGATGTCGTCGATCGCTCCCACCACCCGTATCCCCGGCCCCTGGTGGACCTCGCGCATCCAGGCCACCCGGTCGGCGAGGGGAATGGACTCCACTGACGCGGCGCAGACCAGGACGGTGAGCCGTTCACAGCGGTCGGCGGCGGTCGCGACCAGATGGTGGTGCCCGGCGTGTGGCGGATAGAACTTGCCGAGGACCAGGCCGTGCCGATAGCGACTCATACGACCACCTTCGGGGGCCTGGTGCCGTCGGCGGTGAGCTCTCGCGACCAGTTGCGCAGTCCAAGGACGCACAGCGTCAGGAATCCGATGTAGAGCAGGGAGGTCAGATAGAGCCCCTTGTGTGCGTACAGCGGGATGTAGACCACATCGGCGGCGATCCACAGCCACCACGACTCCACCCGCTTGCGGCACTGGCCGTAGGTCGCCATCAGGGAGAGGGCGGTGGTCAGCGCGTCCCAGAAGGGGACGGTGGAGTCGGTGGCGCGATCCAGCACAACGGTGACCGCGATGGTCCCCACCACCCCCGCCGCGACCAGCCAGGTCCACTCGGCGCGGCTGGTGCGCCGCACCGGGAGCCGGTCGGTGCCTGGTCCACCCCCGTGGGTCCAGGTCCACCAGCCGTAGGCGGCGAGGGCGATGAAGACGATCTGGAGGCCGGCGTCGGCGTAGAGGCCGGCCTGGGTGAACAGCAGGATGAAGAAGACGTTGTTGGCGATGCCGATGGGCCAGTTGGCGAGGTGCTGACGGGCGACAAGCCAGACGCAGAGCGCTCCGCTGCCGAATCCGAGGACCTCGGTCCAGCTCACCGGGGTGTCGAGCAGGGTGAACAGCGGCCGCTGCAAGGGGTCCAGTATGTCGGCGAGGCTCAAACCCACCCTCCTTAATAGTCATGTTGACTATAAATGCGAAGTGCGGGCCGGCACAAGGGATCGACGGCCACCACCGCAAGAGAAATCGCCCGCTCCACAAGAGACCAGGTGGGACGGGGTGGCGGCCAGGAGGGCAGCGGCCGGCGGGGCGGGGAACGCCAGAAGCCCACGGCCGTGGTGGCCGCGGGCTCCTCAGCCGAGCGGATCTCTCGACTGGCTGAACTTCTTCCCCCTGCGGGCGGGCTCCCACCTCACGGTGGAGCACCCCGCCCGAAGGGGCTCGGGCAAGGGCTTACAGGCCGACTTCCTTCATCAGCATCCCGACCTCGGTGTTGGTCAGACGCCGCAGCCAACCCGACTTCTGGTCACCGAGCCCGATCGGTCCGAACGAGGTCCGCACCAGCTTGTCGACCGGGAACCCGGCCTCGGAGAGCATCCGCCGCACGATGTGCTTGCGGCCCTCGTGGAGGGTGACCTCCACCAGGTAGTTCTTGCCGGTGTTCTCCACGACCCGGAAGTGGTCGGCCTTCGCATAGCCGTCCTCCAGCGGAATGCCGTCCTTGAGCCGCTTGCCGAGATCCCTCGGAAGCGGTCCCTGGATGGCCGCCAGATAGGTCTTCTTCACCCCGTACTTGGGATGGGTCAGCCGGTGGGAGAGCTCACCGTGGTTGGTGAGCAGGATGATGCCCTCGGTCTCGGTGTCGAGCCGGCCGACGTGGAAGAGGCGGGTCTCCCGGTTGGTGACGTAGTCGCCCAGGCACTGACGGCCATCGGGGTCCTCCATGGTGGAGACCACGCCCGCGGGCTTGTTCAGGGCGAAGAAGAGGTGCGACTGGGTGGCGACGGTCAGCCCGTCGACCTTGATCTCGTCGTGCAGGGGGTCGACGCGCATGCCCTGCTCGGTGACGATACTGCCGTTCACCTCGACCCTGGCCTGCTCGATCAGCTCCTCACAGGCCCGCCGCGAGCCCATGCCCGCCCGGGCCAGCACCTTCTGGAGGCGCTCACCCTCCTGCTCGGCGCCGGGGTGGGTCTTGGGCGTCTTGACCTCGGGCTTGTTGGCGTAACGCTCGCGGTTGCGCTCCTCGGTACGGGCGTCGTACTCGCGGGAGCGCGCCGGTACGGTACGGGGCCGGCCGCGCTGCGGGGAATTGGCCGGGGACTGCTTCGGCCCCCCCTTGGCACCACCCCTGGCCGCGGTGCCACGGCCCTTCTTCGGAGCGTCGGAGGAGGAACCGCCGACGTCATAGCGGCGCTCCTCGGGTCGGGGCGTGCCCGAGCGCTTCTGCTTGTCGTCGCGGTTGTTTCCCGCACTGCGGGGGTTACCCCGCCCGCTGCTGTTCCTGCCGCTGCTTCGCATCAAAGTTCCGTCGTCTTGTCGTCTTCAGTATCCGGGGCGTCCGGAGCGTCCGGATTGTTCGAAGGCTCCGGGAAATCCGGGGCATCCGGGTCGAACGACGGAACACCTTCCTGAGTCTCAGCCTCGATCGCCTCGGCCTCTGGAAGGAAGGGCGCCAGCTCCGGCAGCTCGTCCAGGCCGCGCAGGCCCATCCGCTCCAGAAAGTAGTTCGTCGTCCTGTACAGGATCGCACCTGTTTCGGGTTCCGCGCCCGCCTCCTCGACCAGACCGCGCTGGAGGAGGGTGCGCATGACCCCGTCGCAGTTCACTCCGCGCACGGCGGAGACCCGCGAGCGGCTGACCGGCTGGCGGTAGGCGACCACCGCGAGGGTCTCCAGGGCGGCCTGGGTGAGCCGGGCCTGCTGCCCGTCGAGAACGAACCGCTCCACGGCCCCCGCGTGCTCAGCGCGCGAGTAGAACCGCCAGCCGCCGGCGACCAGGCGCAGCTCAAAGCCGCGCCCCTGGACGGTGTACTCGTCCGACAGCTCCCGCAGGGCATCGGCGACGGCCCGCGGCGGCTGCCCGAGGACCTTGGCGAGATGCTCCTCGGTGGCCGGTTCGTCGACCACCATCAGTACGGCTTCGAGGGCGGGCTTGAGATCGCTCACGCCGTGTCCTTCGGGGTGTGGGGGCTCTGGTCGAACTCATCGGTGACGGTGGCGACGACATCGCCGCCGGTCCAGGAGACCAGGAGTTCGCCGAGGGCCTCGGATTGGTCGAGGGAGATGACCTTGTCCCGGTAGAGCTCCAGCAGGGCCAGGAAGCGGGCGACGACGGTGAGGGTGTCACTCGTGTCCTCGGTCAGCTGCTGGAAGGTGGCCGAGCCGTGTTCCCTCAGCCGGGCCACCACGATCGCCGCCTGCTCGACGACGCTGACCAGCGGTGCGTGGATGTGATCGACATACACCTGGGGCTCCGGCCTGGGCTGCATGGCCTTCACGGCCAGCCGGGCGAAGCCATCGGGGCCGATGCTGATGACCACCTCGGGAAGGAGCTCGGCGTGGTGGGGTTCGAGTCCGACCGTACGGGGGTGTCTGCGGCCCTCGTCATCGAGGCGGGCCTGGAAGATCTCAGCGATCTGCTTGTACGCGCGGTACTGGAGGAGCCGGGCGAACAGCAGATCACGGGCTTCGAGGAGGGCGAGGTCCGCCTCGTCCTCGACCTCGGCCGTGGGCAGCAGCCGGGCGGCCTTGAGATCGAGGAGGGTGGCGGCGACCACCAGGAACTCCGTGGTCTGGTCGAGGTCCCAGTCCTCGCCCATGGCCCGGATGTAGGTCATGAACTCGTCCGTGACCCGGGAGAGGGCGACCTCGGTGACATCGAGCTTGTGCTTGGAGATGAGCTGGAGGAGCAGATCGAAGGGGCCCTCGAAGTTCACCAGCCGTACGGTGAACCGCCCGTCGCCGACGGGCTCGGGCTCCGAACGCGTGCCAGGTCCCCGCGGCTCACTGGTGCCGTCGGCCACCAGGGCAACGCCCGCGCGTGGGGTGTCCGGGCGCTCGGACCGCTCGGCGCCGATACCTGTGACGACGCCCGTACCCGTACCCGTACCCGTACCGGCTTCGGCTTCGGCTTCGGCTTCGGCTTCGGCCAGTGTGGTGCCCCGGACGGGCCGCTGTTCCGCGGCTGCCGCCGCTTCGGCACCCGCGCGATCGCCCGCTACGGGCTCGGCCGCGTCAGCCGGCTGGACACCGGGCGCCACCGGGTGGACAGCGGACCGCTGACGGGCGCCCGGTGGCGACACCGGACCCGGTCCCAGCGCTCGGCGGGACGGACGGGGCGGGTCGGTCGGAGGCATGGCGGTCACAGTCCAGAGGGCAGCGGCATGGGGGTGACACAACGGCTGGTCCTGTCCGTACCCAAGCTCACAGGGTTACGGAGGTCAGCGCGCAGGCTACCCTCAGCGGCCGCGCAGCCGTCGTACGAGAATGCTCGCGTCGCCCCGCTGTTCAAGATCGGCCAGCACCACGGCGACCGCCTCGCGGACGATCCGGCCCCGGTCCACGGCGAGCCCGTGCTCCCCGCGCAGCACCAGCCGTGCGTGCTCCAGGTCCATCAGTTCCTCGGCCGAGACATAGACCGTGATCTTCTCGTCGTGACGTTCCCGGCCACTCGGACGGCGATTTCCGCCCCGGCCGCGACCGCGGCGCGCGGGGGCCACCGAGGCCGCAGCAGCCTCCTGGGCGGCCTGCGGGCGGCGCCCCTTCAGCTGTGCGCCCTGAGTCGGCGCGGGGGCCTCCTCGGCCCTGCTGCGGCGTTCTCCGGTCGTTTCCGCATCGGCGGCGGAGTGCTCCGTGGGCTCGGCGCCCGCGGCGCCGTCCGCCGAATCGTTCTCCGTCACCTGCGCCGGTACCCGCGGCTCCGCGTTCGCCTGCCTGCGCGGGGAGGACGACTGAAGCGCCATCCCCCCGGTCGTACGGAACAACTCATCGGCGCCCGGCAGACTCACTCGGCGTGACACCGGGCGAGCACCTCCCTGGCGAGCTGGCGGTACGCGGCCGCGCCGACCGAGTTTGACGCGTAGGTGGTGATCGGCTCGCCGGCCACGGTGGTCTCCGGGAAGCGCACGGTGCGCCCGATGACCGTGTGGTAGACGTGATCGTCGAACGCCTCGACCACACGGGCCAGCACCTCACGGCTGTGCACGGTCCGGGAGTCGTACATGGTGGCGAGGATGCCGTCCAACTCCAGTTCCGGGTTGAGCCGCTCCTGGACCTTCTCGATCGTCTCGGTCAGCAGCGCGACACCGCGCAGCGCGAAGAACTCGCACTCCAGCGGCACGATCACCTTGTGGGCCGCGGTCAGCGCATTGACCGTGAGCAACCCCAGCGAGGGCTGACAGTCGATCACGATGTAGTCGTAGTCCGACATCAGCGGCTTCAGAGCCCGCTGAAGGGTCGACTCGCGTGCGACCTCACTGACCAACTGCACTTCCGCGGCCGAGAGGTCGATATTGCTCGGCAGCAGGTCCATGTTGGGGACCGCGGTCTTGAGGAGCACCTCGTCCGCCGACATGCCCCGCTCCATGAGCAGGTTGTAGACGGTGAGGTCCAACTCCATCGGATTGACGCCGAGGCCGACCGACAGGGCTCCCTGCGGATCGAAGTCGACGAGCAGGACACGCCGTCCGTACTCCGCGAGCGCCGCGCCCAGATTGATGGTCGACGTCGTCTTGCCGACGCCACCCTTCTGGTTGCACATCGCGATGATCGTCGCGGGGCCGTGGTCGGTCAGCGGGCCCGGGATCGGGAAGTACGGCAGAGGCCGCCCGGTGGGGCCAATCCGCTCCCGGCGCTGACGCGCTGCATCCGGGGCGAGGGTGGCCGCGTACTCGGGATCGGGCTCGTACTCGGCGTCTGGGTCGTAGAAGTGCCCCTCGGGGACTTCCTCGTAGGCGGCGAAGTGGGTGGACTCTCGGCCACTCTCGTTGCCGGCCATGGCGTTCACGTGTAGGCCGTCCGTCATCTTCATCGTGTGGGCTGTCGTCATGTGCGTGGTGTCCTGGCGTGTCGCGAAGGTCCGCTGCCCGATGGAACCGACGGAGCTGACGGAACCGGCAGCATCCAGCCCGGACGACGGGCGCTGGACCCGCACCGGCGTTACCGCTTGACCACCCCCGGGAGTAAATGTCGACTCATTCACAAGTCGTCTTACCTCCTTGGATGTGACCAGGACTTTATCGATAGGTCAGCGTGGCACCATGCCGACGGTTGGCGACTCTATGGCGTGTCACCGCTCCGCAGCAACACAATCCGCCGGACCCGGCCCGATGTGTCGGCACTTCGGCGACACCGGAACACCCTCCTGTCAAGGGCGCACGACGGTCTCAGCAGCGAAATGCATCGGTGTTTCGGGGGTGGGCGAAACGGTTAAAGAGTTACGTTCAAGGCGAGTTGAGCGGGTGCGGCCCACCACCGGATACACGTCCGGCCGGACCTTGCGCTGCAAGATCCGGCCGGGGGAGCGATGTTGACGGTTTCCGTTGACCATCGGCCTGCTGTCAGCCGATAAGGGCACTCAGCTCCACACTCGGCAGGCCGTGTGCCTCGGCGACCGGGCCGTAGACGACCTGGCCTTCGTGGGTGTTCAGACCGAGCGCGAGCGCCGGATCACGGCGCAGGGCCTCGACCCAGCCACGGTTGGCGAGCTCGACGATGTAGGGAAGCGTGGCGTTGGTCAGTGCGTAGGTGGAGGTGTGGGGCACCGCACCCGGCATGTTGGCAACGCAGTAGAACACCGAGTTGTGGACCATGAAGGTCGGGTCGGCGTGGGTGGTCGCGTGTGAATCCTCGAAGCAACCACCCTGGTCGATCGCGATGTCGACAAGGACACTTCCGGGCTTCATCTTGGCAACGAGCTCATTGGTGACGAGCTTCGGCGCCTTGGCGCCCGGGATGAGAACCGCGCCGATGACGAGGTCGGCCCCGATGACCGCCTTCTCCAACTCGTAGGAGTTGGAGACGATCGTCTGCACCTTGGTGCCGAAGACCTTGTCCGCCTCGCGGAGCTTGTTGATGTCACGGTCGAGCAGCGTGACGTGGAAGCCCATGCCCACCGCTATCTGGGTGGCGCTCCAGCCGGAGACACCGCCGCCGATGACGACCGCCCTGCCCGCGTGGGTGCCCGGGACACCGCCGGGCAGCACACCGCGACCACCGGCGGAGCGCATCAGGTGGTAGGCGCCGACCTGCGGAGCCAGCCGGCCCGCGACCTCGGACATCGGGGCGAGCAGCGGAAGCTGCCGGTTCGCGGTCTCGACCGTCTCATAGGCGATGGCGGTGGTGCCGGACTCCAGCAGGGCGTCCGTGCACTCACGGGACGCGGCCAGGTGGAGGTAGGTGAAGAGGGTCTGGTCCTTGCGGAGGCGGTGGTACTCCTCGGCGATCGGCTCCTTGACCTTCAGCAGCAGATCGGCGGTGGCCCAGACCTCGTCGGCGGTGGGCAGGATCCGCGCACCGGCGGCGATGAACTCCTCGTCCGTGATCGAGGAACCGAGACCGGCGTGCTGCTCGATGACGACCTGATGGCCCTGGCGCACAAGCTCGTGCACGCCGGAGGGCGTGATCGCCACCCGGAACTCGTTGTTCTTGACCTCGCGGGGGATACCGACCTTCACGTCGATCACGGTCCTTGGCTCAGGGGAGTACAGGTGCACTGCCATACATACCCGGACGCATAGTGCGCACAGGGAAACACCGCGAGAAGACGCGATGGAGCCAGTTTAATGAAGGATTTCTTGCTGTCTAGCCTTACAAAGATCTAATCTTTCGCCACCCGACTACGGATTTCGTAGGTTGACCCCTGTTGTGGCCGTTGAGTGTCCGGTGTGTCCCCCCGGTTCCGGTCCTTGTGGGGCCCCTGGCCCCGCTCCTGACCTCGGCGCGCTGGCTCATCCGCTCCCTGGCCGCGATGGACATGGTGGGCGGAGCCACCACCCCGTGTGCTCTCGCTCACGTCATCGCCCACCCGTTCTCGCGGACCCTCCGCCGCCACGCTCCCACTGCCCGTCTCAATGCCGGATCGGTCATCGCTCCCCTCGATGGGCAGCTCCGGCCGCGGGTCGTCGTCCCACCGGGCGGCGTTCTCGGCGGCCTCCTGAAGCAGCCGTTCCGCGGTGTGGCGGTGCAGCCCCGCGGCTGCCGGGTCGCCGAGCCGCTCCAGGGTGTCGGCCAGTCTGAGCTGCAGCGCGGCCTGGAGCCGGTCGTCCCCGGCCCGGCGCGCCCACTCCACCGCCTCCTGGCAGGTGTGCAAGGACTCCTGCGGGCGCCCCGCGTACTCCTGGACCCGGGCGACCTCGCTCAGTGCCCGCGCCTGGGCCGGGAGGTCACCGGTCTTGCGGTACCCCGCGACCGACGCGCGCCAGCTGCGCAGCGCCTCCCCGTACCGCCCCGCGTAGGTGTGGACGGTGCCCAGACGCCCGTACAGCCGTGCCTCCTCGGCGCGCTCGTCACGGGCCTGGCGCTGCACGAGCGCCCGTCCGTACCAGTCGGCCGCCCGGTGCCAATCCCCCAGTTCCTGATAGGCGCCGCCGATGGATTCCATGGCACGACCGGTCGCATAGGGGTCGTTCGCGGCCCGCCCCGCGTCGAGGGCCTCCCGGTAGCGGGCGAGGGCGTCCTCGGTGCGGCCGGTCCGAGCGTCGAGATCGGCGAGGTTGAGCAGGGCGGCCGCCTCTTCGCGGTGCAGTCCGCGCCGCTCGGCCACATCAAGCACCAGTTTGTGCAACTGGTACAGCTCCGGGGCGGCGGCCTCGGTCCCGTGGTGCACGGCGAGCGCCCGCACCAGGGCCGCGACCAGCCGTCGGGCCAGGGTGTCCAGTTCGCCGTCGGCCACCGCGAGCCGCGCGGAGGCCAGCAGCACCGACTGACGCTGTCGCAGCCACTTTCCCGCGCTGGGGACGTCGGGAAAGCGCAGGGCGGGTGGGAGGGAGGCGAGTGCCTGCCGCGGCGGTGATCCTTCCGGTTCGGCCGCTCCCCGGCAGGACTGGAGCAGTCGTACGGTCCGCTCCAGCATCCGGGCCCTCGCCAACTGCACCTCAGCGGGTTTGTCGGCGGTTTCGATCAACCTGTTCAGCAGCGGGTGGAGCGCTCCCGGGACCCGGTAGTGCACACCCTGTCGGTTCAGCAGCCCCAACGCGACAAAGCTGTCCAGCGCCGACTGCGCCTCAGGGACCGAGCAACCGCCCAGCGCGGACGCGGTGTGCGCGTCCGCCAGACCCGCGGGCGCGAGGGCCAGGAGCCGCAGCGTCCGGGCGGCCTGTCCTGGCAGGGACGCGTACACCAGATGGAAGGCACGGTTCAACGGCCTGAGGTTCTTGGGCAGTACCGCGGCGCCTTCGGCGTCGGGGAGGGCGCGCAGCTGTCGCAGCGCGTCGGCGACCGAGGTCTTGGGGCGGGCCGCCAGCCAGCCGCCGACCAGGACCAGGGCGGCCGGCAGTCCCCCGCACTCTTCGGCGACGGATTCCGCGGCCTGCGGATCGACGGTGATCCGTACCGACCCGGTGAAGGTGGCGAGCAGTTCGATCGCGGCCTTGGGGTCCATGCCGCCGAGGGTGCACGGCCGCACCCCGGGGATACCGATCAGCGGCCCGCCGGAGACGGCGACCACCAGACAGTCCGGGTCGTCGGGGAGGAGTGGATCGACCTGCTCGGCATCGACGGCGTCATCGAGCAGCAGCAGGGTTTGGCGACCGGTGAGCGCGTCCCGCACCATCTCGCTGAGCTCGTCCTCGTCCGCGCCGGGCGGGGCAGGAATGTCCAGCGCGTCCAGCAGTGCCCGGGATGTCTCATCGGTGGGTACGGCTCGCCCGTCGGATTCGGTGAGTCGCGCACGGAGCACCCCGCCGGGGTAGTCGTCCACGATCCGGACGATGAACTGCTCGGCGAGGGCGGTCCGGCCGGTGCCGACCTGGCCGGCGATCAGCAGGACCCGGGCCCGGGCGGCCTTGCGGCCCGCCATGGTGTCCAGGCCGGCCCGTTCGATGTCGGACTGAAGGGACTTGAGCTCACGCTGTCTGCCGAAGAACCGTCCCGCAGACGCGCCGGCCCGGCCGCCCAAGTCCACCGCCTGATCCGTCACGGGCCACGCTCCCGTCTCAGTCCGCGGACGGATAGCCATCCGCGCACGAGCCACGCCCGTAGGTCATCCGTACGGACGTTCCGAGCGTAGTTCACTCTCTGCAACGAACCATGGCGAGCGTGTCCGATGCATCACCTGATCGGATTAATAGTCTTAGTGATCTTTCGGATAAATGGATCATCGCTCTCACGCGGGGCGTGAGAGCGATGGGTCCGTGCGCGTACAGGGAAGCCCTACGCCTCGAAGGGGCGGGCGGGCCAGGGCGCCTCCGCCCGCCGGAGCGCGTCAAGTCCGCCGGGCAGCGCCGGTGAGCGCGCGGCGGCGAGCGCGAGCACCCCCACCACCAGGCAGTTGTTGTGCAGTTCGCCGGCGAGCGCGCCACGCACCAACTCCGACAGCGGCACCCGGGCGTGTTCCATGTCGGCCTCCTCCTCGGAGACCTCGTAGCGCCGGCCCTCGGCCTCTGAGAGATCGCGGGCGAGGAAGATGCGCACCGCTTCGTCGCAGCCACCGGGGGTGGTGTAGACGTCGGTCAGCACCCGCCACTCCTCGGCCTTGATGTGCGCCTCCTCGTACAGCTCACGCTGTGCGGCGTGCAGCGGGTTCTCGCCGGGGACGTCGAGCAGTCCGGCCGGGATCTCCCAGAGCTTGTGGCGCACGGGGTGGCGGTACTGACGCAGGACCACCACACGGTCGTCGGCGTCGAGGGCGAGGACGGCGACCGAGCCCGGGTGGACCTGGTAGTCGCGGCGGACGACCGCGCCGTCGGGCATCACCACGTCGTCCGTGCGCACGCTGGTCTTGTTGCCGCGGAACGGGGTGGTGGTCGCGGTCACCTGCCATTCCTCCGGGGTGTCCTTGATGACCCTGGCCCTGTCCATATGTATTGCCCTCCCGCTGTCGAACCGGGGTAGGTCTCCGATGGAAGATCCCTACCCCGGTCAACGGTAATGCCTGTGCGCTACTTGCCCGACTGACGCTCCACCGCCGCCTTCACCAGACCGGCGAAGAGCGGGTGCGGACGAGTGGGCCGGGAACGCAGCTCCGGGTGGGCCTGGGTGGCGACGAGATAGGGGTGCGTGGCGCGCGGGTACTCGACGTACTCCACCAGCCTGTTGTCCGGGCTGGTGCCCGAGAAGACGAGGCCCGCCTTCTTCTCCAGCTCGGCGCGGTAGGCGTTGTTCACCTCGTAGCGGTGGCGGTGCCGCTCCTCGACATAGGGCTGGTCGTCGTAGACCTCCCGCACGATCGAGCCTTCCGCGAGCTTCGCGGGGTAGAGGCCGAGGCGCATCGTGCCGCCCAGGTCTCCCGCGCCCTCCACATACGCCAGCTGCTCCTCCATGGTGGAGATCACCGGGTGGGCGGTGGCGGCGTCGAACTCGGTGGAGTTGGCCTCCGGGATCGCCGCGAGGTTGCGGGCGGCCTCGATGACGATGCACTGCAGGCCGAGGCAGAGCCCGAGCAGCGGAACCCTGTTCTCACGGGCGTACTGGATCGCGCCGACCTTGCCACTGACACCGCGGTCGCCGAAGCCGCCGGGGATGCAGACCGCGTCCACATCGGAGAGTTGGCTCTTGGCGCCGGCCGGGGTCTTGCAGTCGTCGGACGCGACCCACTTGACCTTGACGCGGGCCTTGTTGGCGAAGCCTCCGGCGCGTAGTGCCTCGGTGACCGAGAGATAGGCGTCGGGCAGGTCGATGTACTTGCCGACCAGGGCGATGGTGACCTCGTGGTCGGGGTTGTGCACCCGGTCCAGCAGATCGGCCCAGATCGTCCAGTCCACATCGCGGAAGGGCAGGTCCAGCTTGCGGACGACATAGGCGTCCAGGCCCTCGGTGTGGATGACCTTGGGGATGTCGTAGATGGAGGGGGCGTCGGGGCAGGCGATGACCGCGGCCTCGTCCACATCGCACATCAGGGAGATCTTGCGCTTGATGGCGATCGGCACATCACGGTCGGCGCGCAGCACGATCGCGTCGGGCTGGATGCCGATGTTGCGCAGCGCGGCCACCGAGTGCTGGGTGGGCTTGGTCTTCAACTCGCCCGAGGGGCCGATATAGGGCAACAGCGAGATATGGACAACGAAGACATTGTCCCGACCGACCTCGTGACGCACCTGACGGACGGTCTCCAGGAACGGGAGTGACTCAATATCGCCTACGGTGCCACCGACTTCGGTGATCACGACATCGACATCATCGGTGGCCATCCGACGGATGCGGTGCTTGATCTCGTTGGTGATATGCGGGATGACCTGCACCGTGTCGCCCAGGTACTCGCCACGCCGCTCCTTGGCGATCACCTGGGAGTAGATCTGCCCGGTGGTGACATTGGCCGAGCCGTCGAGGTCGACATCGAGGAAGCGCTCGTAGTGGCCGATGTCCAGGTCGGTCTCGGCGCCGTCGTTGGTGACGAACACCTCACCGTGCTGGAACGGGTTCATGGTGCCGGGGTCGACGTTCAGATAGGGGTCGAGCTTCTGCATGGTGACCCGCAGGCCCCGTGCCTTCAGCAGCGCACCCAGGCTGGAGGCTGTGAGGCCCTTGCCGAGGGAGGAGGCGACACCCCCGGTGACGAAGATGTGCTTGGTCGTCATGGATTTGGGCGGCATCGCCAAGAGGGGGCTCCCGTGGTCGCGAGGTGAGGTGTGCGTGCCGGCGTCCGCCCAGTCGTTCAGGGGTGCCGTCGCTGCGGTTGCGGGGCTGCTGTTCTCCACAGATCGGCCACCGGTCCACGGGGTACCAGGGTATCAGCGACATCGGGAGACCGCTTCCGGCCACGCGCACCCACTCCCGCACCTCCCTCACCAGGGGATCACCCTTGGCTCACCCGTTCGGCGTAGTCGCGTTGTCGAGATCGCCACGCGGACCTCTTCGGTGCGTCGTATCCTGCTCGGACACTCGCTCTGCCGAGCGATGCAAAAGGGCGCGCTAAGCGCATCGAGCAGGGCGGCAGTGGGCGACGTGGGACAGGCCACAAGCGACATCCCGCACGTCAACCCGTAAGCCTTCTGCTCGTCAACCACCCTTGACCGCAGCAAGCGCCCCACGGGGCGGACGTGGCCGTTCGACTGGAGATGCACGTGGCCGGGCGCATCGAGGATTACGCACTCATCGGGGATATGCAGACAGCTGCGCTGGTCTGCCGGGATGGCACTGCCGACTGGCTGTGCCTGCCCCGGTTCGACTCGCACGCAGTCTTTGCCGGGCTCCTCGGTACCGAGGAACATGGTTTCTGGAGGGTGGGCCCGGCCCACTCCGAACACGAAGAACCCCCGGCCGCCGACCGGCGCCGCTACCGCGGTGACTCACTGATCCTGGAATCAGAGTGGGACACCGATCGCGGCACGGTCCGCGTAACCGATTTCATGCCGCCCCGGGACGGCGCACCACAGCTGATCAGGATCGTGGAGGGCGTCAGCGGGCGGGTGCCGATGCGCTCCGCGCTCCGGATGCGCTTCAGCTACGGCCGGATCACCCCCTGGGTGCACAAGGTCGACGGACGTACCGTCGCCGTCGCCGGACCCGATTCGGTCTGGCTGGACACCGAGGTGGAGACCCATGGCGAGAACCTGACCACCTACTCCGACTTCACCGTGGCACCGGGTGAACGGATCGCCTTCACGATCAGCTGGCAGCCATCCCACCGCACCCCACCCGCGCTCCCGGAACCAGAAGCCTCACTGGAAGCAACGGCGGACTTCTGGCGCGACTGGGTCGATCACTGTACGTATCACGGCCCCTACCGCGAGGCCGTGGTCCGCTCGCTGATCACCCTGAAGGCGTTGACCTACGCCCCGACCGGCGGAATCGTCGCCGCTCCGACCACCTCCCTCCCGGAGGAGATCGGCGGCGTACGCAACTGGGACTACCGCTACACCTGGCTGCGCGACGCCGCGATCACGCTGTCGTCGCTGCTGCGCACCGGCTACCGCGAAGAGGCCCAGGCCTGGCGGGAATGGCTACTGCGCGCGGTAGCCGGAGACCCGGAGAACCTCCAGATCATGTACGGCATCGCCGGGGAGCGCGAGCTCGGCGAGGCCGAACTGGACTGGCTGCCCGGATATGAGAACTCCACCCCCGTACGTGTCGGCAACGGCGCCGCCCATCAGCTCCAACTCGATGTGTACGGAGAGGTCACCGAGGCGCTGCACCTGGCCCATATGACGGGTCTGGCGCGCAATGACTACGCCTCGCTACTCCAGCTCAAGCTGATCAGCTATCTGGAGGACCACTGGCAGGAGCCGGACGAGGGCATCTGGGAGGTCCGCGGGCCGCGGCGCCACTTCGTGCACTCCAAGGTGATGGCATGGGTCGCGGTGGACCGGACGATCAAGCTCATCGAGTCCGGAGACGCCGACGGCCCGGTGGAGCGGTGGAGGCAGATGCGCGAGGACATCCACCGCGATGTCTGCGAGAAGGGGTACGACCCCGAGCGCAACACCTTCACCCAGTCCTACGGCTCCAAGGAACTGGACGCCTCGTTGCTGCTCATCCCCCAGATGGGCTTTCTGCCGCCCGATGACAAGCGGGTCATCGGCACCATCGAGGCCATCCAGCGCGAACTGTCCACCGAGGACGGCTTCGTCCTGCGCTACCCGACCGCCGGAGAAGACGCCGGCGTCGACGGTCTCGCGGGCGACGAGGGCGCGTTCCTCGCCTGCTCGTTCTGGCTCGCGGACGACCTCGCGATGATCGGGCGGGTCGACGAGGCCCGCAAGCTCTTCGAGAAGCTCCTCTCCCTCCGCAATGACCTTGGACTCCTCGCCGAGGAGTGGGACTCCAAGCACCAGCGCCAGGTGGGGAACTTCCCGCAGGCCTTCAGCCATGTGCCGCTGATCGACACGGCCCTGCGGCTGACCGCTTCGGGGGCGTACGGAGGCTGACCCCCTTCTCGTCAACCGATGGTGGGTGCCCGATCCGGGCGACCGGGCACCCACCATCAGGTTTACGATGAAAAGGTCTCGAAGCCCCTCGAAAGGGGGCCATTATGGCGCCCCAGGACCTTGCGGAGGCGGCGCTCAGCGGTCTTCGCCAACGACTGACCGGCGAGGTCATCGTCCCCGACAACACCGGGTACGACGAGGCTCGCACCATTTTCAACGGAATGATCGATCGGCGTCCCGCCGTCATCGCCCAGTGCGAGAGCGGGGCCGATGTCGCCCATGCGATCCGATTCAGCCGTGACCACGATCTGGACATCGCGGTACGCGGCGGCGGACACAGCGTCGCGGGCATGGCCGTCAACGACGGCGGGCTGGTCATCGACCTACGCCGAATGCACGGTGTGAGTGTCGATCCAGAAGCCCAGACAGCCGATATCGGCGGTGGGGCCACCATCGGCCAACTGGACAGAGCCACCCAGCCCTACGCCCTGGCGACCACCGGAGGCCGAGCCTCCACCACCGGTCTCGGAGGCTTCACCCTCAGCGGCGGATCGGGTTGGCTGGAGCGGAGGTTCGGGCTGGCCTGCGACAACCTCATAGCCGCCGATGTGGTGACGGCGGACGGCGGTAGCGTGCACACCAGCGCCGACGAGTACCCGGACCTGTTCTGGGCACTCCACGGGGGTGGCGGGAACTTCGGTGTAGTCACCTCGTTCACGTTGCGGGTGTATCCACTGCCGGTGTTCTCCATGGCCCTGCTGCTCTTCCTCCCCGAGGACGGACCCGAGGCAGCACGCGCCTTCCGCGACTTCGCGCAGTCCGCTCCCGACTCCATCGGCGGCGGACTGATCTACCTCACCGGCCCGCCCGAGCCCTTTGTGCCGGAAGACCTGGTGGGCCGGCTCGTCTGCGGAGTACTGATCACGTGTACGGGGAGCGAGGCCGAGCTCCGGCAACTGGCCGCCCCCCTGATCGGGCTTC
Source organism: Streptomyces albipurpureus (assembly GCF_023701525.1). Lineage (GTDB taxonomy): Bacteria > Actinomycetota > Actinomycetes > Streptomycetales > Streptomycetaceae > Streptomyces > Streptomyces albipurpureus. Next base: position 21,310 of record NZ_JAMQAW010000063.1, read on the forward strand.
CGCACGAGGGCGAGGTCATCGCCGAACTTCCCTACGCGGACCTCCAGTGCATGCTCGACGATCCACCGGGGCTGCGGAACTACTGGTCTGCCGAGTACCTGTCCGGTTTCCCGGACGAAGCCGTCGACACCTACTGCGCGCTCGCACAGACCATGCCCGTGCCCACCGCGTCGCAGCACATCATGTTCCCCCTGGGCGGCGCCGTCGCCCGAGGCCCGGACATCCCCGACGGTCTCGACGAGTACCCGCTGCCCTGGCGCACCTCGCCCTGGGCGGTGCACCCCTTCGGCGTCTGGGAGAGCCCATCCGACGACGATCCGGCCCGGCGATGGGTCCGCGACGTCCGCACCCGGATGCAGCCCTGGTCGGCCGGCTCGACCTATCTGAACTTCATCGGACACGAGGGCCAGGAACGGGTCGTCGCCTCCTTCGGCGAACGGAACTACCGGCGGCTGGCGGCGATCAAGGCCGTATACGACCCGGAGAACGTCTTCCGGCTCAACCACAACATCCAGCCGGCAGCGTCGGCCTCCGCGGCCGCGGCCTGAGCGATCTCCCCGCCAGGCCCCACTGACCTCGGCCCGGGTTGTACGGGAATGCCCGCACCCGGGTAGCGTCCGAAGACACCCGGAGACCTGTTACAGACCGAGAGCGCACGAGGCGGCACATCTGTGGAGACCCAAGGCGAGCCCCAGGGCGGAATCACCGTACGCCGGGCGCTGGAACTGCCCGGTCTACGCTCCGGACTGCCGGAGATCGTCGCCGGAGCCGAACGACTCCAGCGCACCGTGCGCTGGGTCCACGCGGGTGAGGCACCCAATATCGCCTCCCTCCTCAAGGGCGGCGAACTCCTCCTCACCACCGGCATCGGCATGGGCACCCGCCCCGCCGAGCAGCGAGCCTTCGTGCGCCAACTCGACGAGCGCCGCATCGCGGCACTCGTCGTAGAGCTCGGGCCCCGCTTCGCCAGGCTCCCCGCGGCGATCGTCGACACGGCACGGGCAGCCGGCCTGCCCCTGGTGCAGCTCCATCGCGAGGTGGCCTTCGTCACGGTGACCGAAGAGATCCACACCGAGATCGTCAACGGTCACTACGCGCTGCTGCGACGTGCCGAAGAAGTACACCGACGCTGCACCGAGGTACTGCTCGGCGGTGGCGGAGTCCCCCAGGTCCTCCGCATTCTCGCGGACTTCACCGCCAACCCGATCTTCCTTGAAACGCCCGACGGACAACTCCTCTACGCCGCCGGCCCGGCCTCCGAGCAGACCGGGGCCGACCCCCTCCAGGTGTGGGACGGGGTCCGCGGACAGCGGGCCGCACGGGAGTCACCACCCGCGGGAACCGTGGTCGTGGACGTCCCGGGCGGCGGAGCGGGCGCCGCAGCCGTACGGGCCAGACTGGTGCTGCCAGCCGTCGGGACGCCCCTGCTGACCGTGCACCGCATGGCGGCGGAACGCGCGGCGGGACTCCTCGCCGTGGTCCTCATGCAGGCACGCCAGGAGGAGGAGCTCGCGGCCCGCGGACGCGGCGACTTCCTCACCGATCTCGCCGAAGGCCGCATCACCGCGGAAGCCGCCCCGGCACAAGCCAGAGTGCTGGGCTTCAAACCGGGCGACGGGCCGCTCATGCCGATCGTCATGCGCCTCACCGCGGACCTCGCCCCCTCCGGGAACTGGGCCCTACTGGCCCGGGCCGTGCTGGAGGAACTCTCGGCGGTGGGGGTACCGGTCCTGCTGGGCGTACGCCCGGTGGAAGGCCGGGTACCCCTCCTGGTGGGGCTGAGAGCCGACTCCGAACGCTCCACCGTCGCCGACCGGGTGGCGGTGGCCCTGCGGACAGGCGTCGAGCGGGCCGGGCTGGAACGTGCGGGGGCCCATCCACCGGTCATCGTGGTGGGGATGGCGGGCGGCTGGGCGGCCGCCTCCGCCGGACTGCGCCACGCGGCCGAAACCGCGACGGCAGCCCAAGGCCTGAGCGACCGGCCCTGGTACGACGCTCGCCGCCTCGACACGGACCTACTGCTCTGGCGGCTACGAGACCATCCCGACCTGGCTGCCTTCGTGGAACGCACCATCGGCCCCCTCCGAGACCACGACGCCACCTCCCGCCCACCGCTCCTACCCACCCTTGAGACCTACTTGGAACACGCGGGCCGCAAGGCCGAGACCGCCCGCGAGCTGCACCTCAACCGCCAGACTCTCTACAACCGTCTGGCCCGCATATCCGAACTCCTGGGCACAGACCTGGACGACCCCCAAACGGTCCTGGCCCTCAGCCTGGCCCTCAGAGCCCGCCGCCACGCGGGGTGATGCCCCTTGGCGGGGCTGCTGGTGCCGGGGGGCTTGAGTACCCGGGCTGTACGTCCCTGCCCCTGTTGTCCTCACCCGGGGTGGAGGGTTCCGTCCTCAAACGCCGGATAGGCTGACGTTGCCCCCTGGCAGGGAGCCTGGTTTGGCGGGGCTGCTGGTGCCAGGGGTCTTGAGTACCCGGGCTGTACGTCCCTGCCCCTGTTGTCCTCACCCGGGGTGGAGGGTTCCGTCCTCAAACGCCGGACAGGCTGACGTTGCCCCCTGGCGAGGGGCCTGTGTCAGCAGGTCTGCTGGTACCCGAACCCCTTGAGCACCCGGGCTGGGCGCCCCCGGTCCTGGATGTCCTCACCCGAGGTGGAGGGTTCCGTCCTCAAACGCCGGACGGGCTGGGGGTGGGTGCTGTGTCGGGGTGCTTGTTTTGGTGTGGGCTGCCCGGGGCGGGGTTTTGGGTTTCCTGTCGTGAGGGGTCTTGTCCTGTGGTGGTTGGGGGGTGCTATCGGGGGTGACTCCTCAGCGTCGACGGCCTGAAGCGGCTCCGAGCCGATGAGGCTGTCTTGCCGTCGATCGCTTCCGGGGACACCCCCTGCGCGCCCCCACGCCGAGACTTGCTCTCGTTGCCCCTGGGGTCCCTGCCCTGTCAAGGAACAAGAGGCAGGCCGCTCATACCGGCCCTGCCGCAACGGCCAGAGGAACCCCTGATGCCGGCGAGCGGCGCATCAATGCCCTTCGCCAAGGACGAGGGATTGGGTTGGGCGATCTTCTTGGCGTAGTAAGTCGGTGAGGTCGGGCGCCCCATTGCGGAGCCGCCAAGAACGCAATGCGGAACTGGCTGTGCCTCATCAAGGGGAAAGGGGAAGGGCGAGCGATCCTCAATCCCTGCGGGAGCGGGGCTGTTCCCATGCCCTTCGGCGTGGGCAGCGCTGACAGACTGCCTCGCTGGAAACTGCGGCCCTTGAGGGGTGCGCTCCCTAGCTGGCGTCTGATCGCTTATCCAACCGCCCACCCTTCGCGGAAGTGGGGATGGTTGTAGCGGTGAGCTGATCCCCAAGCCCTGTTGCTCGGCAGGGCAAGTCCTAGATCAAGAACTTCGCAGGACCACATCGGCGATGGGGAGCAGCTTCCGAGCACCGGAATCACTGCTGGGGTTTGCTGAAGAGCCTTGCCAGCGTCTACCAAGTGACAGCAGGTCGACGATTCAGGCGTGCCTCACCCAAGTCCGTTGCGGCAGGGTCGGTATGAGCGGCCTGTCTCTGGTTCCTTGACAGGGCAGGGACCCGGGGGCAAGGGATGCAAGTGTCGGATGGGGGCGCGCAGGGGGTGTCCCCGGAAGCGATCGACGGCAAGGCCCGCACGCCGGAACGGAGTCGCTTCAGGCCGTCGACGCTGAGGAGTCACCCCCGATAGCACCCCCCAACCACCACAGAACAAGACCCTCACGACAGGAAACCCAAAACCCCGCCCCGGGCAGCCCGCACCAAAACAAGCACCCCGACACAGCACCCACCCCCAGCCCGTCCGGCGTTTGAGGACGGAACCCCCACCCCAGGTGAGGACACCCAGGAACAGGGCCGCCCACCCCAGGCACTCAAGACCCCTGGCACCAGCAGCCCCGCCAAGGGGCACCCCCAGGGGCGACAGCCCCAAACTCAGCGCGTCAACTCGTCGTACACGCTCAACACCTGCGCCACCGTCTCGTCCTCCGTCTGCCAGGTCGACGCCTGTACCCGCCCTGCCCGGGCCAGCTCCCCCCGGCGCGAGGCGTCGGACAGGAGGCGGGTCACCGCGTCCCCCAGGGCCGGGGCATCTCCGTAGGGGATCAGTTCGGCCGCGTCTCCGACGAGTTCGGGCACGCCCCCTACCGCGGTCGCCACCAGGGGCACTCCCAGGCGCAGCGCCTCCTGGGCCAGTACCGAGCGGGCCTCCCAGCGGCTGGGGAGCACGGCGATGTCCGCTGCGGCGAGAAAGTCGCTGATGTCCTCGCGGCGGCCCACCAGGCGTACCGGCAGATCTTCCGCCGCGATGCGCTGCTGGAGGGCGTCCCGCTCCGGTCCCTCGCCCGCGATCACCACCAGGGGTACCGGGTCCAGCTTTCGCCATTGGTCGGCCGCGTCGAGCAGGGTCTCGTATCCCCGGTGGGCGTCCAGGCTGCCGACCGCCATGATCAGTGGTCGGTCGGCCACCCCCAGTTCGGCCCGGGTCCGGTCCTCCACCGCGCAGGAGCAGCCCCGGGGGGCGGGGAGGGAGGCTGGTGCCAGGCGGGCGTCGCGGGCTCCGTAGCGGCGGGCCCGGTCGACCAGTTCCGAGCAGCTACCGAGGACGACGGCCGCCGCCTGGGCCGTCCTGCGTTCCAGCAGCCGCAGCAGGTGCCCGCGGGCGCCCCCGTGGTGGGCACGGGTGTGCCAGGTGACGACGAGCGGAACGGGCCGTCCGCGGAGCGCCAGTGCGGCCCGGATGGCGGCGTGCAACCCGTGGGCGTGCACCAGATCGGCCTCGGCGCAGAATGCGCGGAGGGCTCCGACGGCCGCCGGGTCACTGCGGCACGGGACGGACGCGAAGTGGACCCCGGTGTCGGGGAAGTCATAGAGGCGGTTCAGTTCGGCCGGGGCGCACACGGTCACCTGCACACCCCGCGCCACTAGCCCCGCGGCCAGTGATCGGACGTGCGCGCTACTGCCCGCGCTGCCGCCGCCCAGTACCTGGACCGTACGCAGCTGTGTCACTTGCCCAAGAATGCCAGTCCGTACGCACGTTCCGGCACCGTCCCTGTACGCGGAGTGCGGCTTCGCAGGTCCGGGATCACTCACATGGGTGAATGTTGGTGCTGTTTCGGGTGCCTAGGACTCGCTGCGCGCTGCTGCGAGGAGCTCTTCGGCATGGGCTCGGGCGGTCTGGGAGTCCTCTTGGCCGGCCAGCATCCGGGAGAGTTCGCGGACCCTGGCCTCGCCCTCCAGGACCGTGACCCCGCTTCGGGTCACGGAACCGTCATGGGTCTTCTCGACCAGGAGTTGACGATCCGCGAAGGCTGCGACCTGGGGAAGATGGGTGACGACGACGACCTGTGCGGTCTTGGCGAGTTTCGCCAGTCGACGTCCGATCTCCACCGCTGCCTTGCCTCCGACGCCCGCGTCGACCTCGTCGAAGAGATAGGTCGGTACGGGATCGGTGCCCGCGAAGACGACTTCCACCGCGAGCATCACCCGGGACAGCTCTCCGCCCGACGCGCCCTTGGCGATCGGTCGCGGCGGAGCGCCGGGGTGCGGGGCGAGAAGGAGTTCGACCTCGTCGGCGCCGTGGGGTCCGTAGGCCACCGTACGGCCGTTCACCTCGATGCCTTCGGGGTCCTCGCTCTGGCGGATGGCGAACGACACCCGGGCGTGGGGCATGGCCAGCGATGACAGCTCCGCGGTGACGGCTTCGGCGAAGGTGGCCGCCGCTTTGGTGCGGGCGTCCGTCAGGGCCTGTGCCAATCCGGAGAGTTCAGCGCGCAGGACGTCCCGTTCCGCGGTGAGTTCACTGATTCGGTCATCGTCGCTCTCCAACTCGATGAGTCGTTCCGCGCCCTCTTCGGCCCAGGTCAGGACCAGGTCGATGCTCTCGCCGTACTTCCGGGTGAGCGCGGTCAGCGCCGCTCTGCGTTCCTCCACCGCGGCCAGCCGCCGGGGGTCGGCGTCCAGGAGGTCGGCGTATCCGGCGAGTTCCCCGGCCACATCGGCGAGCAGGATGGAGATCTCGCCCACCCGGTCGGCGAGCGCCGCCAGGGCCGAATCGTGGGAGCGTACGGAGTCCAGCGCGCGACCGGTGCCGGCGACCAGGGTGGCGGCGTCGATGCCTTCGGGGTCCTCAGGGTTGCCCACCAGCGCGGTGTGCGCGACGGTGGCGGCTGACGCGAGGGCTTCCGCATGTCCGAGCCGCTCGGCTTCGGCCGCGAGTGCGCCGTCCTCACCGGGGCGGGGCTCCACTCCGGCGATCTCGTTGAGCCCGAAGCGCAGCAGGTCCGCCTCCTGGGCTCGTTCCCGAGCCCGGGTGGTCAGTTCAGCGAGTTCGACGGCGACGGCCCGCAGTCTGCGGTAGGCGGCGACGTACTGGGTGTGGGGTCCGGTGACCGCCGCGCCCGCGTATCGGTCGAGCGCCTCGCGCTGCCGGGCGGGGCGTAGCAGCCCCTGTTGATCGGTCTGGCCATGGACGGCGACGAGCTCATCCGCGAGTTCGGACAGCACTCCCACCGGTACCGAGCGACCGCCGAGATGCGCGCGGGAACGTCCTTCGGCGGATACGGTCCTGCTGATCAGCAGGGTGCCGTCTTCCAGCTCCGCCCCGGCCTCGTCGGCACGTACCGCCGCAGGCCCACCAGCGCGCACTCCGATGCGCCCCTCCACCACCGCGGCTTTGGCGCCGAGCCGCACCAGCGCCGGGTCGGCCCGCCCGCCGAGCAGCAGCCCCAGGCTGGTGACGATCATGGTCTTGCCCGCGCCTGTCTCACCGGTCACCGCGGTGAAGCCGGGCGACAGCTCGACGACAGCATCGTCGATGACCCCGAGCGACCGTATCCTCATCTCCTCCAACACGGACATGACCATACGAGGTTTCGCCCGCGGGGCGCGACGCGGACCCGCCCACCACCGTCCGCTGGGACTGTGATCAGGCTGTCGCGGGGGGCCTGGCCGGTTGGCCGTTGCCCCCTGGTTGCCTCGGGTTTCGCGGCGGACGCACCCGCGGCAATGGCCATCGCGCCGCTGAGCCGGGTGGTCTGGCTCGTGCCCATAGCGGTCACGGTACCGGGCGCCATCCCATCCGTCCGGCCCGGATGCCGGGCCGGCTGCTGGCGGTGCGGAACGGAAGCTCAGGGGGAGCGCGGGGACAGCTGTCAGCGCCATCCGCTGCTCGTCTCCACCGCCCCGCCCCGGACGGCACCCTGGCACCGCGTATCAGTACATGCATTCGATGGTGTCCGTGCACGCCCCGTCCGCCAACGGCCCACGCCGCCCTGGGCCGGGTGGCGGTGACCTATCACCCGGAGAACCCCGGCTCGGCGGCGCGGGCGAGTACGGTCGGGCACTCCTGTCGGACGGTGGCGCTGACGGTCTTCGCCACCTCGCCCGCGGTGTTCTCCGTGGTCGTGCTCGGGCTGCTTCCCCACCTGTTGAGCGCGCCCCGACGCCTGCTGAGGGTTCTCGTCGGGTCCTAGTGGGGTGGGGGCGCGCCTCGCCAACCCGACACCGGCAGGGCGAACTTGGCCACCAAGCGGTCCGTGAACGAGGCATGGTGCAGCCGTGCCAGCCGTACCGGCACGGCTCCTCGGCGTACCTCGACCCTGGCCCCCGGCGGGAGTTCCACGGTCCGGCGCCCATCGCACCACAGCACCCCGTGCGGGGTGTGCGGCTGCACCTCCACCGCGAGGACCGAGTCAGGGGAGGTGACCAGCGGCTTGGCGAACAGGGCGTGGGCGCTGATCGGCACCATGAGCAGGGCCTCCACCTCGGGCCAGACCACCGGCCCGCCGGCGGAGAAGGCGTACGCCGTCGAGCCGGTCGGGGTGGCGCACACGATGCCGTCGCAGCCGAACGCCGTCACCGGTCTGCCATCGATCTCCAGTACGACCTCCAGAATCCGGTCGGGTGACACCTTCTGGACGGCGGCTTCGTTGAGGGCCCAGTCCCGGTGGACTATGTCGCCGTTGCGGTGCACCACCACATCGACGGTCATCCGCTCCTCGACCTCGTAGGCCTTGCTGACGACTCGGTCGACGACCTGGTCGAGGTCATCGCGCTCGGCCTCGGCGAGAAAGCCGACCCGGCCCAGATTGACGCCGAGCATCGGCACTCCGGAGGCACGAGCGAACTCCGCTCCCCGCAGCAGGGTGCCGTCCCCGCCGAGCACAATGAGCAGCTCACAGCCGTCGAGCGCCTCGGGAATCGCCTCGGGCGCCGTTTCGACGCTCGACGGCAACGGCAGGTCGGCTGCCTCGGCCGCCAGGACCCGTACGCTCAGCCCATTGCGCAGCAGCCCTTGGACGACGAGTTCGGCGCTGCGGATGGCAGCGGGCCGCCCGGTGTGGGCGAGCAGGAAAACGGTGCGCTGTGTAGTCGCTGCTGGTGTGGTCAACGAGGTCCCTCCGCCACTGCACGATCGACGTCCGCCGGATCGACGCCGGGTGCGCCGGCGCGGAGCCAGAGAAAGTATTCGACGTTTCCGGACGGTCCGGGCAGTGGGCTGGCGGTGACACCCAACACACCCAGACCGAGTTCGGCGGCCCGGCTCGCGACGGCGAGCACCGCTTCCTTGCGCAGTTCGGGGCTGCGGACCACTCCGCCGCTACCGAGCCGCTCCTTGCCCACCTCGAACTGCGGTTTGACCATCAGGACGAGATCGGCGCCGGGCGCGGCACACCGTACGAGGGCTGGCAGCACGATCCCGAGGGGGATGAAGGAGAGGTCCCCCACGATCAGGTCCACCGCGGTCCCGTCGATGGCGTCCAGGGTCAGTTCGCGCACATTGGTACGGTCTTTGACCGTGACGCGGTCATCGCTCTGGAGGGACCAGGCCAACTGCCCGTAGCCGACGTCGACCGCGACGACCTGTGCTGCCCCGGCCCGTAGCAGTACGTCGGTGAAGCCGCCGGTCGACGCACCCGCATCCAGCGCGCGGCGCCCTTCGACCTTCAGCCCGTGGGGGGTGAAGGCAGCGAGGGCGCCGGCGAGTTTATGCCCTCCGCGGGAGACGTAGTCGGGGTCGCCGTCGTCGTCGATCACCACGATGGCGGCGCTGGTCTCGACCTGGGTGGCGGGTTTGGTCGCGGTGTTGCCGCCGACGGTGACCCGTCCCGCAGCGATCAACTGGCTGGCGTTCTCGCGTGAGCGGGCCAGTTTCCGGCGTACCAGTTCGGCGTCGAGACGGCGGCGGGCGACTCCTGCCACGTGCGGTTCAGCTCCTGTAGTTGTCTGAGGGTACCTGCGGTCCCGGTGCGGACACAGGCCCCGAGCGGGCGTCGAGCGCGGTCAGGGCCTCACGTAGACCGCGGTGTACATCCTCGTACACCTCAAGGTGTCCCGATGCCGGGAGGTGGTCGGCGTCGGCGAGCCGTTCCAGCAGGGCGTCCATGGATTCGTTGCCGGTGGGGGCACGGGGAACACCGAGCGGGGAGGGGGTGGCCGGTTCGGTCGGGGAGCGTTGGTGCCGGGTCTGATCCGGGGCTGCCGCGGGCTGCTCGTCCAAGAGCGCCGGATCTTCGTCGGCCGTCCCTTCCGGTGCCCCGTGCGAGGGCCTTTCGGCACGGTTCGGGTCGTCGAGCCCTGCGGCATCGGTGCCCCGCGCCGGGTACGGCGGGCCCCCCGGGCCCGGGATCAAGTCGCTCATGCCCAGACGCTACCGCGAAGCCCTGCGGTACCGTCGCTCCTGATGGCGACGACGGAAGAGTGCCGCAGCGCGCTCAAGAAGCTCAGTGAAAACCTCGCGCAGGCGGATGACGACAGCAGTGCCAAGGGGGCGGCGGCGCTTGATCGCTCTCTCAGCTGCCACATCAGGGACTTGGACACCACCTTTGTCGGCCGTCTTCAGGATGGCCGCATCGAGGTGACCGACACCCTTGCGGGCCCGCCGCGTGAGAAGGCGCAGATCCGGCTGGCGATGGCGGGCGACGACCTGGTGGCGCTGGTGGACGGCAAGCTGAACTTCGCCAAGGCCTGGGCCTCGGGCCGGGTATCCCTGGAGGCCGGTTTCCGCGATCTGCTGCGGCTGCGGACACTGCTCTAGGCGCTACGGGGGTGCTGGACGAGGTGTGGACGGGTCAGCGGACCTTGGCGATGGTTCGCTTGCGGGCGGCGGGCACCACCAGGGGTGTACCGGACTCGGGGTCTTCGATGACCTGGCTCTTCACCTGGAAGACCGTCTCCACCAGCTCGGCGGTGACCACATCCGACGGGGCGCCCTCGGCAACGACCTTGCCGTTGTGCAGGGCGATCAGATGGGTGGCGTAGCGGGCGGCCTGGTTGAGGTCGTGGAGCACGGCCACCAGGGTGCGCCCCTGGCTCTCGTGCAGCTCCGCGCAGAGGTCGAGCACTTCTAGTTGGTGCTGGATGTCGAGGAAGGTCGTCGGCTCGTCCAGGAGGAGCAGCGGGGTCTGCTGTGCCAGGGCCATGGCGATCCAGACGCGTTGGCGCTGGCCGCCGGAGAGCTCGTCGACGTACCGCTCGGCGAGTTCACCGACACCGGTCGCCTCCATCGACTCCACAACGATGCGCTCGTCCTCCGGGGACCACTGGCGCAGTAGCCCCTGGTGCGGATAGCGGCCCCGGGCGACGAGGTCGGCGACGGTGATCCCGTCGGGAGCGATCGAGGACTGCGGCAGCAGCCCGAGGGTCTTGGCCACCTTCTTCGCCGGCATGGAGTGGATGATCTGGCCATCGAGGAGGACCCGGCCCTGGCTGGGCTTGAGCATCCGGGAGAGCGCACGCAGCAGGGTGGACTTACCGCAGGCGTTGGGGCCGACGATCACGGTGAAGGAGTTGTCGGGTATCTCGACCGACAGATCCTCCGCGATGATCCGCTGGTCGTAGCCGAGGGTGACTGATTCCGCGGTGAGACGCTGCATGGTGGTGGTACTCCTGGATCGGTGGTTCGTCGTACGGGCGGGTCTGGCGGGATTCCCGGCGCTCATACGCGCCCCGCCCGACGTTCGGTGACCAGCAGCCACAACAGATAGCAGCCGCCCAGCACCGCCGTCACCACGCCCACGGGTAGCTGTCGATCTCCGAACGCCGAGGTGGCGACCAGGTCGGCGACCAGCAGAAGCGCGGCGCCCATCACCGCGGCGGCGGCGAGATTGGGCCCCGGCGAGCGGGTGAGCCTCCGTGCGAGTTGGGGAGCGCTCAGTGCGATGAAGGCAATCGGACCGGCGGCAGCGGTCGCGAAGGCCATCAGCAGTACGCCCGAGCCCATGAGGACGACCCTGACCCGTTCCACGGGCACACCGAGCGCGTACGCGGCGTCGTCGCCCATCTCCAGCATATGCATGGGCCGTGCGTGCACTGCCACCAGCGGAACGAGCACGGCGATGGAGATCAGCAACGGCCAGACCTGGTCCCAGTCCCGGCCATCGAGCGTACCGGTGATCCAGAGCATGGCCCGGGTGGCATCGACCAGGCTGGCCTTGGTCAGGAGGTACTGGTTGATCGCGGTCAGTACCGCGGCGGCGCCGATTCCGACGAGGACCAGGCGGTAGCCGTGGACCCCGCGCTTCCAGGCGAGCAGATAGACCGCGATTCCGGTGAGCAGACCGCCGACGACGGCCCCGCCGGACACCGCGATGGCGCTGCCCTGAAAGAGGACGATCATGGTGAGGGCGCCTACGGCCGCGCCCTGCCCGAAACCGATGACATCGGGGCTGCCGAGGGGATTGCGCGAGAGGGACTGGAAGATCGCACCGCTGAGCGCGAGCGAGGCACCGGCGAGGAGTCCCACCAGGGCTCGGGGCAGCCGTAGGTCATTGATGATGAACTCATGGGCGGGTGAGCCGTTTCCGAGCAGGGTGGCGACCACGTCCGCGGGCGGGATGGCGAAGTCGCCCCTGCCGATCAGTACGATCGCGGCGCCGGTGGCAACGGCTGCCAGGGACAGTACGACGACGACCGCCCGGGGGTCGGTCCGCAGGGAGAGGCCGCCCGGGGTGCGAATGGCCCTCATCGAACGCGTCGACCTGGGCACCCGGTCGGTCTTCGTCACGTCCCGCGCCCTCTCGGTGTCCTGTGGGGCCGTCACAGTTGGGCCATCCTCTTGCGGCGTACGAGGTGGATGAAGACGGGCCCGCCGATCAGGGCGGTGACGATGCCCACCTGGAGCTCTCCCGGCCTGGCGACCACCCGTCCGATCACATCGGCGCCGAGCAGCAGGACCGGCGCGAGCACCGCGGCGTACGGAAGGATCCATCGCATATCGGGCCCGGTGATGGCCCGCACCAGATGCGGGATCATCAGCCCGACGAAGATGATGGGCCCGCTGGCCGCGGTCGCCGCCCCGCACAGCAGGGTGACGCTGAGCATCGCCAGTACCCGGGTGAGCCCCAGGTTCGTACCGAGGGAACGGGCGGTGTCATCGCCCAACTCCATGGCGTTCAGCGGCCGGGCGAGGGTCACCGCCAGCACCACCCCGAGGCCGATGAAGGGGACGACCTTGAGGATCGTCGACATCTCCGCCGACGCCAGGGAACCCACGGTCCAGAAGCGGAGGCGATCGAGCGCGGCGGAGTCCAGTAGCTGTACGGCGTTGACATAGCCGTAGAGCGCGGCGGTGGCGGCGGTTCCGGCGAGTGCGAGCCGCACCGGAGTGGCGCTGCGGCTACCACCGAGGGCGTAGACGACCACGGAGACAACGGCGGCGCCGAGGAAGGCGAACCAGACATAGCCGGTGAACGAGGTCACGCCGAGAAAGCTGATGGCGGAGACGACAGCGGCGGCGGCGCCCGCGTTCACCCCGAGAAGTCCCGGTTCGGCCAGCGGGTTGCGGGTGAGCGCCTGCATCACGGCTCCGGCGAGACCGAGGGCCGCGCCGACGACCAACCCGAGGATGGTGCGGGGAACCCGTACTTCACGGACGATCACATCGTTGCCCACACCGGTGTTGTCGAAGAGGCCGTGCCACACATCGGCGATCGGAACCGGTTTCGCACCGATGGCGATGCTGGCGACACAGACCAGCGCCAGTGCGCCGAGAGCTGCGACCAACCCGACAGCACGCAGGGCATGGCGTTTTCGGGGCTCGGGCTTGGGTGTGGACTGCACACCGGCCGGAGGACTGTCGACCAACACAAGGTTAGGTTAGCCTACCCTCTGCTTCTCCTTCTGCCGTCTTGACCTATCTCCACCAGGAAAGTCGACTCATGAACAACTCCCCCCTCTCCCGTCGCGGCCTGCTCGCCTCCATCGGCGCACTGGGCGCCGGTGCCCTGCTCACGGCCTGTGGAGATGGCGGAAAGGCGTCCCCGGGGGCGGGTAGCAGTTCCTGGACCTTCAAGGACGATCGCGGAAAGGTCATCAAGACCGACAAGCGGCCAAAGAACCTTGTCGCCTTTATCAGCAGCGCCGCAGCGCTCCATGACTACGGGATCGAGTGCACCGGCGTCTTCGGCCCCAGCAAGCCGGTGGACGGCAAGCCCAATCCGCAGGCGGGAAATCTCGATGTCGCCAAAGTGACCAGCTTCGGCGCGGCCTGGGGTGAGTTCAATGTCGAGAAGTACGCGGCACACCAACCCGACCTGCTGATCAGCAACATGTTCCCGCCGCCCGCGCTCTGGTTCGTACCGGAGGAAAGCACCAAGAAGATCGAGTCCCTGGCACCCTCCATCGGTATCGCGGGCGCCCGCAAATCGCTCCTGGAACCGCTCAGGCGGTACGAGGAGTTGGCCGGGGCACTCGGCGCCGACCTCAAGGCCACTCAGGTCACCCGGGCGAAGGCCCGGTTCCAGGCGGCCGAGGCGGCCGTGCGCAAGGCGGCCGCGGCCAATCCCGGAGTCAAGGTCCTCGCCATGAGCGGCGACGCCGAGCAGCTCTACGCGGCGGTCCCCGACTCCTACTGCGACCTCAACTACTTCAAGGATCTCGGGGTAGAGATCATCGAGGGGAAGAAGGGCGATGAGTGGGGCTTCTGGGAGTTCCTGAGCTGGGAGAACGCCGACAAGTACCATGCCGACCTGATCATGATCGACAACCGTTCCAGCGCACTGCCGGCCGAGGAACTACTGAAGAAGCCCACCTGGGCCGAACTCCCCGCCGTCAAAGCCGGTCAGACCATCCCCTGGGCGATGGAGGAACGTTACAGCTATGCCGGCTTCGCGCCCGTTCTGGAGCAACTCGCCGCTGCCATCGCCAAGTCGAAGAGGCTCACCCCATGAGCGATGCCCCCTATCAGTTCTTCTACGCCGACCTCGTCCACCGCGAGCACCTCACCCCCTCGATGATCCGGGTGACCCTCGGCGGGGACGGTGTGAACCGGATGGCCACCGCCGGCCGCGATCAGCGCATCAAACTCTTCCTGCCCCAGCCGGGGCAGCGGGCACCCGTGATGCCGGACACCCAGGAAAGCAACTGGTACGACACCTGGCGGGCCCTCGACCCCGACGTCCGCGGTGTGATGCGCAGCTACACCGTCCGTGAACTCCGCCGTGAACCGGCCGAACTGATCATTGACTTCGCCATCCACGGCAGTCTCGGCCCGGCCTCCCGCTGGGTTCGGACCGCTGAACCCGGCTCCCGGGTCGGAGTCCTCGCCCCGGTGGAAGAAGAGAACGCCGGATACGACTTCCGCCCGCCGAAGGACACCGATTGGATCCTGCTGACGGGTGATGAATCCGCGCTGCCCGCCATCGCCGGAATCCTGGCAGCGCTGCCCCCGTCCCAGCCCACCAGGGTCTGGCTGGAGCTGCGAAACACCGCTGACCGGCAGGAGTTGCCGACCAAGGCCGATGCGGAGATCGTCTGGCTGACCGGCGAGGGGGCGACGGCCGATGCGATCCGGGGCACGGAACTGCCCCACGGCACCCCCTACGCCTGGGTCGCCGGTGAATCCAGCACCGTCAGGGCGGTGCGTCGCCATCTGGTCGGCGAGCGCGGATTCGATCGCCGGAAGGTGAAGTTCACGGGGTACTGGCGCAAGGGCGCCTCCGAGGACGAACTCCTCGCACGGGACGAAGACGCCTGACGCACTGCCCGGCGACCACCCCGCCGGTAGCTCCGCCCAAGGAGACGGCCGCGCGGCAAGCACGGGTGCGTACGGCAGTTGGCACCGCTGTAGTCCGACGGAGGACCCACCCAGCGCTCCAGCACCCGGCTCGAACACTCCTAGAGCCCGAGCCGCGCCAAAGCCTTCGACGAGCCCTGGTCGAACACTCCGTCGCCGGCCCGGCTCCAGGCAGCGGCACACAACGCACGCAGACCGTCCATCGAATCGCCGGCACCATCCAGCACCAGCTCATCCCCCTGAACCACCGCAGTCCACCCGCCACAGGCGAACCCGTCTGCGCTCCCGGATACTTCGGGCTGTGCCGTCAGGATTCCCCGTAGGTCAGCGTCCACATAGGTCGGTCGGTGCGCGGGCCGAGCCGCCAGCAGTTGAGCCCCATCGGTCACCCCGGTCAGCACCAGCAGTGAGTCGACGTCACCGTTGAACGCGCCTTCGATATCGGTGTCCAGCCGATCCCCCACCACCAGCGGCCTGCGCGCACCCGTCCGCAGCACCGTCTCCCGATGCATCGGCGGCAGCGGCTTCCCCGCCACCTGCGGCTCCGCGCCGGTGGCGATCCGCACCACCTCAACGGCAGCACCATTGCCCGGCGCGATGCCGCGCCCACTGGGAATGGTCAGATCGGTGTTGGACGCGAACCACGGCACACCGCGAGCGATCGCGTAACACGCCTCGGCGAACCGCCCCCAGGGCAGTTCAGGACCGCCGTATCCCTGCACCACAGCTGCCGGATCGTCATCGGCCGACTCCACCGGCTCAAGGCCGCGCTCGCGCAGGGCGACCCGCAGCCCTTCCCCACCGATCACCAGCACCCGTGACCCGACCGGCACCTGCTCGGAGATCAACCGCGCGACCGCCTGCGCCGAATTGATCACATCATCCGCGTCGGCGGACAGACCCAGCTCCCTGAGATGGGCTGCGACCACCTCCGGCGGCCGCAGCGCGTTGTTGGTGACATAGGCCAACCGCATCCCGCCGCTCCGCGCGGTCAGAAGCGAGTCAACGGCGTACGCGATCGCCGCACCGCCCGCGTACACCACCCCGTCCAGGTCCAGTAGGGCCGTGTCATAGGCCACGCTCAGCGGCGTCGCGCTGCCGCCCGGACGGGTCCTGCTCTGCTGACTCATTCGACTCTGCCCCTCGATCGGCGTCACTCCCCCGATCATCGCGCATCACACCGCGCGCATACGATGCACAGATGAACAGCGAAGGTCCCGCGGCCAACGACGGTCTGCAACTGCTTCCCTTCCGCGGACTGCGGTACGTCCCCGAACGGGTCGGCTCCCTCGCCGCGGTGACCTCGCCCCCGTACGACGTCGTCGTCAGGCCCGATGGACTCCACCACCTCGAATCGGCAGACCCCTACAACATCGTCCGACTGATCCTGCCGCAGGCCCCCACTCCGGCCGCACGCCACCAGCAAGCCGCCGACACCCTGAGCCGCTGGAAGGACGAAGGCATCCTCGCGCAGGACCCCGAACCGGCTCTCTACGTCTACGAACAGCGCCAGGGCGACATCCTCCAACGCGGAGTCATCGGCGCCCTCTCGCTCTCCGAACCGTCCGAGGGGGTCGTCCTTCCCCACGAGGACGTGATGCCGGACATCGTTGCCGACCGGGCCGATCTGCTGCGGACCACCGGCGCCAACCTGGAACCGCTGCTGCTCACCTATCGCGGCACGGGAGCCGCGACCGGCGCTACCGCCGTCATCGAGCGGACGGTCCTGCGACCGCCGCTCCTCGCCACCACGACGGAGGACGGGTTCAGCCACCGGCTGTGGTCCCTGACCAGCCCGGATGACCTCGCCGACATCACCACCGATCTCGCCCACCGGCAGGCGCTGATCGCCGACGGACACCACCGCTGGGCGACCTACCTCCGGCTGAAGGCCGAGCATCCGACCCCCGGCCCCTGGCACTACGGTCTGGTTCTGCTGATCGACGTGGCCCGATACCCACTACGAGTGCGGTCGATCCATCGCCTACTGCACCGTCTCCCCGTCGCTGAAGCCCTCACCGCGCTCAACGGCTCCTTTCGCGTCCAACGCCTTGAAGTGCCGCTCTCCCAGGCCCTTGAGGCACTCGCCACTGCCGCGTCCCAGGGCAATGCGTTCCTCTTCGCAGGCGACGGTTCCTTCCACCTGGTGGATCGGCCAGCCCCGGGTCTACTCGCCCGAACCGTGCCCCACGATCGCCCCGCCGCATGGCGTCGACTGGATGCCACCGTCCTGCACACGGCGCTCCTGGACGACCTCTGGCGCATCCCGGACACACCAGAACACATCGCGTACATCCATGACACAGATGCGGCAGTCATCCAGGCGGAGCGCAACAACAGCACGGCGGTGCTGATGCACCCGGTCCGCGAGGAAGTCGTCAGGGAACTCGCCCGCGAGGGCATCATGATGCCCCGTAAATCCACATCGTTCGGCCCGAAACCGGCGACGGGGTTGGTACTGAGAACTCTGGTGGAGAACTGAAGAGGGGCGG
>NZ_JAMQAW010000063.1:38864-41738 GCF_023701525.1 Streptomyces albipurpureus
GTGCCGCCCCTCTTCCCCGCTCAGCTACCTCGGTTACTTGTCGTCGTCGCCCTCGGCCTCGGCAACCGCATCGCCGTCGTCATCCAGTTCAGCCGAGTCGGTGGAGTCATCCACCTCGGCGCTGTCGACTTCGTCGATGTCTTCACCGTCGGTGTGGTCGTCGGCTTCATCACCGTCGGTTTCATCACCGTCGGCTTCATCAGCGTGGTCGTCGCTCACGTCGATCGCGTCGACGAACTCCACACCATCCAACTCGGCCAACCGGTCCGAGGCGTCAGTGACCCCGTCCTTGTCGGCTTCCAGCGCCTTGGCGAACCACTCCCGTGCCTCGCCTTCCCGCCCGGCCGACAGCAGCGCGTCGGCGTACGCGTACCGAAGCCGCGCGGTCCAGGGCTGCACCGAGTTGGAGGCCAGCTCGGGACCCTGCAGCGTCACGATCGCTGCGTCGAGCTGCCCCTGGTCACGCCGAGCGCCGGCGGCGACCAATCGCATCTCCACCTGTCCGGCCTTGTCGAGCTTCTGCACCTCGGCCTCGCCAGCCATCGCCAAAGCCCGCTCGGGTCGACCGAGACCACGCTCACAATCGGCCATCACCGGCCAGAGCTCGACTCCACCCGTCATCCGCCGTGCCGCACGGAACTCGGCAAGCGCCTCGGTGTACCTCTGGGTCGCATACGCGGCAAACCCAGCGGCCTCACGGACGGCGGCGACCCTGGACGCGAGCCTCAGTGCGATCTTCGAGTACTCATAGGCGAGTTCGGGATCCTCGTCGATCATCTTGGCGACCATGACGAGGTTCTTGGAGACTTCCTCGGCCAGCCCCTTCGGCAGGCTCATCAGCTCCTGGCGTACGTCCTGGTCGATCTCGTCGCCAGTGACGTCCTCCGGGATCGGCAGCCGCTTGATCGGCTCACGATCGGGGCGGTCGCGGTCGTCGCGACGACCCGCGTATCCCCCTCGGTCATCACCCCGCCCGTAGCCACCACTGCCGCCGGTGGGACGGCCGCCTCGGTCGTCGCGACGGAAACCACCACCGGATCGGTCATCACGGCGAGGTCCACGGTCGTCGTCCCGGCGCGGACCACGATCATCATCGCGACGGAAACCGCCACCAGTGGGCCTACCACCGGCGGGACGACCACCACGGTCATCACGCCGATCATCACGAGGACCACGGTAGCCACCAGCGCTGCTACCGCTGCCACCACGATCATCACGGCGGAACGCCGGACGGTCATCACGGCGGGGACCACGGTCGTCGTCCCGGCGCGGACCACGGTCATCATCACGGCGGAAGCCACCGCCGCTGCTGCCACTGCTGCTGCCTCGGTCATCGCGACGGAAACCACCACCGGATCGGTCATCACGGCGGGGACCACGGTCGTCGTCCCTACGCGGACCACGGTCATCATCCCGACGGAAACCACCACCGGCAGGCCTACCGCCACTGCTGCCCCCGCGATCGTCACGACGGAAACCGGCACCACCACTCCCCCGGTCATCCCGGCGCGGCGCACGGTCATCGTCACGGCGGAACGCCGGACGGTCATCACGAGGCCGGTCGTCACGGCGGAAACCACCACCGCTGCTGCCACTGCTGCTGCCACTGCTGCTGCCTCGGTCGTCGCGGCGGAAACCACCACCGGATCGGTCATCACGGCGAGGTCCACGGTCGTCGTCCCGGCGCGGACCACGATCATCATCACGGCGGAAACCGCCACCAGTGGGCCTACCACCAGCGGGACGACCACCACGATCATCACGCCGATCATCACGAGGACCACGGTAGCCACCAGCGCTGCTACCGCTGCCACCACGATCATCACGGCGGAACGCCGGACGGTCATCACGAGGCCGGTCATCGCGACGGAAACCACCAGCGCTACCACCGCTGCTGCTGCCTCGGTCATCGCGGCGGAAACCACCAGCGCTGCTGCCGCTGCCACCACGGTCATCACGACGGGGACCACGGTCATCATCGCGACGGAAACCGCCACCAGTGGGCCTACCACCAGCGGGACGACCACCACGGTCATCACGAGGACCACGGTAGCCACCACCAGCGGCACCACTACCACCACGATCATCACGGCGCGGACCACGATCATCGTCACGGCGGAAACCGCCACCGGATCGGTCATCACGGCGCGGTGCCGGGGCACGATCGCGGTCGTCACGGCGGAAGCCACCGCCGCTGCTACCGCTGCTGCTGCCTCGGTCATCGCGGCGGAAACCACCAGCGCTGCTGCCGCTGCCACCACGGTCATCACGACGGGGACCACGGTCATCATCGCGACGGAAACCACCGCCAGTGGGCCTACCACCAGCGGGACGACCACCACGGTCATCACGCCGCGGTCCACGGTCATCGTCACGACGGAACGCAGGACGGTCATCACGCCGGTCATCCCGCCGGAAACCACCCCGATCGCCACCGTCCTTACGACGTGGCTCGCGCTCCGGACGGTCGTCGGGTGAGTTGGGGGACATCGACGTAACTCCTGTCTGCAGGTACTGCGGTCATTCTCGCGCAACCGGCGACCGGTCGCGCTTCGGCAAAAAACAAAAAAGGACCCTTGGTCCAGCGTGAACGCTGGACCAAGGGTCCTGAAATATTGTTCGGCGGTGTCCTACTCTCCCACAGGGTCCCCCCTGCAGTACCATCGGCGCTGAAAGGCTTAGCTTCCGGGTTCGGAATGTAACCGGGCGTTTCCCTCACGCTATGACCACCGAAACCCTATCGGTTTCGAGCGAACAAGCACACTTTATAATTATGGCGTTCTAGCTCAAACCAGCAACGGTCGTTGCTTCAGAACCAACACAGTGGACGCGAGCCTCTATGGACAAGCCCTCGGCTTATTAGTACCAGTCACC
>NZ_JAMQAW010000064.1:0-2574 GCF_023701525.1 Streptomyces albipurpureus
CTGTCCCCGCCCACCGCGAAGAAGTCGTCATCGACACCCACCCGCTCCACACCGAGCACATCCGCGTACGCCGCGGTGATCACCGCCTCCGTCTCGGTGCCCGGCTCCCGGTAGACCCCGCCCGCGAACTCCGCCTCCGGAAGTCGCGAGCGGTCCAGCTTCCCCGTCGGCCCCAACGGCATCCGGCCAAGGGTCACAAAAGCCGACGGCACCATGTAGTCGGGCAACCGCTCCGCGGCGAACCTGCGCAACTCGGCGGCCGACACACCGGCCTGCACCCCCACATCACCGATCCCCCCACCACCCCCACCACCATCGCCACCCTCACCCGCACCTGCCTGCACCACATACGCCACCAGCCGGCGCCCACCCGAGGACACCTCCCGGCTGACCACCACCGCCTCACCGATCCCGCGATGCCCGGTCAACACCGCCTCGACAGCCGCGGTCTCGATACGGAAACCACGCACCTTCACCTGGCCATCGCTCCTGCCCACACACTCCAACAGGCCCCGCGCGTTCCAACGCGCCAGATCACCCGTGCGATACAACCGGTCCCCGACCGGACCGAACGGGTTCGCCACATACCGCTCAGCGGTCAAACCCGCCCGCCCCCGGTAGCCACGCCCCACGCACACCCCCGCCACATACAACTCACCCACCACACCGGGGGGCACCGGGGCAAGCCCCGGACCCAACACATAGGCACGCATATTCGCCAACGGGCTCCCGATCGGGACGACCTCGCCATCGACCCACTCCTGGGAACCCGCCAGGCAGAACACCGAGACATAGAAACTCTCACTCTGCCCATAGCCGTTCACCACCCGCACCCCCGGCAGAGCCCGCCGCACCTGCTCCACCAACCGGGCCGGAAGCACCTCACCCGCCAACACGACCGTACGCACACCGGCCGTCTTCCCCAAGTGACCGACCAACTCCCCCAACACCGAGGGAACCGCACTGATCACCTGCCCGTCCCAGCCCTCCCCCTCACCCAGCACCAGCACATCCGGCACCAACTCGACCGTGCCACCCGTGGACAACGCGGTCAGCAACTCGAAAACCGACACATCGAAATCCACCGACGTACCCGCCAGCATCCGCCACCCCGGCGGCACATCCAGGGCCCGCACCAACTCCCGCACCCCGTTCACCACATTACGATGCGTGATCACCGCGCCCTTCGGCCGCCCCGTCGAACCAGACGTGTACAACACATACGCCACATGGTCCGGACCCAGCCGCGCGACCCGATCCGCATCACCCAGCGCCGCCGCGCGCTCCGGTACACCGCCACCCAGACCGACCACCTCGACACCCCAGTCGGACAACACCCGCCCCACGTCCCCGTCCGCGTCCGCCAGCGCGAAACGCGGAGCCGCTTCCGGCAGCACACTGGCCACCCGCCCACCCACATACCGGGGATCCATCGGCAGATACCCGGCACCCGACTTGAGGATCCCCAGCAGGCCCACCACCAGATCCACCGTCCGCGGCAACGCCAGCACCACCAGATCCTCCGGCCCCACCCCACGCCGGACCAACTCCCACGCCACACCGTTCGCCCGACCATCGAGCTCCCGATACGTCAACGACCGATCCCCGCACACCACAGCCACCGCGTCCGGTGTCCTCGCCACCTGACCCTCGAACAGCCCGGGAACCGTCAACTCGCACACCGGAACGGCACAACCGTTCAACCCGACCAGCAACCGATCCCGCTCAGCCGCATCGAGCACATCAACCCCACCGACCCGGCACCCCGCATCCCCCACCAACCGGCCCAACACCCGCACAAAACGCCCCGCCAACCCCTCGACCGTCCCCCGGTCAAACAGGTCACTGGCATACTCCAGACGACACCCCGCCCCACCCGAACCATCCGGAACCAGATCAAAGAACAGATCAAACTTCGCCGTCCCCGTCTCCAACCGCTCCGCCCGCACCTCCAAACCACCACCGAAATCCGGCACCGGAACAGGAGGCTGCCACGACAACATCACCTGAAACAACGGGTGATACGCCGTCGACCGCTCCGGATTCAACACCTCCACCAACCGCTCAAACGGCAGATCCTGATGGTCATACGCGGCCAAAGACCGCTCCCGCACCCGCCCCAACAACTCCCGAAACGTCGGATTCCCCGACACATCAACACGCAACACCCACGTGTTCACGAAGAACCCGACCAAATCCCGCAACGCCTCATCCGTACGACCCGCGATCGGCACCCCGACCGGCACATCATCACCACAACCCAACTGATACAACAACACCGCCAACGCGGAATGCATCACCATCGAAACCGTGGCATCCTCCCGCGCGGCCAACACCTCCACCGACCGCAACACATCCGAACCAATCGAAAACCGAACCACACCACCCCGACGACTCAACTCCCGCGGCCGCGCACGATCAACAGGCAACGCAAGCGGCTGCACCAAACCCTCCACAACCCCCCGCCAATACCCCAACTCCCGCGCCGCCACACTCCCCGGATCAGACTCCTCACCCAACACATCCCGATGCCACAACGCATAATCCGCATACTGCACCGGCAACGAATCCCAC
>NZ_JAMQAW010000064.1:2632-4022 GCF_023701525.1 Streptomyces albipurpureus
CCATGGACTCCCCATCCACCGCAATGTGATGCACCACCAACACCAACACATGCTCACCCGGACCACACCGCACCAACCGGGCCCGCACCGGAACATCGACAGCCAAATCAAAACAAGCAGCCGACACCTCCGCCAACACCGCCCCCCGCTCCTCCACCCCCCCAACCTCAACCACCGGAAGCCGAAAACCCACCTCCCCCAACGACAACACCCGCTGATACGGCACACCATCATCACCCTCAACAACCACCGTACGCAGCACCTCATGCCGACCCACAACATCACCCAACGCCAACTCCAACGCACCCACACTCAACTCACCCCCCAACCACACCGCAAAAGCACTGTTATACGTCGCCGACGGCCCCTCAAACCGATCCAAAAACCACAACCGACGCTGCGCAAACGACAACGGAATCATCGTGCCTCCAAACCGGCAGAACGAGCAGGGCGCAATGCACCACTGACATCAGGGAGGGCCGACTCCAACGCACCAAGACCCAGCTCACCCACCAACCGCAGCGCAAAAGCACCGCAGTGAGTCGGCGACGGCCCCTCAAACCGGTCCATGAACCACAGCCGGCGCTGCGCAAACGACAACGGGATCAAGATGTCTCCAAATCCGCTGGACGAGGAGGGCGCAATGCACCGCTCAGCTCTGGTCGAGCACCGTCAAGAGGTCGGCGTTGTAGAAGTCGTCGATGGAACACGCGCCCGACACCGTCGAGAAGTAGCGGTCGATGAGTTCCTGGTGACCGACCAGCTTCCGCAGCATCTCCGTCCGCCCCTCGGGCTTGAGCTCGGCCACGTTGAGCGCACCCTGGTAGAAGTCGAGGAAGGTGTCGTTCAGGTCGTTCTCGTAGCGCCGCAGCGCAACATTGAGCGCGGCATCGTCGTGCAGCCCGTCCCCGATATGCCCGGTGAGCGACTGAGCCTGGAGGAACGCGTCGGTGATACCACGGGCGGTGATGGAATCCTTGTGATGCACCGCATCACCCAGCAGCACCCACCCCGGCCCATAGGCCTGGCGGAAGAAGTTCTCCTGATGCCCCGTGCCATACCACTGCTCCACCCGCTCGCCCGCCGACATCCGCTCGGACAACCCAGGAGCCGTACTGCGTACGGCCTCCAGAAAGGCAGGCTCCACCGCGGTACGGACCACCGAGAACTCACTCTGCGGAAAGTAGGCCATGACCAACGTAAGACCGTCATTGGTCGGGATGACACCGATCCAGCGCCCCGGCCGCTCGTAGAGCTCGAAGTGGCTTGGCACGCCGGTCCAGTAGCTGTAGTAGGTGCAGGTCATCCGCGGGTGCTCGATCACATTGCGCGCACCGGCCTTGCGGGCCACCAGGGAGCGCATGCCGTCCGCGCCGACAACCAACCGCGC
>NZ_JAMQAW010000065.1 GCF_023701525.1 Streptomyces albipurpureus
TCCCACACCGTCGTCGCGGCGGCGGCCAGGCTGGCGGCGAGTACCGCGACCGGTCCCATCGTCTGGGCGCGCAACGAGTAGTCGATGGGGGAGCCGTTCTGGAGGGTGATCAGCTCGGCCATCTCCTGTCGGCGGGCGAGGAAGCCGTCCTTGATCCGGGTGACGACCTCGATGCGTTCGGCGGGGGTCATCCGGGGCCAGGGGCCGTGGTCGAACGCCTCGCGGGCGGCGGCCACCGCCTTGTCCACATCGGCTGCCATCGCGTGGGGCACCCGGGCGACGACCTGCTCGGTGACGGGTGAGACCACCTCGATCACCTGGTCACCGGCCGGTTCCACCCACGCTCCGCCGATGAACAACTTGTCGTGAACCACGATCTGGGACATGTCGTAACTCCTGGGGATTGAGGCATCGGGACAGGGCCGGGCAGCACTGAGGGGTGCTGCGACCGGGCCGGTCCGGCAGCCCGAGGAGGCGAAGTACGGGCCCGCCGTACGGCGACGGTGCCCTGAGTGGGATCTGCCCCGCCGCCGACGGGTTCCCAGTCCTGGGCTCACCCCTCCTTCGACCTCGTCGGGCAGGGCCTATTGGCCTGATTTCGACTGCCCACACCGTATCGACCGTCCGTACGGTTAGCAATAGGATGGGCGAGGGTCGATGGCGGGGCCATCGACTCCACGACGGTCCCGCCCGAAGTCGGGTCCGTTGTGCGCCGTCAGCTGCCGAAGGGGAGAATTATGCCCTCTCACCTGCGACAGCATAGGAATCAAGGGATGTCGGCAAGCGGGCGGGGGCAAGGCGCGTCAGGCCCGAAGCCGCTCCTTCATGTGGCTCGCGGCATCCTTCGGGCTGTGTCCGAAGGAGGGGAGCGCTCGATCAACCGGGGGTCGAAAGGGGTTGACAGTCGGTGCCACCGGCTGAAAAGTAGAGGGCCAGCCCGCTACCAGGACATGACGGTCTTACTGGTGAAAGACGGCTGCATGCGCCGCAGTTGCTGACACTCCCATTCCGGCGATCACCGCCAGGCGACTACGCAATCGACAGTTCGGGCTCACAGGCGACTTCGTTGCCAACGCCGCCCGCGGCAAGGAGATCGTTCATGACCCTCGACACGGCGACTTCGGAACTTCTGGCCCGGCTCGCGGACCAGCCGGACAGAAAGCCGATCCACCAGAGCACCCCCGAGGCCGCCCGCGCCCAGAACGCGGTGTTGCGGCAGCTCTACCCGCCGGGCCCGGAGATGGTCCGGGTGGAGGACCACCGCATCGGTGACGGAGACGCACACTTCGACGTCAGGCTGCTGATACCCAACACCTCACCAGCTGCCGTGCTCGTGTACTACCACGGGGGCGGCTGGGTGATCGGTGACCTGCCGGGCTTTGACACCCTCGGTCGCATCCTCGCCCACCGAACCGGCTGCGCAGTGGTCCTGGTCGACTACCGGCTGGCGCCCGAACACCGCTACCCAGCCGCCGCCGAGGACGCCTGGACGGCCCTGCGCTGGGTCGATGAGAACCTCCACCACATCGCCGGACGGCGCGTACCCCTGATGGTCGCGGGCGACAGCGCCGGTGGAAACCTGGCCGCCGTGACCACCCTGCGCGCCAGGGACGCCGGTGGACCCGACATAGCCCTCCAACTCCTGGTGTATCCCGTCACCGACTACAACCCGGACACCGCCTCATATCGCGATCCCGGCAACCAACTCCTGCTCAGCCGGGCCTCCATGGAGTGGTTCTGGGACCACTACGCCCCCGACAAGGCCGACCGCACCCGCCCCGACGCCGCCCCCCTGCGCGCCGACGACCTCTCCGGGCTGCCGCCCACCGAGGTCCTCACCGCCGAACACGACGTCCTGCGTGACGAAGGCGAGGCCTACGCCGCCCGGCTGGTTGAGGCCGAAGTCCCCACCGGTCTGCGCCGATTCAGCGGTCAGATGCACGGCTTCTTCACCTTGCCCGGACTACTGCCCGGCAGCGCGGCCGGAATCGACCATTTCGCCGAGGCCATCACCAAACGGCTGGCCGAGCTCTCACACTGATCCGCCCACGCCTCGTCGGTATCGAGGCCGGCCGCCCCGCACGGTATCCGCCGCTGCCTCCACGGCGACCACATCGCGCCCGCACAGGACCGCCCTCACGGGCCAGAAGGAGAAGCAAGCATGTCCACAACGCCCCAGCACACTTCGGGCGCCACCCCGTCCGTCACCACCGACTTCGATGTGATCGTTGTGGGCGCGGGCTTCGGTGGCCTCTATATGCTGCACCGACTGCGCGGCCTGGGCCTGAAGACCGTTGTGCTGGAAGCGGGCGACGGGGTCGGGGGCACCTGGTACTGGAACCGCTATCCCGGTGCGCGCTGCGATGTGGAGAGCAAGTTCTACTCCTACTCCTTCGACGAAGAACTCCAGCAGGAGTGGGAGTGGAGCGAGCGCTACGCCTCCCAGCCCGAGATCCTGCGCTATCTGGAGCATGTCGCCGACCGGTTCGACCTGCTGCGGGACATCAGGCTCGGCACTCGCGTCACCGCCGCGCACCTCCAGGAGGACGAAGGTGTGTGGAGCGTAGGCACCGACACCGGCGAGGAGTTGACCAGCCGGTACTGCGTCATGGCCACCGGTAGCCTGTCGGTGGGCAAGGACCTGGAATTCGAGGGCCTGGAGGACTTCGAAGGCGCCTGCTACCGCACCAGCCGCTGGCCGCACGAAGGCGTCGACTTCACCGGCAAGCGGGTGGCCATCATCGGCACCGGCTCCTCCGGTGTGCAGTCCATACCTGCCATCGCCCAACAGGCCGCCCAGGTGACGGTCCTTCAGCGCACCGCGGGCTTCACCCTTCCCGCACACAACCGTCCGCTGACCGCGGACGATCACAACAGTGTCAAGGCCGACTATCCGGCGCTGCGCCAAGCCTCCCGTACGTCCGCGTTGGGGATACCCGCGAGCGAGCCGCCCACCCTCTCCGCGCTCGAAGCCAGCCCCGAGGATCGAACGGCACGCTATCAAGAGCGTTGGGACGAGGGCGCAATCGCCCGGCTGAGCAGTGCCTTCACCGATCTCACCACGGATATGGAGGCCAATGCCACCGCGGTGGCATTCATCCACTCCAAGATCCGTGAGATCGTCAAAGATCCGGCCACCGCCGAAAAGCTCCTGCCGCGCGACTACCCCTTCGGTGCCAAACGCACCTGCTTCGACACCGGCTACTACGCCGCCTTCAACCGTGACAACGTCGAACTCGTGGACGTCCGGGCCACACCGATCACCCGTGTCACCGCCAAGGGCGTGGCGACGACGGAGACGGAGTACCCCGTCGACGCCCTTGTCTTCGCCACCGGTTTCGACGCCATGACCGGCGCTCTGCTCTCCATGGACATCCGGGGTCGAGCCGGGCTCCCCCTGCGCGACAAATGGGCAGCGGGCCCCCGTACCTACCTTGGCCTCGGCATCCAGGGATTCCCCAATCTGTTTCTCATCGCGGGTCCAGGCAGCCCCTCCGTACTGAGCAATGTGGTTGCCTCGATCGAACAGCATGTGGAGTGGATCAGTGAGTGCCTCGATGCCCTGCGCGGGCGCGGGGCGACCGCGATAGAGGCGACCGAGGAAGCCGAGAACACCTGGGTGGACCATGTGAACGCGGTGAGTGCCGGCAGCCTCTTCATGCGAGCAGACTCCTGGTATCTGGGAGCCAACGTGCCCGGAAAACCTCGGGTGTTCATGCCGTACGCGGGCGGAGTCGGAACCTACCGCAAGGCCTGCGACAAGGTCGCGGCCAACGGCTATGAGGGCTTCGACATCACCGCGGCCCGGGACTGACGAGCTGACACTCCCTTCGCAGAGGGGAGTGGGTCGTACTCCTGGCGGACGGGTCCTGCTTCAGCCGGGTGATACCCCTGGGGAGGACGTTCCCCAGGTTTTGGAGACTGCGATGGCGGTGTCTCCATCGGCGACGCCTGTTGGGGGTTGGTCGGGACTCCGGCGGTTGACCTGCCGCGGGCAGGGTGGGCACGCAGCCGCCGGGGCAGGCTCCTGCCCCGTCGGACCGGCGGCGGAGCCATCATCGGGCTGGGCACCAGAGCGGTGCCGCAGGAAGTAGCCCACGGCTGGCGAAGTACCTGGTCTCGTACCCCGGTGAGGCCATGGTCTTCCCCGAGGAGGACTTCGAGGCGGTTGTCGAGGCCTCGCATGCTGTTGTCGACGAGGCCAAGGCGGCGGGCGTGTGGGTCTTCGGCGGCGGGCTCGATGAGGACGGAGAACCGGTGATCGTGGCAGGTCACGGCACCGTCACTGAGGGCACGCACCCCGGCCGCAAGGTTCCCAACGGCGGCTGCACCGTTCTTGAGCCGCCCTCACGGGAGGCGGCACTCGAACGGGCCGCGAAGACCGCCGTCGCCTGCCGCTGCTCGTAGGAGGTCCGGCAGTTCCGGTACGACCCGGCCAGTTGACCAGGGCAACCTCAGCCAGAGTCGGGGCGTGCGTCGCGCGCCCACGAGGAAAGGCGTCGCCCGCTCAGGTGACGAGTTCCGCGGTGTCGTGCCGTGGTGTCAGCAGGCCCACCCTGACGTCCGGGACCGCTGCGGCCTCGCGGGCGTGCCCTGCCCCGCGTAGGCCCCCAGTTCCCCAGGGCGGGCCTGTCGTCGGAGCGAATCGTGTACAGGCGATGGCTGTTGGCGCTCAGAGCGAGGTCCTGGACCCCGACGGCCAACCCGACCTTCGTGGGGGCGCCGAATTCGAGCGCGCTACGGTCGTTCGGTCGCTGGGGCTCGCCCTACGGCTCGGCTCGTGGGTCGAGCCGTAGGCGGTGCGCCGCTGTCGCTTTCAGTTCGTGCGCGGTTCTCGCGGCACGGTGAGCTGGAGGCGCTCGGCGATGCCCTCGGCCGCCCCGAGGATCGTGTCCTGCACCGGGGTGAGGGGGTGTTGGGGTGAGTTCGCCCACGTTCCGTCGAAGGGGTCGCCGACCCCTGTGTCATGTCCCGAGAGTGCTTCCAGGACGGCGAGGCCGCAGAAGGGGGTGTACACGGGTGAGTAGCCGCCCTCGTGGGACATGACCAGACGTCCGGAGCAGATCTCCCGCGCCGCCTGGACGAGTTGCTCGGTCATGGAGCGGTATCCGGCGCAGGTGACGCTCATGCGGCCGAGGGGGTCGTAGGCGCTGGCGTCGAATCCGCTGGCCACCATGATGAGCTCGGGAGCGAAGCGATGGAGTGCGGGGACGACGACGCGTCGTACCGCCTCGGTGTAGGCGTCGTTGCCGCACCCCGCGGGCAGGGGGATGTTGAGTGCTGTTCCGGCCGTGCCGTGGTCCTCCATCGCGCCGGTGTCCCGGGGGAACAACCGTTCCTGGTGGATCGAGATCGTCAGGACGTCGGTGTCGTCCTCGAAGATGTCCTGGGTGCCGTTGCCGTGGTGCACGTCGTAGTCGACGACCGCCACCCGTCGGATCCCGTGGTTGGCGCGGGCCCATTCGGCGGCTACTGCGATGTTCGCGAAGACGCAGAAACCCATACCGTGGTCACGGACGGCGTGATGGCCCGGCGGGCGTACCAGCGCGTACGCGTTCTCGGCCCGGCCGGTGAGGACGGCCTCCGTCGCGGCGATGGTGCCGCCCGCCGAGAGCAGCGCGATCTCGTACCCGCCGGGCCCGAACGGCGACCGGCCGTCGCCCGCGTCGCCTCTGCCGGAGGCACTGGCGGCCTTGATCCGTTCCAGATGAGCGCGGGAGTGGACCCGTAGGATGTCGGTTTCGGTGGCAGGGCGGGCGGGGACCCTGAGCAACTGGTCCAGCATGCCGGAGACTTCGATCAGACCCGCGAGTCGGGCCTTGCTCTCCGGGCTCTCGAAGTTGGGGAAGGGCTGGAGGTAGCCGCCCGCGTGCGAGTTCGCTGCGAAGGCGCCGGTGTCGTGCCATGCGTACCGTTCGTGCCATACATAGCCGGTGGACATGTGTTCTCCTCGTGAGGGTTCGGGTTCTCCGCGCAGGGCGACGGAGCCGGGATCGGAAGGCGCGAGCGGGGTGGGTGCAGCGGGGCCGGGCCACCCCGGGCGGACGGGTCAGTGGCCGGATGTACCGGTCGGGTCGCCAGGTCGGGTGCGCTCCCTGCCGCGCGGGTGTTGTGAGCTTGGCGGCCGGTCTGATGCCGTGTCAGGAGAGGAGCCCGGGCGGAGACCGTGAGCGGTACCCGCGAGAGACCGGCCAGCGGGCCTGATGGTGTGCGCTCGGGCGGACCGGGTCCCACAGCGCTGGCGGTGTTCGTCGCGGGAGGGCCCGACAGCCGGGCCGAGCAGCACGTGGTCAGTCAGTGCTGCGGCGATGGGGGATGCCGGTTGAGGACAGGGGAGTTGTCCGGGCTGGGAGGGGCGCGTAGCAGATTGCCTGCGCCGGGGCCGTGCCCCCGGTGCCGGGGTTGGCGGCAGCGGGGTTGTTCTCCGCACTCACGAGTGACGGCCGCGAGGCGTATTCTGCCCTGGTCCGCCGGCCTTCACCGCTGCGCGTGAGTACGGGTGTTCCTGGCTATGGGTCAGGCCTGGGCCGGGGTGGGGAGGGTGATGGTTTTGTTTTCGAGGTAGGCGGAGAGTCCTT
>NZ_JAMQAW010000066.1 GCF_023701525.1 Streptomyces albipurpureus
ACGCGAGAGCGTCTCAAAGGAGTACTCGGTGGTCTCGAAGATGTCACTGTCAGCCCAGAACGTCAGTGAAGTACCGGTCTCGGAGGCCTCCTCGTGCTGCTTGATCGCGGCGGTCGGCACGCCCTTCTCGTACTCCTGGCTCCAACGGTGCCCGCCGTAGCGCACCTCCGCCTCCACCCGCGTCGACAGGGCGTTGACCACCGACATGCCCACGCCGTGCAGACCACCGGAGACGGCGTACCCACCGCCGCCGAACTTGCCGCCCGCGTGCAGGACGGTGAGGACGACCTCCAGGGCCGGCTTGCCCTCGGACGGCACGATGTCCACCGGGATGCCTCGACCGTTGTCGATCACACGAACGCCACCGTCGGCGAGGATCGTCACGTCGATGCGGTCCGCGTGCCCCGCGAGGGCCTCATCGACCGAGTTGTCGACGATCTCGTAGACCAGGTGGTGCAGACCGCGCTCACCGGTCGAGCCGATGTACATGCCAGGCCGCTTACGGACCGCCTCCAGGCCCTCCAGGACCTGGATCTGGCTGCCGGTGTAGGACGCGTCCCCCACGTTGCCCGCGTTGGGCGCGGATGCGGTGGCGTCTACCGAAGGGTCGGAGGGAATGCCGGGATCGGTCACAGGGGCGCTCTCTTTTCTGGCGCGACAAACCGCGCCCCCACCCAGTGGGGCGGGAGCGGCATGACGTCGAACGGAGGTCGGCGCAGGGCCCCGCCGACCGGCCAGGCCCTGTTCCGCAAGTTTCACCATGGAATCGAGAACTAGGTTTACCACACCCAGCGCAGGCATCGCAGACTCCACCACGAGCCCCCCTAAAGCCCCACAGGCGGCCGCGTGTTCATCCAATCAATCCCCCCTACACGTGACACATGAAAGCCCCTCAGGGCGCCACACAGGGCTTCCCCTGCCTGGTGTCACGATCCGCTGAAAAAGGGGACCCGGGAACGGCCTGGAATTGCTCCGTAGAGCCCGCGAAGCCGCCTAGGCAGACAGAGGACATCCACCTCAGGGTCATCTACTCAACGTCCGGGACGGAGGCGCCCACAGCGCATTGCCGCCGATTCCTGGGCCGCGGTGCGACGGGCGCCGAGCGGGTCGCGGTGGCGGTCAAGGCGTTCACCAGCCTGCGCAAGGCCGCGCGCAACTGGCCCGGTTGGCGAACAAGTGCCGCGCCCACCGCAGCGTCCCCTCGCTCTCGCCGTGCTTGCCGGTCACCGCGACCCGCTTGATCCACACGTTCGCCCCCAGCCCGAAAAGGACCAGCAACTGTCGGCGCCGCAGCACATCCTTCGACAGCAACTCTCGGGTGGCCACCGAGGTGGACTCAACGATGAAGTCCGTGCCCAACTCGGCGTACTCCGGGATGGCCAGCGGATCGATGCCGCCTGTCCCGAACTACCGGTCGGTCCCCGCCGGCTGAGCTGTCGGGCTCAGCCGTGGCGGTGGGTAGTTGGGCACGCACCTTGCGACCTTCAGCGCATCTTCCCGATCCCCCGTGCTCGCGCCTGCTCTCCGGTGCTCTCCGGGCGGATTCGTTCGGCCAGGCAGTTCCGGTGGGAGATGATGGTGTGGCTTCCTGGACCGTCGTTGCTCCGCGAGTCCAGGACGAGGGCGTCTCCACCCGGGCTCAACGTGATCGTTCGCCACAGAAGTCGCAGCGCCAGGCCAGCGACTCCAGGTCGTCAGGTCGGATGCTGAGCCGCACCGATACCGGCGGACGCCAACGATGGATCTGCTCGATCACCGCATCGATCTGCGAACCGATGGGTGGGAAGAGCGCGAGTAGTTCGTCATAACTACTCGTGGTCCGGGAGAACTGCTGAATCATGTCGATGGAGGCCGACAGACCCGCGTTCTCGAAACCTACGATCTGAACGACCGCTCCCCATGGGTGATGGCTCAGGATCTTGGCCTGAACCCTCTGGCCAGGCATAAGCGCCAGACTCGCTGTCTCGAACCTCTCCATGAACCGCTTCCCCATCCCTTGACCCAGCAGGCCGCGCCCCGCGGCACTCGTGCGTGTCATTCGCCCGGAACCCCTACGCCTCCCGGATCTCCTTGCGGTGCCGCCTGACCCGGTCACCCTGCCAGCCGTAGTCCATCCACGCCCCGGCGGGAACCCTGACCCGCTGAGCCATGTACTCCACCGCCGCCGCGGGCGTCTCCCGGGCAGACTCCGGGAACCGGGCATCCGCCTCAAGAAACCTGGGCAGGAGCACAAACCCCAATCAGGTCGCCCGTGGATTGCTCCAGGCCACCTGGCCTCAGCCATACCCACGCACAGGGGCCAGGTACGGCGAGGTGGACCAGCCACCACCGGAAGCGGTCGGGCGAGGCCACTGAGCGCGGGCGAGTACCCGGCCTTGCGTAGTGCATACGAGTGGCCGGCGGTCAGTGTCATTCCCGATGCCTCTCACCCCGTGGCCGGACGAACGGCGGAACAGCGGTGGAGCATCCGACAATAAATTCTGTCTTGACAAAATTTATTGTCGGTTGGATTCTGGAACGGTGCTGGACGTCGCTGTGATCGAAGAACCCGCCGCGGCCGAGGCCTCACTGGACCCGATACGGTCCCGAATCCTCGCCGCCCTCGCCGAGCCCGGCTCGGCCGCCATGCTGGCCGTCCGTCTGGGGTTGCCCCGGCAGAAGGTCAACTACCACGTCAAGGAGTTGGCACGGCACGGACTTGTTGAGCTCGCCGAGGAACGCCGCAAGGGCAACGTCACTGAGCGGGTGTACCGCGCCACCGCCGCCTCCTACGTGATCTCCCCCAACGCGCTGGCCGCCGTCAGACCGGACCCTTCCCGCTCTCCCGACCAGCTCTCCGCCCGCTGGTTGTTGGCGCTCGGGTCCCGGCTGGTGCAGGAGGTCGGCACCCTGCTGACCGGCGGCGCCCGCGCCAGGCGGCGCATCGCCACCTTCGGTATCGACGCCGAGGTCCGGTTCGCATCCGCGGCCGACCGGACGGCCTTCGCCGACGAGCTGGCCCTGGCAGTGGCGACCCTGGTGGGCCGCTATCACGACGACGCAGCCCCGGGCGGCAGGAGTCACCGCGTGATCGTCGGGCTCCACCAGACCCCCGCGTCGCAGCCTGGCCCCGCAGGGAGTGAGGCCGACCAGCAGCAGGAGACCGGACCCGAAGCAGGACAGGACGACGCACCATGACGCACCCGTTCGAGATCGAGTTGGAGACGACCCTCCCGGCAGGCCCGGAACAGGTCTGGGAAGCGATTGCGACAGGACCGGGGATCGACTCCTGGTTCATGGGCCGCAATGAGGTGGAGGCGCGCGAGGGCGGCATCACCGCCATGACCACGGGCGGTCACCGGGAGGAGGGAGTGATCACCGCCTACGAGCCCGGCAAACGCCTCGCCACCCGCACCGCCGAGGGTGCGGACGGTCGGTTCATGGCCTTCGAGTATCTGATCGAGGGACGTGACGGCGGCAGCACCGTGCTCCGCGTCGTCCACAGCGGTCTGCTCGGCGACGACTGGCAGGATGAGTACGATGCGCTGCGCCGCGGCTGGCCCTTCCACCTCCACACTCTCCGCGAATACCTGACGCACTTTCCCGGACGCGTCGGTGTTCCCGTCTTCGCCCTGGCGCCGTCCGGCGGACGATCAGGGCACGAGGTGCGGGCGGCACTGGCCAGAGGGCTGTCGCTGCCGAGCTCGACCCCGGTGGGCGCCCGGGCGCACGCGGAGTTGGCCGGCCTGTCCCCATGGGAGGGCGAAGTGGTCTGGTCCGATGACGAGCGCCTGGGGCTCCGCGCCAGCGAGGGGATCTACACCTTCCATCACGGCTCCGGTATGGCGTTGATGTTCCATCACCTGTTCGGGCCGGACATCGGTGGAGCCGAGGCTGCCTGGCAACGGTGGCTGACCGGACTCCTCAGCTGACCTGCGCGGACAGCCCGGAACACCCGCCCGCTCGAACCCGGGCCGTCTCCCCCCTCACCACCGCAGAACCTGCCTCCTATGGCTCTCCGGGATGAATCAGCACCAGGCCTCTGCAACCTCGAACACCGCCGAATCGGCACCAAGCAATCGCGAATCAGACACCAGACACCAAGGAAGTCTCATGCGTACCCTGATCAGCACCGCCTTCATCTCCCTCGACGGCGTAGTGGAGGGCCCCGGCGGCGAACCCGGCTACCGAAACTCCGGATGGACCTTCAAGGACATCGAGTTCGTCCCCGAGGCGTTCGAAATCAAGGGGCGGGAACAGCAGGAATCCACCGCGATCCTGATGGGTCGGGTCAGCTACGAGGCGTTCAGCCCCGTGTGGCCGGACATGGAGGAGTTCGCCGACTACAAGACCATGCCGAAGTACGTCCTCTCCACCACCCTCACCGAAGACGACCTGGTCGCGAACTGGGGCGAGACCACGATCCTGCGCTCGCTCGATGAGGTCGCGGCCCTCAAGGAGGGCGAGGGAGGCCCCATCATCATCCACGGCAGCGCCTCCCTGAACCGCGCCCTCTCCGACGCAGGTCTGATCGACCGCTATCACCTGCTCGTCTTCCCGCTGCTCCTCGGCGCGGGCAAGCGCCTGTTCAGCGCCACGGACAAGGACACCCAGAAGCTGAAGCTGGTCGAGCACGCGACATACGCCAACGGCCTGCAGAAGAACGTCTTCGACGTCGTCCGCTGACCAGGCTCCGGTGGCGCGCCCTGCCGTCGCCTCCTCGTGCGCAAAGCCGACCGTCCGGTCCCGGTTGGGCGCTGAGACCAGCGGAAGACGTCAGGGCCGCACCCGGTGAATGATCGACTTACCGCGTTCGGAAGGCGATGAGCCGGTTGGGATTCACGGCGCCGGTGGGATCGACGCACCGGCGGCGAGCAGTCTCCGCGCCAGCGCGCGGCAGCGGCTCCCGAGCTCCGGAGGGCCGAGCACCTCGAAGTCGTGCCCCAGCAGGAGTACGTGCATGAGCACGAAGTCGAGGCTGGCGGCACCGCTGAGCACCTCGCAGAGCTCGCTCCCCCGGTGTCTCACGACGGCCGCCGATGCCGGAATCTGCGCACGCACCGTGTCGGCCGACGCATGGACGAGGAAACGGGCCTGGTGCGGGTAGACCCGGCTCGCCACGCCCTCCTGCACATATGTCGCAGCGTCGGGCACCGCGCGCGGGCGAAAGCGCCACGCCCGTGCGGACACCTCGGTCATCCGGTCGACGCGGAAGGTGCGCCAGTCGTCGCGGTCGAGGTCATAGGCGAGGAGGTACCAGCGCCGGTCGGAGGCGACCAGGCGGTAGGGCTCGACCCGGCGCCGCCGCACCGCGTCCCCAGCCGGATAGTCGAAGCCGGACTCGACCTCGTCGCGGCAGGCTCGGGCCAGCGTCATCAGCACCTCCGGGTCGACCGGTGTGCGCCCACCGCCGAAGGACTCGACCGAGCCGGAGAGCGCGCGCACCTCGTGACGCAACCGGCTGGGCAACACCTGATCGAGCTTGGTCAGCGCGCGGAGCGCCGCGTCGCCGGCCCCGACGATCGCGCCACCCGCGCCGGCGAGCAGCGAGACCGCGGTGGCGATTGCCTCCTCGTCATCGAGAAGCAGCGGCGGCAGGTTCTGCCCCGGGCCGAGCCGGTAGCCACCGCCGACGCCCTGGCCGGCATGCACCGGATAGCCGAGCGCGCGCAGCCGTTCGACATCTCGGCGTACCGTGCGCGAGGTGACCCCGAGCCTGTCGGCGAGCTCGGGGCCGGTCCAGACCCGGCGCTGCTGTAGCAGCCCGAGCAGGGTGAGCACCCGCTCCGCCGTACCCCGTTCATCGCCCTTGGCCGCGTCCATGGCGCCCACCCTGTCAGAGATGGCGGACCGCACCTGTCCGCTATCGATGTCACGGTGGCTCCATGGACGGCAACGAACTCGATGGGAACAGGACCCTGCGCGAGCAGTGGGAGTTCCACTGGAACCATCAGCTCCGGGCCCGGCTTGATGGGCTCACCGACGACGAGTACTTCTGGGCGCCGGTTCCTGACGCCTGGAGCGTGCGGCCGCGCGGCGGCTCGACAACGCCCCCGCGGTTCGGCGCTGGGGACTTCACGATCGACTACGACTCCCCTCAGCCGGTCCCCGCGGCCTTCACCACGATCGCCTGGCGGCTTGGTCATGTCATCGTCGGTGTGCTCGCCGCGCGCAATGCGGCGCACTTCGGCGCGCCGGCGGCGTCATACGAGACCTGGGAGTACGCCGGCAGTGCGACCGCTGCGCTCGACCAGTTGAAGACCCAGCTCGACGTCTGGCTGGCTGGGGTGCGCGGACTCGGTGACGCCGGGCTCCGGGTCCCGGTCGGTGAGAAGGAGCCCTTCCCCGAACTGCTCATGGCGGATCTGGTGCTGCACGTCCACCGCGAGTTGATCCACCACCTGTCCGAGGTCTGCCTGCTGCGCGACCTCTACCTGCACGCTCCGGCGCCTCTCGGGAGGACCCCATGACCACGAAGACGACCCACCTCGACCCGGAAGGGCTCTACTACAACCCCGCCTTCACCCAGGGGGTGATCGCACCCGCCGCCCGGACGGTCCAGGTCGGCGGCCAGTTCGGCACCGACGGCACCGGAAGCCTGCTCGACGGTGTTGAGGCGCAGACCATTCAGGCGATGCGCAACGTGCTGACCGTGCTCGCTGCCGCGGGCACCGGTCCCGAGCATGTCACCAAACTCACCATCTACCTCGTCGACGGGGTCGACGCACAGGCGGGATACGCGGCGTCGCGATCGGTGTGGGGCGATCACCGCACGGCCGTCACGGTGGTTTACACCTCAGGGCACGCTCGCCCGGGCGCGCTCGTGCAGATCGACGCGGTAGCGATCATTCCCGAAGCGGAGGAACCCATGGACTGAGGCGGCGACGGCGCGCATCGCCGCACGGCGGAGGGCAGCGCCGGTGTCACGGGGCCGTGCCCGGCCGCTGTCGTGCGGCTACCTCACCATCGTCCGTGTCGGCACCCGGCTTGTGGGCGAGCCGGTCGCCCGGGTGGAGACTCACCGTGCGGCGGACGCCACCGCAGCCTCGCTCTGCGCCCGCGTCCGCCAGCTGTGTGCACCACGGAATCGCCGTCATCTGCTCCCCCTCCGGCCGAGCAGGGCCAGGCGTCTACTCGCCGAGGGAAGGCGTTTCTCACGAACGGACCCGCCAGCATCACGGGTCACAGCGTCCCTGCGGGATCTCGGCGTCCCGGTGACCAGCGGGCCTTCGCCCAGGTGGAAGGCCTCCGCACCCGCCCTCGTCCTTGCGCGCTGGGGATGTCACAACCATCCGTTCCGTTGTGCCTGCAAGGCCATCTGAAAGCGGTTCGCGGCGCCCAGCTGGGCCATCAGGATCTGTAGGCGCCGGAACAGGGTGCGCCGACTGACTCCCATCTCGCGGGCGATGACATCATCACTCGCGCCGCCCGCGAGGAGCCAGAGCAGACGGCGGTCGGCGGGTGGCAGACCGCCGGGGCGGGTGGTGCGCCCTTGGAACGGCAGGGCGTTCTGCCAGGACTGCTCGAACAACGCGATGAGTGCGGAGAGCAGCCCGCACGGCTGCACGACCAGCATGGTGTTGTGCACGTCGGCTTCTTTGATCGACAAGGAGACGAGCGCGTAGGCGTCATCGATGATGACGAGTTTGACGGGTACCGATGGCAGTACCCTGGCCTGCTCACCGGCCTTGACACACGGTTCGATCACCTCCCTCAGATGGCCTGGATGCTCCAGCGACTCCCGGGAGTACACGACCCGCTGTGTCACACCGCGGGCGAGGGTGGCGAGCGCGTCATCCGTGGCTCCGGGCAGGGGAAAGTACGGTGGCGACTCAAACTGCCGGATCTGATCGCGGGCGCTCGCCCAGGCCTGACGAATCCGGGGGCCGATGGTGTCGCCGGTGACGACCTCGACAAGATCGTCGTTGTACGCGGCGAGCCGCTGCCGCCGAAACGACTCAAAAGCACCCCCGACGGCGATGCGCGACTCCTCGACCTCGGCCGCGCGGTGGCGGGCGAGGATCTCCAGGCCGGCGGTGGGCGGAACCGGGGCAACCATGTCCCCGCCGTCCTCGGCGGGGCTGGCCAGACCGGCGTCGACCAGTGCGCCGTACGCCGTGGCGAGTTCCGCACCGTTCACACCGGCCGCGGCCGCGATCGTGCTCAGCGGGGCGGGGGCCAGTTCGAGAAGGGTCAGATAGACCTGGGCCGCCGTGTGGTCGAGTCCTAGCAGCCGGAGGGCCTCGCTGAGTTTCCCGTTCGTCATACGCCTCATTATCGGCGGCGCCGACGCCGGGCTATGGCCGATCAGTGCCAGTGGCACTCCTGGGCGCCGAGCGGGCGCGGTGCGGGGTACCGTCCGAAGACCGCCGTCGACCGGCGGCGGCGAGGGAACCGAGGTACACCGGCGAGAAGCCGGTCCTGCGTGGCTCGCCCTGTCCCTCGTCGGTGAGGAACCCACCCAGAGAAGGTGTACGACGTGTCAAAGGGCCGAAAGAACGGTCTCTACTCAGGGATCTCCGAGGAGCTGTCCGCTCTGATGCGCACGGGGTGGGCGGACACCGAGCGGCACGACCTGGGCATTGATGAGCAGGCTCCGTACGCGGCCCGGCGCCGCGCCGCGCTCTCAGCGCGCTTTCCGGGTGAACGCCTCGTGGTTCCCTCCGGAAACCTCAAGGTCCGATCGAACGACGACAGCTACCCGTTCCGGCCGTACACGGGCTATGTGCACATGACGGGAGACCAGGCCCGGGACGGCGCCCTGGTCCTCGAACCCCGTGCGGACGGCGGCCATGACGCCTACTGCTACCAGCTGCCGCGGGACAGCAGGAACGACAACGAGTTCTGGACCGGTCCCACGGCCGAACTGTGGATGGGACGGCGCCACTCCCTCGCCGAGTCGGAGCTCGTGCTCGGTCTGCCCTGCCGGGACGTCCGCACGGCCGCCGCCGACCTGGCCGCCGCCCCCGATGCGCCGACCAGGATCGTACGCGGCGTCGACCCCTCCCTGGAGGCGGCCGTCGCCACGGACGAGGAGCGCGACGCCGAACTGGAAGAGGCCCTCAGCGATCTCCGCCTCGTCAAGGACGACTGGGAGATCGCGGAGCTCCGCAAGGCGGTGGACTCCACCGTGCGCGGATTCACCGATGTGGTCGGTGAGCTCTCGGTGGCAATCGCGTCGTCCGAGCGGTGGATCGAGGGCACCTTCTTCCGCCGCGCGCGCCTTGAGGGCAACTCCGTCGGCTACGGCTCGATCTGCGCCGCGGGTGAGCACGCCACGATCATGCACTGGACGGACAACGACGGCCCGGTGCGCTCCGGAGACCTGCTCCTGCTCGACGCCGGCGTGGAGACGCGCACCCTCTACACCGCCGACGTCACCCGCACGCTTCCGATCAGCGGAACCTTCACACCCCTGCAGCGCAAGGTGTACGACGCGGTGTACGAGGCCCAGGAAGCAGGCATGGCCGCCGTCAAGCCCGGCGCCGCGTACCGGGACTTCCACGAAGCGTCCCAGCGCCACCTGGCGGCCCGACTGGTCGAGTGGGGCTTCATCGAAGGCCCGGCCGAGCGCGCGTACGAACTCAGTCTCCAGCGGCGCTTCACCATGGCCGGCACCGGTCATATGCTCGGTCTGGACGTCCATGACTGTGCACAGGCCCGGAACGAGGAGTACGTCGACGGCGTACTGGAGCCGGGCATGGTCCTCACCGTCGAGCCCGGCCTGTACTTCCAGCCGGACGATCTCACCGTGCCCGAGGAGTGGCGCGGCATCGGCGTCCGGATCGAGGACGATCTGGTCGTGACCGTCGACGGTCATCAGAATCTGTCGGCTGGCCTGCCACGGTCTGCGGACGATGTCGAGGCGTGGATGGCCCGCTTCGCGGGTTGAGCACGTCACCAGGGACCCGGTGTTGGAGCCCCTGGTCCGGAAGGGTGCCGGTCGGCCCCCCTTCCGGACCGGGGGCTCCGATCTGCCCGGCCAGCCGGTGATCCAGTGCCGTCTGCTGTTCGGCCGTATCGAAAACCTGGCGTGCCCCGACCCGCCCCCGCATGGCCAGTCCCGGAGACCGCATGCCCGCCTGCCCGCCTGACCGCCCACTCGCCCGTCGGTGGTCCACTGCCTTGAACACCTGAGCAGGAGTGAGAACACTCGGCTGGCGTCGCCGATCCGGCCCCGCCCCACTGACACCTGCTCTGAGTCCCCCGCAGGCTCTACCGTCCAGGGATCAACGGTCGGGAACACCGGCTCCGGAGGGTGAAAGGGAGCGAGGGTCAGGACGTTGTGGACTTGTGCCGCGGGGCTTCGCGCAGTGAGAACCACATCCGGGCCAGCAGGCGGGAGCGTTTGGTCAGCACCGTGTAGGCGGTGGGCTGGTGCCCGGCGTCGCGCGCGGCTTGTTCGAGGTAGTCGCGCAGTTGCCACACATCGACCGGATCGGCCGCTGGGTCGGCCTGGAGTGTGGAGTGCAACCGGTGAGGCGTGAAGTGGAGATCCGTCGCGACTTCACGCGATGTCAAGCCGGACAGGGCGAGGTTACTCTTCAACTCCTCACTGGTCTGGTGCCGTTCCGCGGGGTTCAGCGTCATGAGCTCGCTCGTTTCCGTGATCTCGCGGCGGCGCTGGACGGGCTCCGACCCGCCGGTGCCCCGCTGGGAAGACCCCCTGCGGACCGGGACCACAAGTCCCGACCCGACCGGCAACGTTACTGGTGCCCGGCTCGGTCTCGCCTCACTTACCGGGATGGCACAACACACGGTTCGGCCCATGGGACCGTCATTCCGCTGCCTGGCCGCTGCTGATCTTGGAAGGCCCCCATCCATATCGCCCCTGCGCCACGGCGTGGCCCCGAACACCGCGAGACGTGTCACCCAGGTCCATCCGCGAGAGCCGAAGAAGATATGGCCGGCGATGTCGAGAACCCGTGGCTGGCTTCGTCCCAGGAGTGAACGCGGCCAAGATGGGTCGCACCAGTAACGAGGAGAAGAACGATGGCCAAGTACCTGCTGCTCAAGCACTATCGCGGCGCCCCGGCCGCGGTCAACGACGTGCCCATGGACCAGTGGACGCCTCAGGAGATCTCGGCGCATGTGCAGTACATGCAGGACTTCGCGGCCCGCCTTGAGGGAACCGGGGAGTTCGTCGACGGTCAGGCGCTCGCCCCCGAGGGGACGTACGTCCGATACGACGGCGAGGGTCGCCCGCCGGTCACCGACGGCCCCTTCGCCGAGACCAAGGACCTCATCGCCGGCTGGATGGTGATCGACGTCGACAGCTACGAGCGCGCCATCGAACTGGCCGGGGAACTGTCAGCCGCCCCCGGGGCGGGCGGGAAGCCCATCCACGAGTGGCTGGAGGTACGCCCGTTCCTGGCCGCGCCGCCCACCATCACGGAGTGAGCTCCGAGATGAACGAGGCCCTCCTGCGGAGCCTCACGCCGAGTGTGCTCGGGATCCTCGTCCGCCGTGGAGCTGGCTTCGCGGCGGCCGAGGACGCCGTGCAGGACGCTCTGGTCGAGGCCGTCCGCGTCTGGCCGGCCGCGGAACCGCGGGACCCGAAGGGCTGGCTGGTGACCGTGGCCTGGCGCAAGTTCCTCGACGTGGCCCGGGCGGACGCTGCCCGCCGCCGCCGTGAGGACCTCGTCGACGAGGAACCGGCGCCCGAGGCGGCACACGCGGCCGACGACACCCTCCAGCTCTACTTCCTGTGCGCCCACCCATCGCTGACGCCGTCGTCCGCGGTCGCGCTCACGTTGCGCGCCGTCGGAGGTCTGACCACCCGCCAGATCGCCCAGGCCTACCTGGTGCCCGAGGCGACCATGGCGCAGCGCATCAGCCGGGCCAAACGCACCGTCTCCGGAGTGCGGTTCGACCAGCCCGGCGACGTCGCCACCGTGCTACGCGTCCTCTACCTGGTCTTCAACGAGGGCTATTCCGGCGAGGTCGACGTCGCCGCCGAGGCCATTCGACTCACCCGGCAGCTCTCGGCCGCGTTCGACCACCCCGAAGTGGCCGGGCTGCTCGCCCTCATGCTGCTCCACCATGCCCGGCGCGCGGCCCGGACCGCACCCGACGGCAGCCTGGTGCCGCTCGCCGAGCAGGACCGCGGTCGGTGGGACACCGAGTTGATCGCCGAGGGCGTCGAGATCCTCCAGGCGGCCCTCGCCCGTGACCGGCTGGGCGAATTCCAGGCGCAGGCCGCCATCGCGGCACTCCACGCTGACGCGCCCACCGCGGAGGAGACCGACTGGGTGCAGATCGTCGAGTGGTACGACGAGCTCGCGCACCTCACCGACAGCCCGGTTGTCCGGCTCAACCGCGCGGTGGCCGTCGGCGAGGCCGACGGACCGCGTGCCGGCCTGGCGGCGCTCATGGTGCTTGACGACTCGCTGCCCCGCTACGCCGCGGTGTCGGCGTACCTCCACGAGCGCGACGGCGATCCGGCGACGGCGGCACGGTTGTACGCCGAGGCAGCCCAGCAGGCCCCCAACCTCGCCGAGCGCGACCATCTGACGCGCCAGGCGGCCCGGCTCAACGCCCGCAGGCGCTGAGAGGTGCGGCTGCTGGTTCGACCGGCACCACCCGTGCATCCGGCTCCGACCGGTCCCGACCTGGCCGGAGGATCGCCGTTCACCGCCGTAGGTGTTGGCGATCATTCGCGCCCATCGGGCGAAGTCGACGTCAGTGACGGGACGCAGGAGATAGGGATCGGTCACCGTGACTGTCCAACGGAGATCAACCCTCGACGCGATCGAGTTTTCCGGCGGCCACCGATCGTACTGCTCGGAACGATCACGCGGCACCCGGTCCGTGGTCGTCGACCGCGGCGATCCACTGCCACGGACGCTGGATCGGACGGTCGGTCCGGGCGCCGCGGAAGGGGACATCGCGTTCGTCGCGCGTAGGCCGGTTCCTCACGCGGCAACCGACGAGGTCATCGAGCGGATACCCCAGGTGCCGTGCGGCCCGCCGCTCTGTCGGCGGTCATATGCGGCGGGCGGTGGTCTTGTTGGTCGTAGCCCAAAGGCGTACGCGCCGACGGGGGCGGGCATCTCCAGAACTCGCTGGCCGAACCGCTGCGGTGCGGGTGATGGCCGTGCGGACGCCGGGGTCTTTGAGCCGACCGGAGAGACAGCGAG
Organism: Streptomyces albipurpureus; assembly: GCF_023701525.1. GTDB lineage: Bacteria > Actinomycetota > Actinomycetes > Streptomycetales > Streptomycetaceae > Streptomyces > Streptomyces albipurpureus. The sequence continues at coordinate 13,119 of NZ_JAMQAW010000066.1, forward strand.
GTGGCGAACCCGCGCACGATCCGGCCATGTTCGGGCTCGGCGGCGAGGGCGAGCTGGCCGTTGAGCCGGGTCTCGAACCGGCGGGGCGTCTTGACGATCGCCGGGCGAACACCGTAGGCCACGAGGGCCGGGGCCGTCCGCCGCTCGCGGACAGCCCCGGACGGTTGCTGAGCGGGACGTCAGAAGGAGAGTTTCCAGCTGTGGATGGAGGAGAGCCCCCAGCTGTCATCGGACTGCGCTCTGAGGTTCCAGGTGCCGTTCGCGGTCTCCGCGGAGGCGTCCACGGCGAGGGTGGCGGTGTAGCCGCCGCCTTCGTACCAGTTGCCGTTCGCGAGGGGGTAGACGGTGCCGTCCGGTGCCACCAATTCCAGGAGGGGGGTGGTGTCATTGAGAATGGAGAGGTCGACAAGGAGGATGGTGGGGGCGTTGCCGTTGACCCCGGTGACGGTGATCGGTGAGGAGACCTTCGCTCCAGGGCTGCCGTCCGGAAGGGGGCCCGGGATCGGGACGCTGGAGGTGTTCTCGAAGACCGGGCCGGACGGCCTCGGGGCGCCACCGGGGCGGGTGCCGACGTTGACGGCGCCCCAGGCGTGCATCACATTCCGATAGGTGGCCGAGGTGGCGCCGTAGAGGTCGGCCGCCGCCGAGAGGGTGGCGGCGCGGGCTCCGGCGTAGTCCGTGGTGGAGGTCATATAGACGGTGAGCGCCCGGTACCAGATCTTCGCTGCCGCGTTCCGTCCGATGCGGGTGACGGGCAGACCGTCATGGGTGCGGCTGTTGTAGGAGACTCCGTTGACGGTCTTGGTGCCGCTGCCCTCGGAGGCCAGATAGAACCAGTGGTTGGCCGGGCCGGCGCCGTAGCGCTTGTTGCCGCTCGAAGCGATACGGGGGTGCCAGTAGTCCGCGTAGGCGCCGGTCCTGGAGGGCTGGTCCATAGGGCGCGTGAAGTCACGCTCCCTGCCGGTGTAGGTCTTCTCACGGATCAGGTAGTCGCCGACGTCATGGGCGTTGTCGGCGCTGAACTCCACCGCGGCGGCGAAGATATCGCTGTTCGCCTCAGCCAGTGGGCCGGCCTCACCGTAGTAGGAGAACTTGGCGGTGGCGGCGCTGAGGCCGCGTACCATCTCGTGCGCCGTGGCCTCGACGCCGGTGTCCGGATTGGTCCCGCCATCGCCATAGGTCACACAGAAGCAGGTGTCCCGCCAGAAGGAGTTGAAACGGTCGTTGACGCTCCAGTGGACACGGGATGAACCGCCGTCACCGTCGTTGCGGATGCCATAGCGGTTGTGCTCATCCACGAAGTAGTCCCAGGTGACCTGGGCTCCGTACGCGGCGTCCACGGCGTCGGTCTGTCTGTTCGCGGAGGTGCCGTCGCCCCAGATGTTGTCGGTGTCGGAGACGAGTTTGCCTATGACCTCCTGATATGAGTTGCCGAGGTCATAGGTTCGGTGGCTTCCACGAGCGGTGTCGGTCAGGTTGTAGTTGGAGCCGAACTTGTAGACTCCGAGGTTGACCTCGCCGCTGTGCCGGCTGTGGCCGATGCCGCTGTCTCTGCGCAGGGCGTCATGGCGCGGGAGTTGGGCGCCGGCCTTGGCGTCGGCGGGCCGGCTCTGACCGGTGCCGCTGCTCTGCACGGCCTCGCGCCGGTGGAGTTCGGCGCCGGTGGTGGCATCGGTGACGATGTGCAGTTCGCTGGGGGTGCCATCGGGCTGGATGCCGTTGACCACGGATTCCCAGGCGAGGACCGGGCGACCGGAGACAGCCCAGACCACCGCACGCGGGGCCCGAGCGAGTTTGGTGCTGGTGCTTCCCTCTTCCTTGGCCCGGGTCAGGGAGAGGGCCTTGGCCGATGCGGCGCTGCGGGCGGGGGTGGTGCTGGGGACGGAGATCCGGGCCGTGGTGGCCCTGGTCACGCTCTTCATGGCGCCGGTCGCGGTGGTGTGGACGATCAGGTCGCCGCCGAGGACGGGCAGCCCGCCGTAGGTGCGCTCGTACCGGGTGTGCACGGTGCCGTCCGCGTCCGTGAGCACGCTGCGCGGCACCAGACGCTCCTTGCCGCCAAGACCGAGCGCGGCAGCGGTCCTGGCACGGCTGACGGTGGCGTCAGCGAGCAGGGCCGCTTGCTGCGCGGGGCTGAGTTTCGCGGGCAGGGCGCCCGCCCGGACCGGCGCGGCCGGTGGAGTTGTTGCCGTGGGCGCGGCGCCCGCGGCAGGGGATGGCAGGGCCACGGTGAAGAGCGCGGCGGAGGCGAGGAACGCGGTCGAGACCTTGAGGGATAACCGTCTCAAGTGGACTCCTTCTGCGGGCGGCCGTACGTTGCGGCCGGTACGGGTGGCCCGTCCGGCAGGCCGTGCCGGACGGCAGAGCTGTGCTGTGCGGATGACGAGGCGCATCGGGATGGCGGGAGGGGTGGACGCCCCTGGGCCGGGCAGTGCGGGACCTCAGCTGTATGTATGTGAGGTAGGGCGCCTGACAACAATGTGAAGCGTGACACCAGAGATACAGATAGGACAGGAGTGATTCAGGAGTTGGCCCGAACTCATCGGCGGGCCGAGATCGGCTCACAGAAACCGTGAACGGTCCCTACGGTGAGGAGTTCCACGCCGTCCTGGTCCGGGTTGACAGAGCGCGGCCAGTTCGGGCAGGTCAGGCACCCGATGGGCATGACCCATACGTACCGACGACCTGTACAACAACACGTGGCGGAAGGGGGCGGCGGACGCCTGCGGGCACGCGGTATCGGCGTGATTCGGATTTCTCTGTGACGCCTTGGAGAGCGTGAGCCCGATGGGTGCTAGGGGCGTGATGGGGATCGGGCGCCAGATGGGGCCGTCCCGACTCGTCGCAGGCGGCAGGCGGCAGGGCCGCCGCGCTCCCCCGGGCCGGCTTCATCGTCGAGGCTCACCAGACTCTCGCCTCGGCCGAAAACACGCTCGGGGGAATCCTTACTCGCGCGCCGCCAGCCCGATACGCCCCAGGCCCCCATCTGGTGAGTCGACGGAGGCACGGCAGAGGACCGTGTCAACCGCCCGGGACCCTGCTAGGCGAAGCCCCCTGTCCCATGCGCCCGTTGGTCTCCAAGGTGGCTATGGGTCCGCGCGCGGCGATACGGCGGCCACCGCACGGAGATCCCGTGGAGCCGACGCAAGCGTCCGCAGGCCGAGGGGCGTCGTGGTCCCGTCCAGAAGTAGTTGGTCGAGCCAACTCCTGGCGTGGAGGCCAACTCCTGGCGTGGAGTGAAGGCGCATCATGGCGTCGTATCAGCCAGCCCGTGTCGGGTGCCCAGGGATGGCGCTGTAGCCGAGTCGCCCAGCGAATGCCGGTGAAACGCCACGGCCGATGGGATGGATCAGGTACTCGGTCTCGCCTCCTCGTACCTCAAGGGGTGGCCGGGACCATGCCGAGGCGCGGTGGGCGGAGTCGCTGACGATGATCGTGGCGAAGTCCGCGATGGCCTTCGCGGTGGCGGGTTGATGATCCAACCACGTGACACCCAGGAGTCAGGGGTCATGGCCTCTTGCCCCGGAGATCATTCAACCTTCCTCCCTCCCATGGGCAGTTCGGGTAGATCGCCCAGGTCAAGGGCCTCCCTGACCGCCGACAAGCAGGTGCGGACGTCTTCACGAGCTCGTTGGTCCGCCGCACTGGCCCGCCCCGGAGGGCATAGGGAGCGTAGGCGCTCTCCGTCCAGATTGATCTGGGCGACTATCTGTCGCCTTTTGCGCCGGACGTGTTCGGGCACCAACCCGAGAGGCGAGGCCACGACGTTCATCACCACATGGAGCTGGGGGCTGTCCGCCTTCGCCCACCATTTCTTCCAGTCCAAGGACACCGCCATGGACTCGTTGAGTGCCCCGATGGTGCTCTGGTACGAGAATGGCAGACCGCAGTCAAAGGCCAGGGAGAGTGTCAGCCAGCCATCCTGTCCGGCCTCCGCTCTGGCCCCCGGGTGGGGCGCGAGCATCTCCAGTGCATCGTCAGCGGCGGTCAGTAGGAGCAGTGCTTCGGTGTCCTCGTGGGTGGGGATGCCCGCGGGATTGACCAACGCCGCGTCGAAGGAGGCTTTTCCGGCCGCGACGACGCCGCAGGCTCTGGTGTCGGTGAGTGGGGTTCCCCCGAGTTCTTCGGCGTATGAACTCTGGATCTGCGCGATGTGTGCCCTGACCAGCTCACCGAAGGCGGCGACGTCTTCTTCGTCCTCTTCGGCGAGGAGTTCGGTGAGGTGATGCACTGTTTCCTCATCGGCTTCACCATCCAGTTCGCCCATCAATTGCCAGAACTGGTCCTGGTGCACCGCTGACTCCCCGTTGTCGCTCTTCCGTGTGCGCAGTGTCGCAGAAGCGGCGGGCCCCATGATGTCCGGGCTCCCGCCCCTGGATGTCCGCGTCCCCAGCCGCTGAGGAACTGCCAGGACAACCGGCGTCACGGCCCCTTGGAGCGACCGGTCTTGGGGGTTGGGGCCGCACCGGGGGCGCGCGGAGCTGATCTGGCCCTGGGTTCGCGGGCACCCTGGCGGGAACGGGCGACGGTGCTACCGCTCGCACTCGGCATCGGGATCGATCCGCCCCGCAGGCCGCGCGGACTGCACGTCGCGATGAGCATGCTTTCTCGGGGCCGTCCGCTCCCCCGTACCCCGGGCAACGGCCGCATCCTCCCCTGGACCAGGACACGATGACCGCGGACCAGTCCTGCCAAGGATCTACCTATCGTTCCTGCCAAGGACTACCTCCCGTGAAGCAGGCCTGGCCCCGGCAGCGATGACGCTGCCCGGGGCCAGGCCTTGCGTTGCTCGCGGAAGCCCCAGGTGATGATGCCTAGAACCTGATCAGAGGCCGAACTCCTGCGGGGACACGCCGAGCGCCATGCACGCTTCCCGCAGGACCTGGGCCTCAGCCGGGGCGATGTACCCGTCCGCTCCAGCGACGACGAAGCCGGTCTGCACGACGGCCTTGGCCTCCACCGGCTTCTTCGCCGCCTTGGCGATCTCCTGCATGGCCTCGGTCTTGCCCTGCTGGAAGTTGAACATCAGCTGGTCGACGTGCTTGTTGAACCGCTGCCGTAGCTGCTCGGGCGGGAAGTTCTGCAGGACGTCGTTCTGCAGGATCAGCGACTCCACATGCTGCCGCTCGGCCGGGTCGACCGTCCCGTCAGCGGCCGCGACCAAGGCACACATGGCCATGCTGGCGTCCCGGTAGGAGCCGCTCTTGAGCTCCGTCTTGAGGGAGCCGAGCTGAGACTTGAGCAGGCCTACCAGCTGAGCCTTCGATCCCCCGCCGGCCCCTGCTCCCGGCCGGCTCTGACCGCCGGAGCTCCGTGCTCCCTGCGACTGCTGCAAGCCCTTGGCCTGGTCCTTGATCCGGTCCCACATTGCCATCCGTGCCACCTCAGCTACCCGATTGCCCGTCCGCGCGCGTTCCGCGCGCGTCCTTGTGGCAACGCTTGCCCGCCCCTCGAAGTTCCATGTACATCGCGGACGGCGGGACCACCTCGGCCCTGCGGTAGACCGCCCTCGCCTTGCCACCAACCCACCTCCCGGACCGGGCTGACGCCTGAGCCAGCAGGAACGCACCCGTTTCGGAGCCGTGGAGGCGCCTGCTCTCATGCGGGCCCTTGCCCGTGGAAGCGCTCAGCTGAAAGGGCGCAGCCTGTCGGGTGCCGGAGGCGGGCCAGGAGCGGTTGGGCGTTGGACGGCGGCCCAGATGGCGACGGACGCCATCAGGGCCCGGAGTCCGAAGGCACCGGGCAGCGTGTGCCAGAAGCGAACCAGCCACCCATGAGACCTTGGTCAGCGAGTACGGCGTCACCGCCCGTGCTACCCCACACGCCGCTGACCGCCCGACCTGATCCCAACGGTCCATATGAACTCCCCTGGCACATAGCGGAGTTCAAGTCTTGCCCACCATCGCACCGCCGGCATCAGTCGCCGGATGCGTCTGTGCCGTCACCCGGGATGAGTGAGTACCGGCCGAGGGAGCACATAGAACCGCCGATTCAAGCCGGAGTGTTGAATAAAGTTCTCAGCCGCACTCACTGCCGCTGCTCGGTCCGCGTCGCTCCGGCGGCCGGGCACACCGCACCGGCACTCAGTGTTCTCGTTGCCCAAGACGTCGATCGACATCAGCCCCCGTAGCGAAGTGACCGACTCGGTCAAAGGCGGCTGAGTCGCCATCCAGCGGTGAGCGGAACCGATGGTCGGTGGCCGAAGTGTGGCGGGCTGCGGACCGATCGGGCCGCCGTGGCCACCAGAGCCCGCGCCCCAACAGCACTGCCACCGCCGGTACCAGCACGATCGACAACACGAACGACGACAACACGATGCCCAAGGCGGTGGCGAAGCCGACCTCCTGGGTCGCGGGGTTGGCGACCAGACTGGCGAAGGAACCCGCGAGCACCAGACCGGCGGTGGCGATCGCTGGTGCGGTGTGGCGCACCGCCTCGGCCACGGCGTGCCGCACGGTGACCGGCTTGTCCATCTCTTCCTTGATCCGGTCGCTGATCAGAATGTTGTAGTCGGTCCCGAGTGCGACGACGAAGAGGAACAGCACCAACGGCAGGGTGAACGAGATGCCCGGCCGGTCCAGCAGGTGTTGGAAGGCCAGTGTGCCCGCGCCGAGCGTGGCCGCGAACCCCAGCCCCACCGCGATCATGAGTACCAGGGGCGCCAGCACCGAACGGAGGAGAAGCAGCAGGATCAGGCAGATCAGGGCAGCTGCGATCGGAAAGACCAGGCGCAGGTCCTTCTCCACGGCGGTCGCGATGTCGGCGAACACGGCGGCCGTTCCCGTGATGTGCGCCTCGGCGTTCGCTGGGGTGTTCTTCTCGATGGCGGATCGGATGGGACCGGACACCAGGTCACGCGCCTGTTGGGTGTCGGACTTGACGGACAGGATCACATCGATGCGTGCGGCCGTACGATCGGGGTTCAGGGTGGGCGGAGCCACCTGCCCCACTCCTTCGGTCTTGGCCAGCGAGCCGGTCAGAGCGGACAGCGCATCCTGTTCCAGGGTGCCGCCGTCGCTGCGGACGTACACGGTGTGCGGGTCGGTGGCGCCGGCGGGCAGACTGCGGGAGATCTCCGCGGCCACCTTGACGGCCGCGGTCTTGGGCTGGCCCGCCGGGTCGTAGCTCATCTTCACACCGAACGCACCGGCCGACAGCACTCCCAACAGGGCCAAGCTGCCGATGAGGTAACGCACGGGCCGTCGGGTGAGTTCCAGTCCCAGGCGCGCGCTGAGCCCTCCTTGGTGTTCTTCCTTCCACGCCTTGGCCGGCCAGAACATCGCGCGCCCGCTGACCGCGAGCAGTGCCGGCATCAGGGTGAGGCTCGCCAGCAGCATCACCAGCACGGAGATGGCGATCGCCGGTCCGAGGACCCGGAACTGTCCGAAGCTCGCCACCCCCAGGGTGGCGAACGCGGCGACGATGGTCAGCCCTGCGGACAGGATGGCATTGCCCACCCGGCCCGCCGTCGCGGCCGCCGCCGTGACGGCGTCCTGTTCGGGGTGGGTGCGCAGCTGCTCGCGGAACCGGAAGAGGAGGAAGAGGAAGTAGTCGATACCGATGCCGAGCAGGACGACGGTGATCAGGGATGGTGTGGACGCGTCGAGCTTGATGTCGAGGAGTTCCGCCGACCCGGCCACCGCTCCGGCGGCGACGCCGCCGATCAGCGATACCGCGATCAGTGGCAGCAGCGCGGCGAGCACACTGCGGAAGACCACCACATTGAGGAGGATGATGAGACCCATCGTCATGATACCGATGATCTTCTCGCGGAGTTCCCCCGCTTCCACGATGTCGGCGTTGCTGGCGATACCCCCGGTGAATCCGACGCGCATGCCCTGCTCGCCGAACTCCTCCTCGGCGGTGTCACGGAATTCCCGGTAGACGTCCCTCAGCCCGGGGTCGTTCATGTTTCCGCTGACGGAGACCGAGAGCAGTTGGAAGGTCCCATCGGGAGCCATGGCGCTCTCCCCCACCCGTGGGGTCTGGGAGTGGTCCTTCATCAGCATCTCGGGCTTGGGCGCGCTGATTCTACGGTTACCGAGCTCAGTAGCGATTTCGCTGATCGTCTTTCGGTCCTGGACGGTCAGCTTCCGCCCATCGGTCCTGGCAACGAGAACCGTTGCGGCGTTTCCGTCGGGTTTCGCGTCGAACTTGTCCTCGGCTATTTCCAGAGCGGCGGCCGAATCATAGCCCTTGGGGAGGAAATCACCCGCCTGTGAATCGGTGGCGCTGAACATCATGGATTGCCCCACGATGGTCAGCGCCGCTCCCAGGAGGGTCCAGACGATGATCGTCACCCACCGACGACGGGTGGCGAACGATGTCAGACTGCGGATCATTGTCCTTCTCTCGACAGTTGGCTTCACGGGCCTTTCGCACTCCTCACAGCCCATCAAGGACAGCCCCGACAGGGCATCGGCCTGGGGAAGGGGCCGCGACGGGGACCGGGGTCCGGGGCGTACGGGAACCAGTACCTGGGTCCTGGGTGGGTGTCGTCCCTGGTGAGGATGGCGATGGCGGTGGGATGTGATGCGATGGGCCGGACGTTTCCTCGGGTCCGGTGGAGGACGGGACCGCAACCACGCCGCGTGGGGTGGCGGCGGTCAGCTGCTCGCGTGTGTCCCTGACACACCGCGCTCGGACCCGGGCCGTCGCCCTCGTACCCCGTTCCCTCGTGTGAAGGAGGCGCCCGGATGGGCCCCGCCCCCCGTACCGCGGTCGCCGTCCGGCTCCGTGACGCCTGGCCGGACCGGCGGGAGTTGCGGCGGCTTGCGGGCGAGCGCGGGGCGATGTCCCCGGCGCTCGGCTGGCTCCGCAACGACGTCCTGGTCGCTCTCGTCGTGGTGCTGGAGATCGTCGACTACGCGGGGTCGAGCTGGTCCGTCGGGAAGCAGATCTCCCCCGTCGCGGTGGCTCTGCTCACACTGTCCGCCCTGCCGCTCCTGGTCCGCAGGCGCCATCCCCGGGAAACGCTGGCCGCGGTGTTGACGCTCCAGACCATCGCGAGCCTTGCTGTGCCGATGGCCCACGGCAACGGCGTCCCGGTGATCTTCGCCCTCTACGCGGTCGCCAGGCTCTGCCCGCCACGCACCGTGGCGCTCGCCTGGGCGGCCGCCCTGCCGGTCCTGGTCTTCCGCGGTCTGTGGAACGGCATGGGCATCGCGGTGATGGCGGGAGAGGCCGCGAACTCCATCGCCGTCATCGCCGTGGCGCTGTGGGTCCGCAAATGGCGCCGGCAGGTGGATCTGAACCGGGAGCTCCTCGCCGATCGCGCGGTGGCGGAGGAGCGGCGGCGCATCGCGCGCGAGCTCCACGACGTGGTCGCCCACCACATCACCACCATGTATCTGATGTCCGGAGGCGCGAGGACCCACCTGGACCAGGACCCGGAGACCTCCCGGGAGGCCCTGGTCACCCTGGAGGCGTCCGCCCGTACGGCGCTGCGCGAGATGCGGCAGATGCTCGGTGTGCTGCGCGGCAACGACGTCTACGAGGAGGCACCGTCGCAGCCGCAGCCGGGCGTGCGGGACATCGACGGACTGATCACCGAGTCCCGGGCCAGTGGTCTGTCCGCGCGGCTCGTCGTCACCGGCGAACAGTTCCCACTGCCGGTGACCGTCGGTCTCACCCTCTACCGGATAGCCCAGGAGGCGTTGACCAACGTCCGCAAGCACGCGGGCGACGCGTCCGCTGACGTCCACCTCGTCTATCGACCGGACCGCGTCACACTGGAGGTCACCGACGACGGGAACGGCAGCCACCGTGCGCGAGGGGGGACGGGCGGGGGATACGGTCTGGTGGGAATGCGTGAGCGAGTCGCCGTGCACGGGGGCTCATTGGAAGTCGGCAGCCGCGAAGAGGGCGGCTTCAGGGTCGCGGCCGAGGTGCCGCTCCCCCGCCATGATGATGATCAAGGAGTGAGGGTCCGATGACACTGGCCGCCCCCGCTGAAGGCGCCCCCGTCCTCCCCCGTGCCACCGCCTCCCCGCCGGCGCACCGCTCCAAGGCCGTCCCGGACTCGCACCCCGACCCGTCCGACCCGGACCGTTGCGGAACCATCACCGTTCTCATCGCCGATGACCAGCCCCTGGTCCGCCGGGGCTTGGCCCTGATCCTGCGTACCGCACCGGGCATCGAGGTCGTCGGCGAAGTCGGCGACGGTGAGCAGGCCATTGCCGCCGCCCACGCCTTGCGCCCCCGGGTGGTCCTGATGGACATCCGGATGCCCGTGCTCGATGGGGTGCGTGCCACCGAGCGTCTGACCGCCGAACTACCGGATTGCCGGGTGCTGGCCCTGAGCACCTTCGACATCGACGAGTATGTCGTCCGCGCCCTGCGTGCCGGAGCTTCGGGTTTCCTCCCCAAGGATGTGTCTCCCGAGGAGTTGGCCTCGGCGCTGCGCACGGTCGACGTCGGTGAGGCGGTCGTGGCTCCCCGGATGCTGACTCGGCTGATCGCCACCTTCATCACCGAGCCGACCGTCTCCACCGACCTTTCCGAGCTCACTCCGCGGGAAGTGGAGGTACTGCGGTTGATCGCCTCGGGGCTCGACAACGGTGAGATCTCGCGGACCATGCAGATCGGGGTCCAGACCGTGAAGAACCACATCACCAGCGTTTTCGCCAAGCTCAATGTCCGTGACCGTGCCCAGGCGGTTATCGCGGCCTATGAATCCGGGCTGGTCCAGGCCCGAGGCGCGGGCGCCGACGGGGCCTAGCGCCTTCTTTCGCGTCTTGCCGGGTCCATGTCCCCTGGCACCTGCCGCTCATAGCCCGCTACCGGGTCTTCGTCAACCGTGAAGTCCAGATCCGCCGCCCAGGTCTGGCCGGAGGCCGCCCCGCCCGTGCGGGCGTCAGGGTTCCGCCAGCACCACGGTGAAACGGAGGATTGGTGTCCTCCGGGATGCACAGGGTGCAGATGCGTCAGCCGGGAAGGTGTTGTCCAGCTGTCCCGGGAAGCCGGAAGAGCTCCATTGTCCCTGCGCATCCCGGCACCCCGCGGTGACGGCGCAGGAGCTCGTGGGCTCCTGCGCCATTGAAGCTCACCCCGAGTTCACGCAAGCCCTGGGAGCGTCACCGCGTCGCACCCGGCACAGTGATCCCGGACCGTCTCGGAAGCGGGAGGTATCCCTCGGAGGGCGCGTGGTGGGTGACGGCCCGCGGATACTCGATGAGGGTCTGCCGGAAGGCGAAGCCGACGGCCGGAGCGACCCGGGCAACCACTGGGGCGGCTTCCCCGTCCTCGCACGGGCTCGGCACGGCGCCCTCGCCGAGCGAACGGGGTGTCCCGCTCGCCGGTCAGTTGTGGGCGGGGGCTTCGGAGCTCCCGTTTCCGTCCTGGTCGAGGGGCCGTAGGAAGCGGCGTTCGTACCGTCGGATGCAACCCGTCCGGCGAGCGAGTTCGATGGCGGCCCGGCACTCGGGATCGGTGGCGCTGTCCGCCCGGTAGCGCTCGTACTGCGCGAACCCTGGAAACGAGAAGAGTGCGTACGCGATATCGCTGTCGCCCTCGCTGGGCAGGAAGTACCCGTGATGAGTGCCGCCGAACCGGTTGACGAGTACGACCCACCGACGGCCGTACTCCTCGAAGTCCTCGATGCGGTCGGGATCGATCTCGTACTTCAGATGAATAGTGATCACAAACGACATCATCCCCGAACGCCCCAGCGCAACGTACTCCTGGGCGGGTACGCGTCCCAAGGGCGATCGTGCCGCACCGCCTGACTGCTGGTCAAAGCTGGGTCAGCCACCACGGCACCCACTGCCAGGGCTCGCACTCCGCGGTTCCGCCGATGTCCGCCCCTGGCGACCGCCACCCACATACCGACCCAGCCAGTAGTTCCCGCCCCTCGAAGTACGAGCTATGAGCGGTCCTTTTCGCAGATGGCACGATATGGGATTGCCTGACGCGAGCCTTCCACGCGGGCTTGGACAGGCCCCAATCGACGCGGGCGCACATGCGGGCGATCAGGCCCCGGGGGTCGGGAGCAGGGTGACGAAGACAAGTGGCAGAACCATCCGGCTCAGGAGCGGGCCGGGCTCACGCAACATCAGCAGCTGGTTGTGGCGGACCAGGACGCTCATCCGGCTGGCGGATTCACGCGGCAGCATCGCCGGGCACCGCCTTCTTCTCTATCGGTGCGGCTTCCAGGGAGTGGTAGAGGTCGTCCAGGCTCGGGCGCCGTACTCGACGCAGCAGTGGCGATCGCCGACGAACGCGGCCTCGAAGCAGTCTCGATGCGCGCGTTGGCCGAGCGTGTCGGCGTCACACCGATGGCGCTGTACCGGCATGTCAAGGACAAGGCCGCGCTGCTGGACGGCATGGTCGGACGCCTGCTCGCGGCCTTGTTGCCGTCGAGTGGCGTCGGGGATCAAGCCTGGGACGAACGACTCAGCGCCCTCGCGCACGCCTGCCGAAAGGTGACCCAGCGCCACCCCTGGGCCGTTCACCTACTCTTCTCGCGGCCCGCTGTCACCCCGGACTCCGTGCGCGCTGTGGACATCCTCTACATCGCCCTGATCGAAGCCGGGGTTCCAGCGTCGGAAGTGCCCCGGCTGGAACGCCTGATCAGCACTTTTGTCATCGGATTCGCCGCTTCCGAAGCCTCGGGCCGCTTCGCCCCCGAAACCCTCGATCCACGCAGCCGCCGCGGCCAACTCCCAGACAGCGAGCTCCCGGGGCACAGCAGGCTCGGGCCTTGGCTGGACCTGCCTGTTGACCTCACCGCTGAGTTCGAGGCGGACCTGAACGACATCCGGCGGCTGATCGAGTCGACCGCTCAGCAACGGGATTGACACGATGGGAGGGACACGATGGGAGGGACAGGCATCATCGCCTCCTCCCGTTGAGCAAGCCCGCCGCGTTCGGGCCGCGGGCCACCCCACCTTGCTGGAAGTCCGCGGCCCCGACGGCCGCTTGGCAGCCCGCGGAGATCAAAGCGTCCACCGTCGTCGGGTCCGCCCCTTGGAGGTGTGGTTTCTCCTGTCAGGGCGAGCGGATGCGGCCCTGGGTCTCGTCGCCCCGCCGTGTCCGCCCCGACCGGCGGATACGGAAGACCGGCGCATGCGCTCGCCGTGCATGGAAGCGGGGCTGCCCGCATGTGTTGGCAGTCACCGGAGACGAGCTTGCGGCGGTCAGAGGCAGTGGGTGCGCACCTGGCGTCTGGACCTGGAGGTTAGATCGGAATGAAGTCGGTCGTGCCGGTCCACCAGTTGCCCGGCGCCTGTGGGTCGCGGCTCGTCCAGAACTCGATGATGCCGCCGATGAACTCCTCCCGGGACAGCGCCCCGTCCCCGTCCCGGTCGAGGCGTCGGAAGGCCTCGGCGGCCTGCGGCCGGGTCAGGGTGGGAAAGTGACCGTGCTGGAAGGCGAAGAACTCCTCGGCGTCCACCGTTTCGTCGCCGTCCGTATCGGCCACCGCCAAAAACGCCTCCGCGAGGGCACCGAGCGTGGACCTGGCCGCCACCGGATCATCAGCCAGAGTCAGGGTGGACACGATGAACTCCGCGCGACTCACCGAATCCGCGCCCGGCGGCAGGTAGGGCAGATGCAACTCGCGCCAAATCCCCGAGTACGCCGCCACCACCCGCCGCTCGGCCTCCGAACCCTCCGGGTGCCCGAGGGCGATGGCGACCGACCTCCCCATCAGGACGTGATCGTGTTCGGTTAACCGGCCGTCACCATCCCGGTCGAGGTGGTCGAAACCATGGCCGATCTTCCGGATGAGCAACTCGTCGGACATGTCATGCCTTTCCGTCGGAGGGTGCGGACCTCCTTCGTAGCAGCTGGGGTCGGCGGCTGTCCGGCCCACCCGGAAAAGGGGTGTTCGGCCAGATGATCGTGGCGCGGGGGAGGACGAACGGGCAGCGGCTTCGCACACAGCCCGCATACCTGTGTGCCGGAGTGACGTGTGCTCTGTGGACCCGGTGGGGGACGGCATATGGGTGGGAAGGCCACTTTGACGCAGTACGCGGTGGGGGTTGCCGGCCCTGGTTCACTACCGCATCACCGGAAGAGACGCACGTCACATTCGGCCCTGTCACATCTTGCCGAGCTGTTCCGTCAAGGAGTCGTCACCATCGACAACGGCAAGGAGTGCACCATGGATGCCCGCTTGAATCTCCTCGGCAACCCGGTCGCGGCCAAGGCACTGCGGCACGTCGTCTCGGCGAGCAAGGTTGTTTCGGACTCGACACTGCCGGCCGCGACCCAGGAGCTGGTGAAGATCCGCGCCAGTCAGATCAATGGCTGCGGCTTCTGCACCGACATGCACACCAAGGAGGCCACGCATGCCGGAGAGACCTCGACCCGCCTCAACCTGATCGCTGTCTGGCGGGAGGCGAAGGTGTTCACCGATGCCGAGCGCGCTGCGCTGGAGCTGACGGAACAGGGCACCCGCATCGCCGACGCGGCCGGTGGCGTCTCGGACGAGGCCTGGGCGAACGCCGCCAAGCACTATGACGAGGACCAACTCGCCGCCCTGATCTCACTCATCGCCCTCATCAACGCCCTCAACCGTCTGAACGTCATCATCCAGCAGCCCGCGGGCGACTACCAGATCGGTCAGTTCGGATAACCGGCGGTAGCGTCCTCCCGGCCCCCTCGCCGAGGTCCGGGGGCGTTGCCCTCGGCCCGGCGACCGGGATGACCGTACGCGTGTAGCGAGGACGAGCGGGCAGTGACTCTACGCATTGCCCGCTTGCCGAGGCTGCGTCCTCAACAGTCTTCAAGGGCTTTCACAGAAGGCGCAGAAGACGCGGGAGGCACCGGAGGAACACGTCTGTCAGCCCCAGGACCGCGTCCGCCCCGGGCCCGCCGCTTGCCCCAAGGTCTCGCGCTGACCTGACGGTCAAGGCCGGGCAAGGGCGAGCTCAGCCGATGATGGGGCCAGCCGGCGACGTTTCGCGGGTGGCGGCGGATGCCGGGGCCCGCGGTAGCCCGCGGTCGTCCCGCTTGCGGCTATCGGCGGCGGTCCCGTTTCCGCTCGCTGCGCCGCAGGGCCCGGCGCTGCTTCCCCGGGAGGGTGGCGGCCAACTCCCCCACCAGGGAGACATCGTGGAACGTGCCGTGTCGGTTACCCCGGCACCACCACACCGGTGGACCGACCGTGTCTGTTTCGCCCTGGTACCAGTTGTCGGTGGTCCCTGCGGGGCGAGGGTGCATGCCGATGTGGTGTGTCGAGCAGATCGGCCAGACCTGCCGTAGCAGTTCGATGATGGTCTCCTGCGCCGCATCCGCGACCACGGACAGCACCAGCGCCGCGTCGTCCGGCTCTGGCGGGTCGCCCTCCTCCAGATCACACGCGTTGACCGAGTTGCCTTGCCAACGGCCGTCGGGCAGCGCCACATAGATCTGATCCCCATCGGTCGCGTCCCGGGTCATCGGCCCCGCGGACGGGACGAGCATCAGTATCAGCTCATCCTGACCCGGCAGGGTCGCCGCCAGGTCGCGATTGACCACGGCGAGCGCGGCCTCCAACTTCGGCCACTGGCCTCCCTGGACCTGCCGGGGCTCTGAAAAGTGCTGCCAGTCATGACCAGGACCGATGCCAACGAACGGAAAGTAGTTCACTGATACATCATCCCAGCCCTACCGTTCCTCGTAGGTGGCTGAGGGGTAGGCGAATCCACAGACTCGGGTAGGGGTTTCCCTCCCTCGCATGTCCTACCCCAGCAGTCCCTCGGATTGCTTCGCCGACCCAGCCCCGCTCAGAGCTCGCTCAGCCCGATGGTGACACCAGGCCCAACTCATAGGCGGTGATGACCAACTGAACCCGGTCACGAGCAGGCAGCTTGGTGAAGAGGCGTCCCACGTGGGCCTTTGCCGTGGCCGGGCTGATGAAGAGCTCAGCGGCGATCTCCTTGTTCGACAGTCCGCGGCCCACGAGGATGAGCACCTCGCGCTCCCGTTCGGTGATGCCCTCGATCATGGGGTGTCGGGGCGCGGCGGCGGGCTCGGGGCGGGCGGCGAACTCCTCGATCAGGCGGCGGGTCACGCTCGGCGCGATCAGGGCTTCACCAGCGGCGACCACGCGGATCGCGGTGAGGATGTCGTCCAGGTCCATGTCCTTGACGAGGAATCCGCTCGCGCCAGCACGCAGCGCGCCGTAGACGGACTCATCGTCGTCGAACGTGGTGAGGACGAGCACCCGCGCCGTGCTGGGGCCTGCGGTGATCAGCCCGGTCGCCTCGATACCGTTCATACCGGGCATACGGATGTCCATGACGATCACATCGGGACGGACTTCCCCGGCGAGCCGGACCGCGTCGGCGCCCGTGCCAGCCTCCCCCACGATCTCCAGGCCCGCGCTGTTCGCCACGAGTACGCGCAGCCCGGCGCGTACCAGCGGCTGGTCGTCGACGAGTACGACACGCACAGGAGGGTGAGTCATCTCGTGCCCGCGGTGACCGGGAGCCGTGCCGCCACGCGGAAGCCGCCTTCGGGGCGGGGACCAGCGGTGAACTGGCCGTGCAGCAGGGTGGCCCGTTCGCGCATCCCCGTGATGCCGTATCCGGTGCCTGCGGCCCCGGGCCCGAGGCCTTCGTCGGTGATCTCGATGGACAGTTGGTCCTCCTGGTAGTCGATGATCACCTGGCACTCGTCTGTGCCCGCGTGGCGCACCACGTTGGTGATGCCCTCCTGAACGATGCGGTAGGCGGACAGTTCGACGTCGGCGGGTAGTGGGCGCCGCACCCCGAGCCACTCGACGGCGACTCTCACGCCGCCGTCCTCGATGGTTGCCACCAGCCGGTCGACGTCCGCCAGAACAGGCGCGGGCGCCTGGGGCGCCCCGTCCGGTTCGGCCTGGCGGAGAGTTCCCAACATGCGTCGCAGCCCGGCCAGGGTGTCCCTGCTGGTGGACTCGATGACGGCCAGTGCGTTGCGCGCCTCCCCCGGCTGGGCGTCGATGACCCGGCGGCCGGTGCCGGCCTGGATGGCGATAACGCCCATGCTGTGCGCGACCGTATCGTGCAGTTCGCGGGCGATCCGCAATCGCTCGGCGGTGACGGCCTGTACCGCGGCTTGGGCCCGCACCGTCTCCGCGTGGGCACGGCGTTCTTGAACGAGGTAACCCGTCATCCAGGCGAGGGCGAGCAACAGGGCGAGCAACACAACACCAGAGACGAAGTCGTCCGACCCGGTCCGGTAGTAGCCTACGGCGGCGATCTGCACGGCGAGGGCCGAGACCGCGGCGACGAGCGCGGTCCGGCGCCTTTGGGTGGCGGCGATCCAGCCGACGGCGAGATCGGTCACCAGCGCCTGTAGATAGCCGATCTGCCATGCGGGTCCCGACCCCCCGAACGGGTAGACCGCGGCCAGTTTGGAGGCCGCCATCAGCGTTGTGGCGAACGAACCGGCCAGTATCAGCGTCAGGGTCGGCAGCGGTCTGCGTCGAAGCAGGGGAAGGGTGAGAACCGCGAGTACGGTCGGCGGGAAGAGCCGGACGCCGGTGGGCTCGTGCTCGTTGAGCACCGCGACGTACAGCAGGATCGGGTAGGCGATGGCCCCGCACCAGGCCAGGGCCCGCGCCGCGGCCGGTGGTATGCGCCACGGGCGGGTGGCACGGGGTGAGTCGCTCATGTGGTGATCATAGGTAGGGGCAGCAGCCCGGTGCATCGGCCCACGGGCGTACGCCCTGCGGCTACCCATGGGCCCCGAGGGTGTGGCCCTCGAACCGATGCCGCACGGTCCGATCCACGGCACCGTGGGCCGGGTGATCGAAGTCAATGAACTGACGAAGCGATACGGCGCCACTACCGCCGTCGACGGCCTGACCTTCACCGTCCGGCCCGGCCATGTCACCGGGTTCCTCGGCCCGAACGGCGCCGGCAAGTCCACCACTCTGCGGATGATCCTCGGCCTGAACACCCCCACCAGCGGGAGAGTCCTGGTCAACGGGCGACCGTTCCGCGGACTCCCTCGCGGACTGCGACACGCCGGGGCGTTGCTCGACGCCCATGATGTGCACGGCGGACGCACCGCGCGGGCGCATCTGTCGGCCCTGGCGCACGGCAACGGGCTTCCGCGGCGCCGGGTGGAGCAGGTCCTGGACGAGGTGGGGCTGGCCTCCGCGGCCCATCGCCGCGTCGGAGGGTTCTCACTGGGGATGAAGCAGCGACTGGGTATCGCCGTCGCCCTGCTCGGCGACCCGCCCGTACTGCTCTTCGACGAGCCGCTCAACGGACTCGATCCGGATGGTGTGTTGTGGGTGCGCCGGCTGTTGCGGCAGCTGGCCGCGGAAGGCCGTACGGTGCTGGTCTCCAGCCATCTGATGGGCGAGATGGAGCACACGGCGCATCAGGTGATCGTCATCGGCCGGGGCGAGCTGATCGCCGCGGAGGGCCTTGCTGAGTTCGCCGTCCGCGGCGACCGCCTTGGGGTGGCCGTCCGGACACCCGACGTCGCCGGTCTGACGTCCGCCCTCGCCACGGAGGGGGCGACCGTCCAGCACGAACAGGACGGCTCGTGCACGGTGACCGGCCTGGGCGCGGAACGCATCGGCGAACTCGCCCTGCACGCCCGCATCCCACTGCACGAGCTCACCCCCCGGCACGCCTCTCTGGAGGAGGCCTTCATGGAGCTCACCGCTGACCGCGTCGAATACAACTCGGGAGAGGCACGATGACCACCCAGACACAGACGATCACCGAGCGGCGGGTGTGCACAACGGATCTCGGCACCCCTGCCCGGTTCCGCGATCTGCTCGCCGCCGAGTGGATCAAGCTGTGGTCGCTGCGTTCCAGCTACTGGGCACTCGGAGGCGGCGCGCTGACCGTCATCGGGATCAATGTGAACTCCGCCCGGTCCAACGCCGACCGGCTGGCGGATCAGCCCCCACTGCCCCCTGCCCCGCCGCCCGGATTCCCCGACCTGCCGCAGATGGTGTTCGATCCGCTGGCGACCGCCTTCGTCGACCCGGCCTGGCAGCTGCTCATGGTCATCGCCGGGAGCGTCGGCGCCATCGCGGTCTTCGGCGAGTACACCAGCGGTCTCATCCGCACCACCTTCGCCGCCGTCCCAGCGCGCCGTGCGGTGATGACGGCCAAGGCGACCGTCCTGGCGGTGGTCATGCTGGCCCTCGGTGCCGTCGTGGCGGGCACCTCGTTCGGTGTGACCCAGGCGATCCTGCGAGACCACAACGGACTCTCCCTCAGCGACCCCGGAGCCCTGCGGGCAGTCGCGGCTTCCACGTTGCTCGCCCCGCTGTGTGCCTTCGTCGGCATGGCTCTCGGCGCCCTCATCCGGCACGCGGCGGGCACCGTCGCCGCGGTCGCCGGTGTGCTCCTCCTGTTGCCGGCGCTCTTCCAGGGCGAGACCTATCGGTGGGTCGCGGAGATCGGCGACGCCATGCCGCTCACCGCGTGGAACGCCCTGGTCCAGAACCCGGAGTCGAACGACGGCATGGGCCTGTATCCGGTGTCGGTCACCGAGGCGTGGAGCGTGTTCGGTGGCTGGTCGCTCGTTGCCGTGATCATCGCGGTGACCGTCGTGCACCGCCGCGATGTGTGAGCGTTGCGGACGAGTCCCACACCCGCGATGCCTGGGGTGGCACTGGCCTGTCCCCACCCTGGCTCATCCGCGAGCACGCCGTCCGGTGTCGCCCACCGCACTGGTTAGGTGGTGGCCGGCTGAGTGACCGTACGAATCCGGCCACCGTCGAGGGTCAGGACCTGGTCGGCCGCGGTGAGGCCCGACCGCGCATGGGTAACCAGAAGTGTGGTGCGTCCGCGGGTGGCGTCGAGGATGTCGGCGAGCACCGCGGCGGCCGTCTCCGGGTCCAGTCCATCGGTGGGTTCGTCCAGGACGAGGATCGGCGGGTCTGCGAGGAGTGCCCGGGCCAGGAGCAGGCGCTGGCGCTGGCCGCCCGACATCGTGGCTCCGTCCCCGCTGAGCAGGGTGTCCCAGCGGTTCGGCAGTGACTCGATCCAGTCGAGGAGCCGGGCCCTGCGGGCCACCGCGCACAACTCCGCGTCCGTGGCTTCGGGGCGGGCGAGAACCAGGTTGGCGCGGATCGTCGCATGGAAGACATGCGCGTCCTGGGTCACTCCGGTGATCACACGGCGGACGTCCGAGGCTGCGCACTCGCTGAGTTCGCGCGTCTCGCGACCGCCGACGCGGATGCTCCCGGCTTCGTACGGGACGAACCGCATGAGCGCCGCGATCAGCGTCGACTTGCCGGAGCCGCTGGCGCCGAGCAGGACGACCCGGCGGCCGGGCGGCAGTCGCAGGCTCACCCCGTCCAGGGCTGGAGCGCCACCGGGCCGGTGGCGCACGCGCAGGTTGGTGATGTCCACGCCCAGTGGCTCGTCAGTGGGAAGCAGGGCGGGGGTTGGCGGGTCGGTGACGGGGGGCGGTGTGTCAAGGAGGTCGGCGAGACGGCGAGCGGAAGCTCGCACTTCGGCGAGACAGCGGGCAGCGGATGGCAGCGGTGTGAGGGAATCGAAGGAGACCAGTGCGAGGACCGGGAGGACGGTGAGGTGCACGGCGGGCAGCGCACCGCCCGTGTGCGCCCGCAGCGCGAGCCAGGTGACGCCGACCAGCGCCCCGCCCTGGAGCAGCAGTACCACGGCTGAGGCGAGTGAGGTGGTCAGGGCCCGCTGGCGCTCCAGCGCGGCGAGCCGGGCGGAGGCCTGGTGGGACCGTTCCTCGGCGCGGCCCCGGGCGCCGTACGCGGCCAGGTCCGGGGCTCCTTGGATCGCGTCCACGGTGAGAATCGCGAGTTCGGCTCGGACCGCCTTCTCCTCGCGACCCGCACGGCGGGACAGCGTGAGCACCAGGCAGGGCACGAAGAGTCCCGCCACGATCAGGATCAGCCCGAGCAGGACGCCTGCCTGCGGAAGCAACACCGCGGCCGTTGTGGTGGCGGTGGCAGCGACCGCGCAGGCCGCGGCCACCGGGATCAGGACCCGCAGCAGCAGGTCCTGGGCGCAGTCCACGTCGTCGACGAGCCGGGTCAGCAGATCCCCGCTGCGAAAGGCCGGAGTGCCCGCGGGGGCCAACGGCACCAAGGCCTCGTACACCCGGGTGCGGAAGCCCGCGACGGCTCGCAGCACGCCGTCGTGGCCCAGTAGTCGGTCGGTGTAGCGCAGCACTCCTCGCCCCAGAGCCAGGGCGCGTACGGCGACGATCGCGATACTCACCGAGGCGAGTGGGGGTTGTTCGGCAGCGCGGGTGATCAGCCAGGCGGCGGTGGCCATCAGCGCGGCGGCAGCGAGGTCGCTGCCGGCCGATGCGAGCGCGGCGGGCAGCAGCCTGCGCCAGTACGGCAGGAGGTGGCGCAGCAAGCGGACGGTGGGGTGGGGCTCGGGTCCATGGGCGGGGGTGGTGACCTTGGAACAGGGGGTCATGGGTCCACCAGTCCTTGCTTGGGTGCCGGTTGGGGGTGAGTGAGGCTGCCTGCTCGTACGGTGATGATCCGGTCGGCGTGGGGCAGCAGGCTCGTGCGATGTGCGACCACGACCGAGGTTCGGCCGTGCATCAGGCGGACCGTGGCACGCGTGACGGCGGCCTCGCTCTCGGGGTCGAGGTGGGCGGTCGGTTCGTCGAGGAGTAGTACGGGGGCGTCCAGGAGGAACGCGCGGCCAGGGCGATTCGTTGGCGCTGACCCGCGGAGAGTCCGGCGCCGTGCTCGCCGAGCACGGTTGCGTACGCCTGTGGCAGTTCCTCGATGAAGCGGTCGGCACAGGCGGCGCGGGCCGCCTGCCGGACCTCGGCGTCACTCGCGCCGGGGCGTCCGAGGCGAATGTTGTCCGCGACGGTCTCCGCGAACAGATGGGGACGCTGGGGCACCCACGCCACCTGGGCGCGCCAGCCGTCGATGTCGAGGTGGGCGAGGTCGGTGGCACCGACGGCGACCCGGCCCGCCCCTGGGGCCGCGAAGCCGAGGAGTACCGCCAGGAGTGTGGACTTGCCCGCGCCGCTCGGGCCGACCACCGCGATGTGTTCGCCTGGGCGGATGGAGAGGGAGACGTTGAGCAGGGCCGGTGCCGATCGGCCCGGGTACCGGACCGTGACCTGGTTCAGGTGCAGCTGGGCCGTGCGGGCATCGGGCGCCGGAGCGCGGGCCATGGGCGTGAACGCGCCTCCAACTCCACCAGCCCCGCCGACGAAACCGGGGGTGTCGGGGGTGTCGAGGATCGTGAAGACTCGCTCGGCCACGGCGATGCACTCGGCGCTGTCGTGGAATGCCGCGCCCGCCGCACGCAGCGGCAGATAGGCCTCGGGGGCGAGGAACAGGATGATCAGGGCGGTACGCAGGTCCGTGTCACCGTCGAGCAGCCGCAGCCCGACCGGGACGGCCACCAGCGCCACGGAGAAGGTGGCGACCGTCTCCAGGACGAGGGAAGAGAGGAACGCCACCCGCAGTGTCCGTAGGGTGGCACGCCGGTGAGCGTCGGCCATCTCGCCGACCACCCGGGTCTGGTGCCGCTCGCGGCCGAATGCGCGGAGCGTCGGGAGGCCGGCCACAACATCCAGGAAGTGGCCGCCCAGCCGTGCGAGCAACCCCCACTGCCGGGCGGTGCGTTGGGCGGTGTGCCGGCCGACCAGCGCACCGAAAGCGGGGATCAGTGGCAGCGTCACAACAACGATCAGGGCCGAGACCCAGTCGATCCACGACAGCCAGCCGACGATCGCGAGTGGGACCACCGCGGTGGCCGTCATCGTGGGCAGGTAGCCGACGATGTAGGGGTCCAGGGCGTCGAGGCCACGGGTGATCAGCGTGGCCGTCTCGCCGTGTCGGCGGGCCGCTGAGCGCAAGGGGCTGGTGTGCCGCAGCCGGCCGGTGATCCGGTCGCGCAGTGCGCGCTTCGCGTCGGCCGCTACGCACTGTGCAAGCACTCCACGGGTCCAGGTCAGCAGTGCACGCAGCCCTGCCGCGACGCCCAGTGAGGCCAGCGTCGCGGTCGGGAACCCGTGTCCGGCGAAGCCGTCCGCGAGCACACTCGCCAGCAGGCTCGCCTGGACGATGACGAGTGCCGCGCCCGCCAGCGCCAGGGCTGTGGAGAGCGTCATATGGCGCCCCAGTGATGGCAGTTCCCGTATGAGGCGGCGTTCGACGGGACTCAACGGTCTCATCCGGGGCCCTCTCGTGACTCGTCGCGGTTCAGTGTTCAGCGGTTCAGAAGTAGCTGGGGTGGCGGCGGCCCGTCCGGCCCCGGAAGACCCACCAGCTCCAGGTTTGATATGCGAGGATCACCGGGATCACGACGACGCCGAAAGCGGTCAGGATCTTCAGTGTGGCGCCGTCCGCCGCTGCTTGGTGGACCGTCAACCCGGTGCCAGCAGAGTTGATCAGGACGTAGGGGTAGTGTCCTGCGCCCACGAGCAGCACGGGCAGCAAGGTCGCGCTGCTGCTGGCCGCGAAGGCCCGGCCGTGGTGTCCGCGGGAGAGGTACTGCCACGCTGCGGCGAGGGACGCCGCGAAGAGGGCCCCGAGAACGGCCGAGGTCACGCGGTTGGTCATCGAGGCTCCCGCGCCGAAGAGGGTCAGCAGCAGCGCGAGGGAACCCGCCGCACCGACCGCGCGCAGCAGGTTGGCACCCATGACCGCTGCCCTGGCGGCGGGTTCGGGAGCCGAGCGCAGGGCGATAAAGGCAGCCCCGTGCGCAGCGAACAGCAGTGTGGTGGTCATGCCGCAGGCCAGCACGAACGGTGTGAGCACATCGCCGGGGGTGATGTGGAAGCTCCCGTCAGCCCGATGGGGCACACCGTGGAGCAGCAGTCCCAGGACGAGTCCCCAGCACAGGGCGGGCAGCACACCACCGAACACGATCAGGACGTCACACCACCGGTGGCCTCGGGCGGTGTGGGCGCGACCACGGAGCTGGATCGCGGCACTGCCGAGGACCAGGCCGACGAGGATCGCCACGATCAGCGGGTACAGACCGGACAGGAGGGTGCCTTCCAGATGGGGGAAGGCACCGAACATGACACCGGTGAAGGCGACGAGCCACACTTCGTTGCCCAGGAAGTACGGTGCCATGGCGTCAAGGGCTGTGTTCCGGCCGGTGTGCTGGGCCTCTTGACCGATGCTGCGGCCGAGTAGGGGGTGCAGCATCTGTACGCCGTAGTCGTAGCCGCCGAGGACGAAGTACCCGGCGAGAAGCAGGCCGAGGAGGGCCAGCCAGTAGGTCTCCAGAGTCATCCTGCTCAGCTCTCCATCGCAGTTCTCATCGCGGTTCCATTGGGGTGGGGAAGTGGTGGGGGTAGGCGCTGGCCGGTCGGTTCACAGGGCCGGGACCCGCTGTTTCCCGTCGGCGTGGCCGTGGGGATCCTCGTCCGCGATCGGCTCGGTGGTACCGAGCTGGGTGGCGACGGGGCCCCGGCGGGCGAAGCGGGCGATCAGGGTCCAGTTCGTCACCGCCAGGGCGACGAAGACGGCGATGAACACGGTGCAGGACACGACCAGCGAGGCCCTGCTCACGGGTGAGAGCGCGTCCTCGACCTTGAGCTCGCCGTAGATGATCCAGGGTTGCCGCCCGACCTCGCGGACGATCCAGCCGGCCACGGAGGCGATGAAGGGGAAGGGGATCAGCGCGGTCAGCAGATAGGCCAGGGGACGCCAGCGCACCAGCCAGTCCTTCCACAGCAGAAGGACGGCGATGAGCATGATGGTGGAAACGGTGTTGCCGATGACCGTCATCGCGTCCATCGAGATCCGGAGCCAGTCGTGCGCGAACACATAGTCGCCGGGCCCGTGCTCCTTGACGAGCTGTGCCCGCACCTGGGCGATGTCGCCGTTTTCCAGGGCTGCCGCTTTCATGGGCTGGGTCCGACGGATCAGAGGGAGCTGCAGGTCACCGACGATGATGACGAAGAAGGAGGCCAGGGTGGACACCACGGTCCCCAGGCGCAGGGAGCTGCGGAACAGGTCCGTCTCCTCAGTGCCCCGGGCGAAGTGGAAGGCGCTGATCCCCGCGACGAGGACGCCGCCCGTCGTCAGCGCGGCGAGTGCGATGTGGGCAAGCGCCACCAGTGCGTTGGGGTTGGTGAGCAACGCCCCGAAGTCCGTCAGGTAGGCGACGCCGTCCCGGACTTCATGGCCGACCGGGTGTTGCATAAAGCCGTTGGCGATCATGATCCAGTACGCGGACGCGTAGGCGGTCAGGGCTACCAACCAGATCAGCGTGGTGTGGACGCCACGGCTCAACCGGCCCCAGCCAAAGATCCACATACCGAGGAAGGTGGACTCCGCGAAGAAGGCGATGAGGGTTTCGAGCGCCAGCGGGGCGCCGAAGACATTGCCCGCGAACTTGCTCAGGCCGCTCCAGCTGAGCCCGAACTGGAACTCCATGACGAGGCCGGTGACGATACCGACCGCGTAGTTGATGACGTACAGCTGGCCCCAGAAGCGAGCCATGCGCTCCCAGACGACTCTCCTGACGGGGTCACGGGTGAATGCGGCCCGGGTGTGCATGATCGCCACAAAGGGGACGAGCCCCATGGTGAGGATCACAAACAGCCAGTGGATACCGGTCGTGGCCGCGAACTGGAGACGGGCCAGATCAGCAGCGCTCATGCTGCGACCTTCCTGGAGGACGGGTGCCGATCGGCCGGCGGATGGGGTCGCCGTGCCGTCGCGGGTTCGGGGTAGGCGGTCAACGGGTGCGGGGGCCCTGCTTCGTCTGTGAAGCGCTGGAGGTCATCGCCCTCCGCCTGGGGGCGGTGACCCCGATGGAGATGACCGTAGGGAGAATTGCTTATGTGTTCCAAGACCGTTTTTGCCATATGAAGATGACTCAGAAGGCATAAGTGAAGGTGGACCGTGGACCTGCTGCAGTTGCGCTACTTCCAGGCCGTCGCCCGTTATGAGCACATCAGCCGCGCGGCGGAGGAACTGCGCGTTGCCCAGCCCTCGCTGAGCCGCACCATCGCGCGCCTGGAGGCCGAGCTCGGTTCCCGGCTCTTCGACCGGCAGGGCCGCCGCGTCCGGCTGAACCAGTACGGTGCGATATTCCTGCGCCATGTCGACCGCGCCCTGAGCGAGCTGGACGACGGCCGACGGGCCGTCCGTGAGGCTCGTGACACGGGCCTCGGCCGGGTCAGTGTCGCCTCCGAGACCCTGCTGACGATCACCCATCTCCTGGGGAGCTTCCGGGTCGCTCACCCCCGTGCCGATGTGCGTCTCTTCCAGTCGAACGCGGAAGACATGGACCGCCGCCTGCGTGCGAGGGACGTCGACTTCTGTGTGGCCTCACAGCCGCTGACCGGCGCGAACCTCGATTCGATCGAGCTGCTCCGCGAGGAGGTGCTGCTCGCGGTTCCGCCAGGGCACTGGCTCGCCGGGCGGGAGAGCGTGACGGTCCCGGAGATCGCCGACGAGCCCTTCGTCACCACACGCCTCGGCAACTGGCAGCGCGCCCTCCTCGATCGGCTGTTCGCATCCGAAGGGCTTGCGCCGCTGCTGTCCTGCGAGGGCGACGAGCCAGGTGCCAGCCAGGACATGATCAGCGCGGGCCTCGGTATCGGCCTCATCCCCGCGATGTCCCGCCAGGTCGGTACGGACAAGCGCGTCCCCGTCGCCTGGGTGCACTTGGACGCCCCAGACTGCCATCGGGTGCTCAACCTGGTGTGGAACCGCGATACCCATCTGTCCGAGGCAGCGCGGAAATTCCGCGAGTTCACCACCAGCGTCCCCTTTATGAGGCATCGCCTGCCCGACCCCTGTCCCGAGCGCCTTCCGGGCGGAGAGATCGCCTAGGCGGACGCCCCCCGGGACGCGACCACCGCCTCGGGCCGTAACCCCCCTCACGGCCGCAGAGTTGTAGGGGTGGGTGGGCAGCGGCAGCCCTGGCCGTCTCAAGGTGGGTCTTCGTGCCGCTCATCCGGGTAGGGCGGAGTCCGCAACGGCCGGAAGCGGTCTGACCGGCCTGCGCGCGACCGCCGGCTCCCACCCACTCACATCCGACTCTCACGACCGACACAGTCCAAACGACTCGATCCAGCAGCGCAACAGGAGCCACGCCCGCCATGGGATTCGTCAAGTACACGGAGTACAAGCCGATCGAGCCTCCCGGCTATCAGGAGGCGCTGGACGAGATCGTCCAGAATGTTGTCCGGAAGATCAGGGAATCCGTCGTGCGTGAGGGAGTGGGCAGGGCGGTACGTGGCGCCCACGGCAAGAGCTACGGCTTGGCCAAGGCCACCGTCACCGTTCCCGAGCTGAACGACATCTACGGGCAGGGCGTCTTCGCCGCGCCAGGTAGATACGATGCGGTCGTCCGCTTCTCCAACGGCCTCGGTCGCCTGCGGGCCGACGCGCTCCTCGGCCCGGCCTGCGGCATGGGAATCAAGGTGTTCGGGGTACCCGGTGCCTCACTGCTGGCGGATGAGGCCGAGGCGACGACATTCGACCTGAATCTCATGAACAGCCGGACGTTCTTCGCGAACACCGTGCAGGACTATGTGGTGATCGACGAACTGTTCAGCGAGCTTCCTGACGTACTGATGACTCCGGCGACACGCAACAGATGGCTGGGTGATCTCCTCACCCGCAAAGGAACCCTGCCTCGTGACGCATGGCTTTGGGACGAGTTGATGTCGATCATGTCGTTCGCGGCGATCCCCTGGAAGAATCTGCTCACCTACACCTACAACAGTGTCGGAGCGTTCCGCCACGGCGACTACATCGCCAAACTGCGGTCAACTCCGACCCAGGCATCCCTTGATGGCATCGTGCACGGCGTCGTTGACCCCACCGCCGATGCTGAGGCGTACCGGAACACACTGATCGCGGAGGCCGCCGAGCGGGACCACGGCTTCGAACTCCAGGCTCAGCTGAACACCGATCTGACCCGGATGCCGGTGGACAACACCTCGGTGGAATGGCCCGAAAGCCTGTCGCCGTGGGTGACCGTGGCCCGCATCGAGGTTCCCCGTCAGGACATCTCGGATGAACACAACCTGGAGATCGCCGATGCCACATCGATCACCCCCTGGCGCGTACGCGAGGAACACCGGCCCCTTGGCGAGATCCAACGCGTCCGCGAAGAGGTCTATCGCCAGTCCTCCATCGAACGGCACCGGATCAACGGCCAGCAGCGCCACGAGCCCACCAGCAGCACCGCGCTCCTGGGCTGAGACGGGCTTCCGGCAATCCGTACCGGCGGGGACGGCGGCAAGGAGCCTGAGCCGCGTTGTGCGCTCTGCGACATGGGACCCCTCGGGTGGAGTGGTGGTACGCCACAGAGTGGTTGAGTGCCACGGAGTGGTTGAGTGCCACGCGGGGCGGTAGTGGGGTGCCATCGCGGGCAGGCACCGCGCTCCTCCGCACCGCTGTCGCAGGAAGGCCGCGGCAGAGGCCTTCGACCACGGCCGCATCGGCATCGGCCCGGCTTCCCCGGAGGAACCCCGTAGGCAAGCCCCCAGAGGGTGGGACGGGCTTCGGCCCCTTCCTGGTGTGTCGCAGCGACACGGCGTAGAGGTGTCCAGCGGGCAGGTCGGAGGACGGCATCTCCAGGGCCGTGCGCGGACCGGAGTACCGGCGCTTCCCATCGACGCATCCGGTGTCGGGAACGGTCCCGTTGGGGGTCTCGACGGGACCGGTAGAAGCCGCGCCCCACGGGGCTCACACCGCCAGCCTCGGCGGCTTCGGCAACTCGTGGGGCGGACAGGGGTTTCGAGCGCGCCGCACGAGGCTCACACCCCCGGCGCAGAACCAAGGCCCCTACGCCCGACATGGCTGAATAGTCCGCCTCGCAGGTACATCCACCAGCGTATGCCCCCTACGCGCATAGACCAGGACGATGGACCATCTGTACGAGAACGGCGGGTGTGATCGACTGGTTTTCAACAAACACTTGCGACCGCCGCTCACTCGTGTGCAGGATCTGGACGGTCGGTACCCGGGCCTCCCGGGGCTTGACTGACGCCTGGTCAGATCACCGGCGGGTACCGGGTGGAGGGGGTCCACCCGGCAGACGGGGGCGGCACTGCCGCAGCAGGGGGAACGCGGTTGTCCGAGCAGAATCTACACGTGTCCACAGGAGCCTCCGATAGCTTGGCGACCGCATCGCCGCTGGTCGTCGCGGGGCCGGTACTGCGCCGGGTCGACGATCAAGGCGTCACGGTCTTCGTCGTCACTCGTGAGCCGCGGCAGGTCGTCGTCGAGGTCATACCCGGCTCGGGTCCAGCGGACGCGGCGCCGCTGCTCGCCGGTACGGCGGCCACCGTCGCACTCGGAGGGCACGCGCACGCCGTCGCCGTTACCGCGACCGTCACGGCTCAGGGCGCGCCGCTCGAACCCGGCACCACCTACCGCTACCGGGTCGGCTTCACCGCCGCCGGATCGGCCCGGCAGGACCTGATGGCGGCGGGGGTGGCCGCGGCCACTCCGGAACTCGCCCGGGAGCTCTTCTGCTACCCGGCCCCAGCCCCGCAACTGCCCAGCTTTGTCACGGCGCCCGCCACCGCCGACGGTCTGCGTGTCCTCCATGGCGGCGCCCGGCGGCCCCACGCCTCCGGCCCCGACATGCTGGCCCACGCCGACACGGTCATCGAGCGCTCCCTGGCGAGTGCGGACTCCCGCCGCCGTCCACATCTGCTCCTGCTCCACGGTGACCAGATCACCGCGGCCGATGTCGCCGACACCACCCTGTCCATGGTGCGTTCGGCCGTGGCCACCCTCGGTATCCGGGACGATGTACTGCCCGGGACCGCGGCTCAGCAGCCCGGTGCCCTCGGCCCAGGCACCCGTGCGGCGCTGTGCGAGAGCATCAGGCTTCCCACCCCGGCGCCGAACCATCTGCTGTCGTTCGCCGAGTACGCGGCGATGCAGCTGATGATGTGGACGGACACGCTGTGGCCCGCGGAACCACCCGCTGTCGAGACGGTGCACCCCGACCCGGGCTGGGCCTCCTTCCCCGCCCCACTGCGCGCGAGGATCCTCGCAGGCAAGCCCTACCAGCCCACCGCCGCCCAACGCCCGCTGGCCGACCGGCTCGCCGCCTGGCGCGACCAGACAGCTGCGCTGAGGTCGTTCCGGAGCGGACTGCCCGCCGTTCGCCGGGTCCTGGCGAACGTCCCGGTCCTCACCGGCCTCGGCGAACACGACATCAGCCCCGGCTGGAACGGCGGTACGGCCCAGTCCACCGCCCTCCTCACCGACACCACCGGACGGCGGGTGGTGCAGAACGCGCTCGCGGCCCATGCCGTGCTGCGCGCCTGGGGGAACACCCCAGAACAGTTCACCGGCGCGTCCTCACCCGGCCGGCTGCTGCTGGACGCGCTCAGCGGCTGGCTGCGCTCCACCGCACGGGGTGAGGACGCCCAGAGCGCGGCCATCGCGGCCCGGGCCGGTGTTCCCGACACCACCCTCACCCGGCCGTCGGGCGCGCTCGACTACCACTATCTGATGACCGGCCGGGGCTGGCAGCTGCTGGTGCTCGACGTCGCCACCCGCCGTTCCCTCGCCGTGGTGGGCGAGGACCGCAGACCGGTGGGCGACGGTGCTCTCGACACCATGCTGGACCTGCTGCCCGAGGCCCGGCCCGACACCCTCACCCTGGTCGCGTCGGCCGTGCCGCTGCACCGGGTACGACACTCCGACGACCGTACGGTAGCCACCGACCAGACCGGGTCCTGGGCCGCCGACAGCGCCGGATACCACTACGCCCTCAACCGGCTCGCCACCCGTCGGGTGCCGGCCGGAGCGGACCGCGTCCGCAGACGTCAGCTCCTGGTCCTCGCGGGCGGATCGGGCCACGCCTTCGCCGACACCATTCGGCTCTCCGCCGAACGCGCCTACCGCACGCCCGGCTCCCCCGCTTCACAGCCGGTACCCGGTGAGGCCACCATCGGCCATCTCGTCGCGGGCGCCCTGCTCGGCGCCGGCCCCGCCGACCTGGCGTTGCACTCGGCGGGCTACACCAACGCCGAGGGGACGTCGGGCCGGCGCCGCTGGGTGGGCTGGGATGACCCGGCCCCGGCGGTCACCGCCGGCGTACAGCTGCGCGAGGAAGGGCTCACACCGATCCCCTGGCAGGTCACCGGGCATCCGCAGGTGGGCGAGATGGACGCGCTGCGGCGGCTGGCCCGCCGTCCCGAGTGGTACGTCGACGTCACCCCGACGGTGTCCGCACCAGGCGACAGTGAGTCCGCGCCCCGGCCGGGAACACCGCTCCCGGTGGAGACAGTGGTCGAGGACGAGGGCATTGTGGACGAGGACGGCAATCCGGCCGTCGTCTCCCGGGTGACCGCCCAGACCTTCGTCGACTCCATCCTCAACCACCGCCGCTACCGCGCCGCTTGGAGCCCCGGCAGCCAGCTCGTGGGCCGGGAGTCACTGAGCGAGGTGTCCCTCACCTTCATCCCCGAACGCCAGGTCGCCGTCCAGGCCGTGCACTTCGCCATCCAGCACCTGGCAGACACCACCATCGCGCCGTACAGCGCCTTCCCCGTCGTCCTCGACCGGCGCCAGAGCCTGTACGTGCCCGGCCTGTACGCGTCGCTCGCGCTACGGCGGGGCGACCGCGACCCGCACAACGGTGCGAACGGGGTCTACGCCGGTGCGAACTGCACGGCCGGCACCCATGTCCGCGATCTCCAGAACGATCTGGCCGAGCTGGGCTTCGCGATCGTCCGGGGCGACCTGGCGGGTGTGTTTGGACACCACACGGAGTGGGGTGTGCGCGAGTTCCAGACCTATGCGCAGTACCGCACCGTCGCCCACGAGCCCGAGGTCTCCAACCCGCCCGCGCGCTATGTCGCAAGACTGTCCGCCGCCACCGTCGCCGATGACCAGTGGTACGCGGGACCGGTCAGCGGTGTCGTCAACGACCAGACCCGTTGGGCCATCGCGCTCTGGAAGCGGGAGCGGTGGCGCTGCCCGGTGGTGGTCGAGGCGTTCGTCGGAGGCACGAACGCCGCACACTCCCACAACCCCGCTCCCGGTATGGGCAACATCTGGCGGCACACCGAGCCGGGCGAGATCTCCCGATCCATCTACGTCACCGACTTCACCGGGCGCCACCCGGTTCCCCCGGCGCACCGGGTCCCCCAGCCGGGTGGACTGCCCGCGGGAGCCTTCCGTATCCGGCTGGCCTACTGGATGGACTACCACCAGGAGTACAAGGGGGTGGATCTGAACGGACCAGGCACCGCGGACAACGTCCCGTACAAGGTCGACGTGCAGTTCGACGGCGGTGGTGGGACATCGGCCAACTCCAGCTGGCACCCCGACAGCGAGGTGCTGCCGGAGAACCTGCTGCCGGCCAGCCAGGGCACCCACCCGACACTGGCGGATCTGGTCAGGGCCGCCACCGACGATCCGAACGACGGCCGGCTGTCCACCTTCAAGGTGATCCGGGCCGTCAGCGACGTGGAGTCGATCGGATACTACGACGTGCTCAACTCCTATGACAGCGCCTTCCTCTCGGGCGGCCTGTTCCACTGGACGATGGGCCCCACCGCTGTGCCCGGCGAGAACTATCCGGTGGTCGCGAACGCGCCCACCCCCACCCCCGCACCGGTGGACAGCTGGGGAGTCCGCCGGGGCGAGATGTGGGCCTTTCTGGCACTCCTCAAGTTCCGCCACCCCGCCACCTACCAGAAGCACTTCGGCGCTACCGGGATCAACCCCGCTCAGACGTGGGGGGCCGACGCCATCTGGGACGAGACCGGACGGGTGTACGTCTCCAGCGCACAACAGGACACCGAGACCGGTTCGGTGGCCGTTCCCCGGACGGTCCTTGAGTACAACCGCTTCCGCGGCTGGCACTGGTACTACCGCCTGTGCATGGCCTTCCGGGCCGAAGACGCCTTCCGCCGGGAGATGTGGGGTGCCACCCGCCAGCGCGTCGCCGATGTGCTGAGCGTCTCCTGGCCCCAGACAGCCCAGGTGGCCAACGCGGACCTTGAGGACATCACGGAGCCCGACGGCACCACCAGACGCCCCACCATCGGCGAGGTGTTCACCTCCGAACGCGCCATCGGGCTGATCGTGCGGTGGCATGTCAACCGGCCCGCCTTCATCGTCCGCAGCACCGAGGAGGGAGACACCGACGTTCCGCGCGCCGGCAAGAAACTCCAGAGCGCGCTCCAGTGGGCCCGTGCCCATTGCGGTACGAACGCCGATCTGGCGCAGCCCCCGGCCGAATGGAGCCATGCGGAGGAGCAGTGGCTGATCGCCGGAATGATGGACAGCGTGCCGAACAACGACTTCGGCGTCACCGTGGCGTCCGTGAACGACTGGCCCGCCGAGAACAGCCCGAACCACTGGACCCTGCCGATCAACCAACTCCCCCTCGCCGACCCGCCCACGGCCCCCGATCCCCGGCGCGAGAACAGCGAGCGCCAGCTCCGCACCGACCGGGACAGTTTCCGGTTCGACGCGACGGACCTGCCCTGGACCGGCACCCCGCACTGATGAGTACGGCACGCCAGCCGGCACCTTGCCCGGCCCGCCGTTCCGCCCCGCACCCGGTTCCCGGTGCCGCCGCCACCGGGACACACCTCCGACCTGCCGTCAGGACGATGCCGCCATGGGCGAAACCCACCACCAGGCCCTCCCCCGAGACCCCCGCCACGAGCGCGACCTCCTCGAACGCGTCTGGCGCGAGATCCAGTCTCTCGTACGCCCGCTGCTCGAAGCCGCGGGCGACCCGGGCCGCCGCCACGCCCTCACCGAGGAGCTGGGCTGGGACCTCGTCGCGCTCGGCGAGCAGCTGAGGATCGGCGATCCGGCTCGGCTGGAGGAGCAGTTCGACGCCTGGCTCGCCGCGCTCAAGGCCGCTTACGCCGAACTGGACCGCCAACTCGCGGCCGGACTACCCGGCTCCCTGGAGGAGGTCAAGGAGCGGGCCGAGCAGGCGGGGAAGGCAGCGGGGGCGCTGAAGGCGCTGCCGCCGGTGTGGCAGGCGTCGGCTCCGGACCCCCGGCTGCTGCCCGCGCTCGGCGAGGATCTGGTCAGCCATCTGGCGGTTCGCTACCTGAGCACCCGCACCCCCGCGCTCTACCACGCCCTGGTACTGCTGGGACTGGTCGAGCAGGCCGGGCCGCTGCCCACCCGTGAGCCGATGCCAGGTCCGCCCCAGGTCCCCGTACGGCTGGCCGTCTCCCGCGACCGGCTGCGCCCCGATCGGATCAGACGGCTGCTCACCGAACCGGAGGTACTGCTGGGCGAGCTGTACCCATGGCGCGGCGACCTCACCAACCAGGAAGCGGACGCCACCGCCGCATTGCTCTTCCCCCGGATCGCGGCCCTGCTCAACGCCCTCGGGCTGGACGCGGGGTACGGGGCCGTGCCGGGCATCGGGCCCGTACAGAGTGCCGCGAGCGCCGAGCTGACGTCCCGGATGCTGGGGATCTCCGGCGGAGTGGGGCAGGGCTCCGGGCGCGTCGAGTGGGGCGCTGGGATCGCCCTCTCTCCGAAGGACCGGGGCGGGCTCGGTGTGGTCGTACTGCCCTGGGGCGAGCTGGGGCTGTCCGCAGCTGCGGGCGGCTGGAACATCGCCATGGAACTGGCGGGCGGTACGGCAGGTTTCGCCTGGGGGCCACAGGGCCTGGTCATGGTGGACGGGCCACCGGACGTACGGTTCGCGCTGACCGCCGATCGCCGGGGCGCCACCGGCGAGCCGGCCTGGACGTTCGGCGCGCCCACCGGCACCCGGGTCGAACTCGGGCGGTTGTCGGCCAAGGCGTTCGCCGAGTTCGGCGGGGACGGGGACGCTCGGGCCGACTGGGGGTTGTCGTTCGACGCGGCGGAGGGCGCGGTGCGGATCGCCCCTTCCCAGGGGGATGCCGACTCCTTCCTCCGCCGTATCCTGCCCGACCAGGGCCTGGTGGTGCCCTTTGACCTCGGTCTCGCCTGGAGTCGCCGCAACGGGCTGGCCCTCACCGGGCGCGCCGGTCTCGAAACCAGCCTGCCGCTGCATATCGCGCTCGGGCCGCTCACCATCGACCAGCTCCATCTGGCCCTGCGCGTCGGCACCCCGGAGGCCGGGCCCGCCGACCCCGTCGCCACCGTGGAGGCGTCCGTCAGCGCGCGGCTCGCGCTCGGCCCGGTTCTCGCATCGGTCGAACGCCTCGGACTGAAGACCTCGGTGGCCTTCCCACCCGGTGGCGGCAACGCCGGCCCGATGCACCTCACCACGGGTTTCAAACTGCCCAGCGGTATCGCACTGTCCGTGGACAGTGATCTGGTCAGTGGCGGCGGCTATCTCTCCATCGACCAGGAACGCGGCAGCTACGCCGGCGCGGCGCAGCTGCGCGTCATGAACTACCAGCTCTCCGCGGTCGGGCTGCTGAACACCCGTCAGGCCGATGGCCGTCCGCTGCGCGACAAGGCCGGCCGGGACATCTTCTCGCTGCTCGTCATCGCCTCCGGTATCGCACCCGCACCGCCCAGCCCCGGCTTTGCCCTGGAGGGCCTGGGGGTCCTGGTCGGGCTGCACCGCGCGGCGGACGCGGACGCACTGCGCGCGGGGGTGCGGACCAAGGCGCTGGACTCCGTGCTGTTCCCCGCCGACCCGGTCGCCAACGGCCCGCAGATCGTCGCCTCCCTGTCCCAGCTCTTCCCGGTCGCCCCCGACCGCTACCTCCTCGGGCTGATGGCCAGGATCACCTGGGGACCGCGTACTCCCGACCGAAGCAGCCCGTCCGCGCCCGCGAAGGCGCTGGCGGTCGCTGACCTCGCCCTCTTCGTGGAGCTGCCGGCGCCGGTGCGGATCGGGCTGCTGGCCCGGGTCACCATCACCCTCCCGGCGCCCATAGCGCCGGTGGTGGTGCTGCGGATGGACGCGGTCGGCCTGGTCGACCTGGGCCGCAAGGAGGCGTCACTCGACGCCAGTCTGGTGGAGTCCTCGGTGGCGGGCTTCCCGGTGACGGGCGATATGGCGCTGCGCGCCTCGTGGGGCGCGAAGCGGGAGTTCACCCTCTCCATCGGCGGTTTCCATCCGCGTTTCACCGGGCGGCCCAAGAACTTCCCCGCGCTGCGACGCGTCGCGATCTCGCTCGCCAAGGGTGACAACCCCCGGGTCCGGGTCGAGGGCTATCTCGCCGTCACCTCCAACACCGTGCAGCACGGTGCGCAGGTGGATGTGAAGGTGGAGAAGGCCGGGTTCACGGTGCTCGGGCGGCTCGGGTACGACGCGCTGATCCAGTTCTCGCCGTTCGGTTTCATCGTGGACATCCACGCGTCGGCGTCGGTCAAGCGCGGCTCCAGGACGCTCCTCGCGATCGATCTCGCCCTTCAGCTGTCCGGGCCGAGTCCCTGGCACGCCAAGGGCCGTGCGCGGATCAAACTGTGGTTCGTCTCGGTCTCGGTCGGCTTTGAGATCACTGCGGGGCGCTCGGGTCCCAAGGTGCTGCCCGAGCCGGTGGACCCGACCGAGGCGGTGCTCACCGCACTCGCCGATCCAGCGGCCTGGTCGACGGTGCCGCCCGCTGGGCAGGGCGTGGTGTCCCTGCGGCAGACGTCGCCGGGGCCCGGCGAGGTGCTGGCCCATCCGCTCGGCGGTCTGACCGTTGCCCAGCAGGTGCTGCCGCTGGGTCTGGCGGTACGCCGGATCGGCACCGATCCGCTGGCCGCGCCCACGTCGTACGACATCGCCGCGGCGGCCTGCGGCGAGGGCGCGGCCCGGACGGATGCCGAGTTGGGCGAGGCGGTGCGGGACTGGTTCGCGCCCGCCCAGTACAGGGAGCTGGCCGACGCGGCAAAGCTCAGCAGTGCTTCGTTCGAGCAGTTGCGCTCGGGCGTCGGGATCAGTATCGGGAAGCTGCGGGCCGGGACGGGGAAGGGGCCGGGACCCGCGGGCGGCACCGAGCGGGCGGCGTATGTGACCCTGGGATACGAGCCGATCATCGTGGACGGACCCGGGGTGGTGACGGCCGCTTCGGCGGCTGCCGGCGGCGCCCGGGCGGGGGCTCGGCACGGGCAGGCGGCGGAGCCGGTGGGCGACGGCGCCGCGGGCTCCGACGCCGGGTCCGGCGCACCCGGAGCACGCGCGTCGAAGCTCCCGGCAACCGAGTCACTGGCACCTGGGTCCCTGTTCGCACTGGCGGGTTTCGGGCCCGCGGCGCGCGCCCGGACCGGCTCTCGCTTCCGGCCGACTGCGGCGGGGATCGCCGTGGGCGGTCACACCTGGCAGGTCGGTACGGCCGGGTCGGCCGAGATGGGTCAGTCGCGCGCACCCGCAGGAGACAGTGCGGGAGACAGCGGGGGGCGACGCCCACCGGCCATGGACGGCACGGACACAGCGTCGGGGAGCGTAGCTCACGCGGCCGGCACCGCCGCCGGGGGCGGTGTGCAGGGAGTCGTCACCGACACCGCAGACAGCTATGTGGAGGCGTGGGACAGGGCGGTAGCGCTGCAGGAGGCCCGCCCGGCCGACTGGCCGACCGCGGTCCGGGCACCTGGCCGGGCACCGCGCGTCGCCGCGGTCACCGCGGCCTGCGGCGCCCCGGTCTCCCTGGCAGGCGGCACCCGATGAGCGATCGGACCACCGAGGCCGGTGACGGCGCGGCAAGCGGCCGGACCAGCACCTCCGGGGAATCCTCGGCGAGCGACGCGACCACGACGACCGGCACGAATCTCGCGACAGACAGGAACATGACCCCAGACGCACACAACACATCGGATACGAGCCGCGCTTCGCGGGCGAGCACGGCGACCGGTGAGACCACGGCCTCGGGCGGTCTCCGGTTTCTGCCATGGGTGAGGGACGGGCTCGTGGGCGGCCTGTCCGAAGCGGGCGAGGGAACCGGCCCGGCTCGCGCCCGGGCCGGGGTGAAGGTCGGTCTGACCGTCGCCCGGAGTGTCGACGGAGGTACGGCGGCCCAACTCGCCGTGCCCCCGGTCACCGTGACGCTGCTTGGGCCAGGCGATGTCACCGGCCTGGACGCGGCGCAGATCATCCGCGCCTTCCCCGAGCCCGGGACGGAAGGAGTGGAGACCACCGGTTTTGCCTCCGTCGAGTTCGACCGGCCCGACCTGCCGTGGATGTTCTCGCCCGGTGGCCCCGACGCCCGGGGGCGGCTGCGCCCCTGGCTCGTCCTGGTGGTCGTGGCCGAGGAAGCGGCGGTCTTCGCGCCCCCGGCGGCCGAGGGTGCGCTGCCGTCGCTGACCTGCCCGGTCAGTTCACTGCCCGATCTCGCGCACTCCTGGGACTGGGCGCACGCCCAACTCGTCACCGCCGAGGGCACCGATCCGCTCGATGTGCTCGGCGGCCCGTCAGAGCTCTCGCTTTCGCGGATCATCTGCCCCACGCCACTGGCCGGCGCCACCCGGTATGTCGCCGCGCTGGTGCCCGCGTACGAGGCTGGGCAACTGGCCGGTCTCGGACTACCGCTCGGCGGCCACGCCACCGGGCCGCTCACCGACGCCTGGAAGGGCACGGCGGGCAAGGTCACCCTGCCCGTCTACCACACCTGGCGTTTTGGTACGGGCCAGAGCGGTGACTTCGAGTACCTGGCCCGGAAGCTGAGTGCCCGTGCGTTTCCCGAAGCGGGCTCGCGGCCGCTGGACCTCTCACGGGCGGGGGTGCTGCCGCTCACCCCGGGCGCCCCCGATGCCACCGGCTGGCTCGGCAGCGCGCTGCGCGCTCCGGGGCCGCGTCCGCCCTGGCCCATCGGCCCCGCCTGGCGTGCTGCGATGCGGGTGCGGTTCTCCCCGGCGACCGACCGACTGCCACCGCCCCTGTACGGCGCCGCGTATCTGGGCACTCAAGGCCCTGTCACGCTGCCCCCGGACGGGGCCGGGCCCAGTTGGCTGACCGCCGTCAATCTGGAGCCGCAGCACCGGGCGGTGGCGGCGCTGGGGGCCCGGATCATCCAGAACCACCAGGAAGATCTGGTGGCGGCGGTACAGGAGCAGGCCGCCGCCCTACGGGAGGCCAACGGCTTGCTGGGCCTTGCCCGGCTCGCACGGGGTGCGGGCTCCGCCCTGCACCGCCGTCGGATCGCCCGGACTTCGTCGGGCGGCGCGGCGCTGGCGCCTGGGATGGTGGCGGACACCGCCCCCGGTGAGCCCGGGGACGCGGGGCTCGCCTCCCCGGGTGCCACCCGCGCCTTCGGGGACGCCGAACTGCTCGCCCTCACCCGGCCCGTGCACGATCTGGTCGATGCTCCCCAGGGCACACCCGCCCGCCCGCAGGGCGCGGCCGGAGTGTCGGAGCTGGGTCAAGCAGCGCAGGAGCGCGACGGCCATGCCGCCATGGCCGCGCGGAGCCTGGCCGAACTGGTCGATGGCAACCCGGGCGTCGCCGCCGCGACGACCACCGCCTTTCGCCGCACCGCCCGCAGCGCGCCGGGCCCGCAGGGAGCGGGCACTCCCCCGGCCGACGCCGGCGCGGCCGTCACCGCGCTGGCCACCGGCGCCGCCACCCCCGTACCCCCCGCTCAACTGCCCACCGGCGCGGTGTCGGACTCGGTGCTGCGGGACGCGGTCGGGAACCCGCTGCCGCTGGAGCGGCTCAGCGCCGCCTTCCTCAGCTCGGCGGATCCCTGGTGGCTGACCCCGCCGCCACCGCCACCGGGACCGGTGACGCTGTGGCCGCTCGCCGCCTCCTCCGCACCGGCCTTCGTCGGCGACCGGCTGTTCCAGTTCGTGGGCACCAACTCCGGTCTGAGCGACTCCAGTTCGCTGTTCGAGCTGGTGCCGATGGGCACGGAGGGCGAGCGGGTGTGGCGCGACCACTGCGTTCCCGAGGTCTATACCAGTCCCTCGTTCACGGGTGGTCTTGCGGTCGTCCCGGGCCAGCGCCGGGTGTTCAGTGTGAAGGTGGTCGGCCTTGGTTGGCGCGAACTGGCCGAGCGGCGCTGGGACGGCGACCGCTGGATCTGGGTGGCGCACCCGATGCCGGACGGCAGGAGTCCGCACTTCCACGCCGGACCGGCAATCGCGGGCGACAGTCTCTGGATCACCACGGCGCAACTGGGCCTGGCACAGCTGAATCTGAGCACCGGCGAGTGGACCCAGCACGGCGATCCGGGTTATGGCGTCCTCAGCTATCTGTCCGGTACCCCGGCGCCCATGCCGAGCGGACGTCAGACCTATGTGATGACCACTCACGGCGGACTCTACGAGCGCCGGATCACCTCCAGCGGCATTGGGGAGTGGCACTCCGTACCCACGCCGCCGTCCGCTCAGCTCCAGTCCATCGTGCCCAACGGCTCGACTGGTATCAGGGCGCTGGGCAACGACGGTCAGCTGTGGGAGTACCGGCCGGGTCTGACCCCGCTGTGGCGTTCCTACCCCAGGCCACTGGGTGTCGACATCACCGCGATCGCGGCTCCCTCCGGCGAGTACCAGCAGGTCACCCTCGCGAACGGCGCCTGGGCGCAGGGCCGGAACCTCTCGGCCTCCCCCGCCTGGACGGTGTATCGCTGGGCCGACCGTCCGGCCCACCGTGGCTTCCCGCCCACGCAGGACCCCCAGGCCCCGGACCGTGCTTTTGTGACACTGGCCGACGGTCGGGTGGCGCGCCTGACCTACAACAGCGCCGGCACCACCGCGGTGCAGGACTTCGGCATCCCCTCCGACCCTGGTGGCCAGGGCAACTGGATCGACCCCGCGCTCGGCGACCGGCGCCGCTTCGCGCCCAAGGTCGGCCTCTTCGGCTCGGTGCTGGTCTCCCATCTCGACCTCAATCCACCGCCTGGCGCCTCCACCATGCGCTCCCGCACCGGGTCCGATCTCGGCCCGGACGCGGCGCCCCGGGGTGGCTGGAGTGCCGACCGCACGGTCGTGCCGGGCGTGGCGCTTTCGTCACGGGAGTCTCATCTCGTCACGGCGACCGCCGACCTCACCGGGAGCGGCCGGCCGGACCTGGTGGTGCTGACCCGGCTCGATCCGGGGATGGAGCACCGGCTCACCTACCGGGTCGGGACCGACCTCGGCCCGGACGGTACGGTCACCGGCGGCTGGCAGCCGACCATCGTGCTGCCGGAAGGGATGAACAAGGTCCATGCGGTGGACATCGCCCTGGCCGACCTCGACGGCGACGGCCGTCCCGAACTGATCGTCGCCTACGTCACCGGCGATGTGAACAGCCCCCGGCTCGCCTACCGGATCGGCTGGCGGCTGGACGCCACGGGTCGGGCCACCGGCGGCTGGAGCCTGACCCACGGCCTGCCGCAGCCCGGGGGCCCGGTGTACCAGATAGGGATCGACGTCGCCGATGTCACCGGCGACGACACTCCCGATCTGGTGCTGGTGACCGCCGAGTCCGGCACTCCCCGCGACCGGATCACCCATCGCATCGGACGCTCGGTCAACCGGCGCGGTCTGGTCACCGGTGGTTGGACTGACGCGGTGCCCTTCGGGGGCGCGTCCGCCGACGGGACTCGGCTGTCCGCTCTGTCACTGGCGGCGGCCGACCTCACCGGCAGCGGCCGCCCCGATCTCATGATCCTGCGCGGCACGGTCGCCACCCCCGTCCACCAGGCGGCGCTGTCGGTGGCGATCGATCTGGACGCGGCCGGTGTGCCCACGAGTTGGCGTGGCGATACGCCGCTGCCGGGTGGTGCGTCTCCTCGGGTCTCCGGGGCTTCGGTGACGGTTGCCGACCTCGATCCGGCGCTGACACAGCGCCGCGCGGACATGGGCACCCGGTTCATCGAGGCGGCGATCCGGCACCAGACAGTGGTCGCCGCCGCTCAGGCGCTGACCCGGCAGCCCACGCCGCCCGCCGTTCCGGTGTCGGAGGCGGCCGCGGTGCTGCGGGCCGCGCTGAACCCGCGGACCACCGTCCCCGAACGGGCGCTGGCCCGGATCGAGGTGGATGGGGTGCCACTGTCCGATGTCGTCCCCGACGGGGTCGACCCCTTGCGCACCCTGGTGACGGGCGTGGAGTTTCCCGAGCCCATGTACGAGCCGCTGCGCGAACTGTCGCCCGATCATCTATTGGGCGGCGCGCAGGACATCCCGGCGGAGACGGTGACCCTGCTGGAGACCGACCCGGCCTTCGTCGAGGCGTATCTGCTCGGTCTCAACACCGAACTGGGTCGGGAACTGCTGTGGCGGGAGGTTCCGGTGGATCTTTCCACCACCTTCTTCCGGCAGTTCTGGGACGTACGGGGCAGCACGCCTGATGGCTCCCGGCCGTCGGGCGCGCCCGTCGCCGACATCCCGCCGATCGCGCAGTGGGGCGGTGGTGCGCTCGGCACCCATGCCACCGGCGTGGGTGGACCGGGCGAGGGATCCCTGGTGCTGGTGGTCAGGGGCGAACTGCTGCGCCGCTACCCGAACGCGGCCGTCACGGCCAGGCGCGCGTCCTGGACCGGTCAGCCGGGTGGGCCCCGCACGGTCACGGTGGGAGCACCCCAACTGCCGCCCCTGTTCTCCGCCCGGTTCGACCCGGACATCCAGGTGTTCTGCTTCCCGCTGACCCGGGCGGCGGCGGTGGGCGGGGGTACGGACCCGGGGTGGTTCTTCGCCTTCTGGGAGCAGCCGTCGGCACTGCGGTTCGGCGTGGACGAGGGGGAGCCGGCACCGGCCGACCCCTACAACTCGGCGCATCTCGCGGCGGCGCTGGTACAGCGGCCGGTGTTTGTGGCGATCCACGCCGACGACATGCTGGCGCCGGCCTCCGGCGCGGTTTCCGGTCCGGTGTCCGGACCCGACCCCGACCGGGACGCCCCGGCGCTGAGGCCCGCCCCCGGCGGGTCGCGCCACCGTCCCGACGCCCCGCCGGGCCCTGGTGCTCCTTGGCCCGGCGAACCGCTCCCGCACGACCCGTCCGCGAACGTCCCGGAGGACCGGCAGTCATGACCACCATTCCCGGACCGGCCACCGGCGCGGCATCGCAGGACCCGGCCTGGACACTGTCCTTGAGCTATCCGCTCGCGCTGCTCCCGGTGCGGCTGGAGACCCGCTTCGCGGGCCCGGCACACGAGAGACTGCTCATCCGGATCTTCCCCGACGTGCTCCATGTGGACTCTCACGAAGGGGAGTTGACGCCCGATGAGGAGCAGGCGGGCCGGGACTACTGGCTGGCGCTGTGGCGCGCGGCGGGTGACACCCCGCGCGAGGAGGGTGCCTGGGCGCGCCTGGTGGCTCTGACCGGTGCG
The DNA here is from genome assembly GCF_023701525.1 of Streptomyces albipurpureus. Classification (GTDB taxonomy): domain Bacteria; phylum Actinomycetota; class Actinomycetes; order Streptomycetales; family Streptomycetaceae; genus Streptomyces; species Streptomyces albipurpureus. The sequence goes on from NZ_JAMQAW010000066.1 coordinate 56,127, forward strand.
ACCCGCGCCGGCTGGGTCGCCAGGGTGATGGAGCCCGATCCCGGTGGCCGCCCGACCACTCCGCTCGCCCCGGACGCGCGTATTCCGGTGCCGAAGGGCTTCAGGCCCCCGTTGCCTCGTTTCCCCGACCCGCGGTCGCGTACGGCGGACTGGACCAAGCCGGCGCTCGCGCGTGGCCTACCGACCCGGTGGATCGTCCTGGCCGCCACCGGCGGTCAGCAGCTGCGGGCCGTCTCCCTACCGGTCCGACCGGACCTGGTGGTCGGTCTCGACCCGGCCGCCGATGTCTCCGATGTGCCGGACGATCTTCCCCCGACGGACGCCACGACCGCGTGGCTCACCGACTTCTCGGCCGCCGTCGACGCGGGTATGGCCGTCACCCTCGAACTGCCCGCGGGCGTCGCCCGTACCCGCATCGACCGGCTGCTGGTGTACGGCGTCGGTGAGACGGCGACGCCCGACACCGCCGCCCGTAGCCTGGGCGATCTACTGGAGGCGCACGCCGCCACCGGCGGACTGTCCTGGCTGCCACCCGGAACACCCACGAACAACACTGACGACCTGCCTTCCGGCTTCTCCAGTGCCCTCCCGCAGGCCCCCGTACGGCACACCGACACAACGCCACCGGGCAACACCTCGGTGGGCCGGGCCGCGTTGGCCTTGGGTCTGCACCCGGAGACCGGGGCCGGGGACGCGCTCGCCACCGCCCGGGGGCAACTCCCCCGTACGGGTGCGCCCACGGCCTACGCCCGGGTGGCGCACGCCGGAGACGACGAGGACGCGCCCGCGCGCCTGGTCCAGTCCGTGTTGTGGCCCGCCACCTGGGGCTATCACCTGCGGCACATGATGGCGGGCAGCACGGACGAGAACACGATCCGAGGCATTCGGGCCCACTATCTCGACTGGGTGCGGGCCGAGGGGCCGTTGCCGTCGTTCCGTGTCGGGGCCCAGCCGTACGGCATCCTGCCGGTGATGGAGACGGGCCGCTGGCTGCCGCTTGCGGGTGAGAGCGACGACCGGGTCGGCATGGGCTTCGTGACCCGGCTGCACTCGACGCTGTGGAAGCCGTCGGTGCCACAGGTGCCCCGACTGGGCGCGGCGTCCGCGGGGACACCCGAGCAGAATCTCGTACGGGTGCTGGGGACCGACGCCCGCACGCGTGAGGTGCGGGCCCGCAGCCTCCTCGGTGGCGACTACGCCATCTGGCTGTGGCGCTTTCTGCGGCTGCGTCTGAACGCGGGCTGGCAGACCAGCCTCTACACGGAGACGGCTCAGTTGCTGCGCGGTCTGGGACTGCCCGACACCGTGCCGCTGGCCCGTGCCGTCTTCGCCACGGGTTCCTTCCGGCTGGCCACCCCGCTGGCAACGGGGCCCGGCGGGCTGCTCGGGTATCTCGCCGGGCTGGCGGACCGTACCCCCGACCAGCTCAAGGCCGCGGCCGACCTGACCGGCGGGCCCACTCCGCTGCTCTACCGGCTGGCCCGCGCCGGCCTGCTGACCGAGGTGTCCCGGGCGGCCCACGCCCTCGGCGCGAGCGAGCCGGTGGAGCCGCAACTACTCGATATCGCCGAGGGCGAGACAACAGCGACGCTCTGGCGACGGCTGGCCCGACCCGCGCCGGGCGCTCCGGCGCGCACCCTTGGCGACTACCTCACCGAACCGCCCGCCACCGACGCGGCAACCCAGTCACTGCGCGACTACCGCGCCGACCTACGCGCCGCGGCCGCGCTGCCCGCCCAGAGCGCCGAGCGCCATGTCGCCGGGGCCCTGGGCCTGAGCAGCCACCGTATCGACGCCTGGATGACCTCCTTCGCCACCAAGCGCCTGGCTACCCTACGGGCCGCCCACAGCACGGGCGTTCATATCGGCGCCTACGGTTGGGTCACCGATCTGGAGCCCGCCGCCCCGCGTGCGCCGGTGGCGGATCCGCCGCCCGGCGAGGCCGAGGCGAACCATCCGCTGGTCCAGGCGGCCGAGGGCACCGGATATGTCCTGGCACCGTCGATCGCCCAGGCCACCACCGCCGCCGTGCTGCGCAGCGCCCACCGCTCGCACGGCGGTGCCGGGGGTGGCAGCAGTCCGCTGGCGCTCGACCTGTCCTCACGGCGGGTGCGGATCGCGGAGCAACTGCTCCAGGGGGCCCGGTACGGCCTGCCGCTCAACGCACAACTCGGCTACCGGTTCGAGCGCGGTGTGCACAACAGCCCGGGCGGTCTGCTGGACCGGTTCCTCCCCGCCTTCCGTGCCCTGGCGCCGGTACGCACCTCTCGTATCGGCAGTGACGGCAGGGCCGTCCCCTCGACCACGCCCTCGTCCGTCGCCGACGGCCTGGAGCTGTACTCCCGGTACGCCGCGGGCACCATGCCCTGGGGCACGGGCGGTCTGCCCCCGGTCGGCAGCCCCGACCAACTGGCCTTGCGGGCCGTCCTCGACGATCTCGGCGACGCGGTGGACGCGGTCCACGACGCACTGCTCGCCGAGGGGGTCCACCAGGTGGCGCAGGGCAGGCCCGAGCGGGCGGGTGCGGCACTCGACGCGCTGTCACGCGGCGAGATCGCCCCGCCCGAGCTGGAGTTCCCGCGCACCCCGCGCGCCGCCACCTCGGTCACTCACCGGGTGCTGTTGGCGGGCAATCTCCGGACACCCGACCGGTTGGCGTGGCCCGCGGCGGTGAGCACCCAGCCCCGGATCATCTCGGCCGCCTCCACCGACGTCCTGGCCTCGGCGCTGCTGCCACCGCCCGGCCGAGTGGTCTGCGGTCTGCGCTGGCGGACTCCGGAGAAGACGGCCGGCGGACCGCGGGAGCTCACCGGCATGATCGCGCTGAACTCCCTGGAGCTCGGCGCCGTCGACTATCTGGCCATGCCTCCGCGCGGGCTGGCCCCGTGCGGCGCCGAGTTGGAACAGCGGCTCGTGCTGGCCGCCTGGCAGCAGGCGAGACCGGCCGGGGTGAACGCCGATTGGACCCTGACGCTGGACTTCGCCCGGGACCCGGGTTGGCCCGCCGAACGACTGTCGGTCACCGAGTTCCTGGCCGCGCTCGCCGCCGTACGCCGGCTCTTCGACAACGCCCGGGCGCTGACCGCGGCCGATCTGGCCGAGACGGGTGCGGAGCCGGGCCAGGGGACGCATCCGCAGGACACCGTCAACCGGGCCGAGTTCACGCTGGTGCAGGTGAGCGAGACCCTGGCGGCCCTCACGGCGGCGCGCGGCGAAGGCGGTACCGGCGACTTGGGTGGCACCGTATCCGGCGGCCCGGATCGGGTGGCACTGCGGACGGCCCTGCTCCGGGCCGCGGGCGCGGGCGTCCCGGGAGCGGTGCCGCCCCCGGCGGGCGCCCATGGGGAGGACCGGCAACTCGCCGAAGCGGCCGTGGCCGCCGAACGCGAACTGCGGGCCAGACTCGCCGCCCATGAGGGGGTCGTCGCCGACTACGCCGCCGCACACCCCGCTTCGGGGCCGGCTCCCGACCACGCCACCCAGATCGCCCATCACCAGGCACGTATCCGGGCCCTGTTCGGCACGGACCTGCCCCTGCTCGACACGTTCCTCGCCCCCGCCGGCACCGGCCTCGACGCCTCACTGGCCGTATCGGACCAGCTCCAGGGCACACCCGGCGAGGGCCGCCGCTGGCTGCGGCAGACCAGCAGGGTACGGGCGGGCGCTGGCCGCCTCCAGGAGGCGTTCGACCTGGCTGACGCGCTGGCCGCGCCCATCGGCCAGCTGGCCGACCCGGTCCGGGTCGCCCAACTCCCGCATGTTCCCGACGACCGCTGGTGGGGCGCGCGGCGGCCCGAGGGAGCGCCGGACGGTGGCCGTCTGTCCCTGGTCATCGGCACGCTCCCGGGAACCTCACTCGATCTGACCGCGCCGGTGTACGGCCTGGCCGTCGACGAGTGGACGGAGACCGTGCCGGACACCCTGCACACGGCCGCGGCCACGCTGGAGTTCCGCGCGCCGAGCGCCGCGCCCCCGCAGACCGTGCTGCTGGCCGTCCCAGCGGAGAGCGTGAACGGGGTCTGGGCGAGCGTGAACGTCGAACGTCTGCTGCACCAGACCCTGGACCGGGCCCGTACCCGCATGGTCGACACCGATGCGCTGGGGCGGGCCGGTCAGTTCCTGCCGGCGCTGCACCTCCCGCTCAACCCGGACGGCCGGGCGGTCTCGACGGACTTCCGCCCGGACGCCGGGACACGGTGACACAGAACAGTGCCCGGTGCGCCGTACCGCGTCCACCGGCGCGCCGGCTCCCTACCGCCCCCACCTGACCCGGATCACCGCAGCAACCCGACCAGTACACCATTCGAGCATCAGGAGTCCGCCGTGCCGCAGGAACCGTCCATCACCTCGTGGACCCGGCTGGAGCCGCGCTGCCGGGCCGCGGACATGTCGGCGGGTCTCCAGGCGGCGACCGCCGATCCGCTCTGGATGCTCGGCCGGCAGTGGCAGGTCGGGGAGTTCCAGGGGGACGACGCCGGGTCACCCGTAACCGTCCGACTGCGCGCCGAATCCGCACAGCTCACCCGCTACCAGGGGCAGGCGGACCCCGTGCCGGTACCCCTGGACCTCGAACTCCCCCTGGAAGCGGTGGTCGAGCGCGAACCGGCGGAGTCATCACTGGACCGCCGCACCGCGGCTCAACTCGGTCAGGAGTACGCCCGTCTGCTGCGCGCCGAGGGCGCGGGGGACCTCGTACCCCGACTGGTCGCCGCCTACCAGATCAGCGCGTCCCCCGGGCCCCTCGCGGACGACCCGACCACCGGGTATCTCGCCGTGGTCGCCGGTCGCGCCGCCGACGGCCTCGCGCTCCTCGCCGAACTCTCCCCACCCACCGGGCAGCCGCGTGACACCCCCGCCCGGATCACCATCCCGCCCGAGCGGGCCGAGGCGGTGGTACGGGCCACGGTGGCCTGGCGGCGACTGCTCGGGCTGCCCACCACGGCCCCCCAGACCGGCGGTGCGTGGCAGCCGCAGCGGCTGGAGCACGGCTTCTCGGTGGCCGCCCGACACACCACGGGTGAGATCGTCCTCGACGCGGCCGAGTACCCCGGAGGGCGGCTCGACTGGTACGCCCTCGACCACCGCCCCGGCGCCACCCTCGGTGCGCCCGCCGACCAGTCGGCGCAGGTGGTGCGGACGGTCCTGCCGACCGTCGCCGCCTATCCGGGGATGCCGTCCCCGCGTTGGTGGGAGATGGAGGACGCACGGGTGTACTGGGGCGGCATCACCGCCGAACGCACGGACCTGGCGCGGCTGCTGCTCGCCGAGTACGCGTCCACCTACGCCAACGACTACTTCCTCGTCCCGCTGGAACTCCCGGCGGGCACGGTCACCAGGCTCACCTCGGTGGTCGTCACCGACACCTTCGGCGAACGGGTCCTGCTGCCGCCCGCGCCCGACGACTGGTCACTCTTTCGTCCCACGATCGCGGGCACCCGCCGGGCCGCTGACGTCCTGGTCCTGCTGCCGGGCGCGGTCGACTCGGTCGACGGCGACCCGGTGGAGGAGGTGCTCTTCCTACGCGATGAGGCGGCCAACACGGCTTGGGCGGTCGAGGAAGCGGTGGCGGGCGCGGCGGGTCACCGAATGGACCGCCACCGTCTCGTCGCGATAGCGGGTGGTCTCCCCTCGGCCGACGCGACCCCGCCCGGAGCTGACGCCATGCGCCACTACCGCCTCCAGAGCCCGGTCCCCGAACACTGGATCCCGCTCGCCCCTGTCCCTGATCCGGCGGCACCGGGCCGCACCCTGCTCCACCGCTTCGGTGCGGGAGTGCGGGGCAGGGTCCTGGAACCCGGCACGGTCCTTCGCCTTCCCTCCGAGGAGGTTCCGGCCGAAGGGGTCCGGGTCACCCGCCGCTGGCAGCTGGCCCGCCTCGCGGACGGCCGCACGGCCCTGTGGACCGGCCGCACCACCCTGCCGGGCCGGGGCCAGGGCTCCAGCGGGCTGCGGTTTGACACATCGGACTTCGAACCCGCGCGATGAGCACGCGAACGGAGCGGAAACAACCGTCTCGCCGCACTGATGGAAAGGGCAGCTGGGACCGCCCGGAACTCTGCGGGCCACAGCGGAAGGCCAGGTGCCTCAGGGGAGCCGCGGAGCGGGGAACGCTCGGCTCCGTAGCCGTCGGCGGATGAGCACTCCCGAGGCCCGAGCCTCGGGCTCCGCGGGTGAGGTCGTACCCCCCGCAGGCCGATAGGGCAGACCGGCTGCGGGGATACGTGCCGGAGCGGCCGGCGAAAGCCCGCCCGGTGTGCGTTCGCCACCAGGCCCGCGTCCACTTCGACGAATCCATCGGCTTCACCCAGGACGTCGTGGGCGCGATCGGCTCCGCGGTCGACCGCACCCCACTCGCCCGCGCTTCCGGCCAGCGGTCCCGCCCGGCCGGAAGCGCGGGTGCCACATCAGGTCCGGCCGCCGCCACCGGTAGGGGTGCCATCCCCCGCGGCCGACCTCTCGACCCTGGCTGCGGACTCCCGATGTGCCCGCTCCAGTGCGTCGAGCAGTACGGAGGTCTCCAGGGCTCCCTCGATCGCGGGCCCACCGTCGATGGTGACGCTGGGTACCGAGCGGATACCGCTCGCCCGCGCGGCGGTGAGCTGAGCCGTCACCTCCGGTACCCCCTCGGAACCCGCCAGCACGGTCAGGACCCGTTCGGGATCAAGGTCCGGCGCGGCTGCGGCGGCCAGCACTTCGGGGCGGGTGATGTCGAGCCCTTGGGTGAAGTAGGCCGCGAAGACGCGCTCCTTCACCGCGGCCTGGCTCCCGCTGTTCCCCGCCAGCCACAGCACCCGATGGGCGTCAAAGGTGTTGCCGATCAGGGCCCGGCCGAAGTCCATGGCGATCCCCTCACTCGCGGCCAACCGGGTGGTGTGCGCGAGGACGGCTTCGGCTCGCGGCCCCAACTGCTCGCTGAGGTAGTCACGGGCCAGGGTTCCCCTGCGTGGTGCGCCCGGGTCGAGCTGGAAAGGCCGGTGCACGACGCGGACGTCGGCGCCTTCCGGGAGGGCTTCCAGGGCCCGGTCCAGCCGGCGCTTGCCGATGTAGCACCAGGGGCAGACGATATCGGCGTAGACCTCGACGGTGATCGTGCCGTCGTGGATATGCGCGCTCATCGCGTTCCTCGCTCTGTTCCTTGTGGTGTTCCTCGCTGTGCTCCCTGTTGCGTTCCTCGCTCGGGGGCGTCCTTGTCGGGGCCGCGTCGCACGGTCTGGTCGGCACGGGCAGCGATGCTCGCCGGCGCTACCCGGTGCGCCGCGCGGGGGCTCACCGGCGGAACCTGGTCGGCAGGGGCAACCCTGCCTGCCTGCGGAGACTGGCCGGTACGGATGGTGGTCCGGTTCACCGGCCGAGCCCGAAGGTCTCGGCGAAGCGTCCGACCATCAGGTCCGCGCCCTTGTACTGGGCGGTCACCTCGGGACCCAGCAGCTCTCCCCCGGGCAGCTCGGCAGCGCCACCGGTGGGACCCAGTGGCAGGAGGATGGCGGCCGGACCGGGTTCATACGACGCCAGCTCCGTACCGCCTTCGATCAGGGAGGTGATGTTCCCCGCGATCACTTCGGCGTGCTGCATGGCGGCACCGGCCTTCTTGGCCTCTGCGACATCCGTGATGTCACCGAGGGCGAAGACCGTGGTCTGCCCCTTCACCTGAAGGCTGGGCGTGACCTCGACATGACCGCTGGCCAGCCGAGCCGGGGCGAGTGCTCCGGCGAGGTAGTCGCTGGCCGGGGTGACCCCGTAGGCCCGGAACCACACCTGGGCGGTCACCTCGGCGCCTGCCCGGGTGGTGACGGTGAACTCCCCCGCCGTCCCGACCTCGGTCGGCGGATCCTGAGCCAGCGAGTCCCCGAGCAGCAGTTCGATACCGAGGCCGTCCAACTGGCGCAGGATCTCCTCGCGGAACGGGCCGGAGTATTCGCTCAAGATGCCCGGAGCCGGGTCGATGATGACGACCTGCTTCTGCGGCCACCGCGCCTTGATCTCCCCGGCGAACTCAAGCCCGACCGGCCCCGCCCCGAGAAGCAGCACCCGGTCCGCCTCGGTGAGGTGCTTCTGCGTGGTGCCGAACCTCTCCAGGGAGGCGGCGGAATCATCGAGGTCGCTCTTGGCGGGGAAGGGGTAGCCGGAGCCGGTGGCCAAGACGATGTAGTCGGCCTCCAGTGTCCTGCCCGAAGCGAGCGCCACCGTCCGGGGCTCGACGCGGACGGCACGGTCGCGTACGACACGCCCCCTGCTCAGCAGATTGTCGTACGGCAGGAAGATCCGCGGTGCGAAATCGGCGTCGACCGCGGCACGCAGTGCGCCGACGTTGTGCAGAAAGGCGTCCTTGGGTTCCACGAGAGTCACATCGGCGATGGCGTCCAGGGCCTTGGCCGCGGCGCTGCCGCCGTATCCGCCGCCGATGATCACAACTTTGGGGGGCATGGTGTCTCCAGTACAGGTATGAGGAGTGGTGTCGAATCGGGGGTCGATCCACAGGCCCTACGGACCCGGTCGCCCCAGGGGCGTGTGCGAGGGATGCCAGGCGACGCCGGGCGCGCTCATCGCGACGTCCGGCGCGGGGGCGGAAAGTGGTGGACGGCAGGTCGATGCCGCATTCGAACGGCCGCTACGGCCGGGGCGACGACGCCGCCATCACATGACACGAGGACTCCAGAGTCGGGGTTCTGTCCCTACGACACTGGAAAAACTGTACAACCGTTGATTTCTATTCCCGGAGGGGCGCCCGCTCGCCCTCGTACCACGGTCCGTGCACGGCTAGGGGCTACCACGGCGCGGAGGCACGCACCCCACAGCCGTCTGGACCCTCGGTTGCCATCGCTCTTCGTCGAAGGGTCGGATGGCCAGCAGGCACGGGTGTGGCTCGTCCCTGGGTTCCACCGGTCTGGGAGTTCCCGCGGTCCGGCCATCCGGCAGGGCATGAGCCGGCCGGCCAGGGGACGACCGCCGGCTGTCAGCCGCGTGCTGATTCCGCGGCGGGCCCGGGCCCGTCGTGGAGAGCCTCCGCGAGTGCCGCCCGCAGCCGCTCAAACCCCGGGGCAAGGCAGCGCAACCCCGCAAGCAATCGCCGGTCATCGTGGGTGACCAGCGGTTCCTGCAGCGCGCCGATGTGTTGGGAAAGCTCCGCCGCCACCGTGGCCGGCCCATGGAGTTCCAGGAGGGAGAGGCACGCGGCCGCGTCGGAGAGACGGCGTGCGCCCACCCGGATCGCGAACGAACCCAAGAGGTCCCGGGTGCTCTGATCAAGCCCTCGCTCCACAAGGCCGGCGAAGGCGCCGACTCCCTCGGCTCCCCCGAGCGTGCCGGGCGGAACGGGAAGGTCCCCGCGTCCGGACAACCACGCGACCGCCCGCGGCAACGACCGGCGCAGTGCCTCGACCGCGGTCACCTTCCGCTCCCGTACGAAGTCCGATCGCATCACGAACGGCTCGTCGACATAGGCGACCGTGTCCGCCCGCCATGCGTCGAGGAACGCCGATACCGACAGCGTCGCGTAGGGGTGCCCGTTCGGGTCATGGAGCAGTACGGCTCCGTCATCCGCGGCGAGCACCACCACATAGTGGTCACCGAAGCCAGGTGCGGGGGTACCTGGCCGGTAGAGCAGGAGTCCCATGTCCACCGGCCCCGCCAGCACCGGGCCACGGGCGCAGGCGGACCTCAGCCGGGCGTGCGCCTGCGACGGTGTGCCTCCGGCGGTGTGTGCGCAGCGCAGGCCCAGCAGGTCGACCGCCTCGTCCAGGCCGAGTTCGGGGTCCCAGCCCAAGGGGTCGAACAGCGGCAGGGTGCCCCCGATCAGTTGGAAACCGAAGGGTGAGCCGGTCAGTGTCTCGATCACAGCGGTCGGGGGAACGCTGTCGGCCCCCGCGACCATCGCCAGCGAGTCGGTGTAGCAGTACGGACCGGAACCCAGGTACGAGATCATGCGAAACCCTCCGTCGATATGGCCGGTGGCCAGTCCAGAGGTTCACACCGAGGGAAGGTCAAGACTGATCGGGAGGATTGCCGGTGGTCGTGGTTCCCATCGCGTCCGCCGATGACGGCCCAGCGTCGGGCGGCTCGCGAGAAGTGATCCCGAGCCGACCCCCTGAGCAGCAGCGCCACATTCATGCGCCTGCCATGGCCGCTTTCCCCTCATTCACCGAAAGAGATACGGAGTCAACGAAATTGAACGCGGCTGTCGAAGGAGGTCTAGCGCCTTCTGAGGATTTCTTTCACCTTTCTGACTGGTGAGCACCATGCTCGCCCATAACGCCCGATCCAGCAGGGGCAATTGCCGAACCCACTGCGACGGGCGGAGTGAAAAAAGTTAGTGGTGCCGCTCCGTTCTGAGGAGTGGCACCACTTGGTCGTGACACGGGCGCCTGGCGGAGTTCCCCGGTGTCAGCTACCCGGGTCATTCATTTCGCCATGATTGCCGATCACTCGGCACTGAGGACTCCCGCAAACAGCAGCAGACCTGCTAGCAACATGAGCGACCCAATGACCACCGGCGCCATACTCGTTGCCTTGGAGTGGCGCGAGTTGGCTCGCCCGAAGGCGTTGTCCTGCTTCTGGACCCGCCCTGCGAAGAGAGTCCGGGCGCTGATGAGACCGACCCCGGCAAGCACCATGAAAACTCCCAGGAAGACCGTCTTGGCGTCCACGGAACACCTCGTCCTTTCTCAGGCGGGAACAGGATCTAGAATGCTACTTGCCTTCCCCCTGAACACGTTCCGGTGGATGCGGCGGTGGCCAGCCCGGCACTGCCGGAAAGACTGCCGCCCTGTTGTAGCTGGCCTCCGACGCTCGCGAAACCGTAGGAGCACTTTCCATAGGCGGAGGGCCCGGTACCGGCGCCACCCGTTCCGCCCTCCAGCCCCCCGGAGAATCCGGGCAAGCCGACTCCGGACATATTCCGTACGGAATAGGCCCCTCCGGTTCGGGTCCGAACTCTTCCAACAGGGGCTCCCACAGTTGGCCTTGACACTGGGACCACCATCGAAACGGTATGACGGGGGATCAGAACTGTCCGAAAACGTATCCCCGCTGGTAGCTATCACATGAAGAAATGCCCGGGGAGTTGTATCGCTTCCCCGCAGGGCGGGTGCACTACGGGTGCACTACTGGCCCGCATCCGAATCGGCGGCCAGCATCCCATGGGCACCCCCACAGCCGGTCTCGTCCAGCAGAGAGCCGGTCCCGTAGCGCCTTCTCCGTGACCACGGGGCAGTCGCGCAGACGGGATCACGCGTTCACGGCGATGGGCATCGACTGTCGCGGCCGGCGGCCGGTGATCTACGCCCAGCCGGCGGTGGGAGTGCGTCCGCGCGTTCGCCCCCCATGCGTTGATGTGGTTGTGCGCCCCGGCCCACGCGGCGTGACCGGCTCTGGGCCCGGTCGCGCTGAGTGCGGCTGGTTGCCGCGGTGCGTGGGGCCTGGTCGGCCAGCGAGGAGGCCGTGCCGGCTCCGTGGTCCATTTGGCCAATGCCGGACGGCACGCCCATGGCG
>NZ_JAMQAW010000067.1:0-731 GCF_023701525.1 Streptomyces albipurpureus
CCTGCGCGCCCCCATCCGCGATGTGCGTTCCTGGGTGTTGAGGTGCATGTTCTGTGGGGGTTTGCTTTTTGGGGTTGTTTGGTCCTGCGCCGCATGTCGGGTGAAGGGCTGTGCGCCGTAATCTGGTGCGATCTGAGGGGTTTTGGCGGGAGTTTGTCTGTGTCTGGGGTCCAGGGCAGGTCTCCTTTCGCTCTTGCCCGATGGGGGAGAGGCTTCGTCCGCTGTGGGAGCACGGGGGCTTTGGGGAGCGGGAATCCGGGGTGCGGAGGCTGAACGTGGTGTGGCCTGTGAGGGTTGGAGGGGCCATCAGGGCGCCGAGCTCTGGCCTAGGGCGCGGTGCGTGCTTCCCGCCTTTCGGCGGGTGAGAGTGACCGTTGAGGAGAACCAGCCCGCTCATCGTCCCGTTGTCGCGCTTCTTCGGGAGGGAGGTCTCCGGGGCTTGGGTGTGGGGGGCGCGGTGTTCCTCTGGGAGAGCAGATCCCTGGGTTGGGGTGGCCGGGGCTTGGGTGTGGGGGCGGGGTGTTCCTCTGGGGGAGTAGATCCCTGGGTTGGGGTGGCCGGGGGCTGGGTGTGAGCTGCGCAGTTGCCCCCTTTCCGGCTCCCCAGGACAGGGACCCCGGGGCAGAGTGACCAGGCTTGGGCGTGGGGGCGCGCAGGGGGTGTCCCCGGAAGCGATCGACGGCAAGGCAGCCTTGTCGGCTCGGAGTCGCATCAGGCCGTCGACGCTGAGG
>NZ_JAMQAW010000067.1:747-31915 GCF_023701525.1 Streptomyces albipurpureus
AGCCCCCACCAAGACAAGCACCCCCCACGGCGACCCACCTCAGCCCGTCCGGCGTTTGAGGACGGAACCCCCCACCCCCGGTGAGGACACCCAACACAGGGGCGCTCAGCCCGAGCACCCCGCGCCTCGGCCACAAGCACCCCCGTCGGAGCGTGCACCCCGCCAAGGGGGCACCCTCAGCCTGTCCGGCGTTTGAGGACGGAACCCTCCACCCCGGGTGAGGACACCCGACACAAGGGCGTCGTGCCCAAGGACCCCGTGCCTTGGCCACGGGTATCCCTCGTCGAAACGAGCACCCCGCCAAGGGGGCACCCCCAGCCCGTCCGGCGCTTGAGGACGGAACCCCCCACCCCCGGTGAGGACACCCGACACAAGGGCGTCGAGCCCAAGCACCCCGTGCCTCGGCCACAAGCACCCCCCGCCGAAGCGTGCACCCCGCCAAGGGAGCACCCCAGCCTGTCCGGCGTTTGAGGACAGCCCACCGACGCTTCCACGCAACCCGGGGATGCCGACCCACCCCCGGACTTTAGACTGGACCTGTGAGTGAGCTGCCGCATGACGCCGAGGCCGGCGAGCACGACCCGTTCGACGAGATCGTCGAGGCGGAGACCGACCGCGACCCTGACCTGGCGGTGATCGAGGCCGGGAGCCGCACCCTGCGTGCCCAGGCCGGTTCCCCGCAGGCTGATGCGGTGCCTTCCCGGCCCGCCGACCCGGAGGTGGACAAGGCGCTGCGTGCCGTGGAGGTAGATCTGGCCACCCGTTGGGGTGAGACCAAGCTGGAGCCCTCGGTCACCCGCATTGCGGCGTTGATGGATGTGCTGGGCGACCCCCAGCACGCGTACCCCTCCATCCACATCACGGGCACCAATGGCAAGACCTCCACTGCGCGCATGATCGAATCGCTATTCTCCGCTTTTGATCTACGCACGGGCCGCTACACATCCCCGCATGTGCAGTCGGTTACCGAGCGGATCAGTCTGGATGGCGCGCCCATCGAGGCGGAGCGTTTTATCTCCACGTACGACGACATCAAGCCGTATGTGGAGATGGTGGATGCATCGCAGGAGTTCCGGCTCTCCTTCTTTGAGGTGTTGACCGGTATGGCTTATGCCGCCTTTGCGGATGCGCCCGTGGATGTGGCGGTCGTCGAGGTCGGCATGGGCGGTGAATGGGATGCGACGAATGTGATTAACGCTTCCGTCGCCGTGATTGCCCCCATCGACCTGGACCACACCGATCGCCTGGGCGGCACCCATGCGGAGATCGCGGTGGAGAAGTCCGGCGTGATCAAGCGGGGCGCGACCGTGATCCTGGCGCAGCAGCCGGTGGACGCGGCCCAGGTGATGTTGAAGAAGGCCGTTGAGGTCGATGCCACCGTGGCCAGGGAGGGCATGGAGTTCGGAGTCGCCTCCCGTGAGGTCGCGGTCGGTGGGCAGATGCTCACCTTGCGTGGTCTTGGCGGGGAGTACGAGGATATCTTCCTTCCGCTCTACGGGGCCCATCAGGCGCACAACGCGGCGGTGGCGCTCGCTGCGGTGGAGGCGTTCTTCGGCATTGGCTCGGAGCATGCGCGGACGCTGGACGTGGACGCGGTCCGCAAGGCGTTCGCCGCCGTGTCGTCGCCGGGCCGGTTGGAGGTCGTACGGCGCAGTCCCACGGTGGTGCTCGACGCGGCGCACAATCCGGCGGGTGCCCGGGCGGCGGCGGAGGCGGTCACCGAGGCCTTCGGGTTCTCGCGGCTGATCGGTGTGGTCGGCGCCAGCGCGGACAAGGATGTGCGCGGGTTCCTGGAGGTCTTCGAGCCGGTCTTCACGGAGGTCGTCGTCACCCAGAACGCCAGCCATCGTGCGATGGACGCGGACGCCCTGGCGGCGATCGCGGTGGAGGTCTTCGGCGATGATCGGGTGGTGGTCGAGCCCCGCCTCGACGAGGCGCTGGAGGCGGCGGTGACCCTCGCCGAGGAAGAGGCGGAGTACGCGGGTGCCGGGGTACTGGTGACCGGTTCGGTGATCACGGTCGGCGAGGCCCGGCTGCTGTTGGGGAAGGGTTAGACATCTGATGCGTACGCTCTGCGCGTCCACGCTGATCGGCGAGTTCTTTCTGCTCGGGTTCGCGGGGCTGGTGGCGATGAAGGACCCGGATCTGTCCATGACCACGGTCTGGACGGTCTGTGGTGTGGCCATGGCGCTGTCCTTGCTGCTCTGTGGGATGGTCACCCGGCCGGGAGGGGTTCAGCTGGGCTGGGCCCTCCAGGCGGGGCTGGTGGTCAGCGGCTTCATCGTTCCGTTGATGTTCTTCCTGGGGGCGTGCTTCGCGGCCCTGTGGGCGGCGTCGATCCACTACGGCCGCAGGATCGATGACGTGAAGGCGCGCTGGGCCGCACAGAACACCCGGCCGGAACCCTCCTGACGGAGGGCAGGCGCTGTGCTCTGTTCGATCGATGCCGGGCAGAGCGCGCTCGGGCGGGAGCGCCGGGGTTTTGGCTCTGATCGGTAATCAGGTCCGGGTGACATCACTCCAGTGGCCCCCTGTAACCTCACCCCACCGCACATGTATGCCCCCAAGGAGCCTCACACCATGACCCAGCGCACTCTCGTTCTGCTCAAGCCGGACGCGGTTCAGCGGAAACTGGTCGGCGAGATCATCGGCCGGATCGAGGCCAAGGCGGGCTGGAGCATCGCCGCGTTGGAGTTGCGCACCCTCGACCGGGAGATCCTGGAGCAGCACTACGCTGAGCACGTGGGCCGACCGTTCTATGAGCCCTTGGTCGAGTTCATGGCGTCTGGTCCGGTCGTCGCCCTGGTGGTCGAGGGCGAACGGGTCATCGAGGGTGTGCGACAGCTCGCCGGGCCCACGGACCCCATTGCGGCTGCCCCCGGTTCGATCCGTGGTGACTTCGGCACCATCGTTCGTGAGAACCTGATCCATGCGTCGGACTCCGAGGAGTCCGCCATTCGGGAACTGAAGATTTTCTTTCCGGGCCTTTCCTGACTTGTCGTCAGCCATACAGCGCTCATAGCCTGGGGCGACCGAAGGAATTCGGTCGCCCTTCGGCATATGCGAACGCATTACGGGAACGGATCGCCGCGACACCTCGTCACCTATATATGAGGTGGACCACCGAGCCGTGTCCGTGGAGGCGGCATTACGATGGAGCCTCGCGCCACAGCACCCACCTCGCCATCCTGAAAAGCAGTCAACGCTTCGATTTGGGAAGGCCAGACGCATCCTCATGGGGAACAACATGTCGTTCATCGGCCGTGATATGGCTGTCGACCTCGGGACCGCCAACACGCTGGTGTACGTCAGGGGCAAGGGGATCGTCCTCAACGAGCCGTCCGTCGTCGCCATCAACACCAACACGGGCGGCATCCTCGCGGTCGGCGCTGAGGCGAAGAAGATGATCGGTCGGACACCGGGCAACATCGTTGCCGTCCGGCCGCTGAAGGACGGCGTCATCGCCGACTTCGAGATCACCGAGCGGATGCTCCGCTACTTCATTCTGAAGATCCATAAGCGCCGGTACCTCGCCCGCCCGCGTGTCGTCGTCTGTGTGCCATCCGGCATCACGGGCGTCGAGCGCCGTGCGGTCATCGAGGCATCGACGCAGGCGGGCGCCCGTCAGGTGCACATCATCGAGGAGCCCATGGCCGCGGCCATCGGCTCCGGACTCCCGGTCCATGAAGCCACCGGCAATATGGTCGTCGACATCGGCGGCGGCACCACTGAAGTCGCGGTGATCTCGCTCGGCGGAATCGTCACGGCCCAGTCCATCCGTGTTGCCGGCGATGAGCTGGACAACGCGATCATTCAGCACATCAAGAAGGAGTACTCACTCCTGCTCGGCGAGCGCACCGCCGAAAACATCAAGATCACTATTGGTTCGGCCTATGACCTGGACCAGGACGAGCACACCGAGATCCGCGGCCGTGACCTCGTCTCCGGGCTGCCGAAGACGGTCGTCATCTCGGCCACCGAAGTGCGCAAGGCGATCGAAGAACCGGTCAACGCCATCGTCGACGCGGTCAAGACGACCCTCGACAAGTGCCCGCCCGAGCTCTCGGGCGATGTGATGGACCGTGGCATCGTGCTGACGGGCGGCGGGGCGCTGCTCCGCGGCCTCGACGAGCGACTGCGCCGTGAGACCGGTATGCCCATCCACATCGCTGAGAACCCGCTGGACTCGGTGGCACTCGGCTCCGGCAAGTGCGTGGAGGAGTTCGAAGCGCTCCAGCAGGTGCTGGACGCACAGCCGCGTCGATAGCCGGCTACGTGGGGGGCACGATCTTCCCCTGGGGTCCGTCCGGACCCCAGGGGACCGCCTGTATGGGTGCCTGCCGTCCCGTACAGCTGATCGTTGATATACAGACACTCACATTCCTACGAGGAAGGCACGGCCGCCGCACGTGAGGGACACACGAGAGAGCCGGCTGCTCCTGGTGCTGCTGATCGCCATTGCGTTCGCTTTGATCACGGTGGATATCCGCGGGGGCGAGGACTCACCGATCGACGGCACCCGGCAGGCTGCCGCCACGGTTTTCGGGCCGGTGGAGAACGGGGTCGCGGCAGCGGTCGACCCGGTCGGCAACGCCATCGGGGCCGTACGCGACTCCGGTCGGCGGCACGATCGCATCAGCGCCCTGGAGCGCGAGAACGCCGAGTTGAAGGCGCGCCTCGGCAGCGATGACCGCAATCGCAGCCGAGCCCTTGAGCTGGACAAGATGTTGAAGAAGGCGGGGGCGGGCCGCTACGGCATCAAGGGCGCGGAGGTCATCGCGATAGGAGCGGCCCAGGGCTTCTCCTGGACGGTCACCATCGACATCGGCTCCCGAGAGGGCATTCAGCGCGATATGACCGTACTGAATGGTGACGGTCTCGTCGGCCGGGTCACCACCGTCGGTCCGCACACGGCGACCGTACTGCTCGCCAACGACCCGGACTTCACCGTCGGAACCCGGATGGAGAAGACCGATGAGCTCGGTTTCGCCACCGGACAGGGTGACCGCCCCCTCGCGGTCCAACTGCTCAACGGCAAGGCCAAGGTGAAGAAGGGCGACCGACTGGTCACCTTCGGTTCGCAGGCTTCCAAGCCGTTTGTGCCCGGGGTACCCATCGGCGAGGTCGTCCGGGTGGACCCGTCCGGCGGCGATCTGACCCGGACCATCTATGTGAACCCGTACGTCGGGTTCAGCAAGCTCGACATCGTCGGCGTGGTCGTGGAAACGCCCCGGACCGACCCGCGCGACACCGTGCTGCCCCCGAAGCCCGCGGCGCCCAAGCCCAAGCCCACGCCCACGGTCACGGTGACCGTCAGCCCGGGTCAGAACGATGCCGAAGGCAACCAGAACAGTGCGCAGGGCGACCGGAGCGACAACCCCCAGGGCGACGCACAGGACAACGACCGCCAGAACGACCAGAACAACCCGGCTGCGCAGAACCCTCAGAGCACCCAGAACCCCCAGAACGACCAGAACGGCGTGACCAACGGGCAGACGCCGGGCACCGGCCGCAGTGACGGCCAAGCCCCAGCCGACGGCCAGAACGACCAGCAGTAGGAGCTGATCCGTCATGCGTCTCAACCGGATGCTTCTCTCCACGACCCTTGTCGTGGTCGCGCTCGTCATCCAGGTCTCCGTACTAGCCCGCCTTCAGCTCCCTGGAGCCGTCCCCGATCTGCTGCTGCTCGTCGTCCTCGGCCTGGCGCTGGTCTACGGGCACACCGCCGGAGCCCTGATCGGTTTCGGCGCCGGGCTCCTCGCCGACCTCGCGCCACCCGCCGACCACGCGGCCGGGCGGTATGCCCTGGTGCTCTGTGTGATCGGCTATCTCGCGGGACTGGCCCGTCCCGAGAACGGCAGGTTGAAGTCCGCGACCGTACCGATGCTGGTGGTCGTGGGCGCCGCCATCGGCTCCACCCTGCTGTACGCGGGGGTCGGCGCCCTCGTCGGCGACACGGCGGCCCGCCATGTGGGCCTGGTCAGCCTCCTGTTCACCGCGACGATCTACGATCTGCTGCTGGCGCCGTTCACCGTGCCATTGATCATGGCGCTGGCCCGGCGCACCGAGAACGATCCGCTCGCCGAGAGCCAGAGCGGCGGCGATGTCTCGTCCGGTTGGCTCTCCAGCGGTACTGGACTGAGGATCGGCAACCAGCGCGGTGGGCTGCGGATGAAGGCCGCCCGTACCAGAGCCGCTCGGGCCGGCCGTATCAAGGGCGTCAAGCGACTGTGATCCAGGAGGGGGCACTCGCATCATGAGCAATATCCCGGAAACCGGGCGGACCCCCCGGGTCCAGATCCGGCTCGTCGTCATCCAGGTACTCGTCTTCTCGCTGCTGTTCACCCTGGGCGGGCGCCTCTGGTACCTCCAGATCCGCAACGGCCAGGAGTACACGGACGAAGCGAAGAACAACGGTGTGCAGCGGGTCGTCCAACCCGCCGTCCGCGGCTCCATCCTCGACACCCGGGGAGTTCCGCTCGCCGACAACGAGACCCGGCTGGTCGTCTCCGCGTCCCGGACCGAGTTGATGAAGATAAAGGACGACGGCAAGGCCGTACTCACCCGGCTCGCGGGCGTCCTGGGCATGCCGCCCAAGGAGGTCCAGGACAAGGTCCGGCTCTGCGACGCCAAAACCCCCCAGCCCTGCTGGAACGGCTCGCCCTACCAGCCGATCCCCGTGACCGACGAGGCCACCACCCAGCAGGCGCTCCAGATCCGTGAGCGGGCCGAGGACTTCCCCGGCATCACCGCCGAACCCACCGCCGTACGCCGCTACACCGGCCCCGGCAAGTCCAACACCGCTCAGGTGCTGGGCTATCTCTCCCCCGTCACCGACGACGAGATCCAAAAGGCCAAGGACAGCGACTCGCCTTTCCTCCGCTCCGACCAGGTCGGCCGCTCCGGCTTGGAGCGCACCTATGACAAGGCACTGCGCGGCAAGGCCGGCATCACCCGGTACGAGGTCGACAACCTCGGCCGGGTCATCGGCGAGGCGGACCGCGATGAGGCCCAGCCCGGTGCCAACCTCGTCACCTCCATCGACGCCCGGGTCCAGGCCGTCGCGGAGTACGAGTTGAACGCGGCGATGAAGGCCGCCCGCAAGGAGATCGACAAGAACAACACGGGGAAGAACTACAAGGCCGACGCGGGCGCGGTCGTGGTGATGGAGAACCGAACCGGTCGCATCATCTCGATGGCCTCCCAGCCCACCTATGACCCCAATGCCTGGGTCGGCGGCATCTCGGCGAAGGACTACGCCAAGCTCACCACCAAGGGCTCCAACTATCCGCTGCTGAACCGGGCGATCCAGGGGCAGGCCGCACCCGGCTCCATCTTCAAGGTGATCTCCTCCACCGCCGCCGTCAACGCCGGGTACAACTTCAACGGCAACTACCCCTGTCCCTCGTCACTGTCGTTCGGCGGTCGCGAGTTCAAGAACTTCGAGTCCAAGGGGTACGGCTCCATCAGCCTGGGGCGTGCCCTCGAAGTCTCCTGCGACACCGTCTACTACGGCCTCGCGCACCGCGAGTGGCTGAAGGACGGCGGCATCACGCCCAAGAAGAAGCCCAACGACTGGTTCTACCGGACCGCCCACCAGTTCGGCCTCGGCGAGGAAACCGGTGTCGACCTGCCCAACGAGGTCTCCGGTCGCATCCCCGACCGCCAGTGGAAGCAGAACTTCTGGGAGGCCAACAAGTCCGGCTGGTGCAAGTCGGGCAAGAGGGACGGCTCCGAGCTTGAGCGCATCGCCTACGAGAACTGCCTCGAAGGCAATCGGATGCGCGCGGGTGACTCCGTCAACTACTCCATCGGGCAGGGTGACATCCTCGTCACCCCCATCCAGATGGCAACCATCTACGCCGCCATCTCCAACGGCGGCAAGCTCTACAACCCCACCGTCGGCAAGGCGATCATCAGCGCCGACGGCAAGTCCGTCCAGGAGATCAAGCCCAAGTCCCACGGCAGGCTGCCGATGGACAAGAAGACCAACCGGCAGATAAACGATGCCCTCGCGGGAGTCGTGACCGTCGGTTCCGCCGCCTGGCGATTCGGCGGCTGGCCGCAGGACAAGATCCCGATGCACGCCAAGACGGGCACCGCCGAGGTCTACGGCAAGCAGACGACCTCCTGGTTCGCCTCGTACACCGATGACTACACGATCGTGATGACGATCTCCCAGGGTGGTACGGGATCAGGAGCGTCCGGACCGGCTGTGCGGAAGATATACGAGGCGATGTACGGGCTCGACGAGAAGGGCACCCAGGACCTCAAGCGCGCCCTGATGCCCAAGCCGGTGAAGGCCCTGCCCAAGATCCAGGCCGATGGCAGCATCGAGGCCCCCTCGATCAAGCCGTACCAGCCGCCCAAACCGCTCGATCCTAACCAGCAGGTCTCCTTCAGCGACCAGCGGAACGACGGCCAGGAACAGCAGAACCAGCAGCTCGCGGGCTCACCCGCACGGAGGGACTGAGGCATGGCCGGCTCCCATGGCTTCTCCGTCTCCGGGTACGGGCCCCAGCGCGGCGGACTGTGGACCCAACTGTCCGCCCGGGACTCCGTCGTACGCCGGCTGGACTGGCCGCTGCTGCTGTCCGCGCTCGCGCTCTCCGGCATCGGCGCGCTGCTGGTCTGGTCGGCCACCCGGGGCCGTACCGAACTCACCGACGGCGACCCGTACAGCTATCTCTTCCGCCATCTCCTCAACACCGGCATCGGCTTCACCCTGATGATCGGCACCATCTGGCTGGGGCACCGCACCCTGCGCGGTGCGGTGCCGGTGCTCTACGGCCTCTCGGTGCTGCTGATCCTGCTGGTGCTCACCCCGCTCGGGGCGACCATCAACGGCGCCCACGCGTGGATCGTGATCGGCGGCGGCTTCTCGATCCAGCCCTCCGAGTTCACCAAGATCACCATAATTCTGGGGATGGCGATGCTGCTCGCCGCCCGGGTGGACGCGGGCGACCAACTCCATCCCGACCATCGCACGGTCGCCAAGTCCCTGGGCATCGCCGCCCTCCCGATGGCGATCGTCATGCTGATGCCGGACCTCGGCTCGGTCATGGTGATGGTGGTCATCGGGCTCGGCGTACTGCTTGCCTCCGGTGCCTCCAACCGCTGGATCCTCGGGCTGATCGGCAGCGGAGTGGCCGGTGCCTTCCTGGTCACCGCGCTCGGGTTGCTGGATGAGTACCAGATCAACCGCTTCGCCGCCTTCGCCAACCCGGAGCTCGACCCCGCGGGCGTCGGCTACAACACCAACCAGGCCAGGATCGCGATCGGCTCCGGCGGACTGCTGGGCACCGGACTCTTCAAGGGCTCCCAGACCACCGGCCAGTTCGTCCCCGAACAGCAGACCGACTTCGTCTTCACGGTCGCGGGAGAGGAGTTGGGCTTCCTCGGCGCCGGTCTGATCCTGGTGCTCCTCGGTGTGGTGCTCTGGCGCGCCTGCCGGATCGCCCGCGAGACCACCGAGCTCTACGGAACGATCGTCGCGGCCGGCATCATCGCCTGGTTCGCGTTCCAGTCCTTCGAGAACATCGGAATGACCCTCGGCATCATGCCGGTGGCCGGCTTGCCCCTGCCGTTCGTCTCCTATGGAGGCTCGTCCATGTTCGCCGTATGGGTGGCGATCGGATTGCTGCAGTCCATCCGGGTCCAGCGGCCGATAACGGCCTAGCGCGATTGCCCGGTGTGGGTGCCGCACCGGGCCCCGGCCAACTAGATTCACTGCATGGCGGACACAAAGCGCGAGATCGAGCGGAAGTACGAAGCCACCCCCGAGACCAGGCTCCCTCGTCTCACCAAGGTGGCGGGAGTCTCTGCCGTCGTCGACCACGGCATCGCCGAACTCGACGCGGTCTACTACGACACGGCTGATCTGCGCCTGGCCGCAGCCTCCATCACCCTGCGCCGCAGAACGGGCGGCACCGACGCGGGCTGGCACCTCAAACTGCCCGTGGCCCCCGGCGTTCGCGATGAGATCGGCGCACCGCTCTCCGAAGAGCTGCCCCGGGCCCTCGCCGCACTGGTCAGGGCCCGGGTCCGCGACGCCGAACTCACCCCCGTCGTACGACTGCGCTCCTTGCGCCAGGTGCACCTCCTCACCGATGTGGACGGCAACCCCCTGGCAGAGCTGAGCCGGGACGCGGTCAGCGCCGAGCGCCTCGGCAGCGGCAAGGGCGCTGGACGCACGGCCTCCTGGGACGAGATCGAGGTCGAACTCGCGGACGACGCCGATCCGGCGATCCTGGACGCCGTCGACAGGAAGTTCACCAAGGCCGGGATCCGGGCGGCCGACGCGCCCTCCAAACTGGCCCGCGCCCTGGCCGAAACCGGACTCTCGGTACCTTCAGCGACCACCGCGGATCGCGCCGAGCCCGTCACCGCCGGTGACCACATCCTGGACTATCTGCGCGAACAGGTGGTCGCCCTGCTGGCGTACGACCCCGGCGTACGGCGCGACCTGCCCGACTCGGTCCATCAGATGAGGGTCGCCACCCGACGGCTGCGCAGCGCCTTCCGCTCCTACGGCAAGGTGTTGGAGCGCACCGTCACCGATCCGATCGGGGAGGAGCTGAAATGGCTCGCCGGTGAACTGGGCGTCGCCCGTGACCAGGAGGTCCTCACCGAGCGGCTGCGGTCCCGGACCGACGCGCTGCCCCAGACGCTGCTGCTCGGGCCGGTGCAGGGACGGCTGCGCATCTACACCACCGCGCAGGGCTCAGGCTCCCGCCGCACGGCGCTCGGCGCGCTCGACAGCGGGCGCTATCTCGCCCTGCTGGATTCCCTGGACGCGTTCCTGGCGGACCCACCGCTCCTCAAGGCCGCCGCCCAACCGCCCGAGCAGGCGCTGCCCAAGGCCATGGCCAAGGACTACGGCCGGCTGGCCGACCGGATCGCCCACGCCCTGGAGCTCTCCCCAAGCCATGAGCGGGATCTGATCCTGCACGACGCCCGTAAGGCCGCCAAGCGCGCCCGATACGCCGGCGAGGCCGCGAAAGCGGCGCTCGGCAAGCCGGCCAAAACGTTCGCCAAGCGGATGAAGGCCGTGCAGTCGGTGCTCGGCGACCACCAGGACAGCGTGGTGGCCCGGGAGGCGCTGGTGAGTCTGGCGATCCAGTCCCATGCCGCTGGGGAGACGGCGTTCACCTGGGGGTTGTTGTACGGGCAGGAGCAGTGGACGGCCGCCGACCGCGAGCGGGAGTTGCCCGGAGTGTGGGCGAAGGCGTCCCCGGAGAGCCTGGGTGAGGTTCTGGGCGGCTGAGCCGCGGCTCGGACGTCCGCCGCGTCGGCCCGGGGTGGGGTGTCCACCCCGGGCCGACGCGGCATCGGCAACACCGGTGCGGGCAGGGCGGACCCCGCCCTTCTCCGAGCCGTTCGGGGGCGGCCCCGCAACCCGTTACGCTAGAGAGTCACCCCCTGCCAGCCCACGAAAGTTCAGAGATGTCTGCTGCTGAGTCCGCTGCGTCGGTGTTTCCCCAGCTCGAAGCTCTCCTCCCGCATGTGCAGAAGCCCATCCAGTACGTCGGCGGTGAGCTGAACTCCACCGTCAAGGAATGGGAGAGCTGTGACGTCACGTGGGCTCTGATGTACCCGGACGCGTACGAGGTGGGACTCCCCAACCAGGGCGTCATGATCCTCTACGAGGTGCTGAACGAGCGTGAAGGCGTCCTCGCCGAACGCACGTACAGCGTCTGGCCCGATCTGGAAGCGCTGATGCGTGAGCACGGCGTCCCCCAGTTCACCGTGGACAGCCACCGCCCGGTCAGGGCCTTCGATGTCTTCGGGCTCAGCTTCTCCACCGAGCTCGGCTATACGAACATGCTCACCGCCCTCGATCTCGCGGGCATTCCGCTGGAGGCGAGGAACCGGGGTCTCGATGACCCGATCGTCCTCGCCGGCGGGCATGCGGCCTTCAACCCCGAGCCGATCGCCGAGTTCATCGACTGCGTGGTCATCGGCGACGGCGAGCAGGCCGTCCTCGATATGACCGCCATCATCCGCGCCTGGAAGGCCGAGGGCCGCCCCGGTGGTCGCGAGGAGGTCCTGTTCCGGCTCGCCAGGACCGGCGGGGTGTATGTGCCCGCCTTCTACGATGTGGAGTATCTGCCGGACGGCCGTATCGGCCGGGTCGTACCCAACAGGTCCGGCGTCCCCTGGCGCGTGTCCAAGCACACGGTCATGGACCTCGATGAATGGCCCTACCCCAAGCAGCCGCTGGTCCCGCTCGCCGAGACGGTCCATGAGCGGATGTCCGTGGAGATCTTCCGCGGCTGCACCCGCGGCTGCCGCTTCTGCCAGGCCGGCATGATCACGCGTCCCGTACGGGAGCGAAGCATCACCGGCATCGGCGAGATGGTGGAGAAGGGTCTGAAGGCGACCGGTTTCGAGGAGGTCGGTCTGCTCTCGCTCTCCAGCGCCGACCATTCCGAGATCGGCGACATCGCCAAGGGGCTCGCCGACCGCTACGAGGAGGACAAGGTGGGCCTGTCCCTCCCCTCCACCCGGGTGGACGCCTTCAACGTGGACCTCGCCAATGAACTGACCCGCAACGGCCGCCGCTCCGGACTCACCTTCGCCCCCGAGGGCGGCTCCGAGCGACTGCGCAAGGTCATCAACAAGATGGTCTCGGAGGAGGACCTGATCCGCACGGTCGCCACCGCCTACGGCAACGGCTGGCGGCAGGTGAAGCTCTACTTCATGTGCGGTCTGCCCACCGAGACCGACGAGGACGTGCTCCAGATCGGCGACATGGCGATCAATGTGATCGCCAAGGGCCGTGAGGTCTCCGGCGCCCAGGACATCCGCTGCACCGTCTCCATCGGCGGCTTCGTCCCCAAACCGCACACCCCCTTCCAGTGGGCTCCGCAGTTGAGCGCCGAGGAGACCGACGCCCGGCTGACCAAGCTCCGCGACAAGATCCGCGGCGACAAGAAGTACGGCCGCTCCATCGGCTTCCGCTACCACGACGGCAAGCCCGGCATCGTGGAGGGGCTCCTCTCCCGCGGTGACCGCCGGGTGGGCGCCGTCATCCGCGCGGTCTACGAGGACGGCGGCCGGTTCGACGGCTGGCGCGAGTACTTCTCGTACGACCGCTGGATGGCCTGTGCGGAGAAGACGCTCCCCGAGTCCGGGGTGGACGTCGACTGGTACACCACCCGCGAGCGCACCTACGAGGAGGTCCTGCCCTGGGACCACCTGGACTCCGGTCTGGACAAGGACTGGCTCTGGGAGGACTGGCAGGACGCGCTGGATGAGACCGAGGTCGAGGACTGCCGCTGGACGCCGTGCTTCGACTGCGGAGTCTGTCCGCAGATGGACACCCAGATCCAGATCGGCCCCACCGGCAAGAAGCTGTTGCCGCTGACGGTCGTCAAGTAACGTCCACAGGAGGCCCGGTACCAGGGGAAACCCTGGTACCGGGCCTCCTGTCTTGGTCACACCACGGGCGGAGCCTTCGCTCGCCCACCACGGTCACGGGGGATACACACGAATGTCTGAATCGTCATGAGCGCCGAAGGGAAGACCGCCCGCCCCGGCGCGGCGTCGGAGGACGGGGGATGTCTCGCCGCGGTGGTGCGGGTGCCCGTGCGCATCGTGGTGCTGGTGGTGGTCGTACCGCTGCGGTTGCTCTGGGACCTGCTGGTAGCCATGGGCCGGGGATTCCGCCGCCATCTGCTGGAGCCGCTGCGCCCGGCGCTGCGCTGGCTCGGCCAGCGGGTGCTCGCGCCCATCGGCCGCGGCCTGGTCCATCTGCTGCGCTTCCTCGGCAAGCTGATCTTCGTCTGGCCCTGGGTGGGGCTCTGGCGCTACTTCCTGGTCCCGCTCTCGACCTACGGCATCGCGGCACCCCTCATCTGGATCTACCGCGAGGTCCTCACCCGGCTCGGCCGACTCACCGTGCCGCTGCTGCGGTACGCCCTTCTCATACCCCTTCAGTGGATCTACGTCTGGGTGCTCACCCCCATCGGCCAGGGCAGCAGCTGGCTGCTCAGGGCCTGCTGGAGGGGGCTGCTCTGGACCCTGTTCCATCTGGTCGCCCGGCCCGTGGTCTGGCTCGCACAGCAAGTGATCGGTCCGCTGTTCTCCCTGCTCTGGCGCTATGTGCTCGCACCGGTCCTGCGCGGACTCGCCTCGGCGGCGAGCTTCGCCTGGAAGGTCGCCGGATATATCTCACGTGCCATCGGCGGCGCGCTGTTCTGGTGCTACGCCACCTTTGTCGCGCCCCCCGCCCGCTGGTGCTACCGAACGCTCTTCACTCCGGTCGGCCATCTGGTGCGCGATCTCCTCTGGCGGCCGGCCCGCACGACGGCGGCTGAGGCGGGCCGGGCCGCTCGCTCGGCCCTTCGATCGGCCCGGGAAACGGTGCGCCGGATGACCGGCAGCACCCGGCGAGCGCCGAGGAAGCGGCGCAGGTAGCGGAACCTGGGGAACCGGTAGCGCCCGCGGAGCGTACTCTGGGTAGTACAACGACTGTCCCCGGCGCGGCGGCCGGGCCCGAGATCTCCCTCCGTAAGCAGGGGTGAGCCGGGCAGGCCCGCACGGGAAGCCGAATTCCGAGGGCAGGCGCGCCACCCGCGCCAGCCCCGCAGCGAGGAGAAGAACCCCTGGGCAAGCGACAGCCCGAAGGCCCGCCGCCCGCACCCGCGGTGCAGCGCATCAGACTGCGCTACACCAAGCGTGGCCGCCTCCGGTTCACCAGTCACCGCGACTTTCAGCGCGCCTTCGAGCGGGCGCTTCGGCGTGCCGAGGTACCCATGGCTTACTCGGCCGGCTTCACCCCGCACCCGAAGGTGTCGTACGCCAATGCCGCACCCACCGGCACGGGCAGCGAGGCCGAGTATCTGGAGATCGCGCTCACCCAGCACCGCGACCCGGACACCCTGCGTGAGCTGCTCAACGAGTCCCTGCCACCCGGCTTGGACATCACCGACGCCGTGGAGGCCCGGACCTCGGGGCTCGCGGATCGGCTCACCGCATCGGTGTGGGAACTGCGCCTCGACGGCGTCGCGGACGAGGACGCGGAGCGGGCCGTGGCCGCTTTCCTCGTCGCGGAGACCGTCGAGGTCCAGCGAAGAACGAAGAACGGCATGCGGACGTTCGACGCGCGGGCCGCGGTGGCCGAGCTCAGGGCTTGTCCACAGCCTGATAGGCCCGCGGACGAGCGCTGTGCGATACTGCGGCTGGTGGTTCGGCACGTAACACCTGCCGTACGACCCGACGACGTCCTGTCCGGTCTCCGCGCTGTGGCCGACCTGGCGCCGCCGGTCCCCGCAGCGGTGACCAGGCTGGCGCAGGGGCTCTTCGACGAGGAGTCCGGCACGGTGACCGACCCGCTCGCGCTCGACCGCGAGGCAGTTCCGATCGCCCCACCCACGGCCGTCGGTACCGCCTCCCCCTAGCTCAGCCAGGGGGCCGCGACGCCGCCTGATGGTCCCGCCGCGCGCCCAGGCAGTCGTTGTAGCGCAACCCTGGCACTCGGGAGCCACCTGGGTCGGGTCGCGCGCAGACCAGAAGACTTTCGCCAGGCCGTGCGTACATCGCGTACGGAACCGGCGAGCCAGACATCAGCTCCCGTGCGGCGCACGCGCCCCGGACGGCCGTACCGCGTTCTACGCGGACCGGGACCGGACCGGAATGAGGCGCGGCGCCCGGGAGCGTGACGGGAGAACCGCCCGCAATGCACCAGTCGAACGAACCCGGTACCACCGGGAACCACAGCGAAGACAGTAATTCTCCGAGCGACACACTGCCGCCGCGCCGTCGCCGCCGCGCCGCCTCGCGCCCCGCGGGGCCGCCGGGCGCCGCCGAAACGGCTGCTGCCGCACCGGCAGAGGCCGCGTCTGAGGCTTCCGTCGCCGAGGCCGCTCCGGTGGTTTCGGCGGTCGAGGAGCCTGAGGCGCCGCGTACTCGTCGGCGTGCCACGCGCAAGGTTTCCGCGCCGGCTGGCTCCGCCGAGCCCGCCGTGGCGGCAACGCCCGCTGCCGGCGTTGCCCCGGAGACCTCGAATGCCTCGGATGCCTCCGTGGACGCTGAGGCTCCGGCGCCGCGTCGCCGTCGTCGTGCGTCCGCCCCTGCCGGTACGCCGGCCGATGTGGATACTCCGGTCGCCGAGGCCGCGCCCGAGGCTTCCGTCGCCGAGGCCGCTCCGGTGGGTTCGGCGGTCGAGGAGCCTGAGGCGCCGCGTACTCGTCGGCGTGCCACGCGCAAGGTTTCCGCGCCGGCTGGCTCCGCCGAGCCCACCGCGCCTGCTGAGGCTTCCGTCGCCGAGGCCGCTGCGGCCGCTGAGCTGCCCGAAGCCGCCGATTCCGAGGCCCCCGCGCCCCGCAAGCGCCGCCGTGCCACCCGTCAGGTGAGCGCCCCCGAGGCGGTCGCCGAGCCGGCCGCTGCGGCTGAAGCGCCTGCTGCCGGCGTTGCCCCGGAGACCTCGAATGCCTCGGATGCCTCCGTGGACGCTGAGGCTCCGGCGCCGCGTCGCCGTCGTCGTGCGTCCGCCCCTGCCGGTACGCCCGCTGCCGAGACCGTTGCCGAGACGCCCGCAGCCGCCCCCGAGGCCGTTGCCGAACAGCCCGAGCCGACCGAGGCTCCCGCTGGCGCTGAGGCCCCGGCCCCGCGCACCCGCCGCCGTGCCACCCGCGGGACCACCACTCCGGTGGCCCAGGCCGAGGCGCCCAAGGCCTCCCCTGATGAGACCGCCGCCGATGCCCGGCCCGAGGCTCCCGCCGCGCGGACCGCGTCGCAGCAGCCCGTAGCCCCGGAGAGCGAGGCCGCCGAGAAGGGCGCGCCCCGCGGCCGGGCACGCGGGCGTCGGGTGGTCTCACCCGAGTTCACCGCCCAGCCGGCGCACCGCGCGGACGACAGCGCCCGCGCGCGCCGCGCCGCCCGCCCCGCCGTGGCCGTCTTCCAGGCTCCGGTCTTCACCGAGCCGATGTTCCAGACTCCGGAGACGGCCGCTGCGGCTGCCGCCGCCGCCGCGCTCGACGTCGAGGACGAAGACGAGGAGTTCACCGAGCCCGCACCGGCCCCGGAGCCCGTCGAGGCCCCCGCGCCGGTCGTCGCGGCGGCGCCCGAGCCCACGGGCCGTCGCCGTCGCCGCCGCCGCGGTGAGTCCGCCGAGCCGGTGGAGCCCGCCGAGTCCGTCGAGCCCGCCGAGTCCGTCGAGCGGGAGGCGCGCGACGAGCCGCAGCGGTCCGCTCAGGTTTCCCCGCAGGTCCTTGAGGAGCCCGCCACCGCCGACAGCGCGGACAGCGCCGAAGGTGTGGACGGCTCCGACAACGATGACCACGACGAGTCGGGCGACCGCCCTTCGCGCCGTCGCCGCCGCGGTGGCCGTCGTCGCCGTCGTGGCGAGGCGCCCGACGCCGATGGCACCTCCGACGAGCAGGGTTACGAGCAGCAGTTCGAGGAGCCCGCGGCGGAGGAGGAGAACGACTCCACCGACGAGGGCGACGAAGAGCACGAGGATGACTCCGACTCCGGTACCTCCGCCACCACCTCCAGCAGCCGTCGCCGGCGTCGTCGTCGGCGCCGCAGCGGTGAGTCGATGGCCGATGAGGAGGCGGGGGGCGGCGATCCGGAGCGTACGGTCGTCAAGGTCCGTGAGCCGAGGGCCGCACGCGCCAAGCTGGACGATGCGTCGGACTTCCAGGACGCGGTGCAGTCCATCAAGGGCTCCACTCGCCTGGAGGCGAAGAAGCAGCGCCGTCGTGAGGGTCGTGAGCAGGGCCGTCGGCGCGTTCCGATCATCACGGAGGCCGAGTTCCTGGCCCGTCGTGAGGCCGTTGAGCGGGTGATGGTCGTCCGCCAGAGCGGTGAGCGCACCCAGATCGGTGTCCTTGAGGACAATG
The DNA here is from genome assembly GCF_023701525.1 of Streptomyces albipurpureus. GTDB lineage: Bacteria > Actinomycetota > Actinomycetes > Streptomycetales > Streptomycetaceae > Streptomyces > Streptomyces albipurpureus. Next base: position 18,597 of record NZ_JAMQAW010000067.1, read on the forward strand.
TGCTGGTCGAGCACTACGTCAACAAGGAACAGGCCACGTCGTACGTCGGCAATGTCTACCTGGGCAAGGTGCAGAACGTTCTGCCGTCCATGGAGGCCGCGTTCGTCGACATCGGCAAGGGCCGCAACGCGGTGCTGTACGCCGGCGAGGTCAACTTCGAGGCGCTCGGCATGGCGAACGGCCCGCGTCGGATCGAGGTCGCGCTGAAGTCCGGCCAGTCCGTGCTCGTCCAGGTGACGAAGGACCCGATCGGACACAAGGGCGCCCGGCTGACCAGCCAGGTCTCGCTGCCCGGCCGCTATCTGGTGTACGTCCCCGAGGGCTCGATGACCGGCATCAGCCGGAAGCTGCCCGACACCGAGCGCGCCCGGCTGAAGACCATCCTCAAGAAGATCGTCCCTGAGGACGCGGGTGTCATCGTGCGCACCGCCGCCGAAGGGGCGAGCGAGGACGAGTTGCGTCGCGATGTGGAGCGGCTCCAGTCGCAGTGGGAGGACATCCAGAAGAAGGCGAAGAGCGGCGGCAGCTCCAACGCGCCCTCGCTGCTCTACGGCGAGCCGGACATGACGGTCCGGGTCGTCCGCGACATCTTCAACGAGGACTTCTCCAAGGTCATCGTCAGTGGCTCCGAGGCGTGGGAGACCATCCACGGCTATGTGTCGCACGTGGCGCCCGATCTCGCCGACCGTCTTCAGCGCTGGACCAGCGAGGTCGATGTCTTTGCGACCTACCGGATCGACGAGCAGCTGATGAAGGCGCTGGACCGCAAGGTCTGGCTGCCGTCCGGCGGTTCGCTGGTGATCGACAAGACGGAGGCCATGATCGTGGTCGACGTCAACACCGGTAAGTTCACCGGCCAGGGCGGCAATCTGGAAGAGACCGTCACCAGGAACAACCTGGAGGCGGCCGAGGAGATCGTGCGCCAGCTGCGGCTGCGCGACCTCGGCGGCATCGTCGTCGTCGACTTCATCGACATGGTGCTCGAATCCAACCGTGATCTGGTGATGCGGCGCCTGCTGGAGTGCCTGGGCCGGGATCGGACCAAGCATCAGGTAGCCGAAGTCACCTCGCTGGGTCTGGTTCAGATGACCCGTAAGCGGGTGGGCCAGGGTCTGCTGGAGTCCTTCTCCGAGACCTGTGTCCACTGCAACGGCCGTGGTGTGATCGTGCATATGGAGCAGCCGTCGTCCCTGGGCGGCGGTGGTGGCGGCAAGCGCTCCAAGAAGCGTGGCCGCGGCGGTTCGGAGCAGGGCCACGAGCACGAGCACGAGACGGCGGTCGCCGAAGAGCAGGTCGAGTCCGAGGCGGAGCTCGCCGCCGAGGTGGCCGAGCCGGTGGCGCTCGCCGAACCCGAGTTCGTACCGGACGAGGATCTGTACAGCAGCGCTGCTGAGGCGGAGGCGGCCGCCCAGCGCGGCCGTGGCCGCCGCCGGGCGACGCGCCGGGTATCGGCACCCGGCGGTGCGCCGAGGTCCCCCGAGACCAGGGCGGTTACCGAGCCCGCGCGGCAGTCGGAGCCCGAGCCGCAGCCGGTTGAAGCTGAGCCGGAGGTGGCCCCGCCGGCCGCCGAGTCCGTGGCGCAGACCCCGGAAGCGGCCCCCGCCGGCCGTACCCGCCGTAGGGCCACCCGTAAGGCCACGGCCCCCGCTGGCGCACCCACGGCCGCCGAGCCGGAGGTCGTCGTGGAGGTCGAGCCCAAGTCGGCTGAGTCCAAGCCGGTTGCGTCCGAGCCGGTTGCGTCCGAGCCGGTCGAGGTCGTCGAGGCTCCTGCGGAAGCGGCGACTCCCGAGGCCGCCCCGCCGAGGGCCCGTCGTCGGGTGACCCGCAAGGTCACCGCTCCGGCCGGGTCGCCTTCGGGTGCCGAGGAGGCGGCTGTCGTCGTGGTGGCCGCGGCCGAGGCGCCGGCCAAGCCTGCCGAGGCCCCGGCGGACGCCTCCGACACGCCCGGTGCCGTCGAAGCCGAAAGCGCCGACGGCGCCCCGGCCAAGAAGGCCGCCGCACGCAAGACGGCGAAGAAAGCCACTGCGAAGAAGGTCGCCGCTAAGAAGACAACGGCGAAGAAGAGCGCGGCGAAGAAGACAACCGCCAAGAAGGCCAGCGCGAAGAAGACTTCCGCGGCCGAGCAGCAGTCGCCCGCGTCTGTGACGGCGGCCACCGAGAGCTGAACAACTGATGAGCCCTCAGTGAATGAATCGTGTCCCATCCCACAGTTCGTGGGATGGGACACGGTTTTGTCTCCGAATTGATGCAGTCGGTGGCTAAGGGCCCCCGAAGTTACTGGGGAAATCCCTGATAATGTGACGGCAGTCGCTGCCGGGTTTGTGAACCCGTTCCGGACACTCCGGCGGGTGACCGGCTCGGCTCGGGACACGACCGGTCCCAGATCCTCGGTAGGGCGTTGGCTTTGCGCCGAAGGGGTGTGCACGGCCTCGCGAGACGTCCGCACCGCCCCAGACCTCCTGCCACAGAGAGCTCTTGCGGTGTTCAAGGAGGACGTCCATGACGAGCAGCAATCAGCAGCCGATTCCCGCTGCCCGCCCGATCATCGGTGAAGAAGAGATCGAGGCGGCGGTACGGGTTCTGCGTTCCGGGCGAGTTGTACAAGGCCCCGAAGTAGCAGCGTTTGAAGAGGGATTCTCCGAGCTGGTGGACGGTCGGCACTGCGTCGCCGTCAACTCCGGCACATCCGCACTGCATCTGCTGTTGTTGGCCCTGGGCATTGGCCCCGGTGATGAGGTGATCGTTCCCTCGTTCACTTTTGCCGCGACTGCGAACGTGGTCCGGTTGGTCGGCGCAGACCCTGTCTTTGCCGACATCGATGCCGATACCTATTGCCTTTCCCCCGCCGCGGTCGAGGCCGCTATTACCCCGCGCACCGCTGCGATCATGCCGGTGCACCTCTACGGCCACCCCGCGGCGATGGATCAGCTCATGGCCATAGCGGCCAAGCACAAGCTGGCCGTGGTGGAAGACGCCTGCCAGGCACACGCCGCGGCGCTGAACGGCACCCCGGTCGGCGCCTTCGGAGCCGGCGGGACCTTCAGCTTCTACCCGACCAAGAACATGCACTCCCTTGAGGGCGGCATGGTCTCCACCGGCGACGCCGAGATCGCCCGTACCCTGCGGCTGCTGCGCAACCAGGGCATGGAGCAGCGGTACGCCAATGAGATCGTCGGCGTCAACATGCGGCTGACCGATGTCGCCGCCGCGATCGGCCGCGTACAGCTCGCCAAGCTGGGCGGCTGGACCGATCAGCGCATCGCCAACGCCGCGTACCTCACCAAGCACATCACCGCGCCCAATGTGACCACTCCGGTCGTCGCCGAGGGTGCGCACCACATCTACCACCAGTACACGATCCGCTTCAGCGGTGACCGCGACGCCGCCATGGCCAAGCTCACCGAAGCAGGGGTCGGCAACGCGGTCTACTACCCGACCCCGGTCCACCAGCTGAAGCCGTTCTGGGAGCCGGACCAGAAGGCCGGCCGCAACTGGGACCTGCCGGAGACCGCGCGGGCCGCCGCCGAGGTCATCTCGCTGCCGGTGCACCCCTCGCTGTCCACGGAAGACCTTGAACGCATCGTCGTCGCCGTGAATGATCTTGGAGAGAATCTGTGACCACCGCGGGAGCACAGGGACTGCGCGCCGGCCTGGTCGGCCTTGGCTCGATGGGCCGCCACCACGCCCGGGTACTCGCCGGGCTGGACGGAGTCCAGTTCGTCGGCGTCGTTGACCCGATGGGGGACAAGAACGGCTGGGCGCAGGGCGTCCCCGTGCTGTCGAGCGTCGAGGAGCTGATCGCCCTCGGTATCGACTACGCCGTGGTGGCCTGCCCGACCGCTCTGCATGAGGAAGTCGGTCTGGCGCTGGCCGAGGCCGGAATCTGCGCTTTGATCGAAAAGCCCGTCGCCGACACCGTGGAAGGTGCCCGCCGGCTCGTTGAGGCGTTCGAATCCCGCGACCTGGTCGCCGGTGTCGGCCATATCGAGCGCTGCAACCCCGCGCTGCTCTCGCTGCGCCAGCGGCTGGAGGCCGGTGAGCTCGGCGATGTCTACCAGGTCGTCACCCGCCGTCAGGGCCCCTTCCCCCACCGCATCGCCGATGTCGGTGTGGTCAAGGACCTCGCGACCCATGACATCGACCTCACTGGCTGGGTGACCGGCCAGACGTACACCTCGATCTCCGCGCGTACGGTGTCGAAGTCGGGCCGCAAGCACGAGGACATGGTCTCCGCGGTCGGTCAGCTCTCCGACGGCACCATGGTCAACCACCTGGTGAACTGGCTGAGCCCGCTCAAGGAGCGTTTCACCTCGGTCACCGGTGAGAAGGGCTGCTTCATCGCGGACACCCTCACCGCCGACCTCACCTTCTACTCCAACGCCGCCCAGGCCACCGAGTGGGAGGCGCTCCAGGCGTTCCGCGGTGTCGCCGAGGGCGACATGATCCGTTACGCCATTCCGAAGCGTGAGCCGCTGCTGGTCGAGCACGAGCTGTTCCGCGACGCGGTTCTCGGCAAGGTCGTCGACATCTGCACGCTGCGGCAGGGTCTGCGTACCGTCGAGGTGGCGGCGGCCGTCCTTGCGTCGGCGGCGGACGGCAGAACCGTTGATCTTTCCGCGCGCGCAGTGGCCCAGTAGGGCGAGGGAGCCTTGTCCACTCCTGTGACCAGTCCTGATGTCACCGTCGTCGTCGCCGTGTACAACACGATGCCGTATCTGACGGAGTGCCTCAGTTCCCTTGTCGGGCAGTCCATTGGCAGGGACCGGCTGGAGATCGTGGCCGTCGACGACGGTTCCACGGACGACAGCGGAGCGGAGCTCGACCGCTTCGCGCAGCAGTACCCAGACACCGTGAAGGTGATTCACCAGACGAACTCCGGCGGCCCTGCCGCGCCCAGTAACAGGGCGCTGGAAGTGGCCACCGGCCGGTATGTCTACTTCATCGGCTCCGACGACTACCTCGGCGAGGAAGCGCTGGAGCGGATGGTGGCCTGCGCCGACAAGAACGACTCCGATGTCGTCGTCGGCAAGATGGTCGGCACCAACGGCCGCTACGTCCACCAGGCGCTCTACAAAGAGAGCGTCTCGGACGTGGACCTGTTCGACTCGGCGCTGCCCTTCACGCTGGCCAACACCAAGCTGTTCCGGCGCGCCCTGGTGGAGCGGCACAAGCTGCGGTTCCCCGAGGACATGCCGGTCGGAAGCGACCAGCCGTTCACCATCGAGGCGTGCGTCCGGGCCCGGAAGATCTCGGTGCTCGCGGACTACACCTACTACTACGCGGTCAAGCGCGGCGATTCGAGCAACATCACCTACCGTGCCGACCATCTGGCCCGGCTGCGGTGCACGGCGCGGATCATGCACCACGCGGCCGAGTTGATCGAAGCCGGTCCGAACCGGGACACCCTCTTCAAGCGCCACTTCACCTGGGAGCTTGCCAAGCTGGTGCAGGGTGACTTCCTCGCGCTGGACGGGCGTACGCAGCGCCAGGTGTGCTCCGGTATAGCCGAGTTGGCCGGCAAGTACCTCACCGACCCGCTGCGTGACGCGCTTCCGGTGCAGCGCCGGGTCCGCCTGACACTGGCCCACAAGGGAGCGGTGGACGAGCTGGTCCGGGCCATCGAGGCCGAAGAGCCCGGCGGGTCGCTGCTGTTCCTGCTGGAGGGCGACCAGGCCGCGAGCGGGCGGGCGTTCGCCCACTACCCCGGCTTCCGGGAGCCCCTGCTGAACATTCCCGACCGGGTGTTCGAGGTACTCGACGAGTCGGTGGCAGCCCAACTCGCCGCCGGTACGGAGCTGATCGAATCCGCCTGGGTGCAGCGCGGAGACGACCTCGCGCTCCAGATCGCGGTGCGTACCGCGTTCAGTGGGAACACCTCGGCGGCCGTCATCCGGCTGCTGCCGGGGAACTTTCCCAAGGGCTCCGACCAGGCCGGGGGCCGAAGGCTGCCGTTCGGCAGGGAAGTGCCCCCTCTGGTGGGTGAGTTCACCCGCGAGGAGTCCGACACCGGCACCGTGATCCGGGCGACCATTCCCGTGGAGCCGCGTTCGGCGTCCCTCGCGGTCCGGGTGCACGCCGAGGTCGCCGGGGCGGTGTACGAGATCCCGGTGCCCGCCCGGGACAAGCCGATGCCGCTGGCCAGACGCTGGCGCAGCACCACCCCCTACCGTGTCGCCGCGCGGGTGAACAACAAGGGCCGGATGATCGTCGTGACCGGCCCGCTGTTCCCGCCCCCTAGCAGATTGTGGCCGCGAGTACGGTCCCGTCTGGCCCGTATGAAGAGGAAGACAACCCGATGAATATCTGTGTAGTAGCGCTCGGCAAGATCGGGCTCCCGCTCGCCGTGCAGTTCGCGGCGAAGGGCCACAAGGTCATCGGCGCCGATGTGAACGAGAAGGTCGTCGAGCTGGTCAACGCCGGCACCGAGCCGTTCCCCGGTGAGCATGACCTGGACCGGCTGCTCAAGGAGACGGTGGGCGCGGGGCTGCTGTCCGCGACCACCGACACCGCCGCCGCGGTCGCCCAGTCCGATGCCGTTGTCGTCGTCGTTCCGCTCTTCGTGGACGCCGAGGGCACCCCCGACTTCGGCTGGATGGACTCCGCGACCCAGGCCATCGCCCGGGGGCTGAAGCCCGGCACCCTCGTCTCGTACGAGACCACGCTGCCGGTGGGCACCACCCGCACCCGCTGGGCGCCGATGCTCCAGGAGGGCTCGGGCCTCACCGCCGGCAAGGACTTCCACCTCGTCTTCTCGCCGGAGCGGGTGCTCACCGGCCGGGTCTTCGCCGATCTGCGCCGCTACCCGAAGCTCGTCGGCGGCATTGACGAGACCTCCGCCCGGCACGGTGTGGAGTTCTACGAGAAGGTCCTCGACTTCGACGAGCGCGAGGACCTCTCCCGTCCGAACGGCGTGTGGGACCTCGGCACCGCCGAGGCGTCGGAGTTGGCCAAGCTCGCCGAGACCACCTACCGCGATGTCAACATCGGCTTGGCGAACCAGTTCGCCCGGTTCGCTGACAAGAACGACATCGACATCAAGAAGGTCATCGAGGCCTGCAACTCGCAGCCCTACAGCCATATCCACCAGCCCGGCATCGCCGTGGGTGGTCACTGCATCCCGATCTATCCGCGGATGTACCTGTGGAACGACCCGGAGGCGACCGTCGTCCGCTCGGCGCGTGAGGCCAATGCCGCCATGCCCGAGTACGCCGTCGATCTGCTGGCCGCCGCCTACGGCGACCTGACGGGTGCGGAGGTGCTTGTGCTCGGTGCCGCCTACCGGGGCGGAGTCAAGGAGACGGCCTTCTCCGGCGTCTTCCCGACCGTCGAGGCGCTCGCCGCGCGCGGTGCCGTCGCCTATGTCTCGGACCCGATGTACACGGCCGATGAGCTGGTGGCGCACGGGCTCACCCCCCACCAGGGGGAGAAGGTCACCGCGGCTGTCCTCCAGGCTGACCACTCCGAGTACCAGGAACTGGCCGCGGCGGACCTGCCGGACGTCACCGTGCTGGTCGACGGCCGTCGTGTCACGGACCCCGCGCGGTGGGCCGGAGTCCGTCGCGTCGTCATCGGCGGCTGACCCAAAGAAGTGTTCGGCTCGGCCCGGCTGTCTGACGGCCGGGCCCACAAGCCGTTTCTCTGTGTGAGGATTTGTGTATGTCTACGTCTGTCACCCGGCCCAAGCTGGCCGTCATCGTCGCCAACGGCATCACTGGGGACTCCCGGGTGCAGAAGACCGCTCTGGCGGCGGCGCGTGCCGGATGGGATGTCACCCTCATCGGCCGCAGTACGGCGAAGAAGGCCGAGCACTCGTGGTTCGGCCCGGTCAAGGTGGTGCGCCTGCCGGTCGGAAACCGTATGGAACGACTTGTCACCGCGAAGAACAACCGTGGTGGTCCACGGGCCAGATTGACCCAGTTCGGCATCCGCGACGGTGAGAACCTCAACCAGATGCGGGACGCGCACCGGGCCTGGGTCCGTGAGAAGACCACTCGTATCGGATACCTCAGTGACTCCCCGGTGGCCGGTGCGACGGTCGCCGGTCTGAAAGCATGGGTGCACGCGCGACGCAGTGCGCACCAGTTCCGGGTGAAGGCCTACCGCTGGGAGCAGCGCCGCAAGTCGCAGAAGACCACCGGCGACTGGCGCGAGGACTGGCCGGCGCTGCTCGACCTCGATCTGGCCTTCGGCCCGTTCATCGAGGAACTGGCACCGGACGTCATCCACGCCAATGACATCACCATGATCCACACTGCCGCCCGGGCCGCTTCCCGACTGCGGGCCCGCGGCCTGAAGTGCTCCTGGCTGTACGACTCCCATGAGTACGTCGCGGGAATAGAGTGGGCCAAGCCGGCGATGAGGACCGCCTTCCCGGCAGTGGAGCGCGAGTTCATCGGCCGGGCTGACGCGGTGGTGACGGTCTCGCCTGAGCTGGCCGAGATGCTGCGGGCCGACCACAAGCTGTCCCGGACGCCCGCCGTCGTACGCAACGCCCCGATCCGTTCCGTCGTGGGCGACGCCGTCGGCCGGGTCTCCGTCCGTACCGCCTGCGGTCTGGACGAGGGCGTACCGCTGATGGTCTACGCGGGGTGGATCGCCCCCGATCGCGGTGTCGCCACCGCCGTCGAGGCGCTCGTCCAGCTGCCGGAGCACCATCTGGCGCTGGTGTCGGGCCGGGTCACCGCCGGACTGACCGCGCTGCGCGAGCTGGCGGCCGAGCTGGGGGTGCGCGATCGGGTCCATGTCGTCCCCTACGTCCCCCAGCACGAGGTGCCGGACTACCTCTCCAGCGCCGACCTGGGGCTGACCCCGTTCCACCGCATCCCGAACGTGGAGAGCTCACTGCCCACCAAGGCGGCCGAGTATCTGCACGCCCGGCTGCCGATCATCACCAGCGACATAAAGGCGATGAGCGAGTTCGTCCGGGTGCACGGCGTCGGTGAGGTGTTCACCGCCGAGGACACGGAGTCCTTCGTCGCGGCCGTCAAGCGGGCCACCACCGACCATGACGCCCTCCAGCGGAGCATCAACGAAGCGCTGCTCACGGACCTCTCCTGGGAGCACCAGGCGGAGGTGCTGCTGAAGGTCTACACCGAGATCTCCGGGAAGGCCCCGGCCGAGCCGCTCACCGGTATGCGCTGGGACGCCGAGGAGCGCAAGGTCGCGTCTCCGTCGGCCAAGAAGCTTGAGGACCTGGACCGCGCCTGGCGACCGCTCGGCCCCACGCCGATCAAGCTGGGACTGGCGCCGGCCAACTACGCGGGTCAGCTCGCCTCCTATGCGACGGCGATCACCCGGATGCGGGACGATGTGTCGGCGGAGGTGGTCAAGCACCGGGCCCCGACCCAGAAGCACGACTACCCGGCCGATGTCTACTTCGACGTCGCCGCCCTGCGCAACCTCGACGTCCAGCTGGAACTGGTCCAGCGGACCGTGCGTCGCTACACCCATCTCATCGCCGACGCCTTCCGCCCGGTCTTCGGCGGCCTGAACGGCGGCAGCATCGAGGGCGACCTCGCCGCGCTGGAGCACGCCAGGATCAAGGTGGCGCTCCTCGCCCACGGCAGTGAGGTCAGGGATCCCGCACGGCACCGCAAGCGCAATCCCTACTCCCTCTTCCTCGACGCCCCGGACGGCTACGAGGAGACCTTGACGACCTTGGCCGTGCGCAACCGGCGGATCGCGGAGGAGGCCGGTCTGCCGGTCTTCGTCACCACCCCCGATCTGCTGCTCGACCTGCCGATGGCGACCTGGGCACCGCTCGTGGTGGACCTGGACATGTGGGCCTGTGACCGGCCGGTGATGGAGCGCAAGCGGCCGGTGGTCGTCCATGCCCCGTCCGCGCGCTGGTCCAAGGGAACGGACCGGGTGCTCCCGCTGCTGGAGGACCTGAACGCACGAGGGGTCATCGACTTCCAGCTCGCGGAGAACGTCGCCTGGTCCCGGGTGCGGGAGCTGGTGATGGACGCGGACATCGTGATCGACCAGTTCGCGATCGGCGCTTACGGCACCTTCGCCTGTGAGGGCATGGCGGCGGGCAAGCCGGTCATCGCCTATCTCGACGAGGAGTCCATCGCGGCCTCCGGAGTGACTCCGCCGATCGTCAACGCGACTCCGCAGACGCTCGCTTCGGTCATGGAGCGGCTGCTCGACGATCCGGAGGCGACCGCCCGCATCGGACGGGAGTCCGCCGACTACGTCCGCGAGTACCACGACGGTACGGCGACGGTGGCGGCGCTGGACTCCTTCCTCACCAAGAGGGCCTGAGCCCCCAAGCCCCCGGCTCGGCGAAAGGCGCCCTGCCACCTTCCGCAGTGGAGGTGGCAGGGCGCCTTCGGTGCTTCTCGGGACCGCCGGGCGCATCAGCCGCGGTGGGCTTCCTCCAGCAGTTCCACGACCCGCCGGGCGGCGGTGCCGTCGCCGTAGGGGGTGCCACGCTCGGTCGAGGGCGCCGGCCTGGTGGCGAGCTTCGCCCACTCGTCCGCCGCCATCTCGTGCGGGTTCGGGGCGAGGACGTTCCAGCCGCCCTCCAGGGTCTCCACCCACTCGGTCTCGGGGCGGATGGTGGTGCAGGCACGCTCCAGCAGGAAGGTCTCCTTCTGGAGGCCGCCCGAGTCGGTGACCACGCCGGACGACGCCATGACGGCGGCGACCAGGCCCGCGTACGGCAGCGGCCGGCTCGTGTGCACGGAGCCCTGGGTCAGCTTGATGCCGTGCTCCTCGGCGCGGGCGACCAGCCGCGGGTGGGCGAGCAGCGCCACCGGGACCGGGAGCGCGGCCAGCGACTCGACGATCGCGGCGAGCCGAGCGGGGTCGTCCGTGTTGTCCGGGCGGTGCAGGGTGGCCAGGAGGAACGGCTCGTCGGGGTCGATGCCCTCCGGCAGCGCGGGCGCGGGGTGCTCCCCGGCGAGCACCGCGTCCCGGATGCGCAGACAGATGTCGACCATGACGTCGCCGGCCAGCCGGGTGCGCTCCGAGAGCCCCTCGTTGGCGAGGTGGCGCACGGCCTCCTCGGTGGGCGCGAGCAGCAGATCGGCGCAGTGGTCGGTGAGGACGCGGTTGTGCTCCTCGGGCATCCGGCGGTTGAACGAGCGCAGCCCGGCTTCCAGGTGGGCGACCGGCAGATGCATCTTCACCGCGGACAGCGCGCCCGCGACCGTCGAGTTGGTGTCGCCGTAGACGAGGACCCAGTCGGGGCGTTCGTCCGCGAGGACCTTGTCCATGGCGGCGAGGACCGCGCCGGTCTGCACACCGTGGCTTCCGGAGCCGACCCCGAGGTGGACATCGGGGTCGGGGATGCCGAGCCCGGAGAAGAAGACATCGGACAGGTCGGCGTCGTAGTGCTGCCCGGTGTGGACGATGACGTGCTGATGATCGGTGCCTGCGAAAGCGGCGGCGATCGGCGCGAGCTTCACCAGTTGGGGCCGGGCCCCGACGACACTGAGGACCTTCACGTTGCTCTGCTCCTTGAGGGGTTCGGGCGCTGACGGCGCATGGCGATAGTACGTGGCCGTATGTCAAGGCGGAGAATGGGTGATCACGGCGGTGCACGGTATGCTCGCACGCTGCGGCGCGCACCACTGGCCGTGACCGAGTCCATCAGGAAAGGCGCGTACATGAAGCCCGACAGCACCACCCCGGCGCGGGAGACCCGGGGGCGGGTCGTGATGCTCGTCGACAACGGGGTCAAGGCTGACTCGCGGGTCCAGAAGGCTGCTCGTTCCGCGGCCGAGGCGGGTTGGGATGTCGTCCTCTTCGGCGTCTCGGCGACGCCGAAGATCCAGTCCTGGAAGCTCGGCGACGCCCAGGTGCGGCTCATTCCCAAGCCGGCCCATCTGGAGCCGCGCCGTCATGAGCTGCGCCGTCCGCTGCTGCGCAGGCCGCTGGCGTACCGGTCGCAGCAGGTCGCTCAGTACCGCGTGCAGGCCGCCAAGGCATGGCGCTCGGACCTGGCGTTCCGTCAGGCGGCCGCCAAGGCCGCGCAGGCGGGCCACCCGGGCAAGAGCGTGAGCGGTTCCAAGGGACGGCTGCTGCTGCCCCGGGTGTCCGCGAAGCTGGTCAGCAAGTGGGTCGCCCTGCGGGCCCGGGAGACCCGGAACCTGAACAAGCGGCGCAAGCCGCTGACCGCGCCGCTGGACCGCACGACGACGGCGCTGTGGACCAAGCTGATGGGCGAGCGCTCCTGGCGCAGGCTGATGCCGAACCTGTGGGACTTCGAGCTGGCGTTCGCCAAGCACATCGATGACTTCGAGCCCGATCTGATCCACGCCCATGACTTCAAGATGCTCGGCGTGGGCGCGCGGGCGGCGGTGCGGGCCCGGGCGAAGGGCCGCTCGGTCAAGCTGGTCTGGGACGCCCATGAGTTCGTACCCGGTCTTCCCGAGGTCCACGGCCGCTGGGTGCCGGGACACGCGGCCTGGGAGAAGGAGCACGCGGTGTTCGCCGATGCGGCGATCACCGTCTCCCCGTCCCTGGCGCAGATGCTCAAGGACGGACACGGGCTCAAGGAACTGCCCTCCGTCGTACTGAACGCTCCCGTGATGCACCCGGGAGAGGACGAGCTGAAGGGGGTTCCCCCGGTCGGGAACCTGCGGGAGCTGTGCGGCCTCGACGCCGATACGCCCCTGCTCGCCTATGTCGGCGGCATCAGCCCGGTGCGCGGTGTGGAGACCATCATTGAGGCGCTGCCCTCCCTGCCGGGCGTGCACGTGGCGCTGGTGTCGGTCACTCCGCGCAAGATGAAGGCCATTCAGAGCACCCAGAAGATCGTCGACGAACTGGGCGTGGGCGACCGGGTGCACTTCCTGCCGTTCGTGCCGCACTGGCAGGTGCCCGACCACCTGGCCAGCGCGGACGCCGCGGTGAGCCCGCTGCACCACCTGATGAACCACGAGGTGGCGCTGAGCAACAAGTTCTTTGAGTACTCGCAGGCCAGGCTGCCGCTGGTGGTCAGCGACATCCGCACCATGGCCGAGATGGTCCGCTCCACCGGCCAGGGCGAGGTCTTCAAGGCCCAGGACGTCCAGGACTTCGTCCGGGCGACCAAGGCGGTGCTGGAGGACCCGGAGCGCTACCGGAAGGCGTACGACAAGCCGGGTCTGCTGGACGGGTGGACCTGGGAGGCCCAGGCGAAGATCATCGACGAGATCTACACCCGGCTGCTCCCGGACCGGCCGCCGCTGCGGCGCCAGGCCCCGGTCAAGCCGGCTGAGCCGGTCGAGTCAGCTCAGCCGGTCGAGCCCGGGCAGTCCGAGAGCGTCTGATCGGATTCCGGGTGGAGGAGTACGGCTGAGGGCCCCGCACCGGATGGTGCGGGGCCC
>NZ_JAMQAW010000068.1 GCF_023701525.1 Streptomyces albipurpureus
CGCCACCGCTCCGACGCCAAAAGCGCCCTCATCACCCTCGTCGAACACGCCCTCATGGCACGGCTCAAGTAGCAGGTCGGCAAGCATTTGGTTCAAGTGAGCGAAGATATACGCTAGTTGTCGTAAATGTTCATGGGCGGGCTGTGTCCTTTGACACGGTCCGCCCTTGCGTTCATAACGTTTCGACAGAGAATTGACACGGCCCGGACACTGGTTGCATTCGGTCGGTGCCACTGCGCTCATGTCCACCTCGGCTTTTGAAGGGGCTCGCTCTTTATGCCCGTTTTATCTGCCGATACCATTGGTAGGAATGGCTGATTCCAACTGTTTGGAACGGACCCGCTCCACATGCTGAAATTCGACGAACTTCTGAGTAGTACGGCTCTGAACGAAACACGGCACAGCTCAGGTGCCGGTGCCGAGAGGTTGTTGGTCGAGTGAGGCGAAGCATGACGGGCTCCGCGGAGCAGCAGGCGCGGGGCAACTTCACCCCGCCCCCGCGCACAGCGGCGCCCTCGGAAGAGCCAGCGCCGCGACCACCGCACAGCACTGCCGACGGTGGCCCCAGCGGCATCAGCCCGCTGTCTCCCCGTAACTGGCGGGTGCCGACCAAGCTGAACGCGATCCTGCTGATACCCGCCATCGTCGCACTGGTGATGGGCGGTCTCCAGGTCAAGGGCTCGATCGAGACCTGGGACGAGGCGCAGAAGGCCGAGAAGACTGCGCTGATCGTGCGGGCCGCGTCGGAGTACGGCGAGGCGCTCCTCAATGAGCGCGATCTGACCGCCACGACACTCCTGGCCGCCGAATCCACCGCCTCTCGTCAGTCCGACGTCATCGCCTCCGCATACGCCGCCACGGACGCGGCGAGGAGGAAGTTCGACGACGCCGTCCGCACCCTTCCCGAGGGACAGGGCCTCGAACGGCGACTGACCCTCTTCCGCGAGCAGGAACCGGAGTTGCGCACGCTCCGCGCGACTGCCTACACCTCCGGCATGGACCCGGTGGCCACGGAGGAGGGCTACGTCAGGATTCAGCACCCCCTGATGTCGTTCTCCAACGAACTCGGCTTCGGCACCGGAAACGTCTCTTCGTACGGCCGTACGGTCTACGCGATCCAGCTGGCCAAGGCCGCCGGGTCCCTGCAGCGCTCCATCGGGACGCATCTGCTGGTACGACCCAGCCCCAAGCCCGATATCGCCGCCAAACAAGCCATCGCGTTCAACTCGTACAACTACCTGGAATCGATCGCGGTCAGCGAGTTCGTCTCCGGCGGCACCAAGTCGGACGCCGACCGGCTGCAGCGGGTCATGGCGCAGAAGAGTGCCGCGGTCGACAAGAAGTTCCGGGACTCCGACCTCGAAGTGCCGAAGGAAGGCAACTCCGCCTTCGCCGGAATGGCCCTGCAAATAGGCAGCGGTGCCACACCTGAGGCGCTGGCCAAGAGGGGCGTGACCCCCTCGGCGTGGATGACCGCCGCCACCGCCAGGTTCGAGGGGTACAGCGAGGTTGAGCGCGAGTTGCTGGAGCGTACCGTCGAGGAAGCCTCCTCGATCGCCGCGGACGCCCAGCGGGACGCCATCATCAACGGTCTGGTCACCGTCCTCGCGCTGCTCACCGCGTTCATCGTGGCCGGAGCCGTCGCGCGCCAGATGAGCCGCTCCATGCTGCGGCTGCGCAGTGCCGCCTTCTCCATCGCCGAGCAGCGGCTGCCCACCCTGGTCGATCAGCTCTCCCGCGCCGAACCGGGTCGGGTCGACACCCGTGTCGAGCCGATCCCGATCGACAGTCAGGACGAGATCGGCGAGGTCGCCCGCGCCTTTGACCAGGTCCACCGGGAGGCGGTGCGACTCGCCGCCGAGCAGGCCATGCTGCGTGGC
The DNA here is from genome assembly GCF_023701525.1 of Streptomyces albipurpureus. GTDB lineage: Bacteria > Actinomycetota > Actinomycetes > Streptomycetales > Streptomycetaceae > Streptomyces > Streptomyces albipurpureus. The sequence goes on from NZ_JAMQAW010000068.1 coordinate 1,881, forward strand.
AACGTCAACGCGATCTTCACCAATCTCTCCCGCCGCAACCAGTCGCTGATCGAGGGTCAGCTGACCCTGATCACCGAGCTGGAGAACGGGGAGGCCGACCCGGACCAGCTGGCCTCCCTCTTCAAGCTGGACCACCTCGCGACCCGGATGCGCCGCAACGGCGAGAACCTCCTGATCCTCGCGGGCGAGGAGCCGGGTCGCCGCTGGAACCAGCCCGTACCGCTGGTCGACGTGCTCCGGGCCGCAACGTCCGAGGTGGAGTCGTACGAGCGCATCGAGCTGTCCGGGGTGCCGGAGTCCGAGATCCACGGGCAGGCCGTGACCGACCTGGTGCATCTGCTGGCCGAGCTGCTGGAGAACGCCACCACGTTCTCGTCTCCGCAGACCAAGGTGCGGGTGACGGCGACCCGGCTGCCTGACGGCCGCGTCATGATCGAGATACATGACAAGGGCATCGGGCTGACCGCCGAGGACTTCGCCGACATCAACCACAAGTTGGCCAATCCGCCGACCGTGGACGCCGCGGTGTCCCAGCGCATGGGCCTCTTCGTGGTCGGCCGGCTCGCCGACCGACACAGTGTCCGGGTCCAGCTGCGTCCCTCCGGTGAGCAGGCGGGCACCACCTCCCTGGTGATGCTCCCCGACGCGATCACCCATGGCGGCGGCGATGAGCAACTGCCGGAGACCACCTTCACCGTCTCGCAGATCCGTACCGAGCAGCCGGCCTTCGCGAGCCCCCCGCCCCGCACGGCCGCCGAGCTCGGATTCGACGATTCGCGGTACGAGGTCGCGGCCGCCCCCGCGGAGAGCGCGGGGAAGCCTGACCCCATGGGCCGCTCACGCAAGCGCGAGGAGCGTCGTGCGGCGCTGGCGGCCCAGTCCCAGGACGCGGGGCCCACGGCATCACCCGAGCCCTACACACAGCCTCAGGAGCCGTCCCAGCCCGCCCAGTCGCAGCAGGGGCCGGACGGACAGCAGCAGTACGTCGCCGACTTCGTCCAGCCGTATCCACAGCCGGCGTACCCCGGTCAGGAGTTCGGCCAGAACGGGCCGCACACCGAGCAGGGCCAGCCGTACGGCGACTTCCCGGGCTCCGCATCAGGTGGTTACCCGAACCAGCCGATGCATCAGGCGCCCCAGCAGCACCAGATGCAACAGCAGAACCAAGCGCATCCGGGGCACCCGGGGAGTCCCTATCCGGAAGCGGCGTATCCGAGCCAGCAGCCAAGTGATCCACAGTTCGCTGGTCAGTTCGAAGGCCACCCTCACCAGGGGGACTGGACCGATCAGAGCTCGTCCCACAACACTTTTGAGTCCGATTTTCGGCCAGAATCGGAATCGGCCTCATCTGTCTCCAGCGGCCCCACAACCGGTTCCGAACGCGTAGGCTTCGAACGTCCGGGACCCTCTTCGAGCAGCGGTCATGAGCTGACCGAGGCCGGTCTGCCGCGGCGCGGCAGTCAGCAGAAGTCGCAGCCTGAGCAGCGACAGCCTCAGCAGCAGTGGCAGCCGCCCGGGGAGCGGACCACTCAAGCGGCGCAGAGCGCTCAGTCCGAGGCGGTGGTCGGCGGTGGCAGTGGCGCGGCGCAGACCGCGGCAGAGCCCGGGGATTGGCATTCCACCAATGACGAGCGCTGGCACCGGGCGGAGAAGCTCCGCGAGCCGAAGGCAGGTGGAATCACCGCCTCCGGCCTCCCGAGGCGGGTACCCAAGGCCAACCTCATCGAGGGAGCCGCGGAGCAGTCCCCCCAGCGAGGGCCCCAGATCTCCCGTGCCCCTGAGGACGTCCGTGGCAGGTTGAGCAACCTGCGCCGCGGTGTCCAGCAGGGACGTAACGCGGGAGCGGACACGAACGGACCGGGCTTCGGCCCGGGCAGCAGCTACCACCAGGAGCGTTAGTGTGAGCCCGATGAGCCAGGCGGCGCAGAATCTGAACTGGTTGATCACCAACTTCGTGGACAACACCCCTGGGGTGTCCCACACGGTGGTGGTCTCCGCCGACGGACTCCTACTGGCGATGTCTGAAGGATTCCCGCGCGATCGGGCGGATCAACTGGCGGCGGTCGCCTCCGGATTGACCTCCCTCACCGCGGGAGCGTCAAGAATCTTCGAAGGCGGCGCCGTCAACCAGACGGTGGTGGAGATGGAGAGGGGCTTCCTCTTCATCATGTCCATCTCCGACGGCTCATCGCTGGCCGTGCTGGCCCACCCGGACGCCGATATCGGCCTGGTGGGCTATGAGATGGCCTTGCTGGTGGACCGCGCCGGGAGTGTTCTCACTCCTGACCTCCGCGCCGAACTTCAGGGGAGTCTTCTCAACTAATAGGCAGACAGTGCGTTTCGCGCCATCGCACCATAGGGTGCGGTGGCGCGGCCCCCCACACAGGGACAGGAACCGGCTACTCGCGGTCGGAGGAGGAAACGTGGCAACACCCCCAGGCGGACGTGGTTATGACGGCGGTGCTCACCGGATGCCCGGTGAGCACTCCCACAACCGCTATAACTTTCCTTCGGCCCCGAGCGGGCAGGGCGCGCAGCAGCCCTACCAGCAGCAGTCGTATCCACCGCACGACGCACAGCCGTACCCACCGCACGACCAGCAGCAAGACCCCCAGCGGTACGATCCACGGTGGTATCCACCGCAGGAGCAAGAGCGGTACGACCAACCGCAGTACGACCAGCAGCAGCAGCGTTATCAACAGCGGCAGCGACCACCCGAGCCGCCGTCGCACCAGAACGCGCACAACCCGCTGGTGCGTCCGTACGCCATGACCGGTGGCCGGACCCGGCCGCGATACCAGCTCGCCCTTGAGGCGCTGGTCAGTACTACGGCAGATCCGGCGAGGCTGCAAGGGCAACTGCCCGAGCACCAGCGGATCTGCCGCCTGTGCTTCGAGATCAAGTCGGTAGCGGAGATCTCGGCACTCCTCCATATTCCCCTCGGTGTCGCCCGAATCCTCGTGGCCGACCTTGCCGAGGCGGGGATGGTGGCCATCCATCAACCCGGCGGCGACGAGGCCGTCGGCGGTCAACCAGATGTGACACTGCTCGAAAGGGTGCTCAGTGGACTTCGCAAGCTCTAGCGGCGGTGCAGCCCGCTCAACCACCAGCGCGAAAATCGTGGTGGCGGGCGGATTCGGCGTGGGCAAGACCACGTT
>NZ_JAMQAW010000069.1 GCF_023701525.1 Streptomyces albipurpureus
CGCCACCGCTCCGACGCCAAAAGCGCCCTCATCACCCTCGTCGAACACGCCCTCATGGCACGGCTGCGCTAGGCGGTATCCGCCCTTCGGACGCAGGTGGAAGCCCTCGTACTCATGGGAGTGCGAGGGCTTTGTGATGTCCGAGGCCATGCCGGGGTGTCCAGGAGCGCGCTGGCTTGGCACACCGCCTCGCGGGACGGGCGCTCAGCGACCCCTCCTCCGCTTGGCGAGCATGGAAAGGGCGCGGCTCATCGGCTGAGCCCTCCCAGGGGCACACCGCACTCGCTGTACGAGGGAACGCCGGCCGCGCGCTCTGCCTCGTACCGCCTGTGGAGGCCTCAGCAGCTCGAAGACGGCCCGGGGACGGCCTTGGGGTCGTACCCAGGCCCTGCGGGAGTCGCCGGCCCTGGAATGGCGCACAGCAGTCGGCCCTCGGACACCGTGGTTCGGTGTCCGAGGGCCGACTCATGTTCTGGCGCGGAGCGAGCTTTCCGCGGCTGGTGCCGTCGGCGTCAGCCCTGCCAGCTGTGTGAGGGCTGGAAGCCGCGCTGGCGCTCCAGCCGGCGCCAGCCGGCCATCGAGCGGTCCTGGACGGGGGCGGCCTCGGGCTGGGACGCCGCGCGGGCAAGCAGAACGGCGGTGATGGCCGCCAGCTCTTCGGGGTCGCAATGCCCCTTCTCGACGCGGAGCAGGGAAGCGGACGAAGGGTGGGTGCTCATACTGATGGGGCTCCGTTTTCTCCGCAGGATCACTGCGGGGGGTTGCCGTGCTTGCGGGACGGCAGGTCAGCGTGTTTGGTCCGGAGCATGGTGA
>NZ_JAMQAW010000007.1:0-46122 GCF_023701525.1 Streptomyces albipurpureus
GAGCGGGTATCCATGCGCTGCGCGCATGGCAGTGATGGAATTCGCTTCGCGAATTCTTAAAGGCGCTGTCGCGCCTTCCATAAACCGCTGCACGGTTTATGGAAATTCCCGCTTTGCGGGAATTGGATTTCCGCTGCGCTCCAATCCTGTAGGGAAGTCAATTCCGCTTCGCGGAGTTGACGGGGCGTCCGCTGCGCTCCCGTCCTGGCGGCTTCGCCGGGCTGGCTACGGGTAGAGAGTTGAGGTGCATCACTCTGCCACCGGGTGGGATCCCGAATCGGTGGGCACTGCCTCCCGGGACTGGCCCTGCTCTCCCCCTGCCTGTCTGGGCGTCGAGCCGGAGGGGTGGAGAGTCTTGTCCTGACGGAAAGTCACACCCAGGACCAGCCCGTCCCGCGATGTGATGGTGATGCGCAATGCTTCTGCACCGTAGCACACTGACCGGCCATGCTTGGGTGGGATCAGGACAACCATCAGCCGATGTGATGTATCGGACTGCATCTGCATCGAGCATCAAGTGATGCACGGGTAGCATCCCGAGTGAACTACTACCCCTCCCTCGGGATCTGGAGACCATTCGTCATGACCGGTGAGATCACGCTTTTCCCGCATCAGTCGGAAGCGGTGGACGCCATTGTCGCCGGGCTGGAAATCCAGCCTGGGCAGCAGATTCCGAGGAATGGTCTGCGCGGTCAGGTGCACGCGGCGTGCGGCACGGGAAAGACGTTCATTGCTGCTGGGGCGGCGCAGCGTATTTCTCCGCATGGGCGGGTGCTGGTTCTTCTTCCGACGCTGGAGTTGCTTGCGCAGACGGTGCGGGAATGGCGGGCTTTCGGGCGTTCGGGGCCGATGGTGGCGGTGTGCTCGATGGATGACGATCCGCGTCTGTATGACCTGCGGGTGCCCTCGACGACGAACGCCCCGCAGCTGGCGCTGCACTACGGCAGCGGGCCGGTGACGGTGTTCGCAACGTACGCGTCGCTGCCGGTGCTGACCGAGGCTCATGAGGGCGCGTACGGGCTTCCCATGGACGTGTGGGACCTGATCTGTGTGGACGAGGCCCACAGAACCAGTGGGTCGCTGGGGAAGGCGTGGGCGGTCGTCCACGACCAGGAGCAGCTGCCGGCGATGCGCCGGCTGTATCTGACGGCGACGCCGCGGATCTGGATGGAGCGGCCCCGGCCCCGCTGGCGGACGGAGTTCCCGAAGGGGAGCGGGGAAGCGGGTCGCCGGGCGCCGGTGGACCGGCTGCCGAAGGAGATGGCCTGCTCCATGTCGGACGAGCGGATCTACGGGCCGGTTCTGTGGGCTTTGGATCTGTCGGATGCGATCGCGCGGGGGCTGCTGGCGCGGTATCAGATCGTGGTGGTGGAGCTGCGGGACGAGCGGCTGACTCTGGAGAAGTTGTACGGCGAGGAGCGGTTCGAGGAGCAAGTGCGGGGTGAGCGGCTGGCGGTGCTTCAGGCGGCGTTGTTGGAGACGATGGCGGAGCACGGGTTGGAGCGGTGCATCACCTTCCATCACCGGACGGTCGAGGCGCAGGCGTTCTCGGTGGGGTTGGGGCGGGTGGCGGGGCGGTTGCACGCAGCTGATCCGGGGCGGTATCCGGAGGAGGTGTGGTCGGGGTGGTTGTCGGGTGAGCATGAGCCGGAGATGCGGGCGCAGGAGTTGTATCAGTTCGGGGGGCGGGCAGGGCGGGCGGTGATGTCGAATTGTCGGGTTCTCGGTGAGGGGGTCGACTGTCCGAGTGTGGATTCTGTCGCTTTGATTGATCCCAAGGGGTCGGCGGTGGATATCGTCCAGGCTATTGGACGGGCGCTGCGGCAGAAGCCTGGTCAGGATAAATTGGCGACGCTGATTGTTCCTGTTTTTCTCGGCCCGGATGAAACTCCGGAAGAAATGCCGTATTCGGCTTCTTATCGTCCGCTTTTGAAGGTTCTTTCAGGGTTGCGGGCGCATGATGAGCGTGCGGTCGAAATGCTGGCTATTCCGTCGGAGGACCTGCATCGGACGAAGCCGGTGTCGTCGTGGCTCGGACCGGCGCCCGAGGGTGACGACGGCGAGGAGGAGCGGCTGCTGCTCCGGTTTGGGGTCCATCGCGACCCGGTTTTGGTGGCGCGGATGGTGGAGTACAACCTGATCGAGCCGGAGCACGCGAACTGGCGTGCGGGGCACCGGGCGGCGGTCGCGTACCGGGAACGGGAGGGTGCTCTCGCGGTGCCGTACAACTGGGTCGAGGGCGGGGACGAGCGGGGTGAGGGCGGGTTTCCGCTGGGGCGGTGGTTGTCAGATCAGCGCCGTGCGATGCGGGCCGGGACGATGCTGCCAGAGCGGGCCGAGGACCTGGAGGCGCTGGGTGTCGTGTGGGACCCGACGGACGCTGTGTGGGGGGAGAACCTCGGTGCGGCGAAGGCCTACTTCGAGGCGTACGGGACGCTCGCCGCGCCGGTCACGGCCATGATGATGGACCGGCCCATCGGGCAGTGGCTGGCCAACGCGCGGAAGAAGAACGGGCTCGGGAAGGATCAGGCGCGGGCGTCGCGTCGTGCGGCGGCGCTGGCCGCGATCGATCCGGACTGGAACCCGGACTGGCCGATCGACTGGCAGAGGCACTACGCCACTCTGAAGGGTGTTGTGGCTCCGGGGGGTGCGCTCGGGTGCGTGGAGCCGGGGGCGATGGTGAACGGGCTCCACGTCGGCGCGTGGCTGGTCGCCCAGCAGGACGGGTGGGAGCAGCTGTCCGGGGGGCAGCGTGGGCGTCTGGTTGAGCTCGGTGTCCGACCGCCGGAGAAGGTGCCGGTCACTGTCGCGGCTAAGGCGCGACCGCGGCGGGCGGGCGGGGCGCGGGCCGGGGCATTCGAGCGGGGGATCACCGCGCTCGCCCAGCACACCGCGCGGGAGGGGACGGTAGTGGTAGCGCGGTCCTGGTCCGAGGAGTTGCCCGACGGAACGTCGGTCCGGCTCGGGGTGTGGCTGTCGAACGTGAAGAACCGACGGGCCACGCTCACCGATGAGCAGCTGGAGCGGCTGGCCAACCTCGGACTGGAATGGGCGAAGACCGCATGAACGGCGACGGCATCGAGGCGGGGCAGATCCGTACGGCGGTCGCCGGGCATGAGCGCCGGCGGGCGTGGGCGGAGGCCGAGGCGGTACTCGGCGCCGTGCTGGGAGCCCCGGAGGTGCAGCGGATCGGGCCCTGAAGGAGGACCGCCGTGCCGGGGCAGAGCTTGAGGGTGAGTTGAAGATGTTGCAGCAGCGGTGCGCGTACGCGGTTCGTACGGGCGATGTGGCTCTGCTCGCCGGGATCTGTCCGGAAGACACGGACGGTGAGGGCGGATCTGCGTGCTGGACGCGGGGCACGAGGACCGGGCTCCGCCCTGAGGCACCATGCCGGAGGTGCCTATCGCCTGGATCGGCAGCGCACCGGACGATGACTGAACCGGCCTGATACCAGGGGCGGAGCCGCCAGCATCAGGCCGTGCGGCCCGGCCGTACTCCGGGAACCGAGCCTGCTCTCGCGCACGGGCATAGAGGGAGCGTAGGGCCTCGTGTGGCCAACTACCCGGGGCCTTCCGTTTTGCCGTCGTCTGCCCGGGCACCGCATGCTGTCGGCACGTTTGCGTAGTCGACGCCGGGAAATAGCCGGATGTGGCTCTCATCGACGCGGACTCTGGCTGGTCGGGGAGCGTCGTCCGAGAGGCGGCACAGCACATCCGCTTCACGGTGGCCGTCCCTGGTGGTGTGCCAGGATCGCAACTGGCCGAAGCGACGTTTCCCGTCGACGGTCTCCACAAGGACGAGCGGGTCCGGTGCACGTCCCGGCCCCTCGGTGACCTGGGCGAAGAAGCTTTCCTGGCGCAACCGGGTGCACAAGTCCACCAGTGACGATGCCTGGGTGCTTCCCAGTTCCATGCCGATCTCGAAGTGCTCTTGAAGACCGAGGGAGGACAGGTTCGCGCTGCCGAAGTAGCCGGTGGTGCGATCGGCAACCACGAACTTGGCGTGCATCATGCCGGGGTTGGCGCCGGTCCACCAGTACAGGGACGTTCTTCCGTAGTCAGCGCAGTCTTTGACGAGATCGCTGAGAGGTTGGGCTCGGCTGCTTGGGTCGTGGGCGTAGAAGTGGACGGCGACCTGGCGCTCGGCGATGGCGGGCAGCAGAACCTCGCGCAGTAGGTCGCAGCCGTGGCGGTTCCAGAAGGGGCCGCCGATGTGGAGTTCGCTGTTGGCTCCGGCGATGACGTCCTGGACTAGCAGGTCCAGGCGTCGGACGGGGGGTGCTACCAGGTGGGCGGCGGCTCGCGGGGTGGTGAACACCAGGGGGCGCTCGGATGGTGGTGCTGCGGGCGGTGGGTCAAGGCCGTCCAATACATCCAGGAGTACTTGGAGTTGGGAGAGGCGGGCAGGGACGAGCTCTGCGTGCCGGTCTGAGCCCAGTAGGCCGCACTCGGCGGCGAGCTGGCGTACGGCGGTGGCGTGATCGTCTGCGACCCCGTGCTCGCGGAGGGCGTCGAGGGTGTCTGCTCTGGCGATCTCCCGTGTCCATCGGGCGGCTGCTGCGTAGCTGCCCGCGAGGCGCTCCAGTAGCTGGGCAAGCGGGACCAGCGGTCTCAGTTCGTCGGTCATGTGTGGCTCGAGGTGGCGGTGTGGCGGAGGAACTCTGCGGCGAGGCCCCGGTCGAGGTCGTCGTTGAACAGCTGGCAGCCGAAGGTGAGGTAGACGCAGCGTTCGCAGCAGCGTGGTGAGGACTGATGGCACAGCGGGTCGTTCTCGCAGCTGAGCACCGAGTCTGCGGTACTTTCCAGCCAGCTGAGAACGCGGTTGCTGAGAAGGGTCCACAGTGATCCGAGCGTGAATTCACGTACGTTGTCGGCGTAGATGGCGACGGTGAGCGCCTTCGTGACGACCCATTCAGCGAGCGTGTTCTCGGCCAGTCCTACTTGGCCGTCGTCCAGGGATCGAAGCAGGAGGTGGCCGAGGGTGTGGATGACCGTGTGTACGGTTGCTGCCGCACGGACGGCTTCCGGGTCGTCCTGGTCCGTGAACAGTTCCAGTAGCCGCTGGCGGGCCGCCGATTCGTCGTCGGCCGCCCCGACAGAAAGTCCTTTGGCGTTCAGGAACGACAGGACGGAACGTGCGGAGAAGGTGACCAGGAGGGCTTCGGTGTCCGATGCTGCGACGTAGACCGGGTACTTTCCGTCGTGGTGGTACTTGTTGTGGAAGCCGGTCAGGACGCCCCGCTCGGGCTCGTGATCTTCTCTGGTGTAGCCGAAGGCGACTCGAGCCACAGGGAACTCCCAGGTGACCGCGATCTCTGCGATACCTAGGGTGCGTGCCTGCTCGCGGGCGCGTTCCGTGGTCTGCTGGGCCAGCCGGTCCTGGAGCTCGGCGAAGCGTGCGCACTGGTCGTCGAGGGTGATGCGCTGGATCTGGGCGGGGTCGAAGACGGCTGCGCGTTCCACGAAAGGGCGGTCAGCGCTGAGCAGTTCCCACCGCGCGTTGTCGGCGTCCGCACTGGGCAGAGCAGCCAGGCCGCTCTCCTCTGGACCCATCAGTCTGCGGAACTGCTTAATCTCCTCCTCCCCCATGCAGATCTGGCGCAGTTGCTGTTCTCTCTGCTGCCATTCCTGCGGGGAAAGGCGCGGCACCGTGACGCTCTGGGAGGCGTCGCCGAGACCCTGGGCCATGGAGTCGATCAGGTTCAGGTAGTGGGCGGCCGCGATCCGGCCGCGCTGGGGGTGGCGCTGGTACTGCCGGAACTCGGAGTTGTCGATGTTGACGAGCTGGAGGGCGTGGACCTGGTAGGCGCGGGTGTCGTTGAACGTCCTTGCCCGCATCATGGCGCGGCCGGCTGCGTCCTTCCATTCGCAGCCGCAGGGGGACTGCGAGGTGCCCTGGAGCTTCGCGCCGCCGCAGCCTGGGCCGACGCAGCGCCAGAGGGCGGTGATGAAGCTTCCTGTGTTCTCGAACATGATGTGGTCGTAGCCGTGCGCGGGGACGCGGCACTTGGGCACGTACATGGGTCGGACACGTCCGCAGTTGTGCGCGTTGAAGTACGGAAGTTGCCGCAGCTGTGCGCCGCAGGTGCGGCACCGGGGGTCGGCCGCCAGTTGCTGGGGCTTCACGTAGGTGCGCACGCGGCGGCAGGAGCGGCGGACGCATTCGAGGACGAGGGGGAATACCTCGAAGCGAACGAGGTCGGGGCTGACCAGGACGAAGTTCTGCCGGAGTCGGCCCTGCGGTAGGGGCAGGGCGGCTCTGGCGTCTTCGCTCCAGCGCTCTAGGTAGCGGGAGATCTCGTCGTAGATGACGTCTTCGTTGAGCTTCTTGACCACGTCTCCGTCGACTGCCTGGACCCTGCCGCGTAGTCGCTGTTCGTGGCGGAAGACGGCGCCGGGCAGGAAGGCGGTCATGGCCTGGCTACGGCTGCGGTTCATCCTTGCCTCCCTTATTGCTGTCGGCGGTGTTGGTGGCGAGTGCTTTGAAGGCGTCCTGGCTGCTGGTCAGCGACTGGAACGATGTGCTTTTGTCGATGTCGCGGAAGCTGGTGAGCGGTTGTTGGAGGAAGAGGTATGCGGTGCGCTTTTCCTCTGCCCCCTTGTTGAGGTTGGGCCGTTCCTCCTGTCGCCAGGTTTCGATAATGCGCTCAACGAGGTCGTTCTCCAGTCCGCGCCCGTTGACGCCCGCCACGCGCTCGCGGTAACAGGCTGGGATGCGTCGTTCCAGCCAGGGGTCGAGGAGTGGTCGTTGGGCGCTCCACCAGCGCTTGAAATCTTTGGAGTAGTCGGCTCCTTCCGGTGGTGGCTTCAGCGCGGGGTCACGGGCGGCGTCGTGGAGCAGCGCCAGCACGATGCCGGGCAGGGTGCGTCGGGCTGCGAAGTAGGCGTACTTGTTGACGGGCACGGGGGTGACCATGCGGTCGAGCAGGCGGTGGTAGCTCAGGAAGTTGGAGAACATGGAACGTTCGCGGCGCGACACGGGGTCGTAGACGGTGACGACGAGGCCTGCGTGGGTTCGCCCGGCCCGGGCAGTGACCTGGATGTAGTCGGCGGCGGTCGGCGGCATGCCGGCCAGGACTAGGAGGTTGAGGCGCTCGAGGTCCACCCCGTGGCTGAGCACGCTGGTGCCGACCAAGGCGCGCAGTCGCTCTCCTCGCGGGATGTCCAGGTGCTCGCGTTGGACCCGTGCGATGGCCGCGGCGAGCTCGGGAACAGGGACTTCGCCGGTGAGCACCGCGTGCTCGACGCGGTCGAGTCCGGCGTGCTGCAGGTCGTCGGAAAGTTGGCCGAGCTCCTCGTCGAGCTGGGTGCCGTGCTGCTTGCTGTTCACATAGGCTAGGGAGACCTCGTAGGGGAAAAGAAGCCGTGGGAGGTCCGAGTCGGGCAGGCCGCGCAGGGCTAGGCGCTCGCGCAGGGCCTTGGGCTCCTCCTGGAGCCGGGCGATCTCGGTGAGGAGCTCGCCCTGCACGATCGCGGCGACGTCAGCTTTTCGGCGCTTGTGCGGAAGCACTCCGATGTGAACGCGCCGGAAGTCGGGCCGGGTCGTGGTGTAGAAGCTCTCGCCGAGTGTCCATCCCGGCGCGGGGAAGGCACGGGGACGGCGGCCGTAGAGCTGGCGGAGCTGGTCCTGATACTGCTCGATGGTGGCGGAGGCGCCCAGTACCTTGCTGGGCAGGCCGCTGCCGGCTCCTGACTGGAGTTCGGCGATCATGCCTTCGTAGTGCGCGTTGAACGCGCCGAGCTCCTCCTTGAGGAGGTGCATCTCGTCCTGCACCGTCAGTGCCGGTACCGGGTCCTTGATCGGGCGGGCCTCCGGGTAGCCGCCTTTCGGCGCAGTGCAATGGTCCCGCCCGGCCGAGCAGACTCCGAAACGCGGGAAGGAGAAGTAGCCATGCTCGGCGCAGCGGTGCCTGGGCCCGTGTTGGAAAGCGGTGAACTCGGGGAACCAGCTGTGCCCCGTGAGCTTGTCGACGGTGGAGATGACGATCGCGGGCAGTGTGCGGTAGACCTCGACGTCGCTCACGTGCAGGGGCAGGATCCGCTGGCAGGCGGCGCACTCGTGATGCAGGCGGACCGCGCCGGTGTCCAGACGCAGCCGTACGCTGTCGCGCTCGCAGTAGGGGCAGGTGATCACGAGCCGGTCGCGCAGATGGTCTTCGGCGAAGGTCCCCGCCCGGGTGGCCGCGGCCTCGGTCTCCCAGCCGCGCCACCAGCCCCGCTCCCAGTGGAGGTCGTTGGGGCTGCCCGTCCCGCCGGCCAAGTAGCCGAGCGCGAACGGGTCGTCGTGGGGGGATCCGATCTGGCGTTCGGCGCGGAGCGTCTCGGCCGCGATCAGCATGCGCAGGGTGCGGTCGAGTTGCTGCACGCTGAGCATGCGCAGCGGGAAGCGCAGCCAGGCGGTGACCCCTGCGTGTTTGCCTCGCAGCCGGTCGTAGAACAGGGCGGTGAGGATCAGCCCCAAGTATGCCTCGGTCTTTCCTCCGCCGGCGGGGAACCACAGCACGTCGGTGTGGTCGAGTTCCTCGCGCAGGTCTGCCCGCTGCGGGTGCTCACGCACGGCGAGGGCCGGCAGGTGGGAGACGATGTAGACCAGCTGGAAGAGCCGCCAACTGTCGTATTTTCGGTGTTTGTTGACGCGGGCGAAGACCTCGTTGGCGAGCTGGAAGGCGAGTTTGAGGTCCGGGTCTAGGTCCAGGCACTCGCGGCCGAGGCCGAACCTCCTGGCCTCGTCGTCGAACTGGGCGCGGTCGGCTTCGATGGCCTTGTGGTGCGGCAGCTGCTGGGCGGCACGGCAGGCGGCGGCGAACTCACGGGAGTAGCGGGCCATCGCGACCTCGACGGAGTCCAGGATCGGGGCCGGCTCGTCGGCGAGCTCACTCCACCGCGGGTGCCGCACTCCGGCTTGGCGGGGCACGACGGTGCGTTGGACATGGACGGGCAGGGTCTCGGTCCGCAGACCGCTGCCGTGGGGTACTGCTGCGCAGCCGGTACCGCGACCGATCACCTCCGCCAGCGCCTCCAGCCGGTAGTCGCGGGGGGCGAGGTGGAAGCGCTGGGGCACGATGCTGATGCCGTCTCCAGGAAGGACCGCGAAGCGGCAGTCGTACACGGAGAGGTCCTGCCAGTCGCTCTGTGCCGTGTCGCTTTCGTTGTGCAGGGACACGCGTACGAGGTGATCGCCGCCGTCCAAGGCTTGGGCGTGCGCGGACAGCACCAGCTGGGGTGCGCAAGGGGCTGCGTCGCGGTCCATCAGTGCCGCGACATGGCTGTGGAATGCCTCCTCGTCGGCCATGGCCTCCGCAGGAAGTACGTTGCGCCTGCGCCGTCCCTGGGGGCCCTGCGGACCAGCGGTGAGCGGGCGACGGGCCTCGGGGCGGGTGAAGTGCGCATCCACCGCGCGGCGGACCGCCCGGTCCAGCACCTGCTGAGCCTCGCCGAGCACGTGCGGATCGCGTTCGCCTTCCCCGAGCGGCACTTCGATCACCAGGTCGGGCACGTGAACGTCCTGGCGGCGCCAGACGCCCAGCAGCTCTCCTGGCCGGGCCTGTGCACCGGAGGGGCCTTCGTGGCCGCGCAGGTACTCCATGTGTTCGGCGTAGCTGGCGATGTCCTCCAGGTACAGGGCGAATCGGCAGTGGACGGCGAGTTGCGCGGTCCTGCGGCCGGGGGCGGTGCTCACCCGGAAGTCGAGTGCCAGGACCGGGGGCGCCTGTGTGCCGCGTAGGGACTCAACGGGCCGACGGCTCGGGTCGGCCGTCGCCTCGTCTGGTGCCTGCACGTGCCGCGGCGGGACCGCGACAGCGGGCAGCACTCCGACGACGACGTGGTCGCGTGGTGTCCACGGGGGCGTGTGCGGGGCACCGCTGCGGTCGGCGAGCCTGTTGGCGAGGACCTGCGTCAGGTGTTCGATCAGCACCGTCTCCCGCTGGTTGTCGGCAGCGCTGTCGGGGTGCGGCGCTAGCGGGTTGTTGCGGGCATCGGTCACGGCGCCTCCTGTGGTGAGCTGCTTGTGCCGCGGGGGCCTGGTACGCGGCACAGGGCGGCCGCCGACATGCTCTTCTGGCCGGCGACGCGGCGGACGACGACCAGGTCGAATTCCTCGAGGATCTCTGAGACATCGATCCCGGAGCACAGTGTCTTCAGCTGGCGCAGCGCGGGGCCTTCCATGCCCCGTGCAGCCTCGGTCATCGCCGCCGCCGCGGTGTGGCCCAACGTCCGATGCAGACGGCGCAGTTCCTCCGCCATGCGGGCCAGGCGCTGCCACGTGCCTCCTGCGGTCAGGCGAGTGTCCCGGGCCAGCAGGGCAACCCGGTGGATGTCTTGCGGATCCTCCGGGGCGATGACGCTGCCATCGGCCCATTTACTCACCGCCTGCCATGACGAGACCTCGCTCCCGAGGTTGTTCAGGGCTGTGAGCACGTCCGGCCACGACCCTCGCTGCTCGTACACGGCAGTGATGGCCTGGCGGAAGAGGCCGATCATCGTGTCCATGGCGGTCACCTCGGCGCTGTCATGCATCACCATGACGAGCCGGTCGTGGAGTCTGGACTGACCGTCGCCACGTGCGCGCAGCATCCGACTGCCGGGGGTGAGCGCGGCCACGGGCATCCTGGCGTAGCGCTGGCCTATGAGGACATCGACCGGCTCGTCGCTGCGCAGCCAGAGCACCGCCCCTTCGGGTTCGGTGACCACGGCGGTAGCCGACATCGGGCCGTACGCTGCCGTTGTGGCGCTGCGGCTGGGGTCCGCCGGGGTGTCGAGGGCTCGGGCTGTGGCGTCGTAGTCCTCGAAGAGCGCGGAGAGATCGAGGGCGAGCCGGCTGTCGTGCTGGGGCGAATCCTGTGATGCGGAGGACGGGCCGGAGAGGTCGACAGGGCCGTACGCGACGGGCAGCGAGGGCGTCCTAGGCTCCGGTACCTCGCCCAGCCTCAGCACTGCGGCCGTCTGGCGTACCTGCTCGTGCCAGCCGCTCAACGCGCGGTCGGCCGAACGCTCCAGCCAGGTGTACTCGCTCTGCTCCACAACGGCAACGTGTTCATCGGCAGCACCGGAGAACAACACTCCGGTGCGTAAAGGCGAGGGGGCACCGAGGTGAAGCTCGAGCCTTGGCGAGGCGTCCCAGGCCAGACGTTCCGCATAGGGCATCACGTGCAGAGCACCGGCTCCCCTGCCGGCGGCAGCCCCGGGCTGGGGGGCGAGCAGCAGGGAGTCAGCATCACCGCCGAGTGCGTCGGCC
Organism: Streptomyces albipurpureus; assembly: GCF_023701525.1. Lineage (GTDB taxonomy): Bacteria > Actinomycetota > Actinomycetes > Streptomycetales > Streptomycetaceae > Streptomyces > Streptomyces albipurpureus. Next base: position 11,236 of record NZ_JAMQAW010000007.1, read on the forward strand.
AGCTCCCCGGCGACAGCGGCGGCGGCGGAGCGGGAGGGGGTACGGACAAGAATGGGGGTACCTGTCCGGTCGGCCCGTGCCCAATCGATCAGCGCAAGCAGCAGGTCCCAGCGCGGGTTGTCGTCGTACAGCAGTTCATACAGGTCCAGCACGCCACGCCGGAGGTCGGGCCATTGAGTCTCGCGGAACAGCCCCCACGGCCCGCCCCGCCCCTCCAATGTTCCTCGGGACACCGACCGGGCCAGCGCCCGTGCGCCACTGCCGCGCCCCATCAGTACCTGCCAGGTGTCGTGCCTCCCGATCGAACCCCAGCTGCACCACAGGAGGTTGTGCAGACGCACGGCGTCGGCGACCGGCTGCGGCCAGGACTCCGACGCGCGCAGACGCCGTGCTGCGACCACACCCACCACAACCTTCCGGAGGAGATCGGCGAGCTGCTTGTGGCGGTATACGGCCACGCTCGGCGCGACTGCCGGGCGGTGGGCGAGGAGGGCGTTACTGGTCAGGGGGCCGTATGCGGGGCGGTGCCCGAGGGTGTGCCGCACGTCGGCGCGCAGCGCGGGACTCCACGGCCATTGCGTCCAGGCCCGGCTACTGTCCGGCTGGGTGCCAAGGTCGCCCACGGCTACAACACGGGCGGCGTCGTGCTCGCTTGCCCAGGCCAGCGCGCGCTCCCAGGAATGGTCGTTGGCCATGCTGGTGCGGTCGATGACGACGGTGCCGACGCAAGTGCCCAGCGAGGGCCTGCCGAGTGCGGTGTTGAGGTAGAACAGTCCCGAGGGTGAGTCGATGGCCCTCGTGATCCTTCCCTGGAGGTCGACGACCCGGCCGTCACCGCGAATTCTCTGCATGCGCAGGGCTCGCGAGAGGTTCTGCCGGCCGATCGCGAGCTGTGCCAGCCGTACGGTGACGTTGGTGCGCAGTCCGACAACGACTACCGGCCCGACAGGGATCGGGCAGGGTGATCCGCCGGTCAGCTCTGCCCCGCGCCGTATGAGCTGGAGGTAGATCCCGATCAGCACGGCCAGGTCGTGCCGCCCGCGCGGGAGGGCCAGGTAGATGCTGTGTTGATCACTCGACAACGCGCGCAACAACAGGGTCAGGGTGGCACGATCCAGCGGGCCGAGATCAACGGTACGGCCGCGGTCGGTCATGCGAAGGGCCTGCACGCGCTCGAAGAAGTCAGCGGGCCCTGCGTCAGGAGGGACGAGGCAGTCCAAATATGTCACGCGCGCCATCACCCACCTGGTATCCCCCACTACCTGCCGTTACAGTAACGCACATTGACAGGCCGTCACCTGCTCCAGCCCAACCCGAGGGTGGTGGATCCGGGTTCGGACCACCGGGGGCGTACACATGAACGAAGAGTCAGGAGCGGCCCTCCCTTTGGTCTCGCTTCTTGAGGCCGGGCCGGCACCAGTGGAGTGGAGCCGGATCGCCGAGCACGAGTCATGGCGCAAGGAGTTGCACCGGCCCGCGACCTACGTTCACAAGTGGTGGGCGAGGCGCCTGGGCAGCGTCGCACGCCACTTACTGTTGGCTGCCGTGTCCGGGCCGGACGACTCCATCGCGGACGCCTCGGACAGGCTGCGGGGGCTCGTCGTCTACGACCCCTTCGCCGGATCAGGCACCACCCTTGTCGAGGCGGCCAAACTCGGGGCCGCCGCCGTCGGCCGCGACATCAACCCCGTCGCGACGCTCACCCAGCGGCAGGCGCTGCAGCCATGGGACCTCGAGGTGCTCGCGGACCTCTTCGGTCAGGTCGTCAGGAAGTGCGCCCGCCCCGTCCAGGAACTGCACCGCACCGTCTCCGATGAACCGGTCCTGCACTACTTCTGGGTGGCCCTCGCACACTGCCCAGAGTGCGGCGAGGACGTGGAGCTCTTCACCACCCGGGTCTTCGCCCGCCATGCGTACCCGCGCAGATTCCCCCGCGCACAGGCCGTATGCCCAGACTGCCGGAGCATCTGCGTCACCGACCTGAGCAAGGACGAGAGAGGGCACTGCCCCGCCTGCGGCCTGACCTTCTCGTTCCATGGGGCCGCCCGCGGAAGGTTCATGACGTGCCGTCTCGGACACCGCACCCCTGTCATTGCCGCGCTGAACGGCGCCGTCCCGGAACGACGCATGTACGCGAAGCTGGTGCTGCGCGCCGACGGCAAGCGCGAGTACCGGGCAATCGACAACTTCGACCTCTGCCTGTACGACAAAGCGGCGAAGTCCCTCGCCAACACGTCTCCCGATGAGCTCGTACGCCCGCTCGGCACGCTGGAGGAAGGCGTCAGCACGGTCCAGGCGCTGCGCTGGGGGTACGACTCCTGGGAGCGGTTCTTCAACGAGCGTCAGCGATACAGCCTCGGGCTGATCGGCGCGGCGCTGCGCGATCTCCCCGGGGCGTCTACGGAACGCGAGGCTCTCATCGCATCGTTCGGCAGAACCGTCGAACACCACAACCTCTTCTGCTCCTACAAGGGGGAGGGCACCGGCCCGGTCCGCTCGATCTTCCACAACCACGTACTGCGACCGGAGCGGTGCAACGTCGAAGGAGACCCCTGGGGCGCCCAGGGGGGATCGGCCGGGTTCTCCGGGGTGCTCACCCGGCTGTACAAAGCGGCCCAGTACAAGAACAGTCCGCTGGACTTCAGGGCCGAGGCCGACCGGGTCCTCTCCGTCGACCAGTCCTCGCTGCCCATCGCCCGCCCCCTGAGCACGACGTGGCAGCAGTTCGAACAGGAACCCGCAACGGCTTACACCACCACCGGCGATGCCTCGCAGACAGATCTGCCCGACAACAGCGTGGACCTCATCGTCACCGACCCCCCCTACGTCGACAACGTCCACTACTCGGAACTGGCTGACTTCTTCCACGCATGGCTCAGCGCCATGCGCCCCTATCAGGGCTACCCGGACGTGCCCAGCACCCGTGACGTCCAGGAAGTACAGAACGCCACCCCTGATGGATTCCAAGCCACCGCAGCCCTCGTCTGGCGTGAGTGCCGGCGCGTCCTCAAACCCGGCGGCTGCCTCCTGTTTAGCTTCCACCAGTCGCAGACCACGGGCTGGTGCGCTCTGATGCGGTCGCTGTCGGACGCGGGCTTCACCGTCACCACCACCCGCGCCGTGATCGCCGAAGTGGCGACCAGTCTCTCCAAGACCGCAGCGGCGGAGCCCAACCGCATCGACGTCATCGTGGTGTGCCGGGACGCCGCGGACACGTCTGCCGGGGCAGCCCTCGATCTTGACCAGGCCGCCACGGAGGCACTTTCGGAGATCCAGGGCCTCCGGGGCGCTGGGCTGCGGGTGGGTCCCGGCGATGTCCGCACCGCCGTACGCGCCGCAGTCCTCGCGACAGGAACACAACAGGCAACCGCTGACTGGGAGACCCTGCAAGCAGAAGCAGACCAACGAGCCACGGCGGCGGTAGCGGAATTCAACACCACCTGACCTGGTCCGGGTCGCGCTCGCCCGGACCGGCAGCCCCGCCGCGCGAGGCGTGGCGGTGGAAACCGCGAACCGACTACAAGGCCGCGAGTTCGAAGTCGTCATTCGTCGTGCATCCGCTGTCCGGCCGCCGAGACGCCACAGCCTTCCACCTCGAGGCCGGGCGGCTGTGCGTGCTCGCCTCCCGTCACCGGCAGGCGTGCATCGTCGTCGCCCGCGAGGGCATCGCCGACCTCCTCGACAGCCACCCCTCGACCGACCCGGTGCACCTGTCCGTGCGCGCCAAGTTCCCGGACAGCTGGGAAGCCAACCAGATCATGCTGGACAAGCTCGCCCAGCAACGCGTCGCCGCCTGATCCCACACGGTGGTGCCGCCCGATGCCCGACACCTCGATCAAATTCGAATAATTGTTCCATTTTCCGGCTTTTGTCAGTGCTCGTCTTTAAGGTTTCCGTATCCGCTCCACCCGGGCGGAAACGGAAACCGCAGGGGTGCGATCGGGGGGTTGCATGCAATTCGATCAGGTCACGGCTCTCACCAGCCACCCGGCATGGGTACTGCTGCGCGCGGACAACGCCGCCTTGGTGCTGTCGTTCTGCGGCACGGTGTTCGTCGACGAGAACGCGCGCGGTGTGCCGGAAACCGTACTGGAGTCCCGGCTGGACGACCGGCTCTACCTCCTCAACGAGGAAAAGCCCGGATCGTTTCCCCGGTCCGCCGGCGCCTATCTGGCGGAGTGGACGAAGAACGGCTGGCTGCGCAAGTACTACCCACCTGGGGAGGACGAGGCGCATTTCGACGCGACTGCGGCCCTCGAGAAGGCCGTGGCCTGGGTGCAGGACCTGCCCGCACGTTCGTTCATCGGAACCGAGTCCCGCCTGAACACCATCGTCGCGCTCCTGCGGCAGATGGCGTTCGGAACGGAGACCGATCCGCAGACACGCATCGATGAACTGCGCCGGGAGCGTGACGCGATCGACGCCCAGATCGCACGGCTGCGCGCCGGTGAGGTCGACATGCTGTCCCCGCTCGCACTGCTGGACCGCTACCAGCAGGTGGAGAGCACCGCGGTCGAACTCCTGCGGGACTTCCGCGAAGTGGAGGCCAATCTTCGGGAACTGGACGTACGTCTGCGCCACCAGGTCGCCACCGCCGAGGGCGGGAAGGGAGAGCAACTGGCCTCGTTCCTGCTGGACCGCGACGAGATCGCCCGGTCCGATCAGGGACAGAGCTTCCAGGCATTCTTCGACTACCTCCTCTCGCCCCGCCGCCAGCAGGAACTGCGGGAGCTGCTGCAGCAGGTCAACCAACTGCCGCAGTTGGGAGGCAGGGCCAACCAGAGCCTGCTGAAGATCCCCTTCGCCTGGCTGGAGGCGGCCGAGAACACCCAGGACACGGTCCGGCAGCTGACCGAGCAGCTGCGCCGCTTCCTGGTCGACCGCAGCCGAGCAGAGGACCGCCGCGTACTGGCGCTGGTGCGCTCCATCCAGCGTCACGTCACCGCCCTGGAAGGCCGGGCCGATCTGCCCGGCATGGCGCTGGACGCCCCTCAGGCACATCTGACGCTGCCGATGGAGCGACGGCTGTACATGCCGGTCGAACGCATCGAGCTGGACACCGCTGCGGTGGAGGAATCCGAGGACGCGGAGGTGGACATCTCCGAACTCTTCTCCGGCGTCCACGTCGACACCGAGGCGCTGAACGGTCATGTTCTGGAGGCGGTCGCCATGAGCCCGAGCGGCCAGGCGAACCTGGCCGCCATCGTCGACGACCACCCGCTGACCCTGGGGCTCGCGGAACTGCTCGCCTACTTCCAGGTGGAGCACCCCGGCCTGGACATGATCGTGGACCCGGACCGCACCGACCTCCTGGTCTACCCGCGCGTCCACGTGCCCGGGCACACGCAGGCGAGAGTGCCGCACGTGACGTTCGTACGCGACGAAGGCGGCACCGCCGCCGGAAAGGCGGAGCAGGAATGAGTGACGCCCTGACCGTCCCCGTGGTCCACCTGCTGAAAGCGGGCGTGCTCTATCAGAGCGATGCACCTGCCGTCTGGGAGCAGATCGTCAGCCAGCAGGCGGCGATCGGCGACTACCTCAGCGTGATCGGCCTCGATGTCGTCATCGACCGCGCCGAGGGCTACGCCTACGTCCGACAGCCGGATCTCGATTCCCGTGACGACGGCGTCCCGGTGCCGCGGCTGGTCACCCGCCACCGGCTCTCGTTCCCCGTCAGCCTGATGCTCGTCCTGCTTCGCGGACGGCTCGCGGACAGCGACGCCGACTCCGCCGACCCGCGCCTGGTACTCACCCGCGACGACCTGGTCGAGATGATCCGCAGCTTCCTCCCACCACGCAGCAACGAAGCCCAGCTCGTCGACCAGATCGACGCCCACATCAAGAAGCTCGTCGACCTCAAGGCACTGCGCCAGACGAAACAGACCAGCACCTACGAGGTCCGCCGCCACATCAAGGCCCTGGTCGACGCGCAGGTCCTCAACGACTTCAACGACCTCCTCGCCACCTACCGCGACGCTGCCTCCACCACGGCCAAGGACGACACATGACCCTCACCACCGACCCGGCAGCGCTCATCCCACAGCAGGCAACGACCGCAGAGCCGGCCGGCACGTTCGACGTCGGCCCCGGTTACCGGCTCGCCCGCCTGGAGGTGCTCAACTGGGGCACCTTCCACCGCACCACCTGCACCTTCACCATCGACGGGCACTGCGCCCTGCTCACCGGGGGCGTGGGATCGGGCAAGTCCACCCTCGTCGACGCACTCACCACGCTGCTTCTGCCCGCCCACAAAATCGCCTACAACAAAGCGGCGGGCGCCGACGCCAAGGAGCGCGACCTGCGGTCCTACGTCCTCGGCCATCACAAGAACGAGCGCGTCGAGGCATCGGACACCACACGCCCCGTCGGGCTGCGCGACCACACCTCCTACAGCGTGATCCTGGGCGTCTTCACCAACTATGCCCTCGGCGCCCATCTCACGCTCGCACAGGTCTTCTACTGGACATCCCCGACCAGCACCGGGCAGCCCGAGCGGTTCTACCTCACCTCCGAGGCACCGCTGTCCATCAACACCGACTTCACCGGCTTCGGCACCGACATCACCGACCTGCGCCGGCAGCTGAAACAGCGCGGGACCACCATCCACGGCAGCGCATACACCCAGTACGGCAAGGCACTGCTGAGAGGCCTGGGCATCCCCAGCCTGCAGGCCCTGGACCTGTTCCACCAGACGGTGTCGATGAAGGCCGTGGGCAGCCTGGACGAGTTCGTCCGCGAGCGGATGCTGGAGCCGTTCGACGCGAAGACAGCCGTCGACAAGATCGTCGCCCACTTCGACGCGCTCACCGCCAGCCACAACGAAGTCGTCCGGGCCCGTCGGATGATCGAGGACCTGACGCCGATCGTGGTGGCCTGCAACCGGTACGACACCGTCCAGGGGGAGATCACCGCCCTGGACAAGCGCCGCAGTGCCGTGCCGGCGTTCTTCGCCCAGCACCGCCACCGGCTTCTCACGACACGTCACACCACACTTATGTCCGATGCGGCGGAACTGGAGGAACTGCAGTCCACTCGCGAACGGCAGCTGGAGCAACTGCGTGGGACGGCCGACGGCCTGCGGCGCCGTATCGACGGCGTCGGCGGGGAGAAGCTCATCTCCCTGACCGGCCGGATCGAAGAACTCGGCCGCGAACGCGAACGGCGCCGCAAGCGCGCCACCGAGTACGGCGCCTGGCTCGCGCAGGCCGGCATGGATCCCGTCCCCGACGCCGCCTCCTTCCGTGAGCGGACCGACCAGATCTCCACCGCCCGCTCCCGGGCCGAGGAACAAGAGCAGCAGGCCCGCGGGAAACTCGACGATCTCGCCATCGCGCGCCACGACAACACCACCGCGACCGACGCGGTACGACGCGAGATCGGCAGCCTGCAGCAGCAGCGCTCGAGCATCCCCGCCCAACTGCTGGCCCTGCGCCGCGAACTCGCCACCGCCACGGGCGTCTCCGACGAGGTCCTACCGTTCGCCGGCGAGCTGATCCAGGTCCGCGACGACGAAGCCGAGTGGGCCGGCGCCGCCGAGCGCGTACTGCACGGGTTCGCCTTGTCCCTGCTGGTCCCACACGCCCACTACGACGCCGTCTCGGCCTGGGTCAACGGCCGTCACCTGGGCCTCAGACTGGTCTACTACCAGGTCCCCGCCCACACACCCATCACCATGCTGCCGGACGACTCCACTCTGTTGACCGGCAAACTCCAGCTCAAATCCGACAGCTGGGCCCGCGACTGGCTCGCCGCTCGGCTGCGCTCGCGTGCCGACTACCTGTGCGCCGACGACCTTGACGCATTCGCCCGCGCCACCCGGCCCGCCGTCACCCGGCAGGGCCTCATCAAGGGCGGCGGAGGCCGCCACGAGAAGAACGACACCCACCGCATCGACGACCGGCGCAACTGGGTGCTGGGCTGGAGCAACCAGGCCAAGCTCGACGCCCTCCTCGCCGAGGCCACCCGCCTCACCCACGAAAGCGCCGACATCACCACATCCACCCGGGAACTCGAGAAGCAGCAGCAGGCCCGCACCGGAACCGGTGCCGCCCTCACCCTGCTGGCCAGCGTCGACACCTACGCGGAACTCGACTGGCCAAGCACCGTCGCGGACATCGAGCAGTTCGAGCAGCAGAAGAGCGCCCTGGAAGCAGAAGCCGGTCTGGACAAGCTCACCGCGCAGCTCCGGCGGGCCAAGGACGAGATCGTACAGAGCAGCAAGACGTTCACCACGGGGCAAGAGGAGCTGGGCGGCCTGCGCCGCGACGTCCAGCACATCGCCGACCTGCTGGGCAGGACCACCACGTTCCTCGCGAGGTGCGACCTCGACGGCATGGCGGAGCACGAGGAAGCCCTGACGAAGTTCCTGCCCGCAGCCGACGGCGACGGCCTCCTGGAGATGCTGGACGACGCCGAGCGCCATGCCGAAGCACGTCTGCTGCGCAGCAGCGGCAGTCGCCACGACGCCCTGCGCCACGCAAGCAGCCAGGCAGCGGGGCTGATGACCGCCTTCCGCGGCAGGTACCCGGTCCACACCGCCGAGTTGGACAACACCATCGAATCCGCCGACGGCTACCGCGCGTTGCACAGCCGGCTCACCGACGAGGACCTGCCCCGATTCGAGGAGCAGTTCCTCCAATACCTGCGCACCAACGTCATCCGCGACATCGCTTCCTTCCAGGCCCATCTCAGCGCTCAGGAGCAGCAGATCCGCGAGCGCATCGACGTGATCAACAACTCGTTGGCCGGCATCGACTACAACCCGGGCCGCTTTATCCGGCTCAACGCCGCTCCCACGCCGAACAAGGAAGTCCGCGAGTTCCAGCACGATCTGCGCGCCTGCACTAGCGAAGCGCTCTCGAACGACGCCGACGACACCTATACCGAGGAAAAGTTCCTCCAGGTCAAGGTGCTCCTCGACCGTTTCAAGGGCCGCCCGGAGCAAACCCGTCTCGACAAGGAGTGGACCTCCCGGGTCACTGACGTGCGCCGCTGGTTCGTCTTCTCTGCCAGCGAACTCAACCGCGAGGACGACGCCGAGTACGAGGTCCACTCCGACTCCGGCGGCAAGTCCGGTGGCCAGAAGGAGAAACTCGCCTACACCATCCTCGCCGCTTCCCTCGCCTACCAGTTCCGCATCGACCCCACCGCCGCCAAACCCAAGACCTTCCACTTCGTCACCATCGACGAAGCCTTCGGACGCGGTGACGACCCCTCCGCCCACTTCGCCCTCGACCTGTTCCAGCGCCTGGGCCTCCAACTCCTCGTCGTCACCCCGCTCCAGAAACTCCACGTCATCGAACCCCACGTCACCCGCGTCGGCTACGTCGACCGCCCCGACAAGACCCGCTCCCGCCTGAACAACCTCACCATCGAGGAGTTCCGCGCCCACAAGCAGGCAGCAGCCCAGCAGACGAACCAGCCCCCGAAGGAGCAAGGGTGACCCCGGCAGAATGGACCCGCCCCGAGCATGTGGTGGAAACCCTGCGCCGCAAGTGGACCAGCGGCCGCTACCTCACCGCCGCCGCAGGCGGACACCCCTTCGAACCCATCGGAGTACCGCTGAAGGGCCCGACTGCGGCCGACGCCCTGCAGCATTACGAGCAGGCGCTCGCCTGGGCCCAGTGCTGGGCCCCCGACCGGAACCCCCATCTGCGCATCCAGACCAAATCCATCGGAGGCCGCAACGGCACCCCGTCGAACACCGTCCCGGCCCGAGCCTGGGTCGACACCCGCGACCGCCTCTGGACGCTGCTCCGCGTCACCACCCAGGTCGACCACTTCCACACCCTGCACGAGCAGACCGCACGCCAGGACCCCCGCATCGCACACTGGATGGCCGACCACCCCATGAAGGTCCTCGCCCACGCGGCAGAATGGCACCGGCTCGTGCGCACCACGTGCTGGATCCGCGACCACGACACCAAAGCGGTCTACCTGCGCGAGATCGACACCCCAGGCGTGGACACCAAGTTCATCGAGACCAACAAAGGAATCCTCGCCGAACTCCTCGACTGTGTGCTCCCCGAGAGCCGCGTCAACACCAGCGCACCGAAGAGCGATCTCGTCACACGGTACGGCTTCCGCACCAAGCCCATCTACATCCGCCTGCGCTACCTCGGCGCCTCTCCCCTGCCCTTCAGCGAACTCACCGTCCGCGCCGAGGAACTGGCCGACTGGTCCCTGGGGGTGCGCACCGTCTTCGTCCTCGAGAACGAGATCACCTACCTCTCCCTGCCGCCGGTCCCCGACGCCATCGCCATCCTCGGCTCCGGATACGCCGCCGCCCTGCTGCGTCACCTGCCCTGGCTCGACGACGTCGACCTCTATTACTGGGGCGACATCGACACCCATGGCTTCGCCATCCTCAACCAGGTCCGAGGACGCTTCCCGCACACCACATCACTGCTCATGGACCGCGCCACCCTCCTCGCCCACGAGTCCCACTGGGGCCAGGAGAAGAGCCAGGCACGCGGCGGCCTGACACACCTCACCCCCGAGGAGGCCCGCCTCGACCAGGACCTGCGAACCGGCGCCTACCGGCCGCACCTGCGCCTGGAGCAGGAGCGCATCGCCATCACCGCCGTGCGAGAGACTCTGACGCGGCACCGGGAGTGACACCGAGGGCTGCGGACGGCCGCATGCCAGGACCGTGGTCGAGGACGAGGCCACTCCCGCGCCCGGCGGTCGGCGGCTCCCTGCGCTCCAGTCTCCGCCCCTACCGTGCCCCGCGGCGTACGGGTCACGGCCGAGCCCGACGAACGCGCACGAATCTTCGTCACCCGCCAGCACTGACCGGCAGCCAGTCGGTCAACCCCTGCAGCCTCTGACGACAACAACCCACCTCGACAAACGGAACCGGCAGTGACCGATACCTGGAACGGTGTGGAGATTCTCGCGCCGCCGAACAGGAACTTCTCACCAAAAGGCACGCACTCTCCTCGCCAACTGTCCGAGCGCTGCACACAGGCCAGTCTCCACCCCAGGGGTTCACCGTTTCCACGGCTCGGACATCTCAGTGAGAACTGCGCCGGGCAGCGAAGCAAGAGTCAGCACGCAGCCCTCGGAAGAATCAGAAGTACCGTTCCCATGACAGCGGCACGGGGCGGGGTGTACCGGCCCATGACAGTGGCGACGGCAGCAGACACCACCTAATGTCAGTGACCCGACCCGCCGAACACGCCCCACCAGCACAAACACACCAACCTGACATGCCGTCACTGACATGACTCCACTGACACCAAACCGGCACATCGCAACCCGTTCCAGGCGGGACAAGCTCACCCAGGAGCAGCTCGACGCACTACGGGAGTTGGGCATGGCCTGGGCGGCGTAGACAGGATTCCTGCGTCGCTGATCAGGTGTTTCTCACGATGCAGTACGCAGATTTCTCAGCAAGCGCGCCACCCCTGCGCGTAGACCGTGCTCTGCCACCAGGAGACTCGTCTCCCTACCGCTCGGGCATCTCAGTGAGAATCTACCTAGGCGACGAAGCGAGAGCCAGCGTTGAGCCCGCCTCGGTCGGAGCGTGGGAACTTGTGGTTTCCCGCTCGTTCCAGAGCTCGCAGCACTGCCAGTTCCGATGCGGTTGTCATGTCCAGTGCTGTCGCCATCACAGTCCGGTCCATTCACTCAAATGCAGTGTCAGCAGCGCCCCTTGAGACACCGCTGTCCTGGTTGCTACCAGCACGATGCTAGGCAATGGGTTGGCAAGGACGGGCTGGTTGCACCGAACTCTGACTCGATCGAGTGGATGACCCCTCGCCTTTCGCCGCACTCGCCGCCCTCACGAAGCTCGGCATTGACTGGGCCTGACCAAGGCGCGCATGGCTGTCCGTAGTGGGCGGCCGGTGCTCACTGCCTGTCTCGGGATGGGAAGAATCCTTGGCGCTCCGAGCCGTCCACGCTGAATGCGTGGACGGTGGCACGCCCCCTGATGCTCTCTGGCGGTGTGGGGTTCTCGATCACGATGACCTGGCCCGGGGGATTCTCCAGGAGGTCGCGGTAGAAGTTCTCGGCGACGTCGGCGGTCATCAGCTCGGGACGGTCTTCATGCGGGTCTTCGGGCCGGCGGTAGGTGAGGACCGGCGTGTCGAGTACGACGAAGCCTGGGTGGATCAGGTCGCGGGCTGTGTTCAGACGAGCGAGTGATACTGCGAAGGCGGCGTGGAGGATGGACCGCATACCCCTGCCGCGGCTCTTTCGCGACTGTCCGTCAACGGAGAGCTCGGCAGCCGTCGGGTCGTAGCGGACGCGGTTGTGTCCCGGAACATGCCAGGCTTCCAAGGTCTCATGGATCACGCGCTCGAAGTCGGCGACGTCGGCGGCAGGGATGCCGTCGGGACGGGCAGCCGGCAAAGTAGGAGCCGCAGTGGACAGCGATGCCTTGAGGTCCTCGAGCTGCTCGATCTGAGCGTGCAGGGCAAGCTCGCTTTCAACCCGTGAACGGGCGCTCAGTAGCTCGGTGGCGTCTGTGTCGACCGGTTGCATCCGTTGATCGAGTGCGCGGAGCTCCGCAGCGTTATGCGTGAGCTCTCCGTCTCGGGCGACGCGGGCCGACTCTATGTCCGCTGCCTGCTCTTCCAGGTCTTCGATCATGAGGAGCAGGTCGCTGAGCAGGCCAGTTGTTTTGCGCGTCTCTGCAGCTACAGACGCCGCCAGCTGGGTGCTCTCGGCAACGTGGTGCTCCGGGTGCTGGTGCTGAGGCTCGGCGCCGCAGAAGACGCAGGTCCCGGTCTGGAAATAGCCCAGGAGGGTTCCGGCTTCACCGACCATCTGGAGCCGGGCCAGGTCCGACTCGTACTGCTCTTTCAGCAAAGCGAATCGCGCCAGCAGCTGCTGGACCTCGGCGGCTCGCTGCTGGGCCGCGAGGTCTATCTCTTCCAGGCCCCGGCGGTCCCGCAGAAGGCTGGTGCGGATTTCAGCAAGTTCGACGGCGGCGGCGGTCACCTCGCCGAGGGACGCCTGCAGGCGGTCGAGCCGCTCCCGCAGTTGCGACTGGTTCGCCTCCATCGTGAGCTTCTCGCGGGTCTCGTCGATGAGGTGGTCGATGACCGCGATCTTGCCCTTGCCGAACTGCTTTTCCAGATTGCTGGGCGCGGCAGGGCGCTCCGGCTCCTCCTGTCCGCTGAGGAGGAGTTTGAAGACCGACTTCTCCCTGGTCTCGTTCTGTGGCATCCGGGTGCCGAGCACGGGGGACCTCTGGTCGGCCATGCGTGTGTCGTTGACGACGGCCAGGCGGGCCAGGTCCCGGAAGTTGAGCGGCAACGCCTTGCCGCCCGAGTTCTGGAGAACCCTTCGGCCGTCGATCCCCAGCACGGTCAGCAGGTAGCGGGAGATGTTCTTCTTCGACTTGGCGTTGTGCTGGTACCCCAAGGTCTCGTCGGCCGGCTCGGACGGGACGTCCCGGAGGTCGCGGTTGAACACCTCGATGGTGTCGCCGCCGACGGCGCGGGACAGGGTCAGGCTGCGGCCGTCGCTCACCCGTAGGCCCAGGAGGATGCGGGTGTAGCCGTCGTCCTCCGGGATCGACTTGAGTTCGCTGGCGCCCAGCATGTAGTCCACGGCCTCTTCGACGTAGGACTTGCCCGTGTCGGAGGCTCCGTAAATGACCGTCAGTCCGAAGCTGAATTCCACCGCTGCTGAGGGCTTGTCCATGCCGAGGAAGGTCAGGTGTACGAGCGTCAGCCTGTTCACAGGACGTCCTCTTCTCCCAGGTCTGCGGTACTCACGTGAAGGCGGCCAGACCAGCGCTGGGTGATCTGCTTCATGCCCTCGCGGACGTCCGTTCCTTCGTGCATGTAGGTGCTGGTCAGCCAGTCGGCCCGCTCGATGAGCTGGCCGACGTAGGGGGACTCCAGGGCGCTGAGGAAGCTCGCTGCCTCGTCCGTGGCCCCGTACATGAAGCCGTCGTCGGTGGCGGTCATGTCGGCGAGGCCAGCGCGCAGCAGGACCATGAGGCCCTGCTCGATGAGGTGGCGGCGCAGGCCGAGCTCACCAGGGCCGGCGGGGAGATCAGGGTGGAGGCTGGCCGGGCCGTGGTCAAGGTCGCCGCTGTGGAGCATGGCGTGGTCCAGGTAGACGAGCTGGGCGACGTCCAGGCGGCGGGGGAAGGTCTCTGACAAGAGGACCAGAGCGCGCATCCCGGCCTCCACAGGGCTGTTGAGGGGGGTCACAGGATCTCCTCTTTGCACCAGGTCAGCCGGTCGTCGTTGGCCAGACGATGGCACATGCCCTTGAGGTCGATGACCTTCACCACGGGGGCGAGGATGTTCGCCGGGTTCGGTTTGTGGGCGACGGCCACGTCGAGTACGGCTTCCAGCCGTGCATAGCCGCTGGCGTGGTCGCGGTCCTCGGTCTCGATCACGGCGTCGTACAGGTCGGTCTCGATCGCGGTGTAGGTCGCTTCCGGGACGCTCTCCTGGGCGAAACGCCACAGCGACTCGGCGTGGAAGAAGGCGGCACGCTGGCGGAAGAGGTGGCCGCTGATCTTCGCATGGTCGCGGGCCTGCTGAAGCGTCGCCAGGGCGAGGCCGTGCTTCGCGTTGTAGGCGTCCAGGAGCTTGCGGACGTAGACAGCCTCATGGGGTGCTTGGTCGGGCGGAGCCGGGTCGGCGGCCGGGCGCGGCTTGAGCGGTTGCGGAAAGCGCCGCACGTGGTGGGGGGTCGCAGCGTGCAGTTCGAGGATCTCGTCCAGGTTCCGGGCTTCGAACATCGAGAAGTCCGTCGCCAGCGCCAGAGCCCCCACGGCCTGCCGCCGGTTGGGAGTGAGCTTGGTTCCGAGCTTGGAGTCCTTGTCATTCCACGCCGCGAAGAACTCCCTCTTCAGCTGAGGCGGGTTAAGCAGAAGACGATCAAGACCGGTACCGATCTTGGGTGCGACGAAGACATAGCGCGTGGGCAGCTCGTAGGTACCGATGACCTTCGCCTCGAAGATCTTGACCATCTCCGGGAAGGCGTGCGACTGCCCGAGCGGCTTGAGGTAGTGCTTGCACTGGTAGCAGTGCCACTCGCCTGCCGTGCCTTGCTGGGAGAGACAGGCTGCGACGTCCGCTCCGCGGTCGCCGGCTCCGCCCATCCGCTGCACCCGGACGTAGGGACGGCCTGACCATGTACCGAACTGGTGGACCCACTCGACGGTGAAGTCTTCCCAGTCGTCCGCGTCATAGATGTACTGCAGGTACACCTGAGGTGTGGGTGTGGGAGCGCTCTGGGTCGGCGGAGCCAGCACGACGACCTCTGACGATTCGGGCTCTGGAAAACCCTCAAAGACCGGCCGGGCTCCGTCTCTGCCAGGCTCAAGCACACCCACCACACTCCGCCCCCGGACTCAATCAGTCACGCATGATCACACACCGTAGTGATATCACCACGAATGGCCTACCGGGAAGCCTTCAGCACCGAACAGACACATCCGCAATGCAAAGGAAGCCCACCCGCATATCTCGGACGTCATACTCCTGCCAGCCTTCGTGCCCTGTTCATTTCCGGAAGGGCTTCAGGGATGGTTCCGCGTACCTCCCCTCACTGGGGAGACGGCGTTCTCGTTCCAGTGCCGGATCGCAGACCCCTACGGACCTGAGCCGTGTGGGTGACCCGCACGTCGTCGTTCGAGTCCAGGACCACAGTGAGGAGCGGGCGGGCGGCCATGATCACTGCATCCCTTGCCGGGCATCTGGGGTCCGGATTGGTGCCGCACACCAGGTCGTCGGTTCCGGTCTCGCCCAGCATATTGATCGGGTACACAGACCCATGTCCTCACCCTTCTCTCGTTGGATGGGTCGGCTCATGCGGGGGCACCGAGCCCAGTCGGCGGGAGGTGCTTGTCCAGGCTGCGCAGCAGTTCGCGGGCCAGAGCAGCGAGTAAGTTCGCCACCAGGGGTGGGGTGGACGGAAATACGGCCTCGCGCGGGGGTGTCGGCGATCACCCGCAGCACCTGCTCGCTCCACACCCGCCCCGAGCAGTGCACGTCGCGCCGCACCACCGTCTCCCCTGCCTCGAAGGTCTCCACCGAGTGCCTCCCTCGTGCCGGCCTGGCCGGGACGTCCGGCCACGCGGGCACCAGCTCAGCCCGCGGGAGCGGAGTGGGCAAGCCGCCCGTTCGGGGCTGCTTACCCACCCCGCCCCTCAGGCGTGCCCAGTCTCCGCCCCCCACAGCGGGCGGGCGTTCCCGGTCCCGCCGCAGTGGAAGCAGCGGCCCGAGCGGGCAGTTCCCGGCCTGCCGATGGTGTCGGCGGCGTCCACCAAGAGCCGGGTGAGGCCGGTCAGATGGTCCTGGTGCAGGGCGAGGTCGTGGCGCCTGCCCACCATGATGTCCAGGGCGACGTCGGGGCCGAGGGTCCGGGCGTCCCAGCTGATGCCGCGCGTGGCGGTGGAGATCATGTCGTGCAGGTCGCTGGTGGTCTGCGTCCCGGTCAGCTGTATCCGCGACGCGAGGACGACGTCCGATGCCTGAACGAAGGACAGCACGCCCGCCGGCAGGACGAACGGCTTCAGGCCGACGACAGGATCGCTGTGCGTACCGCGCAGCCGGGCCAGCGCGTTCCACATGTAGACGCCTGGGCCGTACGGCCAGGCCGCCGCAGCCACGGCCTCGATGTCCTGCTTGTCCCGCCTGTCGCGCCTGATGCCCACGGGTCTCCTCCACTGGTACTTGCTTCGACGCCTCCTTGATACGCCGACTCCGAGGCACCGTGCGTGCCCGGACCCCGGTCGTCCCATCCGCTGGCGCGGAGACTTCAAACCCCGTCCCACAGGGCGGTCCGACGACTCCCCGCCTGCCCCGAACCGAACCGGACGCCGGACAATCCCTTTGCGGCGAGGGCGTGCCCGGCGTCACGCACAACGTCAGCGGCCGACCGGCTCCGGGTAGCGCTCCCGGCGCAGGTCCGGGTCGACGACGCCGATCTCGAACCAGGGCTCACCCAACTGAAGTCGGGGCAGGGTGTTCACCCACACCGCGACGGCGATGCCCTCCACGTCGGCGGCCAGCGCCTGGAGGCGGTTGTCGAGCAGGTGTTCCGGCAGTCCTGCGAGGACGACGTGGAGCCGTGGGAAGGTCTTCGAGCGGGTGTAGCTGTGGCGCTGCCAGAACGGATACATGGTGCCGATCGTGCCGCGGGTGCCTTCCCAGACGCGGTGCCCTGCGTAGCGCTCGTAGTCCCACACATCCTTCGCGAGGCGGGCGCGGGTCATGGTGCTGTATCTGAGCGCTACCACCACGGGTTGCGCCACGTCCAGGACCAGCTCACCACCTAGCCCCACCGCCCGGTGTGCCAGCACCTCCACCTGGACAGTGGTCGCAGCCGGCCCGGCTCCCGCCTCGGATACCGTGTCCCTCTACGGGGCGCCATAACGGATGTGACGCCCCCCACCGGAGGTAGTCAGCCTATGAGTTCAAAGCGCAGCAAGAATCCAGCCCTGCCCGTACTTGACGACGCATTCCGACTCACGTCGGTCAAGGACACCGAAGAGTCCACCCGTGACTTGGCCGCACGGCTGGCCACCACCGAGCTGCGCCGCGCTTCCCACCCGGGCCGCGTCACCTGGGAGCCCACCGATCAGGCCGAGCCCGTACCGGTCCCACCGACTGTGGTCGACGGTGACGGAGACCTGTGGCTACGGGACCGGGACACTGGCACCTGGACCATGCCCGAGTTCAACCCGAAGGAGTTCCCGGCCCGCTGTGGCGAGGTTCTGACATGGAACCAACTTGCCCGCGAGTTCGGCCCGCTCACCGCACTGGCCGACGACCGCCGCATCGGCGGCGGCCGGCGCTGACCACGCAGCCTTCTGGATGACCACGCCCCTGAAGCGCCCGCAACGGGTAGCTGGGAGCTCCAGCTCACCGCCAAGCTCGACAATGGCGACGAGCAGGTGAGCGTGGTGGTCGCAGGTTCAAGGTGTGTCACCGGAGTGGTAGAAGCGGCACATGACTCCCGGGCCCGCTATGCGGAGTTCACCAAAACGCGGGTCATACAGCTCACTACCGCCCGGCCACCGCGACAACTCGGTGAACAGGGCGACACCGTCGTCGATCTCCTCCGGCCGCCAACCCGTAACGTCCAACAGGAGACCGTCCAGCGGCCCGCCCACGAGCGCGGCATACGTCTGGTGCGGCAACGGACTGCGGTTGGGGTGGTCGGGGTCGGCTGAGCGGCATGGATAGTGAGGATGAGCGGTTGCTGCGGGGCCGGGTCTACCGCCGCGTTCCATCCGCCACTGACACTCGAAATGCCGGCGCCAAGCCCGGTGCCAGGCGATGTCATTGCACTACACAGCCCGCAGCAGGTACGCCCGCCCGCCAACCGCGTGCCCAAGCAGTCCGGTGCCGCCAACGACCGGTACCGCAGTAGCCCCCATCGGCCCGAATAGCGGTCCCGGCTTAGATCAGGGCCGCAAGCAACAACAGCGCGGCCCTGATCTAAGTGGGCCTCAGATGCTGTCCCCGTCGTCTGAAGGCCGACGCTCCCTGCTTCGGGAGAACCCAGCCAGATAACAGGCTCCGCCGGGGGCGGCCGTGCGCTCCCAGCACGGGCCGATCGGGGAGAGAGAGAGGGGTCAGGCCAAGTTGATGTTCTCCGCCTGGGGGCCCTTCTGGCCCTGGGTGATGTCGAACGTCACGGCCTGGCCTTCCTGGAGCTCACGGAAGCCCGAGGAGTTGATCGCCGAATAGTGAGCGAACACGTCCGGGCCGCCGCCGTCCTGAGCGAGGAAGCCGAAGCCCTTCTCCGCGTTGAACCACTTAACCGTTCCCGTAGCCATATCCCATGCCCTCCAGTCGATGAACGCCTCCCACAACACGCGGAAGGCGGAGGTGATCGCCCTGGTCCCTGCGACACAGCACAGCAAAACACCCACACCGAAAGCCTGAGCAAAAAAAGTGGGGGTCCGAACCACGACAGCTGACCGGGACGCTACACGCACACACACCCCGTCACCACAAAAAACCACCCACACACCACACCCCAGCATCCGTGCACAGGGGCACTGTAAAACCGTCCTTGACAGACCCACACAAGGCGCGCGCCGCCACCCGACGGACACGCGCCACCTCACGCCGCAGCCTGCGAGTTCGCTGATCCGGCGGTACGGCGATACTCCGCGTTGATGCGCTGGGCTTCCTCGAGTTGGTCTTCGAGGATGATGATGCGGCAGGCGGCCTCAACGGGCGTGCCGTGGTCGACGAGTTCGCGGGCGCGGGCGGCGATGCGCAACTGGTAGCGGGAATAGCGGCGATGACCACCCGCGGAGCGCAGTGGCGTGATGAGGCGGGCATCCCCGATGGCGCGCAGGAAACCCTGGGTCGTGCCGAGCATCTCAGCGGCGCGGCCCATGGTGTAGGCGGGGTAATCGTCATCATCAAGCCGGCCGTACGAGTCGTCTGCTGTCATCTGCACCTCTCATATCGTGAACGCGGGGAGGGGCCCTGGCGCTATTGCACCAGGGCCCCGAAGGAACTGCTCCACCATCTACCGGCCCTGATACCGCGCCGGTCTACTTGTTCCGCGCGGCCACCCGGGAGAGGGGGGCATTGCGGGGATCGCGGTTGCTTGACCGGAGACCACCTCACTATCGATGTCCTGCGGTACCCGAACTCCAACTGCCGCCCGGGCGATCCTGATGGCGCCGAATTCCTCCGTTCATCCCTCTGGGATCCATCACTTACCTACTACTACTGCTGGTTCTGCTCTCCTGCGTACTGCTCTGTGGCCTGACCAAGCGCCACTCTTCGGCAGCCAGCCCCGTCGCCCATCCCGCAACCGCTCTGGCTTAGAACCCCACTGCCGAACCTCCTGATGCGCGCGCCCGCAGCCGACGCCTTCACCAAGGTGCTACTCAATGACTTCACTGCTGGTCCTACGAACTGCACCTACTGGTACCGCCACTGCGGTACCACTCACGGCGGCCCCTGATCACCGCGGGCCACCCGGTCCGGTCGCCAGTCCCGTCGCCGCCCTACAACAACCCTGGCTTCGAAACTCCACCACCGCACCGCCCTGCGTACTGCAACTACCTGTACTGCTGCTCGGCAGTTCGTCTCTGCCGGGCCCTGCTGTCCTTCTGGCTACGAGAGAAACCATAACCACACCACCACCCAATGTCTACTCCGGCCGAGATAGATTTCCGCGTGCGTGTCTCTGAAGTATTCGGGTGTTGTCGGGTTGAACGGTTGAGGGCGGGGGCACAACGACCGGGCAGGCAGGGCTGGACACCGACAACAGACCCGGAGCGCGCGATGACCACGATGAGCGCCGAGCGCACAGCCATTCGTTCTCAGTCCGCCGCCGAGGCGCGCCAGGCCGCCCGGGCATTCCTCGAAGCCCTCGGGCAGCCGGCCATCGGCCGGGAGCAGGCCGACACGGTCGTCCTGGTCGTCTCCGAGCTCGTGACGAACGCCCTGCGCCACGGCGGCGGCGCCTACACCCTCCGCCTAGCCGCCCACCCCGGCGCCATCGAGGTCGCCGTCGAGGATCCCAGCCCGCGAATGCCGCGGATGCGGACTCCCGACCTCGTCGACGGGACGGGCGGATTCGGCTGGCACATGGTCAACGACCTCGCCCACCGCGTCGTCGTCACGCCCGGGCCCGAAGGCGGCAAGACCGTCCGCGCCCTCCTCCCCAGCTAGCACACTGGGCCGCGCCGCGGCCGTCGTGAGCCCGGGCAAGCCCTGTCGCAATCGGACTGTTTACGAGGGCTTCCAGCGGTCATACGAGGTTCCGTAAGGCGTTTCCACCGAAAGAGGGAGTGATCAGCTGTGTCTGGTGAGCAGAAGACCGAGGCGAAGGTTGAGCAGGCCAAGGGCAAGCTCAAGGAGACCGCTGGTCGCCTGACGGGCAACGAGCGGTTGACCGCCGAGGGCCGTGCGGAGCAGGCCACGGGCGACGCCCGCGAAGCCAAGGAGAAGGTCAAGGACGTCTTCAAGCACTGATCCTCGTATGTCAGGGCCGGAACCGCAGGAGCGGTTCCGGCCCTGACGCGTGTCCTCGCGCTGTCGGCCGGGGTCAGGCGAGGGCGGGCTCGGGCCGACGCAGTTCGGCCTGGCCGAAGAGGAGGGCGTAGCCGCCGGGGAGTTGGCGCAGGATGCGGGCGAGGAGGTCGGGTCCGGCGAGGCGGGTGACTACGGCGAGGACGGCGCCGGTGTCCCAGCGGGCGGTGGCGGGGGTGGCGCCGGTGCGTGCGGCGAGGTCTTTGACGAAGCCCCAGCCGGTGAGGTGTTCGGTGTCGGGGATCTGGGCGGTCAGGGTGAGGGCGGCCTCGGCGGGCAGGCACTGGGCGAGGATGGTGCTTTCGTCGCCGGTGAGCTGGCGGCCGAGGGCAGCCAGGACGTGGTGGACGACTTCCGCGGCGCGTTCGCGGGTGGGGTAGGCGCCTTCGTAGCGCACGCGTTCCAGCATCTGGTCGAACGTCATGACGTGATGGGCCGGGTTCGGTCGAGGCTGGTCGTACATGGCTGCGGTTGCCTTTCTCTGCGAAGGATCCGGCCTCCGGCCGGTGACGGTCAGGTGGGCTGGGGGCCGAGGAGGAGGTCGTAGCCGTGCGGGAGCTGCAGGAGGACCTCACGGGTCAGGACATCGCCTGCGGCGGCGGCCGCGGTGGATCGGCCTCTTCCCGGGGTTTCGTACTCGCCGCGTTCCTGGACATGGGCCAGGAACGACTCCCTCCCTGCGTATCGACATCACGTCACCTCCGGGAATGGGGTGAAGGGGTCACGGAGGGGCGGAGGGCGGGATGCCGGAGGGGGAATCGGCTTTCCCCGCCCTCCGCGGCCGGCTGGTGGGCGGGTTTCAGCCGGAGATCTGCCTGCGGTCGGCCGTGCCGCCGATGCTGATCTTGCGGGGCTTGGCGCGCTCGGCGATCGGGATGCGCAGGGTCAGGACACCCGCGTCGTAATCGGCGTGGATCCGCTCGGTGTCCAGGGTGTCGGAGAGCATGATCTGGCGGGAGAAGACACCGAGGAGCCGCTCGGAGAGCTCCACCTTCACGGATTCGGCCTTCGCGACCGGGCGGCGCTCCGCCTTCACGGTCAGCATGTTCCGCTCGACGTCGATGTCGATCGCCTCCGGGTTCACGCCGGGGAGGTCGAAGGCGATCACGTACTCGTCGCCCTCGCGGTAGGCGTCCATCGGCATCACGGACGGCTTCGACCACGTCCCCGACGTACCCGACAGCTGCTGGACGATCCGGTCCATCTCGCGGAACGGGTCAGTGCGCATCAACATCGCGAAACACCTCCAGTTGGTTCAGGCAGAAACTGCCAATGCGCTTCAACGTGCATCCGTTGTAACATGTCATCGAAACGATGACAAGAACGGAGTCATCTGGAGGATGACAAGACGCCGGAGAATCCCATGAACGAACCCACCCCGCCTACCGCACCCGTTCCCTTCCTCGCCGCCGCGGCAGCGCTGGAGGCCATCAACCAGTCCGTAAAGGACGCACAGCAGCCCCCCGGGGGAACACCGAAGACGACAGCGCCGCCCGCAGCCGGCTCCGGCCCGCACCCGGCCCTGGCCGCACTGCTGACGCTGCGCGAGATCCGCGAACAACTCGCCGGCTGGGAGAGCGGCCTGATCGAAACCGCCCGCGGCAAGGGCGCGAGCTGGGCCGACCTCGCCGGACCCCTCGGAGTCGCCAGCCGCCAGGCCGCCGAACGCCGCTACCTCCGCCTGCGCCCCGGCACCCCCGGCTCCACCGGCGAAGAACGAGTCCAGGCCACCCGCGACACCCGCGCCGCCGACCGCACCGTCACCGCCTGGGCCCGCGACAACGCAGCCGACCTCCGCCGCCTGGCCGCACAGATCACCGCCCTCACCGACCTGCCCGCCGACACGGTCGGCGCCCTGAACCTGGCCCTCGGCCACGACGACGCCGCCCGCCTCATACGCCCCCTGACCGACACCCGGGCCCACCTGCGGCCCCAAGACGCGGACCTCGCCGAACGCATCGACACCCTGACCCGGCACACCGAACAACTCCGCCAGACAACTCACGGCCAGCGCAGCACCTGAGCAACACCCGCCCCCATCACGCTCACCCGAAAGCCCCTCCCCTATCCGGCACCCACCGGCCGGCGAGGCGTCGTGGAGGACAACGACTACCCTCCTCCGGATGCCTGAGGTGGGGGCAACAACTCCTTGAGATGCCGGCTCCCGTCATCGCGGACGCTCTCGGCTACCACGACAAGACCACCACCCGCCTGCTGCCAGGACGACCGTCACCAAGAGCAGGAGGAAAGTTGGTTTGAAGGCGATCACTATTTCCCTTTCGGGGCAGGCTGCTGCTGCTGGCAGGGGTGAAGATCTCCGCCAGTTCACCTTTCCCGGGAGTTGTCGTGGACCACAGCCGTACCGGTACGAAGCGGCCCGTGGCTGCGGCGCGCGCCGCCGGGCGCACGCTGTGAGCCTTGTGTTGCTGGAGAGCGAGGACGTGGCGTGGTTCCGCGACGACCTCAACGCCGCCCGGGGGGTCGCCTCCCGGCTCGCCAGGCGGATCGGACTGGGCGAGCACCGGGTCGGGGAGGCCGTCCTGGCGGTGTCCGAGGCCGCCTCCAACCTGGCCAAGCACGCCGTCTCCGGAGCGATCGTCCTGCGGATCGTGCGCACTGAACAGCACATCGGGCTCGAATTCCTGGCCCTGGACGACGGACCGGGCATGGCGGATGTGGCCGCCTCCATGCGGGACGGCCGCTCGACCGCTGGCACACTCGGTATCGGCCTGGGCATGATCACCCGACTCGCTGACACCTTCGACCTCCACTCCATCCCCGGACAGGGGACAGTCATGCTGGCCCGATTCTGGCCACGGGATTCACGGCTGCGCCGTCCAAGCGCCCGGCACGCATCGCCGGAATCCGTGGTGGCAGGAGTGACCCGGTGCATCAGCGGAGCACAGACAGTCGAGGACGGCCGGCCGGCGTGCGGAGACGGCTGGGCAGCACGCTGGGACACCGCCGAAACACCGGCACCGGCCCCCTGGCCTGCCCCGCATGACGCGGTGCCAGACGCCCGCACCTCCGCCCAGGGCCGGACCGTGCCCAGGCCCGACAGACTCGCGGCAGCCCCTGTTTCCACTGCCCTCGGCGTGGGGCGGGCGGTCCTGGTCATGCTCTGCGACGGACTCGGTCACGGCCCCCTGGCGGAGATAGCCACCCAGGCCGCGATCCGTGCCATCCGCACCGGCAGGAGTCGATCGCCCGAAGAAGTCATGACGGACATCCACCAGGCCCTGGCCGGCACCCGGGGCGCTGCGGTGGCCGTGGCCCGTATCGAACCGGACTGTCGGCGGGTGCTCTTCTGCGGAGTGGGCAACATAGCCGCCGCGATCGTGACACCCACATCCAAGACCAGCCTGGCCTCGCAGCCAGGGATCGTCGGACACCGCATACCCATCCTCCGCACCACCACCCATCCCCTGCCCGCCGGCAGCACGTGGGTCATGCACTCCGACGGCCTGACCCAACGCTGGAACCCCCAAGACCTTCCCGGACTCCTTGAGCACACCCCGCCCGTGATCGCCGGACACCTCCTACGCACCGCAGGCAAACACCACGACGACGCCTCCATCCTCGTCGCCAAAGGAATGTGGTGAGCGCTCGAAAACGAGCCAGGCTGGTGTTACGTCTGTGGGTCCGCAGGCGGGCAGCAGCGAGAAGGAAATCCGAGAACTGCTCACCGAAGTCGACCACCACGTGTTCACAGTGAAGATCCCGGTCCCGGACGACATCAAGCAGGCCACAGGCTTTCCCGTAGAGAAGGCATCCCGAGGCCCCTTCGGCGAACTGGTCACCAAGATGCAGACCCGGGGGCTGGTCAAGAGTGCCCAGGCGTCGCAACTTCCGAGAGACGGCCGACAAGGGTGCTCAGCACTCTCCGGTCCACAAGGAGACCTCCACGCCCACATCCAAGCCCACGTCGACCGCGGCCCGTCAGTACTTCGTCATGGGAAGCAGTTCGGCATGCCTGACCGTGTAGCCGCCCTTGGTCACCGGGGCGTACGCGGCGGGGGCCATACAGGTGCCGACCAGGGCCTCCGCGGGAGCGGCGTCGCGGCTCGGCAGCAGGTTCACGCCGTTCCACGAGAAGCCCACGCGGTCCCGGGAGCGCCCCTTGTCCTCGCCGCTGTCGTAGACACTGAACCCGACCCGCTTGCCGACGTCATCTACCGGGCCGCCATCGCTCACCCTGGTGATGACCGCCGTCAGCGTCGCGGTGCGGGGGCCGGTGACCAGGCAGTCCACGAGGCCTTCGGACGTGTAGGTCCTGTTCCGCTCGGCGGAGTAGTGGGAGACCGTGAGCGTGCCCCGAGCATCGGTCGGAAGCCCCGTGGGGGTCCCCGGCAACGGCCGACTGTACGGGGCCGCCCGCGCGTCGAAGCTGAACGAGCGGACGTCGTCATCCGGGTAGTAGGGAAGGACGAACTCCGCGCTCCCCGTGACGCTCGCGTACGCGGTCTTGTCCGCACGCTGCTCGGCGGAGGCGACGGGGGCAGCACTCAGGGGTAAGCCGACGACGAAGGCCGCGAGTAGGGCCGGAAGGACCATCGTCCTGGGGCGGGGCATTGCAGTCATCGGGCTCTCCAGGTGGTTGAGGGCCCCATTGATGGGGTCGCCCCATCAATGCGTCCGTCCCCGTCCGAGCCATCCACCTTGATCCGTAACCCCTCACGGGTTCGCCTCAGACCCGAGACCTACCGGGGCGTCAGCCTCGGGTCGCACGCACAGCCCACTGCCTTCCCCCTCTGGCTGAAGGTGAAAGCCAGCGTGGCGGCGCCCTGTCCGACACTCAGTGCCTGGCACTCAGAGCCGTCACCACCTACTGACACGGACTCTGCGATCCCACTGCCATAACCCTGCGCATCCCACTGGCATCCACCCTGCGCACGACAACACGTCCGGGCCGCCGCCGTCCTGAGCGAGGAAGTTGTCCGGAACGGGGCGTGGGCACCACCGGTCCCCCCGGCCGCAGTGAGGTCAGGATCGATGAGGAGGCCAAGGTCGTGGCGCGCGTCGGTGGTCGCCCCAGGAACGATGATTTCCAGGGAACGTTCACGGCCGCCTCAACAGCCCATGTCAGACGAAACCCGCAGGCCCGCGGAGCGCGACACACAGCGTTCCCGCCTGTTCATCCCCGACCTGGACTGAGTCCGTCCGTCCCGCTACGCGGCGGACGGTGACCGGGCGTCGTCGGCGAGCCTGATGAGCGCCAGCGCGGAGCGGTACTTCTCGGCGGAGTAGCCCAAGGGCCGGTCACCCGTCCTCTCAGTCTCCTCGTACAGCTTCCGCTGCGTCTCTGCGTAGGACCGGAGGACGGACCGGGCCCGGCCCGTCGTCACGTCCAGCGCGGCCGCCACCTCGTTCCAGGTGGCACCCCACCTCATAGCGTCGTGCACGAACCAGGAGCGGTCCCGGAAGAGCATGCGGTGAATGCTCTCACCCAGGGCGAGGACCGCGAGCGCGTCGTCCGCGGTGGCGGTCTCTCCGGGGTGGCAGCCGGAGGGCAGGTGCCGGTCCACCAGGCGGTGGTAGTGCGCGAAGTACTTCTCGGCCAGCCACGGCAGCAGGACCCCGTATCCCACATCGTCCGGCCTGCGGATCACCCGAGCCCGCCACTCCTCGTGCGAGCGGGGCGAGTCGACGGGGACGGCGGAGGGCCGCGACCGCGCCGGTTCCGAGGGCGCACGTGTCCCACCGGTCCGCGCGCCGGGCGCGGCCGTGTCCGGCGCCGGGACGCCATCACGGTAGGCCCTCCGCGTGGCGGACCAGGCCAGAAGGGCCACCACGGCCAACGCCCCCAGGTGCGCCCCGGCTCCCGCGAGCAGGAACCACCAGGGTGACCCGCCCCGGTCCGCCGCGTCGAGGCCGAGCCCCACGGACGCCACCAACGCCACGACCAGGCCAATCCACGGCAGCAGGACCATCGCCACCGCCCACGTCCTGACCGGCTGTTCGACGTTGACGCACACCCAGAGCGCGATCAGGTTGACCAGGAACCCGCACCCCGCGAGGACGGCTACCACGCCCAGGTAGAGCATCGGCCACTCCTCCGACGCGCAGGAACCACCGCTCGCGTGCTGCATGAGTGCGTTCATGGGCTCCCCGCCGTCCGGTCCGCTCGACTACCACCCCCGACGGTACGAGGAGTTCGGCGCCCCGCCCTGAGCACTCGCACTCAGCCGGACCCGGCCCGCTACTCAACCGGCCCGCCCGCGCGCCCCAGGACGGTCAGCGGTGGTGCCAAGCAGAGTGGTCCTCGTTCCACCGCTCCAGGGCCCGGGCCCGCTCCACCTCGGCGTCCAGACGCTCGATCCCCGACAGCGTCAGCTACTCAGGCCGTTCCCGGGGGCGACCTGCTTGTCAGTCGAGTTGCAAATCTCGACAACCTACGAGCATCCTGCTGTGACTGAGGGACCTGAGACCTCTCGGATTCATGTCAGTACGCGAACTGCGCGTCTATCGCCCGAAGACAGTAGACACACACCCGATCTCTCACCCCGCGACAGTGACACCCCGACACAAAAAAGCCCGCTGACCAGTACCCCCACCATCCGAACAGACTCTCTCACCACCACTGTCCCGAAACCGAGAGATCGCACGCAGAGAGAGGTTGATCTCTCACTCGGTCTGCTCTCCCACTTCGTGCGGGGCAGCGCCTCGCCTTCCCCGCTGACACAGGGGTGGCAGGAGAACCAGTCAGCCGATCTCCTGCTCACTCACGCGAGCGGGAAGCCGCCCTCGAAGAGTGGCTGTCGCCCCTGATGTGAGGCCCACGGACACCCCCACGCTTCCCCACCCGGCTCAGTTCCCATCCTGGCGGACACCCGAAATGCCCGGCGGTGTCCGGCTCTGTGCGATCGCCACAGCGGCCCGGATCTCCGCGGAGAGCCGGGCCGCGTCCTCGGTATAGCCGGTCAGCAGCAGCCGTCCACCGTGCTGAAGCCGGATGACCAGGTGGACGTCCCAGCCCATGAGCCGGCCCAAGGCGTGATCCTGCCCACGCTCGACCACACGGTGGATCGCCGTCCAGGGCACCACCCGGGTGCCCCCCAACCACCGGTGGACCAGTCCTCCCTCGCGCAGTACGAAGACCTCACCGTGCCGCTTCAGGGTCCGCATGACGCCGGTGCCACCGCCGAAGAGTCCGATGAGCGCACCGCCCCAGAGCAGCCCGGCAACCTGCGCGCTGCCACCGTCCCCGGAGAAGACGTCCACGGTCACTGGGACGGAGACGCCCGAGAGGACAAGACCGACCAGCACCGCGCCGACCGCGGCGCGCCAGCGGCGGTCGTTGTCCGTCGGGTGGTTGCGGATGAAACTGCCCAACGCGCGCTCAGGTTCCGTGGCCATAGATGCCTCCACCGAGGTCTCTTCCGCAGTACCGCCAGTCTCCGAGAGACCGGGCGGGAGGACAAGGGGGTTGCCCAAATGGGAGAGCGGCGGCACTCGGACGGAACCTGAAACGGAATCTTGGCCCGTCCACGATCCGCGCAGGTCGGGACCCGCGCCGCCGGAGATCTGGTGAACTCACCTTCTACCAAGGGCACTTGGAAACTTCTTTCCCCTCTGCGGGCCCCTGGCCAGGGTGCATGGGGTGACCGCCATCCGCTTCACGAAGGAGATCCTCACCGACGACCACGAAGACGTCGCCGATGTCCTGCGCCAAAGCCACCGTCCCCCGACCCCACACCGAACACATCACCATCAACGGAACCGAACACACCGTCAACTCGGCGTGTGGGTCTCGAACACCAAACAACGACTCGAACGCCTCACCCACCACCAACGCACTACCCTCCGAGAAGCCGGCGTCGAATGGGCCTGACACCACCCGCAACCGGCCGTTGACCTGGCCGAACACCCCGAGGGGCCTCCGTGTCCTCGTGTTTCCTGGGTGCGTACCCGCCGGTCAGGCGCGCTCTGCGTTCCCATGGCGCGCATCACCGCTAGACACTGTCCGGCGGATCATGCTTCGGGGTCGAGGGGCCGGAGGTCGTAGAGGTAGGAGCGGTCGTTCTTGAAGCTGCGCCAGACGGTGGCCGGGGGTTCTGGTTCATCAGCGTGGCTGTTGACAGGATGGGCGGTCACGAGGCCGTCGGCGATCTCACAATGCCAGCCGTCGGCCGGCGACCAGACACACCACACGTACCCGTCCGTTCTGCGATAGGCGGGGCGGCCGTGGTGCTCGCCGTCGCGTTCGAAGTGGTAGCGGAGCCCATCGACGTGGCGCACGAAGGTGAAAGATGCAAGTGCCGTCATACCTTCCGCACCGTATGGGGATTCCCGCGTCGCTGAACAGGTCTTTCTCACGAGCCAGTACGCAGATTCCTCAACAAGTGCGCTACCGCTGCACGTAGACCGTGCCCTGCCACCAAGAGATTTCCTCTCCCTACCACTCGGGCATCTCAGCGAGAATCTCCTTGGGCTACGAAGCGAGAGTCAGCACGTACAGACCCCAGTCGGCGTCACCAGCCGTGAGGAAGTTGGCAGTGGCTATCGACCGCGCCCTTGACGCGAAGCAGGGGCGGAGGTGGTCGGCGGGCGGTGGGCGGGGACCACCGGCTCTGGGCGCGGGGTTCGGTTGTCTCCGGGTGTCGGTTGGTGGGGTGGTTGTTCGTCGGTGTGGTCACAAGTGGGGGAAGGGGGCTGTGTGTTGGTGGGTGGGTGGTGAAGGGTTGGGGGATGACGGGACTCGGGGGGGGCGCCGTCAGCGGCGTGTGTGGCTGCTGGCCGGTGTGGTGTGTGTGCTGGTGGCGGTGGCAGCCGCCGTGTACGTGGTGCGGCAGCTGAGCCATGGGGGGCTGAAGGCGTCGGACACCGCAGGGTTGTTCGCGGTGGCGCTGGCGGTGGCCGCCGGGCTGGTCGCGGTGGTCGCCTTACGGAAGCAGTCCCAGGCGAACACCGCCGCGTTCGCCGACGCCACGCTCGCCCGCGGCTGGGCCGCAACGCTGGCAGGTCAGGTTCAGGCCGGGGAAGGCGCCGTGTGGCGGAAACTGCTGGGCGACGACACCGAGCGCATCAACCTCGCCTACACCCTGGTGTCCGGCGGGGTAAGGCCCGCCGCGGCGCCGAATGCGGGGCGGTTGTTCGCGGACGGGCCGGGTGGGTCGGCGGTGCCGGACATCGTGGCCTACTACCAGACGACGAAACCGTTGCGGCTAGTGATCACCGGGGCCGGAGGGGCCGGGAAGACCGTATCCGCCCTGGAACTCCTGCTGGGACTGATCGAGGGCCGTGGGGAGGACGAACCCGTGCCGGTGCGGATACCGCTGTCACGGTGGGAGACCGACCGCCAGACCCTGCCCGAACTGCTGGAGCAGCGGCTGACGGAGGACTACGACTGGCCGCGGCATATGGCCGCCGGTTTGGTCGGGCACGGCCTGGTGCTGCCGGTTCTGGACGGCCTCGACGAGATGGACCCGGCAGGCCCTGACGGTTTACCGGACCCTGCGGCGCCCCGGGCCACCGCCGTCGTGGAGGCGCTGAACGCGTATCAGCAGGGCGGGGAGGCGGGTGCGCTGGTGCTGACCTGCCGCACCGGGCACTACGACGCCTTGGTGCCACGGGCGGTGGTCGATGCGGCCAGGGTCGCGGTTCAGCCCGTCGGCGCCGACGACGCCCGGGACTACCTCACCGGCCGTGCGTGGGATGCGGGCCGCTGGCAGTCCCTCACCGACCACCTCGCCGGCCACCCGCACGGGCTCCTCGCCGGTGTGTTGTCGACGCCGTGGCGGCTGTGTCTGGCCGCCACCGTCTACCACCGGGACGGCGACCCCGCCGAACTCCTTACCCTGCCGGATACCGACGCGGTGGACGCCCATCTCCTCGCCCGCTACATTCCCGCCGCGGTCAGTACGGCCCCCAACCCGGACGGGTACACCGCGGAGGAGGTACACCGCTGGCTCCACCGCCTCACCCGCCACCTCGACCCAGCGGGCACAGCAGGCGGCACAGGTGCCCCCGGGGGCGCGGGGGCGCACGGCCCGGAGGGCACGGATCTACTCCTGCACGAACTGTGGCCCCTCGCCGGACGCCGGCGTGTTCGGGCGACCGAGGCCGCCCTCATCGCCCCGGCCGCCCTGGTTGTCCTCGTGCTGGGACTCGCCGCCCGTGCTTTCCCGGGGTGGCTGGTCGTGGTCCTGTCCGCCCTGCCGGCAGCAGCACTGACCGTCCCAGCAGTGAGGCCCCAGCGCTGGACATACCCGCGCCGCGCCGCCTGGACCGACAGGCCCCGTGCGGCCACGAGCTGGCTCGTGGCCGGGGTCGCGGCCGGGCTCACCGCCGGGCTCCTGACCGGGGTCGCGGTCATGATCGCGGCCGGGCTCATGGCCGGAATAACCCAGGAGCCGGGTACGGGCCGCAGGACACGGGCCGCCATCAGAACCGACGCCCGCCTCGCGCTCATCGCCGGTATCACGGCCGGGCTGATGGCCGTGCTCTTGGCCGGGATCGCGTTCGGCCTCACGGTCGGCCTCTTGGTCGGGCTCATGGTCGGCGCGGCTTCCCGCAGGTATCTGGTGTTCCTGCTCTGCTTGCGCGGGCAGCTGCCGTTCCGGCTCGGGCGGTTCCTCGACTGGGCAACCGACGCGGGGCTGCTGCGGTACAGCGGAGCGGCGTACCAGTACCGGCACCGGGAGTTCCAACACTGGCTCCGACAACACCCGAACCCGCCACAGATGCCCTAACCCCACACACCCCGCTGGCACAGACAACGGCAGACGGACCCACAGCACGGACAAAGCGCAGCAGGCGCCGGGGGCGCAACAGGCCGAGCAGGGCGGCCAGGCGCAGCGGGGTAGATGGTGGCCGAAGCCAGAGCGGGGTGGCGGGTAGGCCGGGCGGGATCCGGCCGCCCCCAGGGGGTGTTCGGTGGTGTTCGTCTTCGTCCGGCCGGACCCCGGCGAACATCCCACCTGCGACGTTCGGATCACACCCGAACCGAACACTCTCTAGGGGATCCGTCGTGAACCATTCCGCTGTCGTCCTGCTCGGCATTGGCCTGGTGGTGGTTGTCGCCGCCCTGACCGCCGCCGGGGCGGGGAAGCTCGCCCGGCTCGCCGGCGCTGACTACCCTGCCGCTCTCACCCGCGCCGGGGCCGTGTTCGCCGGCACTCTCACCCTCGCCGCCGTCATCACCGCCACCCTCACGGCCGTCCTGTAGTGAACAAGCTGCTGAGGGTGGGGAGATGCGCCCTGCCCGGGGCGTCTGCATGGGGTGGACCGGCGGGCGGTTCTGGACTTTGGGATGAAGGAAGATGAGGGCCTGCGAAAGAGGCGCCGGGGGGCGGAATAGGTGAACGACCACCAGACAGAGCGCGAGCGGGCACTCGCCGGGCTACGCAGCCGGCTGGCTGACGCGCTGGCCGGCGCGCGGCTGACCAAGGCGCAGCTTGCTGTGCGGGCGGGGCTGGGCCGGACGACCGTGCACGGAGCATTCCAGCACGGCGCGCCCGTGCCCTCGGCAGCAACGGTGGCAGCCCTGACGAAAGCGCTGGGCCTGCCGGCGGACGAACTTCTACAACTCCGCCGCACCGCAGTGGCAGGCAATGTCGGCGAAGACCGTCCCGCCGCGGGACCAGGGTTGGTGGGTCTGGGGTGGCCAGGAGTCGAAGGCCTTCACGATTCGACCACTCATCAACCGTCGGATAGCGGATGGCCGGTGGAGATCGGGCCGGTCCCCACCCTGGCAACCGCGTTCCAGCCCCGGACCGGATTACGCGAACGCATCGACGCGGCACGCGCCGACAGCGGAGCAGTCGTCCTCACCCAGACCGCACCCAGAGAAGAAACCCGGGCCCCGGACGGTCGGCATGGGCGGACGCGCGTACTGTCCGGAGGGGGCGGGGTTGGTAAGTCCCAACTCGCCGCCTCCTACGCCACCGACGCCCTCGAAGACGGAACTGATCTCGTCCTGTGGACCTCCGCGGCTGAAACCGGGCAGGTCATCACCACCTACGCCCAAACAGCCCTGCGGGTCCGCGCACCCGGCGCGGACGAGCAGGACCCGGAAGCGGACGCCCGCGCGTTCCTGGCCTGGCTGAAGACCACACGGCGGCGGTGGCTCATCGTGCTCGACGACGTCACCGACCCCGCGGCGATGCAGCCGTGGTGGCCGATCAGCCGCACCGGCACCGGCTGGGTCCTCGCCACCACCCGCCTCCACGACGCACGCATGACTGGTGGTGGGCGGACCCGCGTACGGGTCGACGTCTATACCCCGGAAGAAGCCGACGGGTATCTCCGCGCGCGGCTGGGTGGGGACGGGATGGGGCATCTCCTCGACCAGTCGGTGGGTGGGTTGGCCGACGCCCTGGGGTGTCTGCCACTGGCCCTCGGGCACGCCGCGGCCTACATGATCAACGAAGAAATCTCCTGCACCGCCTACCTCCAGCGGTTCAATGACCGGCAGACACGCCTGGAAGAGGCGCTGCCCTCCTGGGCGGACACCGAAGGCTACGGACGTCAGATCACCACCACACTCCTGATGTCGCTGGAAGCCGCCCGCGCGGTTGATCCGACCGGGATCGCCGAACCCGTCCTGCGCCTGACCGCGCTCCTCGACCCCGCAGGACACCCCCACGCACTGTGGGCGACCAGTCCCGTCCTCGACCGCCTCGAGCAGCACCGCCAACCCAGCCGGAACGGTGAGCGGGAACGCCCCACGGCCGCCGAGGCCAGCCGGGCGCTGCGGGTCCTGCACCGCTACGCACTGATCACCCACACCGGCACCGGACCCCGCTCCGTGCGGATCCACGCGCTGACCGCCCGCGCCGTCCGCGAAACCCTCCCCCACCAACTCACGGACGGTCACACACAAGCCGCGGCCGGCGGACTCCTCGCCTGCTGGCCCGAGCAGGACACCCTCCCCGTCCACCGGGATCTCGCCGCCGCGCTGCGAGCCTGCACCGAGAGCCTTTACCACCACACCGGCGACCGCCTCCGGCACCCCGACGCCCCTCTAGTCCTCCATCGTGCAGGCCTGAGCCTCCTCTCCGCAGGCCTGCATACCGCGGCCACCGCACACTGGCAACACCTCGCCACCGTCACCGAACACACCCTGGGGCCCGACCACCCCGACACCCTCGCCACCCGCAACAACCTCGCCAACGCCTGCCAGCAGGCGGGGCGCACCGGCGACGCCATCCGGATCCTGGAGCAGGTCCTGGCCGACTCCGAACGCGTCCTGGGGCCTGGCCATCCCGACACCCTCGCTCCCCGCGGCAGCCTCGCCACCTCCTACGGACAGGCGGGCCGCATCCGGGAGGCCGTCCGGATCCACGAGCAGGTCCTGGCCGACAGCGAGCGCACCCTCGGACCCGAACACCCCCAAACCCTCACCACCCGCAACAACCTCGCCGTCGCCTACGGACAGGCGGGCCGCATCCGTGAGGCCGTCCGGATCCACGAGCAGGTCCTAGCCGACCGCGAGCGCACCCTGGGACCTGAACACCCCACCACCCTCACCACCCGCAACAACCTCGCCAACTCCTACTGGCTGGCGGGCCGCATCCCTGAGGCCGCCCGGATCCACGAGCAGGTCCTCGCCGACCGCGAGCGCATCCTCGGACCTGACCACCCCCACACCCTCAATACCCGCAGCAACCTCGCCACCGCTTACAGGCGGGGCCGCAGCAGCGACACCACCGACGCCGTCCGGATCGAAGAGCAGCTCCTCGCCGACACCGACCGCATCCTGGGACCTGAACACCCCACCACCCTCACCACCCGCAGCAACCTCGCCACCTCCTACCGGCGGGCCTGGCGCACCGGCGACGCCATACGGCTCGAAGAGCAACTCCTCGCCGACACCGACCGCATCCTAGGACCCGAACACCCCCAAACCCTCACCACCCGCAGCAACCTCGCCAACTCCTACCGGCAGGCCGGGCGCACC
>NZ_JAMQAW010000007.1:46180-190149 GCF_023701525.1 Streptomyces albipurpureus
GGCCGGGCGCATCGGGGACGCCATACGGATCGAAGAGCAGGTCCTCACCGACCGCGAACGCGTCCTGGGACCCGACCACCCCGACACCCTCACCACCCGGGGCAACCTCGCCGCCGCCCACTGGCGGGCCGGGCGCGCCGAGGACGCCATACGGCTTTACGTGCAGGTCCTCGCCGACCAGGAGCGCGTCCTGGGACCCGACCACCCCGACACCCTCACCACCCTCACCACCCTCAGTAACCTCGCCCACTCTTGTCGGGATGCGGGGCACACCCCCGGGGCCGCCCGGATCCTCGAACAGGCCCTGCCCGGCATGGAGCGCGTCCTGGGACCCGACCACCCCGACACCCTCATAGCACGCGGCAACCTCGCCACCTCCTACACACTGGCGGGACGCACCGAGGACGCCGTCCGGATCGAAGAGCAGGCCCTGGCCCACCAAGAGCGCGTCCTGGGACCCGACCGCCCCGACACCGCGCTGAACAGGCATGTTCTGGGCGAATGGCAGGAACAGCCGGGCACGGGGAACACTGGCCGCTGACCGAAGACCGCACTGGGCGCGGCTGCCAGGCCACCGGGCGAGCTCGGCGGACAGGTCCCGCGCACCGGGAACGCCGGACCGGGCTTTTCCCGCCCCGTGGGGGGCCGTCGGCGGGTGCGGGCGCTGTGCGCGCGGTTCGTCGTCAGCCCGGAGCGGCTCCTGGTCCTGCTCGCCGATCACGCCCAACCGGGCGACGACGGCGCGGTGGCTGTCGGGCCGTTCGCGCGCCACTGAACGCCTTCCCGGTCCGGACGCCCGCCCCGGGCCGGGGACATACCCTGTGGCCGGCTACTGGGCCAAGCCGTGCTGCACGAGCAGCCAGTCGTTGAAGCCGTCCAGGGTCTGGCTCAGAACGTCGAGTTCGCCCAGGCCGAGTGAAGTTGAACGGGACCGGATGAGTGCCTGGTCGATCCATCCTGCGGGCGAGACGGAGTCGACGAAGCCCGGCAGTTTCTCGGCCAGGGTCTCGGCGACCGCGCTCTGGTCGAGCCCGCTCGGCTGGGCAAGTCCGGCCAGGCGCTCTTCGCCGAGCGCTCGCGATGTAGTCACGGGCGTCGTGATCGGCTACCGATACTGCCAGCCGGACTGGCGGATGCGCACAGACAGCCGGGCCCGCGTAGAGAGCTGCTGTGAGAAGTACGGCTTCTCGAAGGGCTACCGCTATCGCGACGAGGACTACCGCGACGCCCAGTCGGAAGAGGAATTGCGCCGATACAACGAGCCCAGACCGCGCCACAGGCACAACCCGCTGTCGGTGGCCCGGGGAACCATCATCGGATACCGGGAGGGCCGCAAGGGCAACAGCCCCGAGAAGGTGCCCCGCGACTTGATCCGGACCTGCTGCGCATCCTTCGGCTTCTGGGACGGGCTCCGGGCCGGCCAAGACCACTTCTTCGAAACCGCCAGCGAGGACGAGAAGGCCCGCTACCTCCTTGCTGCACGCATCGAGCGGAATGAGAAGGGATGGGGGTGATCCTGGCAGTCCGGCCAGCAACCGACACGTCGCCAGAAGATCACGCCCCCAGAACAGCGCGATGGACCGCGCCGGTCGTCATCGCTCACCTTGCGGATACCGGCCCGGGGTTACGCGAGTCACAACGCTGTTTTCGCGAGCGGCGGGACCCACCTCTCGGTGATCCGCAAGACTTCGTGATGCACTCGTGGTTCGCCGGACGGCCAGGTGAGGGTCGGTCTGTCCGGGAGCCTGCTCACGCAACCCGGGGGTCGGGGTTGGAGTGCACCTACTGACATCTGCCCAAAGGGATGGAGAGCAGCGCGCGGTCGGCCCCCTTCGGCGCGCTGTGCTGCCTGTGTACGACGTTCTCCACGCCGCTCTGCCCGAGTTCCTCGGCAGCCTCGCCGCCGGACTCCTCCTCGCAACCGGGGCCTGGACCCTCCAGAAAGCCCGCGCCCGCCGCGCCCGTCCCGTGCCCCGGCCTGGTGCAGGGGGCGCCCCGCCGTCGGAATAGCTGCATCGCCTTCCCGGCAAGCCCCCCGAGCAGTAGAGCACCCCAGGCTTCACTGCTCGGGATAGCCCTGGTGGGCCGGTCCTGGTTCCGGCGGGCGCACGCGCCAGTCCTGAAGCGCGAGTCCGTCTTCGGCGCGGGCGGTGAGACGCGCCCGGACTAAGAGTTCGGTGCCGGGCAGGTCCCGCGGCCGTCGTCCGGTGGCCACGGATCCATGTCGCCACCGGGACGAGGATCTGCCCGCCGTACGAGGAGGCACCCATGGCACCCGCTCACCGGGCTGACAGTGCACCCGTGCTCCACGGCGGTACGGCTTGTTCCCCGTTGGCGCTCAAGCCTGGGTGGGGAGGGTGGCAGAACCGGCGGCGGACCGGTCGCCCGTGTGCGGGGATGCCCTGTGGCGGCTACCCGTGACCGTATGCCGGATCACCGGCTTCCTCGGCCCCGAGGTGTCCCAGACCCTGCTCGATCGCGTCACAGCTATAGGTGTCGGCAGCCTTCAGCCCTCGACGGGGCGCAGCACCCGGGACGTGGACACCCGCATTCGCCATGCACGGCCCAACGATGGCCTCGACCGCGGACGGGAGCCGAATGGCCTGGGAGGCACAGCTGTCGCCGCTGCGGGCGCCGAAGTGCTGCTGAAGGCGCGTCTGCAGATGGTGCACTGGTCTCTGGTGTTCGTCAGCCCCGGGGACGCTACGCGAGAAGCGCTCGAGAGGGGACACTGAAGAGTTGCACTCCCCAAGAGACGCGAAAGCGGCTGACCAACATAGCGGGGATCAAGTTCAGCCGGCGTGATGAGGCTGCTCTCTCCGACCTAGCCGAACGCCGCAACGCTCTGCAGCACTACGGCTTGGTTGGCGAGTACGCCAAGGCCGGAACCGTGGAGAGCACCACTGCCCAAGTACTGAACTTCCTCATCAGTTTTGTCGATGAGCACATTCTGAAGCACATCACAGATGAGGAAGAACGGCACCACGCGGAGATCGACATGGATCGGATCCGCGGAGGGGTCCGCACCATCCAGGGCTACGTGGCAGAGCGCATGAAGGACCTCGCTCCGGTCCTGGGGCCCGTCAGAGCGCGCACCCTCCTGTGCCCGCAGTGCCAGCAGTTCGCCCTCACTCCGACACTCATCAGGGGCGTGCCGGAGTGGTGCCAGTCGGACGCAATGATCTCCACCATGTACTGCCACCTCTGTGTCCAGGGCTATGGCGCTTTGGGCCTAGCCCTGGGCTATGCCGTCCGCGTTCTCAACCGCGCCATTCCTGATGCCTCGTACGACGGTGACGCCCCGGACCGGTGCCCCGTCTGCACGATGAGCAGCCTGGTTCGAGGAGCCTCGACAGCTTCCTCTCCGGAGACACTCATCGACTTCTGCTTCCATTGCGCAGATGTGATCAATGGGCTGCAAGAGTGCCAGCGCTGCGGCTCTATCTACACCAGCGAGCAGGGTCATCGATGCCGACGCCGTAGCTGAATGCCTCGCGCATGAGGACGTCGTCCTCCTGGTGGCGAGGGGGTCCTGATGGAGGTAGGGAGCGGGCGTCTCGCTGCACCGAGCTGGAAGAAGGCCGGGCCCCGGCCTCGATCCCCAATTGGACCGCACGAGACATAGACACTGCCCTGTACTGGCTCAACCACCCCACCAACACCACAACCAGCGCATACGAACACTCAACGAACCTGATCACCACACGGAGAAACTGACCACACCTGACCAACACTCACTCCACCTGACAAAGCACCAGCTCAGCACACAGCCCAAGCGCTCAATCCCTCCGTCACCGAGCCGTAGCAACCGAGGCATAAGGCGCTACCACCAGGCACCAAACTGATCAGCCCAGGCAAACCCACGAACTACTGATCAGAAAGACCGCCCCTGTACATGAACGCACTACGCAGGCTGGGGGTGCAGTGGGCGTGACACGGCGTACAACCGGCCGTTGAACCCGACGGACAAACGAAGACCACACCAAACCCCGGGGACACAGCAGACTCCCAGGGCCTCGTGCGTGTGCCGATCAGCCGACGCGGTGACCGAGGGCGCAGTTGGGGTTGTGCGGTGCTCGTCGCCGCGCCACTGCGCCTGGGAACCGCAGCGATGTCGGTGTACCCGTGAACGTCGTGCGCAGCCGAGTGCGAATGAACGTGCCCTCCTGCGGGCATGGCCAGGCACCTCCTTGACCTGAAGCATGGTTGAGGTTCTAGCGTGTCGCCTACTTGATCATCTGATGATGGGAAACACGCTCGTGATCCTCGTGACCGGAGCCACTGGAAACATAGGCAGTGCCCTGCTGAAGGAGTTGCACGCCCGTGGTGTCGGGCCGCTGAGGGGGCTCACCCGTGATGCCGCACGTGCCGTCTTTCCCGAAGGGGGCGAGGCTGTGCAGGGCGACTTCGCAGAGTCGGCGTCGGTGAAGCCCGCGCTGAAGGGGGTGCGCTCGCTGTTCCTTGTGTCGCGTCTGGGCTCGGACGCCGACATCCTCGAAGCCGTCCGGCAGGCAGAAGTGGAGCACGTCGTGCTGGTGTCGTCCATCACCGTCCAGACCCACCCGCACCTCGGCCCCGCCGGCGAGAACCTGGCGGTGGAGCAACTGCTCAAGGAAACCGGCATGGCCTGGACGATTCTGCGGCCGACGCAGTTCGCGTCGAACGCCCTGATGTGGGTCGCCTCCATCCGCGGCCGCGAGACCGTCCGCGCGCCGTACGCCGAGACCGCGCTGCCGACCATCCACCCCGCGGACATCGCATCGGTGGCACGGGTCGCAATGACCGAGCCCGGCCACCACGGACGCACGTATGCCTTGACCGGGCCAGAGCCGATAACCGCCCGACAGCAGGTCGAGGCCATCGCAGGAGT
This sequence comes from Streptomyces albipurpureus, assembly GCF_023701525.1. Taxonomy (GTDB): domain Bacteria; phylum Actinomycetota; class Actinomycetes; order Streptomycetales; family Streptomycetaceae; genus Streptomyces; species Streptomyces albipurpureus. Next base: position 51,051 of record NZ_JAMQAW010000007.1, read on the forward strand.
ACTGGGTCGGGAGGTTCCCTTCGCCGAGATCAGCCGTCGGCAGGCCCACGCGCAGATGGTCGCGGTCTTCGGGGTCGAGGCCGCGGACGCGGTGCTCGACGTCACTGGTGGAGACGTGAACCCCGAGCTGCTCATGGTGCGCGACACGGTTTCTCAGGTCACCGGAACGCCTGCTCGCCCGTTCCGGCAGTGGGCTTCGGAGAACGCCGACGCCTTCCGTTGAATCGCCAGGGCCAGAACACGTTCATCCGTACGCAGCTCTGCACATAGGCGAGTACGCCGACAAGTGCCGTTTGCGATGTATCGCTCTCGCAATCCGCAGGTCTGTCGGCCGCTGTCCACGGCGGGCACAATCGGCCTCATGACGAGCACCGCGGTCGCGCCGCCCACGCACAGCACGCCTGCTGACCTTGCTCTGGGGTTCCTGTCGGGCGGGGTGATCGGGGCGTCGCTGAGCGCCTTCATCGGTGGCTGCGTGGTCGGGAGAGTCCCGCTGATCCTGACCGGGTTGGTCCTGCCCGCGGTCTACGGGCTTCTCTTCTTCCTCGTCACACTGCCGCGCCGTGCCCGGGAGGCGGCCGTCGCGCCGCGCACCGCGCTCGCGGTGATCGAGAGTCTGGAGGCCGTCAGGGATGAGACCAGTGACGTGCCGGTGCGGTTCGATCTGTCCGTCGCGCCGGATGACGCGCCCGCGTTCCGTGTCGAGATACGGCAGGACGTCAACCTCGTCGAGCTGGCCGACTACCGACCGCGCGGGGTCGTGGTGGTGGTGGTGGAGTATCCGCCGGACCGGCCGTGGAAGACGCGGATCGTGAAGCGGCCGACGCCGGAGTGGGAGGAGCGGGCGGCCGCGGGCCGGGTCGACTCGGTGCCCGGTCCGGCCATGAAGAGCGAGACCCCGGAGGGCTGTTTCGGCGGGGTCCTCACTCTCCTCGGGCTGCTGCTCGGTGCGGCCGCCGTGCTCCTGCTGTTCCGTGCCGACCTGTTCGGCTCCCAGCGGGGCGACAGCGGAGCCCCCGAACCGTCCGTCTCCTCCTCGTCGTCCACAACCACCGTGACGTCCTCCACAATCACTGTGACGTCGGCGACGGGCACGGTCGCCCTCGGGCCTGGGCAATCGATGCTCGACGAGGGTGCACTACGCAATGCCGTCGCGTCGTTGACGCAGACCTCGGGCAAGCGTCAGGCGCTTACCGTCGTCGTGCAGGACCGCCTGCTGACGGTCGCCTTCTCCCCGACCGGTGTGAAGAGTGCCGGGTTCGACCCGAGGTCCCTGCCCTACGATCGGGTTCCCGGTCTGGTCGAGGAGGCCGGGACCACCCTCGGCGTCGAGTCCCCGCGGAGCTGGCAACTGACCGCCGACGGCGTCAACGGCTCGATCATGCTCAGGGTCGTGGTCACCGGTGGCGGGGGCACAGGGACCCTGACGGCGGACGGCCGGGGCAACGTGCTGTGGAAAAAAGGCAGTTGACGGGATCAGCAGAAGGAGGGGCGCATGGGGTGGGACGAGTTCCTGGTGGTGTGGTGTGCCGTGTGGGGTGTGGTGGCGCTGGTCGGGTACGGCATGTCGCTGGCCGGGGTGACCAAAGCGCAGCGGACAGTCCGGCTCACAGGGCGGATCGAGCAGGTGCGGGAGCCCCGGCACGGCGGGTCCCGGGCGGGCGGGATATGGGTGGTCGTCTCCTACCGCGACCCGGCTTCCGGTCAGAAGGTCACGGTGACGAACGACGGTGAGCGGGGCGAGACGATCACCTCTGCCTGGGAGGGCCGGGAGATCGGGGTCAGCCACCCGCGAGGCAGACCGCACGCCTACCGGTTCTCCAACACTCCCGAGGAGCCCAGTCGAGGGCTGGGCTGGCCGGTTTTCGCGGTCTTCCTGGTCTACGTGGGGCTGGTGGTCCTCGCCGCGGTCGGCTGGGGGTGGCCGTGGGCGCTGATCGGCTCCGGCGGGCCGTTGGCGGTCGCCGCCGCCGTTCATCTGCCCGGGACGGTACGCGCCAAGAACCGCCGCATCGAGAGACTGGCCGCGATGGACACCGTGCAAGGACGGGTCGTCGCGGTTCTGAAGGACGTCAAAACCAACCAGGACGAAGGTGGCACCTCAACCACCATCACCCCGGTCCTGTCGTTCACCACCCGTGAGGGCACGGCCGTCACGGCCCACTGCACATCGAACATCCCGAACCCCGCCCGCGCGTACGGCCGTGACATCACCGTCCACTACCCGCCCGCCGACCCGACCGGTTTCACACTAGACCGCGCGGCCGAACACCACTCGGAAGAACGGGACGTGACAATCCACGTTCTGCTGACCCTCGCACTCGCAGCGACAGCCGCGGTGGGAATAGCGATGCTCTGAGAGGCTGATCAGCCCTGCTCCAGCAGCCATACAGACAAGGGCGCGGCGCACAAAGGCGGTGGGGCAAGCCGCCGTTCGGGGCGGCTTGCCCGGTTGCCCCGTTCAGGCTTACCCGGCGGGCGCCGCCCCCCAGAGCGGGCGGGCGTTCCCGGTCCCGCCGCAGTGGAAGCACTCGCCGTTCGACGCCCCGGTTGCGATGGTCTCGACGGCGTGCTCGAACAGGCGGGTGAACCCGATGAGGTGTTCCGTGTGGAGCGGCATCTCCTGCCGTCTGCCGAGGGTGACCTCCAGAGCGCAGTGGTCGGGGCCTCGGTACTCGGCGTCCCAGGACAGGCCGCGGGTGGACGTGCGGAAGATCTCGTGGACATCGTCCATGGTCTCCGCGCCGGACATCTGCACCCGAGCCGAGAACGCGATGTGTTCCGCTGCGGCGAAGGACAGCAGACCGGCCGGACGGGCCAACGGCCCGATCCGCCCGACCGGTTCAGGGTGCGCGCGTTGGAGGCTGGACAGGGCGTACCACAGCCCACCCGGCAGATCGGGCGGGATCTCTACTCGGTTGCGTTTCATAGAACCTGTGTAGGGCCCTCCGCATGCTCCGGACGACCGGAAGGCCGGTACGTCCCGGGGGGTGGCACAGGAACTTCGCTACCCGTACCGCACGGCGGGCAGTACCGGGCCGGGGCCACCCGGCGCCGTCTTCGCGCCGCCGGAACCAGCCCCGGCCGACGTCCTCACCCGGCCCCGGCAGCGTGCCGCGGTCAGCGGCCGGGCGGTTCGGGGTAGCGCTCGCGGCGAGCGTACGGGTCGTCGACGCCGATCTCGTACCAGGGCTCGCCCCGCTGGAGCCGGGTCAGGGTGTTCACCAAGACCGCAACGGCGATGCCCTTCACGTCGGCGGCGAGCGCCTGGAGGCGGTTGTCGAGCAGATGCTCTTCCATGCCCGCCAGGACGACATGCAGTCGCGGGAAGGTCTGGGAGCGGGTGTAGCGGTGGCGCTGCCAGAACGAGTACGTGCGGCCGTTGGTGCCGCGGGCGCCTTCCCAGACGCGGTGCCCGGCGTAGCGCTCGTAGTCCCACACCTCACGTGCGAGGCGGGCGCGGGACATGGTGCCGTTGTCGAGTTCGAAGAGGCGGACCTCGTTGCTCTCGGTTGGCACGGCGAGGACGGCATCGGTATTGAAGGACAGGCCGGTCTCCTTGATGGCGTGGTTGACCTCGACCTGCCAGTCGGTCAGCAAGTGCCGGTTGCCGTAGGCGAGGATCGTGTCGGTCACCGCGATGCCGTGCGGACCGAACCCGGCTCGAACGGCCTTCGCACCGGTGCCGGCTTTCGGGCGGTGGGGGAGTTCGTTGCCGTCGGCCAGGGCCTTCTGTCCCGGCACCGTCAGGTTCCAGATCGGGTGCCGCCCGTCCTTGCCGTTCGTCTCCGCCAGCCTCTTCATCGCCCGACGCACATACGACCGGCCATCCCGACCTTCTGCTGTGATCACCTGAGCCATCTGCCGGACCGTCGCTATCCGCACACACCCCAGCATCCGCAGCGCATCGGCCCGTACCTTCCCAGCCGTGGGAGTGGACCTCTTCCCCTTCACCGACGTCTCAGGGGAAGGAAGAGAGGTGTCGACCTCCCCGGAGACTCCCTGACGGGTGGTGTGAGCTGCGGTGATGGACACGACATGGGAATCGTTCACGGCACTGTTCACGGCACTGGACTCCGGGCCGCCCGGAAGGCGTTCAACACCCCTTGTCCAGCTCGGGCGCGGCCCTGGTTCGGGCTGCCGAGCGCTGCTGGTGTTCGTCATGACAAGGCTCCTCACACAGATGGCGCGGGGGTCCGGATGGAATCCCCGCCGTCACCTGCGTAGAGGTGTGCCGGAAGCCAACGGTGTGACAGCCCACTGAGCGACGTTACCGAGCCGTGATCATCCGGCGGGCGCCCAGTGTCCGCTGACATCCAATGTGGACCGTTGGCCACGGAACGTTGACCACCGTGCGATGGCGCGGTGGCGTCGCCGCTGGGCTACCGGGTGAGCGCGGCGAGGCAGGCGTCCAGGGGCTGCACATACCCTGGGAGGCGTTCGAGGAGGTCCCACCAGCGGATTGCCGAGATCTCCTCGGTGGGCTCGAAGGCACGGGTCTCCGCGCAGGATCCTGCGTACAGGGCGAGATACTCGGCTCGCCGGTCAGGCGCCAGCACGAACCGCGCGTAGCCGATGAACCGCAACCGTTCGTCAGGCTGCTGCCCGGTCTCCTCCAGTAGCTCGCGCGCGGCTGCCTGGCGGGGGGTTTCGCCCTCTTCGATACTCCCCCCTGGAAGCTCCCAGGACTGACGGTACCGATCGAAGACCATAAGGACCCGACCCGCTCGCCACAAGGCCACCAGCGCCGCCGGCAGCGGAGCGTCCCGCGGCGGCGCCACCTCCCCGCCCCGCGCGAACGAGATCAAGGAGTTGCCACGGCCGTCGGCTGCAAGCGGTTCATCGGCGGTGTAGGCCACGCTCGGATACTTCCCCGAACGACTCCACGAGAAGCCCTCCACCCCGCGCTCCGGCCGGTCAGACTTCAGTGGCAAACGGTCGAGGTCCAGCGGCACCGAACAGCCGTGTAGACCTCGGAGACGATCGCGACGGAGATCTCTCCCCTGCCGAGATGGGCGGTATGTCCCACGTAGCGGACCAGGCCAAGACATCTCAGGGGGCTATGAAGTCAAGCCGCCTGCTCGGTTGGGGATGGCAGGAGCGGTGTGAAGGCGTGCTGTTCGTCGAAGGGCTGTCGGGTCTTGAGACAGTGGTGGAGCTGGCCGAGGAAGCGGTTCAGCAAGTGCCTTTGTGCGGCGGCATGCCAGTCACCGTGCTCGCGTCGGCGCCGGTAGTGCGCGTTCGCTCCTAGTGAGGCGGTGAGGGCGGCGAAGGCCCAGAGGAAGCCGGCATTGATGAGGCGGTTGTTCTTGACGAACCGGCGGCCGACGAATCGCTTCTTGCCGGAGGCCCGGGTGATGGGGGCGGACCCGGCGTACGACTTCAGCGCCCTGGCGTCGGCGAACCGTGCCCGGTCGTCGCCCAGCTCGGCGAGCACGCGGGCTCCGAGCATGGGCCCCAGACCGGGGAAGCTGAGCAGGATCTCGCTGTCGGCGTGCTGGTGAAAGGCGGCTGTGGCCGCCTCCGCGAGATCGTCTGCGGCCTGGCAGGTGGCGTCCAGTTGCTTGAGCAGGGCCAGGAGCTGGTGGCCGAAGGCGTCCTCGACGCTGGGGAGCTGGTGGGCGTGCTCGGTGCGGAAGACGTCCCGCAGGCGCTCGGCTTCCGAGTCGCAGCCGCGGAGGCGGCCACTGCGTTTGAGGGCGGACCGCAGCTGGGCGAGAGTGAGCTTCGCGGCCTTGGCCGGGGTCGGGGCCAGAGTGAGGATGACGCGGGCGTCAGCCCTGGTCAGACCGCCTTGCTTGCTCTGGAAGGCCAGCAGAGCAGCGGGGTAGTACTCGCGCAGGAGTGAGCGGACCTGATTGGCGACCTGCTGCCGAGTCCAGACGGCATCCTGCTGTGCTCGGGCCAGGACGGTGATGGCCTGGACGAGTTCGGAGTCGGCCGGCAGGGGCCGGTGGGCGTGCATGTCGGTGCGCAGGATGTTCGCCAGGACCAGGGCGTCGCCCGGGTCGGACTTCTTGCGGCTGACGCCGTGGCGGTCGCGGTAGCGCGCGGCGGCGAGCGGGTTGATCGCGAAGACCCGACGGCTGCCGGTCCGCAGGCTCGCGACCAGGAGGCCGTGGCTGGTCTCGATGGCCACCGGTATCGGTTCGTCTGGGCTGTCGCCGTGCTCGGCCAAGAGGTCCAGGAGCTTGTGGTATCCGGCCACATCGTCGGTGATACGGGCTTTGGCGAGCAGGGTGCCGACTTCGTCGACGAGGGCGACGTCGTGGTGACGCTCTGCCCAGTCGATGCCGCAGAACACGGTCAAGCTGTCCTCCAAGATCCGTCCGTTTATGCAGGTCACGAGCACATGCGGGTCACGCGGCGCCCTAATCCAAGGACTCGTTGGTCCGCCATCTCAGTAGCCGTTCGCGACACCAGCGAACTCCAGGGGCTCGATCTTTCGGCAGAGCTCACGGCTCGCGGATGAACAAGAGGTCGACCCTGGAGAGTGCTCGCGTCGTGACGACCAACGTCTGAGCTGGCCCCGCGGGTTTCGCGGTGACCACGGAGGCACCGGGCTGCGCCGCTCTTGACAGAGGCCTCAAGGGCCCGGGGAAACGGAGGCATCAGCCCGGCGCCCGCGTCATCACCGCGGACCCGCAACGGACAGCGATGCCGCTCTTTGAGGAGGCCTTGACGGCCAGGGGGGATCCAGGCATTCGCTGTCCTGTGAAGCAGCTGTCCCGGGGCGTTGCATGGTCCCGGGCCGTCTGCTTACGCACTGGATTAGGGGAAACGCGCCGGGTAGCGAACCTGGTCTAAGAACAACGCGCGCCCGTCGAAACCTGGTAAAGGGGTGCGTCGGCGGCGCGCGCACCAATGCGGCGCGAGACATCGGATACGCGCGCACCGATGCGGTCGGGACATCGTGCGCCCCGGGTGCGCCCGCAGGGTTGGTTCAGAGGCCCAGGCCCGTATTTCTCGGGTCTTGGTCGGGTTAGGGCTGTGTTCATGAACAGGCGGCTCGGTATTCCGTTTCCCCGAAGAGGGCTTTCCAGCGGTTCCGAACGACCGTGTCGGTCGTGGACTCGCACAGCGTGCGGATCACGCGGGACGTGTTCAGGTCCCAGATCCGGACGGTCCCGTCGTCGCTGCCGGATAGCAGATAGGTGGTGGAGAGGAAGGACAGGGTTCCTACGTAGCCCGTGTGGCCGGTAAGCAGGCCGTCTAGGGGCGTTGCGTGCCCCCTTCGGGTCAGGCGCCATATCCGTACGGCGCGATCTTCGCCTGCCGTTGCCAGGAGGCTTCTGTCCGTGCTGAAGGCCGCGCTCGTCACACGGTCCGTATGCCCTGTGAGCGGTGTGCCCACAAGCCGGGGTTTACCCGAGCCATTGGGCTTCCAGATTTGAACTGAATGTCCTTCGCCAAAGGTGACGCCTAGCTCGCCGTCGGGGCTGAGGGCCTCTGCCCTGACTCCCTCCGGGCGTTTGGGCTTCGGTTCATTCATATCAACGGGGACTGGCCGTGAGGGGGCGGATACGTCCCAGTCCTGGGTGCCTGCGTGCAGGGTCTTGCCGTCCTTGCTGAACGTCAGTGGCGCTGAATGATCGTTCAACGGAGGTCCCCATGGCCTGGGTTGGGAGCGGTTGGAGATGTTCCAGAGCTGGATCCTGCCGTCGTCGTCGGAGGTGGTCGTGCGTACCGTGGTGGCGAGTGTGCGTCCGTCGGGGGTGAATGCGAGCTCGTAGCTGAATCTCGCTCCTCCGCGGAGCCTGCCCAGTCTGCGGGGACTGCTTGGTGAGGAAAGGTCCCACAGTTGGACGATGTTGTGTTCGCCCGCCGTCGCCAGGGTGCGTGCGTCTTTGCTCAGCGCCAGATTCCGTACACTTCCATGCCCGGGAAGCACGGCGCGCGGCATTTTCCAGATGAATACCTGTTGGCTGTCCGCTCCGGTAGAGGTGTTCTCGCTGGCGGTGACCAGGATTGTCTCGTCGCGGGTGAACTGGGCTGAGTTGATCGAGCCGCTGTGACCGGTGAGGGGTTCGCCGATGGGGGACGGCAGATCGAGGTCGTTTCCGCTCCACAGGCGCAGTGTTCTGTTCTGATCGTCGCCGCCTGTCACGAGCATCGAGCCGTCGGTACTCAGGCCGAGGGCGAATGGGTATCCGGGGTGGGGTTCGAAGGCCGCGCCGATCTTTCTTGGGCGGGCCGGAGTGGACACATCCCAGAGTTGAACTGAGCGGGCCTGCTGAGACTCGGGAGTGATGTTTCCATCGGTCCTGACCGACGCGACGATGGTGCTGCTGTCGCCGCTGAGGGCGAAGTTGGAGATCAGATCACCCGAGTGAGGCGGGATGTTGCTCGTCCTCACCGGGCTGCTGGGGTCGCGTACGTCCCACACACCGATCCCGTCAGCGGTCGATTCATCAGTGAACAGAGTCTGTGAGTTCTTGGTGAACGCCACATCTCCCCGACCCGGGAGGGGATCGCCCAGCGGCTTGGGCGTGGCGGTGCCGTTCACCTCCCAGAGGCGGGTGGTGGAGTCGTCCGTGGAACCGGCCAGCAGACGACCATCAGGGCTGAAGGCGAAGGAACGGATCGGGGCGTCATAGCCTGTCAGAGGTGAGCCGATCGGTCTCGGTCTGTCCTTGTCTGAGATGTCCCACAGCTGAGCATCACCGGTGCCATAGGTATCCGTGGGGTGCCCCGAGCTGACCGCGAGGGTGTCGCCGTCGGGGCTGAAGGCGAACTCGTCCACCGAGCCTTTCATCCGGATACGGGCCTGTCCGCCGCGGGGCGCCAAGGGATTGGAGATGTCCCAGAGACGGATCGCGCCATCTGTCTCAGTAGCAAGAACCTTCCCGTCCGGGCTGATTGCGGGGTACCGGTTCGACCCGGGCAGCGGTACATACATCGGCCGTACCGCATCGTTCATCAGCCGGGTGTAGGACTCTTCTGTCGGTCTGATGCGATGCGCTGTCAGGTCGAGCCGCGCGGCCAGGGTGGAGTCCTCGCCCCGGATCCGGTCGGCGACGGCGGTGATCTGGTGCGCGACGGCGATGTCTCTCTCGCGTTGCGCGGCCGTCGTCTGCCGGAAGGCGATGAGCGCAGTGACGGAGGCGATGAGCGTCAGCACCACCAGTACGGCCACCAGGCCCTGTCGCGTCCTGGAGGCTCGGCGTTGGTGGCGAACGGACGCGGTGAGGAATTCGGCAGCCTTCTCGCTCAACTCTCCGCGCTGCCCGGAACGCGCCCATTCCTGGGCCCGGGCCAGCCGGCCCCCGCGGTAGAGAAGCGCGCTCTCCCGGCTGTCTCGATGCCAGAGGGACGAGGCTTCCTCGATCTCCTGCCGGATCAGATGACCCGCCCGGTCCGCGTCAATCCAACGGCGCAGCATGGGCCACGCTCTCAGCAGGGCCTCGTGGGTGATTTCGATGGTGTCGGTGGATTGAGTGAGGAGCCGCGCCGTGATGAAGGAGTCCAGGACAGATCGGGCTGCGGTTTCGTTGGAAGTAGCGAGGATGAGGTCATCACGGATAACTCGGCGTCGTGTGTCCTCCCATCCGTCACCGAGTCGCACCAGGCGCAGAAAGAGTGTCCGTGCCACTTGCTGGCCGGTGTTGTCGAGGCGGTGGTAGACCTTGTCCGCTGTGGTGCTGACCGCGCGGTGGATTCCGCCGGTGGCGTTGTAACCCTCAACCGTGAGTGCCTGGCCCTGCCGCTGCTGCCAGGTGGCTTGGAGCGCGTGGGCCAGAAGAGGTAGCCGGCCCGCGTCGTAGTGGTGCCCGCTGTGAGGGCGACCGCTCGTGTCCAGGTCACGCAGCAGCAGTTCCAGGAGACCCGGTTCCACGTGGAGCCGCTGGACCGCGGCGGGAAGCAGGATGGCGTCCTGGATCTCCTCTGCGGTCATGGGGCCGACGAGTATTTGGTCGTGCTCCAGTGCCGAGCGGAGAGAGGGGTAGTTGAGGCACTGTGCGTAGAAGTCCGCTCGCAGCCCGCAGATGACGAGAGCGACCGGTTCCTGGCCTTCCTCCCCGCGTTCGGCAAGTGCGGCGAGCAGGGAGAGGAACTCGCGGCGCTGTTGCTCATCCGTGCAGAGGGTGAAGACTTCCTCAAGCTGATCGACAACGACGACGATGCGGTGGGTACTCCCTGTAGGAGAGCCGGAGTGGGTGCTCAGGGCCTCTCGGGTCGCCTGCAGTACGGAAGAAGCGTCATTGAGCCGGATCGGGGTGTCGGACAATGCGCTCAGCTGACGGAGCAGCGCGGCCGCTGGCCGGTCGGTCGGGGTCATCAAGATCTGCTGCCAGTCAGCTGACCCGGCCGCTGGCAGACGGCCGTCCGCCAGCGCCGCCAGAAGCCCGGCGCGCAGCAGGGACGACTTTCCCGCGCCGGAGGGCGCGACGACAAAGAGGGGCCCGCCGACGCCTACCCGGTCGTTCACCTCGCTCAGCAGTCGGCTCGTCAGCCGCTCGCGGCCGAAGAACCACTCGGATTGTTCCCTGCTGAAAGGGGCCAGGCCTGGGTAGGGGCAGACAGCGGTGCGATCGGGCGGTGCGGTTCGGTGAACCTCGCGGTGTCTGTCGTAGTAGTGAGTGTGCAGGTCACCGCCGACCTGGGTCAGATCACGGCCTGCCTGGTTGATGGTCGACTGCTCGCCGCTTGCCTCGGCGCGCTGGTGAACTGACGGATCAGCAGGCGATCCCGCTTCCTCTTCGGAAGGGGCCATCCGTCAGTCCGTGACGGTCAGGTCGTTGCCGGCCTGATAGATCCGGGAGCCGGGGCCAACCGCCCTCGCGTCTTGCCGGACACTGTGAACCTGGGGAGCCGGAGATGGCGACGTTGCCGGGAGCCACTGCTCGTCGAGGATGCGACGCAACTCAACCGCGAGAGCTGGGTCATCTCTGAGGAGACGCTGAAGACGGCGCTGCCAGTCCTGCTCCAAGCCCTCGATCGCGTCTAGTTCCCCGCTCTCCCGGGCGGCCAGTACCTCATCGCGCACCTCGGCGAGTTCGGCCTCCACCGCGGGCACACGCTCCGGATGTACCCGCCGCCACAACTCGACTGCGGACGAACGCACCTGCAGCCAGCCGTCCGTGGCAATCGCCGCCACCAGCGCACTGCCCGCTGTCAACACCAAAGGATCCATAGCGCCCCCGCTCCTAGCCCCCGACGGAGCAAACACGGTAGGGGTTGAACCGCCAACTGCCCAGTGGCCTTTTGGACTTTGCCACAACAGACCAGATGAGACCGTACGCCCGTACAATGCCGCCCGAACCCTACCGACGGTTCGGGGTCAGCGAACGTACCTCGCGGCGGGTGACCACCGGGCCGGTGGCCGCCGCCGCCAGTTTCAGCACCCGGCGCCTGTCCGTCGACCCTGTCATCACTGCCCCACATCGCTGCGCCCGGCAAACCCGGCCACGCGAAGGCCGAAACGAGATCGGCCTGCCGGGCCGGACGGCTACGGCCAGGGCAGCGCATGACCCGGAGGGATGACACCCAAGCGATCAAAGACCGGGCGACACAGGACCGCGCGGAGCCGTGTGCCGGACGGAGCAGTCCCTCGCGCGATCGCGCTCCGAACCCGCGCTGTGATGGGCCTCAGAACTCAACCCCAAACAGGAGGAGCGCACGCGTGGATGATGTCCGGCGTCGTCACCACAGCCAGGCGTTGGAGTGCCGCACCCGAGACAGGGCACGGGCATCGCGGCGCGCGGCCGCGTTGCCGATCCGGTTCTGCCGGGAGCGGGGCCGGCGCGACTGCCCAGCAGCGAAGCGGCGCTGTCCCGCGTTTCGGAGCCGCTTGCGTTGCCTGCGCAGCTCCGCCTTCTTCGCTGCCCTCGACTTCGGTTTCCGGGGCCGCTTCCAGATCGGCTCCCACAGCGGCGGCGGGCCGTATATGTCGGCGCGCTCCTGGAGGTCCTTCCTCAACCGGGCCGCGAGGGCTTCGATCCTCGGGTCCGGGGACCGTGTGGTCATCCGACTCCTCCCGTGGGTGTCGCCCCGCCCGGCCGGGGTGGGGCGGGTCGCTGGGTGTGGTGTGTCGGGTCGGGTGGCGCCATGGGCTGGGAGCCGGGGCGGTGGGCGGCGGCTCGGTCCTTGACTCCTTTTTGGAGCTTGGCGGCCATCTCAGCAACGGCCGCCTCGAACATGGCGCCCGTCTGGTCCACTGCGGCAACGTCGGTCGCCTGCTCCGGGACACGGTCGGCCCTCCGCTCCGGACGGGACGGCCTCGGGCGAGAACTCGGGGCGGTGGGCACGGCGACGGTGTGCGACATGGTCCGAGAGCCCAAACGATCCGCACGCCGGACCGCATGGACCCGGGCCCGCAGCGCGGCGGCGGCAATACGGGCCCTCTCATACGGGGCTGCCGCCCGCTTGCGCGTCAACAGGCGCACCACCGCCTGGTCCTCGATGTCGTCCGGGTAGAGGGTGTGGAGGTCGGCGGTCATCTTCCGGCCCCGGCCGACGGGCCGGGTGTAGTCGTCGACGACCGCTTGGACGATCTGGTCGTCCAGGCCCGGCTCGTGGGGCCGGCCGCGCAGGACGGAGGAGAGGTGGCGGCGTGCCTCGGCGAGCAGATGATGGCGCGCGAAGGCGCCGCGCATCACGTACACCACGGCGACGGCCTCGACAGCCGCCAGGGCGACGTCGACCACTGGACGGACCCGTGCCCACACCGCCGCAGTTGCCGCTCGCGCCCGCTCCGCGAGCCGGTAGACGGTGCAGGCGCCGAACGCCCGGATCGCCGACCGTCTCCAACCGTCGCGGAGCTCGGACAACGACCGTGCCGTCCTGCGTTTGGGCGGGCGGGTCTGGTCAGCGGCCTGGCAGGCCAGCGCGTAGGAGGCCCGCTCCCCCGGCTCATGCCCGTGCCTCTCCTCATACCTGGCGACCAGGACGGGCAGCGCGTCCTCGATCTGCTGACGACGCGTCGACTGCCAGCCGATCAACCGCTGATCAATCCCCGCGATCTCCCTAACGGGCCGACGTCCGGGCGTCACCACGCGCGGCTCCCACGCCCACCCCAGCCGAGCCGACACCTCCTCCATGAACGTGAGGGTGTAAAGCGTGTCGGCGACGACGATGTGGGTCATCAGCGAGTCCGCCGACAGGTTGCCCCACTTCCCGTCGTGCGGCCGCCGGGCGCGGATCGACACGACCGCGTGAGCGTGGAGAAGTGGTCTCGATTCCGTGGCTCTGGACTCGTAGTGCCGGAAGACCGCGACGATCAGCCCGTCCTTGACCCGGGCCCGCTGCTTGCCGCTGGCTTTCGAGCGGATCTGTGCGACCGACTCCTCCAGCCACGCCAGGGTCTTGTCGCGGGCGATGTCGTCGCACAGTTCCAGCACCTGGCGGTGCCGGTCGTCCATCAGGGCCCACGCGAGGTGTGCCGTCGGCGGGGGCCGGAACGTCAGGTCGAAGGCCAGCCAAGGCTTCCGCTCCTTGGCCTTGTCGGTCTTCGGTGAGCGGTTGTGCTCGACGGGCCTGCCCAGCACCGTCGCCCGCCGCGCCTTCACCGGACTCTCGCCCTGGGCCACGAGCTCGCGCTCGATCCGGTCCGCGTCCGGATGCCGCCCCTCCCCCAGCAGCAGTTCGGCCTGCCGCTCCGTCACCACATCCCCAGACCTCAGGCCGACCGCGGCCAGACCCCGGCCCTTCCACACGCCGGGCGGGACACCGGCTTCGTCCTGGGCTGCGCGCAGCGGCGTACCCGTAGGCCGGTGGCCGTCGCCGACCATCACACCCCGGAACAGGTAGCGCCACCCATCCCCCGGACGAACCTCCGCCATGCTGATCACCTACCCAGGAAACCCCGCCCATGACCAGCACAAAAGCACGATCCGAGGCCCCTCCCGCCAGGCGGGAGCCAATCACCAAGCCTTTACCGGAGCTCCCGTCAGGCGGGCCGCCCCACCAGCACGCGACAGTAGACCGCCGGCCGTATGCACAGTCCGCCCATGGAAATCACCAGAGGCGGAATCGCCTGCGCCCTCTGCCACACGAATACCCAGGAGTTGGTCTACCTGGTCCTCAGCGAGAAGTGCTCATCAAGCGCTGGTGCCCCACCGGCTGCAATCTGCTCCACCCCGAGCAGTGGAAGGAGGCAATGCCGCTACTGCCCGGCGACGTCGCCTGACGACGTCGTGCGATTACTGCGCCCCGACAACACGAGCCCCACTCACCACGAAACCGCCAACCAACCGCCTCCACCGACGCCAAGCGCACACCGGCACACCACTCCCCCAACTACCGACCACCACCGACCGCACCACACCACCCACGCCCCTCCACACGAACACCCACCACCCCCGGCCAGGTGCTGGCCGGGGGTGGTGGTGTTCAGGAGGCGAACCCAGACCGACCAGGCGGCAAGATTCTCCATGAACCCATCAGGGCGGGCCGCTGACGGGGCCGCAGTCGTGTGGTCGACTGAACGCCGAACCGGGGACAAGCCCGGCGGCCGTGGGGAGGGCGGAGTGACGCTGACAGAACGGCACAGAGGCACGGTCATCGACCGGCCGGGACGGGGGTGTCCGCGATGACCACCGCCACCGGACCGCTCGGGGCGCCGTTCTGGCGTTTCTGGACCTCGACGACCTTCGCCAACCTGGCCGACGGCATCCGGGCGGGCGCGTTCCCTCTGATCGCGGCGTCCCTCACCGACAGCCCGTTCGGGGTCGCACTGATCGCCGCGTGTCAGCAGGGCGCCTGGCTGGTCTTCGGGCTAGCCGCGGGCCTTCTGGCCGACCGTCGCTCCCCCGGCCGGGTCCTGGCGGTGGCGGACACGGTCCGGGTGGCGGCGCTGGCCGCGCTGTTCACCTTGCTCGCCCTGGACGCGGCGACCATCCCGATCCTGGCGGGCGCCGCGTTTGTCATGGGTGCCGCCGAGACCTTCCGGGACACTTCCGCGCAGAGCATGCTGCCCCGTCTGGTGCCCGAACGGCAACTGGAGCGGGCCAACGGGCGACTGTTCGGCACGGAGATCGTCGGCAATGAGTTCATCGGCCCACTGCTGGGCGCGGCGCTCTTCGGTATCGCGCTCACCGTGCCGGTCGCCGTGGACGCCGCAGTCCTGGTCACCGCGGTGCTGCTGGTGCTGACCCTGCCGCGCACCCCGGCCCGGTCCGCCGCACCAGCCGGAACGGCACGGCTGCGCACTGAACTCCTGCTGGGCGTCCGATGGCTGCTGCGCAATCCCCGCCAGCGGGTGATCAGCGCGGCCGGGGCGGTGATCTGCTTCGCGGACGCCGCCTGGTGGTCCGTTCTGGTCCTCTACAGCGACAGTGCGCTGGGCGTTCCGCTCGCGCTCTTCGGCGCACTGCTCGCGGCCGGAGCGGTGGGCGGCACACTCGGCGCACTGGGCTCCGAACGGCTGGCCGCCCATTTCGGTGTGCGGCCCCTGCTCGCCGCCGCCGCACTCTCCACCGGCTTGCCCGCCGTGCTGATCGCGCTGACCGACAACCCCATCGCGGCCGGCGCGCTGCTCGCCCTCAGCAGCGCCGGATTCGCGCTGTGGAATGTGGTCGCGCTCTCCGCCCGGCAGCGGGAGACTCCCCCACAACTGCTGGGCAGGGTCACCGCCGTGCACCGGATCGCGCTCTACGGCAGTGGTATGGCCGGTGCGCTCGCCGGCGGCTGGATCGCAGGATCCGTGGCCCTGACCGTGCCCTTTCACGCGGCGGGACCGCTCGTGGCACTGGCCGCGATCGGCCTCCTGACCACGCTGCCACCACGACCCGACGGTGGGCCAGGCTACGGCCGCAGTGGGTCCGAATAGGGTCCGCGCATCGGCAGCCACGACATCCTCACCGGCCCCTGAACAGCCAGACCTCGCAAGGGGCTCGTCTCTCCAGCCCCTTCCTTCCCGGAGGGCTTGCCCTGCCCAAGAACAACAACAGGAAGGCGGTGCATACCCCTGGACTTGCGGAGGAAGCGGGTCAAGACTCGCGGGATGAACGACGAGAACGGAAGCAAGGACTCCGGCGTCGGCCCAGTCGCATTCCTCGGCCTCTCCATGCAAACCCTCCGCGCCCGCATGGCACCCGCGGAATACAAAACGCTCGCCAAGGCGGTACACCAGTTCTGCCACCTGATCACCAACGGTGGTCCAGGCTCCTTCGAGATCGACGACACCGCATTCACCCCGGGCCTCCACCAGGAGCCCATGACCGTCAGCCACACCGACCACCACTACATCGACATGCCCAGCCCCAAAGGAACGTTCGGCGGAGCCATGGTCCAAGCCGACATCGCCGAAGACCCCGAACAACTCCAAGCTGTCCGCGCGAAACTCAACACCTGGTGGGCGCAGCGAGAAGCCGAAGACGCGACGCTGGACGGCATCGCCCGCGCCAGCGGCCTCGACACCCAGCGGTGAGCGAGACAGTTGGCCCGGACTTCCGCAGCCCGGCCAGATGGCACGGCCCCTGGCTGGGAAACCCCGCGCTCTCGAAGCCAGCCACGGGGGTGGTCCGCGTGGGAACAAGCAACGTCCCCGGCCCGGTCCCACCGCGGTCGATCGGCGCCCTCACACGCGGAGCAACAGTCTGGAGGTAGGGGACTTGGCGTACTCGGCTTCCTCGGCCGGGTCGCGATGACCTTCAGGTCGTCGTGGGCGGCGGCGATGTCCTTACGGTGGGTGGCCGCCGGCCCCTGTGCTCGTGCGGTTTTCCCCGCTACTCCATAGCGGGCCCATGCCCTCGGGACCTTGAGCGGCTCCCGCGCCGCTCCAGCCGCTCGCGGATCTTCTCCGTCGGCAGCAGGGCTTACAGGTATCCTCGCCACCATATTGTCTGGAGGGCCATCCCGAGTCGGCCAAGGTCTTCGAGAGTTGCCTTAGCGTCTCTGGCAAAGGCGCTGGCTGTTGCTCTGAGCCAATATGTGCGGCCCTATCGGGGCGGGAAACGTCACGCCTGGCGGCGGCCAGAGTATGGCAAAAAAATGGCTCCTTCCCGCCCTGGCGCATGGCCCTTCTATTCTCCGGTGGTCCTCCGGATCATCAGTGCGACTCCTGCTCCCGCTACTACTCCTGCGGCTCCCCAGGACACGCTGGGGCTGCCGTCGTTGAGGTTGTACCCCACCAGGCAGAAAAGCAGGAACACACCGAACGCGTACACAAGAGCGAATTGCCGCCTTGCTCGCATCATCACGCCTCTCTGAACACACTCCGGTCAGTTATGTGAAGGGGCCGGACGGCTCACTGCCGCCCGGCCCTTCATGCATCACTGTCTTCTACCGCTTGAAGCGGAACCCGCACCCTTTGTTGGTGCATCTGGCCTTCCACACCGGAGTTTTCCGGGCGGGGGCAGGTCCGAACCAACCGGAGGTGTAGTAGTGCATCTTAATCTCGAAGCGCTCCTGGTAGCCACAGATCGGGAGGATCTTGAGCATGCAGACCTGTCCCTTCCCGTTGGCCTTCCACTGCACCCACCCGAAGCGTTCCACGTTCTTGTAGGCACCGTGCATGGACAGACTCCAGCCGATCTTGCTCGCGGCTCCGGCCTCGTCCCCCCAACTCGAACCCATGGAGCTGGTGATATCGACACCGCGGGTGCAGACTTGGACGCGCATGCCAACCGTACCGATCTGCATGGGGACGCCGCCTTCGTAGACCTTGTAGCTGCGCTTGTGAGTGCGGCACGCGTTCCCGGTGAGGTCGGACTTGTTGACCGGGTCGCCACCTACGTAGTCGTAGTCGTTGCAGCTGCCGCCGAGAACGGAGTCCTGGCTCAGGAACCGTCCGGTGGACGGGGAGTAGAGCCGAGCGCCCATCAGTACCGTGCCGTCCGTAGTCTCGGTTGACCGCTGCTTGGAGCCGAGCCAGCCGTAGCGGGCGGTGCCGTCGCCGACTGCGTTGCCGTATTCATCGGCGGCCCGTGGTGCCTGGGCCGTGTCCACCGGGTACTGAATGGCGATGTCGCCGTGCAGGTCGGTGAGCTGGACGGCTGTGCCTCCGCCCTCCCCGCCGATAGCGGTGAGGATTCCTTCGTTGCTCTTGATGAAGCGGTTGACCTGGCGGGGTGAGGATTTCTCCAGCACCCACGCGGGGTCGGACTCGTCACCGAAGTGGTTGTTCTTGCGGTCGGCGACGGTCCAGTTGCCCTGGGCGTCTTTAGTCCCAGCCGCCCAGCCGCCCGGCGCCATCGAGGCTCCAGGTCTGCCGACGGTCACCGGTGGTCTGGGAGCGCACCATGTCGTTGGCGAAGTAGCCGTAATCGTTGCCGGTTGTCCCGACGGTCCGTCCGAAGGCACTCGGACGGAACCCGAATCGGAATCTTGGCCCGTCCATCCGCGCAGGTCGGGACCCGCGCCTCCGGAAATCTGGTGCACTAACCTTCTACCAGGGGCACTTTGAAACTTCTTTCCCCTCTGCGAGCCCCTGGCCAGGGTGCATGGGGTGACCGTCATCCGCTTCACGAAGGAGATCCTCACCGACGAACACGAAGACGTCGCCGATGTCCTACACCAACTGGAAGCCACCGGGATAGAACAGGCCATGGAAGCCCGCCCGGCGCCGACCGACACGCACCCGGGACACCCGACCACCCTGTAGTACGCACCGGCGCTGGTGCGCACCGGGCGCGCCCGAGCCGTCTATCACCCACCCCCTAATGGGCAGTGATGCGGGGCACCGCCAGGCCCACCCCGGCCCATCGAGGCCCTGAAAGAGACTGCGGGCCCCGCATCACTCTCTCGTGACGGTGGTCGGTTCCGGAGAAGCCGCACACACCCCCAGGGACTTTGATCCCTTGGACAAGAGTCGGCCTCCGGGACCGTCCAGCGCCACAAGTTCGTGCCCCCACCGCATCCAGTCCGATGATCGGATCGTTGAGGTTCGTGGTCCGAGCCGCCCACAGGGATCACCTCTCACCACGCCTGGAGCCGCTGAGCTCTGGAGCAGACCGAGGGCCTTGGCGGCCGCTGGGGTCACGAACGGCTGATCGGATGCAGGGCCATCGAGCCCTTCCATTAGGGAGACGCGTGCCCCCGCACGGCTGCGACCAGCAGCACGCCCCCGACCGAGAGGACGGACACGACGCTATGACCGTCACCTGCGGAATCGACTGGGCCAGCGACCACCACGACGTTGCCCTGGTCGACCATGAGGGCACCTTGTTAGCCAGGGCCAGGATCACCGACGACCTCGACGGCCTGCACCAGCTCTTCGACCTCTTCACCACCCACGGCAACACCGCGAACGGCCCCATCCCCGTCGCGATCGAGACCTCCCGCGGCCTTCTCGTCGCCTGCCTCCGCGCGACCGGCCGGCCCATCTACGCCATCAACCCGATGGCCGCCGCGCGTTACCGCGACCGCCACACGGTCACCCGCAAGAAGTCCGACCACCTCGACGCAATGGTGCTCGCGAACATCCTGCGCACGGACAAGGCCGCCCACCGGCCGCTGCCTGACGACAGCGAGCTCGCCCAAGCGGTCGCCGTCCTGGCCCGCGCCCAGCAGGACGCGGTCTGGGACCGCACCCAAGCCGGCAACAAACTCCGCTCCCACCCGCGCGAATACTCCCCCGGCTTCCTCGCTGCCTTCCAGCACAACCGCGAAGGGATCAGCAGCAGCGTCGCCCGCGCCGTGCTGGCCGCGGCCCCCACTCCCGAACAGGCGGCCAAGCTCACCCGCGCCCAACTACGCTCACTGCTGAAGAAGGCTGGCCGCCAGCGCGGCATCGAGGCGGAAGCCGAACGACTCCGCGATGCACTGCGCATCCTGCAGATGCGCCAGCCCCCGCAGGTCGAGCAGGCCAAGCGTCGCGGTCATGGCCCGCAGGGTCAAGAACCAGCGTCTGGCCTCGGTCGGCTACGTCTGGGCCATCGCCAGCCTGACAGCCTCACCCGGCGCCCGGGCCCACTACGACCGAAGGCGAGCCGACGGAGACCGCCACACCGCCGCCCAACGCAACCTCTTCAACCGCATGCTCGGCTGTATCCACCACTGCCTCACCAAGCGCACCCCCTACGACGAACTCACCGCGTTCCCCGCCCCGACCACCCCACAACTCGCCATCGCCGCTTGACAGATCAACTGCATCGGATGTCTTGTCCGCGACCTGATCGGAAGCCGAAACCAGGCCAGACAAGGGGAAACGCACCGGATAGCGAACCTGGTCCAGGAACGACGCGCGCCCACCGACACCTGGTAAAGGGGTGCATCGGCGGCGCGCGCACCGATGCGGTCGGGCATCGGATACGGCGCACCGGGCGCGCGTGAGTGCCGGGCATCGCCGGGTGGCGCGCACCGGATGCGACGCACGACATCGCGGTGCGCGCCGGGGTGGAGTCCACGATGTTCGGCATCGGATGCGGAACATCGTGGGTTCGTTCCGGTCTCGTGACGATGCCGGGCGTCGTCACCACAGCCAGGCGTTCGAGTGCCGCACCCGGGACAGGGCGCGGGCATCGCGTCGCGCGGCCGCGTTGCCGATCCGGTTCTGCCGGGACCGGGGCAGGCGCGACTGCCCAGCAGCGAAACGGCGCTGTCCCGCGTCCCGGAGTCGCTTGCGTTGCTTGCGCAGCTCCGCCTACTTCGCTGCCCTCGACTTCGGTTTCCCGGAGACGTTTCCAGATCGGCTCCCACAGCGGCGGCCCGTATATGTCGGCGCGCTCCTGAAGGTCCTTCTTCAACCGGGCCGCGATGGCCTCGATCCTCGGGCCCTGGGATGACGTGGTCATGCGACTCCTCCCGTGGGCGTCGTCGTCCCGCCCTGCGCGGGCGGGAACGGTGTGCGCGGCGCGGACCCAGGCGGACAGCGACCGTGCGTCGGACGTCGTCCACCGCCTCACGCAGCCCGGCCGTCACCACCTCGCGGGCCTGCACGGGGGTGACGTCGGCTGCGCCGTTCGGCGTTGTCGTTCTGGTCCCGGTCCTTCTCGCCCAGACCTCCATCGTGCTCCCCGTCGGTGGGTCGGACCAGGGCGTGCCGGAGCACGGGCGGCTACGGGCACCGGCTGGTGACCGGCGCGGAAACGACCTCTCAGGCTGGCTGGAAGGAGAAGGAGTCGTTGCGTGACCCCGAGCCCCAGTAGTTGCAGGGGTGGGTGATGATCTCGCGCCGTCACCGGTGCTGGCGTCCCGTACATGCAGGCAAAGGCTTGCCTGACCGTTCATGTGGAGCGTGTTGATGACTTCACCCGCCCAGGGGTGGTGGGCGGTGAACTGGAAGTGCTGTTGCCTGCCGTGGTGGCAGTCCTCCTGGGTCACGTGTCCGTTCGCACAAGGGCTTGAGTGGCGGGTGAGGCACTTCCCAGTGAACGTCTTGATGAAGTAGGTCCCGGCCTCGTTCGCGTACTCGTAGATACCGAAGCGCTGGGCCCCGCGGTCGACACAGGTGTTCTGCACCGGAATCGCGCCGTTGCTGGTGGACGCGTTCTGGATGGCCAGGCACCTGCCCGAATGCGCCGCCCTCACCTTGTAGACGCCGGGCGTGGGAGCCGCCTGGGCCGGAGCGGCGGACACGGTCAGAATTAGCGCGGCGGCGGTGGAGAGAGCCGCGACGAGACGTTTGCGCACGAGGGAGACCTCCGAGGAGACAAGGGTGAGGGCGGCACCGGCCCGGATAGTCGGACCGTATGCCCGTGTCACTCCTCAGGCGATCCCTCGTACGGGGGGGGCCGGTGGACCGGTGCATTGACACTCACGAGGGCGCCTCCCCCACCCTGCCCTCCGCCATACCCCGGCACTCGGGACGCCGCGGACCGTATGGCAGCCCTACCTCTGATGCCGACAGGACAGCCTGGCGAAGGCCGAGCGGGCGGGCAGTGCGGAGAGCTCGCGGACCTCTTCGCGGCACTGCCGCCCGGCGCCAAGGTCGAGGCGCTGGATCGGTGCTACGGGGCGAGACGGGGCGCCCGGTGCTGGAGGACCCGGCCCGGCGGCACGGTGGATGAGACGGCGTCCTCACAGGTTCACAGCCTGATAGGACGCGCGTCTGCCTCGCGTTCTGGGGTGTGAGGCTCATAGCCTCACAGGCTCGGGCTCACGTGTCACCAGGTACGTGACGTTTCCCTTGGGTTGCTTGGATGGGCTGAAAGCGGGAACTGGGTCACGGCCCCGCGTCGCTGTCGCGCTGTGCGCGTTCTCCAGGTCATGGAGCTTGTACTCGAAGAGTCCGCGGTGACCATCAAGGTGGTGTCCGTGGGCGGTAAGCGGATGTCGAAGGCGAACTACAGCCAGCTGCCGCGCTGCAGCCTGCTGGACGACCAGGAGTGCGTGGTGCGGGGCCGGCCCTGGGGCATCGTGGTCGAGCCGAAGTGCTGCCAGTCCATGCACGCGCGCGGGCTGTCCCACTGGCACGTCCTGTCCGAGCGCGAGGGTGAGTCGGCCGTCTGGGACGTGCGGCAGGAACCCGGCGCGGCCCCGTACAATCTACGCCCCGGCGGCCCTTGCGAGCCGGACTCCCGCGTCGACAGCGATTTCGCCGACGCCTGCGCGCTGCAGAGCCACCAGGGCATCACCAACTTCTTCCAGGGCCAGATGTTCGGCCTGATCCGCGACGACCAGATCAAAACGACGATCGAGGACACCACGGTCCACCTAACGTGCTCCCCTGCCGTCCCTAAACTGCGCACCGCCAGGAAGGAGTACGGACAGGACCGCCCCGCGGGCGAGCCCCTCGTACTACTCCATGGGCGAGGTTCCTCCCTCTGCCGCCAAGGATGCTGAGGAAGCCGCGCGGGAGCTGAAAGACGCCGAAGAGGCCCTCACGCAGCTGTGTTGCCCCACGCGAGCGCGAGGCTCGGGACCTGTACGCGGACCTGGTCGAGGATGTCCGCCGGATCAAGCGAGCCCGGGTGAACTACACCGAGGCCCTGAAGACGGTCGGCCGACTCCCCCCAAGTCTTCCTGGACGCCTGACTCGCGCCGGTGCCCCTCGTCCCAACGTTCGGAGCGTGATCGTGCCTGTGTATCGAGGAAACCGCTCGCCGCTGGTGATTGCTCACCGGGACGTGGTCCGGCTTCGGGGGGCAACCCGCGGCGCCGCCATCCCGCAGCAACTCCTCGCGCTACCCGGCCCCGTCGTCGCTCCCCCTGCCCGGTATCGCGTCGATATCTTGGTACTTCCCGAGCTGCCGCCCTAGAGAACGACCCCGCTCCGGATCGGGTTCACCGTGGTCTCAAATCCGGTGAACATCACGATGAAGGGGATTCGCGGGCCGGGATGCGCGGCAGCGCCTTCAAGACCCTTGGCAGATCACGGGGTTCCGCCCGGCTCACGGCGATCACGGCAACGGCCGCAAGGCCGATCACGGTTGCCAACGCCGCGTACGAGAGCACAAGATGCGGGTCACGAAGCCCCACGCGGGGATCATGCCTGGAGCACTCAAGCTCACCCTCCGGCTGCCGCAGCTCCTCGACCGAGGCAGCCGCGAGTGCAGCCCGTTGAGTGTCCGTACCCGCTCTTTGATGCGCTTGGGTAGGGGAGGAAGAGAAGCGAGGGTCCGTGCCCCACGCCTGGTACGTAGTCATCTCCACATCATGACGGACCCGACCACCGCCCCCGGATCGCGCGACTGGTCGCCGCAGTCCGCCCTTCCGTCTCAGCGAGTCTGCATCAGATCTGAACTCCCCGGTTCGCCGCCCGCTCGGCATCGTTCTTCGGGTACGGGTACGGGTAGTTGTGACCGAGCGGTTCAGTTGGGGAGTTGAGCAAGGGGTACGGCCTGAGAGCCCAGAAGGGCCCCAGCCACCGCTTCGTCGGCTGGAATCCAAGATCCGCCGGTCCTTGTCCGCATACGCTCGACGGGAGTGACGCCCACCGCCCCGAAGGAGGCCAGTGAGCCTTGACGGTCTCTTCGTCATACGGAGGGAGATCATGCTCTCCACCGCCAGCTGAACACCGCCTTTCGGACCAACTGAGGGTGCGCCCCGTCCTTCCCAACCGGGACGAGGACGTGGCGCCATCTCATGCAGATCCTCTCCACGGAGCTACGCGGCGACCAGCCGTCGCCGATTCTTGACGACGCAGAGACTGCCGACGCCGTCCGCTGCTCGGACGCCGTCCTCAACCGGCTCGGAATCCGCCTGTTCCTGGAGTACCGCAGCAGGGCGGCATACAAGCGGTATGCCACGCATACGAATTCAGACAGTCCTGAAGGGGATCTAGACGGGTACCGGGCAGAACTGGCGTCGCGTGAACGAAGCGAGGCGATAGCCGGGTACCGCGGAGTCGCCTGCGACGTGCGGAACCTGATCTTCGCTGCGCGGTACAAGCCGGAACTCATCATCCGGGACGCGGCGCAGGGAATCGTCGAGGTCGTCAAGAACAAGGAGCACTGCCTGCTCTCCGACCGGCCCGTTACGAGTGCCGGCCTGACCATGGCGGAGCTCGTCGACTGGTGGGGGTTCCGCGACGGCGAGTACGGCCGCCCCCGTGATGATCAGGTAGACCGGCTGCGCGCCAAGCTCACAACGCAGTGAGAGAGAGGCCCCAGCCGACGAACCGGATGCTGTTGGCAAATCCGGCCCTGCGTGGCGATGGCCTGCAGAACCCTGTTGGGGATCCGCAGGCCCTTGGCGTGTTCGGGGTGGGGTTCGGAGCGTTGCACAGACCGGAAACCTCAGAGGAGACCATGCGGGTGGCTCGCGCTATGCTTCCGAAAGGCCCACACCCAGCAGGACCAAACTTCGCCAGATCAAGTGCTCACTCGCCAACTGAAGCACTCAGCCAAGTAATTGATGCTTGCCAAAAAAGGCTCCGAATTCAGTAGTCGAGATCCAGGTAATCAATGTCGTTGATGGCCACTTCCGATAGTCCCGTGGCGCGGGATCCGCCGTCTTGGAAATACACTTCCTTAAACCCTTCAGCGATGATCCCACGCATTTCCTGGTCGCTGGCTCCTGTTTCGCGGGCGTCGAACAGGCGTTGCGCGTAGGTCGCGGGGAGGCGGACGGTGAGGCGACGGAAGCGGCCGTCGTCGGTCGTGCCGACTGGGGCGGTGTAGCCGAACCTGGCGCGGGTCTCGACGGTGATCCCGGTGGTGGCGGCTTCCCTCTGCCGGCGCTTACGGACCTGGGGCTGCCAACGCTGGCGTACGGCGTCGTCGATCTTCGAGGCGATGTCCTTCGGCGGATGCTTGCGGGCGCCGCGCCGGTAGCGGTTCACCGAGTCAGCGGTGACTCCGAGCTCGGCCGCGACGGCCTTCGCTGACCCGAGCTGGCGGAGCAGGTAGTTGATACGGCCCTGGAGGGTTTTCGGCGGCTGGCGGGTGAAGTTCTC
Source organism: Streptomyces albipurpureus (assembly GCF_023701525.1). GTDB lineage: Bacteria > Actinomycetota > Actinomycetes > Streptomycetales > Streptomycetaceae > Streptomyces > Streptomyces albipurpureus. The sequence continues at coordinate 76,270 of NZ_JAMQAW010000007.1, forward strand.
GCGGTCGGCGCGCTCGATGGCGTCCTCGATCTCTCCGGCCACGGGTCACTCTCCTTCGTCGAGGACGGCGTCGTGGCCGTCGCCCTTGATGTGGCGGGCGGGGTTGAGGCCCTGCTCCATGAGGTCGACCGCCCACAGCATCGGCTGCACCCCTTCGAGCTTCGCCAGGCCCGGCGTGGGGCCGAGACGGAACCCACCCGGCTGCGGCTTACCCGAGGCGGCGTAGGGGAGGAAGTCCAACGGCGATGCGCCTGGGGAGGGGTAGACGACGCAGTCGGAGAGCACGGCGAGCGGGTACAGGCCCGTCATCGCGGCCATGTTGCGCAGTTTGCGGTGCATGTTGACCCGCGCCTTGCTGATGACGGCGGCCCTGATGTCGGGGCGCCAGGTCGGCCGCTGGAGGGCCGGCCACGTTTCGCCCTCCTTGTAGTGGCGGCCCTGCGGGCGCTCCCTGAGCTTGCCGACTCCGCCCTTCACGGTCGCCTTGATCGCGGACAGGACGGCGTTCAGCGCCGGGTCGACCTGCTTGTGTTGCTCCATCGCTGCCAGGAACTCGACATCGGTGAGGTCCTTGGTGACGCCGAGGTCGGCGAGGGTGTCGACGTAGGCGGTCTTGAGCCGGTCGTGCCAGGGATCCAGATACGCGCCGGTTTCCCGCCGCAGGTACGCCTCGATGGGTTCGACGTTGTGGCCGAGCTCTTGGGCGTAGGCGACGGTGTGCGTCTGATACCAGGCAGGGCCGGTCGGGCGGGTGCCGTCCGGGGTGAACGGTGAGGGCAGGCGCGGGTCCAGCTCGATCCCGGAGAGGTCGGCCAGCCAGGAGCCGGGGATCTTCGGGTTGAACTTCGGGGCGTGGAAGTGATCGGGCGCGCTCAGACCCACCGTGAGGCGGGCTGCGGCCGCGAGGAACGCGGTGTTGAGGTCCAGGCCGACCGCGTAGGGCAGCAGGCACTCCTCATCGGTGAGGAGGCCGACATCGCGCACCCACTGATACGCCTCCTCGTTGAGGAAGCCGCCCGTCCAGCCGGAGTTCACGACGACGGGGTGTTCGGGGGTGGCCTCCGGCGGCGCCGGGTCCATCGGCTCCGTCCCCAGCGAGCCCGCGTTGTAGCCGGACACCCAGTTCCCGGAATTACGGTCCTGCACGGCCTTCGTCGGCGGGCGCAGCGCGGTCATCAGCTCCAGCCCTGAAACGGCTGTGGAGCCGCGCGGGGTGATGACCCGGGTCGCGTAGACCCCGAGGACGCGGGCGATGTCGGCTGGCTCCATCTCGCTCACGCCGGGCCAGGAGCGGGGATCGAGCGCGTCCCAGGAGAGGACGGCGAGTTGCACGCATGTGCGCTGGCCAGCGGTCGCCTTGCGGTAGATCCGGGCCCAGGGGCCGAACCCGCGCTGCGTCAACTGCCAACGGGCCTTGGTGACCTGCTTGACGATCGGGTGGTCCTCGGGCAGGCGCAGGGAGCGGCGCTGCTCGTGTCCCTCCAACTGTTCGGGTAGCCCGAGCTTCACTGCGGCCGAGGCGGTGAGGACGATGAGTGGGTCGGAGTCCTTGCCGTACCGGTTCAGCTTGGCGGCGCCGATGCCGGACTCCTTCAGGGTCCACTCCACCAGCTGCGGGACGGTGGTCGCCGGGCAGTCGAGGACGATCCCGTCGACGCCGTACGCGGAGCCGTCGCCATCGAGGACGGCGAGCGGGCCGTGCGGGAACCGCGGGTCGGTCGCGGGCTTGGCGGCCTTCTTCGCCGCGGGGCGGCGGGACGACGTCGCCGGGCGCGCGGCCGGACGGGCAGGGCGCTCGGCCGAGGCGATAGGCGCTTCGACCGCTGCGGCGGTCTCCGTCTCGGGCGTGGTCGGCCTGGCGAACGTCTCCGGTACCGAGGCGGGCTGCGGTTCGACCACGCGGGCCGGTGCGGCGGGAGCCGCGTGGGCGGGGTACTTCGCGGCCCACCCGTTCAGGAGCCGCTGGTACGCCTCCAGCCGCGGCGACTTCGGCTCGGAGCGGCCGTTCTCGTAGTTCTTCACCGTTTGCGTCGTCGTCTTCAACGCAGTCGCGAGGCGGGCCTGAGTGATACCGGCGGCCTCACGCAATCGGGCACGTTCCGCCGGGGGCGGGAGCTGCGGCTCCTCCGCCAACAGGGCGTCGATGTTCGCGAACAGCTCTTCCTCGGATGCCATATCTGCGTACCTCCACTCCAGACTCTAGCAGAATTTACCCTGATATTTATCCATATCTTTAACCCGATTGGATTGAATAGGCGGTGCAGTGCTGCCGGGTCGGGAGGTGCAGGTAAATCGAACAGAAGTATGTTTTCGGCCATGGCTGATACCGACTTTCCCCACGACCTACGCGACGCACAGGCCCGGCTTCACCAGACGAGGGCCGCGTATGAGGAGTTGTGTCGCACGCTGCCGTGTTCGGTCGAGCCCGCAGGGGGCTGGGAAGGCGACAAACAACTTCACAGTGACCGACGCTCCGGTACGCCGACCAGCCCCGGCAACACCGACCAACAGAAAGAGGAAAAGGCGCGGCTACGCGATCTGCTGTTGGAGTTGTCGACCATCCTGGCGACGCACGAGTTCTGGCAGACGCTGCGCGGACCGGGGTGGGTGGCTGCCCGGATGGAACTCAAGCAGAACACCCCTCGGGCCTGCTGCAGATACGGACTGAGTGCTGCGCCCGGCCCGCCCGACACCGAGCAGCAGTTGGAGACGCTGCGTTTCCTGCGTGCGCCGGGTCCAGGCCCAGGAGCTCGCGCGGACTGAACGCTGGATACCGAAAGCCGAACAGCGCGCCGGCCGCGATAGTCAGCCCGGCCCCGGTCGGTCGGTTGACCGTCTGGCCCGCGTTGGCACCGCACCGGTACCCCCGCCAAGATCGAAGCCGGACGCTGCCTGCGCCTCTACCCCCGCAACCGGATCCTCGCCGCCATCGCCGCCGCCACCAGGCTTCCCTACGGCGACCTCCACCGCTACGCCCACTCCGCTCACCCCGCCGTCCGCTGGAACTACCTCCCCTCCCTCGAACGCCACCTCTCCCCACCCCACTTCACCCCCGACAGCCTCCTGTTCGGCCCCGGGTCCGTCGCCGCCCGCCACCACCACGCGCTCTCCAACCCCACCCCGGCCGCGCCGGACAGAACCACCTCCACCATGTGACCGCGCCACGGACACGCTTGCGGCCCCAGACCCGATGCTGCTCGGGGTCTGGGGCCGCAGCCGTTGTATGGGACCGGTGTCAGCGAGCGTCCGGGTCCTCGCCGACCAGTTGGGACAGCAGCTCGATGATCTGTGCCTGGTTGCGGTCCACCTTGACGTTCAGATTCCGCACCTCCCCGGCGAGAGAGTCGATCTTCTGGTCCAGGCCGCCGATCCGGTCATCGAGGCCGCCGACCTTCTCGTCGAGGTTGCTGACCTTCTGGTCGAGATTGCCCACCTGAAGACGCAGAGCGGTCAGGTCCGACTTGACGATCCCGAACTCGCGGTCCGTCTTCTCCTGGGCCTGCTCGTAGCGCCGGGTGAGTGCAGCGATCTCGCTCTGCGCGATGGGCTCCTCGGCCGCCCCGGGCCCTCCTGCCAGATCATGAAAAGACACGGTCATCAGGCCCCCGCGATACCGCCCTCGATCGGCACCCTAACCCTCCCCACGGAAGTGCGACTCCACGACAGCGCTAGGCCAGCATGTGTAGCTCGCGAAAAGCGACCCGCAAGGAGTCCGCAAGGTCTTCACCGGCCTCGACCGCCTCGCCGACAACCCTCGCCCCGACGGCGCGTTCGGCAGCACCGACGTGCTGCGCATCCACATCGGCTGCTACCGCGTCCTCTACGAGATTGACAACCAGATAGTCCGCGTCAGCGTGATCCACCTCGGACGCGTGCGCTGAGCCACAGAAACCAGGGCCGCCCGGCCAACGCGGGCCCCTTTCTGGTGACTTCCTGGATGCACTGACCTGCCGGGTATCCCGACCGGGTGACTGTCCGGGTCCTCACCTCTGACTGCTCCTACAACCAGCTCCATCGGTGTTCAGGACACAAATACCCGGAACCCCTGGGCTTACCCGATCCTACGAATGATCAGATCCGACCCGCTTGAAAGGTAGGAAAGCTCAGCGCAGTGCTTGGGCCACGCGCCGACTCAGCCACTCGTCGTGGAGGGCGCCGACCGTTTGCCAGGCTGCGTCGGAGACTTCTTCGGTCTGCGGTTCACCGATGTCGGCGGTGGTGCGGAAGAGGAACCGGAAGTAGAAGCAGAAGTAGAAGTGCATGGTGGGCGGGCTCGTCCTTGCCTGGGTTGGCGTCGATGGAGGTGGATGCCGATGTGAAGCTGGGTCTCGCCGTGCGGGGGCTCCGTGCCGCCCGGGGGGGGCACGCGCGGGATCTGCCATCCGGCACCGTGCGGGCACCCGGTGTACGGGAACTCGACCCAAGGGCGTCTCGCACCCCGCAACCGGTTATCAGCAGTCGTCGGTGTGGGCAAGCGCGCCGGTGGTGAGGCGCCCGACGATCGCCGGGGCCTCGTGGACGAGCGTGTCATCGGTGAGCGCTTCAACCATGAACAGCGCGAAGTCCACCCGTCGTGTCATATTGCCCGCGAGGACCGGATCGCCGACATGGCGGCTCCACACGGGGAGCCCCTGGCTCTTGCCCTCCTCCAGATCGCTGCCGCGGACCAGGGTCCATCTCCGGTCGGCGGCGAAGATACGGCGCGCCGCCTCCAGTTGGTCGTTGACGTCGAGGAGGCGCAGGACGCGGGCCAGCTTGGTGATGGTCAGGACGAGGGTCCGGAACTTCCAGGAGTACCGGTCCCGGGCGTCCCGGCGGACGTGCCAGCCGCAGGAGAAGACCAGCCGGGCGTCCGGGGCGGCGTGATCGAGTACCGCCTGCGCGGTGCCCGACGAGTACTGCCGCATACCCCAGGGGACCAGTACGGTCAGCACCCCTTCACACCCGGCGACGGCCCGCCGGATCACCTCCGGGTCGTTCGTGTCTCCGGGGACGATCGTGATCCGGTCCGCGAGCGCGGCGAGTTTGCCGACACTGCGTTCGCGGCAGACGCCGACGACCTCGTAGCCGCGGTCCAGGCAGTGCTGGACCATGTACTGCCCCAGCTTTCCGGAAGCTCCGACTACGCAGACCTTCCGCATCCGCTCTGGTTCTGAACTCATTTACTCGTGCTCCCGCCCTCGCCCGACCACATACTTACGATGTAAGGAACGCTAAACTAACATCGTAAGTACGACAGGGGCAACAGTGGAGTGGCATTCATGCGCGAGCACGGCACCGACGGGCGGGCGAAGTCGAGGCGGAAGGGACTGAACGGGGAACGTGTGGTCGCGGCCGCGATCGAGCTGGCCGACGAGAAGGGCTTGGCCGGGGTCACCATGCGGGCTCTCGCCGGCCGGCTGGGCGTCGAGGCGATGTCGCTCTACAACCATGTGCGGAGCCGGGAGGACCTCCTCGACAGGATGGTCGACAACGTGTTCGGCCGGATCGACCCGCCGCCGTCGGCGACGGACTGGAGAACTGCCATGCGCCACCGCGCCCGATCGGTCCGTACGGTGCTCCTGGACCACCCGTGGGCCCTCAGCCTGCTGAACTCCCGCAGCCGACCGGGCCCGGCGACCCTACGTCACCTGGACGCCGTCCTGGGAACCCTGCGTGGCGGGGGATTCTCCGTCGCGATGACCGTGCGCGCCATCTCTGCGATCGACAGCTACATCCACGGGTTCATCCTGCAGGAGTTGAGCCTGCCCTTCACCGACCAGCAGGAACTGGACGACGTCACGGACGGCATCATGCGCGAGATGCCGACCGACGCCCACCCGCACCTCGCGGAGGTCATCACCCTGCAGATGCGCGGGCCCGGATACGACAAGACGGAGGAATTCGAGTTCGGCCTGTCCCTCGTCCTCAACGGCCTGCACCCCGATGAGGCCTGAAGCCCCAGGGACGGAACTCGACTCCTCTGGACGTGCTGGTCGTTCACGATGACGGCACGGTGGACACGGTCGAGCTGACCGGCATCGTGGACATCGCCACTCGCACGCTGGCTGCGGCGGTGCCGCGGCCGTCGACAGAGGCGGTGGACGCAGCCCTGCTGCTGGCGCGTGCGGTGGCGCCGGAGCCGATGCGTCCCGGTTGGCCGGACGCCCTCTCGGGTGCCATGTAGGCCGGGGTGCCGATCAGGACGCCTGCGGTGGTGATGTCGTGTCGGGCGTCGCTGCTCTTGGTGATGCCGAAGTCGACGGCCGTTGCCTTGCCTCTGGAGCGGACGACGATGTTGGACGGCTTGATGTCCCGGTGGGTCAGGCCCTCCTCATGTGCGGTCCCCAGGGCGTCGGCGACACAGGCCGCTGTGCGCACGACCTCGGGCAGAGGCAGTCGCCTGCCCAGCGCCGAGACCCTCAACACGGTGCGCCGTGCCCGATACTCAGCCCAGCTGGCCAACCTCGCCAACACCGACTGACCGCCCGCCTTCGCGCACTCAGTGACGCTGCCCCGCACATCGGGAGCAGCGCCACTTCTGCATCCCAGGGCCGCTTTGTTTCAGCTCGCTGAAACACCACGGTTTCGTCTGTGTGACCGTTCTCCCGGCACGCACCCCCCTCTTCGAGAAGGCAGCAGGTCAAAGGGATCTCATGGCGGAGCGGCACTCGCCACGCCGCCCCCTGCCCCAGCAGCACCCTTGCGGCCAGAGCACGGTGCCCCTTCTGGACTGGCCGGCTTCATCGCGACCGTGCACTCCATGATGAGCGTGCTCGCCAACGAGTGTGCGGTTCCCGAGATGGACCTGACAGTAGTACTCACCGGCGACATCACGGCATCGATCCGCGCGCACAGTGAGAGCGATCGGAACTTCACCCCCGAACGGTCCGGCGGCATCGTGGAAGGCAAGACAATCGAGGTCGTTCGGGACTTCAGCCAAACCGTCATCGTCATCGACATCGACACGGGAACCGAGACCGCCGACGAGGAACTAGACGAGGCGGAGTTGCTTCACCTCGTCATGCACGAGTACGGGCACGCCCTGCTCGGGCGGCTGCGGGCAGGAGCCGGAACCCGGCCTCCCAAGACGACCCGCTCGAAGACGCCGGAAGAAGTAGCAGCGATCTGGGCATACGAAGCGGCCCACGAGTTCCGGTGCGACCTGCTCTCCAACACCCTCTTGGCGAAGTTCGCCACCACGACAGACGACGATGGGGCGACCCGGCCGTTCACCTTCGCCGACCTTGTCGGCGAAGGCTACCGCGATGCCTTCGCCAGCCTCCTTGACCACGTGCACCCCGGGTGGCCCGACCTGGTGTTCGCGTACCAGACGCACCAGATCGACCTGGACGAGATGTACGAGGGGCTGCTCCACGGCACCGGCGGGGTTCTCAAGCTGATCGCGCATGCCGATGCCGTGGAGGAAACGGGCGGGAATGCTCCGCTCCTGGCCGGATTCGCGGATCACCCAGCCGTCCGCGAGATCCCCGGCCCGATCTGGGGACCCATCCGCAAAGTGCTCGACACGAGTCCCATAATGCCCTCACTGGACGAGTTCGCGGCCGTGGACAATGCCGTTCAGGAGCATGGCGAGCGCATGGTCACCGTGTGGCAGTCCCTGGGAGTCAGCGCGCTTGACGGACGAAGGCGAGTTCTAGGTGACCGTGAGCTGAGAATGCGTACGAAGTGCGCGCCCTGCCTCACACGCTCACACCTGACAGGGCAGCGCGTCTACCCGAAGGACTGCCTGTGAGCCTGGCAGACCTCAGTTCGGGCCGAGGTGCACCGGGTGCGTGACACCGACCCGGGGTCCGAGCCGGGCGTGTTTGTGTCGTCTTGGGGTGCGCTGTTGGTGGGCGGATAGCGGCGTCGCCCGTGGCCGGGTAGGCCGGCCGGGGTCGCGTAGACGCTGGAGCCGCCGCTGGTGGTGACCGGGTGTGCGCGCCACCCTTGCGCTGGTGCGGGTGGCACCATCCGCAGTAGTCCGTCCGGGAGGGGACGCGGAGTGGGCGGGGTGACTACGGGCTCTCCGGACAGCGGGCACCATCCTCCCTCTGGCATGGAGTGCAGGGCGAGGGTGTCCTTGTGGGTGATCCGGGCCCAGGTGCCGCAGGCGCATTCATAGGTGTTCGTGAGCTCTTTGCCACTCAGGACCACTTCCCGGACTTCGTGCAGATGCCGGGGCGTCCCGGGGTGGAGTGCTCGTAGAGGTGACCGTTGCGCAGGCTTGCTTTCGTCGGGGTACCGCACTCGGGGCAGTCGATCAGCCTAGTCGGTGCGGAACCGCGCCTCGGCATGTCGTCCTCCTTCACTCGGCCTGCCCCGCCTTCTCGGTCAACTCGTCGTATCTCGGGGCCTTTTGAATATCCCCCTGCACGGCTGCCGTCCACACCTGGCTGTGCGCCCCGCTCCAGCCTGCGCAGAATGATCCGCGCGGAGAACGCCGGGCGCGACTTGACTTCCGACCGCTCGGCAGGCACCGTCGGTCGTCCGCGTCCCTAGCGCCGAGGCGGGCCTGCGTGTTCTGCCGCAGGCCCGTCGTCTTCCTACCGGCGCCTCAGCATTCGGCGGATGACCGAGTCGGAGCCGCCTTGCTGGGGCACCGCCGGTTTGCCGGCGATGCTGCGGAGGGTGTCCTCCGCAACACCGGCCCGGTCCTTCGCTCCGGGCGGCGGTGCGAGGGTGATCCCGGCGTCGGTGAGGATGCCCAGGTTCAGTTCCCAGGCGGTGGCCGAGCGCTGCTGCCACAGGGCGAAGGCGGCCCGGACATGCTCGCGGGCCTGGGGCTCCGTCATCTTGGTGACTTTGATCAGGTGAGCAAATGCCTGTGCTTCGATGCCGCGGACCTGGGCATAGCCGAAATGCGTGACAGTGTGACAGTCGGTGCACAGGCAGATCAGCCGCTTGAGGGTCTGCACCCGGGTGGTGTCGTCGAAGGTCCAGCGCTCATGGGCTTCCAGCCACCGCTTGGCATCGCGGTCTTCTGCCGACCCGCAGGCCTCGCAGCGCTGCCCAGCCCGGTGGGTGATCATCCGGCGGAGACGTTCCCAGTCCTTCTTGTCGACGCAGGAGCGGACGTTGGTGAACCAGCAGGTGCTGGGCACCAGGTCGACAAATAGGCCGTTGCCCAGAGTCCGGTCCTCGCCGGGCAGGAGGTCGGGCACATCCGGGGCTGCTGCCCACCGCTGGAGTTCAGGAATCCCCGGACGGGGCGCGTACCAGCGCTTCACGGTCCCGTCCCAGCGGGCCCCGCCCCTCTTGGCTTCGTCCTTGTCCGCATACGGAACATCCAGCCAGTGCCGCTCAACTGCCATACCTAACCTCCAAGTTGACGATACGTCATATCATGGAGGGGAGGCTAGCGGGAAGCACCGACAGTGATGCTGATACTCAGGTTCCGGTGGCCGTGACTCGGGCACTGACTGACGTCCTGCTGGGCTGTCCTCGGGTTGTTCTGCCCGGCCGCCGGGACCTGTCCTCACGGCTCCGGCCTGGCGGAACATGACCTGATAGGAGCTTGGTCAGAAGCCCCCTCAACGTCCTGTCCGCGCCACCCGGCCGGTGCCCACCTCCGGTTGGGAAGGCATCATCAGCACGGCATCAGAGGTCGCAGAGGACACCGCGGACCAGGATGTGTTCGGCGGGTTCGACTCCCATGCCGACACCGTCCACGTCGCGGTCATCAGCGACAACGGCGGGCACCTCGCGGTCGCCGAGTTCGCCGCCACCGCCGCCGGATACGCCGCGGCCCTGGCCTTCCTCGACGCCCACGGCCACGTGAACGCCATCGGAGTGGAAGGCACCTCCTCCTACGGCGCCGGCTTCACCCGCGCCGCCCGCGCCGCAGGCCTCGATGTCGTCGACGTCAACCGGCCCGACCGGGCCGAACGCCGCCGCATCGGCAAGTCCGACCCCATCGACGCCTACGCCGCCGCCCGCGCCGCCCTGTCCGGACGAGCCTCCAGCGCTCCCAAGGACGACACCGTCGCCGGCATACGCGCCCTGCACAACGCCGCCCGCTCCGCTGTCAAGGCCCGCACAGCCGCCCTCAACCAGATCACCAACCTCCTCGTCACCGCACCCGAGGCCGTCCGCGCCAGGTTCGGCCGGCTCAAGGGGACGGACCGCACCGAGGCCCTGGCCCGGCTGCGACCGGCTGGGGACGCCGTCCACACCGCGGTCCTCACCGCACTCAAGAGCCTCGCCCGACGTGTCAAAGAACTCACCGCCGAGCACGACGCACTCACCAAGGCCCTCGACAGCCAGGCCACCGCCCACAACCCCGGCCTGCGAGCCGCCTACGGAGTCGGCCCCGACACCGCGGCCCAACTGCTGGTCACGGCGGGAGGCAACCCCGACCGGCTACGGACCGAGGCATCCTTCGCCGCCCTCCGCGGAGCCGCCCCCGTCCCCGCCTCCAGCGGCAAAACCAACCGGCACCGCCTCTCACGAGGCGGCGACGGGGCGGCCAACGCCGCCCTCTACCGCATCGCCCCGGTGCCGCTGGGCGTGCGCGAGGGCGTCCAGCACCCGGCTGTCCTCGCTGGTCGCGGTGAACTTCAGCTTGCCGTTGACGGCCAGGTCGAACATCACCGCCCGGTCCCGGCCGATCTGCCCGTACAGCAGCACTTCCCAGAAGTCGCCGTGGTGAGCGGAGACCTTCTCGATCTGCTCGTACTGCTTCGCGAAGCCACCGAAGCCCTCCCCGCGCGGGTGACCGCGCCGAACCCGCCGGCCCGCACCATCTGGGCCTTCACCAGGGAGAGGACCGCACGCGCTGTTCGGCGAGCCGGGCGAGAGCGTCATCGACTTCGACCTGATCGAGTCCCAGTTCCGCCACCTGATGCGGGTGGCCGTCTCCGTACGCGAGGGCACCATCTCCTCCTCCACACCACTCAAGCGGCTGCGGTCGGGGTCGCGGAAGAACGCCACCTACGCCGCCTTTCGCGAGGTCGGCCGCGTAATCCGCACCGTCCAGCTGCTGCGCTACCTCTCGGACGCGCCGCTGCGCCGACGGGTGACCGCGGCGACCAACAAGGTCGGGTCGTTCAACCGGTTCTCCCAGTGCATCGGCTTCGGCAACCGCGGCGCCATCGCCGACAACGACCCCATCGAGCGGGAGTAGGCGATGAAGTTCAACGCCCTGCTCACGAACGCGGTGACCTTCCACAACGCCCTGGACATCGCGGAGATCGTGCGGCAGCTGCTGGAGGAGGGATGGGAGATCGACCCGGAGGACCTGGCCCGCGTCTCGCCGTACCTGACCGAGCACATCAACCGGTTCGGCGAGTACAGCACCCACGAACTCGGCATCCAGCCCGACGCATATGAGCCGAAATTCGATGTCGACTTCGCCCCGCCGCGTGAGCAGGACCTGACTGCCGTCGGCCTCGGTCAGGCCGCTTGACTGACCGCGAGTCTTCTTGTGTGGGCGCCGCTTCTCGTGGTGCGGTGTCAGGTGTGGGGCGATGGAGCGCCGGGTGGCGACCATGAGGCCGAAGGCCAGGGCGTGGCCGACGAGGTGCGAGCCGCCGCGGACAGTCCTGGCGCTGACGCCAGTGAAGTTCTGGTCGTGTTCTGGTCGAACATCAACCTGTACGACGCCTTCCGCCTGGCAACGGCAAGCGGCTCGATCAGGGGCTTCCTGTCAGCTTGCCTCGGCAGCGGCAGGTTGAGGCGGCCTCAGCGTCCCGGCGCCCCTGAGGGCGCGGCGGTGATGATGGTGTCGAGGATCGCGCGCGACGCCTGTAGATCTTCGATGGCGTGGGTGATTCGCTCGCCTTCCCGGCGCAGTTGGGCGAGTAGGTCCGGGCAGGTGGGCACGAGATGCTCGTCGTCCGCCCGGATGCACGGCAGGACCTGGGCGATCAGAGCGGTCGGAAGCCCGGCCGCCAGCAGACAGCGAATGCGGCGCACTGTCTCGACGTCCGACTCGCAGTAGATGCGGTAGCCGCTGGGCAGCCTGTCGGGCGTCAGGAGTCCTCGCTGTTCGTAGTAGCGCAGCAGCCGCTCATGGACCCCGGTACGCCGCGCCATCTCCTTCATGCGCATGCCGCTCAGCTCATTCCTGTTCCCCTTGCCCACGCCGCGACTTGACTCTGACACTGATGTCGGAGTCTAGCGTCGTCGCCATGACCACTGATCATGTGCTTCCCACTTCTCATCTCGACGTTCTCGTGCAGGGGCGCGGCCCCGCACTTCTGCTCGCGCACGGCGCCGGCGGCGGCATCGAGGGGAACTTCGGCCTCGTCCTCGACGACCTCGCCCAGGACTCGATCGAGAACCCCGAAATCGAGTTCCAGGTGAAGTTCGAGGCGCTCATGATCAATCCCAGGAACTACCACTTCGGTGACAACGTCAACATGTACGGCGGCACCAAGACCGGCATAGTGAAGAACGCGGCGCCAACCACCATGGACCCTGAACTGCGCTCCGCCATCGAAGCCTTGACGACGCAGCTTCGTGACCTGCGCTCGCAAGTGTCGCCCCTGGGCGCGCAGACGATCGACGAATCCCTGCCGGTCCTCGCCCCTGACGCCGTGGTCCAGCCGCAGGTCCGCGCCCGCGCCCTGATGGCAGTCGCCGGGGCTCTGGGCGTGCCGACCGTGGAAGCGGTGAACATGATTCTCCAGCTCCTGGGCGCGCAGTAGCGGACGCGTCGCCGCCTGACCGGCGAGAGCACCATTTCCTGGCGCGACCCGAAACAACTGGATCAAACTCGCACAACGGGTTGAAAAAACTGGAGAAAACGACCTCTTGGTTCCATGGACACCTTGCCTCTCGTTGAGGGTCAGGAGCGGCCCTCCGAGCCGTCGCACGCGACGGCTCGGGATCGGGCGCCGGGCAGCGGCGGACCGTGGAGCCGGGCCCTGCCCGGATCGGCGGGCGAGCCCGCACGCTTCGGGAACCACTTCGCGGATGGCAGGGCCCACGCCGGGTTTTCACCGCCCTGGGCCCTGCCGCCTGTTGTGAGCAGGCGCGGGGGTCACCCCTCCGGGGCAGACGGAAGTACGGGCACCTCACCACTCCGGCGGAGGGCGCGCACCCGGGCGAAGAGTTCCTCCGCCGCGTCCTGGGCCCGCTGCCTGACCGTGGACACATCGGCGGTGAGCAGCGCGCGGTCCGCGACGATACGGCGGCCCGCCACCCATACATTGTCCACATCGCGGCCCGATGACGAGAACACGACGTGCGCCGCCGCGTTGAAGTCGTTGCCGTGCAGAATCGGTGTCGTATGGAGGGCACGCAGGTCGACCGTGATCACATCGGCCTGTTTGCCCACCTCCAGGGAGCCGGACTCGGAGGCCAGGCCCAGGGCGCGGGCGCCCTCAATGGTGGCCATCTCCAGGATGTCCCAGGGGTCGCCCGCCGAGGGGTCGAGGGTGGTCACTTTCTGGAGGAGGGAGGCGAACTTCATCTCTTCCACCAGATCGAGATTGTTGTTCTCCTTCTCGCCGTCGGTGCCGAGCCCGACGGTGACCCCGGCGCTCCGCAGTCGCTGGAGGGGCGCGGCCCCGGAGGAGAGCTTCATGTTGGAGCACGGGCAGTGCGCGACGGATGTGCCCGTCTTCGCCAGCAGTTCGATCTCGCGGTCGTCGAGCCAGACGCAGTGCGCGACCACTGCGTTCTCGCCGAGGATTCCCCAGTTGTAGAACTGCTCGATGGGCCGCCGTCCGAAGCGGGTGAGGCTCTCCTGGACCTCGAAGATGCTCTCGGAGGAGTGGGTGTGGAAGCCGGTCCCCGCCGAGCGTGCCAGTTCCACGGCATCGCGTATCCCGGCGTCGGTGCTGTAGAGCCAGTGTTCGACGCCGACCCACGCCCGGACCAGGGGGTCCTTGCGGTCCGCGACGAACTCCAGCAGTCTGCGGTTGCTGTCGAGAGACTCAAAGAACGTGTACGGCTCCAGGTCCGCCACGTACGGGGCGAGGGTGGCGCGGATGCCGAGTTCGCCTGCGACCTCCGCGCTGCCCTCCAGGAACCGCCACATGTCGAGGACGGAGACCGTTCCGGCGAGTACGCCCTCGGTGTAGGCGAGTTCACTGGCCGCGCGGGCGATCTCCGGGGTCATCGCCTTGTGGGCGGGGTCGACGTGGTACTTCAGCCAGTCCCATAGCGACATGGACTCGGCGGTGCCGCGCAGCAGCCCTGAGTGCAGATGGGTGTTGTGAAGCCCGGGCATCACCACTCGCCCGGTGACATCCACGGTCTCGGCGCCGGCGCTCGCGGGAAGGGAGTCGACCTCCTCCACGGAGCCGACGGCCAGGATGCGTTCGTCGTCGAACAGCACCGAGCCGGGATCGAGGGCGCGGCGGCCCGGCTCCATCGTCAGGACGATGCCTCCGCGCAAAAGGGTCTTCGTCATCGTCAGCCTTCCGTGCTGAGGGCCGGGCGGACCGGGGCTGGTTTCCCCCGTCGGGCGAGGACGGCGTATGCGAGCGCTGCGACGACGGCTCCGATCAGCGAGGTGAGATCACCGGCGCCCGGGTTCGCCTTCGCGAAAGGCCCGATGTAGATGTCGAACTGGTTCATGAAGGGGATGGACGCGGCGAAGCCGATCACCCAGGCGATCAGCCCGGGCCCGACCCGGTAGGTGCGGTCGTACAGGCGGCGCTCCAGCACCGCGCCGCGCGGGCCGACCCGGAGCTGGACGAGCATGATGGCGACCCAGGGGCCCAGCCAGTAGCCCAGGAAGATCAGGAAAGTCTCGAAGCTGCGGTAGTAGTCGTTCGTACCGGCGTACCAGGCGGCAAGCACGCCCAGGCCGCCGACGATCACTGCCGACACCCAGCGTTTGAGCGGGAAGCCCATCACCAGGGTGGCCAGTGAGGAGGAGTAGATGTCGATACAGCTCGACGCGGCGGTCGACAGCATCAGGGCGATCATCGCGATCACACCCAGGGCGGTGGGGAGGATTCCGGTGATGAGGTCGGCGGGGCTGCCGATCGCGGCGACCAAACCGAGTGCCGCGCCGACCAGTCCCATCCAAGTACCGCCGACGAAGGAGCCGGCGAATACGTACCGGGCGACATCTTTCGGCCGGGTCTCGGCCGGGAGATAGCGGCTGTAGTCGGAGGCTGCTGCCGCGAAGCCCAGGCAGCGGGCGGCGCAGATGGCGGCCACGGTGGCGAAGGCGCCACCGACGCCGAGATGCTGGTCGGAGAGGCCGTCCACGGAGACACCGAAGTCGACGCGGAACAGCGCGTAGCCGGTCACGATCAGGAACAGGACGAGCAGGATGACCGAGAGGACCTTCTCGACCGCGTGGATCACGCGGTAGCCGAAGACCGCGATGGCGACGATCGCTACGCCGAACAGGACACAGGCGATGGCGAACGGGACATCCACCAGCGCTTGGACGGTGAACACGCCGAGGACCACACTGACCGCGAACCAGCCGGTGGCGGTGAGGAAGAAGGCGGCGGCGGGCAGGAGGTTCCCGTAGTGTCCGAAGGGGGCGCGTGACTGTACCAGTTGAGCGGCGCCGACCCGGGGGCCGGCACCCGCGAGGATGGCGAGCGCGGCCGAACCGAGACCGGTGCCGAGGACGATCGCGACCGCGGCCCAGAGGAAGTCGAGGCCGAATATCGCGGTGGACAGGGCACCCGCCGTCAGCGCGGCGAACTGCACATTGGCCGAGAACCACAGAGTCGTCTGGTCGCGCAGTATGCCGGTGCGCTCGTCGGGGCGGACGAGTTCGATGCCCTTGCTCTCGATCAGTTCCGGGGAGTCGTTCCCCGCCTTGCCAGAAGCTTCTCTTTCCATGTCCGTGCACCACTCTCCAGCCGATGTCGGCATCGGCTCAGGGACGTTCCTAAGGGGGAGTCATATGTCCGGAGACCCGGAGGCCGCGATCCATCGGGAACTTGCGGGCTCGGGGACCCGGAATCCCGGGAGCGCGGAACCCCGGGGGTTGGGAGTCCCAGGCCCGGAGGCCCGGGGAGTGCAATCAGTTGCCGGCGAACTTCGGCGCACGCCCCTCCTTGACGGACGCGAAGCCCTCGCGCAGGTCCTGGGTGCCGAACATGAGCTGGTAGCCGCGGCGTTCCAGCGCGATGCCCGCCTCGAACGAGGCGTCGAGACCCAGTCGTACGACCTCCTTGATCTGGCGTACGGCCAGCCGTGGGCGGGACGCGACCAGAGCGGCCAGGTCCACCGCGCGGTCTATGGCGTTCCCCTTGACCACCTCCGAGACGTAGCCGAGACGGAAGGCGTCGTCCGCTGACAGCGGCAGGCCGGTGAGCAGCGCGTACAGGGCGTTCTGCCGTCCGATGGCCTGGGGGAGACGCTGGGTCGCGCCGCCGCCGGGCACCAGCCCGATCGTGACCTCCGTCTGGGCGAACCGGGCGGATCCGGAGGCGATGACGAAGTCGCACTGGAGGATGAACTCGTTGCCGCCGCCGAAGGCGTCCCCGTTCACGGCGGCGATGACCGGCTTCCCGCTGTACCAGAACGCCTGATGGGTGTAGGCGCGGATGGCGCCCACGACATCGCGGTCCGCCTGTTCGCCGAGGTCGGCCCCGACGGCGAAGACGGTGTCGCCTCCGGTGAGGACGATAGCGCCGACCTCGTCGTCCTGGTTCAGCGACTCCACGGCGGACGCGAGGAGTTCGCGTACCTCCGTGTTGAGGGCATTGCGTACCTCCGGCCGGTTGAGGCGGACGATCGCCACGCCGTCCTGGGGCTTCTCGACTTCGACGACTGCCATGGGCGGGGCCTTTCTGGCGGAGAGCGGGAAACGGTCGGTGGGCGGTCAGTGGTGGGATTCGAAAGCGTCCATGTTGGGGTTGTTCCTGAGCTTTCCGAAGATCTCGGAGCCGTCGTTGATCCAGTGCGGTGCGTCCGGGGTGCCCGAGGCGTCGTCGAAGTCGGCGACGCCGATGAAACAGACCATGAACCAGATCAGTTCGGCGGCGAACATCCGCGGATGCTCCCGGGGATCCCGGCCGCCGACCCGCTTGGACCACTCGGCCATGGCTTTGACCAGGTCGATCCTGAACCCGATGGTGATCTCCGGGGCGTCGGTGTCATGGAAGGTGACCAGTAGGCGGTCCGTGCCGTCCTCGGCGGCGTACTGGACACCCTCAAAGGTGAAGGCGGGCCAGAAGGTCCGCTCGTGGAGGAACTCGTCCTCCGTCTGCGCCCCGCGCGCACGGCGGTTCGTCCGGTACCGGTCACTCAACAGCGACCACATGCTGTCGCGTACGACCTGGAACAGCTCGCTGTCGTCGCTCATGTCGTCTTCTCCCTCCCGGGTACGTGCGGACTGGTCACGGCGGTCCGCGTCGGCCGCCCACTGGGGAGGGGTCCGTCGCCCGGGCCCGGTTCCCGGTCGGGGCAGTGGATCCGCGACTTCATCCGCATCACCGCGCGGGTGGCGTTGACGCCCGCGGCGGCCACGAGCCGGCCGTCCCGGTAGTACGTCACCAATGGGCGGGCCCCGTCGCCCCCTGCGCTCTCCACACGGACCTCGTCGTGGCCGCGTGCGTGACCGACCATCTGGTACTTCAGGCCGTACTGGTCGGACCAGAAGTAGGGAACGTCCGCGAACGCGGGACGCCGTCGGCCCTCCTGGTCCGCGGACCAGCTCTCGACGGCGTGCCGGGCCTGGGCGGAGGCATTGCTCCAGTGCTCCACCCGCATCCGTCCGCCGAAGACCGGGTTCGGCCAGTTGGCGATGTCCCCGGCCGCGAAGACGGACGGCCGAGCCCGCAGACTCGCGTCGCACAGCACTCCGTCCGAGAGGTCCAGCCCGCTGCCCTCCAGCCAGCCGCAGGCGGTGGTCGCGCCCAGGCCCAGGACCACCAGACCTGCCTCCGTCGTCGCACCGTCGTCGAACGCCACGGTGATCGGGCCGCCGGCGCGGCCGGCCGACAGTTCCGTCACGGTGGCCGACAGCCGGGTGGTGACCCCGTGGGAGTGGTGCCGCTCCAGACAGAACCGCCCCAGTTCCTCGCCGACGACCGCCTCCATGGGCAGCCGGCCCTGCACCACCAGCTCGACCGGCAGACCGAGGGAGCGCAGCGAGGCGGCGGTCTCGCTGCCGATCAGACCCGCGCCCACGACCACCGCGCGCGGCCGGCTGTCGAGCTGTGCCCGGATCGCCGCCGCGTCCGCCAGGGTGCGCAGGGAGTGCACCCCGGGCAGACCGGTGAAGTGCGCGGGGACACGGGCGCGCATGCCCGTGCAGATGAAGAGGGCGTCGAAGGAGATCCACTCGTCTCCCACGAGGACCCGGTCGGCGTCGGCGTCCAGCCGGGCGCAGAGCGTGCCGTCGATGACGCGCAGCCGGCTGCCGTCCGCCGGGGGCGCGGGCAGGGAGATGTCACCGGCGGTGAGCTTCCCTTGCATGAACTCCTTGGAGAGTGCGGGCTTGGAGTAGGGGGAGACGCTCTCGTCTCCTCGCACCCAGACGACCTCACCGGTGAATCCGCGCCGGTCGAGTTCGGTGACCACGGTGTGGCCGGCGAGGGAGCCGCCGGCCACCACGATGGTCCGCGTGTCGGTGCCGACCACGGTCGCCTACTCCTTGAGGGAGAGGGCGAGGACCGGGCAGGCGGTGATCGACTGACGGACCTGGGCCCGGATCGCTGGGTCGTCCGGGATCTCGTGCACGATGTGCAGAGTCAGGTCGTCGTCGATGTCGTAGACGTCGGGCGCGATGCCCATGCAGACGCCGTTTCCGTCGCACAGGCCGCGGTCAACGGTGACTTTCATTGCTGTCCTCACACAGGGTTCGCCAGACACGGGGTTCGTTGCGCAGGGTTTGGTGCAGGGGTGTGCCGTCACACAGCGGCGCCGTCACACCACCGGGTTCGCCGGGTTCTCCCGCCCGGGGCCTCAACTCGGGCCGGGAGAGGATCAGGCCGTGGGCACAGCGGTGGTGTCGGCCGTGTAGTCCTGGTAGCGCTTGAGCAGCCACTGGTTGAACTGGAGGAGGGACTCCTCTTGGAACGAGTAGCGGCCCGGGCGGCGGAAGCGGGAGCGCATGCCCTTCTGGAGCGAGGCGTCCGAACTGGCGTCCTGCTGGTGGAAGAGCACCAGACCGTCCTGGGCGATCTTGTAGAGCTGTTCGAACCGGGGGTGCTTGGTGCTCTCCTCCGGGTACAGATGGCCGATGCGCAGATTCATGTGCTCCGGTCCCGCGGGCAGCACCAGGTAGTAGAAGAGTCCCTCCGGCACCGCGCCGAAGCCGAGGTTCGGCGGGATGGAGGCGAAGATCACCTGGTTGCGCTCCTTCTCCCCGAGGGTGGGGATGACGGGGAGCAGCGCCTTGGTGGTCGGGTTGAATCCGGCGTCGGCGTGATAGAAGCCGGTCGGGTGGTAGATCGCGCCCTCGTTGGGGTCGATGTCCACGAAGCTGGTCAGCCGCACATGGGCGAAGTCGTGCAGCATGCCGTGGAGATAGGCGCTGTGGTAGGGCTCGATGCCGTTCTCCAGCTGTGACTTCCAGTTCCAGTTGTTGCCCCGCAGTTCGGCCACCGGCATGCTCACCATGTCGCCGACGTGGTAGTTCTCCAGCTCGGCCGTCAGCTTGGTGAGGGTGGGGGCGAGCGGCTTCGCGTCCGGGTCGAGGTTGGTGAAGACGAAGCCGTTCCAGACCTCGACCCGGTGCGAGGGCAGATAGGCCTCGCCCTTCAGGGTCTTCAGCCCGACGGTGTCGTTCATGGACGGGGCGGCGATGAGATTGCCGTCGAGCCCGTAGGTCCAGGCGTGGAAGGGACAACGGAAGAGTTTGCCGGTGTTCCCGGCTCCCTCGCACACCAGATGGGCCCGGTGCGCGCAGATGGGAGAGAGGACCCGGATCTCCATGTCCTTGCCGCGGACCATCATCAGGGGCTCGTCGCCCATGTCGACGCGTACGAAGTCACCGGGTCTGGGTATCTCGTCCACACGGCCGAGGCAGAGCCACTGGCGCATGAAGATGGCCTCTTGCTCGAAGGCGTAGAACTCCGGGTCGACATAGCACTCGCGGGGGAGGTTCCACCCGGTCTCCATGTCGTGGGAGCCGTCCTCGATGACCTTGAGGATCTGCTGGATGTTCTCCGATACGGGGGGCTGACCCATGATTGCCGTGCTCCTTACTGCTTGCGTGTGCGGGTTGGGGGCGGTGGCCGCCCAAGCGCTAACCGACCTTGTCTTCCGCCTCGCGAGCGCCGTCGTCGTGCGCGCTGTGCGGGGGTGATGGCTGAGGTGTGTCGCCGGTGGGCCCGGTGCCTTTGCCGTCTCCGGTGCCCGCGGGGTCCTGGGGAACCAGCAGGTGGTTGAAGAGGAGGTTGAGCACAAAGGCCACCAGCACGGTCGCGGTGATGGCGCTGCCCAGGATGAACTGGGCATCGCGGTGGAAGTTCTGGTAGATCGTGGGCACCACGACCGGCAGCATGCCGACCCCGAGGGCGACGGCGACGATGAGGAGGTTCTGGTTCCCCTCGAAGTCGACCTTCTGGAGCATCTGGATGCCGACGGCCGCCGTCATCGCGAACATCACCAGACCGGCGCCGCCGATGACCGGGCCCGGCAGGCTGGCGACGACCTCGCCCAGCTTGGGTATCGCGCCCATGGTCAGGAGCAGTACACCCGTGACGGTGATGACATATCGGCTCTTGACCTTGGTGAGGCTGATGAGACCGACGTTCTGGCCGAAGGTGGAGTCAGGCACCGAGTTCATGAAGCCGGCCAGGAGGGCCGCGAGTCCGTCCGTGGCCAGACCGCGGGCCATGTCCTTGTCGGTGACCTTCTTGTCGACGGCGTCACCGATGGCCAGCACACAGGCGGTCATCTCGCTGAAGACCACGACCATGGCGACGCACATCGCGATGATCGGTACGAGTTTGAACTCGGGTGTTCCGAAGTACAGCGGCGACGAGAAGCCGAACCACTTCGCGCCGCCCACCGAGCTGAAGTCCGCCATGCCCATGGCCCAGGCGGCGACCGCTCCGAGCGCCAGCCCGAAGAGGACCGAGACATTGCGGACGAAGCCCTTGAAGATCCGGTGCACCAGCACGATGACCGCGACCACGGCAAAGGCCAGGAGGATGTACTTCACGCTCGCGTAGTCGGCCGACTTGGGATCGGAGCCGATGACCAGGTCGGCGCTCACCTTGATGAGCGACAGTCCGATGATGGTGATCACGCAGCCGGTGACCAGCGTCGGGAAGAACCGCAGCACCTTCGAGAACGGGCGGGCGAGCAGCATCCCGAAGACGCCCGCCGCGATCATCGAGCCGTACATGGTCCGCATGCCGTACTCGGAGCCGATGAGGATCATCGGAGTGAGGAAGGTGAAGGACGCGCCGGCGACGACGGGCATCCGGATGCCGAAGAAGCGGGTCATGCCAAGGCTCTGGATGATGGTGGCGACACCCGCCACCAAGAGATCGGCGTTGACGATCAAAGCGATGGTGTGTGTGTCGAGTCCGAGGACCGCACCGAGGACAAGCGGAACGGCTACACAGCCCGCATACATGATCAGCATGTGTTGCAGACCGAAGAAGAAGAGCCGGGAAGCAGGCAGGACTTCGTCCACCGGGTGGCGTTCGGAAGTCGCTGTCGAGGGTGCACGTCTGATAGGTGACACGAGGGTCTCCTGGCACTAAGACGATCGCGCCCTGGTCCCTCCGTTGAGATCAGCATCCATGATCCGGAGCTATGGGCAGACGTTTACGGCGGCGCCTGAGCAGCGCGCTCGCAGGTGCAGTGGCGGGGCTTCTCCCACTCGAATGCCTCTGCAACTGGTATCCGGTATACGGAGATTAAGGGTGAGGCAGGTCACTGTCAACGAAAACTCATCGTTGCTTTTGGGTGGCTTGTCCTTGTGCAATCCTGTATACCGTATCCCTAGATCACTCTTATGGAGCGGAGGTTTCATGCAGCCAACCGCCCGTCGGATCGGCATGATCACGCCCTCTTCCAACACCGTTGCGGAACCAGTGACCAGCGATCTCGCCAGGGGTCTGAGGGAGGTCTCCCTCCATGTCACCCGGCTTCGGGTGACCCGGATCAGCCTGGCGGCGGCCGACACCGAACAGTTCGGTGAGGACGCTTTCGTCGACGCCGCCGGTCTGCTCGCCGACGCCCGCGTGGACGTCATCGCGTGGAACGGCACCTCGGGGTCCTGGCTCGGCCCGGAGTACGACCGGCGGGTCTGCGGCGCGATGGAGCGCGCCACCGGCGGCCCCGCCACCACCTCGACCCTCGCCGTCCTGGCCGCGCTCCAGGTGTGCGAGGTCAAGCGCCTCGGCCTCCTCACCCCGTACACCGGCGACATCGTCGACGCGATCACCGTCAACTACGCGGCGCACGGCTTCCCGGTCCGCGCCGGACGCCACTTCGGCCGCACCACCAACTTCGACTTCGCGCTGACGACAGATGACGAACTGGACACGGCGTTCGAGGAACTGGCCGCCCAGGGCTGCGACGCCGTCGCCGTCGTCTGCACCAACCTCCGCGCCGCGCATCTGGCGCGGAGCTGGGAGGCGCGGACCGGCGTCACGGTCATCGACAGTGTCGCCGCCACCCTGTGGGACGCCCTGCGGCTGAGCGGGGGCACCACCGCGATCGAGGGGTACGGCCGTCTGCTCGCCACCCCGGCCGGCACCCCCGAAGCGAACAGCACAGAGAGGTGAACGAGCGTATGACCAAGAACATCAAGATACTGATCGGCGTGGACGTCGACGCGGTCGCGGGCTGGCTCGGTTCCTACGGAGGCGAGGACTCGCCCAACGACATCCAGCGCGGCGTCTTCGCCGGCGAGGTCGGCACCCCCCGGCTGCTCCAGCTCTTCGAGCGGTACGGAATCCGGAGCACCTGGTTCATCCCCGGCCACTCCATCGAGACCTTCCCCGCCGAGATGGCCGCCGTCGCCGACCAGGGCCATGAGATCGGAGCGCACGGCTACTCGCACGAGAACCCCATCGACATGTCACTCGAACAGGAGCGCGATGTCCTGGGACGTTGCGTCCAACTGGTCGAGCGGCTGTGGGGCAGGCCCCCGCGCGGCTACGTCGCTCCCTGGTGGGAGATGAGCCGCAACACCGCCTCACTGCTGAGGGAGTTCGGCTTCTCCTACGACCACTCCCAGAACTACAACGACTTCCACCCCTTCTACGCCCGCGTCGGCGACGAGTGGACCAAAATCGACTTCAGCCGCCGCGCCGAGGACTGGATGAAGCCCCTGCGGCACGGAACCGAGGTCGACCTCGTCGAGTTCTGCGGCAACTGGTACGTGGACGACCTTCCGCCGATGATGTTCGTCAAGAATGCCCCGAACAGCCACGGCTTCGTGAGCCCCTGGGACGTCGAGAGGCTGTGGCGCGATCAGTTCGAGTGGGTCTACCGTGAACTGGACTACGCGGTTTTCCCCGTAACATTGCATCCTGATGTCTCCGGCCGCCCCCAGGTGTTGATGATGCTCGAACGGCTCTTCGAGAGCTGGCTCGACCTGCCAGGTGTCGAGTTCACCACCTTCGACGCGGCTGCCGACGACTTCCGAAGGCGCTACCCCTTCGACAGTCCCAAACGGCCATCGCCGGTCGGGACGGGGAACGGACGCGTGACCATGCCGACCGCCAGGGAGGCGGCCCAGTGAGCAGCCAGCCAGGCGAACCCGCTTCGGTCGACATCGACGCCGACTACAAGCCGCTGAGGGACCGGGTCCGCGACGAGCTGCGTCGACGCATCATCGACGATGTCTATCCGCCCGGCACCCGGCTGGTGGAGAACGAACTCGCCTCCCAGCTCGGTGTCTCCCGCGTTCCCGTCCGTGAGGCGATGCGGGCGCTGGAGAGTGAGGGTTTCGTCAAGACCGTCCCCCGGCGGGGCGCGGTCGTCGTCGAACTCTCCGCCCAGGACGTCGAGGAACTCTTCGACGTACGCGAGGCACTGGAGGTACTGGCCTGTCAGCAGGCGGCCACCAGGGCCACCAAAGCCGATCTCCGCCGGGTCGGCACGACGTTGGCCCGGGCGCGCAAGGCCCTGGCCAGCGGGGACCGCCTCGCGCTGGGGCGCGCCAACGAGGCGTTCCACGACGAGATCCTGAAGCTGTCGCACAACGACCTGCTCCAGAACGTTTTACATCCTCTCCAGGGGCGGCTGCACTGGCTGCTGCGGCAGACCGGGGACCCGTACGACCTCATCGAGGAGCACACGGCGCTCTTCGAGGCGATCTCCTCGGGGTCGGCGGACCTCGCGGCGGAACACGCCCGTCAACACGCCAGGCTGAACCGGGAGATCGTACGCCGCCTCCTGGCCGAGCGGAACCAGAGCGCGTCCTCGGCCTGACGGGCGAGCGGAGCCGGAACGTGTCCCGCGCATCACGGCTCGGTCGAGCCGGCGCGAGGGCGCGTCACTGATCCGCGCCTGAACCTGACGACCGGCCGGAGCGGCGGGCTCCGCCGCCGGTCGGGACCGGCGCGTGCCCCGGCCGTGGCGACGCGGTCTCGGCGCGTCCTGTCCGCCCCTGGCGGAGTCACGGCTCGTCCCGACCGCGGCGGCTGAGTCGCGACGCGCCCGCTCGAAGGCGACGAGGTCACCGCTCAGTACCCGCCCTTCCCCCACCTTCTCCCATCGAGGAGCACCCTCACCATGCCCGGACAAACGGAGACCACCCCTGCCAGCGCCCAGGCGTCCATCGACGCCTTGAACACCACCGAAGTGATTCTGCACCGCGTCTGCAAGGCCGGTGAGGTGACCGGATCGGTGACCGGCCGGCACTTCCTCCACGCCGGCCCGCCCATCGATCCGGCCGACATCCCCGGCCCCATGCGGGGCGCGATCATCGGAGGCCTGCTCCTCGAACGCGAGGCCGCCTCGGTGGCCGAAGCGGAGGCGATCATCGACCGGGGCGAAGTCGGCATCAGCCCCTGCCACGACGCGGGCGCCGTGGGCGCGATGGCCGGCATCATCACACCGAGCACCCCGGTCGTGGTCGCGGCGGCCGGAGACACCCGTACCTTCTCCCCCCTCAACGAGGGCATCGAAGGCGCCGTGCGCTACGGCTCGTACGACGATGCCACCCTCGCCCGGCTCCGCTGGCTCGGCGACGTGCTCGCCCCCGCCCTCGACGAGGCCGTCCAGAACTCCGACCCCCTCGATCTTCTCCACCTGGTGGCCGAAGGCCTGCGCCGGGGTGATGACTGCCACAACCGGCTCGTCGCCACCAGCGCGGCCCTGCTGGTCACCCTCACCCCCGGACTGCTGCGCGGCTCGTCCGACCGGGAGGGGCTCGCCCGGATCACCGCGGTCATGGCCCGCAACGGACACTTCGCCCTGCCCTTCGCCATCTCAGCGGCCAAGGCGGTCACCCTCGCCGCCGCGGGCTTCGACGGCAGCCCCGTCGTCACCGCGATGGCGGGCAACGGACGCGAGTTCGGCATCCGCGTCAGCGGGCTCGGGGACCGCTGGTTCACGGTGCCCTCCCCGATCGGCAACCCCGTACTGCTCGATGGGGCGGCCCTCGACGACGTCACCCCCACGATGGGCGACTCGATGATCGCCGAGACGGCCGGCTTCGGCGCCTTCGCCATGACCGCCGCACCGGCCATCATGTCCTTCGTCGGCGGTGACATGGAGCTCGCCCAGGGGATCACCCGCCGGATGCGCGAGATCTGCGCCGGTACCAGCACCCGCTTCCTCATCCCCGGTGAGGACTTCCGGGGCACCCCCCTGGGCATTGACGTGCACCGCGTACGGGCCACCGGCATCGAACCTGTCATCAACAACGGCCTCGCACACCGTGACCCCGGCAGAGGGCGGGTCGGCGCGGGCATCACACCGATCCCCGTCGAGCCGTTCGCCGAAGCCAGCAGGGCACTCGAAGAGGCGGGACGACGATGACCATCAAGAAGTTCACCGGCGCCGAACTCACCGCCGTAGCCGACCGCTGGAACATCGACCCCGAGCTGATCGACCGGCTGCGTCCGGCGATCGACCGGATGCGCGCGACCTACGAACGCGTCGAAGCGCTGGCCACCGACGGCCTCGCCCCCGAGCCGCCCGCCGTGCGGGTGACCTTGGCCAACCGTGGCGCGGACGACCCGCACGGCGCTTGGCTGTACCGCGTGGACGAACCCGGACCCGCCGGGACCGGGCCGATGGCCGGCCGTACGGTGACGGTCAAGGAGTCGATCGCGGTCCGCGGGGTCCCGATGACCCTGGGCAGCCGCCTTATGACGGAGTTCGTACCCGGTTCGGACGCGGCCGTCGTCGCCCGCGTTCGGTCCGCCGGCGCGACGGTCCTGGGCACCTCGGTCTGCGAGGACCTGTGCTACTCCGGTTCCAGCTTCACCAGTGTCAACGGGCCGGTGACCAACCCCTGGGACCCGAACCGGGCAGCGGGCGGTTCGACCAGCGGCGCGGCCGTACTCGTCGCGACCGGAGCCGCCGACTACGGCATCGGCACCGACCACGGCGGCTCCGTACGCAACCCCGCCGCCTGGTGCGGGATCTTCGGCCTCAAACCGACCTTCGGCGCCATCGACTACGACGGCGCGATGCCCACCGAGCGCACCATGGACCACATCGGCGTACTGGCCCGACACGCCGCCGACCTCCCGGCCTTCCTCGATGCGGCGACCTCCCGGACGTCGTACGCCACCGACTACGCACGAGGCATCACCGGTCTGCGGGCCGGCGTCGTCGCCGAGGGTTTCGGCTGGCCGGACCGTTCAGACCAGCGGGTGGACGACCGCGTACGGGAATCGGCCCGGGCCCTCGCCTCCCTCGGACTCACCGTCTGCGACGTCTCCATCCCCCTGCACCGGCACGGCCGTGACATCCATCTGCCCATCTCCATCGAGGGCGGACTCACCACGGTCTTCGAGTCCCGGCTCCAAGGCAACAACCACACCGACCCCTACCACCCCAAGTTCGGGGCCGCGTTCGGCGAGGCGATGGCCGAGCGGCCACAGGACATCCCGGTCGGCGGAGTGCTGGCACTGGCCGGCGCCACCCTGCTGCGGGACGCGACCAACGGCCTGGTGACGGCCTACGCCCAGGGCCTGCGACGCCGTCTGTACGACCAGATCGAACAGGCCCTGCGCGAGTTCGACGTCCTGGTGATGCCGACGGTCCCCATGCTGCCCCACCTCCTTCCCACCGATGCCCGCGAAGCCGCCATCGGCACCGATCTCCCCTTCGAGATGCACGACAACAACTGTGTCTACAACCTCACCGGGCATCCAGCGCTCAGCGTTCCGTGCGGGCTCGTCGACTCCCTCCCGGTCGGCATGCTCCTCATCGGCCGCCACGGTGAGGACGCCCGACTGGCCCGTATCGGAGCCGAGTTCGAGGAAGCCGTCTTCCGGTGCCCCGCACCCCCGACCACCCCCGCCGCCAGGAGCACACGATGACCGAACAAGCGCTGAACGTCCTGGGCGAGCCGCTCGAACCCTGCGGCTTCGACCCCGTCACCGGATACCGCCGCGACGGCCACTGCTACACCGGCCCCGACAATCCGAAAGGCCACACGGTGTGCGCCATCGTGGACGAGGGATTCATCGCGTTCCAGTCCACGGTGGGCAACGACATCGCCACCCCCAGACCGGACCTCGACTTCCCCGGTCTGAAGCCCGGGGACCACTGGTGCGTCATCGCCGTGAAGTGGTGGGAGGCGTACCGGGCCGGTCACGCCTGCCCGATCAACCTCGCCGCCACCAACGCCAGGGCGCTGGATGTGATTCCCCGCGATGTGCTGATGGAGTTCGGCGTCGGCCCCCGCCGCGGCGGGCCGAAGTGAGCCGCTGGGACGCCCTGCGCACCTACTCCGCACTGCCCTCCTCGGTGGGATACGGCTTCCTGCTGGTCACCCTGGTCGGCCGGATCCCGGCGACCATGGGGCAGCTCGGCTCCCTCCTGCTGGTCAGCGGCGCTACCGGCTCCCTGGCACTGGGCGGAGCCACCGCCTCCGTGTACGCGCTGGGACAGGCGGCCGGAGGCCCGCTGGTCGGCCGTGCCGCCGACCGCCGCGGCCACCGGCCAACCGGTCTGGTCTCGGCGCTGCTCCACGCGGCCTCCCTGGTGGCCCTGGTGGTGTTCGTCCAGGGGGACGCGCCGGTGTACGCGACCCTGACGGCGGCGGCCGCGGCCGGATTCTCGGTCCCGCAGGTGGGCCCGCTCTCTCGGGCCCGGTGGACCGCGCTGGTCCACCGCCGCCGGCTCACCGCGGGCCGGTTCCCGGTCGCGATGAGCTTCGAGGGGACCAGCGACGAGTTCGCTTTCGTCCTGGGCCCGGCACTGGTGGGCGTCATCGCGGCCGTGGCGTCGCCGCGTACGGCGGTCCTGGCCGCAGTCGCCCTCACCCTCACCGTGTGTGTGGCGTTCGCGATACACCCCACGGCAGGGCTGGTCAGCAGCCAGAAGGACGACGCCGACACCCATGACAAGACCGTCCCTCCGGTGCGCGGACTCCCGATCCTGCTGCTGGCCGCCGGACTGGTCGGCCTCGGCTGCTACTTCGGGTCGATCCAGGCAGCGGTCACCTGGCGCGCCGTGGACGCCGGTGCGGCCGGTGCCGCGGGGCTGGTCTACGCGGTGCTGGGGCTGAGCAGCGCGATCGCCGGGGTACTCGTCCCGATGCTGCCCGCCTCCTTCACCCTCGCCCGCCGGTTCCAGGCAGGATTTCTGCTGCTGGCCCTGCTGAGCGTGCCGCTCGTCCTCATCGGCGGACTGGGCGCCGGCGGTCTATGGGTACTCGGTCTGCTGATCGTGCTGCCCGGAATCCCCATCGCCCCGATTCTGGTCACCGCCTACACCCTGGCGGAGACGACCGTGCCGGTGCGGAAGATCTCCTGGGTGATGACCGTGCTCACCTCGGCCGTCGTCATCGGCTACGCGATCGGCGCGTTGGTCTCCGGCAGCCTCGCCGACCGCTACGGGCCGCTGCCCGCCTTCCTCACCGGTCTGGGCGCGGCGGCACTCGGCTCAGCCGTGGCAACGATGGGACGGCACCGGCTGGCGCCCCTCAGCCCCGGAGCGGTGCCGATGACGGCAGGACACGGCATCCAGTGACAGCCCGGACGGCCGGGGTTGCTCGCGCCCCGGCCGCTGAGGAAAGGGGCACCTCCGGCCCCATACCCGATGTAGGGGCGGCGATTCGGTGTCGGTGATCGATACCGCGACCAACACGGTCACCGCCACCATCGGTGTCGGCGATGCGCCCCGGGGGCTGGCGATCGGTACCGTACCGCCGCCCGCCACCGCTGATCTGGCCGTCACCATGACCGCCACCCCCACCCCCGGACTCGGCGGCCACATCACCTACACCCTCAGAATCACCAACAACGGCCCTCCACCTCTCACCTCTGCCACCATTCGAGCTCGGGGGCGGTGGGACCCTTTCCACCGGTCAGCAGGCGGTCAACCGGTCCCACGCCAAGATCCGCGCCCTCGTCGAGCAGGCCATGGCCACCCTCAAGTCCTGGCGGCTCCTCCGCAAGCTCCGCTGCTCGACCACTCGAATCACCTACCTCGTCCAGGCCGTCCTCACCCCGCATTTGGCCGACTCAGACCGATGATGGAAAATCCTCACTGCCTCCACTGCCGCGATCAACCAGCTCAAGGCTTTGATCGTCTCCGCGATGTTCCGCCGGGTTCCTCAGCGTGAAGTCCCATTTGCTTCTGATGCTCTGAAAGTTGTTGGCGGTACTGAGTGATGCTCTCCAGCTTGATCTTCTCGTAGCCACGTATCCCATCGGGTAGCTTGGCAGTCGCCACAGCGAGTTCATAGTTTTCCTGGCTCAGAGCATTGAGGATAAGTTGCATGGACTGGCGGTACTCGCTGATGAGGTTGCGCTCGGTGCGACGAACCTCGGCATACCCGAATACGTCAAATTGTGAACCGCGCAGCCTTCGAGCCAGAACCAGCGCTCTTAGAATTGGATTGAACCATTGCCCGAGCGTGATCTTCTTGTGCATTCCAAGTGCCCGAAGCAGTGGCGGGTGAAGCCGGTAGGAAATCCTGGCCTGCTCACCGAATTGGGCACGAACTGACGCAGCGACTTCGGGTGCGAGGCTGAGTCTCGCTACCTCATACTCGTCCTTGTACGCCATCAGCTTGTACAGATGGCGGGCAACTGCCTCAGCGAGCCTGGTCGTGCCAGGTACCCGCTGGGCTTCGGTTTGCCGCACATGCTCAACAAATTCCGTGTACTGCCGCGCGTAGGCCGCACTCTGGTAGGCGATGAGGTCAGGTGTCCGGACCTCGACAAGCCGGGCCAGTTCGGAGCCGGACGGAGCATGCACGCCGGCGATGAGCTCCTGAGCTGCGGGCGGCGGATTTGCGGCTGTTGGGGCCCCTTGTAGATCGAGCAGAATCCTGTCGAGGGCAACGGGATCGGCGATTGCCTGCCGCCCACGGCGGAATGCCTGAAGGTTGGCTTCCGCCTTCACGCCGTTGAGGATAATGGCCTTCTCGATGGCTTCGGCAGGAATCGGCAGCGCACCGCTTTGGAATGCCGCTCCGGTGAGCAGCATGTTTGCGAACTGGTCATCCCCGAGGAGGGTGCTGGCAAGTTGCCTGGCATCAAGGAGCACGGCCTCCCCGGGAAGGGTTGCCTGCACGATAAGTTCAGTTGTCTGTTCGACGCTGGGGAATGACACTGACGTGTCGCGCACCATGTGACCGGTAGGAACTCGCGACGTCGATACGACCGCAAGGGTACGAGCGGGGTCCGCCACCGTCAGGTTTCGGCTGTCAGCTGCGACCAACAGGTCGCATCCCAGGTAGAGGTCGCATTCTTGCTCGGCAGCTTTGCCGGTCACTTCGACTGGTCCGTCGACAATTTTGATGTCGGAGACAACGGCTCCGCCTTTCTGGGCCAGGCCGGTCTGATCCAGCGAACGGGCCTGGCGCCCCGCCGTGGTCGCCGCCGTGACCAGGATCTGGGAGAGAGTGACTACACCTGATCCTCCGATTCCGGTGATCCTGGTTGTGTGTACGCCCCCTGCGGGCAGGGCTGTACGCTGGCGCGGCGGGGGCACAGCGTCTGCCTCCAGTGGGGGAGCAATACGAGGCCGGTGCCCTGGGGCTGGAACGATCGTCAGGAACGACGGGCAGTCTCCCTCAAGGCACGAGTAGTCCTTGTTGCAGGAGCCCTGATCGATCTGCGTCTTCCGCCCAAAGTCAGTCTCCACGGGCTGGACCGACAAGCAGTTGGACTTGGTCCCGCAGTCCCCACAGCCCTCACAGACCCGCTCATTGATCATCACCCGCTGGACGGGGTCTGGCAGCATGCCGCGCTTACGCTTGCGTCGCAACTCCGTGGCACATTCCTGGTCGTGGATCAGGACGGTGACGCCTGCCACTTTGGCCAGGGTCTCCTGTGCTTCGACGAGGCGGTCGCGATGCCACACTTGTGCCCCTCCGGCCAATTTGACGCGGCGGTAGCGACGAGGCTCTTCGGTCGTAACGATGATCCGCTTCACGCCCTCCGCGACGAGAGCGCGAGTGATTTCAGGAACGGACATGACGCCGGTCGGCTGCTGCCCCCCGGTCATGGCAACGGCAGAGTTGTACAGCAGTTTGTAGGTGATGTTGATGCCGCCGGCGACCGCGGCGCGCACGGCTAGACTTCCAGAATGGTGAAAGGTTCCGTCACCGAGGTTTTGCAGTAGGTGATCGCGTTCGAGGAAGGGTGACATGCCGATCCACTGGGCCCCTTCGCCGCCCATCTGGGTGAGCCCGGACACCACGCCGGTCTGCTGCTCGTCCATCACAAGCACCATGGCGTGGCAGCCGATGCCGGCGCCCACAAGCGAACCCTCGGGGGGCTTGGTGGAAGCATTGTGCGGGCAGCCGGAGCAGAAGTACGGAGTACGGGTCAGCAGGGGAAGGTCGATACGTGCGCGCTGCGGTCGGCGGGCTTGCTGCCACTGCCGCACCGACGGAAACTCGTCATGTGCGATGAGGCGAATCGCCAGGCCCTCCGCGACGCTATCCGGGTCAAGCTCCCCACTCGGAGGGAAGAGCGGGCGGCCGTCCGGGAGTCGTTTCCCGATGACCGCAGGGGCGTTTGGGCGACCGTAGAGCAGGTCCCTGACGGCACCTTCCAAGAAGGGCCGCTTCTCCTCCACCACGATGATCTCGCGTAGCCCGGTAGCGAATTGACGGATGGCAGCCGACTCCAGTGGGTAGATCATGCCGACCCGCAGTAGACGCACCCCGCGCCGGTTCAGTTCGGCGTCATCCAGCCCCAGCGTGCGAAGCGCCTGCCGCACATCGAGGAAAGTCTTGCCTGCGGCGAGGATCCCGATGCGGTCGTCCGCGCTGGAGCACTCCTGGCGATTGAGGGTGTTGGCTGCGGCGTACTGCCGTGAAACCTCCAGGCGGATACCGTCCCTGCTCTCTTCCAATGGGGTGATGTGCGGCTGCAGCAGTTTGGACCCAGGTGCGTGACGGAAGGGTTTGCCCTCCAACAGGAGCTCTGGCGAGGCGGGCACGATTCGGTCCGGACCGACCTGGACGGAACTCGATCCGTCCGCAACGTTGGTGGCGATCTTGAGCGCGACCCAGAGCCCGCTGGCACGCGATATGGCGACAGCGTGTAGTCCGAGATCGAGCACGTCCTGGGAGTCCGCGGGATACAGGGTCGGCACGCCGAGATCGGCGAGCAGTTGCTCGGAGGCGCCGGGAACCGTTGACGATTTCGCTGCCGGGTCGTCCCCGACGAGCGCTATTGCGCCCCCGAGGGGGTGTGTACCCATCAGGTTGTTGTGACGCATGGCGTCCGCTGCCCTGTCCAGGCCGGGAGATTTTCCGTACCAGTATCCGGTGACCCCTTCGAAACGCCTGTCTGGAAAGGCGGCAGCAAGTTGGGAGCCCTGGACGGCCGTTGCAGCGAGTTCCTCGTTGACGCCGGGCCGGAAGACGATGTCCAGCTCGTCGAGGTGTGCCTGCTGTCGGGCCAGCTCCAAGTCGTAGCCGGCCAGTGGGGAGCCTTCGTAGCCAGAAATGAATCCCGCTGTGGCCAACTGGGCACGCTGGTCTGCGCGACGCTGGTCCAGAGGCAGCCGGACAAGGGCCTGGATACCCGTGAGTTGAACAGTTTTCCCCTCCGCTCCATAGCGGTGATCATTCCTGAGCTGTGCATCCTGATGGGCCATCGTCAGGGCTTCCCTTCCATTGCAACGGGGCGCCTCGAGGAGGGGCCACAGGAGAAATTCGCGTGAGAGCGCCGAAGGGGAATACCCCAAACGGGGCGCTACCACAGGAGGCGACGCCGCGTAGAGGGGTTTCATCGGTCTTGCAGGCGGGCGCGAACGCAGAGTTGGCGTCAGCCGCTTAGGAAGGGGTAGCTGTAGGCACTCAGTGCGGGCACTCCGCCAAGGTGTACATACAGCACCCGCGATCCCGAGGGGAATTCACCTCGCTCAACCATGTCAATCATTCCCTGCATCGACTTTCCCTCGTACACGGGGTCGGTCATCATCCCTTCCAGTCTTGCGCAACGCCGGATCGCATTCACTGTTTCGGTAGACGGAACGCCGTACCCCGGGAAGGCGTAGCGGGTGTCCAGCACGATATCGGCATCCGTAATGGTATGTCGCACACCGAGAAGCTCTGCAGTATTTTCGGCGATTCTCCTGATCTGGTTCCTGGTTTCGACGGGACTTGCTGTCACATCAATCCCGATGACTGATTGACTGCGGCCTTCGCGGGCAAGTCCAACGACCATGCCCGCCTGGGTACTGCCCGAAGCAGAACAAACGACGATAAAATCGAATGTGAAGCCGAGATCGCTTTCCTGCTGTCGCAATTCGTCAGCGAACCGCGCATATCCCAGGCCACCCAGAGGGTGGTCCGAAGCGCCGATCGGGATCGGATAGGGTTTGCCGCCCTCGCTGCGGACCTGCTCGAGTGCTTTCTCCCAACTCTCTTTGACGCCGATGCTGAACTCTTCTTCGGAAAAGTCGAGCTGCGCGCCCAGGACGCGACTCAGGAGCACGTTTCCTACGCGGTCGTAGGTGACGTCCTTCCAATCCACCCAGCTACCTTGGACGAGACGGCACTTCATGCCGATCTTGGCTGCGACGGCCGCGACTTGGCGGGTGTGGTTCGACTGGATGCCGCCGATGGACACCAGGGTGTCGCAGTCCTGAGCGATAGCGTCAGGAACCAGGTACTCGAGCTTGCGCGTCTTGTTCCCGCCGAAGGCGAGGCCGCTGTTGCAGTCGTCCCGCTTGGCCCAGATCTCGACCTTTCCGCCGAGGTCCGCGCTGAGCCGTGGGAGCGGTTCCAATGGGGTGGGACCGAAGGTCAGAGGGTATCGGGGGAATCGGTCGAGATACATGATCGCTCCTCGTTCTCCTGCAGCACCGTCACGATCCGTGACAGCCGGTGGAATTCTCGCCTTCGATGCTCTTTTCCGTTGTCTCCGGTATCTGACAACCGACGGCGCAGCAGCGCCCGGGCTGCTTGGAGACCTTTCGGCCGTCATCGGCGACGCCGCGGGCGATGAGGCGTTCCACGAAGGCAGACTTCTCCTCCACGGGGTAACTACGCCAGATCTCACGCTTCATGGCTTCCGGTGAGCCGCCGCCGTGCAGCGAGATCACCGAGTACCAGCCGCCTTGATAGGAAGCAGTGAGGTCCTCGATCAGTCGGGCTACCTCGAGTCGTTGTGAGGCAGGTACACCGGGGCGTGCGCTGAGCACCGCGGCCAACGAGGCCGCGGTCTCGGGGTTGTGATCCTCTTCCGGCGTGGGCAACGCGACGATCAGACCGCCCGAGACATGGTGAGCTAGGCGATGCATGTCATAGATCTGGGTGGCGAGTAGCAACTTCCCGATATTGGCAAAGACGGGTTCGGGGGACACCGTCCCGGAAGAGTCCTTGGCGCCGTATACCGAGGCCGCCACGCCGCAGGCATAGAAGCCTTCCACGATCTTGATCAGGTCGACCAGGGCGTCACGGATATGACCGTGGCGGTCAGGGTCGAGGCCGTTGGCCCCAGCCATGAGCACCCCCGCTCCGATGAGAAGGTCCCCGAAGCCGGCGCGGGCTCCGATGCAGGAATGGCGGTGGTGGGAGGCGTACGTGGTCACTAGGTGGCCCGCTGCCTCCGCTTCACCCGCGAGGAACACACGCTCCCAGGGAACGAACACGTCTTCGAACATGACGACCCCGGTGGACTGGCCGTAGCGTGCCGAGAACCGCGCCGCAGCCTCGCCCGGCCGCCCGGCCGGTCGCGCGACAATGGTGATGCCGGGTGCATCGACTGGCACCGCGCAGCACACGGCGAAGTCGGCGTCCTCCTGGGCCATAGCACGGCCCGGCATAACGAGGAACTCATGCACGTATGGCGCGCCAGTGACGATGGCCTTCGTGCCACGAAGCACGATCCCGTCGGTCCGGCGCTCGGTGATATGCACGTAAACGTCAGGATTGGCCTGCTGGCTGGGCCGCTTGGCACGCTCACCCTTGGCGTCGGTCATGGCCACCCCCAGTGTCAGGTCTCGGTCCTGTACGTCATGGAGGTAGGCAAGGAAGCGCTGGTGGTAGTCGCTGCCATGTTCGGAGTCGGTGCGGTTGGTCGACTGAAAGATCGCGTTCAGGGCGTCGTGGGTGAGGTAGCGCTGAGCGCAACCGGACTCGCGACACACCAGCCGCACTGCTTCAAGCTTGGCCAGAAGGTCATCGGGATGGGTGTTGATATGGAGCATCCGGTTGACGATCTTGTCCGAGGTGCCCTGCCGGGCAGTCATCAGCGGCTCGTACTCGGACTTCCTGGCGAAGTCATAGGTGACTCCCACGGCAGCGATCCCGGGCGCGAGGGCGGCGTCATCGGCCACACAGGTCACGGCACTACCGTTGACAAACACCCTCGGCCGGTAGGAACGGAGCGACTCCCGATAGTCCTCAGAGCTCATCAACACAACGAACCTCCTCAAGAAATTATTGTTCGACAGTGTGAACACTGTTAGATTTACAAGTCAAGCGTTAATCAGGGCCGATGAGAGAGAGAATCTTGAACGACGATCAACGCCAACGGCGTCAGCGCTCTGTCGGGAGCCTCAAGCGAGGCATGATCCGCGATGCAGCCCGAACAGTGTTCAAGGCTGAAGGGCTGGAAGGCTCAAGCCTGCGAGCTATCGCGGCGGAAGCCGGGTACACCCCAGCCGCGCTGTACGCCCACTTTGACTCCAAGGAGGCGCTCTACGCCGAGGTGCTAGAAGACTCCCTTGGCAGGCTCACAGCGTCCATCACGCAGGCAGGGTCCACCGCCGGTACTCCCAACGCCCGGCTCCACGCTGCCGCCATGGCCTTCTTCGACTTCTACGCCGAAAACCCGTCCGACCTCGACCTGGGGTTCTACCTGTTCCGCGGCGGCATGAAGCCACAAGGTCTGGGAAAAGAGCGTGACCAGGTACTCAACCAGGCCCTCGCCAGAGCCCTCAAACCCATCTCCGAAGCCGCCGCGAATATCGGAGTTGCTCCAGAGGAGGCCAATCTCCTGGTAGTCGAGATCTTCGCCCACGCCGCTGGACTCCTCCTACTCACCCACACCGGACGCATCCGCATCTTTGACGCGGCCGCACCGGACCTCATGGAGCGCTACATCACCGAAAAGATCAACATCCTGACCTCCTAGTGATGTTGTCAAGCCGCGACTGTGACAGGGAGTTCACTGTGGAAGCACCGTCCCTCACGAATCAGGGCCCATAGGACGCCGCCCCGTCGTCGGGCCAGCGCGAGGACGGCATGGGTGTGCCGCTTGCCTTCGGCGCGCTGGCGTTCGTAGAAGCGTCGCAGTTGCGGATGCTGATGAGCGCGGAGGTGTAGAGCACGCGTTGCAGGCCGCGGTGGTAGCGCCTGGGGCGGTGCAGGTTGCCGCTGACGTTGCCGGGGCACCGGGGCGACGCCCGCGAAGCTGGCCAAGCGGTCGGCGGTGCCGAACCGGCTCATGTCGCCCGCGGTGGCCGCGAGGAACTCGGCGCCTCCGACCGGATGCGCAGTCAGAGGGTCGTGGAAGAGGTGATGTGGCGGCGGAAGTGTGGGGCATGAGGCCCGCCGAGGGTCCACCGGCGGGCCGTGATCCGGAGTGCGGGGTGAGCCAAGCGGGCGGCCGACTACGGCGCGCCAGTCGAAGCGCCCCACCCTGCGGGGCGATCACAAGCCTGGCGCTGCCCGGGCGCGGGGTGAGGAAGCGGAGACCGACCGCGGCCGGGTACGGGGGGTTGCCGACTGCGCCCCTGACGCGGTCCAAGCTGCGGCAGTGTGCGGGAGGCGGTGCATTGTGACCGGGGCCTCGGCGGCGCTGCTTTCCCCCATCAAGCAACATCAGCGTGCCGAGCTCACGGTGGAGCTCGGCCCGCTGATGCTCTGGGGCCGCGTACCGATGCGATCCACCGCCCCCTGGGGCCCTTCTTCGCAGACCACTTCCTACTCTGGGGCTCTTCCCTCACTTCTGACGTCAGCTCACCAGACTCTGTCCAGTGAGCCGTCACCCACCGCAACCTCAGGTTGCCGAGAAGGCCTCCGTGTCTTCCATCTCTGGATCACCTCACGTTCTGTGGCGTGTGGTTCGTTCGGTGTCGGACAGTGAACGTATGAAGGCGATCGTGCGCGAGCGCATGCCTTCGCGGCGCGCGGCGATGATTTCGTCGCCCGGGGGGTCGAAGGCGTGGCGGATCGGCTTGGTATGTATCTTCACCGCGCAGTCGAGGTCGGTGCACAGGAGAAGGCCGACGGTGTTCAGACGTTCACGTTTGTCGCGTGATGGGCGTCGAGCGGTAAAGAGTGAAACCTCGTTGAACCGGCGGGTGGACCGGCACAGGTCGCACATCATCGCGCGCGATCCGTGTACCGCGTGGTTCGGAGCCTGCTGCAGCAGCACTCCCAACGCCTGGTCGTCGGCCTCGGTGACGAGGTAGGCGCGCTTCGCGGCACGCAGATCCCGCCACCCGAGGTAGTCGATCCGGTGCCACGGGGTGTCGTCGAACCAGGCTGGTAGTCGAACCTTGCTCTCGGTTGGGTCCAGGTTCACGATCGCGCCGCGCACTTCTTCCCTGGTCATGGGTCGCATGACTTCTCCTATCGCCGGTGGCAGGCGAAAGTGCCGGTCAGGATGTTCTGTGGAGTGCTTGAGAGAGTCTTGTTGGTGCTGGACACCCGGGGTGCTCCTTGCTGGGAAGTCTGCGATGACAGCAAGAGCAGGCCGAGCGGCCTCGACGAAGGTACCCACTCCAAGCGCCGCGACATGTGCGCGGGCGGAGACATGGGCTGATTCAGAGCACCGGAGAGTGTCACGTCCGGTCACCGTCCAAGAGAGAACGGCATCGCGAAGACGGACTACTGGCTAGACGGTGCCGCGAGGCGCGCGCGGCGCGAGCCGAAACATAAATCTCTCTCCTAGGGCGCACAAGGCCCAGAGTGGATCGAAGGAACTGCGCGAGAGTAACAACAGCTCCCAGATGAATGCCAACGAATTTTCGGGCACCGCTCCACCACCGTCGGTGGTGGAGCGCTTGCCGCGGTGGCAAGCGCCTCGGCGGTTTGCGGGCTGATCCCCGAGAGGGCGGTGGTGAGAACGTCGATCGTGTCCAGGACATCTTCGGCCGCGACCGTGCTCCAGGTGGGGGTGACGACGTCGACGAGCTGGCGGACGCCCACGACCGCCGGCTCGACCGACTGCTCAACCCCGGGCGCGGCCCGGGGGTTCAGTCGCATACCGGGTTCGACGACACCACCGGCGACGCGCTGGAGCCAGCGTTCAGGAGCGGACGGTAGCCGTGTTGGCCGGGACGCTGCTCCTCTAGGGACAGGTCCCGGCCCTCCTCGGCTCTCTACACCACGGGCCCCTGCCAGACTCTTGGCAGGGCCCCTGCTGCCCGAAGCCATGAGTCACTCGACGTCTGCGGAGCTTCGAGTGCTGCCCAAATTCGTATACAGGTGCTGTCGGCTCGTGGGCTCCGGCCCAACTTCTGTGGACCCGGCCTGACGAGACCTTCCGTGCGTCGGCTCAAGTCCAGGTCGGCTGCAGTGCCGACGGGATTCGAACCCGCGGACAGACAGGAGCAGGCCCGCCCCGTCTCCGTCAGTCGACATGAGGGAACCTCGCCCACGTCGATCGCAATGGGCCGCTCTGCCACGGCACCGCAACCTGCGGGAATGCGCGCAGACCCGCTCCACCTCAGAGTAGGGACACCGTCCTCTGCGGACAAACCCTTATCTGGAACAGAGGACCTCTACCCCTGGTCCACAGAAGTTGAGCCAGAACCGGCTCGTGAACAAAGCCACTCGATCACACCCTTTCCGGAAAGCCCCATCAACGGCTTCTACGATCTACGCATACTGGATCCCGAGCTGCTGGAACGGGTCACCGCTCGGCGCGCGGAACTGGACGAACTCGAAGAACAGCTGGCCAAGCAGTTGGCGAAGGTGCGGGCGGAGCGGGACGAACTCGCCGTCGCAGAGAGAGTCCTTGAGCGGGTGAGCGAGCAGATTGCCGACGAGCGTGCCGAGACCGCGCCGGTGCCGGGGCATGTGGGAGGGCAGGTGGTAAGGCTGATCCCGCACCGCGCGGCGGGTGTGGAGGAGACCGCGCTCCCGCCGGACTACCAGCGGATCCTCCCGGCCGTGCGGCAGGCCACCGGGCAGGTCATGGCCCGCCAGGTCGGCGAGATGGTGGGGTGGATGTCAGCGTGCGGACCAAGCTGGAGCCGCTGCGCGGAAAGCTGATCGGGATGGTCGACCGCGGCTGGCTGCGGAAACTGCCCGACGGCCGATTCACCACCCGCCTGTGACCGGGGGCGCCGCAGCACGGCGGTGAGTCGGGGCGTAACCGGGGTGTCCCCAGCGTCCGTTGGGCACAGTGTGAAAAGAGCCAAAGAGCACGCGACGACACCTGGCAACCTGTCAACCTGTCAACCTGTCAACCAGTGCCGCGTCTCGCTGTCCACGCGCACCGTCAACCACCGCGCGTTGACGGCGGATGGTCTTCGGGAGGTCGGGCACGGTGGCAGACGGTGCTGAGCGGGCTTGTCCCGCCATGCGGCTCATGGTGCGGGACGCGTACGGTTCCGGCGATCTGAGCGCGGCTCCCGTACGCGCCGGAGGGTTCATCAACTTCGTTTACTGGCGGGGAATCGATCTGGGCCGGCCGCTCGGCGAGGCCGAGCGGATCCGCGGCCAGGAGAACCTGTACCGGCTCGTCCTGGGCTGCGCAGGCCCGCTGGAGGGCCTCAGCGTGGTGGAGGTGGGCTGCGGGATCGGCATGGGATGCGCGCTGGCGCTGAGGGAGCGCGGTCCCGGGGCGCTGGTCGGCACGGACATCCATCCGCAGCGGCTGCGGCGGGCCCGCGACGCGCAAGCTGGCCTGCTCCGCCAGGAGCCGCAACGGCTGCGGTTCGTGCTGGGAGCGCGGCGCGGATGCCGTTCGCGGACTGCGAGTCCGACGCCGTCATCAGTGTGGAGGCGGCTCAGCGCTTCCCGGACCTGACCGCATTCGCGGCACAGACGGCGCGGGTGCTGCGGCCGGGCGGTCGGGTGGTGGTGGCCAGCTTCTTCACGGTCGACGACGCACCGCGCCGGCCCGGGGAACTGGCCGCGCTGCTGGAGACGTCTGCCAGCGGCCTGGACATCGGACGGCCGGTGACGACGCTGACCGGGGCGTTCACGGCGGCCGGGCTCGTCGGCGGCCCGTGCGAACCGATCGGCCGCCATGTCTGGTCCGGCTGGGACCTGCGGCTGGCCCGGCGGTGGGCGCCCGGAACCTGGCCGCGAAGCTTCCTGCGCGCCTACGAGGATCAGATCCTCGGCTACTACGTGATCGTCGCGCCATCGGCCGGAGGCGCCCGCCGGGCCGGATCCGCGTGCGGTGGTCGGAGACCACCCCCCGGGCCTGAAGTAGTGGGCACGCGGTGTCGCGAGATCGCTCGACGACGCCGTCCGGCGCGACGCTTCACGAACGGCCGCCGCCGCCGGAAAAGCCCCTGGGTGATCCGCTCGGATGCTCCGGGAACACCACCCGGAGGGTCAGGCCGCCGCCCGGGTTCGCCTCCGCCGTTGCCTCAGCGCCGTGGGCGCGGGCGATGGACGTGACGATCGAGAGGCCGAGGCCCACTCCTTCGCCCGCCGCGTGTCTGCGTTCCTTCAGGCGGCGGAAGGGCTCGAAGAGCAGTGGCACGTCTTCGTCGGGAACGACCGGTCCCGTGTTGGTGACCTCCAGGCTGCGGTCCTCGGCCGTGGCTGTGATTCTGACCGTGCCGCCGCGGTGGTTGTAGCGGATCGCGTTGCCCACCAGATTGTTCACCAGATGGGTGAGCAGTACCAGGTCGCCTTCGACGGTCATCGGTTCCGTCAACGTCTTGATGGCGATCCCCTGTCCCCGTGCCTCGTCGCTGAAACCGGCTGCGACGATCGCGACGGTCTCGCCGAGCGCCACGGGTTCACAGCGCTCCAGGCCGCCTCCGTGGCTGGCGGCGAGCAGCAGGAGCGACTCGATGAGCTGTTCGCTGTTGTCGGCCGCGTCGATGAGCTGGCGCCGGATCCACCTGATCCGTTCCGGTTTGGGGTCGGGATCGGCCAGACCGATCTCGGCAAGCGCCCGCTGGATCGCCAGTGGTGTGCGTAGCTCATGCGCGGCGTTGGCGGCGAACCGTTGCTGGGCGGTGACCAACTGCTCGATCCGGCCCAGCATCTGATCGAAGGTGTCGGCGAGTTGCTTGAGCTCTCCTGGCGGGGCCTTCAGGTCGATGCGCTGGTGGAGGTTCTCACCGGAGAGCTTTTGTGCGGTGGTCGTGATGAGGCTGACAGGACGCAGCACCCGGCCCGCCATCCACCAGGCCAGGAACACCGAGAGAGCGGCGAAGGCGGCGAGGGCGATCGCGGACACCGTGAGCAGTCGCTGGAGCGTGGTGTCCGTGGCCATTTGCACGGTCTCGGTCACCGCGAAACTGCCCGCCTCAGCCGACGAGATGAATTCGCCGGGACTGACGGTCTGCGGGTTGCCCAGGTCACCCTTCAGCTTCGGATCCACCGCACCGCCGATGCGGGCGTCGAGCCCGTCCTGGACGAGCA
Organism: Streptomyces albipurpureus; assembly: GCF_023701525.1. Classification (GTDB taxonomy): domain Bacteria; phylum Actinomycetota; class Actinomycetes; order Streptomycetales; family Streptomycetaceae; genus Streptomyces; species Streptomyces albipurpureus. The sequence continues at coordinate 118,262 of NZ_JAMQAW010000007.1, forward strand.
GGTAGATGACCGTGACCAGCACGCATCCGGCCATCATCAGCAGGCCCCCGTAGAGGGCGGTGAGACGGGCCCGCTCACTCGCGAGCCGTACACGCGGAATCCGCTGCGGAGCCCGGCGTGCGAACGGACGCCCGGTCAACGCTCCTCCCTCGCCGCGGTGTACGCGATGCGGTACCCCGCCCCGGGGACCGTCTCCACCACCGGCGGTTCCCCGAGCTTCCCCCGCAGCCGGCTCAGCGCGACCCGCACCGGGTTCGTGTCGTACCCCGCGTGCTCGTCCCACACCTTTTCGATGAGGTCCTCGCTGCTGACGACCGAGCCGTCGGCCCGCATGAGCGTTTCGAGTACGGCGAACTCCTTACGGGTCAGATTCAGGTGATGCCCGTGCCGGCTTGCCTGCCGCCGCGGGATGTCCAGCACTATGCCACCCCGTTCGAGCACCGGCGGCAGCGCGGGCTGCGCCCGGCGGCCCAGTGCCAGGACCCGGGCGAGCAGCTCGTCGTACGCGAAGGGCTTGGTGAGGTAGTCGTCCGCGCCCAGGCCGAGGCCCTCGACGCGGTCCCGTACGGTCCCGGATGCCGTGAGCATCAGTACGCGGGTGAGGAGCTGCTGCGCCACGACGCGTCGGCAGACCTCGTCACCGTGCATGCCGGGCAGGTCGCGGTCGAGTACGAGCACGTCGTAGTCGTTGGTCTGCAGTTTGCGCAGACCGATGGCGCCGTCGTGGGCGATGTCCACCGTGATCGCGTCGCGGCGCAGCCCCTCGGCGATCATTTCGGCCAGGATCGTCTCGTCTTCCACCAGCAGTACACGCATGTTCCCTGTTTACCCGATAGTGACATTTCGGCGCTGTGACGTGGTCGGAAAGAGAAGCGACACGGCCTCTTCGGCCACTGTTCCTCCCGTCCGTACTCAGGTGAGTCCGTAAGGGAAGTGGAACCATGAGGAATCACAAGCTCGCCGTGGCCGTCGCGTCAGGCATCGCCGGTCTGGTCCTGTTCGTCTCCGGGTGCTCCAGCTCCTCCGGCGGAGAGGAGTCGTCGTCCTCCGGGGAATCGGCTGCCCCGGGCGGCGGCTCGGGTGGGGACGACAGCGCGGCGAACGCCGTCGACAAGGACCAGAAGCTGCGCAAGTGCCTCCGGGACAAGGGCGTCAAGATCGCCGACCTCCCGCCGGGCACGGACCCGCGCACGCAGACGCTCTTCCCGCCGGAGGGCACCCCGCCGGAGAAGTGGCAGAAGGCGCTGGAGGCCTGCGGGACCTCACCGCAGGGCGGCAGCGGCGACGGCGCTTCGGACCAGCAGCAGTCGGACCAGCAGCAGTCGGACCAGCAGCTCAAGATCATCCAGTGTCTGCGCGGCAAGGGCTTCACCATGCCGGACCCCAAGCCCGCCAAGGGCGGCATGACCGAGGCGTTCCGAGTCCCCCAGGGTGCCGACCCCGACAAGTTCATGACGGCCCTGAACGAGTGCGCCGCGTGAGGCGCCGCACCATGGCCGTTTCCGTCGTGCTGGTCGCGGCTGTCGCGGGCGGCGGCTTCGCGGTCACCGCCCTCGGCGAACCGCAATCCGAGGAGGGCAGGGTGGACCGGGAGGGCCGGGCCGGGCTCCCGCCCGCCACCGCCTCCGTGGTCAAGGGTGATCTGAGCAACAGCACCGGCATCGACGGCACCCTCGGCTACTCCCAGCAGCGCAAGGTCAACGCGGGCACGGCCGGCACCCTGACCTGGATCACATCCAGCGGTTCCAAGATCAAACGCGACGGCAGGCTGTACGCGGTCAACGGCCAGGACGTCCGGCTGATGTATGGCGCCGAGCCGATGTACCGCACACTGAAAACCGGCTCCAAGGGCACCGACGTCAGGCAGTTGGAGGAGAACCTGCGCGACCTCGGATACGGGACCGGGCTCGCCATCGACGACGAGTACACCGCCGGCACCGCCGACGCGGTCAAGCGCTGGCAGAAGGCGCACGGCCTGAAGCAGACCGGTCAGGTCGGTCCGGAGCAGATCGCCTTCGCCGCGGGGCCCGTACGAATCCAGAGCGCCGACGTGGCGGTGGGCGACCAGGCAGCACCCGGCCAGGCGGTCCTGACCACGACCGGTTCCGATCGTGTCGTACGTCTGGAGGCCAAGGTCTCCGAGGCGTCGCTGGCCAGGACCGGTGGCGAGGTCGCGGTGGAGCTGCCCGACGGCACCGTCACCAAGGGCACCGTCACCTCCGTCGCCTCCGTGGCGAAGCCGGGCTCGGACCCGAACGACAGGACGCCTCGTATCAGCATCGTCGTCACCTTCGACGACCCGGCCGAGGTCAAGGGCTTCGACAAGTCCCCCGCCACCGTCAAGTTCGACGGTGAGACGCGTAGGAACGTGCTCAGTGTTCCGGTCGGCGCGCTGCTCGCGCTGGAGGACGGTTCCTTCGGCGTCCAGGTCGTCGAGGGCGGCGAGGCGCGCGAGGTCAAGGTGAAGCTCGGTCTCTTCGCCCAGGGGCAGGTCGAGGTGACGGGCGACGGGCTGAGCGCGGGCATGAAGGTCGGGGTGCCGAACTCATGAGCGGCGCCTCCCCGCACCCGCGCGTGGCGGACTCCGGCCCGGTGGCACCGGCTCCCGTCCCGGATCGGGCCCCGGCCCCTGTGGTCGAGCTGGCCGGGGTGACCAAGGAGTACCCGGGCGGGGTCGCCGCGCTGCGCGGGGTGGACCTGACGATCAAGGCGGGGGAACTGCTGGCGATCGTCGGCCCCTCGGGCTCCGGAAAGTCCACCCTCCTGCACATCGTCGGCACCCTCGACCGGCCCACGGCCGGCTCGGTCGCCATCGCCGGACACGACGTCGGCCGGCTCTCCGACCGCAAACTCTCCGCGCTGCGCGCCCAGCACATCGGCTTCGTCTTCCAGGCGTTCCACCTGGTGCCGGGCATCAGCGCCCGGGACAACGTGGCCGAGGGGCTCCTCTACTCCGGGCTGTCACGTGCCGAACGGCACAGGCGGGCCGCCCGTGCTCTGGAGCGGGTCGGCCTCGGTGACCGGTTGAAACACCGACCGCACGAGCTCTCCGGTGGTCAGAAGCAGCGTGTCGCCATCGCCCGTGCGGTCGTCGGGGAACCCGACCTGCTACTCGCGGACGAACCGACCGGCGCGCTGGACACCTCGTCAGGCAAGGCGGTCATGCAACTGATCCACGACCTCAACCAGGAGGGCGCGACCATCGCCGTCATCACCCACGACACGGAGATCGCCAAGATGCTGCCGAGGCAGGTGCGTATCCGGGACGGGCAGGTCGTCCAGGACAGCGCGGCGCAAGGACACGTACGCACGCGGATACGGGGGGACGCCCCATGACCGCGCACCGGCAGCGGCCGACACTCAAGGCGGCCCGGCTGACCCCGCGCGACATCCTGCACACCGGGTCGGCCGGGATGCGCAGCCGGCCCCTGCGGGTGGTGCTGTCCGCCCTCGGGATCGCCATCGGGATCGCCACGATGATCTCGGTGGTCGGTATTTCGGCATCCAGCAAGGAAAAGGTCCTGCAGGAGCTCGACAAGCTCGGCACCAACATGCTGAAGATCACCCCCGGTGACGACCTGCTGACCGGGAAGAAGATCCCGATGGCCGAGGACGCGGTCGGCAGGGTGGCCAGGATCGACGGTGTCGAGCATGTGGGTGGCACCGGCCTGTTGGAGCATTCCGTACGCCGTTCGGAGAAGATCTCCGAGGACATCACCGGCGGGATCACTGTCCAGGCCGCCACCGAGGGCCTGCTCACCACCCTGCGCGGGCAGCTCCGCACCGGGACCTGGCTCAACAAGGCCACCGGCACGTACCCGGCTGTCGTTCTGGGCGACGTCGCGGCGGACCGCCTCGGCATCTCCCGGCCGGGCCAGCGGGTGTACATCGACGGCCAGTACTTCACCGTCCTCGGCATCCTCGACGACCTGCCGCTCTCACCCGAGATCGCCCGCTCGGCGCTGGTCGGGTGGGGCATCGGCAAGAGCATGCTCGGCTTCGACGGCCACCCGACGACGCTGTACGAACGCTCGGCGGACGCCGAGGTCGGCAAGGTCCACAGCCTCGTCGCCCGAACCGTGGACCCGCAGACCCCGCGCAACGTCAACGTCACGGACCCGTCCGCCGGCCTCCAGGCGAAGGCCGCGACCGAGGGCGCGTTCAGCAATCTGCTGCTCGGCCTTGGTGGAGTGGCGTTGCTGGTTGGCGGTGTCGGGGTGGCCAACACCATGATCATCTCAGTGCTTGAGCGTCGGTACGAGATCGGACTGCGCCGCTCCATCGGCGCGACCCGGGGGCAGATCCGGGGCCAGTTCGTCACCGAGTCCCTGCTGCTGTCCGGCCTCGGTGGCGTGGCGGGCATCGTCCTCGGGGCTGCGGCAACGGGCGTGTACGCGACGAGCAGCGGGCTGCCGTGGGTGGTTCCGCTCTGGGCCGTCGGCGGTGGGTTCGGCGCGACACTGGTGATCGGCACGGTCGCGGGCCTCTATCCGGCGGTACGAGCGTCCCGCCTGTCGCCGACGCTGGCGCTGCACGCGGCGTGAGGCGCCGGCGGGCGACGGGCCGCAGCCAGATGGCCGGGGCACGGCTGTCTGTCCGGCCGGGGGCCAGCTCTTTGCGCACTGCCGCGGCGCCGGGGCGGCAGGGGTGGCCGGGGTGTCGATGCCGCCGCGCACCAGGATTACTAGGTGGCGGACGGTGTCGCCGCCGACGGCCGCGTTGACCTTGGCGATGATCTGCCGCTGGTGGAGGGAACTGGGTGCGGTAGGCGTCGGAGGAGGGTCGAAAGTGCGGGGGGCGGGGTCTCCCCGTCGAGGCCGACGGCGACGAGGCCGGAGACCTCAGGTGTCCCGGAGGCAGTGGCCTGGTCTCGGCTTTCAGCCGCTTCGAACGCTCCGCCGCCTGGTGCTCGAAGCAACACGGGCAAAGGACATCAACGGTTTTCATGGCACTGCAGTCGCCGCTGGTGCGGGGTTCGGTCTTTCGGCGCAACCCGGGCCAGGAGCGGCCCCGACGCCAGCACAGCATTCCCCCTTCCCCTTTTCCAGGCCTTCGCCTGGGAAAGGGGGCAGCGTACTGACCATGCTAGGGAGCGGGTTTGCAGGTCACGGTGGTGTCGGTCATGCCCGAGGCCACGAAGTACTGCCGGTATTGCCTCAACTCATCGTTGGCCAGGTTCATCTCCGCTGCTGAGAACGCGCGTGTCCATTCAGGGTGGGTCGCGACCTGTGGGGTTGAGCAGGCTTGATCTTCGTTCGGGACTCGTGGACGATCTTGGCTTGTGTCCGATCTTCGTGCGGTGAACGCTCGTCTGCGCCAGGTGGTGGCGGACAAGGATGAGCTGATCGCTTCGCAGGACACGCTGATTCGGTTGCAGCGGGATCAGTTGGCTGGTCAGGACGAGTTGCTGGTTGAGCAGGCCAGGTGATCGCCCTGGTGGAGGAGGAGAACGCGGCGTTGCGGCGCCAGGTGGGGCTGGACTCGACGAATTCCTCCACGCCGCCCTCGGCTGATTCGATCGGGGCGAAGGCCAAGCGGCATGAGGCGAACTCGCGGCGGGAACGGTCCAAGGACCGCAAGCCCGGTGGGCAGCGGGGACACCCGGGCTCGGGCCTGGAGTTCGCGCCGGTCTCGGAGTTGGCTGGCACAGTGCCAGTCGGGCCCGCCGAGTGCTCGACCTGCGGCGAGTGTCTGGATTCGAACGCCCCTGGTGAGGGGTTCACCCCGGTCCAGCAGTGGGACGTCCCGCCGGTGACACTGCGCAAGGTCCAGTTCGAATGGCCGAGCTCCAAGCCAAGATCAGCGGGAGCTGGCGCAGCATGCGAGGACTCACCGCGTTCTGCCGCGTCCGTTCCTACGTCGCCACGGCCAAAGCCCACGGTGTCGAGGTCTTCACAGCCCTACGCAACGCCTTTCTGGGCGATCCCTGGAGCATCGCCACACCGGCATGACCACCAGGTCACCGCTGAATGGACCGTGCCCGCGGGTGGCGCGAGCGAAGGATGGTCGGGCGCGGGGCGGGCAGTCACGCCTGCCGCGGCCTGCGGAGTGGCTCGCTGTCGAGGCCGGCTGCCAGGGTCGCCGGTGATGCGGTGCGGCGTGGCCAGGTCCAGGCGGAGCGCAGGATGAAGGCCAGGAGCAGCACCTCAAGTCCGATGGAGAGGCCGTAGAAGGAGAAGTAGCTCCAGGACTCCCCTACCGCGTTGAACATCGAGACGGGGATGTAGAGCGTTGCTACGACGAGGTTGATGGTGCGGTTGACACGGGCGGGCAGTGTCGCGGAGAGCAGGATCATGAGGATCGGAATGGCCATGAGCGTGAGCGCGATGGCGACAAAGGTTGGACCGATGTCGAACTCGTGGACGATGCCGGCCAGGATGTCGTCGACGAAGCCGGGCTTGTACAGGGCGAGGTAGTCGACGTAGATGTAGAGGAACATGAAGCTGGTCCATGCTGCTGCGAGCTTGGCCTGCACGGGCATGCGCAGATCTTCCAGCGTGCTCTGGGACGGCGGATTCTCTAGTGCGGTACGGGATTGAGGCGTTCTCATCACAATGCTCCCTGGCTTGATGGGGTGGGTGCTTTCCACCTTCACGGATGCCGGCGGCGGGCACATCAGCCGCGGAGCCTGATTCGACCTGGCCGTTGGCACAGCCGGGCTCTTGTACTTTCGGCGGATACACGGAGCACGCGGGCCGCCTAGGCTGATCAGATGGCCACCAACGCACTCCGCTCGCTGTGGGCCGAACCTCGACCCACGAACGCCCCGGACCGGAGGCCGCGGGACTGGGCCTTGGTCGCGGTACTGATCTGCTGGTCCCTGCTGGAAGTGGTGCTTCGCCAGGACCTGGCGCCACGCCCGCTGCTGCTACTCGCGGTGCTCGCGGTCCTCGGCACCCTGCTGTGGCGACGCACGCACCCGCTCGTCGCGGTTGCGGTCTCCTTCGGCACGTTGACGATCGTCGACATCGTCAGAATCCTCACCGGGTCGCAAGGCGCCCTGCTGAACAGCATCTCCGCGGCGCTGATCCTGGCCTACGCCCTGTTCCGGTGGGGCTCCGGTCGGGAAGCCGCAAGCGGCATCGGCGTCATCCTGCTCTGGCTGGCCGTCACCAACGTCGCCGACACCACCAGCCTGGCGGATTCGGTCGCGTCATACGGGTTCTTCCTGTTCGCCGCCGCGCTCGGCGCCGCGATCCGCTATCACACGAAGATCCTCATCCGCGACATCGACCAAGCCAAGGCCCGCGAACGCGAACAGCTCGCTCGTGAACTCCACGACACCGTCGCCCACCACGTCTCGGGCATCGCCATCCAGGCCCAAGCAGGACGTGCCGTCGCGGCCTCCCACCCCGAGCGTGCCATTGAGGCCCTGGCCATCATCGAGGACGCAGCGACCCGCACCCTCACCGAGCTGCGCGCCATCGTCGGCGTGCTCCGCGCCACACAGGACACCGAGTTCGCGCCGCAGCCCGGCGTGGCCGAGGTCGAGCAGCTCGCCACCGATGGCCAGACACGTCCCTGCGTCGAGGTGACGCTGTTCGGCGAGTTCGACGACCTCAGCCCGGCGGTCGGGGCCGCGATCTACCGCCTGGCCCAGGAGTCCGTCACCAACGCTCGACGGCACGCCCGCCACGCCACCCTGGTCACCGTCGCCGTCACAGGCGACGCCGACCAGGTACGGCTGACCATCGACGACGACGGCTTCGCCGCTGGCGGCCGCGCCCCAGCAGGCTACGGCCTGGTGGGCATGCGGGAACGCGCCTCACTGCTCGGCGGCACCTTCCACGCGGGCCCCGCCGCCGAGCGGGGCTGGCGGGTAGAGGCGGTCCTGCCTCGAACCGGGACGCCACGATGAGCATCAGGGTCCTCATCGCCGACGATCAGCTCATCGTGCGCACCGGGCTGACGATGCTGCTCGACGCCCAGCCCGACATCGAAGTGGTCGGCGCGGCCGCCGACGGGCGAGAGGCAGTCCGCCTGGCGCTCCAGCTGCGCCCCGACGTCGGCCTGTTCGACATCCGAATGCCGCTGATGGACGGCATCGATGCCACCCGACGCCTCGCCGGCCCCAGCGTCACCGATCCCCTGCCGATCGTGGTCATCACCACCTTCGACCTCGACGAGTATGTCCACGGGGCGCTCAGAGCCGGCGCCCGCGGATTCCTGCTCAAGGACGCCGGACCCGCCCTGCTGACCCAGGCCATCCACGCCGCCGCCGCCGGAGACGCGCTGATCGCACCCAGCGTGACTGTCCGACTGCTCGCAGCGTTCGCCCGCGCACAGACCTCACCACCGAGGCAGCCGATAGAACCGCTCACCGCCCGCGAGGAGGAAGTCCTCGTGCCTGTAGCCCAGGGCCGCACCAACAATGAGATCGCCAGCGAGCTTTACATCACCACAAGCACCGTCAAAGCCCACCTCGCCAGCCTCATGCGAAAGCTCGGCGCCCGAAACCGCGTCGAGGTCGCCATGTGGGCCCACGAGACCGGCCGCGTCTGACGCCGCGAAGGCTCCCGCCGCCGTTTGCCGCAACCCCCCACAGCGTCACAAAGCGGCTCGGGCGCATATCGACCAGCCTTGTAGTACGCCACTCCCCCGGTCCGTTGCTGTTCGGGAGGCTCGGTCGGGAACACGCTGCAGGTTCGGGACCGTCTGGCATGGGGGCACGATGAGCTGCGCTCCCACCGGCAGACCCGCGGGGGCCGACCCGCTGGTACGGCGGTGGCGGGCAGGCCGGGCATGGTGGCCAGACCGGCCCAGACGAGCTGGTCGAAGTGCGGGTACCCGACGCCGTCGTTGCCGACCCGGCGTTCCAAGACATGGGGTTGTGATCGTGCGGGAGTGCGGGAGTGGGCGTGATGGGACACACCACGGCGTCGAACTCGCCGAAGAGTTGCCGCCAGCCGTGGCGGTGGAGCTCGCGACGACTGTTCGCCTCGATCCAGTCGCGGTGGCTGCACACCATGCCGCGCAGCCGTGTCGCGTCGAGGCTCTGGTCGTCTGTGCTCAGTTCGGCGGCGTAGGTCCGCGGCTGCTCGTACCCTTCAACAGGAAAACGCGCAACGGAGCTCGAAGACAGCAACTGCGTGTAGAGCGTCCCGGCTTCGGTCAGACCGGGCAGCAGCGGAGTGTGCCGTTCGACGAGGGCGCCTCCGTCGACAAGGGCGTCGTCCACCCGGTTCACACCCGCCCGCATAGCGGGCCCGGTCGGAATGAGCGGATGCTCGTCGAGAACCAGGACCCGGAAGTCGCCGAGCCGCTCGGGGCGCGCGGGCGGCAGCGTCAAGTCGTGCGCTTTGCCGAGCGTCCGCGGGTCCGGTCTCATGATGTCGAGCAGGAGCGTGAGGTCGCGGGCAGTGCGCGCCATCGGACCGACGACGGCGAGGTCAAAGTCGACCGGCTACTGGCACTCTTGCCACATGGCAATCGCGGGGTCTCGCACGAAGACGACGGACACATGGCTCATGCCTGCTGATGAGGTGCTTCTGGGGAAACGGATCGCTGAGGTGCTTCCCGCAGCCGGATGGCACTGCAGCCACCCGGGGCCTCTGGGTCTGCACCAAGTGCACCTGCATGCCTCGATCGAGTCCGCGCTGGGTTGCGGTAGCACGCAAGCGTTCCTCGGCCTCCCGGCAGGCGCCTCCCTGCCAACGACCATCGTTCCGGCTCCCGGCGTCAGCGCGCCGTGCGGACCGCCGATCGCAGCAGTTGTCCAGTTGCTCTGTTCACGCCTCAGGACGGATGAACGGGGTGAGTTCTTCGAGAGCGGGCGCCTCGCGGTGCGGTGGTTCGAGCCCGAAGTCGGACCGGAAACGCATCAGACGCTCACCGAGCAGACACGGCTGGTCTGGACTGCGTTGCGAACCGCGACCCGGCCGGCAGCGATCGAGACAGCAGTTGGTCGCCGCACTACAGGAACGAGAATCGGGCCCGCTGCCCATGACCAGGTGATCCGCCAGCAGGTGCCGCTGGCGGGACCAGGCGGTGAGCGGTTTCGGCTGGTGAACTGACGATCAGGCAGGCTCGTTCGGTCAGTTCTCCATCCACCCTGCTCGGACTGTGACTCGAACTGTGTCCGCTCACCCGGGCGTTCCCGGGTCGTGAAGGCGGCCTTCGCTTGCTGTTGTGGCCCGTCGCAGAGATCCGGGATCAACCGACGGCCGTTGCCATGAGTGTGGTGTGCCCGGATGCCCGGCGGGATGAGCTGTTCGAGATCACCGATGCGGTGCTGTGCGTCGACGGGCCGGTGTGGTCTCACTGGTGGATCCGACGTTGGTGCCCGAACACCGCCGGGCGCACGGCGCGTTGAACGGAGCCCTCAACGGCGGCCGGATCGACGTCGAGGGGTTGCGGACGGCGCTGGCCGGGCCGCCGTTGCCCCGGTTCGAGGGCGGGCGGGGTGGGAGGCCTGGTGTCGGAAGTACGGGGGCACGACGACGCAAGGGTGGTGGCCGCGCGGAAGAAGCGCATCGAGATATCTCGCGGCCATCTGTAGCGTCGCGGTTCAGGGCACTCCCCAGGGCAACGGAAGTCGAGAACTCACCCAGCCACCACACCGCATCCGACTTCCTCCAGCGTCAGGGGTGCTGCCCGGTTCGGTCCGGTTGGCCGGGCCGCGTGCGGGGTTCCGGTGTGCGCTGCCATGCCCGCGGAGTCACCCCATACGCCTCCCGGAAGCGTCTGGCGAAGTGGCTTGCGTCCCGGAAGCCCCAGGCATGGGCGGCCGCGCCGATCGGTCTGGTGCGGCCGTTGGGAGCGGACAGGGTGCGGCGGGCGCCTTCGAGGCGTTGTTCGATCAGCCACTGCTCCAGGCTGATGTCCGACCGGGAGCACAGGCGGTACAGGCCGCGAAGGGAGATGCCGTGGGCCGCGGCGATTGCGGCCGGTGTGAGATCGGGTCGGGTCAGATGGGTCCGCGCGTAGGACAGGACGCGCTCCAGCAGAATGTCGGGCGGTGCGGATCGTGCGTGGGGGTCGATCGCCCCCGACCTCGAACGCTTCGAAGCCCAGCGGGCCGGCTCGCACACCACCGAGATCGACAGTTCACACGTCGCCATGATGTCCCACCCCGGCACCGTCACCCGGCTCATCACCTCCGCCGCCCGCACCACGGCGGCCACCCGATCAGCGTCACGGCCACACCGGCCCGCCACGGACCGCCGTTGTCCCGGCCGATCACCGGACAGGTGACCGGATTCGCCCTCGGCTGGGAAGGCCAACAGCACGGTGTCCTCTGGATCTCCGGAGACACCGTCCTCTACCGCGGGCTGCGCGAAGTCGCCCAGCGGCTCACTGTGGGCACGGCCCTGCTGCACCTGGGCGGCGTACGCTTTCCGATCACCGGCCCGCTCCGGTACACCATGACCGCGGCCCAGGCCATGGAGCGGTGCCGCTGGCTCCGGCCCCACACAGCCATCCCCGTCCACTACGAGGGCTGGCACCACTTTTACGAAGGCCGCCCGGGCATCGAGCGTGAGCTCACCCGCGTACCAGACGACATCCGCGACCGGTTCCGTTTCCTGCATACCGGAACCGCCACCGGCATCGACGCCTGAGGCGGGCGACATCGAGGGGGTGGCGGCCGCGAAGCAACCGCATTTCGCCGCCCGCTGTTCTTGGCCAAGGCACAGACTTCGACCAGCGGAGCGTTCGTGTCGAAGACAGGCAGTATCAGCCCGGACAACAAGAAGTTCCCGTCGATCCCACAGGAACCGACCGCAGGGCGGTGCCAGACCGGCACCTTCAAGCGTCGTCAAGCACGTACCACCGGCGCCACCGACCCGCGCACCACTACTCGCGGCGCCCCGCCCCCACCAGTGCGTGGAGCTTCTTCCCCGCTTCGGCCACCCGGCGGGCCGCGGCTTCCTCCGTCTGACTCCGCGCGTGACGTGTTCGGCGTCGTCCTTCGCGCACGGCCCGCACAGGGGGTCCCACTCGCCAGGTCAGGAGTTCTGCCCCCTACCGGCTGCCCAGGGCCGTCGGTGAACTCGTTTCCGCAGCGCGCAGGCGTGCCCCGCAGCGGCGCCGAATGCGGCGCCGCTGCGCCCAGATGCCCGCGCCACGATGGGCCGGTGCGGGCTACTCCCCCGCGGGGATTCGGGGTTCCAGGCGTACGGGGAGGGATGTCAGGTGCCAGTTGACAGGGTTGCTGCCGCGTCGTGGATGTTCCTGATCAGTGGCGAGCCGCAAGTCGGGTACGCGGGCGAGCAACTCGGTCAGGGCGACGGCGGTCTCCTCCTGTGCGAGGTGCGCGCCCAGGCAGCGGTGGACGCCGTGTCCGAAGCCGAGGTGGGGTTCGCGGCTGTAGCGGGTGCGAGTGAGGTCGAGGCCGTCGGGGTCGGTGAAGGCGGCCGGATCGCGGTTGGCCGCGGAGACGATCGGAAGGACGGCTTCCCCGGTGCGTACCGGGGTGTTGCCGACGGTGGTGTCGCAGATGGCATAGCGGGGCAGCGCGCGTACGACGGGTCCGCAGTAGCGCATGAGCTCGTCGACGGCGTGCGGCATGAGGGTGGGGTCTTCGCGCAGCAGGGCGAGTTGATCGGGGTGGGTGAGCAGCGCTTCGGTGCTGTTGGCGATGAGGTTGACCGTGGTGATGTGCCCGGCGACGACCAGGTTGACGATGAGGGCGACAAGTTCGTCGGTACTGAGTCGGTCGTGGTGGTGGGGTGCGAGCAGGTCGGAGATGAGGTCGTTGCCGGGGCGGGTGGCATGCAGCTCGACGAGGGCGTGGGCGTCGGCGACCATACCGGCGAGGGCGTCGCCGAGTTGGTCACCGCAGACGCCGGCGGTCAGCGTGGCGCTCCGCGCCCGCCAGCGCTCTCGGTCGGCTTCGGGAACGGCGATGAGCTCGCAGATGACGGTGATGGGCAGCGGTCGGGCGAAGTGTTCGATCAGGTCGACGACGCCGTCCTCGGCGTGGTCCGGCAGGCGGTCAAGCAGGTGGGTGGCGACGGCCTTGATCCTGGGGCGCAGCGCGGCCACACGGCGCGGGGAGAACGCGGCAGTGACCAGGCCGCGCAGTCGGCGGTGGTCGGGGCCGTCCGAGTCGAAGATTCCGGCGCGCAGGTACTTCTCGTGCTCCGCGTACATGCCGCGGGCTTGCCAGGTCTGTTCGGTGCGGTGGGCCACCGCACCACCGGGGACGGTCGTGGCGTCGATGGTGAAGGCGGGGCCGCTCATGATGGTGCGGATGTCAGCGTGGCGGGTGGCCACCCACATGGGGTCCACACCCGGGACGCGGCCCCGCACCATCTGCTCGCGCTCACGGATATGGGTGTAGGCGGTGAACGGGTCGCGGATCAACTCCTGATCCGCGAGGTCCAACAGTTCGCTGTCGGCCTGGGTGGTGCCCGGGTCCTGCACAGCCATGTCGGAACGCTCCAAACACATGGATGTCTCAGGTGACGGCATCATGGCAGCGGCCCACACCCCACCGCCGACCGCCCGCGCCAATCCACCTGAACGAGGGTATTCGCCGCGAGCATCGCCACCGTCGGTGAACCCGCGCGAACCTCACCACCACACGGTCACAGGGGTGTTGTCAGTGGCGGCTCCTAGGATCCGGCCATGAGCATGATCGGAGAGTACGCCCGCCTCACCCCCACTGAGCTGGACCGGGCGGTCCAGGACCCCTACTGGGCCTGGGAGTTCGTCGAGGAGCACCTGGCCGCGGCGCCAGGCGACGGCACACCCGTTCCCGGGGGCCGTCTGCACAGCACCGGGAAGATGTGGCACGCGCTGGAGTATCTGCTGAGGCTCCGGGGCGTCGAGGTGAACGTGGTTCATGGTGAGGAGGAGATCCCCGGCGCGGGGCACTGGGGGTACGGAGTGCCCCGGACGATCAGCCCGGAGCGGGTACGGGTCGCCGCGAGCGCGATGAAGGCGATCACCCCGGAGGGACTCGTCGAGGAGGTCGCCCCGGCGGAGCTGGCGGACGCGGGGATCTACCCCTGTACGGGCTCCGACCCCGTTGAGCGGCTGGACGACGTGGCGGTCGCGTACCAGGATCTCGCTGCCTTCTTCAGGACGGCCGCCCGTCTCCGGCAGGGCCTGGTGGTCTGGATCGCCTGATGGAGGGCCCGCGGGTGCGACCAGAACGAGCTCGCCCTCCTCCGCGGCCGAAGACGCCGGGGGACGACCGCTGGTGGGAGGCGCCGCGGTGCCGGAGGTGTATGACCATCAGCTGCGGCCAGGCCGGGCGGACTAGCCGGGCAGGCGCGGGGCGAGAGAGTCCCTGGTGGATTCGGCGTGCCGGGCATGTCAGCGTGATCGGAGGACGCCGGGCCCAGGATCTCGTCCCGGCCCTGGCCGCGCACGACGATGGGCACGCTGTCCATGCCCTCCAGGGCGCCGACTGTTCACATTCGCTTGCGGCCCTGCGCATCGCAGGGCAGTCTGCCCATGCCGTACACCGCCCGGAATTCGCGGGTGGCTTGGGCTTCGGTCTCCGCGATAGCGGTGGGTTTCACCCGGACCAGGCCGGTGAAGGGGCGTTCCACATCGCGGATCATCAGCAGCGCTCCGGTCAGCAGGGCGGTGATCAGCAGCAGTGCCACGAGTTGGGGCCTGTGTGTCCGGCCCAGCGTGTACAGGGCTCCACCGGAACGCGGCCGGTGGAAGAGCGCCGGGCGGGCTCATGGACCACCACCGCCTCAACCCCAACGAGGAGGCGACCATCCCCACCGCTCCGAAGCCATGGGCCCCGTGGTGTGTTTCGTGGTCGTGCAATGGGCTGTCTTCCCAATCACCCACCGCACCCTGACCGTCACCGCTTTATGCCTGGTCGGGATCAGCGACGAGTAGCCGGGGTTCGAGGTCGGTCAGATCGTCGGCGTCGTAGTCCAGTTCGGCCGCCGCCGACAGCAGTCGGGTGTACTCCGCCCGCCCGAGGAGGAGCCGGAAGGAGTTGACCGTGTTGACGAGGTAGTCGATGGCCATGTCCGGCTCGCCGTTCGCGACCAGTTCACGAACCGATGTCAGTGCCGGCACGGAGATCCCGCGTGTGACGGCTCTCCGTTCCAGGGCGTCTACCACCGCGTACACCGATGCTGCTGCCGTCCGCGTCATGACCGCCGTCCAGATTCCTTGCCCGTACCGCACGACGTCTGAACCGTCCGGTGGGGCGACGATCATATCGCTGCCCGCGCCGGAGGCCGCGTGAACCAGCGACCGTCCCGTAAATGATCTCCGAGCCGTCTCGGGCGGGGCAGCCGTCGCGCTGGCCGCTCGTCTGTCCGCCGAGTGTGAGCCTGTGCGCCCGTGCGATGCCCCACATGACATCGTGGACGCCGTCGCCTTCGGGGTGACAGTCGCTAATGATCTTCCAGGCCTTCACCCGGGCCACGATGTGCTCGACACGGGCGCGGACCGGCATGTGGGACCGGCCGTGTGCTTCTTTCCCGTCCGGGAGGCCGGCCTGGCCGCGCTCGCGGGCGCCACCGAGGAGTGGCTGCTCCCTGGAGGGAGTAGTCACCCACATCTCCCCAGAGGAGTTGTCAGAAGAAGACGAGGATCACGGGCATGACGGGTCTTCTCTGCTGACTCCGGCCACGCGCCCGCTGGGACCCGGCAGCGAAACGGCTCCGCCCTCAGGAGGAGGGGGAGCCGCTCGGGTCAGTGCCGCTCGGGTCAGTGCCGCTCAGGCGTGGCGGTGGTGGCGCTTGTTACCGGTGACCAGTCGGTAGACGGCGAGCAGGATGACAGAGCCGATGATGGCGGCGATCCAAGTGGAGAGGTCGAAGAAGCCGTCGATGGAGTCGACGCCGAATATGACCTTGCCGAGCCATCCGCCGAGCAGACCGCCCGCGATGCCGATGAGCATCGTGATGATGATGCCGCCCGGGTCCTTACCCGGCATCAGCGCCTTCGCGATGAAGCCCGCGAGCAGTCCGATCAAGATCCAGGCAATGATGCTCATGCGCTGCTCCTACCTCGATGAATAAAGCCGGTGTTAAGTCTCGTCTGCACCGTGCCGAGGTTTCCAAACGTCCGGACCGCCTGATCATCGCCGGCGGGGCAGCTCTGGCGGGCAGCCGGTTTCGTCGCGGTACAGCCATGGGCTTCGTCGTGGTACAGCCGCCCCATGTGGTGTTCGGGTGGCACCGTGCCGCGCGGGTGGACACAGGTGGACAAGTGCATGGCAGGCCGGCCGACTTGGTCACACTGATCGCTGTCCAAACGATCCGGATTCGCCCTCACGGCTCACTCGCGTCAGGTGGGGGCTTGGAGGCGGCGAACCAGGGACCGTCAGCCTCTGCGTGGAGTTCCTGTTCCTTTCCCGTCGCCTCCTGCCGGAGCGCGACGGTGTGCCGCGCGGTGGTGCGGGAGGCTTCGACATCGGCGGTGCGGGCCCATCTGGTCCGGGAGACGGGTTCGCCGGGTGCGGGTCCTGGCACTGGCGAACAGCGCCAGGATCGTGAGCGAGGACCCGCGGCAACCGAGTCCGCCCGCTCCGATTCACCCGATTGCCCGCAGTACATCGCAGAGCCCCCGCAGCAGGCACTGACCGTGCTCAGGCGCACGCCCAAACATCGCGGATGCCGTACCCCGGGGACAGCAGGAGGACATGGATGCGGGAATCTCTGCGTCAAAGGGGCGCTGAGCAGGGTCGATGCAGGGAGCACTAGGTCGCTGGAGGGGGTCGGTGCTCGGGACAGGAGCGCGGGAACGCATGAGCTCCGCCCAAGAAGGTGGGACAGAAATGCGGGTTCCTGGTGTCCATGAGCAGTGTGACCAGGCGAAATGTGCAGACATGACGGTCACTGCGGCTAGCCGGTCACGGGGACACCGACGCGGATTAGGCGCTGAACGGGGTCGTGAGGCAGCCCCGAATGCTGCAACATCCTCCTACGAAGGCGTCGGCAACCCGCCTTGAGCGCACGCCTTCTACCCACTCGCAGTACATCCATCTGGAGTTAGACCCGTGAGCAACCCGACCTGCGGCACGTCCTGCGTCGTGCCGACTCCCCTCAAAGCCACTGAAGTAGTGGTCCTCATCGTCATCGTCATCGCCGCGGCGGCCTTAGCCCTCGCCGGCTTCCAGTCCGTGGGCGTGATCGTCCTGACCGCCGAGGCATCAGTCCTCGGAGTTCAGCTGCTACGCCGACTGCGAAGTAGCCGCTGTACGCCGGGATCCGCGGAGGCATAACTCCCATGGGGCGCAGGGAGAACCCGATCGTTCAGTGCAGCAAGTCTTTGCTCGCCCTGGCGACCTGGCTGCGCGCCGGCCGTGAGGAGGCGGGGCTGACTTATCACCAACTCGCCTCCCACACCGGCTTCAGCGCCGACACTCTTTCGCGCGCCGCTTCCGGACGCAGCGTCCCGCGAAACCGGAGCGTGGTCGTCGCGTACGCCCAGGCATGCGGCCGCAGCCCCAAGGAGGCCGAACGCCTGTGGAACTACGCCCGACGGGACGAAGCGCGAGCCCAGGGCGTACTCAATGGAAACCGCAGTGGAGGCCACATAAGCGTCGTGAAGGACTTCGCAGACCTCCACTCCGCCATCGTCGACCTGTACCAGGACAACGGAAGCCCGCCCCTGCGGTGCCTTGACCCGCGCACCGGAGGCCTCGGGCGGCTACCTCGTAGCACGGTTGGACGAGTCCTCAAGGGCCAATCCACGCCCAGCCGCCGATTCGTCCTCGCATTCGCCGAGGCGTGCGGTGCGCGCCGGGCAGACCTGGAGGAATGGGGGAAGGCGTGGGACCGCGCCGACGCCGATCGCAGGAACACCCGGGCTCGCCGTATGAGAACGGGACGCCCGCAGAACCTTCTCACCAGGCACGATCGCGTTACCCCCCGCGACCTCCAGTTGCTCATGAGCGACCTTGAGTTGGCGGCACGCAAGGCACCCGGGCTGAAGTTTCTGGTGGCCATCCCCGATCCGAACGAGACGAGACCACAGCAGTCCGCTCGCATGGCCCGCGAGCTCCTGGTCGACCAGGCACAGCGACGAGGTGAACTCACCTGCCCTCAGTGCCGACGGCCCTCGCTCGGCTACGACAACGTGAAGGGGTGGACCGCGGTCCTCTGCGGCAACTGCTCCGCCGAGCAGGCGGGGTCGCTCCTTCCCTCCCACGAGGAACCGCCCCTCGCTCCTTCGGCCTCTCTTTGGCCCACTCCGCACTCTGTCCCGTCTGCCGCACCCCGACCAACGTGGTACCCGGTCCCCCCGCATTCGCCCGCCCGGGCACACCCCGCGGACACGCAGACCCTGGAACTCAAGGTCCCCCCGGACGTTCAGCCCACACCGCTGCCACGCCGGATACCCCAGGCCGACTGGCCTGACCCGGTCGACCCGACTCCCGCGCACCCCCTCGACACTGACAGCCTCGTCACTCTTGTCGACCCACTGCCGCCCGCGATCAACGGTCCCGCGCACCCTGCACCGCCTGACCTCGCACGTTCCGAGACCCCCTTGACCCCCCGTGTCCGCATCAGAACTCCCGGAAGCAGACCAAGCCCGACCATTGACTTGCGTCGGCCATTCAAGCGTGATGATGACTGACCCATGGTGTTGCTCTTCCGGCTCATGTGCCCTTCACCCGTAGCAGATACGGAACAGTCCGCGACGGTTGACCCGCTGTGTCTGAAGACGCGTATGAGTGTGGCGGGTACGGCGCCTGGTCAACCGACCGAGCCCGCGAACTCCCCAGAGCGGCAGGCAAGGACACAGCCCAGCCCCCCCCCATAGCCGAGACCAGGGAGGACGGAGGATTCACCGAGGTCTGGGAAGGCCTCAGATACCAAGAGGAAGTCGTCAGGAACGTCTCAGACCAGTGAATGGCAAGAGCGAGCAGAGCAAAAGGGGAAAGCGGAGCAGGGCCAAGAAGAGGTGGGAAGGCACGGGGAACGAGCAGATCAAGGCAAGTACTCGTCCCCCGTGCTGGTCACGAACTCGGGCCTGCCGTATGAACGGGTACGGGCTCGCTCGGTTGCGGATGCTGTGGATGACGGCCGGGGCCGAGAGGAAGGCCTGCCAGCGGAGTGGGAGAGAGTGCGGCGTCTTCCTCCCCGGCTTCCAGAAGGGTGTCGGCGGCGCCCACGATCAGCGGGTCGGGCCGCCCGACCGCGGCGACGTCCTTGCGGTCGTAGTCGATGCGCGCCAGGAGGCTACGGATCGCCTCCAGCCGAGCCCGCCGCTTGTCGTTGCTCTTGACGACGGTCCAGGGTGCGTGGTCGGTGTCGGTGGCCCGGAACATGTCGACCTTGGCGGTGGTGTACGCGTCCCACAGGTCCAGCGAGGCAAGGTCGGTAGGTGACAGCTTCCACTGACGCACCGGGTCGACCTGTCGGATCGCAAAGCGGGTGCGCTGCTCGGCGCGCGAGACGGAGAACCAGAACTTGACCAGCAGGATCCCGTCGGCCACCAGCATGTCCTCGAAGGCGGGGCACTGCCGCAGGAACAGCTCGTAGTCGTCCTGGGGGCAGAAGTCCATCACCCTCTCGACCCCGGCGCGGTTGTACCAGGAACGGTCGAAGAAGACCATCTCGCCGGCGGTCGGCAGATGGGTGACATAGCGCTGGAAGTACCACTGTCCGGCTTCCTGCTCGGTCGGCTTGTCCAAGGCGACGATTCGAGCCCCGCGCGGGTTGAGTCGCTCAGTGAACCGCTGAATCGTGCCTCCCTTCCCGGCAGCGTCCCTGCCCTCGCAGACCACCACCAGCCGCGCCCCCGTCTCCTTCACCCACCGCTGGAGTTTCAGCAGCTCGATCTGCAGAATCCGCTTGGTCCGCTCGTACTCCCCCCGGCCCACCTTCCGGTCGTACGGATAGTTCTCCTCCCAGGTACGTATCGAGGCGCCGTCCGAGTCCAACAGCACCGGCTGCTCCGGCCGATGGTCGTCCACGCTCAGTCCCGCCAACAGATCCTCGGCCTCGGGCCGCTCCGTCTCTCGCTCGTTCACCTCCCGCTCCTACCCCCATGCACGTGATACCTGCCCCAAGATTCGAACGTTTCGCGCCACAATGTCGTGCCATGCCATAGACCGGCCCACTGTGCGGTGCAGCCACGGGTATGAAGACGGACGAGCCCGCGGCGAGCCCCTGAGCTGAGCCGGAACGGGGTAGACACATCGCCTTGGCCCGAACCGGCATGAGGCGATGGTCGCCGCGGGCCTCTACTCCGGGCACGATGCCGCCCACGGTATTGCTGCCGATCGCGTACCCGGCTGAGCTGATCCCGTATGTCACCGCGGGTACCGACGGAGGCCTTGCCGCGCACAAGCCCGCTCGGGACGCGGGCCTGACCTTCGCCGGCAACCAACGCCGGGGCAGGCAGCAGGAAGGTGACTGATGAGAGCCACTCCCCCGGCTGGCGTCGTCCGGAGCGCCCCGGTGCGCGGCGGAACCAGCCCCTCCGCGTGCCACCGCGGGCGGCCACAGGCCCTTGGCGATGGCATGGCCCGGGCATCCTCCCCCAGCCACCCGCCGCCGAATTGCTGCGCGGCCGCTATGCCCTCGGACCGGAGACCCGGGCGGTATCGCAGTACCACGGTGGACAACCGCCCAGGCCCGGCACACGGAAAAGCTGAGGGTCCCCACCCGCTGGTGAGGACCCTCAGTGGTCTGCGCGCCCGTCGCGTGATGTGACGACGTTGTCTCCGTCGTGGCAACGCCTACGATCGGGTTGCCGGGGCGAACATGCAGGTGCCCTGCTACAGGTCACCTATGGCGTGTACGGCGGCGCCCGCGGCCGGTCACGGAGTCGCCAGCGCTTCGTGCTGGTGCTGGTGCTGGTGCTGGTGCTGTCGGAGTGTCAGACACGCCAGATGCGAAGGTGGTACCGCTGTGTGGTGGCGTTGAAGGCGCACTCATAGATGGACGCGCCGCCCCAGCTCACAAACCAACGGCCGGCATGGTCACACTCGGCCGGGGTGGCGTAGTCGCCCCGGGGCGACCAGTTCGTCGGCCCGACCACCGACGCGGCCTGGGGGGCGGCCTGGGCCGTCGGAGCGGTCATGAGTCCGGCACCTGCCATGGCCGCCGCGACGGTCACGGTGGCGAATACCTTGCGAACAGACATGAGGTTGAGCCCTCCCTCGTCGTCTTCGCCCTCGGGGTCCCTGCCCCGGTGGCGAAAAGAAGAGTGCTCTTGCGTATCGGCCGAATCAACAGGAAGCGCATATTCTATTCTGAATTGGCTTATATATTGATAATCCGGCCGATAATATGCGTGCGGCACGCAGATGGCGGGGCTTACTCGTGTAGCTGAGTTCCACGCCGACATCACAGCCGTCATGACGACGAGTCAGAGGGGTTCAGTTCCGGATAGGTCCGGACCATTATGGCGAACCGATCGAGATCCGGCCGGTCATGAGCGAGGACTTCACGGCACGACCGGCCGACCCCCACGACGCCCGGCGCGGGCAGCGCGCTGCCCGGACCGATGAGCGATGGACCGATGAACGGCGTGGCCGGACATGACCATGGACGCCCCCAAGCCCCAGTAGCGCGTCCCGGGCGGAACCACTCCTTGAAGCGCACGTTGCCGTGGGAGGCGCCGTGGGTGACCATCTCTGCGGCAGCGGGGTCCCTGAGTGCCCGCGGGCACATGTCGCGGCCGCCCACGCCGGATCGGCGGGCCCCGGACCGAGCCGCCGACCGCTGTTGATCGAACCTGCCCCACCCCTCTTACGCCTTTTACGCGCCGATCCGGAACCTGGCGACGGTGGCGAACACGCCACCCCCACAGCTGTACGTCCACTCCTCGTGGGACGAATGCGGGTTCGCTGGCGGTATGAACGGCGGTACCGCCCGTCGGCGTACATGCGGTGGCCGTTCCGAGGATGATGCGGGCGGCGGTCGCCCCCCGCCCGGTCAAGCGAGATCTCTAGGAGATCACCGAGGATGTTGCCGTGGGGGCGGTTCCGTCGGCGGCCGGTTCGGCGTCGGGTGTGCCGCCGCCCCGGTTCCTGGCGTGCCCGCCGGGGGTGGATGTGCCGCGGGAGGCCCTGGCCTCGGCGAGGACCGCTCGGCGGAAGGTGCGGCTGCGGCCCCCGCAGTCCGCGCAGATCGCCGGGCTGCCCTCGGCGGAGGGGTCGCGGTCCATCTCCGCGGCGATGTAGGAGTGGTCGCAGCGGTGGCAGCGCACCCGGGTCTCCCAGATGTCGTCCACCTCGTCCCGGGGGTCGAGCCCTCGGCGCAGCACCGGGGAGTTGGCGACGCGCAGGGCCAGCAGATAGAGCACGATGCTGAGGACGAAGGTCAGCGGCGATGACCAGGTAGTGCCGAAGGTGCCGGTGAATTCGAGGACCATGATGCCGGTGAGCGAGGACACCAGCCACACCACTGCTCCCGGGGCGATGGTGGCGACGCGTCCGGGGCGGAACTCGGGCAGCCCGTCACGGTCGCCCTGGCGGTGCAGGACGATGTGGGTGAGCATGATGCCGACCCAGCCGACGACGAACGCGCCCTGCCACGCGAGTGCGGTGAGCACGTAGCTGAGCACATCGGTGAGCATGATCAGGTAGGTGACGAGGCTGGCGATCGCCAGGGCGGCGACGCGCGGTATGCGGATGTGGAAGAGCCGGGCGACCGTGGCTTCCAGGTTGGTGGAGGCGACGTAGTAGTTGGCGGTGTTGATTCGCGACTGGGTCAGCCAGACGACCCCCAGTCCCCAGACGCCCATCAGGCCCACGATGGTGTCACCGATCGCCGTCTCGGTGGGCGCGCCCGCCTTGTTGGCGACCAGGACCAGGAAGATGCCGATCATTCCGTTGACGAAGTAGCAGAAGAGGTAGAAGACGGGGCCGAAGGTGACGACGCCGTGGTAGCGGCTGTCCTTCGGCTTGCCGAAGCGGCCGAAGTCGATCGTGTACATCATGAACACGAACACACCCATGTAGACGAAGAACGCGTACATCCAGCCCGGCGCCCCGAGGTCCGGGGTGATGTCGGGGGTGTGGGTCAGCCAGCCGGAGGGCGGGTACTCCCGTACCGCCAGGATGATCACGATCATCAGGCCGGTCCAGTACAGCGGGAGCAGTGCCCCGTTGAACTTGTCGAGCCAGCGCCGTACACCGCCGATGGCCATGGGGACGTTGCTGAGGATCGAGATCGCGTACCAGACCTTGATGTCGAGGACACCGGTGTAGGCGTGGAGGGCGTGGGCGATGACGGAGCCCTCGAAGACGGCGTAGTAGATGGCCGTCGCCGCCAGGACGAGTGGAGCGAGCACGGAGCCGATGTACCCGAAGACCCGCTGAGAGATCAGGGCCACGGTCAGCCCGGTACGGGCCGCGTACGAGGAGAAGAAGTAGTTGACTGCTCCGAAGACGGCGACGGCGAGCAGGATGCCGATCAGGGTGTTGACGGTGCCGACCGTCACGGCCAGCGTGGCGGCCGTGACGAGGTAGAACATGCCACTGACCAGCGCGTACCAGGTCATGGTCAGCGACAGGCGGCCACTGCGCCAGGTGAGCGGAACGATATGGGTGGAGTAGTCCTCATTCGTCGCCTCCTTTACGACCCGGGGGTCGTCGGTATAGGAGACGTCGAGGGGGACAGGGGTAGAGACGTCCGCACGTGAAGAAGTCACGGGAAGTCCTCGGGGAAGGCCGCCAGATAGCGGGGCGGGGAGCGTCGTGCGAGATCGACGCGGGGCAGCTTGGTCGGCCTTGAGGCCTTCCGGCATGGGCGGCCTCGTGTGGCCAAGCTCAGGGCCGACGAGCCCATTTGTCAACGGTCTCGGGTGAAAATTCCGCAAATTCAATGGAAATCACCATTGAACGCGGCTTCTACCTACGGATTTCGTTGTGTCTGCCGAGGTCGGGCTGCCGGCAATGTGATCGCGACGAGCGCCGGGGCGATCGCCGGGGCGCGGTCGGCTGCCGGCTCAGCGTGAAGCCACCCCCGAGGGCTCCGGCGACCAGCGCGAGTAAGGACGCAAAGGCGCGGACGGCGTTGCCCGGCGGAGCCACTCGCGGCCGATTCGACCCAGCGGTCGGTGTGCCGGTGACGCATGTCGTCGTGATCCCGGCGACGGCGAACCGTCGCGCGCGAGCGGTCTGGAGGCCCGGCGCCGGGACCGCGACGAGCGCCGTGCCCCAGGACTCACCCGGGCGGATGTCGGCGGCGAACCGGCCCCCGAGGAGGGCCACTTGGCACATCAGGCGGACGACGAGGGTGCTCGTGACGCGGCGCGGCCGCAGGCCGTCGGCGGGCAGGCCGCGGGTGAGCCGGAAGGCCATTGCCGAGCGGGCCGCGAACGCGCGTGTGGCGGACGCGGCGCGGGCGGCATACCGATCGATGGCGTGCGTCCCAGGATGCCGAACAGGACCAGGTCGCCGGTCATGTCGGCGGTGAAAACGCTCCTGAGGCCCAGTAGGCCAGAGCGCCCGCGGCGACGGTCAGCAGGAGCGGGAGAACATCAGCGAGCAGCCCTGCCCCCCGGTCGGCGGACCGCGCGGAAACGGGCACGGCGGGCCCGGCAGGACGGGCGGGGAGCCCGCCGCTCCCGGGGTTCGCGCCGCTTCGAGCAGGACGGCGGGACCGGCCGGGGCATCGCCGGGTTGAGTGAGCACGCTGGCTGATCCTCCGTCTCCGTTGCCTGCCGGTTGCCGTTGCCGCGCACGGCGGCCGGGTGGCGGAAGGGCTTGACAGGGGGGAAAGCGTGTACGAACAATAAGCCCACTTGGTCGGACCATCTGACTATCTTGGCCCACCGGCAGGGCCGCTCGATCACCGAAGGCACAGCACATGGCGTACACAGACCCCGAGAGCCGCGTTCGTGAACTCGGTCTCGTCATCCCCGACTTCTCCGCCCGGCCCTACTACGGCGGCGACTACGGGTCGATGAAGCCCCACCACATCAGCGGCAATCTCCTCTTCCTGGGGGGCCACACCGCGGACGACGCGGACGGCAACGTCCGCAACCCCGGGCGCTTGGGCGCGGACGTCACCATCGAGGAGGGCTACGAGGCCGCTCGGCTGACGGCGCTGAACTGCCTGGGCGGGATACGGCTGGCTCTGGGCTCCCTCAACCGCGTGAGTTCCCTTGTACGCTCTCTGTGTTTCGTGGTCACCACCCCGGAATTCGAGGATGTGCACAAGGTGTCGTCGGGGTCCACCGACCTCTTCCGCGATGTCTTCGGCCCCGAGGCGGGACTCGGCGGACGCGCCACCATCGGCGTGATGAGCCTGGCCCGGCGCAGCTGCTTCGAGAACTGGCTCACGGTCGAGATCGACGACTGACGCCGCCGCGCCTCGGGGTCGCCATGTTCCGCCGAGGGCGCTGTCCCGGCAGCGCGGCGACCCCGAGGCGCGCCCCTCACCCACCCGACCCGACGAAAGGCCACCCGGTGCCCATCGACTGGACCCTGATCGCTCCCGAGGCCGGTCTCGGGCCGCACCGGCTCGCCGGACGGCTCCAAGGACTGATCGAGGAGGGGCGGCTGGCTCCCGGCGAGCGCATCCCGGCCGAACGGGAACTGGCCGAGGAACTCCGTATCTCCCGCACCTCCGTACGGGAGGCGCTGCGGGAGCTGGAACTGCGCGGGCTCGTGGACCGCAAACCCGGCCGGGGCACCATCGTCACCGGCGCGAACCGGCCTGACCTGCACCCCCGCCAGCTCGGCGACATGACCAACGCCGCGCGTCTGGTGCACGAGGTGATGGATCTGCGCTCGGCCGTCGAACCGCCCGTCGCAGCGCGGGCGGCGGTGCGCGCCACCGAAAGCGATCTCCAGCAACTCGCCGAACTGCTCTCCCGGGCCGATCGCGAACGCGACCGGGAGAATCTGGCCGCGCTCATCGAGCTGGACGGCGCTTTCCATGTCGCCGTCGCCCGGGCGGCCCACAACCCCATGCTCACCCGGCTCCTGGAAGCCACCAATGAATGGGTCGGCCCGTCGCGCGACCCCGCGTATCAGAGCACCGAACGCCTGGCCGCCTCCCTGCGCGGACACCGCCGTATCCTCACGGCTCTCATCAGCCACGACAGCGACGCCGCCGCGCAGGCCATGGCCGACCACCTCAGCGAGGTCCAGGGCATGATCATCGGTGCGCTCGGCCGGGGGCTCGACGACCCCCCGACGCCGTCCTGATCAGGGATCCGGTCCCGCCCGTCCGTTCACCCCGCCGTACCAGGCGTCCGCCACCGTACTCAGGAAAGCCCTCGCCATGCCCAAGCCCCTGTCCCCGCCCGCCCGGACCCGTTCGTACGGCCTGGCCACTCCCCATGCCCTGGCCACCGGCGCGGGCGATGCCGTCCGGCGTGAGGGAGGCAACGCCGTCGACGCGGCACTCGCCGCGGCGATCGCCCTCACCGTCGTCTATCCGCACCAGTGCGGTGTGGGGGGCGATCTCATCGCGCTCGTCGCCCTGCCCGACGGGCAGGTGATCGCCGTCAACGGCAGCGGCGCGGCACCGCTCGCCGCCACTCCGGACGCTCTGCCGGGTCCGCTGATGCCGGTGACCGGTCCGCACTCCGTGACGGTTCCCGGCGTCGTGGCCGGCTGGGCCACCCTGTCCGAACTCGCCGGCAAGCTGCCCTGGCGGCAGTTGTTCACCCAGGCCATCGCCTACGCCCGCGATGGTGTGCCCACCGCTCCCGGTGTGGCCACCGCGCTGCGCGAGGAAGCCGGTGAGCTGGTGTCCGACGACGGTATGCGTGGCGTCTTCTTCCCCGGTGGGGAGCCGCTCACCGCAGGGGTGACCCTGCGTCAGAGCGCGCTCGCCGAGTCGCTGGCACAACTGGCCTCGGACGGTCCGAAGGCGTTCTACGAGGGGTCTCTCGGGGCCGGGCTGGTCGCCCGGTTGCGTGAACTCGGCTCCCCGATGACCACGGACGACCTCGCCCGCCACGCTACCGAGACCGGCCCGCCGCTGTCGGCCGTCTTCCGCGGCGAGGAGTATCTGACGGCCCCGCCGAACTCCCAGGGCCTGCATCTGCTCCAGGCCCTCGGCCTCATCGAGCGCCTGCCCTCCGACGCCGATCTCCTCGGCGCCGACGCCCAGCTGACGGCCCAGGTCTTCGACGCGATCACCCATGACCGCGAAACCCACCTCGCCGACCCCCGGCACGTAGCGGTGCCGGTCGGCGAACTCCTCGGCTCGGCGCATCTGGACGCGCTCGCCGCCTCGATCCTCGCCCGGCCGCGTCCTCGCCCGCAGGCCGGGCCGGCTCCCCAGGCCGCCGCGTCGCGGCCCAGCGGTGACACGGTCGCCGTGGTCGCCGCCGACGACGAGGGATACGCGGTCTCCCTGATCCAGAGCCTGTTCCACAGCTTCGGTTCCGGCATCCTCGACCCCGCGAGCGGCATCGTCCTGCACAACCGGGGTTCCTTCTTCGACCTCGCCCCCCACTCCCCCAACCGCCTGACCGGCGGCCGCAGGCCCGCGCACACCCTGATGCCGGTCCTCACCCGCCGGAACGGCACCATCACCGGGGCCCACGGCACCATGGGCGGAAAGGCCCAGCCCCAGATCCACGCCCATCTCGCGCTGCGCCTTCACGCGGGCGACGACCCGGCGCTCGCGCTCGCGCGCCCCCGCTGGGTGATCGGCGGGCTCGGGGTCGACGAGCCCGCAGGGGTGGCCTCCGTGGAGAGCACCGTGCCCAACGCCGCCGTGGCGGCCCTGCGCGGCAGCGGCTATCGCACCGAGATCCTGGGCGACCTGGACGAACAGGTCGGCCACGGACAGCTCGTACGCCGAACCCCTGAAGGTCATTTCCAGGCGGCGACCGACCCCCGCAGCGACGGCTCCGCCACGGCGACAGACGCCTGAGCCGCGGACCGGTTCCTTCCTCTCGGCGGCGCTCGCGCAGCTCAGGAATCCAGTGGGGCAACGAGACCCGCAAGGGCCGACTCGACCTCGGACAGCGCCGAGGACGCGAACCCGGGGGTGCCGTCGCTCGCTTGATGCGGCGCATCCTCCCCACGGCCGCGATCTGGTACTACGACCGTACGGATCAGCCAGAGCCGCGCTCACTGACCGCCTACGCCCACTGGCCCCGTCCATCGCCAAGGGAACCGGGCCGTCTGTCACTGAACTACCCCTGGGCGGGCGCTCACACGGCGATCTCGGCGGCGCGCGGTGCGATGGCGGCGGCGGTGGGAGATGCTGACGGCGGCGAGGAGCCGGCCCGACGAAACGCCCTGCCGTCAAGCGGCGTGGCCCAAGGGCATCTGAGGCAGTAGGCGGGGAAATCGCAGGGTGGGGAACAGCTCTGCGGCCAGCCCCAGCAGCCGTAGTTGCTGGGGCGCCAGGCCCGTTACCGATATCCGGTGGATCGGGCTGTCCTGTCGCTGCTGGTCGCAGAGCAGGTTCAGGCCGGAGACATCCATGAAGGTGGCGTCCTGCAAGTCCCAGGTCACCTCGGTCACCTCGTGCGGTAGCGCGGCGGCGGTGGCGCGGAGCGCGGGCACGGTGTGGTGATCGATCTCTCCGTGGGGAGTGATCCAGGCAGCGGTGCCATCGATCATGGTAGTGACGCGCATCTTGGGCGGAGCCCCCTTCCGGGGGTGGTGAGCCCACAGGCGAAACGCCCGAAAGGGCGGCCGACGATGGCGGGAGCTGAATGCCCGGAGTGGGGGCAACGCCCAGACCCCAAGGGCCGGACGTTCACGGTGCCGGCCCGT
Source organism: Streptomyces albipurpureus (assembly GCF_023701525.1). Lineage (GTDB taxonomy): Bacteria > Actinomycetota > Actinomycetes > Streptomycetales > Streptomycetaceae > Streptomyces > Streptomyces albipurpureus. Next base: position 146,844 of record NZ_JAMQAW010000007.1, read on the forward strand.
CTCATGTCCGCCCATCGTCGCACGACAGGATCCGTATGAACCCCGCCCAGTCCATGGAACCCCCCACCGCACATCGCACATCGCACATCGCACAAAGCAGCGCCGAGGGCGCGGGGCGTTGTCATCAGGTCTCCGGGGGCCGGCCACCCGTGCCGGCGTCATCGGACCGGTGTAGGGGCCTGGGTGTGGGACCGGGTCCCCCGCCCCCGCCCGGTTCGGCGGTGTGCGACTCGGGTTCGGCTCCGCGGACGGTGGGCACGGTGCTGCCCTCGGAACCCTCCGGACCGCTGGCCGGGTCGGCGGCCGTCCGGCCCCTACGCGAATCCGCGCAGGGGCCGGGGCCACTCCGGGAAGGCACGCCTTCACCGCGATCTGACGACCACGACCGTCGGGTTCCCGCTTCCGCCGTGCCCGCACCTGGCCGGGCGGGTCTGCCCGCGGCGGATGCCACACCGCACGGTGCGGGAGTTCAGCGAGCGGAGCAGGCACGGCGAGGCTCCGAGCCGCCAGTCCGAGGGCCTTGGGAGCGGAACGTCTCGTCGCTCTCGATCCTGGCCCTGTTCCTGGCGGACTCCGCGTTCGGCAGTGGACCGGAGGCAGGTCAGGCGACGGTCCGGATGAGCTTCTTGTTGACGAACTCCTCGATCCCGGGCCGGCCGAGTTCGCGGCCGAACCCGGAGCGCTTGACACCGCCGAAGGGCAGTTCGGCGCCCTCGGCGCCGACCCCGTTGACGAAGACCATGCCGGCCTCGATCTGGTTGGCGACCCGCTCAGCCTGCGCTGGGTCGGTGGTGAAGACGTACGAGCCGAGACCGTAGGGGGTGTTGTTGGCTATCCGCACGGCGTCCTCCTCGTCGGAGGCGGGGAAGACCATCGCCACCGGGCCGAACAGTTCCTCCCGGGCCGCCGTGTGCTCGGTGGTGAGCCCGGTCAGGACACCAGCCGGGAAGTAGGCACCGCGCCGCTCGCCGACGCTGTGCAGGATCGCTCCCTGGGCCACGGCCGCGTCGACCTGCCGGCCCAGGTTCTCGGCTGCGGCGGCCGACGACAGCGGCGCACCGCTCTCGCTCGCGAGCAGCCTGGCGGTGAACCGCTCGACGAACTCGTCGTGGAGGTGGTCGAGGACCACGAACCGCTTGGCGGCGTTGCAGGCCTGGCCGGTGTTGTCGAGTCGGGCGGCGACGGCGGAGTCGACGACCGCGTCGAGGTCGTCGGTGGACAGGACGATGAAGGGATCGGAGCCGCCGAGTTCGAGGACGACCTTCTTGAGGTGCCGTCCGGCGATCTCCGCGACGGCCGCGCCGGCCCGCTCCGATCCGGTGAGTGAGACTCCCTGGACCCGGGGGTCGGCGATGACCTCGGCGATCTGCTCGTTGGTGGCGTACACGTTGACATAGGCCCCGGCCGGGAAACCGGCCTCGGCGAACAGCTCTTCCAGCAGCGCCGCGGTAGCCGGGCACTGGGGCGCGTGCTTGAGCACGATGGTGTTGCCGAGGGCGAGGTTGGGGGCGGCGAAGCGGGCGACCTGGTAGGCGGGGAAGTTCCAGGGCATGATGCCGAGGAGTACACCCACCGGGCCGCGCCGAAGGACGGCGGTACCGGGACCGGAGACGACGTCGAGTGGTTCGTCGGCGAGGAACTCCTCGGCGTGGTCGGCGTAGTACCGGTAGATGTCGGTGCAGAAGTCGATCTCGCCCTCGGCCTCCTGGAGCGGCTTGCCCATCTCGCGGACAATGCTCGCGGCCAGTTCGGCCCGGTGCTCGGTGTGCAGATCGGCGAGCCGTCGCAGCAGTGCGGCTCGCTCGGCCACGGAGCTGGCGCGTCCCCAGGCGGTAGCCGTGTGGGCGGCGTCGACGGCCGCCGTCACCTCGGCGTCGGTGGCGGTGGGGTAGGTAGCGGTGACCACACCGGTGGTCGGGTCGGTAACGGCGTACATCATGCCTCCTGGAGTCGGTCGGGGACGGCCGCGGCCTGTGTCGTCCCGGGGTGTGTGGGTGCGTGTGCCGCGCGCCGGGTGGAGGAGCGGCTCACGGCTCAAGAATCGTTCGGACGCCGGTGTTCGACCGGAGATCGTCGAAGGCGGCCGCCGCCTCGTGCAGGGGACGGGTACGCCCGACCAGGTCGTCCAAGGGCAGTCGGCCGGCCAGGTAGAGGCGGGCCAGTTTCGGGATGTCGATCTCCCCGATGCTGGAGCCGTAGTTGCAGCCGAGGATCCGCTTGCCCTGGTCGGCGAGGTCGAACGGGTCGAACTCGGCGGTCGCGCCGGTCGCCGCCATGCCCACGAGGACCGCCGCCCCGCCTGAGGTGAGCATGGCCGGGAGGGTGCCGATGACCTTGGGGCTTCCGATCGCCTCGAAGGCGTAGTCCACCCCGCCGAACTCTTCCTGACACCAGGCGGCGACATCGGTCCCGGCACCGTCGAGGGTGTGGGTGGCGCCGAACTTCCGTGCTGTGGCGAGGCGTTCGGGTGAGAGGTCGACGGCGATGACGGGGTCGGCTCCGACCAGGCGCAGACCCATCACGACGGAGAGTCCGACTCCGCCCGTGCCGATGACCACCGCGGACTCGCCGGGGCGGACGCCCGCGGTGTTCACGACGGCGCCGACGCCGGTGGTGACGGAGCAGCCGAGAAGGGCACCGATGTTGAAGGGGAGCTCGTCCGGGACCTTCACCGCGGCCACTTCCGGTACTACCAGCCGCTCGGTGAAGGCGCCCAGTCCGAGGTAGGGCCACACCGGCTCGCCCTGGTCGTCCGCGAAGGGGGTGCTGCCGTCGGGGAGCATGTTGGCGACGGCCTTGGTGCCGGTGCACAGCCATGCCATCCCGGCCACGCATTTGCGGCAGCGGCGGCAGGGCGCGAACCAGGACAGGACGACGTGGTCACCGGTCTTCAACGAGGTGACGCCGGCTCCGACCGCGGTCACCACTCCGGCCGCCTCATGCCCGAGGACCAGCGGGCGGTCGCTGGGCCAGTCGCCCGTGACGACATGCAGGTCCGAGTGGCACACGCCCGCTGCGCGTACGTCGATCTCGACCTCACCGGGCCCGGCGGGCCTGAGCGACACCTCACGTGAGCCCAGCCCTGAGAGGGGGTCGAAGACGATGGCGGGGGAGAGTTTCGACGGCATCACGGTGCCTTCACCTTCTCAGTGGTCGGGGTTGCGGGGTCGGTGGCAGCGGCGGCGGGGAGTTTGGCGTGGGGCTTGGCGATCGCGACGTAGAGCAATCCGGCGACGAAGAGGACGGAGAAGACCAGGATCACGGCCCAGACCTGGACCCAGCTGCCGTCGGCCGGGGCGAGCTCGACACGCGGCCAGGCGATGTTGACGGCCTCGAAGAGCAGCCACACGACGGCGAGCACGTTGATCACCAGGCCGGTTCGTCCTAGCTTGAACAGTCCCGCGGCGGGGTTCCACCGGCCCGTCAGCCTGGCGACGAGCGCCACGACCGCCACCGTGAGGAAGATGAAGTAGAAGCCGCCGGAGCCGAAAGCGATCAGGGTCGCGGCTGCGTTGCCGTTCAGCCCGAGCAGGAGTCCGAGGCTGGCGAGCACGGCCGTCGCGATGAGCGAGACGTACGGGATCTGGCGCGGCCCGACGGTGGCGAGCTTCGATGAGAAGGGCAGCTGGCGGTCACGGGCGAAGGAGTAGACGGCGCGGCCGATGTACGTCTGGATCGAGATGGCGCAGGCGAAGAACGCGATCAGGATGAGGAGGATGAAGGGCTTCTCGCTCCATCCGCCCAGTCCCTGTGTCACGGCGGTGAAGACCGGGTCGGCCAGTGCGCCGGACACGGCGTCCTCGGGTTTGCGCAGGGCGAGGGTCACGGCGAGCCCGGTCAGCAGGACGGTGAAGGCGACGAAGAGGTAGGCGCGTAGGAGTGCCCGGGGGACGCTGCGTCGCGGGTGCTCGGTCTCTTCGGCGACCTGTGTGGTCGCGTCGAAACCCAGGAAGGCCCAGCCGGCGACAGCGAGAGCGGTCAGGAAGCCCGCGAGCGCGGATCCGCCGGAGACCGACTCCGCGCCCAGTGTCTCGAAGAGGATCCCGAAGCCGTTGTTGTGCACGAAGACCAGCAGGAACACGCTCACCGCGATGGAGGCGACGCCCTCCGCGATGATGCCGGCGTTGAGGAAGTGCTTCACCGGGTTGACACCGAGGAGGTTGATCCCGAGAGCCACCGCGACGAAGACCACACCGAGGAGCACATGGGTGGCCGCGGAGAGCGTGCCGTCGCCGAAGAGCATGTGGAGCCAGCTCGCCCCCAGGTAGGCCACGGTGGTCAGGGACGCCACGGCGGAGGCGAGGTAGATCCAGCCGACCAGCCAGCCGAGCCGTGGTCCGCCCAGCCGGCGCACCCACTGGTAGACCCCGCCCGTGATGGGGAACTGGGACGACAGCTCCGCGTAGACCACGGCGACCATCAGCTGTCCGAGGAAGGCGACGACGACCGCCCAGATCCAGGCGGGGCCGGCGAAGACGAAGCCCAGCTGGACAACGGCGTAGACCCCGACGACGGGCGAGATCGTCGCGAATCCGATCGCGAACACCGCCCACGCGGACAGGGTCCGTTTCAGCTCCTGCTGGTAACCGTACTCGGCGAGTTCGCCGGCGTCGGTGCGAGTGTCGTCCACGTTGGTCTCCTGTGCGGGTGCTGCGCGCTGTTTCGTGTGCGCGGGCGGTGCCCGTGCCGCGGGTTGGGAGTCGGCGCGGGTGCGCCACAGGCGCCGGTTCGAGGGGGTGATGGTGCACCACTCCCCCGCCGCTGGGGGCGATCTCTCACCCCTGAGCTGCGGTTTTCTATAACCCTACCGCTATTGGTCGCATGGCCAATTGCCGATTGGTCACTCACTCAATAGCATTCGCTCCATGACGTCAAGAGATTCCGGCACCCGAACCCGCAAGGCACCGGCCGAGCGCCGCCACGAGATCATCCGCGCCGCCGCGCAGGTCGGGCTCGCCGAAGGACTGGAGTGCATCACGCTGCGGCGGGTCGCCGAAGAGCTCGATGTCCAGCCCGGACTGGTCGGCCACTACTTCCCCGCGGCCGACACGCTGGTGGCGGAGGCCTTCACCAGTGCCACCATGGCCGAGCTCGACGGCCTCCTCCCGGAAAGGCCGGACGGCCCCGGGCACGAGACCCCGCTGAACACCCTGCGGCGCTTCTTCACCCTCCTCGCGAGCACCGAGTTCGACAACGTCAGCAGGCTCTGGTTGAACGCACGGCACCTGTCGCGCTATCGCCCTGTGCTCCGCGACCACGTCATCGAGCAGGAGCTGCTCTGGTGCCGCCGGATCGAGCAGCTCATCACCGAGGGCACGCGGATACAGGTCTTCCACTGTGCGAACCCATGGGCGACGGCCGTGCGCATCCTCGTCGCGATCGACGGAACCAGCGCCTACATCAACACCAGCGCCGACGCCCGTACCGCGCCGATCGCAGACCTGCCCCGCACCACCGCGGAGACGGAACTCGGACTGCCGCCCGACAGCCTGGCGACCCCCTGAAACCGCCGCCGGACGCATCGCACTGGCCTATCGCTGGGCAGTCGAACGAACATGGGCTGGGTGATGCCCGCCCAATGGCACGGGCGGGACCCACGAACGGCTCATCCAGCATGGCGAAGTCTTGATCACTGGGACGGCGATCACCCTTGTGACCAGGTGCCTCACCCGCGAAAGAGGGATCTGACGTCCTGACGACACCAGATCCGTCCTGGACCGTAGATCAGCGTGGCAGGGGTTCCTCGTCGGTGGCCGGTCGTGCGGGAGGCTCGACGTAGTCATGGGTGTCGTCATGTTCGCGCGTCTGGCGTTCGATCCGCTCCGCATGAGCCTGCGGTTCTGGCGATCGTGCGGGAAGCCGGGTCGTTCACCCGATGCCCCGACTCCAACCGGAACCGATCGGCCCGGTCCGGCGCCCGGCGGATCAGGGATCGGCGGCCAGTTGAGGCGACGACACCCCAGCCCCGAGCCCCTGCCGTCGTCCGGTACGACACCCAACCGATCTCGTGGCGCCTGTTCACCACGCTGGCCGCGATGGGCTCTCGGCGTTCGGCGGTAGGCCCGCCCCCTGTGGATACCGCAGGCCTTTCGTGGCACCGCGGCGGCCGACCAGCCGTCGGCCTCCACGACACCACGAGTCCAGTCCCGGTTGTCGCGCTGGAGGCGGCGTGGGTGGGCTGGTTCAGGTGAGGAGGCCCTCAAGCGCGGCAGCAACGGCGGCGGTCAGGGTGATGACGGCGGCGAACGCGGTGGCGGCGCGGGTGAGGGCCGTGGGGTAGGTGGCGCCATCCATGCGGGCGAGCTTGCCCGCACCGGCGGCAGCCAGCAGCGCGACGACGGCCACAAGGGCGATGGCGAGGAGGACGACAGGGACGGTCACGGCACACTCCCGGCAGGGGTAGCTGGCTGACGTGGTCGAAGGTCGCCGAAGCGGTGTGCGCCGTGGTTCGCCGGGTGGGAGGCGGACCACGGTGAACACATCACGGCACCCGGGGGCGGGCATCCCCCACGACCAGGACGACCGCCCTCTGGCACTCACCGAGTCGAGCAAGTGGCCGGCCGCATTCGTCAGGAAAGGGACGGGCACTGGGGGCGTATCACCGGGTCCAAGGCCCTCCGGGACGGCGGACCGGTGCCGTCCGCCCGGGTCACGCAGCGCCGCACCGGGGGCGGGATCCCCTGACGACATGCCGAACGGTAGAAATACCTGGCCGGAATACCCCTAGGGGGTATAGTGTTGCGACAGATGCCGGGGGCACGAAAGACACCCGAGCGCATCGCAGAGCACGCATCACACAGGTGGAGACACGATGAAGAACGATTCCGGCCACGATATGACCAGCCACAGCGGCCACGGCAGTGCCCTTCCCGGGGGACTGTCGGTCTCCCAGAGCGGGTACACCGTCGAATTCGACTCGACGATCCTCTCCACCGGGGTGCAGACGGTCACCTTCCGGGTGACCGGCCCCGATGGACAGCCGGTCACCGAGTTCACCCCCGAGCACGAGAAGCAACTGCACCTCATCGCCGTCCGGCGCGATACGACCGGGTTCCAGCACGTGCACCCGGTGATGGACGAGAAGGGCACCTGGAGCGTCGAACTAACCCTGGAACCGGGAGACTGGAGGTTCTTCGCCGACATCCACCCGACCGGTTTCGACGGGACCATCACGCTGGGGATCGACGCCTCGGTCGCCGGGCAGTACGACCCGCAGCCGCTCTCCGAGGACACCCGCACCGCTCACGTCGGCGAGTTCAGCGTCACCCTCGACGGCGAACTCGTGCCCGGCGAGGCAAGCGACCTCACGCTCACCGTCAGCCGGAACGGGCGGCCTGTCACCGACCTGCAGCCCTACCTGGGCGCGTACGGGCATCTGGTGGCGCTGCGGGTCGGCGACCTGGGCTACCTCCACGTCCACCCGGAGGGCGAGCCCGGTGACGGCACCACCGAGCCGGGGCCCGAGATCACCTTCATGGCCGCCGCACCGTCCGGCGGCACCTACCGCCTGTACTTGGACTTCCTGCACGACGGCGTGGTCCGGACGGCCGATTTCACGGTGCGGACCGCCGCGATCACCCCCCGCTCGGACACGGCATTCCAGGCAGCACCCGAGCACATGAGCCACAACGGACACGCGCACCACTGACCGCAGGAACGTCACTGGGTGGCTGCCGCGACATACAGCGCGGCCAAGGGGCGTTCGACGAGTCGAGCGCCCCGCCGCCCCCGGAACAACTCCACGCCGGAAGGACCGTCATGCCCCGCCTGACCCGTCTCACGCCCGATACAGCGGTCGGCGCATCGCGCGACCTCCTCACCGAGTTGGTCTCCCGCCACGGCCAGATCGGCGAGATGGTCTCCACGATGGCGCACTCGCCCGCCGTTCTGGGCGGCTACCTCCAGCTCAGCCGGGCCATGGGGCGCGCCAAGCTCAACCGTAAGATCAGCGAACGGATCTCGATCGCCATCCAGGTCCTGCAGGGTTGCGGACTGTGTCTCGACGCTCATGTCAGCGCCGCCCGCGCAATGGGAGTGGACGAGGAGGAGATCGAGCGTGCCCACGCGGGCACCTCGGCTGATCCCGCGATCGCGGCGATCATCGCCCTCGCCATCCAGATCTACCGCGAACCCACGTCGATCACCGACGAGCAGGTCGTCGCATTGCGCGAGCACGGCTACAGCGACCGCGCGATAGCCGACGTCGTCGGCGTCGTCGCACTGAACATCCTCACCGGTGCCTTCAACCTCCTCGCCGGCCTCACGCCGGAGAGCGGCGCCGATGAGTAGAGACATCCCGGCCTCCCTCTGTGGGGCCTGTCCTCCGATCCGAGGCCGTGCGCCACCGCATGGACATGGAAGGAACACGCCATGCGTCTGTTCGCCAACCGCGACTACCGCCTCCTATTCAGCGCCCAGATCATCGCCCTGTTCGGTACGGGGCTGACAACAGTGGCCCTCGGACTGCTCGCCTACGACCTCGCCGGCCCGCGCGCCGGCACGGTCCTCGCGACCGCCCTGACCGTCAAGATGGTCCTGTACGTGGTCATAGCTCCGCTCGCCGCCGCGTACGTCGACCGCTTCCCCAGAAGAACCCTCCTGGTCCTCCTCGACGTGGTGCGCGCCGCAGTGGTCCTGGCACTGCCACTCATCACCGAGGTCTGGCACATCTACATCCTGATCGGCCTACTCCAAGCCGCGTCCGCGGCCTTCACCCCGACGTTCCAGGCCGTCATCCCCGACATCGTCACCGATGAGTCGGACTACACACGCGCCCTGTCGGCATCCCAGGTCGCCTACACCATGGAAAGCCTGCTCAGCCCCGTACTGGCAGCGGTCGCCCTGGCATTTATGAGCTTCAACTTCCTGTTCCTTGGCACCTCCGCCGGATTCTTCCTCTCCGCCCTGCTCGTCCTGTCGGCGCGCATTCCCAACGCCCGTCCCAGCGGCCACGCCCAGGCATGGGACAAGGCGGCCTCGGGGATCAGGACATTCCTCAGGACACCGCGGCTGCGCGGCATCATGGCGCTCAACCTCGTGGTCGCGGCGGCAGGATCAATCGTCGTCGTCAACACCGTCAACTACGTCCGTGACGAGCTCGATGGCTCGCAGTCGGATGTCGCATGGATGCTCGCCGCCTCCGGCACCGGAACCCTCCTGGCCGCCCTCGTACTACCCCGCGTACTCGACCGGGTCGCCGCCCGCACCGTCATGGTGGCCGGCGCCGGAGTCCTCGTGGGCGGCACGATCGCCGCGGTGGCTCTCACCGCGACCGGCCTGACCACTTGGACCGGTACGGCGATCGTCTGGACCGTGATCGGCATCGGAATGGCGCTGGTCGTCACACCGACCGGCAACGTCCTGCGCTCCTCCGTCGAACCGAACGCGATCCCCGAGGCCTTCGCGGCCCAGTTCTCCCTGTCCCACCTGGCCTGGCTGATCACCTACCCCATCGCGGGGTGGCTCGGTACGAACGCCGGCTTCGCTCTCACCTGGTCCATCCTGGCGGCCCTCGCCGGGGCGGGCGCCGTCGGCGCCCTCCTCCTGTGGCCACGCCACGACGGACGGCGAGCCGAGACCGGACCCGCGACGTCCGACCGGACCCCGCTTCGGAAGGACAGGTCCACCCTGGCCAAGGCCGCGTAGGCGCTCTGCCGGTCTACCGGTTTGCGCGCACGCACACGATCCTGGTCAGGCGCATGATCGAACAGGGCTTCCTTGAAGCCCTGTTCGATCGTGTCGTTGCCTCGCCGCACTGTCCGCCTCTTGTTCTTGCCGGGCATCCCGTGACCGCGGCTGCTGCCGCCGATGCCCACACCCTGGCCGGCACCTCATGGGCCCGCGTCACGGGCCACTGGCCGCTGGACCACCGAGCGAAAGGCATCCACCCGACGCTCGCCCGCGCCGAACTCCATGCCTTCCTGGCAAGCCGATGCCTCCCCCTCCACGACCGCGTTCGGTGGCCCGCGGCGCGGAACACACCGCGCCCCATCGTCCCGGGTCGCGCCAACGACCGGCCCACTGCCGCAGAACCGGCCGAGACGATCAGCGCCCTCGATACGCCCCACCAGCGAACGTGACGCCCCCTCTCCACAGGTCTGTTTCCGTAGTCACCGAGGTGAGCTCTCGGTCTATCCGATCCGCTGGAGCGCCTTGTCACGACGCTCGGCAACGGCGGAGCCCGACTCGCGACGGGCCATCCGGCGCAGCACCATCGGGGCCGCGATCAGGCCGAGGGCGGCCCAGGCCCCAAGAACGCAGATGGTCTCCACATGCCGCCAGGATTCGCCGAGTTCGACGCTGGCCGCGCTGTCCGGTAGCAGCGCGGAGCGCATGCCGAGGCTGAGCCAGTAGAACGGGAACGCCTGGGCGGTCCACTGCAGCCACTCGGGCAGTGCGGTGATGGGATAGAAGACGCCGGATATCGCGACCAGGCCCAGGACCGGGATCGACACAAAGCCCGCGCCCCGGGGGGTGGAGATCAGTGCGCCGAGCATGGCGCCGATGGACTGGGTTGCCACCAGTCCCAGGAGCAGCACCCAGGTCAGGGTGAGCCAGGACCCGACGCTGGCGACGTCCAGTCCGTCGACGATGAACAACCCAGGGATCAGGAGGATCGCCAGATATGCCAGGGTGCTCCCGGAGGCCGTGACGAGCTTGCCGATGAAGTAGCCGCTGATGCCGTTCGGGGTGGCCTTGGCGCGCAGCAAGGTGCCGTCTTCGCGGTCTGCGGTGAGGTACTGGATCACCAGGAGTGCGCCCAACGCGATGAACATCCCAAGGGTGCCCGGCAGTGCGAGGGTGCCCAGGGTGAACCCGCTGGCTCCGTAGCTGCTGTCTCGGAGGAGGTGGATGGCCGTCAGGGTCGCCACCGGCCAGAACAGTTGGCCGATCAACTCGGTGCCGGAGAAGGACTGCCGCAGTTCGATCAGGCCGCGGCTCAATCCGACTCGCAGCAGTGTGGCGGTCAAGCTCATCGGGCTGCCTCTTCCTGGTTCTCCTTTGAGCTGTTCATCCCGGTTGCCCGGCTGGGGTGGGATTCGGTCTGCTGGACCAGGGAGAGATAGGTGTCCTCCAGGGAGGACACCCGGACCTCAAGGTTGGCTACGGCCGCTCCGTACCGTTGAAACAGGTCGAAGACGAACGGGGTGGATGCACTGGGCTGATGGATGAACCGTTGTCCGCCGTAGGTCCAGCGCACCTCGTCCTTGCCCGCGATCTGCTGGGCGAGCTCCTGTGCCGTGCCGTCGGCGACGATCCGGCCAGCGTTGAGGATCAGGATGCGGTCGGCGAGCTTCTCCGCCTCATGAAGGTCGTGGGTGGTGAGCACGATCGTGGTCCCCTGCTTCTCGGCGAGGTGGAGCACAAGGTCGTGGAACTCGCGTCGGGCCTGCGGATCGAGCCCGGCGGTGGGCTCGTCAAGGAAGAGCAGTTCGGGGCGGCCCACGATGCCGATCGCCACATCCAGCCGGCGTCGCTGGCCACCGGAGAGCGTGTTGATCTTCTTGTCGGTGTGCTCGGTCAGGCCGACGGCGGCTATCAGCTCGTCCGGGTTCCACGGCCTCCTGATCAGCTCGGTGGAGTAGTCGGCGTAGTAGGAGCCAAGGTGGCCCAGCAGCTCGCGCACTCGCCATTTGCCATGGTCCCGCCACGACTGCAGGACCACCCCCACTCGCGCCCGCCACCGCTCGTCGCTGTGCGCCGGGTCGGTGCCGAGTACCTCGACCCGGCCGGCCGAACGCATCCGGAAGCCCTCCAGGATCTCGATCGTCGTGGTCTTGCCCGCCCCGTTCGGTCCGAGCAGGGCCAGTACCTCTCCGCGGCGCGCCTGGAACGTCACGCCGTGCAGGACATCGTTGGTGCCGTAGCGCATGCGCAGCCCTTCGACATCCAGAGCGACCCGCGTCACAGCCCACCTCGCACGCGCTCCACGAGGTCGGTTCGACCCTCCTCGCCGGCCTCAGGCTCGGCGCGATCCACGACCGCTGGAAGGCACCTGTCGTACGGGCTCATCCCGCCTCCTCACATGACTCCGCGGCAATGAGCCGCTCGGCGTACTTCTCATGGACCGCCTGACGCCTGATACCGAGCGCCTCGGCGGCCTACCGCCAGATCCAGCCCGCCCGCCTCGCCTGTTCGACGGCGGTGTCTTCGAGTTGGCCGGCCAGGCGGCGGCAGTACGGCGACAGGCACGAGCGACTCCGCTGGCTCCCCGCCCACCGTATGAGCAACTTTGGTTGACTAACTCACTTTAGTCAACCCTGATTGCCAAAAGCCGCTACCGCTCAGAGTGGGGCGACCCCGACCCAGCGGGCGGCCGGGCCGGTACGGACGGTTCCGGTTTCGTGTTGGGCTCGGACCTCCGCGCGATGGCTTCCGCAGCGACTGAACGACGCAGCTTGGCCATCGGGTCACCGACCTGCCCCGGAGCGATCGCCGGAACCTGTGACGGAAGGCCGCACCGACCCAGCGGTGGTAGGCGTCCACGTCGCCGTCGCTGCCGCACACGATCGTGGGGATGTGTCGCTCGGCGAGGCGGTCACGGTCTTCGGGGGCGCCGCATTGCCGGGCACGGCCGACGGTTCGACGACGGCACCTCGCCAGGCGCTGATTCGGCACAGGCTCTTCGAACCGCGCCCAGACATTGTCCAAAGAGCCCGGAACGGGGTTTCCAGACAATCCCCAACCCTCTGGAATCAGTGAGGTAGGCGCCCTGAACCGCCTGCCGTCATTCCTCAGGGAGCTTGGCCCATACGGCGTGCCGGACAACGTCGGATGGTCCCGTTCCCACACGAGAAAGGGAGAAGCACCCATGTGCACACGCTCCTCGGTGCCGTGCCTGGACCCGCCCCGCCCGAGCGGCGCCGCCACCCTCCGGGTCGTGGCTGTCCATCAGGCCCGGGCAGCGGGTGAAGCCCCCACGACCGGCGGTGTCTCCCTCGCCTACGGGATCCACCAGGAACCCCCTCCCCGTAGTCCGCGCCGTGGTGATCCCGTCGCAGCCTCGGATCGTCCTCCGTTCATGAAGAGACCGGGCCGATCTCTGAGGGAGCTTGAGCGTGGATCGGTCCCGGAGCCGGCTTGGCAGCCAGCCCCTGACCACAGAGCCTCTCGCCCATGGGCGAGAGGAGAAGTTCAGGCGAACCAGGGGTACGACGTCGTGTCCACTCTCATGGCCCCGGCTCATGCGGAGTTGGATGCCCCATGTCCCAGAGGGGAGTGGTCGTGAGCGGCAGCATGCATCCGAATGCCGCATCCACACCGGCTGACCTGGTCGCGCACATGCGTCGGCTGAAGGAGCGATCGGGTCTGACCTATCGACAGATCGCTGCCCGAGCGGAGGAAGCGGGAGACATCCTGCCGTCCAGCACGATCGCCGGTGCACTCGCGCGGCAGACGTTGCCGCGGGAAGACCTTCTCAAGGCCTTCGTCCGCGCCTGCACCCGTGACGAGCAGATGGTGCAATCGTGGGCCCAGGCCCACAGGGCGGTCACCGCCCAGGGCCGACAACCCGCGCCCCTCCCCCTTCTCGCCCCCTCAAGGGCGCGGATCCTCCCGCTGGCATCCCGCAGGGGGGCGAGTCCGCAAAACCGCCGGAGCCGACCGCTGCTCACCCTCATGCTCGCTACCGCCTGTGGAACAGCCGCCTGGCAGATCATCACCGGAGCTCGCTGGTTCACCAACAGAGCAGGTGGGCCGATATCCGTTCTCCCAAGCAATCAGTAGAGGCAGACACCCGCGCTCATACTCCCAAGCGGACTCCTGTTGCGGGTGAAGTCGGCGTTGCACCGCCGACCCGGATCGCCCCGTCCGTCACGTCGTAGAAGCGCGGAAGCAGACTCGCGAGTGTCGTCTTGCCGGCCCCCGAGGGTCCCACGATCGCGGTCACCTGGCCCGGCGGACAGATGGCGCTGACATCCCCGACCACCGTGGTCACCCCGTCGTAGGAGAAGGAGACGCGGTCGAACTCGACGCCGTGACCGGATGGCGCCTGTGGCCGTACGGGCTCGGGCAGCGGTGCCCGGGACAGTAGCCGCTCGATGTCGGCCGCACCCATCCGTCCCTTGCGCACCCCCTGGGAGGCGGTCACGGCGGGGAGGATCGAGTTGGGCAGCCCGATCGCGACGACGAGGAACGCCACCAGATCCGCGACGGCGAGCGACCCGTGGTCGACGAAGGCCAGCCCGGCGGCCGTCACCACGGTGAGGACGGCCATCTCCGAGCCGAACAGCCGCGATGCCGCCGAGCTGTGGCGAACCTCCGCGACCCACGCAGCGAATGCCCGGGTGTGCTCGTCCACGGCGTCGTCGAAGCGGCGCAGGACCCGACCCCCGGTGCCGAACGTCTTGACCACCTGGATCCCGTCGGCGTACTCGACGCTGGCGGCGCTGATCCGCGCCTCAGCGGCGATCAACCGGTTCATATGGGTCGTCATGGACCGCAGGGAAACGCGGTAGCAGACCCCCATCAGTCCCAGTACGCCCAGCACGATCAGCGCCATGGGCAGGTCGACGAAGGCCAGCTAGCCCGTCCCGGCGACCATCACCGCAACCGCCCCGGTCAGTTGTCCCAGAGCGTGCGCGATGACCTCGTGCATCTCCTCCAGATCACCCGTCAAGGCCCTCTTGACCTTGCCCGAGCCCGCAGCACGGAACCAGCCCAACGGCAGTGCGCCCAGGTGGCGCACGATCCGTGTGCGCAGGTCGTGCAGGATCGCCGCGTCCGCGTAGTGCCCCACCCGAGAGGACCGCACGAGCAGCAGGAGCCAGAGGCCGGCGCCCCCAGCGCCGATGCCGACCCAGGTCCAGATGGCCGCGTGCGCCCCGGCGGGGTCGTCGAGCATGAGCCGTGCCATTTCGGCGACGGCGACATAGGGCACGATCCCCGCCGCCGCGCTGAAGGCCGAGAGGAGCGCGCAGGCTATGAGGTGGGTCCGGATCGGCGCGAGCAGTCGAGCCAGAGCCCCGGGGGTGCCAGTCCCCCTGACTGGTCGTCATCCGCACGTGACTCCGCCGTGGTGACCGTGGGTGTGTCCGCTGTCGTGCTCACGTTTCCGTTCCTCCTCGGGACCGATATCGCCGTCGCCGGGCTCTCCGCATCGCACCGTGTCGTCGACGCCGCCCCCACGGTCATGACCGGGCTTGGCAAGGCATGCCACCTGACTTCCATCTTGAGACTTCAAGGCGACTTGATCTCAAATAGGCCCATGGATGATCCACTTGGAGTCTCGATCGGCCAGGCGGCGGCCCTCTATGGCCTTGCTCCCTCGACGCTGCGGTGGTGGGAGTCCCAGCGGGGGCTTCCTGAGCCACCCCGCGTCAACGGCCGTCGGGTCTACACCGAGACCGAACTCCGCCGCATCGGACTCGCCTATCTGTGCTGCGTCGTTGCGGCCATGCCTCTTGAACAGTCATCTGTGGTCACCTCAGGAAGCCGGAATCGACGCTGGCAGAGCACGGTGCGGCACCATGCCGAGCTGATCGAAGAGAAGATCAAGCAGTTGCAGAGCGCCCATGCCTATCTGTTGCACCTGCTGCAATGCCCAGACGACGACATCGTCAGTCAATGTCCGGATCTCGATGATGAATTGATGAGTCACACCCCGCGTCGGCGGATCGCCACTCAGGGGCTCGTCGCGGCTGCCCGGTCGATCTCCCACAGCGAGCCGGCCCAGCGGCAGCGTGATGAAAATGGTTCAGCGCGTGATGAAAACGCCGCCCCATCGGGTCGCTGCGCCATCTGCGCGGGACCCCTCAACCAACCGGCGCGCGGCCGCCGCCGCACCTACTGCTCGCGGGCATGCCAACAACGGCAGTATCGGCGGAACGCGGACCGCCCCTCGGTATAGCCCTGCTTGCCGCGGCGGACCACCGGGAGTACCTCGGGAAGCGGTCATACCCAAGAAGCGCTCAGCCAGGCCCCTGTCGACCGAGCCAGGAGCAGGGTTCGCCATCATGACCCCGGGTGGTGGAGGTGTCTTCGAGGCATGCCCTGTCAGCGGGTGGCGGCGAACGCCGGGGGCTGGTCACCGCCTGGAGGTGGACCCCACCGTTGATCTGGATGCCCCTGCTGGAGGCGGGGTTGCACCGCACCTCGGTCACCGGGCGGCCATCCGCCCGAGGAGTGGCGAAGAGGATGTTCACGCGCTGTACGGTCCCGACCTTGGGCCGCGATCGGGCTGATCGGATGCGCGGCGCGGGTGCTGGTGGCGTCCGCTGCTCGGGGCAACGCCCGGCGCACCGTCAGGTCACGAGCCATGACCCTCGGTGTCACTGCGCCGTGCCGCCCGGCGGCCGGCGTCGCCAGCTGGCCTGGCCGGTCCCGCCGGTTCGTCGACCGCGCCACCGGAACCAGCCCGGCGAACCCCGAGGCGGAGTTCCACTTCCGCAAATGTCCGAGAACCGAGCGTGATGCTCGAAAATCGACCGCGATGTCCGAGGGCGCAGGGACCCGAGGGGCGGCCCCGGGATCGGCGCAGCGAACTCCCCGGCCTCTCAAACCGGCACCGACCCCGCCTAGGGCCGCGCATGGTGGATCCCGGTGATCCCCCCACGGCGAAGGCCGGGTGTTCTCACCGAAGGCCGGTCGGTGCGGTGCCTTCTCACCGTACGTCGGGCGGGCTGGTCAGAGCGCGGATCGGCGAAGGGGGTTCCGTCCGCTGGTGTGAACGGACGGAACCCCCGATCAACGTGTGCCCGGGGTCAGTCGGTGAGCCGATCCGTGATCCAGGTGCACAGCTCCTCGGTCATGGTGGTGTGCGCGGTGGTCGTGGACGAACAGAGGAATTCGTCCAACTCGCTCTCCTCCGGGCCGACTTCGCCGATGTTCGCGTACAGGTCATCCTGCTTGTCGATGTCGCGGATCGCGACCGCACTGACCGTGGGGACGAAGCACACGTCCTCATGGGACAGGTCCGTCCTGCCTCCGAGCTTCCTCATGGTGTCGGCGAGGATCTTGTAGGTGTGCAGGGTTCCGCCCGGTGCGCCGTCCAGTTCGGGGAAACCGTCGGTGGTGATGGTCTTCTCGGCCTTGGGGAACCTGCGGTTGAGGTAGGCGGCCGTCACGTCGTCGCCCTGGGCCTGGGTGTAGAACGTGGTGCCCGGGTAGATCCGGTCGATCCGCAGCGCGGCCTCGCCGGGCTTCACCTCCGGCAGGCCGATCCCGTCGGCGCGACCGTTCGCCACACCGATCTTCATCGGGATCTGCGGCCAGTTGCCGACCCGTTCCCGGGCCGCCAGGAACTCCGTGCGCTCCGGGGCGATGCCGATCTCGCCGGTGTCCTTGTCGTAGTGCTGCCACAGCATCTGACGCGCGGCCGGGCTGTTCATCTGCTTCGCGAAGTCGTTCGGGAAGGGGATGAAGTGGGAGAACGCCTGTACCCCGACCGGGATGGAAGCGCCGCGGTGCGGGCTGTCGAAGGAGAAGTACAGCGCGGTCTGGTGGTCCATCCGCTGTGTTTCCATCTTGGCGAGTGCGTAGCGGGTGACGATGCCGCCCATGCTGAAGCCGCCGACGACCAGACGGGCGCGACCCGCCTTCTCGGCGGTGGCCCGCATGATGGCGGCCTCGGCCGCCTCCGCGTTGTGCAGGATCGACGCGCTGCGTTCCTCAAAGCCGAGCAGGATCACGTCCCTGCCGCGTCGGCGCAGGTCGCTGATGAACTGGTAGCCGCTCTCCAGCCCTTGGTAGAGCAGGTCGAGCTTGCTTCGGCCGAGGTTGAAGCCGTCGGCCATGATGACGGGCCGGGCGAGACCGCCGGGGTTGCCCTCGCCGGGGAAGAGCCAGGCGAAGCCGTTCGGCAGGGTCCACTCCTCGTGCTCCGGCACCTGGATCGTTCCGGCGGCTTCGGCGGTCAGCGGACCGCCGACAGTGAACGAACCGACGTTCGGCTCGGTCGTCTCAGACATGGTCGTACTCCTGACAGAAGAGAGGGGGGTGGGTGAGACGACGTCATCATGGGGGCGAACCGGGCGCCTCACTTTTCCGAGCGGCGGGGTTCACCACTTCTGATGGATCAAGCGCGGGAAGCGTTTAACGTGCCCCCCGGATGCCATTGGCCTGTTCTCGTCGTCCGCCCGTTTGTCACACCGATTCCACACCGAGGAAGCACCACACCGCCGCGCGTCGTGGGATCGGCCACGGGCCGAACACCCGCCGCCACACCCTGGCCTTCGTATCAGCGCCGGAACGGGCCGCTCACCCCGTGGTGGCGCACAGCCTCCCGTGGAGCGCGCTCAGCCTCCGCTGCGACAGACCGGCTGCCCGAGGACGCGGGTGGCGGAAGTCGGTACGTGCAGGAGCTCGGCGTGCCGGGGCGCCTTCGGGAAGCGGCCGGTGTGGTCGGTACCGGTGACCGCTGGGGAACGCGAGCGACACGGCGGTAAGTCGCGATGGAATTCCGGCCACCCGTCCGAAGTCAGCTGTCCCGACTGTCAGTTCATTCCTCAGGTATAGGGTCGCACCATGGCGCTGCAACTCTTTCAGCTGAATTTCAAAGCCCGGGACGACTCGGGGCTGGGGCGGTTCTGGGCGGAGGCGCTCGGCTGGAGTGTTTCCAGCAAGGAACCCGGTGCGACCAGCGTCAAGCCCGTGGGTTCCGTATGGCCGGACCCCGCCGCCGTGCGTATCGATGTCATCGCCGTCCCAGACCCCGGAACAGTGAGAAACCGCGCGCACATCGAACTCGCCACCACCTCTGCCGCCCATCACACGGAGATGGTCGCGCGTCTGAAGGAACTCGGTGCCACCCCCGCCGATGCGGGCGAGGGCGACCTCCCGCGGACAGTTCTTGCCGACCCGGAAGGCAACGTGTTCTGCGTCCTTGAGCCTCGGGAGACCCGTCAAGACGCCGGGCCGATCGCCGCGGTGGTCGTCGACTGTGCGGACCCGCGGGCCATGGCCCGGTTCTGGCGCGAGGCGATGGACTGGACCGTGGACGAGGTGACCGACGATCATGCGCTACTGCGCTCCGCCAAGGGTGGCGGCCCCCAGCTGGAGTTCCTCCGCACGCCCCACCTGTTGGACCCGCGGCACCGCGTTCATCTCGATCTAGCGCCCTACCCCTTTGACCATGACGGTCAAGCGGCGCAGGTGGCCCGGCTCAAGGCCCTCGGTGCGACGACCCCCGTCGACGCGGGCCAGGGCAACTTCCCCTGGAAGGTGCTGGCCGACCCGGAGGGCAACGAGTTCTGCGTCCTGGGCCCGGCCTGACGCGGAGCCCGCCACCGCCACCGCCACCGCCACCGAAATCATCAACGGCGTCCCAGCCTGTCCGGTTCCTGCTAGCAGTCACTCAGCAGCTGGTGGGCTGCCCCGAATCCTGCGGTGACATGGATGGGGACCGAATGCCTCGGCCCCCTCCACCGGGCAAGCACTCCGACCGCGATCGGGCCGGCCGCTCCCCCTACCTCACGGCCTGGCCCTGACAGGGATTCCGGCCATGGTCCTTCACCGGGGTGGCCCCGCGGAGAGTGATCAGCAGGAACGCCACTCCGCGGATGCTGTGCCGTTGAAGTACCTGCCCGCGTCGGCGTACACGGTGAAGGACCGGGATGTACCCGCCGGGCCCACCTGCGGGCTCTGCTTGTGCCCGCCGCCGGCGTAGTAGAACTTGATGAACGGGCACCTTCCGTCAGCCCTCGCGTCGTAGATCGTGCCGCTCGCGGTGTTCCCGTTACAGATCTGTCCGCTTCCCCCGCCTTCGGTTCGCGTCTTGTTCCACCCGACACATGCCAGAGCGTCGTCGCTCTCACTGCCGGCCGCAATTGCGGGTGTCGCTAAGATACTCGCGCCGAGCATGAGAGCGCCCAGAAAACCGCCGACGCGGAAAGTCGAAGCCTTCATTGCTTTCTCCTCCACTAAGAACCTCAGGGCGGGTGTTCCTCTCCCTGACTGACGTGAACTCTAGGTCACGGCGGTGGAGTTCAGAAGGCTCAGAAAGGTTGAAAGAAGGGCGTGCCAAGGGCGCGGAATGGGCGTGAATTCATGGCACGTACCGTCTCGAATTTGCCGAGGATTCTCCGCCCGCATTTGTGCTGGCGGTCCTTTCGTCCAGGACGGGACTGCGGCCGTTGTGTCTGCCGGACGCCCGGTGAGCGGGTCGTTGCTCGCCTATGCCGTTGACACTGCCTGCGGCCGCAACACCGAAGGCCGGGTCGCGCTGGTTCCGGCCTGGCGGGCGACCTACCGTGCCCGCCAGGCCCCGCGTCCGGGAAAAGTGTACGGAGTCCGACTGCCCCCAACGCCCGTGATACCACCGCGGGGCCGATGCTGTCCGGGGCGGGTGCGGAAGCGGGCCGTACCGGGGCCAGGAGGCTGCGGGCGACGCCCGGGCCGCGGGTACCAACCGCACCCGGCGTGGCCGGGGAACTGCCTCAGACCAGTGCCGCAGCCAGCCTGGCACGCCGGGAACCACCTCACGCCAGTGTCACTGGACTGGGACGCCTCGTACGATGCGGCAATGACAGCCGAATCGGTCTCAACGCGCTCCCTCTACGTCCATGGGCTCAAGGGGAACGTCTGGCTGGACAACGGGGTGATCGTCCTCCAACAGGACGGACTGCGGCGGCGTATACCGCTGGCAGCCGTACACGGCGTCGAAGTCAGTGTCGGAAGGTACAAACGGCCCGCAGTGGAGATCACCCTGCGTACGGGCGAGGGGTCGGAACCTGTTCGCTACGAGTTGGACGGCCGCAGTTTTGTGACGGCGAATCTCTTCGCGGAGACGGTTACCGCCGCACTACCCGCCGCACACGCCGCACACCCGATGGACAACGGCACAGAACTGGTCGTCGAAGAAGCCGACCCACAGGCCCGGCAGCGAACCGCGGAGCAGCAGCGACAAGGCCGACGGCTCGTGATCGTCTTGGTGACGTGTCTGGTCCTGTGGGTGGCTGGGCTGGTGACCGTCGCGGTAGCGGGTGAGTCGGACTCACTCACGTTCTGGCTGGCGGGAACCGCTCCCCTACTCGGCGGGCTCGGCCTGGTCGCGGGGCTGGTGTTCACGGTGCGGGGCTGGGTGATCCGACGCCGCCGAGGGGTAGGGGTAGTGGCGGTGTTCGATCGGCGCGAGGGCAGACACAAGGTCTTCGTGTTCATCGACAACGCCGGCGAACGGCAGGAGTACAACGCAAACCCTACCGTCCGTACGATCGCCGAGGACCCGCCACGCATTCAGGTCATCCACGACCCGCTCGGCAGAGTAGGCGCTCAGCCATACGAATCGGTGGCCGCGCTGGTAGCCAGGTGCACTTTCTACACAGTGATCGGCCTGCCTCTGCTGGCTGGCGGGTTGTACGCCCTCCCCTACCAGCTAGCCCGCGTGCTCTTCCCGAGCGACTGAACCAGACGCTGGCACCACCGCAGGGGAACGCGCCGACCACTCCCACCCCACAGCAAGCATCCGACAGAGGACTGGCCTCCGAACAACGCACCGGAGACCCGGGGCTCCTTCCTGTCCGAGGGAGCGTGGAATGGGCGTGCCAGCGCGTGCCAGGCATCGCGTTGCAGCGGGTGGTTGGCGAAGTCTGCGAATCAGGACCCAGGCGCGGTCACGACGCCTGGGCCCGTGCCATCCACCAAGGCAGTCCGGAGCTGTCAGGAGTGGTTTGACGGGGAGACGGCGGGTTGCCAGTGGGACATGAGGACCTCCGTTTGACGAGGGTGCGCGCCGGCAGTCGCGCCACCCCATACGGAGGCCCTCTTCTTGTCCAGCGGGTTCGCCCGTCGCCAACATCCGTGGTCAGCGGACCAGGAGATCGGGCACGGCGGGACGAACTCGACGGTCAGTCAGCCTCCAGTTGGAAGTTGAAGACGGAGGAGTCGAAACGGTTGTAGCTCTCGTAGTCCAGGAGGTCATACAGGTCGCGCCGGTGCTGCATCTCATCGAGCCGGTCTGTCAGCGAACCCTGGTCGAGCAGCGTGCTCAGGCCACGGTCAGCCGCTCCCATCGCCAGTCTCAGCAGTGAGACGGGCCAGATCACGATGTTGACCCCGACATCCCCCAGCTGGTCGACGGTGAAGAGTTCGCTCTTACCGAACTCGGTCATGTTCGCAAGGAGCGGCACGTCGATCGCGGCGCGCACCTGGGCGAACTCGTCCAGGGTCCGCAGCGCCTCCGGGAAGATCGCGTCCGCCCCGGCGTCCACCAGCCGTCGCGCCCGCTCGATCGTTGCCTCCAACCCCTCGACCGCGCGCACATCGGTGCGAGCCACGATGAGGAAGTCGGGGTCGCGCCGAGCGTCGACGGCTGCCCGGATCCGTCGCGCTGCCGCCCCAGCGTCGACGACCTGTTTGCCGTCGAGGTGGCCGCAGCGCTTCGGGTTCACCTGGTCCTCGATGTGCAGACCCGCGAGACCGGCGTCCTCAAGCTCCTGGACCGTGCGCGCGACATTCATCGGCTCCCCGAAACCCGTGTCGGCATCGGCGAGCGCGGGAAGGTCGGTGACGCGGGTGATCTGGCGCGTGCGCCCGGCGACCTCGGTGAGCGTGGTGAGCCCGATGTCCGGAAGGCCGAGGTCCGCGCTCAGCACCGCGCCGGATACATAGACGCCGTCGAAGCCACGGCGCTCGATGAGCCGCGCGGAGAGCGGGTTGAAGGCACCTGGCAATCGCAGCAGTTCGCCGGAGGCCAGTCGTTGGCGAAAGGACCGGCGCTTGTCCGAATCGGTTTGCGTCGTGTAGAGCATCGCTGGCTCCTCAGAAGATTCCGGGTCGGCCGGCGGACGGCAGCTGACCCGCCTGGGCGACGAAGGTCAGGTCCCGGACCTCGTCGACGCCGAGCTCAGGAAGACGCAGCGCCAGATCGAGGAACCGCTTCACCTCGACCTCTCCCAGTACGGGTGTCGCGAGAGTACGGAACTTCTCGATGTAGTTCTCCCGGGCGAAGGGGCGAGCTCCGGCGGGGTGCGCGTCCGCCACGGCGATCTCGTCCTCGATGGTTCGACCGTCCACGAGGGTCACCACGATACGACCGCCGTAGGACTGGCTGTCACCGCCCGCGTGGTACCGGTCCGTCCACACCGGGTCTTCGACGGTGGTGACCTTCTGCCACAACGCAACGGTGTCGGGGCGCGTAGCCCGCTCGGTGGCGTAGGAGTCGACGTGGTGCCAGCGTCCGTCCTGTAGCGCGACGGTGAGGATGTAGGGAAGCGAGTGGTCGAGCGTCTCGCGCGAGGCGTTCGGGTCATACTTCTGCGGGTCGTTCGCCCCCGAGCCGATGACGTTGTGGGTGTGGTGGGAGGTGTGCACCACTATGCTCTCGACCTTGGCCGGATCCGCGACGTCGGGGTGCTGGTGCAGCAGCTTTCGCGCCAAGTCGATCCATGCCTGGGCCTGGTACTCGGCCGAGTGCTCCTTCGTGTAGCTGAGCAGGATCGCCTCTTTGGGCTCTCCCAAGCCAGGCAGCGGCACTTCGTAGCGCCCCTCCGGGCCATCGAGCAGCCAGGCGATGACTCCGTCCTCGCCCTCGTAGATCGGGGCCGGGCTTGTCTCGCCGCGCATCGCCCGGTCCACGGCCTCGACCGCGAGCTTGCCGGCGAACCCGGGTGCGTACGCCTTCCACGACGAGATCTCACCCTTGCGGGACTGCCGGGTCGTCGTGGTGGTGTGCAACGCCTGGCCGATGGCCTGGTAGATCACCTCGGTGGGCAGGTCGAGGAGGGTTCCGATACCCGCCGCGGCCGACGGGCCGAGGTGCGCGATGTGGTCGATCTTGTGCTTGTGCAGGCTGATGGCGCGCACGAGGTCGATCTGCAGCTCGTAGCCCGTCGCTATACCGCGCAGCAGCGCGCGCCCGTCCTTGCCCGTGTGCTGGGCGACAGCGAGGATCGGCGGGATGTTGTCACCGGGATGCGAGTAGTCCGCTGCGAGGAATGTGTCGTGGTAGTCAAGCTCCCGAACCGCAACTCCATTGGCGTACGCCGCCCATTCGGGACTCGTGCGCCCGTCCGGTCCCAGCCCGAAGAGCGTCGAGCCCGGGCCCGAGCGACTCGGAGCGTGTGACAACGCCTGCGCACGAGCCGAGGAGGGGGCCGAGCGGCCGATGGAGGCGGCGGCGACTGAGGCGTTGTCGATGACGCGGTTGATGATCATCTCGATGACGGAGTCGGTGACCTCGACGGGGTCCGTGGCCAGCTGTGCCATCTTCCAGGCCAACTGCTCCTCGCGGGGGAGGTTCTCCTCACTGCGGTGAGATCGGACGGGATGGTTCCTCATCGGGGCGTCTCCATTGCTCTGGGTGGGCGGTGTCCCTCGGTCGCGTCCCTCTCGGGAGGACGCCAGGACTGGCGGAAGTGCTCAAAGCCGTTGTGCAGGTGTACGTGTGTGGCGTGGACGGCCAGCGCGGCGTCGCCTCGGGAGATGGCTCGCGCGATGAGCGAGTGCTCCGAGGCGGACGCCTCAAGCCGGTCCTGGGAGTGGCGGGCCATACGGCGCACCCGGCCGATATGGGTCCGCAGGTTCTCCATCGTGTCGACCAGGAAGGAGTTGTCCGTCGCCGCGCTGATGGCGTCGTCGAAGCGGTGGATGAGCGCGAAGTAGTCGCCCACGTGCTCGTCGCTGACCGTGGCACCCCGAAAGTGGTCGTACCATTGTGCGAACTGGTCTTCGAATGACGCGAAGACCGCTGACTTGCCGCGGGCGGCCGCGAGTTGGGCGGCTTGGGCTTCAAGACAGGCACGCAGTTCGAAGAGGCTTCGCACGTCGTGCTCGGCGATCTGGGTGACGACGAGACCACGTTTTCCCGACGGTTCGACGAGGCTCTCGGCGATAAGGCGGCGCAGAGCCTCACGTACCGGGGTGCGGGAGACCCCAAGGCGCTCGGACTGCTCCACCTCTAAGAGGGGGGCGCCCGGTGGCAGGGCGCCTTCCAGGATCTCCGACCGCAGTTGGGCATAGGCACGTCCCGCGGCAGTGGGGGAAGTGGTCGACATGCCCGGAGTGTATACATGAGTTGGCTTAAAGGTCACGAGTGAGCATGAGATGCCTGCAAACTCTTGTGAGCCCCCCTTCGTGTGTATACATTCCGTGTCTCCAGACACTCAGTCGCAGGGACAAGGATGTCTCCCATGAAGATCACCCGCATCTCCGCTGTAGCAGCGGCCGCTGTCATTGCCCTCAGCGCATGCGGCAGCGGAAACGACACTTCCTCGGGCGAGAAGAACAAGGCCGGCAAGGACTTCCAGGCACTCAACCGCCTTGAGATCATTGCGCCCGCGGCGCCCGGCAGTGGTTGGGACCAGGCCTCCCGCGCGGTCCAGGACTCGCTGAGGACCGCCAAGCTCGCGAAGTCGCCCGAGGTCAAGAACGTCCCCGGTGCCTCGGGCACCGTAGCCCTCGCGCAGGTCGCACCTCAGAAGGGCAAGGAAGACCTCTGGATCGCCTCCGGACTGGCCATGATGAGTGGTGTCATCAGCAACGGCACCGATGTCACACTCGACGACCTCACCCCTCTGGCCCGCCTCATGGGCGAGTACGAGGTCATCGTCACGCCCAAGGGCTCGCCCTACAAGACGGTCGATGACCTCTTCGCGGCGATCAAGAAGAACCCCAAGGCGGTCTCCATCGCCGGCGGTTCCGCAGGCAGCGCCGACCACATCTTCATCGGTCTGCTCGCCAAGCACTACGGCGTCAAGCCCGCCGACGTCAACTACGTGCCCTACAGCGGCGGCGGCGAGGCGACCACCGCGATCCTCGGCGGCAAGGTCCAGGCCGGTGTCTCGGGTCTGAGCGAGTTCTCCGCCCAGATCAAGGAGGGCAAGATGAGCGGTCTCCTCATCTCGTCCGCCCAGCAGGTCGAGGGGGTCCAGTTCGCTCAGACCGCCGCCGACGTCGACAAGGGCCTTGAGTTCCAGAACTGGCGCTCGATGATGGCGCCCAGCGGTGTGAGCGACGCGCTCAAGACCCAGTACACCGAGGCGATCAAGCAGATGCACGCCTCGCAGGGCTGGAAGGACACCCTCAAGAAGAACGCCTGGAACGACAACTTCATCGCCGGTGACGAGTTCGCGACCTGGCTGAAGGAGGAGAACACCCGCGTCAAGGGAGTTCTCGACGACCTCGGCCTGTCCAAGAAGTGAACTGACTTTCGTTGTGGGTGCCCGCCTCGTGCGGGCACCCACCACCCCGGCGTGAGAAAGGCACACCCATGAGCACCCACCCGACAACACCCGAGCCCTCCTCGGCCCAGTCCCATGACCAACGAGGCGTGGCCCTGGGCGAGTGGGCCGTGACGGTCGGACTTCTCGCCATCGGCGTTGTCACACTGCTCGATGGCCTCGGGCAGGCGACCTCGACGTCCGCGTCGGGGGTCGGAGCCGGCTTTATGCCCAAAGTGGTCGGCGTACTGCTCATCGCACTCTCCGTGGCGCTCGGCGTTCAGGTGGCGCGGGGCAAGCGCGGTGAGGCCGATGCGGCCGAAGGCGACGTGGACGTCCGCAACACCAGGTGGGTACCCCTCGCCGTCTGCGTAGGCGCCGTGCTGATCTTCATAGCCGGGGTCGAGACCCTCGGCTATGTCATCGTCTCCGCCCTGGCCTTCTGGCTCACGGCGTGGGCCCTCGGGGCTCGGAGCCACCTCAAGTCGGCGGCCATCGCGGTCGTGCTGTCCATCGTGGTGTATCTCGTCTTCACGCGTGCCCTCGGCATCTCGCTGGCCGCCGGTGTCCTGGAAGGGGTGCTCTGATGTCGGGCTGGGAAGGACTTCTCCACGGGCTCTCGGTCGCCGTCACCCCCGAGAACCTGCTCTTCGCACTGATCGGCACCATCGTCGGAACGTTGATCGGCGTCCTGCCGGGGATCGGTCCCGCGCTGACCATCGCTCTGCTCCTGCCGATGACCTACGGGCTTGAGCCGGCGAGCGCGTTCATCATGTTCGCCGGCATCTACTACGGCGCCATGTACGGCGGATCGACCACGGCGATCCTGCTCAAGACCCCCGGCGAGTCCGGTTCGGTCATCACCGCGATCGACGGCAACAAGATGGCGCGCAAGGGCCGCGGTGCCGCCGCACTGGCCACCGCCGCCATCGGGTCGTTCGTCGCGGGAACCATCGCCACGCTTCTGCTGGCGTTCTTCGCGCCGTGGATGGTCAAGGTGGCCATCCAACTGGGCGCCCAGGACTACTTCGCGCTCATGGTGGTCGCCTTCCTCACCGTCAGCGCCCTCGTCGGCAGCTCACCGCTTCGCGGACTCATCTCGATGTCACTCGGCCTGACCGTCGGGATCGTCGGGCTCGACTTCCAGAGCGGTCAGCAGCGTCTGACCTTCGAACAGGTGTCACTGCTCGACGGAATCGACACGGTCGTACTGATCGTCGCGCTCTTCGCGCTGGGCGAGGTGCTCTATGTGGCGGCACACCAGGTGTCGAGCCGCTTCGATGTCATGCAGGTGAAAAAGGGCAAGAACTGGATGTCCCGAGAGGACTGGCGCCGAGCCTGGCGGCCATGGCTGCGCGGCACGTCCATCGGCTTCCCGCTCGGGGTCATCCCCGCAGGCGGCTCCGAGATACCGACCTTCCTGTCCTACACCCTCGAACGCAAGCTGTCGAAGCGTCCGCAGGAGTTCGGGCAGGGCGCGATCGAGGGGGTCGCGGGACCGGAGGCCGCGAACAACGCCAACGCCGCCGGTACCCTCGTTCCCCTGCTGACCCTCGGCATCCCCACGTCCGCCACGGCGGCCGTCATCCTCGTCGCCTTCCAGCAGTACGGCATACAGCCCGGTCCGCAACTGCTTGACACCCAGTCGGCGCTCGTCTGGGGTCTCATCGCCAGCCTGCTCATCGCGAATGTCATCCTGCTCGGCCTGAACCTGCCGCTCATCGGCCTCTGGGTGAAGATCCTCAAGATTCCCAAGCCCTATCTCTTCGCCGGCATCATGGTCTTCGCCCTGCTCGGCACCTACGCCGTGAACGGCAGCTCGTTCGACGTGGGAGTACTGCTCTTCTTCGGTGTCGTCGGCTATCTCATGCGCCGGTTCGGCTTCCCCGTCTCACCGATGATCGTGGGAGCGATCCTCGGGCCCCTCGCGGAAGTCCAGCTGCGCCGGGCACTCGACATCGCCGGCGGCGACATCGGGACGCTCGTGTCGACACCGTTCACCATCGTTGTGTATCTCACGCTGGCCGTCGTCCTGCTCGGAGGGTTCCTCCTGCGCAGGCCGAAGCGACACAACACCCTCGCCGAGGCCGACCGCGATGACGAGGTTCCCGACGTCCGGGAGCCCTCCGACCGTTGAGAGCCCCTGCGGCCCTCCTGTGCCATGCGTTCCTGCTCCAGCTGGCCGCCTACATCGTTCGACCCACATCGGCCTACCGGGCGATTGAGCTGGGCGTCGACCCGCAGCTGGTGGGCCTCATCGCCGCGAGCTTCGCCCTCCTACCGCTCGTCGTGGCGGTGGCCATCGGACGCTGGAACGACCGCGGCCACGTCAAGCTGAGCCTCATCCTCGGCGGCGCGCTGATGGTAGGGGCGGGAGTGGGAGTCCACCTCTGGTCGGAGAGCCTGACCAGCCTGCTGATATGGAACGCCGTCATCGGGCTCGGGCACCTTCTCGCGGTCGTGGGCCAGCAGACACTCGTGGCCCAGCTCGGGCGGGAGAAACTGGACTCCGCCTTCGGTACGTACACCTTCGCCGCCTCCCTCGGCCAAGCGGCGGCCCCCCTGGCGCTCGCGGCCGTCGGAGGGAGCGCGGTGCTCCCGGACACCGACATCCTCTTCGCCATCTACACGGCCACGTGCGCGATCCTGCTCGGGATGACCGGTCTGCTGCCATCCGCGCACAACGCGGACCAGCGCCTCGGCAGCGAGCACTCGCTGCGGTCCGCCCTCCAGGTCCCGCCGACGACCCAGCGCACCATGACAGGTGCGATGTTGCTCAGCATGCTCGTACTCGCGGCGGTCGACCTGATCCAGGTCTACCTCCCCGCCCTCGGGGTGGAACGTGAGATCCCATCGGCGACCATCGGTGTGCTGCTCGCTGTGCGCGCGGCGGCAACGATGGCCTCACGGCTGGGTCTGGCACGACTGGCCAGCAGGGTCGGACGGACCCGGCTGGCCTACGTCTCCACGATCGTCGCCGGCGCGGCGGTGGGCGCCCTCGCCGCTCCCGTCCCGATCGTGGTCTCAGGGATCCTGCTCGCCATCGCCGGATTCGCCCTCGGGATCGGTCAGCCACTGTCGATGTCCATCGTGACCGCCGCCGCCCCCGCTGGTACCACGTCGACGTGGCTCGCCCTGCGTCTGAGCGGCAATCGCGTGGGCCAGTCCGTGATCCCCGCCATACTCAGCGGGTTCACAGGCAGCATCGGTACGGGAGGCGTCTTCGTGGTCACCGGAATCGGGCTCCTCGGCACGGCAGCAGCGGCACGGTTCCTTATCGCCGACGATCTCTGACTGGCTGCCGGCAACATCCGACCGGCTCAGGCGCCAAGCCACTCTGGCGCTGCGCCGTCGGGTCCGTCGGCACCTCACGAGATCACCGTCGGGTACGAGTCCGGAAGGTCGTGGACGACGCTGCCGGTCTCGGCCAGGCGAACCTGATCGCTCCTGCGCAGGCTCTCGACGCACCGTCGAGAGCCTGCGCCTTCCCTGGGATGGCAGCCCTCACTCCGTCCGAACCCAGTAGCCCTTGAGCGCGCCCTGGTGTTGTGCCCTTCGAGGAGGCGCACCAGCGGGTCCGAAGGCGGCAGGTTCGAGGAGGACTTCACACCACCGCGAGGGTTGCCCCTGACGCAGGGTCAACCTCTCAGAATTGGTCGGTATGACGACGAGAGACAGTGCGACCGAGGCCGCAGGGCTGCGCGAGTCGTACGCCGGTGACCGTGAGGTAGTCGTGGACGACTCCGGCGAAGTCCCCGGAATCAGACAGAGAACTCACCGTGGGACAACCATCGACATGCCGACCGGCGACGACAGGACACCGGACGAAGGCGGCGACAGGGCGGTACGGCACTTCACCGTCCACCATGACGGCGTCACGATCCCGGTGTCCCGGGGTGGCCGGGGGCGACCGCTGGTCCTGTGCCCAGGACTGAACTCGACCCAGGCCGACCTGCACGAGCTGACCGAGCTCCTTCGACGCGACCACGACGTGGTGACCTTCGACCTCCGGGGCCATGGTCCCGCCTCGGCCTCCGACCGGTACTCCTTTGATGCCTTTCTGAGCGATCTCGTCGCCGTACTGGCGGAGCTGGGGCGGCGTGGCCTGTCCTCGGCGCCCGTGCTCGTGGGCTACTCGCTGGGCGCGGACCTGGCAGTGCACTATGCCGCCGAGTCTCCTGAGACCGTCGCAGGGCTGCTCCTCATCGACGGTGCGAATCCGTTGCCGGAACCGTTCATCACCGAGGCTGACCTGGCAGACTCCCGCACCATGGCGAACGCCCAGAACCGACTCGACAAACCTGCCCACCCCAACGGACCGGACTCCGTGGCGCTGCTGTGCGGGGCGGCGGCAAACACCGATGGGTGCTGCCTCAGGCGGATGGCGACGCGCACGGCGAACCGGGGGCGGTCAGGCGCCCGGGTCCCGTGTTGTCAGGACTCCAACGCGGGAACGCCGACCAGGCCGGTCTCACTCATGATGCGGTCGACCGTCTCGGTGAGAGTGCTGTCGCCGGTGATGACGGTCTCGAAGTCACCAGGCAGCAGGTCCAGTTCCCGGTACCAGTCGCGTAGTTGGAACTCGCCGACCTCGTTGGCCATCGGCTTGGTGGCGTGACGGGCGAGGGTCTGCTCGTAGGGGATGTGCAGGTAGTAGCCGTGGGTCGAGCCGCAGTGGTCGGCACACAGCCGGGTGAGCGTCTCACCGTAGTGGTCGGAGTGCAGAATTCCTTCGACCACCACGTGGAACCCGGCGTCCAGGGCGTAGCGGGCGGTCAGGTCGACCAGGCCGATGTTGGCTGCTCCCGGCCGGTCCCGCTCGCGCAGGACGATCCGGCGGAGGTTGTCCTGGCCGACCAGGGCCAGGCCAGGGCCGAACCTCTCACGGAGGCTGGCCGCGATGCCCGACTTCCCCGAGGCGCTGTTGCCGCGCAGCATGACCAGCCGTGTTTCTTCGGTGCCCGCCATCACCAGGCGAAGACTGGCGGCCACCGACACCGCTCGGAGCGGAGGCGGCCCAACCTCGGTGGTCAGCGCGCACCGCCGGTCGGGGCGGGCGACCAGAGACTACTCAGAAGCAGCATGACTCTCCAAGCCCCGTTCTGCTGGGCCGTGCCAATCGGGTGCGCGGACCGCGAGGGGCCTCAGGGATCTCCCGCGCCAGCGGTTCTCGCTGGGTGGGGCACCCCCGGTGAGGTCGGAGGGGGTCTCTGCGCGGGAGGGACTGCTCGGCGCGGCTCGGCACGGGGAAGAGGGCGTTGTGGATGCCCCTCGGTACTGGCCGATCTCCATGCCGGCGGGCGGGTAGCAGCCCAACGCACGGGCAGTGATCATGCACTCCCCTGTGGTGGCCGGTGAGCGGCATCGAGTACCAGAGCGAGCAGCCGGTCGGGCTGTCCCGGGTCCTCGGTGCGGGCCGTGGAGAGCGCGATACCGACAACCAGTCGGATGACGTCGTCTGCGCTCAGGTCAGCGCGAGCTGTTCCCTGCTGCTGGGCCCGGCTGAGCAGAGCGGCCGCCGAGTGAAGGATCAGCTGATGGCAGTCGATTCCCAGCGCGGCCGGCTCCTCGATCATCAAAGCGCCGCCCATTCCCTTGTTGAGGCGGGCGTGAGCCAGGAAGCCGTGCAGCCATTGCGCCAGGGCGTCGTCGGCGGATTCCGCCGAGAGCAGCTCTTCTGCCGTCTCGCACAGCGTCTCGATCCGGTCCCTGAGGACCGCGGTCAGCAGGGCCGAGCGATTCGGAAAGTGACGGTAGAGGGTCCCCGGGCCGACACCGGCTCTGCGGGCGATCTCGTTGAGGGATGCCTCGGGTCCAGCTTCGGCGAACACTTCCTGCGCCGTGGCCAGGAGGCGCTCCCGGTTGAGTCTGGCGTCTGTGCGTTGCGGTGGTTGCGCGGAGGTGCGGCCAGGCCTGGTCGACATCGTTCCGTCCTTCGATTGTCTCCGGGATAGTCAAACGGAGAACCTCTCCGTATCGTAGCGGACATCAACCGGAGAACCTCTCCGGAACGCGTGCGTGAGGAGCAGCGATGCCAGAAGTCACTCAGAACGAGTTGGGCCAGGTCGGGATCTGGACCCTTGCCTTCGAGGGACAGCCGGCCGGGCGGGTGCGTGAATCGGCAGCGGAGTTAGAGGAGTTGGGCTACGGGGCCATCTGGTACGGGGAGGCGTTCGGACGGGACGCGGTGGGCCAGGCATGGTTGCTGCTGTCGGCGACACAGCGCATCACCATCGCATCCGGTATCGCCAACATCGCGTTCCGGGACCCTGTCGCCACCGCTACCGCGACACGTGCGCTCGGCGAAGCGTTCCCCGGACGCTACATCCTGGGGCTGGGCGGGCATCGGGTGGACGACACCATCTACGAGCTCGACGGATTTCCCGTGCCGGCCCGGGGCCGGGCTGTGCCCACGATGCGCGCCTATCTGGACTCCATGGACGCGGTACCCGCCCATGGACCCGTGCCGGACCCCGCTCCCCGCCGGGTTCTGGCAGCCCTTGGCCCGAAGATGCTGCAACTGGCTGCCGAACGCACCTGGGGCGCGCACCCGTATTTCGTCTCCGTCGAGCACACCGTGCGGGCCCGCCGGCTGATGGGGCCGAACGCGTTTCTCGGCGTGGAACAGGCCGTGGTGCTGGACACCGACCTCAGCCGCGCCCGCGAAGTGGCCTCAGCCCACGTCGCCACCTACCTCTCCATGGCGCCGCACCAGGAGGCGAACGTCAGACGGCTCGGCTTCGGCGACGCGGACATCGCCGGCGGCCCGAGCCGTCGGCTGGTCGACGCGATCGTCTGCTACGGAGACGGGGAAGCGATCCGCCGACGCGTCCAGCAACACCTCGACGCAGGGGCCGACCACGTGTGTCTGCAGGTGCTCACCGCTGCCCCAGCCACTCTGCCGGAGCAGGCGTGGCGGGAGTTGGCCCCCGTTCTGCTGCATCACCGGTCCCCGCGGGTCGCACTCAGCCGAGAACCCTCTGACCGCCAGCGGTAGGGCGGACTCTGACTGCTCATGGCGGCCCCCATCCCTTCGATCCTGGCAGCCGGAGGACCTTGCCAAGCTGCTGCCCGGCCTCTCTTCAGGGGCCCGGTCAGAGCCCTGCCGGTGGGCGGACGTGGGATGCCTGCTTTCGTGTTGTGGCGCGAGGTAGGCCCCGAGCGGCAGGGGAGGGACAGCGCATCAGGAGTGAGGGGATGCCCGGCCGAGGTCAAGGACGGGTCAGATCGAGCAGGCGCGCCACGCACGGGTGGCACGGTGGGGTGTTCACGTACGGTGCCGAGGTCGGCGGGGGGAACCGATGGCTTCGGGCCCGCTCGATCAGATGCTCCGCGTAGCCGCGGGTGCGTCAGAAGGCGGGGGCGTGGGCGGTGATGATCTCCACCGACATGACACCTTCCTCGCCCAGTGCGGAGGTTGCCCTACACAGGTGTTCGATCAGGGCGGTGGGTTCTTCCCCGATCTTGCTGGCCAGATCGTCGCGATTGCGGGCGAGGTTGACGAGTTGGGCAGCGTAGGTGGGCCGGACGTGGGACTTGATGTCGTGCACGGACACGCCGGTGAAGCCCTCGGCTTCCAGGAGTGCCTTCCAACTGTCACTGGTGACGAAGGAGACCGGGATCAGCCGGTTGACCTCAGCCCATCGCCCGGGGTCCGCGCCTCGGGCGGTCAGCACGTCCTCCAGCACGATCCGTCCGCCCGGCACCAGAACGCGGCGGATCTCCCTCAGCGCTGTGGTCTTGCTCTCGAAGTGGCAGGCGGATTCCATCAACACCGCAACGTCGAAACTGGCGTCCGGGTAAGGGAGGCAGACCACGTCGGCAACCTGGAAACGCACCCGGTCGGTCAGACCCTCTTCGGCTGCCGCGGCTGTCGCGATGGAGATCTGAAAAGCACTGACCGACACACCCTCGGCATGGGCACCGGTCGCGGCGGCGAGCCGCAGAGCCGCCCTGCCTCGCCCGCACCCCACATCCAACAGCCGCCGGCCCGCGTCCAGCCCCGTGGCCACACCGACCACGTCGATCATCCGGTCCTGCGCCTGTTCCAGAGACACCGACGCATCGCGTGGATCGTCCCAGTACCCATGGTGTGTGGACTTCCCGAGCGCAGCCTCCCATGCCAGCTCCGTGGCGTCGTAGAACGCGCCCACTTCCTGGGCGATCTCTCCGGCACCGGCCGTGGCACCATCGCGCTCTGTCGACATCCGTGTACGTCCTTCGGTTTCGAGTGCTGGGCAGACCATCGTCCGCCGTTCTTCCGACAGGGCCAAGAGCGCACGCAAGCAGCACCGGAGCAGCGGGGCAACCCGCACTCCCCCAGCGGGTCCGGATGGTCACGGCTCGCTCATCCGATCGCAAGCCAGCGGGTCCGGGCATCGAGGCTTGGCGAGTTCATCGGCGGCCGGGGAAGAGCCATCGGGCGCTTCGGCTAGGGACGTAGGGCAGGCGCTGGCAGGCGTGCCCCCAGGCCCGCGTCAGTTCGGCGACGGGCTCCGGGAGGGGGAGGCCGGCGGCCTTGAACCTGCCCTGTCAGAGCACGAAGGCCCCGGCCTCCACAGGGAGACCGAGGCCTTGATCGAGCGCTGGGCAGGCCTTGCACCTGCATCCCCCCACGGGAAGTGGGGTGACTTTCCTTAGACCACCAACGCCAGTCCCGCAACCGGGAATCCCGGCCACGAGCGCAAGATCAATATATCGCACGAATCCCGTGCTCCGACACCCCGGTAAAGAGCTGCCACCAAACCCCGGGGCAACACACGGCCGCCAGAGACTCGGGGGTGTGGACGTCCTCGGAGGCGCCCCAGGGCTTCTGCACACGCAGGCCGATGATGTGGACCGGGCCGTAGGTCCTATGGCGGCCGCACGCGGGGCGAGCTTTCTGCCGCAGAGCGAGGGAGCCCTGGAAAAGAGCGCTGCTCGCCCAGGCCGCGGGCCGGCTGTGGCATATGGCGGGCGCGCCCACCCGCCCCCTCCCCGGGCATCCCCTGGTTCCCGACACACAACGGCCGGGACTGACGTGCGAGCCGCGGGCCGCTACGGCCGGGCGTGCGGACGGTCCCCTGTCGCCCCGACCGGAGAGGAGGGACATGCCGGGCTCCACCAACTCCGGGTGAACGCCGACGCCGCCGGTCATGGGCGACGGAGTGCGGGCCGGCCGGTCGAGCCCGGCCAGCCCGTGGGCCGAGGCCTTCGGAGCGTCAGGAACGCGCGGTCCGGTATGGCTTCGGGAGCTTGAGGCCGCGTTCCGCCATCACCGTGCGGAGCCTGTCCGGGTAGTCCGTGATGATGCCGTCGACCCCGTCGTCCATCAGCTTGCGCATGGTCGCGGTGTCGTTGACGGTCCAGGGAATCACCTTCATGCGCGCCTTGTGCGCCCGGTCGACCAGCTTCGCGGTGACATAGGGCTGGTACCCCGGGGCGTCGACCCTTCCGTCCTGTGGGTTGCCGTGGACGGGCGAGATGGCGTCCGCCCCGAACGAATCGGCGGCTGCCACCAGATCGCCGCCGAAGTCGTCGATGTCGATACCGCCCAGCCACGGGGACTTGCCGGGCATGCCCGCCTGCAGGAACTGCTGCCCGTTCGTCAGGGCGATGATGGGCAGGCGGGGCTCGACCTCGCGCATCCGCATCAGCGCGCCCCAGTCGAAGCTCTGGACGGTGACCTGGTCCAGCACCCGGGCTTTGCGCACCTCGCGGGCGACGACCTGCACGAAGCGCTCCCGCGGTGCGGTCTCGTGCGGCGCCCCTGCCTCGACCTTCGTCTCGACGTTCATCATGACTTTGCGTGCCTTGTGGCGGTCGACGAGTTCGAAGACCTCCGAGAGCAGCGGCATCCTCGCCCCCGGGCTGGGACGCTGCCCCGGGTGCTGCGGAAGGGTCTGCGACCCGCAGTCGAGGGTGCGAACCTGCGCCAGGGTGAGGTCAACGATGTACTTGCCGACGTACGGGTACTGCGGGTCTCCCGGTGCCGCCGGTGACGTGTCGCGGCACTTGGTCGCGCCGACGCGGCGGTCGTGGGTGACGACCGCCTTGCCGTCCCGGGTGATCTGGACGTCGAGTTCGAGGGTGGTCACCCCGGTCCTCAGCGCGTTGGAGAAGGAGGCGACGGTGTTCTCGACGACGAGCCCGAGACCGCCGCGATGGGCCTGCAGGTCAAAACGCTGGCGGTGTTCCGGTTTGTGCTTCCCCGGGGCCGCCTCGGCCTGTGGCGCCAGTAGCGGCACCGCCGTGAGTGCGGCCATGACGGGAAGAGCGAGGCGCCAGCCGGAGAAACGCCGGCCGCGCGTGGCCATCGGGAGATACGGCATGTGCTGCCCCTTCAGGTGAAAGTGGTCCTCGGTGCCTGCACAGCATCCGGAACGCCGGTTGCCCCCGGGTGTCCGAAAAGCGACTCCTTGATGGCGCCGCATCGACGGTCAGGGACGCACCGGCCCCTTCCCCGCCTCTCCAGGCTCCGAGCGCACCGATAGGCCAGGGGCTGGGCTCACGGAACTGTCACCGGTCGGGACGCCACTGTTCTTCGGTCAAGGTGATGTGTCGTAGTCACGCGGTGGACGACCGGCAGCATGGCGACCATGGGCTACAGCCGGGGCCCGTTCTGTGCGGCCGGCTGATCAGGGCATGCGACCTTGTGACTTCTGCGGTCACCCGGCGTCGTGGGTTCCGCTGACGGGTGTCGGCGGGCCGCCTGCTCCAGGCGTCGCATCCGGCGCTCCCGCGCTGTGACAGTGCCCGGGGTCTCGTACTGCCTCCCGGCTGCGCCACTGGTCGGGGGCTCTTCACCCGGTCCGGGAGCCGAGGTCGATTGTCAGTGGTGGGTGAGACGGTAGGAGCATCGAATCACCAAGAGGGGGAGCTGGAATGTCCGCAATCCAGAACTACATCAATCACGTTGCTCTTGTGCTGGATGCCAGTTCGTCAATGTCTCACCTGAGCCGCAAGGTCGTGGAGGTCGCCGACCAGCAGATCGCCTATCTCGCGCGCCGGTCACGGGAGTTGGACCAGGAGACCCGCGTCACGGTGTACGTCTTCGCCGACAAGGTGGAGTGCGTGATCTACGACAAGGACGTGCTGCGGATGCCGTCGCTGAAGCAGTTGTATCGGGTGGGTGGAATGACAGCTCTGCTGGCGGCCGCACTGCAGTCCCAGCGGGAGCTGGCGCAGACGGCTCAACTGTACGGCGACCACAGCTTCCTGACGTTCGTGCTGACCGACGGGCAGGAGAACGCGAGTCATCGCTGCCCGAATGCCCCTGCTGGGGGCCCGCGTGAACTGGCGGAGGCTGTCGGCGAGATGGTCGAGACGCAGGAGGACAACTGGACGCTGGCCGTCCTTGTGCCTGACCAGATGGGCAAGCGCGAGGCCATGCAGTGGGGTTTCCCGAAGGACAACATCGCCATCTGGGACGCCACGAGCACACAGGGTCTGGAGGAGGCCGGACAGGTCATCCGGCAGGCCACCGAGAAGTTCATGGTGGGCCGTAGTCAGGGCATCCGGGGATCGCGGGCGGTGTTCTCCTCGGGTGCTGAAGCGGTCAACAAGGACACCCTCAAGGCAGCCGGCCTCACCCCGGTGGATGCCTCGGAGTACGAGCTCATCACGGTGGCCCGTGACGCGGCGATCCGGGATTGGGTCGTCGAATGCGGGCACACCTACCGTACCGGTGGTGCGTTCTACCAGCTGAGTAAGTCGGAGAAGGTCCAGGCTCGGAAGCAGATCGCGGTGCTGGAGAAGAAGACGGACCGTGTGTACACGGGGCCTGAGGCCCGAGCCCTGCTCGGCCTGCCGGACGCGGAGGTTCGCGTCAAGCCGGACCACAACGAGGACTTCACGATCTTCGTGCAGAGCACCAGCGTGAACCGGAAGCTTGTACCGAACACGCGGCTGCTGCTGATGCTCTGAGGCCTGGCAAACCCCGACGGATCGCCAAGGCCCCGTCGTCCCGGCACCCCACCGGCAACAGAGCAGCCGTGCGGGCGAACGAACCTCGACTCCCGCCAACCTACGCTGACCAACGCC
Organism: Streptomyces albipurpureus; assembly: GCF_023701525.1. Lineage (GTDB taxonomy): Bacteria > Actinomycetota > Actinomycetes > Streptomycetales > Streptomycetaceae > Streptomyces > Streptomyces albipurpureus. The sequence continues at coordinate 184,958 of NZ_JAMQAW010000007.1, forward strand.
TCCCCCGCACCGGGGAGACGTCCGCGACCGCGGGTCCGTCCTGTGATGGGGCCTGCCTCCCCAGGCCTGACCCGCCGAGCCCTCGAATCAACCACCGCCAGTGAGGCCGATCTTCGGAGGGGCGATGAGCTCGGCGGAGCGGCCGGTGTTCCAGGGCAAGATCCAGGGGGCCTCGGAGGTTCTGTCGCGGGTCACAGCCCGCTGGGCACTGTCTGCCGGGGCGCGCCGGGCGGGTGGGGAGTAGCTGGGTTCTCAGGCGGCCTGGGATCACAGCGGGGTTGTGGACAGCGATGGTCAGCCGGTGGAGTCCTGGGCCATTTCTCCGCGTGGCCTATGCCCCGGCGGCGGCCACTGCGCGCAACCCGTACCGGGCGGTCTGCGGCAGCGGCTCGGTCCAGGGGGATGGCGAAACCCGCCGCCGATCCTCACGGTGCGGGATCCAGCGGAATCCGGGGTGGGGCGAGACGTCACCGCCCCCGGATGCCTCATCGTCTACTCCTTCGCCCAAGGCGCCCCGCGCATCACCATCGTGTGGATCCAGCCCCCCGCCCTCATCCAGTGCGCTCCCCCGGTACCCGACTGGGCCCCGGGACGAGGTCCCCGAACCCCGGAAGAGGGACAGCTCGGGGAATTGGGCCCGGCAGGGTACCGGGATCGGCAGGATGGGGGCATGGAGCAAAAAGATCTTGGTCCGCGCGAAGTGTGGCCCATGGTGGTGCAACTGCCAGTCGGGATGGTGGAGGCTGCCGTGGAAGCCGACGCGAGCGACGCGGCGGCGCGTTTTGACGATCTCGCATTACGCGGCCCGCGGTTCGGCGTGGCCGCGCAAGCCCCCGGAGAGGGGTACCGGTGGCAGGTGGTGGTCGCGGTGACGGCCGGGTACCCGCAGGAGGCGCGCGACAGCCTGAACTCACTGTTGTGGTCCCGTGCGAAGGACGAAGCCAAGGACAGGGAGGAACGGCGCTCGCTGCTGGCTGCGGTCGCCCGGCTGGAGAGTGAACGTGTGGACGACCTCACAGCGGCCGGGAGCCGTTACCGGATCATCCGGGCCGAGGAGTACGCCGTCACCAGCGCCGACGGCATGGAACCGCCGCGCCCGACCGATCCCGAACCCCTCGTATGCGACTGGACCGACGGCCCGGAGCCAGAGGTCGACAGCGGTCTGGTTCTGGATCCTGGCGCGCCGGTCACTCCGACTCAGGCCGCGGAGCGGCTGGCACTGCGCGACCTTTGCTACGCCGGCGACCGGTTCCCCGACGCGGTGAAAGAGGATGCCCGCCGGGCACTGGAGACCCACCCGAACATCCTGCTGCTGCCCGCAACGTTCACCTTGGTGGAGCGGACCAGGACCGGGTGGCGGCCGCTCAGCGGCCCGCATGTCACCGCGCACACGGCCCGGAAATCGCTGGACTTCTCCCTGACCTGGTATTTGCCACGGAGGCAGGGCTTGCTCCCCGCCGACGCGGATTCACCACTCGGTGTACGCGCTGTGGAGGTCGAAGAGGACGGCGACGCGTCGGTCCCCGAGCTGGCCCCGTATGTCGAGGCGGCCCGAGAACTCCGGGCTGGCCGGGTCAACCAGCTGGAGTTCCAGGGCACCCTGTACGAGATCGCCCGTACCCGCCGCCTACTGCGCTGGGGGCCCGACGGCCCCGAAGGGCCACGGCCGACCGACGTCAACAGCCATGATCCGGACCGTATCCATCCACCACTCAGCGAGGACGGCGCCATCCTCCCCGAGGACTGACTGCGCACGCTCGGCTCATCCCCACCCGGTCGGGCCGGAATCCGTCCCGTCGGCCACCCCGGGGAGTGATCCGCCTCACACGCTGTCACAGCGATCGACCAGGCGGTGTCTTGTGTCCGAACCCCTTGAATCGGAGGAGACACCATGGCTGAGAGCACCGATGTGGTTGTGATCGGCGGCGGATACGCCGGCGTCATGGCGGCCAATCGACTGACGCAGCGCGAGGACGTGACGGTGACGCTGATCAACCCGCGCGCGACCTTCGTCCATCGGATCCGTCTGCACCAACTGGTGGTCGGATCCCACGGCGCGGTCGTCGACTACCGAGAGGTACTGGGCGAACGCGTCCGGCTGGTGGTCGACACCGTGGTACGGATCGACGCGGCCGGGCGCAGCGTGACGTTGGCAGCCGGCGGCACGGTCGGCTATGACTACCTGGTTTACGCGGTGGGAAGTGGCAGCGCCGACCCGGGTGTGCCCGGGGCGGCCGAGTTTGCCTACCCGATTGCCACCTTCGAGGAGGCGGGGCGGCTGCGGCCGGTCCTGGACGCCGCGCCCGCGACGGCCGCGGTGACAGTTGTCGGAGCTGGTCCGACCGGCATCGAGATCGCCGCCGAACTGGCGGAGGCAGGCCGCGTCGTGACGCTGGTCTGCGGAGGGGCGCTCGGCCCGTACCTGCACCCTCGGGGGCGACGCTCGGTCGCCGGGCGGCTGGCCAAGCTCGGTGTGACCGTGCTCCAAGGCCCCGATATGAAGGTGACGGCTGTGACCCGCGATGCCGTGCGGCTCGCTGACGGCCGCGAGCTCCCGAGTACGGTGACCGTTTGGACCGCCGGATTCGGCGTGCCGGACCTTGCCGTGCGCAGCGGGCTGAGCACGGACGCCTTGGGCCGTCTGCTCACTGACGAGACCCTGACCAGCGTGGACGACGTGGGCATCGTTGCGGCCGGGGACTCGGCCGCGCCGTCAGGTGTGCCGCTGCGAATGAGCTGCCAGGCAGCGATGCCTCTGGGCGCGCGGGCCGCCGACACGGTGCTCAGCCGTATCGCGGGTGAGCGGCCCGCGACCCTCAATCAGTCGTTCGGCGCCCAGTGCATCAGCCTGGGCCGAGGCGCCGGCATCTTTCAGTTCGCCAACAGGTCCGATGTCGCGGTGTGGTTCAACATCGACGGCCACCTGGGCGCAAGGCTCAAGGAGTTGGTGTGCATGGGCATCCCCAAGCACCTGGCCAACGAGGCGGGCAAGCCCGGTTCGTACAGCTTGCACCGCATGTCGGGAGCTGCCAGAGGCCAGCTGCTGCTACAGGGCGAGCGCGGCGAGAGGCCGGCCGCCGCTGAACGGTCAGCCTAGCCAGGCGTTCGTGGTCGGTCCGGCCACAACGGATGCGGAGCGCATGCCGTGCGGCAAAGCCTTCACCGGGGGCGCCGCCGCACTCGCGTGCTCATCAGCGGCCCTGTGAGTAGCAGTTCGTCGTCAATCGGTGTGTCACAGCTGTGCGCCGGGCGGTTTCCCCCTTTCGAGCACACCGAGCAGGTGGGTCAGGATCGAACGGCTGCCATCGAAAAGGATCTTCCTATGGATTCAGGTCTGAAGACCTTCGGCAACGAGGGCCGGCCGCGCGGGATTGAGGCCGGGATATGAGCGACCACACCGCTGACCCCGCGACCGGGACGTTCGTCGCCCACCGCAACCTCCTCTTCACCATCGCATACGAAATACTCGGATCGGCTGCCGACGCCGAAGACGTCCTTCAGGAATCCTGGTTGCGATGGATCAAGGTCGACCTGGAGCAAGTGCGTGACCACCGCGCCTACCTGGTCCGGGTCACGACCCGGCAGGCCCTCAACCGGCTGCGCACCCTGACGCGCCGAAAGGAGACCTACATCGGGCCCTGGCTGCCCGAGCCGATGCTCACAGCGCCGGACATGGCCGAGGACGTGGAGCTCGCCGAGAGTGTGTCGATGGCGATGATGCTCGTCCTGGAGACGCTGTCGCCAACGGAGCGCGCCGTGTTCGTGCTGCGCGAGGCTTTCGCTGTCGGCTACGAGGAGATCGCGGCCACCGTCGGCAAGAGCCCCGCGGCCGTCCGCCAGATCGCGTACCGCGCCCGCCAGCACGTCGACGCCCGGCGCACTCGCAAGGTGGTCTCCCCGAGTGAGACCCGGGCGGCGCTGGAGTCGTTCCAGCGGGCGCTCGAAACCGGGGACCTTCAGGGCCTCCTCGATGTACTCGCCCCCGAGGTCGTCTATATGGGCGACGGCGGCGGCGTGAAGCACGCTGCGCTGCGCCCGATCATCGGCGCCGACAAGGTGGCCCGCCTCGTCGTCGGCGGAACTATCAAGTGCGGAATGGTGCTCACCTTCAACCCGACCATGGTCAACGGCAACCCGGCATTCCTCGTACACCTGGACGGCGAGATCGACGGCATCATGGCGATCCGGGTCGAAGACACCCGCATCACGGGCCTCTACTTCGTCCGCAACCCGGAGAAGCTGTCCCGCATCCACTCCGAGACCCCGCTCACACTGCGATGAAACCAAGACGCCGGACCACCTGGAGCTCAGGTGCAGCGGTGGATAGGACGGCTCACCTCGTGTGTCACAACATCGCCTGCCAGAACACGCCGTGTTCGCCCTGCTGTACGGTCTTGCGCCCGGTCAGCTTGAGCAGCGGGGCCGGGCGCGGTGGCTTGGCCAGCAGTCGGTCGACGTGGTGGCGTTCGAGTCCTTGCTGCCCGTCGATGGACAGCAGGCGGTCGCACCGTACGAGCGTTACCCCGCTGACCAGCAGCAAAGACCCCGCAACCATCGCCCTGACCACTGACACCCACACCCACACCGACGGCGCCACCGAACACACCGACACAAGAGAACGCGTCCAGGCCGCTTCACGGCACCGAGGGCGCGCTCTCAGGGGCAGTGCTTCAGCTGGTCAGATGAAGGTGCCCGAGTCCGGCGGGCGAGGGAGCCTGGACAGTCGATTGACCGGTGAAGAGTTGTCATGGCTGCCGTGCGGTACGGGTGCACAGCCACCGAGACGAACAGGCCTACCCCGAGACCTTGTTGTGAGCGTTGCTTCGTTCCGGGGTGATCGGGCGCTTGAGCTACCCACGGCGTGTGCCGGGGTGGGGCGTCAATCCGGCACCGTGGAGTTCCTCTTGTGAGTTACGGCGTTTTTGGACTTCCGGGACCGGCATAGACCGCCTTCCGTCGGTGCGCCCCAGGACAAGAGGTCGCCAAACGTCGATTTCTGGATCATTTAAGCGGTCAATCACCCTACTGCTCCGATCGGGTGTCCCGGATGCTCGCCGCGTACCGAGCATCGCATCCGAACGAAAGGGGCCGAGGATGGCTGACTGGAAGAACATCTCTGGTGGACTCACCACGATCTCGGTGGGGTCGCGGACGCACGTATGGGGGATCAACTCGTCGGGTCAGATCTACCG
>NZ_JAMQAW010000007.1:190273-261447 GCF_023701525.1 Streptomyces albipurpureus
CAGGGCTCGACCGACTGGGTACCCGTCTCCGGCGGACTGACCCGCATCACCGCCGGATCCCGGACGACTGTGTGGGGGATCAACTCCTCGGACCAGATCTACCGCTACACCAACCACGACGCCAACCCCTGGGTCGGAATCCCCGGGGCCGCGGTGGACATCGGTGCCGCGTCCGACGGCACGGTGTGGTGCGTCAACTCCGGCGGCGGCATCTACCGCTACACCGGAGACCAGCCCAGCTGAGCAAGAACCACCTCATCGCTCAACGGCTTGTGCGACGGAGACGGGTCCCCGGGCTATCGGCCCGGGGACCGTTTCACGACGCGGTAGCCCGCACGGGAAACGACGTATGCAGGAGAACGCAGCAGCTAGTGAACGACGACGAACGCGGAGTCCACGTCACATCGCCACCTCGGTGGGGTGGCGAAGTAGATACTGGCCGCGCTCCAGAGCGTCCGGGTGTCGCGCGCCGGGCCGGGTGAAAGCCGCCGATCAGGCCGAAAGAGGCCGGTTGATTGGCTCACACCCTATGTACCGTGTGGCGTATGAGGTCTGTCACCGTGTCGATCGACGTACCGCAGACACCCGAGCAAGTCTATGACTTCCTTGATGTCATGGCCCACCACGAGCGGTTCACCAACCACTATCTGACCGAATGGCACTACAGCGGCCCCGGCCGCGGCATCGGATCGCGCGCCACGGTCACAGCCTCGCTGGGCGGCACGAAGAACGACGTCACCATCGAGGTCGTCGAGGTCGACCCGCCGCGGCATATCGTCGAACGGAACATCAGCGCGGCCGGCCAGCGCCTGGCAACCGGCACCTACGCCATCGAACCGCTGCCGACCGGCGGAAGCCAGGTGTCCTTCACCTACGCCTGGGAGCGCGCCCCGCTCGCTGACCGCCTGCTGGCACCCGTCGTCCGAGCCGCGATGCGGCGCGCCAACCGCACGGTCATGCACCGACTGGCCACCGAGTTGGACCGCCACGCCTCCGCTGCCGGATCCTGACTCCCGTACGTCTACGGGCTCCCCGAGGCCGCCCCTGCCGCTCACCCCGGGTGAGCCGTGAAGAGGAGGGCCACCATTGCCGTCACCACCGAGGTCAGACAGACCACTACCATCGCCGGGCGCAGCAGCCGGGACCGGGGGGACGACCGTGGGACGAAGACCCCGGCGGCGGCGGTCGTCAGCGCCAGCCACCACGACCACCGGGCAAGGTCCAGCAGAAAGGCAGACTGGGGCCAGCAGACCTGCTTCGCACAGGTGTCGAAGACGAACAGCCAGGAGACCGCGGCAACTGGGCAGAGGAAGAGCAGCCCGAACCAGGCGCCGAGGCGCCAGCCCTGATCGGAGGCGGCGGAGAGCGGGGCGCCCGCCCGCAGTTCATGGGACATGCCTCATTGGAGCACAGCCGTGAAGCGGGGCGGATATCAGCGCGGGTGATCGCTCGTTCCGGATTCGCGACCTCGGTAGGGGCTCCCAACGACACGCCGCGTACGGCGCGGTCGCCGTCATCGCTCCAAAAGCCACCGCCGTCGCCGCGCGATGTACCAGGGTGACGAGAGGCCGGGCCAGCTGGCTCCGGTGGAGCCGTTGCGGTGTGAGGGAGGCGAGAGGGGCAGGCGCCCGCTGGCAGAGAACGCCGACCAGGCCAGGGACTCCAGCTCGCACGGCGCATCGCCACCACCGTCCTCCAGCACCAAGCAAGCATGACGCGGATCGCAAGGTGCGGACCGGGGCCCACTCGCCAGCCCGATCCGGACGGTGGGCCGCCACCGGTGTTCGGCCCTGCGGCACGGTGGCCGCTGGGGCGGATAGTCGTCGGAGCTGCCGACAGATGGCTGTGGAGGGCCTCAGCGGTATCCGCACGAGTACACACCCGCCTTCCGGGTGTCCGACGGCGCGGCACGGCGCCGCGCCGTCGGCCCGCTGTCCCGGTTTAGCGCTTCCGGCCGACCAGGTAGTCGTCGATCGCCTGTTTCGCCTGGCGGCCGTCGCCGTAGAGCCAGTGACCCACGACGTCCAGGGTGAGCAGGGTCGCCTTCGGGAAGGCGCGTGCCATGCGTCGTGCACCCGGTAGGGGGGTCGCCATGTCGTGGGTGGCGTTGACCACGAGGACAGGCGGGAGGGCGCCCGGCGCCTGGGCGGGGCGGGGCTTGGTCGGCATGGGCCAACCCTGGCAGGCGAGGATGTAGTCGAGGGTCTGTGAGTTGTAGCGGACGATGGGGGCGGCTTTGGTGACCCGCTCGCGGATGGCCCGGTACTCGGCGTAGTCGCGGATCCGCAAGCTCTCGTCACGGCACAGCACAAGCCGTCCGTAGAGGTCGCCACTGAGGTTGTCCAGGTAGACCTCGCCCTTACCGGTGTGCAGTGCGGCCAGTCTTCCGGCCGTGGTTTCCGGGTTCCAGTTGCGGATGTCGAAGGAGAGGAAGTTGGTCAGCTGATCCGCGTCGACCTTGTTCCGCGTCGGCCCGTCCGGGCCCGGCTCACGGAGCGTGCCGGCGTCGGCGCGGGCGAAGAGGTTCTTGATGACGGCCATCAGGTCCTGGCCCTTCAGAGCACAGGAGGTGTCCTTCGCGCACCAGGCCGCCAACCGCTTCAGCGAGTTGTCGACGGTGACGCTGCCTTCCCTGAGGTAGCGCTCGGCATCCGGCCGGTCCGGGTCCATCGCGCTGTCGAGCGCCAGCGCGCGGAGGTTGCCGGGGAACATGCGCGCGTAGCGCTCGCCGACGGATGTGCCGTACGAGTGGCCAAGGAAGCTGATCTTCCGCTCGCCGAGGGCTACGCGGATGGCGTCCATGTCGCGGGCCACGCTCTCGGTGTCCATATTGCTGGCGAGCGGGCCCATCCGTGCGAGACAGCTCGCCGCGAGGCGCCCGTTGAGGGTGCGCATCCGATCGAACTCGGCCGCGTCGCGGGGGCGGGTCGGGATCGATTCAAGGATCGTCTCGTCGCAGTCGGCGCTCCGGCTGGCGCCGACGCCGCGCGGGTCGAAGCCGATGATGTCGAAGTGCTTCAGCAAGTTCGGGGAGTAGGAGCCCAGGGCCGGGTCATCCGCGTACATCGCCGCATCAACACCGGGCGTACCCGGCCCGCCTGGGTTCGTGACCAGGACACCGATCCGCTGCCCGGGGGCGGTGGCTCGGTGGCGGGCGACGGCGATGCCCATCTTCGGGCCTTTCGGCTTCGACCAGTCCACAGGCACTTCGACCGTCGCGCACTGCGCCTTCGAAGTGGGTTCGGGGAAGGGCGGAGTGGCCTTGCAGGGAACCCAGGTGAGCAGCGGGGTAGCCGTGGCTGCGGACGGGTCCTGGGCGACCGCCGTACCGGGTACGGTCAGGGCGGCGGCGGAGGCGGCGGACAGGGCGAGGAAGGCGGAGAGAAGCCGCCGCACCCCGGTACGCGGATTCGGGTTCGGCTTGGTGCTCGACTGCGGCTTCGGGATCGGGATCTTGCGCATGCTCGTATTCACCCGAGGCATCGTCGCGGCCCCGCATGGTGGCACCTTGATGGACACATGATGGATACGTAACAGCGTTCCCGGAAGGGGGACTTCAAGGGCAGAACCGGCGCACCGGCCGGGCGGCCGCCTTGTACTGTGCGGATGCCATGCGGGCGCGGAGGGTTTCCCTGGAGAGGCTGGCGAAGGTGGGCGGGCCGGGGCCCGGGCCCTGGCTTCTCCTCGTTCATTCCGCGAATCCTGAGGCACTCCTCCCCACTACCGTTGTTCGGCGCCAGATCCCTGTTCACCACACCGACAGCGCCGGGCGTTGGTCCCCGCCGTAGTCGGCGACTGGATCGCCGCAAGCGAGGATGCGGGTGGGGAGCAGACGGCATCCCCGGTGGTGAGCTCCAGTGGCTTCGCATGCGTGGGGAGCGACGGGCTGCGGAGGGTGTGAGCACGGGGGTCGCTGGATGGCGGCCGACGGGGCGGCACCACTTACCCACGCGATCTTCAGTACCTCGTGGACACAGTCGTCCCCGGCCCGGCCGCGGTGCGGGAACCGGCCGGCGACGGTGCGCCGCAACCACGAGCTCGGGCGGTCGGGGCGTCACTCAGGAGCCGGCCTCGATGGTGGCCGGTGCCGTTCTTGATGACCAGGCGGCAGTGGGGCGCCTACGCCCATGGGCGGACTCCACCCGGAGGCACTTTCCAGGGGCATCCATCGGATTGTCCCCATCTCGGCCGGGTACCCAGTCGGTGCCGGTAAGCGGTGCCGGCTGCGGAAGCGACATCGTCCACGAGGAGGACCGAGCCAGATCCGATGAGACGTGGGGCGGCGTCAGCCGGGCTGGTCGTGGCCACGGCAGTCGATGCCTGGACACGATCCCGAGAGTTCACAGTGAACCGGCAACGCACATTACCCGTAAAGGCCAGCCCCAGAGGTCCGGTCACATCGACAGCCACCGGTCTCCAGTTGAGCAGAACGTGCTGGCACTCCTTCAAGGGCCGGAACGGCCACTCTCTCCATCCATCTCGGTGCCTTGATCTCCAGGAGGAGTTATGAGATCGACCAACCTTTCGCCTCGAAACGGCCGAGTCGTCGCCGCAGTGGTCTTCGCGCTCCTCACGGCCCTAGCGCTGACCGCATGCGCAGGCGCGCGGACGGTCGTCGTCGGGGCCAAGACCGCCGTGGGCGTCGCCCGCATCATTTCCCAGCAGGGCAGTGCTCCGGTGATCCGCCAGTCGCCCAGGTTCAAAGTGACACCGGTTGCCAGTCCGCGCACCGCAGCTGAACTGGCCCGGCTACTCGGTGCGAAACCCAAGAACGCGAAGCCTCGGATACCCGCCTCGCCGGCAGCTTCAGGCGGCGAGCCGATCCCCGCGCCCAACGACTCCCTGTGGAAGTTCGTCATCAAGCGAGAGGTCAAGGGCAGGACCGAAGCAGAGGTGTATCAGGTCGACGGCGGGAAGAAGTTGTTCGTGTACACCAATGGCCGGACCTCGCAATCCCTGGAGCCCGGGAGGAACTTGATCGTCATCGAAGCTCTCACGGACAGTACGGTCGTGGCCCTGATGGACAGCGACACGGAACCCGTACGGAGAACGGGCACCTTCTTCATCAGCCTGGCCCTCAAGAACGGACGTGAGTTCGACTTCGACCATGGCAAGAGGTCGGGCAAGAGCAAGAAGGGAGACCTTCGTGTCGGGTTCGCCACGAGCGCGGTCAACGGCGCCCGAATCGCGGAGATGGGCAAGCGGCCGTCGCTGGCCGACTGTCTCACGGTGAAGCCGGGCGACTGGGTCGAAGACATCCCGGCGTACACCGTGCCATGGGGCCACTACTGCCTCCTGACCAGCGAGGGCAGGTTCGGCACGGTCAACTTCCAACTCGGCAACAACACCTACACCGTGTGGCAGACGGCCCCGGAGAAGTAGCCGCACCTTTCTTCGCGCGGTGAGGCTGATCCCGATGGGAGGAGGTGACACCCGTCGCTCTCGCTGCGGGTGGCGCCTTTCGCCAAGCCGAGTCGCAGGCGAAAGAGGCGCACTCCCCCGGGAGGCGATGCAGGGCAGCGCGGCGGCACGCGACAGGTCGAACGGCACCCGTCAGCGGGGCAGGCTGACGGGTGCCCTGCTATGGCTCGCACACAAGTGCCTGTGCGGTTCGCTCATCTGCTGCCGACTGTGGGGCACGGCGGTGTTGCCCATCGGTCACCGGGCGTTGTGATGTCTGCACGAGGAGGAGAGAGGAGGAGGCTCGAATCCATCGGGACTGCCGATCAGCTCCGCGACCTGGCCGCCGCAGGGCACGTCCAGGAGGCGCGGCCTCCCTCGTAAGGGACGAATGGTAGGTCGGGCTGGCTGGCTGCGGATCAGCTCCGCGAGTGACGGCAGAGTCCGTCGGCACATGTTCCACGAGCATGGGCGGGGCATCTCAAGTGGGTGGCGAGGCGAAGGCGGCAGTGGCGCGCAGGATCGCGTGACACCTCGGGAGGGGCGACGCCGCCCGGCGCCTCGGCGAGTGCGGGCCAATCCTCCTCCTGGGCGAATCCGGGCTGGTGGTCGGGCGAAATGACCATCAGACAGGAGGGTCCGCCGCCTGAGGCCGAGCTACGCGCACAGGACGAACAGCGCCTCGATCGGACCCGAGACACCTGGAACACCCTGTGCGAAACCCGACCCCCGCGGGGGACTCTGCCCGGGGCAAGACGACCGAGCTGGCGGTGGGCGCGGTCACGCCCCGTTTCCCATCAGCTGGCGGCGAGGAGTTCAAGCGTGTCGATCACGCGGTGCGAGAAGCCCCACTCGTTGTCGTACCAGGCGACCACCTTGACGTGACGTCCGTCGACGCGGGTGAGCGCCGAATCGAAGATCGACGAGGCTGGATTGCCCGTGATGTCGGACGATACGAGCGGGTCGTCCGAGTATTCGAGTACGCCGGCGAGCGGCCCACGGGCCGCGGCGCGATATGCCGCCAGCACGTCCTCACGCGTCACCTCACGAGCGACGGTCGTGTTCAGTTCGACGATCGATCCCACCGGCACCGGCACGCGGATCGAGTCGCCCGACAGCTTGCCGTCGAGCCTCGGCAGCACGAGGCCGATCGCCTTGGCTGCGCCTGTGGTGGTCGGCACGATGTTGACGGCGGCCGCGCGAGCGCGGCGGGCGTCGCGGTGCGGACCGTCCTGAAGGTTCTGCTCCTGCGTGTAGGCGTGCACTGTGGTCATAAAGCCGTGCTCGATGCCAGCAAGGTCGTCGAGCACCGCGGCCAGTGGCGCCAGCGCGTTGGTCGTGCACGAGGCGTTCGACACGATCGTGTGCGCGGCCGGGTCGTAGGCGTCGTTGTTGACGCCGAACGCGAGTGTGACATCCGCGCCGTCCGCTGGCGCGCTGATGAGTACCCTCTGCGCACCCGCGGCGATGTGGGCGCGGGCGGCGGTGGCGGAAGTGAAGCGGCCGGTGGCCTCCAGCACGATGTCAACGCCGAGTTCGGCCCATGGCAGTTGAACCGGTTCGCGCTCGGCGAGCACGGTGATGCGACGGCCGTCGACGACGAGGTCGTTTCCGTCGGTCCTCACGGGGCGGCCCAGCCTGCCCGCCGCCGTGTCGAAGGCGAGCAGCCGGGCGAGAGCGGCGGGCTGTGTGAGGTCGTTGACGGCGACCACTTCGAGGTCACTGTCACGTTCGAGTAGTGCGCGCAGCACATTGCGTCCGATACGGCCGAATCCATTGATGGCGATACGAGTCATGAGTGGTGTCCCTTCGGGGTTGCCCTCAGGTTCTCGCGCGGTGTCAGCCGGTGACAGCGGCGTGATCGCCATGGTCCGAAAGGATCGCGCCAGGCGATGGCAGCGGGTTGGAACCCCCGTGACCAAGACGGTGTCGGCTGCCGTGGGTGTGGAGGCCGGGCTGGTTCACATGATCACGGGGGTTGTTGGCGCTCTGTGATCCCATGGAGGGCTGGTGCCTGTGCTCCCGGCCTGGCTGGTAGAGCCTTTGTGGGTCCGGTTCGCCGCGCTCACTGCTTCAGCGGCGGGCCCGTCGCTGCCCCTGACAGCAACGCCAGCACACGCCGGGAGCCCGCCTCCACCCGGCGGACGCCCCGAGGCGTGCCTGCGGCGCGGATATCCTGGTCAGCAGCGGACCGGCAGCACCGTCTCCCGGCTGATCCGCTCCACCAGCCTGCCGGTCCGCGGTGAAGGCCACCGCGCCGAGCGGCAACGGGAATGCGCGGTCCGCTCGGCTCGGTCCTGGCTGATCAGGCAGATCTCCCGGCTGGGGAAGTCCCACGGCCCATCACAACCTCATGAGTCCTGCGGGTCCGTGGTCGTCCTCATCGTCGGCCGATGGCGTTCAAGCCTGGGTGGAGATGCAGAATGGGTGGCCCGCGGGGTCCAGCAGGACCCTCCGCTGCTCGGGGTGTGGTTGAGCCGAGGGCTCCACGGCGCCCAGGGCCAGCATCCGTGCCTGAGCCGCCTCCAGGTCGTCGACCCCCAGTTCCATGTGTGCCTGCTTCCCCTGGGAGGGGTCCGGCCAGGTCGGACGCCGGTAGTCGGCGACCCGGATGAAACCCAGTCCCGGTGAACCCTCTCGGCCGAGCAGGACGAAGTCGTCGCTGGAGTAGACGACGGGCAGGCCGAGGGCCTCGCCGTAGAAGCGGGACAGTTCGGCGGGGTCGGGGCAGTCGAAGTCGACGGACAGCAGACGGATCGTCGGTGCGGTTGCGGTTCCAGTACTCATGAGCGGGAGACTAGGACGAGACCAGGACAGATACGGTCCTGGTCATGAGGAACACTGGGGGATGTGATCAGCACTTCCGCCCGCCTGCTGCGACTGGTCTCGCTGCTGTCCACACGACCGACCTGGACCTGCCGCGAGCTGGCCGAGCGGACGGCGGTCACCGAACGGACGGTGCGGCGGGACGTCGCCCGGCTGCGGGAACTCGGCTACGGCATCGAGTCCGACCCCGGGCCCTGGGGCGGCTACCGCCTCGGCGGCGGTACCCGGGTGCCGCCGCTGGTCCTCGACGACGAGGAGGCACTCGCCGTGGCCGTCGCCCTGCGCGAGGCCGCGCTCAGCGGCATCCTCGGCAGCGACCAGGCAGCGGTGTCAGCGCTGCTGAAACTGCGGCAGGTCCTGCCGGCCAGGATCGCGGACCGGCTGGGCAAGATGGACGCCACCTTCGTCCACACCCCCAGGCCCGAGGGGCCTCAGATCTCCCCCGACCTACTGCTGGAACTGGCCGCGGCCTGTCGCCGCGGTGAGCGCACCCGTCTGTCGTACCGCGACCACGCAGGCAAGGACAGCGTCCGCGACGTCGACCCCTACCGTCTGGTGCACACGGGCCTGCGCTGGTATTTCGTCGCCCGGGACGTGGCCCGGGACCAATGGCGGACGTTCCGGGCCGACCGGGTAGCACAGGTACGGTCGACCGGACAGCCGGTCGAACTCATCGACCCGCCCGACCCGGCCCTCCTTGTCTCCCACGGCATCGCGAGCGTCGTGTACCCCCTTTACGGGAGAGTCCGGCTCCCGCACCCCATGGACCAAGCACTGCGGCTGGTGCCACCGACGATCGGCACCCATCACCCGGACGGACCCGATGCCACCATCGTCGAGATCGGCGCCAACGACTCCGATCAGCTCGCCCGGTACCTCCTGGGCCTGGGCACCCCACTACGGGTCCTCTCCCCGAACGACGTCCGGGAGGCTCTGCTGCGCCGTACCCGGGAACTGTTCGAGGACAACGAGGGCGACGAGGACAACGAGGACGGCCAGTCCTCACCCTAGGCGTCGCGCCGGGACCTGAGGCCTGAGCCTCAACCGGTGTCACCACACTCGCCGGAGATGAACCGGCCGACCCACAGGGCCTTCAGCCCTTTGTCGAACACGATCCGGTCTGGGACCCGCCGGCAGTGGCACCCCGGAGGGCCGCCCAGGTCACAGGCCAGCCGTTCCGGCACGAGCACAGCGAACCGGGCCCGCAACGACTCCATCCACCCGTTTCGCCGTACGGGCACGAGCTCCCCGGAAGCCGGCAGAGCGCCAGCAAACGCGTGACCGCTCGAATCCGACCTGCCTCCACGGGTCACGGACGCAACCATCACGCGCGGGTTCCTAGTCACCTTGCGCGAAGGTACGACGGTACTCACTCGGTGTGGTGTCGAGGATGCGCTTGAAGTGCAGCCGGAGATTCGCGCCGGTGCCGAGACCGACATCGGCGGCGATCTGCTCGACGCCTCGTTGCGAACGTTCGAGTAGCTCGCGGGCGACGTCGATGCGGGCGCGCATGACCCATTGCATCGGTGTGTACCCCGTGTCCTCGACAAAGCGCCGCGAGAACGTGCGCGGCGACACCTGTGCGTGCCTGGCGAGCACTTCAAGGGTGAGGGGTTCGCCGAGCCGGTGCAGCACCCACTCCCGGGTGGCGGCGAAGCGCTCACCGAGTGTCTCGGGCACGCTGCGCGGCACGTACTGCGCCTGACCACCGCTGCGGTAGGGGGCGGCGACCAGGCGCCGGGCCGCGTGGTTCGACGCGGACACCCCCAGATCACCGCGCAGAATATGCAGGCACAGGTCAATGCCCGAGGCAGCACCGGCCGACGTCAGCACGCTGCCCTCGTCGACGAACAGGACGTTCTCGTCGACCTGGACCAGCGGACGCTTCGCCGCCAGAGCCCGTGTGTAGTGCCAGTGCGTCGTAGCGCGCTTGCCATCGAGCAGGCCGGTGGCGGCAAGCGCGAAGGCGCCCGTCGAGATGGCGGCGAGCCGCGCGCCCCGGTCATGGGCGGCGATCAGTGCGTCGATGACGGCCTGCGGTGGGTCGTCCCGGTCCGGGTACCGGTAGCCGGGGACGAACACCGTGTCAGCCCACGCGAGTGCGTCGAGACCGTGGGCGACGTCATACGACAGGCCGTCGCCGCCGGTCACGAGACCGGGCGCCGCGCCACACACCCGTACCTCGTACGGCATGCTCGCGCGGTTCGTGAACACCTGCGCGGGAATACCGACATCGAGGGGTTTCGCACCCTCAAGCACAAGGACGGTGACGTGATGCGGCGATGGGGCGGGCACGGGGAAGAGGATACGCGGGGGTACGGAGCAGACGGGAACGCCGTTCGCCGTGGCCAGTACTTCCGGCACAGCAGCCCGGTTGCGTATGCGGGGCAGGTAGGAGGGTCGGGCGGTAGGAGCCGCGGCCGGCGCACTGGAGGGGGCTCCGACATACCTCTCCCCCGGCCTTGGGATTGCCGGGCTCGGTGCGGCGGACATGGGGGACGGCTACGGAACTGGGGGCGGTGTCCGCAACGCCCGCGAGACCGTCGCGATCCCGACACCTGCCCGCCGGGCGACCTCGTAGCTCGTCGCCGATGGGTGCTCCGGGCGACCAGCCTGCTCAGACATCCTGACTCTCCGTGATCAGCCGGTCTACGCAACCCTCCGGCGGCCCGGGTCCAGATCCGATGGACCGGTGTCGTCAACAACCATCGTTTGCATCAACTCCGTGATGGCGGGAGTGTGACCGCATGGCTTTCCCGACAGCTACCGATGTCCTGCGCTACGCGGCGTTCACGTCCCACCCCGACGGGGGAAATCCGGCCGGCGTCGTCCTCGATGCCGCACAACTCGACGAGCAGGAGATGCTGGCGATCGCCGCCGCGGTCGGATACTCCGAGACCGTGTTCGTCACCGCCCTGGACCAGCGGCAACGCCGTTTCACACTGCGCTACTTCAGCCCCCTCGCCGAAGTCGCCTTCTGCGGTCACGCCACCATCGCCGTGTCGGTGGCACTCGCCGAGCGCATCGGCCCCGGTCACTTGGTCTTCGACACGGCTGCTGGCGAGATCAGGGTCGAGACCGGAGCAGACGGGGGCGGCGCTGTGCGGGCGACGCTCACCAGCGTCCCCACCCGATCCGCTCCGGCGCAGGACGCCGAGGTGGATGCCACGCTGTCAGCCCTGGGTTGGGAAAGGGGCGACCTCGACCCGGCGTTGCCACCGCACGTTGCCTTCGCTGGCAACGATCACTTGGTGCTCGCGGCCGGCTCCCGTGCCCGACTGGCCGACCTCGACTACGACTTCGAGGCACTCGCCGGTGTCATGCGGGTCTACGGCTGGACGACGGTCCACCTGGTCTGGCGCGAAAGCGACGACCGCTTTCACGCCCGGGACCCGTTTCCCATCGGCGGAGTCATCGAGGACCCGGCCACCGGAGCAGCGGCCGCCGCGTTCGGAGGCTACTTGCGTACGCTCAACCTGGTGAACACGGCGGGTGTGATCGCGATCCGCCAAGGCGAGGACATGGGGAGGCCGAGCGACCTGATCATCGAGGTGGATCCGCAGGACGCTCGGGTGCGGGTCACCGGCCATGGTGTACCGATCGCCGAGTGATCGCGGCCAAGGAGCCACTCGGATCTGGGCGGTCATCGGGGCGGGCTCCACCGTGCGGGGTCGTCTACCGTGGTGCAGCGCCCCGGCCCTGACCGTCCCTCATGCTGTCGCTGGACCGCGCACGCGCCGCCTCGCGGGAGTGAAGCCGAGTTCTGGAACACCAGATCAGCCTTGAACACCAGACCGATCGTCTCCGGAAGGGCCCAGCCTCTTCATGGGGATCTTCAGGGATCGTCGCGACACGTCGTCGGCCGTTCAGGCCGTGAGGGGGTGGGGCGAAACGCTCGGCTGGGGTCTCCCAGCCGGGCGTTTCGCCCGGGCAACCGTCGAGTTCGGAGCTAGGACGGCCGACTGACCCGCGGCCGTCGCGCAAGAGCGTGCCGGTCATCGGGTTGATCCCGATGATTCGGCAAGCGTCCTCGTCGCTCACGCCCTGCCGCATGAGCTCGGAGTGTGCAGCCCGCTCCGCAGGGAGCGTCCTCGGCCCTTGAGGGGCTTCCACTCCTTCGGATCTGGACTTCCATCGCACCCCCCTGAGCCGGGGTGGCCGCGACGGCCGCGAGCACCTGAAGGCCGGTCCGGGGCCTCGTCCCCGCGCGACACCGGGACGGACCATCCCCATCGGGGCTGAGCGCAGACGCCCTACCCGTGACCCGGGTCCGAGGTTCGCCACCGGTTCGGGTGTGTCGCGCTGGTGGACCGAATCAGCTCCTCACACCGCCCGGTCTCAACATGGCCGCTGAGCTCAGCGGGGTCGCCGAGGCTCGGGAGCGTGGGGATAGGCGGCTGACCGGTGCTGGAAGGAGAGGATCTTCGGGTTCTGGATGACGCCGTCGCGGATCTCGATGGCCTTGCTGACCGTGACATCGGTGTCCCATGCCCTGGGTCCGCTCATGACCGTGCGCAGGTACGGAAGGAGCGCTTCACTGATTTCCCAGGTGGCGGAGTTCCACAGGTGGGACGGGCTGTGGTCCACCGCGTAGTAGTGGCAGCCTGACCCCACCGTGTGCATGGGCTCGCCGAAGGTGGTCGGGCGGGCCCATCCGAAGCCCATGCCCTCGTCGCAGGCGACGTCGACGAAGAAGGTCCCCGGCCGGAACAGAGGGAGGTCCTCGTTGCTGACGAACATGAGCGGCGCGTCGGTGTCCTGAAGGACGCAGTTGACGATGATGTCGAACCCGGCCAGGTACTCCGCCATCGGCACGGAACCGGCCGGGGTGGATACCCGCAGACGGGTCGGATCGTCCTCCTGCTCCTCGAAATGCCCCATCACGACCGAGGGCATCGGCGAGGCCACCGCCGCGGCGGCACGCTGGGTGAGCACCGTGACGTCGGAAACCCCCATGGCTCCCAGTCCCGTGACCGCTCCGCGCGCCGTGGCGCCGAAGCTTATGACGGCCGCGCGCAGCCGGCGCCCGTAGCTGCCGGTCAACCCGCCGAGTTGCAGGGCGTGCAGCACCGAGCAGTAGCCGGCGAGCTCGTTGTTCTTGTGGAACACATGGACGCTAAACGCACCCGTGGAGGTCCAGTGGTTCATGGCTTCCCAGGCAATCAGGGTCAGCCGTCGGTCGATGGCGATCTGGGTCATCTTCTCGTCCTGCACACAGTGCGGCCACCCCCACAGCACCTGGCCCTCGCGCAACTCGGCGATGTCGTCGTGCATCGGTTTCGGCAGTACCACGACGTCGCTCTCGGCGAGGAGCCGCTCACGGGAGCGCAGGCCCCCGACGAGTGGTCGAAGAGTGTCGTCGGCGACGCCGAAACGTCGGCCGTAGCCCTGTTCGAGGAAGATTCTCTCGCGTACGTCCGGGGCGATCCGGTCGAGGTGGCGGGGGTGCAGCGGCAGCCGGAACTCGTTCTCCTTGTTGGAGGAGGCGAGTACTCCCAGACTCATCAGACTCATTTGGGGCGGCTCATTTCCGACCGGGCGCAAGGCGCTCGGGCATTGCCGTTCCCCGAGGGCGACGCCGAAACGGATAACGGCGTGCGAGGTGCGCTCGGTAGCGCCACCGTACCCCCCGTCCCGGCCCCGGAGCGGCTGGCGCTCATGTGAGCTGGGAGATTCCGCAGGTCGGTCTCCTAGCACGGCGGCTCGGGAGATCATTTCGTTTCACCTTCTCTGCTGTGAGCGGCGCGTACCAACTCGGGATGGCCGGCGCGCCGCGCGGTCCCGAACCAGGCCTCCCCTCCGGGGCGGCCTTGCTTCCTGGCTGGACGAACCACCGCGCCCGAGGGAGAAATCAAGATCAAGAACCCGTCGAAGGGGAAGTCGATCGCAGCGCGCGGACAGGTCACCGACAAACCGGACCGGAAAGTCCCCGTGCCGGGCCCGCGAGGCCAGCGGTGCACAGATCTTTGATCTTGAGATAGCGTCCGCTGGGGGAGGTAGGGAGATGAGTTTCCGGCTGGCGGCGTACGGAGTGTGCATCGAGGACGGGCGGGTGCTGCTCGCCTGTCATACGGCGCGGAAGGGCGAGATCAACTGGACCCTTCCGGGCGGCAGGGTCGAGCAGGCGGAGGATCCGTTCGATACGGTGATCCGGGAGGTCGCCGAGGAGACCGGCCTTGACGCGGTGGTCGAACGCATCCTCGGCGTGGACTCAAGGATCATCCCCGCGGCGGAGCGCACCGTCCCCGGCGGGTCAGACCATCAGAACGTCGGTATCTTCTATCAAATCCGGATCACCGGTGGCCGTCTGCGGCCCGAACCGAACGGCGAAGTCACCGAGTCGGTCTGGACTCCGCTCCCCGACGTCCCTGGCCTGCGCCGATCATCCCTGGTCGACATCGGCCTCGCCCTGGCCCGGACCCTTCCGGCACCCGGCCGCGTTGCTCCCGTCCCGGTCGGCGGCCTGATCCAGCACTGAGGCGAATCCGCCTACTCGCGAGGTCCAACGGGTGCCGGTGGAGGGACCGACGTCGACACCCTGGCCGCCGGGAGGCCCTCCTGGTCACGGCGGTGGTCAGCAGGCATGTGGTCCTGGTTCCCGCACTCATCCGGGTGGCCGGCGCGGTGCTTCGCGCCGGTCTGGTGCCCGTACTCGTCGACATGGACCCGGGTACGGGGTGTGTCGGACCGGAGCACCTCGATCTCGGGATCGGCGCGAATGCGTTGACGGCGGTGCACTGGGCGTGTGCCAGTGCGGATGCCCCGGCCCCTGGTGGAAACCTGCTCGCCGCACGGCATCACCGTCGTGGAGGACGCGGCTCAGACACACGGCACCGAGTGGCTCGGGCGCCCAGCCGGAACCCATGGGCCGTCTCGGCTGCTTCAGCGTGCAACGGCCGGATCGTGGTTTAGCCGCGGACCGGTCCGGTTAGGACTGGGAGCGCACCCGACGTCGACTTGCACGGGGGACCCGGGGGATGATGGATCGTCTCACCGTTCGGTGGCCCTCCGCACGGTGGTTTCCGCTCGCCCTGATCACCGTTGCGGCCGTGGGTGATGCGACGACCCCGGTCCCCTATACGGGCGTGCCCCTGATCGCCACCGCGTGTGTCCTGGCAGGCGCGACCCTGACGTTCCGTGGTGCGCTGTGCGTCGGAGTGTTCGCGCTCGGTGCCACCGTGCTGGTGGACTGGCATCTGGGGCTGCTGAGTTCTCCCATGGGCTGGGCAGAGGTCCTCAACGTCCTGCTGGCCGCTCTCATCGGCCTGGACCTGAACCGGATGCTCGCCCGCCACGACAGACACCTGGCCGCGGCCCGGTCCGTGGCCGAAACCATGCAGCGCGCGGTCCTGCCCACCCCGCCCCCGCACATCATGTCGCTCGGGGTGGCAGCCCGATACGAAGCCGCGGACGCCGAAGCACGAATCGGTGGCGACGCCTACGCCATCCAGGACACCCCCTACGGAGTCCGCATCCTGATCGGAGACGTACGCGGCAAAGGACTCGGAGCGGTGTCCGCCACGTCCACCCTGATCGGAGCGTTCCGCGAGTCGGCCCACTACCTGCCCGACATCGGTGAACTCGCCCTCAGGCTGGAACACGCCCTCGAACGCGACAGCGCCCAGCACCCGCACGATGACCAGGTCGAGGAGTTCACCACCGCCCTCATCGCCGAGATCGACCACCGCAGCCGCACCCTCCAGGTGATCAACCGGGGCCATCCCGACCCCTACCTCATCCGCGGCGGCCGCATCACCGCACTGACCGCCACCACGCCCGACCTCCCCCTGGGGATGGGAGACCTCACCGCCCAACGCGCGGAGGCCGACCACTTCCCCCTCTTCCCCGGCGACGTCCTGCTCTTCGTCACCGACGGCGTCACCGAGGCCCGAAACCACCACGGAACCTTCTACGACCCCGTCACCGACCTCCATCTCCTCACCACCGAACCCACCACACCCACCGCCGTACTCGACGAACTCGCCAACGGCATCCACCGCTGGACCGGCGGCCCCCGCGACGACGACATGGCCACACTCGCCATCACCGTCACCTGAACCATCGGTACGAGGTGGATGGAGCGCGGCGGCTTCGCCGGGCTGGTCGGCGCGGTCACCCGCCGCACATCATGTGGTATCCGCCGCACGCGTCCGGGCCCCGGGAGCACGACGACTTTCCCCGTCATGGGCCGTGTTATGCGCTGCGCCGGCGGTTTGCCTCCGATGGTGTGCACTAGCCGGACTTCGTCTGACCGGGACCCGCGGCCGCCCGGATAGTGGGTCCATCACCGGGGGCCTGTCCCCGGCGGACTCCACACCCCCGGAAAGCAAAGGTGTCACCCCATGCCCACCAACGAGGCCACCGCCCGCGCGCAGCTCGTGTTCTCCCTCTTCGACGCCGACGGCAACGGCTTCCTTGAGCCGGCCGACTTCGACCTGATGGCCCGCCGGACGGTCGCGGCTCTTCCGGCCGCCGACGCGGAGGCCGGGCAGGCACTGCTCTCCGCCTTCCGACGGTACGGTGACACGCTGGTGACCGAGCTGGACGCCGACGGTGACGGACGGATCAGCCCGCAGGAGTTCACCGCCGTCGTGCTCGATCCGCGGCGATTCGACGCAACCGTCGACGCGTTCGCGAACGCCCTGGCCGCGATGGGCGATCCGGACCGCGACGGATTCGTCACCCGGCCCGACTTCCTCGCGCTGCTGACCGCCATCGGGTTCGCACCGCACA
Source organism: Streptomyces albipurpureus (assembly GCF_023701525.1). Classification (GTDB taxonomy): domain Bacteria; phylum Actinomycetota; class Actinomycetes; order Streptomycetales; family Streptomycetaceae; genus Streptomyces; species Streptomyces albipurpureus. Next base: position 207,233 of record NZ_JAMQAW010000007.1, read on the forward strand.
ACATCGGTGAACTGTTCGAAGCCTTCGGTCCGGTGGACGGCGACCGGATCCCCGTCACCACCTGGGCGGACGGTATCCGGGACTACTACCACCCCGAAAAGGCCGGCATCGCCGGCGACCGCCTCGTCCCGAGCACGACCTCCTAGCGCCTGGGTCGCCCGCAGCGGCACTGGGCGGAGCGCGTAGCGGCCGGCCACCAGTTCGCGCGGACAGGGCACCCTGAAGGGCGCGGTTGCCAGCGGCTTGAGTGCCATGGCAACCGCACCCATGGCTCTCAAGCTCCTGTCAGGAACTCCACGAGGAGCCGGTTCACCTCCGCGGGGCGTTCCAGGTATCCGAAGTGCCCGGTGTCCGGCAGTACCTCTGCTCGCGCACCTGGAATGACCTCGGCCATCTCCCTCCCCAGGTGCGGTGGGGAGAGCCGGTCGTCGGCGAACGAGAGCACCAGGGTCGGCGCGGTGATCGCGGCGAACGCGGACACGCTCGGGGGGAATCCGGTGAGCGCAGCGGCGAACTGCGCCCGGACCCCGGCCGAAGGCGTCGGTGGCGCCATGCCCAGGATGGCCAGCCAGTCCTCGGCCTCGATCTCCTCCCGCAGGCTGGCGGGGGACAGATTCGCCAGTGCGCCCAACGCCGCCCGGACCTCCTCGGGGAGGATGACTCCGTGGTCGTGGAGGGCGATCTGAGCACGGGAGAACGCCGAGAGCGCCGCGTCCGTGCGCCCACGGGTCGCCAGGAGGGCCAGTCGGTTCACCAGATCGGGACGGGTCAGCGCGAGATGTTGCGCCACCCGGGCGCCGAGGGAGGTTCCCACCACATGGGCGGGGCCCTGGGCCACCTTCTGCACCAGGCCGGCCAGATCGTCGGTGAGATCGTCCAGGGTGAATCCCTGCGGGCAGGGGGAACTACCGCCCACCCCGCGGGCATCGAAGATAATGACCCGCAGCCCCGCCGCCACCAGCGCGGGCACCTGATGGGCGCGCCACACCCGACCCGGTGAGCCCGCCCCCATGACCAGTACGACCGGCTCTCCGCTGCCGAACTCCTCGTACGAGAGGGTGATTCCCCCCAGCTCGATGGACCCTGTCATGCGTCTTTCCCTTCGTCTTCCGCGACTGCCACGGCGAGCGCGTCAAGCGCCCCGCGCCAGAGAGCCGCCAGCTCATGGATGTCCCCCGCATCGCAGATACCGGGCTCGTATCGCCACAGCGCCTCCACCACCGGGCCATCCACCCCCGGATGGACGGCGCACACCAACTCCAGCGGATACGGCTGGGCGGCGTCCGGTTCGCTGTCCTGGGGGAAGACCTCCCGCAGCGCGTCATCGACCACCAGCGTCCAGGGCTCGCCGGGTGGCGCCGTACTCGCCACCACCGTCGGCTCGTCCACCCCCGATAGCATCTCCCGCCATCGCCGCAATGAACCCTGCCGGTCCCGCCGTTGCAGCCATCCGATGTACTCGGGGTAGGCGGGTGAGGGCAGAACGGGCTCGCAACCGTCCCCCTGATAGCGGTCCGCGAGCTCGCGCCAGAACAGGGGTACCGACCATCCATCGAGCACGATGTGGTGGAAGACGACCAGCAGCCGGTGGTGATCGGGGCCCAGCGCGGCCAGGGTGGCCCGCAGCGGGGGCCCTTCGGCGAGGTCGAACGGCTGGTACTGGGCGGTGCGCACATAGGCCTGGAACTCCTGGGCGGTCATCTCCACCTCCCGCCAGGGGAAGTCCGCGACCGCCGGGACCAGCTGCACGGGATGCGGCAGCCCCTCGTCCCAGAACCGGGCGAGCAGCTGGGGGTGACGGGCCAGCACCTCGGTGAGGGCGCGCCGCAGCCGCTCGGTGTCCAGTGGTCCATGGAAGTCGGTCAGTACGGCGATGGCGTAGATGTCCGCCGGGCCGCCGGTATCGGGCTGCTCGGCGTGGCCAGGTGGGCGCGCCGGTGCGCTGTGGAGCATCCTGTTGAGTGAGTACAGCCCCCGTTGGAGGGGGCCGAGTGCCAGGACGTGGGCGATGTCCTGCTTGCCGCTGGGGGCCACCGGGTGTTCCTCACCTCTCGCTGACGATCGGTCGTTCATGGGCGGGTACGCGTTCCTCGGCGGGGGCCGGCCGTGGTGCGAGACGGCCGGCCCGGACGGTCATCGGGCCGATGCGTCGGCGGCCATTGCCTCGCGCAGGCTCAGTGGACGCATATCGGTCCAGTTCTCCTCGATGTACTGGAGGACCTCGGCGCGGGACGCCTCACCGAACACGGTCCGCCAACCGGGGGGTACCTCGCGGAAGACGGGCCACAGGGCGTACTGCTCCTCGTCGTTGACCACCGTGTGGAACCGGCCGTTCTCGTCGTCGAAGGGGTTGGTGGACATGGTGTGTTCTCCCTGGTGTGAGTGGTTCGGCGATGGGCCCTGTCGGGCCGCCGCCCTGTGTCGATCGGGTCAGCGGGGCGTGAGCGTCCAGGAGTCCGCCTGTTCGCGGAGTTCCACGAAGCGGCGGTAGGTGCCGTTGTGTTCCAGCAGTGCGGTGTGGGTGCCGGACTCGGTCATCCGCCCTTCGTCGAGGACGATGATGTGGTCCGCGCCGCGGACCGTCTGAAGCCGGTGCGCCACCACCAGGACCGTACGGTCCTCGGCGAGTTGGGTGATGGCCTGCTGCACCAGCCGCTCGTTCTGCGCGTCGAGTGAGGAGGTCACCTCGTCGAGCAGGACGATCGGGGCGTCCTTCAGCAGGGCGCGGGCGATCGACACCCGCTGCTCCTCGCCCCCGGAAAGGGTGGAGCCGCCCTCTCCCACCCGGGTCTCCCAGCCGTCGGGAAGCCGTTGGATGATCTCGTCCACCCGGGCCAGCCGGGCTACCCGCTCCAGTTCGTCCCGACTCGCTCCGGGGCGCGCCAGCGCGATGTTGTTCTCGATGGTGTCCTCGAACAGATACGGGTCCTGTGACACCAGGGACAGTTGCCGCATCAGCGTCTCGGTGCCCAGGTGACGGATGTCCCGACCGCCCACGAGCACCGTGCCCTCGCCGGGGGCGAGGTCATAGAACCGGGCGAGGAGGGACAGGACCGTGGACTTGCCCGCCCCGGAGGGCCCCACCAGCGCGGTCAGGGTGCCCGGGGCGGCGCTGAAGGAGAGTTCGCGGAGCACCGGCCGGTCGGGCTCGTAGCCGAAGGTCACCGCTTGGAACTCGACGGTGGGGGCGCCGGGCCGTGCGGCGTCCTCCAGCGCGGCCCAGCCGAGCTCCAGGGCCCATCGCTGATGGGGGTCCATCGTCGTCGCCTCACGCTCCGGGATGACGAACAGTTCGGCGTCGAAACGCGCCACATCGCCCAGGTAGGAGCCCTGTACTGACTGCTGTCGCAGTCCCGGCGGGATCGCGCTGGGGTCGAACCGGCCGTCCGGTGCCCGCCCATCGGCCCGCCGTCCGTCGAGCAGCAGTCGCCAGAGCTCCTGCGGCGACTGTGCGCCCGGCACTCGGCAGGCGAGCCCGACAACAGCGATGCCGGCGCCGTGACCCGGGGGGTCGCGTTCGCTCACACCTCACCGCCGCGGAGCATCGCCGCGGAGGCCGCCGCATGGTCCAGGCCATCGAACGCGGCCATCTCCCGGCGGCCCGCCCGGCCGGCGGGCCCCGGAACTGACGCGCCGCGCCGGGGTGCCGCGGCGTCCGCCTTGCCTCGATGTGTCGAGCCCAGCACCCGGTCCGAGAGCAGCCCCAGTGAACTGAGGTTGGCGAAACCGGGTCCCTGTTCGTATCCCGCGAGGGTCGGCAGCAGCAGTCGGGGGCTGATTCCGTCCAACGCGAGGTCCTCACCGATCCGCCGTTCCAACGCCCGCACACCGTCGGTGGTATCGCCGACCGCCCGGTACACCGCTTTGCGCGCCACGGTGCCGAACAGGTCCAGGAACCAGTCGGGGCGTGCCCCGGTGGCGTCGATGACGACGTCGAAGCGCGGCACTCGGTCCGGGCGCCCGGGGTTGCTCAGTACGAGTTCGGTCTGTCCGTCGACGCGGGCCAGGGACACCACGGTGCCCTGTCGGTGCTCCACCCGGGCGTCGGTGGTGATCGACTCGATCGCCCGGGGTGAGAACACGCCCCGGTCGGTGCGGGCGATGACGTCCCTGCGGTCCTTTTCGGACAGCTCGCGCCAGCGCTCGGGGCTGGAGTAGAGCGCGTTCTCGAAGTAGCCCTCGCCCCGGCTGTAGACCACCGGCTGCGGGCTGATCACGGTTGTGGGGCCGGCGTGTTGGTGCATCAGGTACTCCACGATGGTGGCCGCGGTCTCGCCGCCGCCGACCACCGCCACACTCGGCTCGGCGACCTCCGTGTCCAGGCCCAGCCGCCAGAACTCCTCCACGCTGCGGGTGGCATCGCCCGAGAGCAGACCGTCGTGCGGACCCGGGCCGCTGATCATCAGCTGGTCCAGATAGAGCCTGGCCTCGTCGCCCGCTACACCAGCCTCGCCAGTGACCTCCCACCGCCCACCGACGATCTCCAATCCGCAGACCAGGCCACGCACCAGGGAGAAGTCCATCTGGTCCGCCGCCCAGCGCAGATAGCCGGCCCAGGTGGAGTGGCGGGGGCTGGGCCGGCCGCTGTCCACCCAGGTGGCGTACTCACCCCGCGACACCAGATATCGGGTCCAACTGAACTGCTGCATACGAGCGTTGACCTCGGTCGCCAGCGGGCCGTACCCATCTGACGCGTAGGGGAACCCGAGGTCCTTCTCCGGGCTGGTGGACAGTCGGGGGCGACCGTTGGTGCGCCCTCCCACCGCCGTCCAGTTGGCTCCCACGCCATGGGGTTCCACGAGCCCGACGCGGTGAACGCGGCATCCCGCCGGATGATCGAGAAAAATGACGCCGGGTGCCTCGGCGAGGTCCAGGTCCGCCACCGCAGGATCGCCCTCTACGCCAAGTCGAGGCAGGGGCACCCATTGCCGCGCATCGAACCCTGACCCAGGTCGCGCGGACAAGGCGCGAACCGCGCCTGCCACATCGGGAACGAGCTCCACACAAGGGCGGCCGATTCCCCTCCGGTCCCGGCACCGCGGCGAGGATGACCCCTCGTCACGGACGGCGACCGGCCATCCCCACCAGCTCGGCGAACCCGCCGAAGTGTTCAGCGCATCCGAGTGCCGCTCCCCCTGCCGCCCGGTTCGACCGGGCAGACTGTCGGGGTGGACGACTACCGCCCGGTGGACCGGGACCTCGCTTGCGAACAGTACGGCCGCCTGCGCGTGCAGACCACCGATCTGGGCCCGGCTCGGTGGCTCAGCGAGGACCCCCCTGGGCCCGGCGAATTCGGCACGGTGGCCAGCATCGCCGCGCCCGGATTCCCCGCCTACGCCCGGGTGTTGCACCCGGCATCCCTGAACGAGCGGCCGGTTCGCTGGGCCGTGGTGGCCGCCGCCCACGGGCGCGAGGTGGCCGCGGGCAGCGGCTGGCACGAGTTGATCGGGATGGATCGCGACTACCACAACGCCTCCGTCTACGGCCTGCCCGGCGTCTGGGACGAGCATCCGTCCGAGGGCCCGACCCCGCCCACCCTCGCCCGGAGTCTGATCCCGGTGCTGGCGCGGCACACCCAGGCCGCAGACAACTGCTGGTTCGGCCTGTGGATCGGCTACGGCCGATGGGATTTCGACCGATTTCCCCACTTCGAGATCCCCGGCCGGGAGGAGGTGCTGCTCGCCGGGACACTCGCCGAAGCCGTTTCGCCGTCCTCCCTGGACGAGTTCGCCGAGCTGCCCGATCTCTGGTGGCCGCAAGACCGCGCCTGGTGCCTGGGCGGCGATGTGGACCTGGTGAGCACCTACATCGGCGGCTCCCCGGCGCTCATCGCCGAACTACTGGCCGCCCCGGAACTTGAGGCATACCCGGTCGCGCCCGGCGATCAGGTCTACTGAACCATCCCGCGCCGCCGCTGCGGCCCTGTCGCCGCCATCGCCCGGAGGGACCCGTTCGGGCGCCACCGAGGCGCGGCATCCCCCGGTGAGTGGCATGTCTCGATCATGCTTGCAAGGGTGCCTGGCAAGGCGGTGCCCAACGTGATCAAAGGAGAACCGGATGCCCATTGACGCCGTCGCGCGGTTCCTGGCAGCCCTGAGCCCGGAGCACCGGGAGGAAGTCAGCAGCAGACCGGGCGACGAGCAGGAAAGGCTCGCGGCCGCCTGGGAGGCAGAGCTGGAAGGAGATGATCTCGACACCCTGGACGAGCTGTCGCCTCCCGCCGCCGAGAGTGAAGCGGCGAGGCGCATCGTTGAGGCGACGACACCGGAATCGGAGTAGACGCACCCGTCACCACCCAGCCCATGTCCAGACATCTGGGGTCAGTTCGCCTGAGCAGATCTCCCCGTCTCCGGCGGGGTCTCAGCGATTCAGGGTGGACCGCTGGGCGGGGAAGAATCATGGGTCGCCCTCGCCGCTCCCGGCGAGGGCGCTGTTGTCGAGCACACGTGGCTCACCGTTGACTTGCAACCCGGAGCACAGGTCACCGGTCACGACGGCACCGTCGCCGTGCACAACGATGACCAGTTCGTGCCGCCTGGCGTGGGCCTGGCCGATCCGGTGCGGTGGCCGGCGCAAACGAGATAGACGGCGACCTGCGCGTTCTCGATCCTGCCCGCAGCCGCAGTGCCGGTGTACTGGCGCTGGCCACCGACGGTGTCGGTGCCCTTCTTCACGTCCCCGGTCTCGTCGACCACCAGAAACACCTGGTCGTCCCGCAGATGCTCCACCACGTAGGCCCGCACGTCGTCGCGGACCTGGTCGGCGTCCCACTTGGCCCGCCCGAGTAGGTGCTGCATGCCGTCCAGGGTGCTCCCTCCGGCCCACTCTGCGATGGTCCAGCAGTTCTTCGCGCGGCAGGTCCGACAGCAGCCCGAGCACCAACCGCCCGACCCGACGTCGGGGTTCGACCCGTGCGAACCGGCCCGCGATCCGGGCCATCAGGCCCTCGAACGCCTCCTGCCAGCGGGCAGGGTCTACGCTGTGGCCTGCGGCCACCGCATGATCTTCAGTCTTCACACACCGATGACCAACGGTGGCCGCACCCGTCTCCACAGCGCGTCAGGGTCGCGCGGCGTCTGCCTGCCGTCATGTGTCTGGAGGACTTGTGCAACGTGGCGAAGTCTGGTGGGTCCAGTTCGACGAGCGGAGGTTGGTCGTACTGCTGTCGGGAGACGACACGTCCGGGATCCGGGTGATGCAGGTCGTCGCTCCTGCGGGCGTCGACATCAGCGGTCTGGGCATCGAAGTGACGGTCGGCGCCGGTGAAGGACTGCCGTTCGAAGGCGTGTTGCGGGTCGCGTTCCCGCGTCCAGGCCTCACGCCGTGCACGTGGCTGACCACTGTGTCCCGGGACGACCTGATAGAGCGGGCGGCCGTCCTGTCCTCCGCGAAGCTCAGCGAGATTGACGACGCCCTCCGACTCGCTGAATTGGCGCAGGAGCGGACCCCGGCCACGACCGCGAAGCTCAGCGAGATTAGGGATGCCCTCCGTCTCGGTGAACTCGGGTAGACGGAGAAGGAGCCGACGCCCGCGACGGCGTGGGCGATCTCGGGCGAGATGATCGACGCTGGCCACCTGCCGCCTCGGCGCCTCTCACCACCGAGATCACGATCTACGGCTGGAGTACGAGGAGAGACCCTTAGCGGCGGCCGTGGTCGCGAGGTGCAGCCCTCGATGCATGGCGCAGTCAGCCACCGTTCCTATGGGGCGGTGGCTGCACCGGAGGGCGAAGGGACCGTTCGGGGCGGCTCCGGCGAGTAGGCGGAGTGCGGTGGACAGGGCCATGAAGAGGCGGCCGATGGAGTGGGTGTTGGCGGTGGGGTCGGATCCGACGTTGGGTTCGACGAGCATCAGGGTGCCGGTGGGGCTGATGGCTGTGCGGGTACCGGTCAGGACGGCGAGGGCGTCGCCCCTGTCGTGGAGGCAGTTGAAGAGGGGTTGAGGTCGTAGTCGCGTCCGGCTTCGGCGAGGTCGGTGGCGGCCAGGGCGTCGAAGCGGGCGCGCTCGCCTGAGTCCGCGTTCCTCGGCGATGGTGCGGGCCCGGTCGAGGGAGGGCTGGTGGCAGTCGCAGCCGTGCAACCCCGATGCCTTGACTCGCTTTCGCTGGATCGTCTCTCCTGCTGAAGAGCGATCTGTCCTATCGTGCTGCGATGGACTCGGAGCGCGCTTCCCATCTGGTACTTCATGGTCGTCGAGGTGTCACCGCTCGGCTGGAGTCGGGGGTGTTGGTGGTGCAGGATCGCCGGGTACGGCGTCGGATACCGATCACCGTGATCGAGCGGGTGGATGTTCGGGGGCGGCGGGGCCGGGTCCTGGCTGTGGTGTTGCTTCGCGAGGAGGGCACGGAGCTGGCGGCAACGGAGCTTGTGCAGTGCCGCAGCGCTCCGGCTGTGGATGCCATGGCCGCCGCCCTGCGCACGGAGTTGTCCGTGCGGGATGCGGTAGAACGGCGGAGCGGCGGCACCAGCCAGGTGACCGTGGAAGAGTTGGACCGCCCGAGGCGTCGGAAGACACCCCGGCTGAGGACGGTCGCCATCGTCCTCTATCTGCTGGTCCTGGCCTGGTTGGTGGCCGTGGTGGTGTTTGAACCGGGACTTCGGACAGCTACCTCGGCTGGGTTCGCGTTGCTCTACTGGGTCCTCTCGCCCGGGCTGGCAGGCCTCAGCTATGCGGTGGCGCCCGCGGTGTGGGAGATGACCGAAGGACCCTGGCGACTCAGGGCGCGCGGGATCACCGTAACGGGCCAGCTGATCCGGACCTACCATTCCGGTGGCGTGAACTACGTCTACGCCTTCACCGACACCCACGGCGAGGAACGCACCTGCGACAGCCCAGACGGAGGCCTCTCGCAGGTGGAGATCGTCTACGACCCCGACCAGCCCAGCTTCTCCGAGGTGAGGAGCGCCATCAGAGGGAATCTCATCTTCGGATTGGTGTTGTTTTTGATATTGGTAGTGCCGCTGACCGTCGGCACGGTGGTCCTCGGCTTCCTCGGTCTCGACGAACTAGCCGAGCTGGTCGCAACGGTTGGACTCCGGCCCCCCATCGGCTGACCTTCGAGAGTGCCCCTTGCCGGCGCCCGCGAAGGTGTCTCCACCGCGCAGGACACCTCCCGACCGCGACGCTACACCGTGCGCCCCGTCCTCGATCTCCCCCACCAGACCGCCGACCGCCCCCTCGGTACCGGGCCGGGGCAGCCCACGTTCTTGAGGGCGGCCCGTACTTCGTCTCCATCAACGAGTAAGCCGCCGAACCAGGGTTCGGCCATCGCAGCGGCAGACGCCGCGGCCCGGAATGAGGGGACGGTCGGCGTCATCGCAGCTTCGACGTGTCGCCCTTCACGTCCGGGAGCGTTGGAGGCACGTTCTCCGTTCCAACGGCCGATTCGACACCCCGGAGACACCGCCGCCGGTCAGACAGCGGTGGTCACACAGCCCGGGCCGGTGTCGTTCGTACGTTGTCGACCTCAGCCTCGGGATCGGCCTGTCCGCTCGAAAGCGGACAGGCCGCACGGACTGGATCGTCGGAGAACCCCGCTACTTCCCTTCGCGCTTGTAGCGCCAGTAGAGCAAGGCGAATGACACCATCATCACCAGAATTCCCAGGACGATTGTGGCGACCGGGTTGTCTTCGAAACCTATGCCTACTCGTGCGAGGGAGACTTGACACAACCTTTCAGAGCCATGCTCCCGGACGAACGGTAAGCCGGAGGTGGAGACCTGCGGCGGCACGCGGTGCTCGCTGACCAGCCTTTCGGCACCGTCGATGTAGCCGAGAGCGGTGTACCCGAGGTCGATCTCCAAGCCGGCTCACCACCTGGTCCAGCGAGTCCCATCACAGCCCCGGCCCCACCCGTCCCTCTTCTCAGGCTTCCCACGGCCTCGGTCTCCCCTACAGGATTTCCCGGTGCGATGGATTCGACGCTCAGGCCAGTGCCCATGGCGTCCGCTCCGATCGCCACTCGGAACGGATTCCGAAGCCAGTGCCGCAGGGGCGACCACGGTTCCGACCAGACCGAACCCCTCGCCGAACGAGAGCAGCCCAGTGGATTCGACGCGGTCGACGGGGTTGCTTCGGCGTAGCTGCGGCACGGTAGCGGTGGTGGGCGCACCCGCTGCACACCGCGGGGGCTGGAGTCGTAGGTACCGATCTTCGGTTCGGTGGCGTCGGCGAGCCCGGCGCCGCCGCCGATGCCCTCGGTGAGGTAGTAGGGAGCACCGCTGGTGTTCATGGAGTCGCGGATGCCCCCGAGTTCCCGTTTGAATCCTCGGTCCACGCCCCCGGTACTGGTGGCGGAGAGCCCGGGGCCGTTGTGGGAGAGGGCTTTGTCGAGCCGGATGGGTTCGCTCTGGTCGGTGGAGTGCTTGGCTCGCTCGGACCCGCTGGAACCGCGCTGACTGTTCGCCAGCTCGGTGAGACCCCGTGCGATGGTGCTGGGGTGGGTGCCCATCGCCTTGATCCGGTTGTGGCCGATACAGCCGACGCGCACTACGCCGGTTTCCGGTACCGGCTGATGCGGGGGACGTTCACCACCAGCGCTCTGTCAGCGGTGCCGTACGACCAGCAGACCTGTTTCACCGTGTCGGGCCGGGGCGAGGAGTCCGGCGAGGGGGCGAGTCGACCGAGCCGGAAACCATCACCACCGGTCAGCCAGTAGATGGCGTTCATCGCCGCGCGAACCGGGGCCGCGCCGTACCTGATGTGACGCCAGAGACTGCCGTTGTTCGTGTAGTTCATCCGGTGGGTCCCCGTGCGCTGCGTCCGGAGTTCGCTGTGATCCAGTCGCTCAGACATCGCGTAGCGCACCAGGTGCTGGGCACCGCTCCCCGCGGGTGTTGCCGTGTTCACGTTGGCCACATAGTCGAAGTGGGAGCCGATCAGCTCCAGTCCGTGCCCCCCTCTCCCTGCGGCAGAGTCGGTCCGAGCCAAGCCAGGAAGGGAGAGGACGGGCGCATGTCCTGGCGCTGCTGGCCGTGGACGTCGCCACAGAAGTAGGTGAGGAGTCCGCCACGGTGGGGCGTACCAAGCGTCACAACATCCTCCACGTACAGCTTGGGAGGAAAGCCCTCCTCGCCGCGCTGGGTTCCGGCCAGGGCCGCGCGCGATGAGTCCGCCCATCGAGTGGGATTTCACATCGACGCTCTTGCCCTTCGATGTGTACCGGCGGTGGGTGTCCCAGGCGAGCTGCATCCCCAGGTACTTGATGGAGGTGTCCGCGTCACCGTCCCTCGCGATGTTGATGGTGCAGCCCCAGCCGAAGGCGGTGGCATAGAAGCCCACCTTGACGAACTTCCCGGTCCAGCCCCAGCCGAAGGCGGTGGCATTCCCCTGGCCACACACCAGACGAACGGTGTCGTCAAGGCGTATGACCTACCGCCGCCACCTGCCCACACCTGAGGCACAGCCCCGGCCGCGCGCACCCCGAACTCTGACAACGTGCAAGTGGTGACGCTCACCGGTACGGCCGAGATCTACGTGCCCTATACACCGGGTATCTGCTGAACTGTTGGTGCTTCGGTGCTACGGTGGCTGAGAGGTGCTACCAGAGCACCCGCCGACGAGGGTGGCCGTACCGGTTCCGCGTAAAGACGGCCTCGTTGGAGGCTGAAATGCCGAAAACGCCCAAGCCCCACAAGCAGAAAATCAGCAAGCCGTCATCGGGGAATGACTCGCGCCATGATGGCCAGGGCGAGTCCCCCGGCTCTGGCCCCGGCCATTCACACTCCCACTCACACAGCCACTCGCACAGCGACGCCTTCGCCACGAAGGAAGGCAAGTGGGCGCAGGATGCCGAAGAGCGGATTTCACTGTTCCGTCATGACGAGGAAATCGAGCGGGGTCTCGCATTCGGATTGCCCGGATCACCGACGCTCGTCGACAAGACGATTCCCACGTTCTCTCGCGGGGAACTGCCGCACTTCGCCGGCGAGCGGGGAACCTTCCTCAAGACCCCATTCCTGGAGGACGTCAACCAGGTCGAGGACGCCGAGGTTGCGGTGTTCGGGGCGCCTCTCGACTCCGGTGCCACGTACCGGCCCGGAGCCCGATTTGGACCGCAGGGAATTCGACGGTCGACGAACCTGTTCGGCACCTACTGCTTTGAACTGGGTGTCGATCTGCGCGAACAGCTGAACATCGTCGACATCGGGGATGTGTTCACCATCCCGGGTAATCTGGAGAAGTCGTTCGACCAGATCAGCCAGGCGATGGCGCATGTGTACCAGCGCGGAGTCTTCCCGGTCATCCTGGGCGGCGACCATTCCATCGGATACCCGACGATCCGGGGAATGGCGCCGTACGTCGACGGCAACATCGGCATCATCCACTTCGACCGGCACGTGGACACCCAGGAGACCGACCTGGATGAGCGAATGCACACCACGCCATGGTTCCACGCGACGAACATCAAGAATGCTCCTGCGACGAACCTGGTCCAAATCGGCATCGGTGGCTGGCAGTCACCACGAGCCGGAGTCAAGGTCGGGCGTGAGCGAGGCACCACCATCATCACGGTGGGGGATGTCGAACGGGTCGGTATCGAAAGGGTCGCGGAAATCGCGCTCGAAATGGCGTGGAAGGGCGCCAAGGCGGTCTACCTTTCCTTCGACATCGACGTCATCGACGCGGGCTTCGTACCCGGGACCGGCTGGCCTGAGCCAGGCGGTCTGCTGCCAAGGGAAGCTCTGAACCTCATCAGAATGATTTCGGCCCCCGGCCTCGCCGGACTGGAAGTCGTTGAATGCGCTCCTCCCTACGACTGGGCGGAACAGACGGCGCTGCTCAGTTCGCGCGTAATCCTGGATTCCCTCGCGATCCTGGTCAGGGAAGGCCACCTCGGCAAGAAGGCGGCACTGAACGACCGGCACGCCTGGGGCCCGAGAGCCGCAGTCTGAGGCGGCGCCCGCCAAGAGGCGCGACGGCTCTGGCCAACGGACGGAGCCTCCTGCTCAGACGGCAGGGCGGACGCAGCCCGGAATGCGGTGGCTCCCTGCTGCACGCCCACCATCAGCCGCAGTCTCCCGAGGAGTGGGGGCAATGGCTGACGACGGTCAAGAGCGGGATCCGCCGCCGGCGGATTGCCGTTCGCGGAGTAGAGCTGGAGAACCGACGCATTGTTCATGCCTCCTGCCTGCCCCGAGAAGAACGGAAGCGGCAGCCAGCGCCCACATGGAGAGCCCCTTATCCCAACCTGTATCGCCAGGAGGACTTGCTTGAGCCGCTTGCGGTGAGGCCGGGGTGCGACACGAGGTCGCACGGGTTGAGTGAGCTTCACCGAAGGAGGTTCGGCAGATGCGGGTGGAACCGGGTGTGAAGTGCCCCTGACCGGCCTTGGGCTGGGGTAAGTCCCTTCGGTCGGTCAGGGGCTCATCATGTACGTGGGCCACGGGAGTTCCGTCCGGCCGGGCGGTCACCGGTTCTCAGGGGGTGCAGACAACGCCTGTGCACTGGCCGGGTTTGGCGTTGTCGCTGGCCAGGTTGGCTCCGCCGTCGACGTTGCCCGGGTCGGCGAAGATGCCCCAGCTGTCGTTGCCGCGGGCAGTGTTGCCCTGGATGGTGTGGACCGCCTTCGAGACGGCGATGCCGTCACCCTGGTTGGCGTTGGCGGTGTTGCGAACCAGCCGGTTGCCGGCCCCGGGCGCCGCGTCTCCGACGACGTAGATGCCCCGTGAGCTGTTGCGGTTGGCCTGGTTGAGTTCGAGGTGGTTGTTGAGTGATTGGGCCAGACTGATGCCGTCCCCGGTGGTGTCGTTCGCGGAGTTGGACTGGATCAGGTTGTTGTCGGAGTCGCTCAGTTCGATGCCGCCGGGATTTCCGCTGACGTCGTTGCCGGTGATCGTGCTGCCGTGGGACGACTGAAGGGCGATTCCGCTGTCACCGCTGCCCTGGAGGGTATTGGAGAGAATGCGGTTGCCGGTGGAGCCGGAGACCGTCAGTCCGGCGTCCGCGTTCTGGGCGGACGAGTTGCTCTGGACGAGATTGTCGTTCGAGCCGAGTTGCAGGATGATCGCGGCGTCGCCGCTGGTGCCGACGGTGTTGGTCAGCAGGGTGTTGCCGCTGGAGCCTTCCAGGACCAGGCCGGCGTCTCCGCTGCCGGTGATCTGATTGGCTTCGAGTCGGTTGTCCGCGGAGTTCTGAACGAAGACACCCTCGCCCTGGTTGGCGCTGATGGTGTTGTCGGCGAGCACATTGCCGCTCGACCCGCCGGCTATGGTGACGCCTCTCTGGGACTGTCGGTCGATGAGGTTGTTGCGTACCCGGTTGTTGCTGTCGGCGTTGTTGAGCTCGATGCCGGAGAACTCGTTGTGCCGGACGGTGAGTTTCTCGACGATGTTGCCTGACGTGCCGGGGTTGAGTTGGACTCCGTGGTCGAACTCCTGCACATAGGCGGAAGTGCCGCTGTTGGTGACGACAACATCGCCGAACCCGTTGTTGCGGATCCCGGCGCCCAGGCCGACGCCGTCTACGGTGTGTCCGTTGAGGTCGATGGTGATTCCACTGCTGCCGACTACCAGACCGTCACCCGGACAGTTGAGCAGGTCGGCATCGAGAACGACGCTGGTCGTGACGGTCTGGCCGCAGGAGAGATGTGCGGCGTGTGCCGTCTGCGCGGGCATCGACACGCTGATGAGAGCGGTGGCCCCCACCGCTGCGAACCACCCTGAAGACAGCGTCCTGGAAAAGCGAATCATGCCGAGACTCCTTCTGCTATGATCATCCGGGATTGGCCTGACATGTAGGGCACTGACCGAACCGTTGAGGGTCTACGCTGAGGCGTACGGTCGCCCCCGCACAGCGTCAAGCGAAGGCATGCTGAAGGCGATTAAGCATTAAAGAATGACCTAAAACGGACCAAGATTGACTGAATAGGTCATTCGCCGCGTGGCTCTCGGTCCGGCCCAGAGCATCCTGGACGAAGTGCCCGCGACTTCACCCGGGTGGCGCCCCGCTTGGAAGAGTTCTCCGCGAACACCTCCCGCCGCCGCATCCGGTGCAGCTGCTCCAGCGCACAGAACGCGTACGCCTGCGAGTCCACCGTGCCCGAATCCAGGTGCGACGCGGACAGCACCGGCCGCCACCAGGAGCCGGCGGGCAGCCCGGTGTCGACCTCGGCAGGGCCGACCTTCTTGCGTCCCATGAGGTCCGGCAGCGACTTCAAGGCGGTGCGGACGGGCAGGCCCTCCGGGGTGGTCCCGAAGTCGACCACCGTCACCAGGAGCATCAAGAACGGTCACACGGTGCCGAACCGGGTGACGAGCCGATTCCGCCATGCCTCGCCCTGGTTCGTCTCTGTCTCGGCGGACCTGACGGACACCCACTTCACCCCATCGCCGTAGACAGACGGGGAAGAGGCGCTCACGGAACTGGCGGACCTCGACACAAGCGCTTCTCCACCCCTGCCAGCGCGAAGTCGCGCAGACGCTCGAACGTCGAAGTGCTCAACCCGGTCCTCGCGAACAACAACTTCACCCGGGCGGCGAAGCCCTCGATAGTGTCGTGCGGCGGCAGGCGCAGAGGCGGATCGTCGCGGTTCTCGGGCCGGCTCTCCACCGCCGGATCTCCACCGGTGACCTCCTGCTCCTGAAGCGGCTTTGTCTAGCGAGCTCCGGGTGGTGCGCATGGTCACCCCAGGGGCGCGGAGACAAGGCGAACGGTGCGGATGCACCCCGCGAAGAGCACCAGTTCCGGTAGGCGGCACCCCGTCAGGTACGGGGCTCTCGGCATCCGGAGCCGCCCGGCGGCGTCTTCGCCGAGTCGGCCGACCACGGACTCGGCCGGTCCCGGGGCGGGCTGACCAGCAGGATTCAACTTGCCGTCGAACAGGGCCAGAAGCCACTGCCCGTCGTGATCACGGCCGGGCAGCGGGGATTCCCCGCAGTTCGAGCCGGTCCTGGAAGCGATCCGGGTCCCCCGGCTCAGACTCGGTCGGCCGCGCGAACGCCCGGACCGGTTTCGTGCGGACAAGGCATACGATTCCCGAAAGAACCGCGCCTACCTGAGCAGGCGCGGAATCACGGCCACAATCCCAGTCCCCGACGGATCGGGTCCGCAACCGCCGGAGACTGGGCTCCAAGGGTGGTCGGCCACCGAAGTTCGACAAGGCCGACGACAAAGAGCGTCACGCGGTCGAATGCGCCATTAACCGACTCAGAAGACACCGGGCCGTCGCCACGAGAGACGACGAACTCTCCGTTCGCCACGAAGCGCCCGTACTGGTCGCGCCATCAAGAGTGGTTGTGACCGGCCCGATCGCAACGCTCCCTTCAGACCAGTTGCACCCTGCGGTCCAGAACGGCCGAGTGAATGCCCACGGACGTGTCCCGCATGTAGGCCGCCCGCAGTCCGTGCGCCCTCTGGTACTCCTCGGTCGCAAGAGCCTCGCGCATCTTCTCCTCCGACTCGAAGCCGATCCGCACGATCGCGTCGATCGGCTCCTCCTCTCCGTCCGCCGCGAGATCTGCCAGGTAGTACTGCACATACTCCTTCACCTGGGGAAGCGCCACATAGGTCGGCCCGTACTCCAGTTCCATGAACCGGCGGAAGTCCTCCGTGGACACCTCGGGACGCTTCCTGATCACCGTCATCAGCCTCAGCATGCCGCCACCCCTCTCCTGAACACCTGTTCATTGCAAGTTACCATGAACGGGTGTTCAATGAATCGGTGACCAAGGAAGACAACCGCGACCTGCGCTCCGAACTCGTATCCGCCGCCATCGCCATGCTGGCGGAGCCTCAGGCGGTGGCCGTTCCGTCACTGCGCTCGATCGCCCGGACCTGCGGGGTGGCCCCCTCAGCGGTGTACTGGCACTTCCCCTCCGAGGCGGACCTGCGCTCAGCGGTACTCGACGCCGAATACGCCTCACTGATCGAAACAGTCGAGTCGGCCCTCGACGCCGCAGACGACGTTGACGACCATCTGTTCGTCGCCGGCGACGCCTACATCGCCTGGGGCACAGCGCACCCGGGCGCGTACCAGCTCCTGTTCGAGAGCAATGACGCGCTGCCGGAGACCAGAGCCGCGCACGGCCCCCGTCTCCAGGCTCGCATCGTCGAACTCGCACGGCTCGTCGACCCGGACGCCCCCTTCGCCTCCGCACTCCTGCTGTGGTCGGCATGGCACGGTGTCGTCTCCCTGCGGCTCCACAAAACCGAGTGGGACTGGGGCATGACCCCGCAGGAGGCGAATCGCCGACTGGTCCAGGCATTGGCGACCAAGAGGGCCAACACCGCCGATGCGGATGCCCCAACCGCTCTCTAGGAAGCGGCCTTGCCAGTCGCAGCAATCAACGAGTCGCCGTGACCAGCACTTTCGCAACAGGCCCTAGATGCGACAGGTCAACCTCGCCCCGGCCCCAGGAGTGCCCCGCCGTATGCCGCGCGCAAATCACGCAATGCGTCGTCCCTTGGCCAATAGTTGCGTTGCCGGTAGCGTCCTATTGTCCCAACTAGTGTCCGTAGAACGGAAGTTGCCCGGACCGTGTGCGTGTTGACCCGGCACGAGCCGGGTCAAGTCCTACGAGGAGGAATCATGAAACGAGCCATCACCACCCTCGCTGCGACCCTGCTTGCGATCGGCGGGGCCGCCATGAACGCCACGCCGGCAGCTGCGGCCACCCCGACATGTAACACCGTCAAAGCCGCACAGGGATACAACGGGTTCCTCATCCGAGTGCCGGCGTACTCGGCGACCGGTTCCATCACATGCGCGCTCGAGCAGGGCAACTCGGGCGCAGCAGTGCTGGAGCTTCAGAGAGCGCTGAACAAGTGCTTCTACAACGCCTACGGATCCAGTAAGACCTACTGGCCACTCGCAGAAGACGGCGACTTCGGCCCCAACACCAAGAAGGCACTGACCGAGGCACAGGACTACCACACCGACGTGCCTGCCGACATTGACGGAATGTACGGCCCGATCACCCGCAACATGCTGCTGTGGCGGTCGGCTACGCACAGCGGCTGCTGGTTCTTCTAGGGCCAGTTCTACGGGCCAGCCTCGCTGGTGTTGATCACGTTCCCAGGACGTGGTGATTGATGAACGAGCAGTGCGTCCCGGCTTGAGCCGTTGCAGCGATAGGCATCAAGCCGGGACATCCCGTCGCCGTGTCCGATGATCACGAGGTGCGGGCGACCGCGGCGACCGGCACCAGAAGCCGCGGCGTCGGCTTGGCAGCGGCTTTCGCAGCGCCGTACGGGGTGATCGCAAGCGACGGGCGGCCCTCGACAGGTACATCCTTGCCCGCACGAGCATCGACAACGGAACCCTGCACGGAGTGTGTGGGCAGTGAGCACGACGTGTTCAGGGCCAGCCGAGAGCCAGACGAGTTCGACTTCGACGCGGTTGGCGTCGACGCGGTATGCGATGGAGACGCCCGCGTGCGGCATGGCTAGTCGGCGACAACCTCCGCTCCATCAAGGACCTCACCGACGTACACGCAGCCGCCGACCTCTTCCACGTGATCTAACCCCGGCCCGCCGCCCCGCATGGACAAAGGAATCCACCCACCGCACACGGCACAGAGAGCCGTTGGCTTGTTGCCGGGTTACAACAATGTCTGTGTCTGTAGCTCAACCACAGGAACGCCCTCTTCCGCTGACGAGTGATGTCGCCGATTTCCGAGAACACCCCGGTGCTTGATTCGGGACCCTGGTTGTACTTTGCACGACGAGGGCGCCGGGGTGCTGCCGAAGTCCAAGGTCGTTCTGTACGCGGCGATCCGCCGTGACGCCAGGACCGGCATGTCGCCGCGGGCGCTGAAGCGGAAGTACCGTGTCGGCTACGAGACCGTACAGCGGACGTTGGTCTCGGCGTGGCCCGGCGCCCGAGCCGAACAAAGGCCGCTGGCTGAACCCGTTTCATCGGCCGGCAGGGGCCTCGATCCGACTTGTCAGACGTGTGGGGCAGGATGGCACCATGGCACGGAAGATCTTGCCCCCGTCGGAGTCCTGGCGCCTTATCGACGCCTGGCTTGAGACGCACGTGGCCGCCGATTTCACGCTCCTCAATCCACCAGCGACATCGAACGAGATCCGACACGCGGAACAGGTTCTCGGCGCCCGACTGCCCGGTGATCTCGCTGAGTCTCTGCGATGCCACAACGGTCTGAGCACCTGGACATCCATCCTGCCGGAGCAGTCTCCGCTTGCAGTGAGCGGCATCGTGGAACACTGGCAGACCTGCATGACCGTCGCGGCGGAGAACGACGGCCTGACAGCTCGCCCCTGGGACGACGAGCCTTGGTGGCACCCACGCTGGGTTCCCTGGGCTGAGAGTGCCGATGGCGCGGCGCAGGTGATCGACCTGCGTCCTGGCCCGGACGCGGGGCGTCTCGGCTGGGCAGGCCGCAGCGGTGGCGGCGACTTCACCGATTCCTGGCCTGATCTGGCGAGCCTTCTCCACGCGGTCGCGCAAGCTCTGCATGAAGGCGGAGGCGTCCGCGGACTGCATCCCTACCTCACCACTCAAGGCGGGATGTGGTGGGACGAAAACGATTGCTTCCAACTGAACGGTCACTCGCTGAGGGCCGCCCCAGTCGGGCTGTCCTAGCCAGCAGACTGCACGCGAACCACCCGAGCGTTCCTGCTTCTCCCGAACACGCCCAAGGCGCCTGACCCGCCATCGTTCTCAGAACGCATCGATAACCGTTCTTCTCGGTGACCTGCGCAGCCATCGGCTGACTCTCCCGGCTCCGCTCCACACCGCCGGTTCACAGGGTGAAGAAGAGTGAGCACTGCCCACCCTGATTGCGGCTCACTGGCGTTCTGTGCGAGCAGTACGGCAACGCGCCCGGCTGACGTCGTCCCCGCGGCACTGTCGCGATAGAGGGGGTTGGCCACCCGAACCTTCCCGGAAACCCACTCGTCGACCTCCCGGTGCACATCGCCTGGTCGGGCTGCGATCGTTCGACCTCGACCGGGCCGGGTCCCGGATGAGCCTCTACCGCACTGTCCTCGCCGAGGGCCAGCACGACGACCTCACCGCCTTCCTCAACCGAGACCTTCTGATCAGCCAGTGGCCCGTGCTGCGCACCCTGATCAGCCGCACGGTCCGCGACGTCTGGGAATCCGCCTTCACCGACCTCACACCCGGGGCCGCGGCCGCCGCGTGAACCTCAGCGCACCGCACGGCCAGTTCCTCGCCATCGGCACCCCGTACCCGCCCGTGGTCACCGCGGGCTACGCCGTCCAGGCCCACGGCCTGGTCGAGCGCCTCAGCGAGGACCTTGACGTCGCCACCGAGAACCCCGCGCCCGTGGCCGACATCACCCGTGCCGTCGCCGAACGACTCACTGACCGCTGACCACCCAGCGGCGGATTCAGTAACGGAACCGAGGATGTCCCCCCGTTCGTGTGTGCGGCCTCCCGTGCTTGAGGGGACCGGTGTTCGGCCGCGTACCGTGGCGGCGATCACCGCAGTCGGCAGATGGTCGGGATGGCCCTGGCCTGACCGTGTGCCCCGCAGGTTTGGGCGTTGTACGGGGTATCCCTGCTCTCGCCCGCGTTTCCCGCGCGCTGCGGTGCGCCTCCCCCTGCCCTGCGTGACCTGTGGCGGGGCGCCTTCGGCTGCTTCCCTCCCTCGCGGAAGCGGGCCGCGCCAGACCATCCGTTTTCCACACACCGATCGTGGGACAGCCCACCGCCCTGCTCTGTGGACACCGGCGTCCACCGTACGAGGGTGCTGTGCATCGATCAGCGCGATCCCGTCGTCCTGGGTGAGGATGGCCCGGCTCTCTCACACGGGAACCTCAACGCGCGGGGGCGTTGCAGTATCCGTGCTTCAGTCCTGGCCGGCGACGGGGTGCGTCCGCTGCGCGACCCGGTCAGGGTCGCGCTCGGCAAGGATGACGGTATGTCGGACTGACGGCCATCGCCCCAGCCCCATTCGCGTGCTGCCGCTGCTCGGCAGCGTGGATCGGGCACCTGAAACGGCCGACGTCAGTGGCCGGTGGGGGTGGGCGAGGCTTGCTGCATGAGGCTGCTCGGGTGAGCACTTCCGGCCAGATGACGCTCAGTACAAACCATGACGTCGCGGCAAGGTCAAACCGGTCGCGGACGCCCCCGGACCATCCCCGCGGGACAACACCTGCCCCAGAGATTCACCGACCGCAACTATCCCGCTGGCGCGGGTGGCCCGGACTACTCCTGGCCCGAGTCGCACCCTGACGCTTGAGATTCCGGGCAGCACACAGCGCGGGCTGTTCGACCGGCTTGTTTGTGAGCGAGCCAGGATGTGGCCGTGCAGCAGAAGAAGGACTCTCGCGCATTTTATCGGGACTGACAAGCATTTACCGCGGATTTCGCGTGGCCGCATCCTGGACAAGGTGAGTGCAATCACCGGCGGACGTCACAAACATGACGAGCCTCTCTCCGTTTCGTATGAATTTATGACGTAGACGCGTTCGAGTGACGGACATCCGAGGGCTTCTCAATCGAGATTGGAGAATCCATGACAACCTCTGAGATGGAAAAGCTCATCACCATCCTTGTGCACGGAGAAAACCACCCCGCCGATCGAGTGGTGACGCTTTCGGAAGCCGATCTGGACAAGTCGTTCGACCAGTTGGACGTCGACTCGCTGGCTCGAGCGGAAATGGTGGAGACGATCAGCGACACCTACCAGATTCAGATCAGTGATGAGCAGGCAGGGGAACTGGGAACTCCACGCGCGGTGTTGGAGTTCGTGGCAGCGCACGGCACACGGAAGGATCTGTGACCACCGACGCTGGGCGGTCGTGCAGGGTCATGGCTGCGGGCGCGTACCGGCCGCCGCGGGTGGATTCCCTGGCGACGGCCGAGCAACTCGGGCTGAGCCGGGAGTGGATCGTGTCACGGACGGGCGTGGAGTCCCGCTGTGTGGCCGGACCGACCGAATCGGTGGTCACCATGGCTGTCCGCGCCGCGCAGGACGCACTGACCACAGCAGGTGTTTCAGAGGAGGTGGTGGGGGCCGTTCTGGTCGCGACGTCGACCAATCCGCAACTGTGCCCGGCCATCGCTCCTCAGGTCGCCGCAGCTCTTGGCTTGCGGGTGGCCGCGTTCGATATCAACATCGCCTGTTCCGGCTTCTGCTACACGCTGCACGTGGCCAGATCACTGATCGTCGCCGGCAGTTGCGACACGGTGCTCGTGGTCGGCGCGGACAGGATGCTGGACATGGTCAACCCCAGCGACCGGGCCACTGCCCCGGTCTTCGCCGACGGGGCGGGCGCGGTGCTGGTCACGGCGACGGAGGGGCCGCCCGGAGTGGGACCGGTGGTATGGGGCTCGGACGGGAGCCGAGCGACCGCCCTGGAAATGCGCCCAACCCTGTTCGAAGCCAACAACAGCTCATTGCGGGCGGAGTTGAAGATGGACGGTCTCGCGGTTACCCGTTGGGCCTGCTCCACCGTGCCGGCCGTTGTGCGTGAAATCCTGTCGGTGACCGGGATCGGCTGGGAAGACGTGGCCATGTTCATCCCGCATCAGGCGAACTGGAAACTCATCCAGAAGATCGCAAAAGCCCTCGACCTTCCCGAGAAAGTCGCGGTGGCCGACGATGTACGGCTCACGGGCAACACCAGTTCCGCATCGGTCCCGTTGGCCTTCCACCGTCTGCTAGCCACCGAGCCTGCCCGCTCCGGTCAGTGGGCGGTGCTGGTCGGATTCGGCTCGGGCCTGGCCTACGCCGGACAGGCCGTCCGCATTCCCTGAACGAATCGATATCCAGAGATCGAGCAGCGATGGGCGGGAGTCCGACCGGGGCAACCAGAGGAAGCCCCGCGCCGATGCGGGCTGCGATCACTCGGGCTGACGTCCTCGGCTTCGGCTCGCTCAGCTCAGCTCAGCTCAGCTCAGCTCAGCCTGCCGAGGAGAGCGCCAAGCCGCGTTCATGCCTGCCCGGAAAGGAGAACGACTACCTTGTTGATCAGGACGATCAAAAGTGGCGAGGCGCAGAGACCGCTCCCACCCGGTCCCCGCCTGCCATCGCCGGT
The DNA here is from genome assembly GCF_023701525.1 of Streptomyces albipurpureus. Taxonomy (GTDB): domain Bacteria; phylum Actinomycetota; class Actinomycetes; order Streptomycetales; family Streptomycetaceae; genus Streptomyces; species Streptomyces albipurpureus. Next base: position 230,201 of record NZ_JAMQAW010000007.1, read on the forward strand.
ACAAACAGCCATCTTTACCTGGAAGCGCCAGTTATGGGCGAGCAGACTGCGCGAAAAGTACGGTGACGTGGTCGCGCTGAAGGTCTTTCCGTGGGGTCCCGTGATCCTTGTCTTCAAAGCCGAGTACATCGGGGCCATGTTCGGCTCGCCACCGTCCAGATTTCATGGCGGTGAAGGCAACCGGGTACTGGTGCCGGTGTTCGGCGAGCACGCGCTGATCACTTCGGACGGTGACCAACACCGGCGACTGCGCAAGACGCTGGCGCCGCTGTTCGGCAAGGCCGCTGTGCGCGGCTACCAGGACGCGGTGCGTGAGCTGACCGAGCGCGAGCTGGAGCGATGGCCTATCGGGAGACCTTTCAAGAGCCTCGACCGGTGCCGCGTGCTGATCCTCGACATCATCTGGCGAGTCATCTTCGGCCTTGACGACAGCCCGGACGACGGGCGTCTCCGCAGGCTGGTCGGACGACTTCCGGTCGTGGATCTCGTGATTCTGATGGGGCTCAACAGCCCCCGAGCACGACGCTTCGGGCCATGGAGGCGAGCGGCGAAGATGCTCGACCGAATGGACGCATTGCTCTACGAAGCGATTGAGCGGCGGAAGGCCGCACCGGACCTGCCGCAGCGTACCGATGTCCTGTCCCGACTGATCAGTCTTGAGGGTGCGGAGCGGCTGCGCCCCGTCGAGATTCGCGATCAGGTCGTGACGCTGCTGTTCGCGGGTCACGAGCCCACCGCCACCGCATTGGCTTGGACCTTGCATGAGCTGGCCCGTAATCCGCGGGTGGCGAGCGATGCGACCCGGGCCGCGCTCATCAACGATTCCGCGTATCTGGAAGCCGTGGTGAAAGAGTCACTGCGGCGACGCCCGGCGATCTTCGAGTCCATCTGGACCCTGGCCGAGGACGTCGAGTTGGCCGGTCTCCGGCTGACCAAGGGAGCCACGGTGATGCCGATGCTCGGGGTCGTGCACTCGGACCCCGCGAACTACCGAGCACCGGATGAGTTTCGCCCCGAGCGCTTCCTGGAGGACGAGATTCCCCCGCACGCATTCATTCCGTTCGGTGGCGGTGCGCGCCGATGCATCGGAGCGCACCTGTCGGTGATGCAGGCCACCGAGGTCTTGCGGGTGCTGTTGTCCAGTCGTGTCATCACCACCGATCTGGACAAGCCTGAGGAACCAGTCGCCAGAAACGTCACCATCTCGCCCGGCGAAGGCGCACGAATCATCGTGCGGCCACTGGCCGAGATCCGGCGAGAACCGTCGTGACCGCAGTGCCAGGTCACATGGGTCCGAACGACAGACGGTGTCTCCCCAACGTCGGGTGCGCCACTACCCAACAGTTCACGGATCACCCGATGACCCGACACCGGGGTTCCCAGGGATACAGGAGTGCTGCGAAATGAAACTCCGTGCTGTATCGGCCGCACTTCCCTCTCGCAAGGTCACCAACGCCGACATCCTGGAACTCATCGGCGAGCACAGTGCCGATCATTTCACCGGTGACCTGCAAAGAGTGCAACGCAAGGTCGGCAACCTGCTGAGCTACACGGGTTCGGACACCCGCTACTGGCTTGACGCCGACGAGCGGCCCATCGATCTGCTGCGCGCCGCCGCGGATTCCGCGATGGCACAATCCGACATCGCTCCTGAACAGGTCGAACTGTTGATCTACACAGGAGTCGGGCGTGGTTTCCTCGAGCCCGGAGGCGCTTACCACTCGGCAGCCGCCATCGGGCTGCGCAACGCACACTGCTTCGACATCCTCGATGCCTGTATGAGCTGGACGAGGGCCGTGCAGCTCGCCGAGTCCCTGTTCCGAACCGGGCAGTACCGCAATGCCATGATCGTCAATGCCAAATTCGCCGTGAGTCGCGGTGGTGCGGTGATGCCTCATGTGTTTCGGCTGGAGCGACTCGAAGATCTGCTCTCAACCCTGCCTGCCTACACCCTCGGTGAGGCGGCCACCGCCACCGTACTCACCGCGGATGACGTCAACGAACCATGGCGGTTCCGTTTCATTTCACGGCCGGAGCTCGCGCCGTTGTGCAACATCACTCTCAACGGCTACGAGGGCTACTGCGACCCCTCCGACAAGCTGGCCCACAACGGCGTCGGTGTCTTCACCTCCTTCGGCTTCGATATGCACGAGGTGGGCAGGGACGAGGTGCATGCGGTGTTCGATCAGCTGAACCCACCGGTCGACGAGGTGGCCGCGTTGTTCACTCACGCGTCGAGCAAGCGCCTGTGGCAGGACTTCGCCGACACGATCGGGCTGGGCTCGGTGATCCACCACGTCTACGACCGGATCGGCAATGTCGTGTCGGCCTCGGTGCCAGCGGCCGTCGCTTCCGCCATCGGAACAGGGCAGTTGCGGCCAGGGCAGCGCGCGGTCGGTCTGGTGGGCAGCGCGGGAATGTCCTTCGGCGCCTTCACCTTCGTTCTCTGACCACCGAACAGGAGCCGATGTGTTGCCACATCTGGCCAAAGCGGCCTCCGCGATCGTGGTAGGTACGGCCGAGTACTGGTATGCGTGGGTGCGCGCACGCGGTGCCGAGACACGCAACCAGCGTCGCGCCCACGCCATCCTGGCCTTCCTGACGCGAATGGGCCCGCTCTACATCAAGATGGGCCAGATCGCCGCCACCCGTTCGGATCTGCTGCCGGCCGAGTGGGTGAGCACGCTGCGGAGTCTGCACGACCAGACCCCCCACATGTCACCTCAGCGCACCCGTCGAGCGATCGAACGAGAGTTGGGCGATTCACTCGAATCCGAATTCAGCGCTTTCGAACTGCGGCCAGTGGCAAGTGCGTCAGTGGCCCAGGTGCACGTCGCCCACCTGCGTGACGGACGCAAGGTGGCCGTCAAACTGGTCAAGGACCGGGTCCCCGCACAGATCGAGGAGAGCCTCCGCACGCTCGGTGCACTCGTCAAGCTGGTGCACCGCCTTGTGCCACGGGCACGGAGGCTCAACCTTCCCACACGCTTCGACGAACTTGCGCGACTGCTCCGGCCGCAGGCTGACATGAAGCACGAGGCAGGCCAGCAACAGCGCATTCACGCGAACTTCGCCGAGCACCCGTATGTGCGGGTGCCTGCCGTGTTGCCGGAGCTGGTGACCGAGCGGATGCTCGTCATGGAGTTCATGGATGGCATCCCGGGAAACCGTGCCGAAACAGTCGGGTTTCCACGCGAGAGGCTGGCCCGTCGGCTGCAGGACGTTGTTTACACAATGCTGTACATGCACGGACTCAGTCACGGAGATCCGCATCCGGGGAACATCCTGTTCACCCCCGACGGCGAGTTGGTACTGCTTGACTTCGGCGTCACCGTGGAGCTGAGTGAACACGAGAAATGGGGCCTGTCCTCGTTCTACTACGCCTGCATCCGCAAAGAGTGGAACCTGGCGAGTGAGCGTTTCACCCGGCACTTCGTGCTGACGAGCCCCGAACTGGAAGCACAGCGAACCGAATATGATCGGCACATGGTGGAAATCCTGCGCCATCACTTCGACATCAGCTCGACCCAGTGGTCTTCCATGGCCTACGTCGGCGACGTGCTGAAGCTGCTGGGGAAATTCCATGCCCAGTACACCACCAACTTCACCAAAGTCGAGCTGGTGTTCCTGTCCAGCGAAGGATTCGTCACACAGATCGACCCCGACATCGACATCTGGTCCAACGCGCGTAAATTCACCGACCGCTACTCCCCCTACATGAGCGCGGAGGTGGAGAGCCGATTCGCGGCTCACTTCGCCCAGCAGATGCCGGCCACACTGCGACTACGCGAACGCGCCCGCGACACACTGGTAGCCCCCGGTCACGCCGACCGCTACTTCTTCCCGAGCGCCTTCCCCGTCTTCGTGCGGCAGGCGACGGGCGGTCGTGTGCGCGACTTCGACAACAACGAATACCTCGACCTGTGCGGTGGATACGGTCCACATCTGCTCGGCTACGCGCACCCGGCCATCAACGCGGCGATCTCCGCGAGCCTCGAAAACGGACTGGTCAACGGCATCGGAAACCCCCACGAAGTCGAGCTGGCCGAACTCCTCGTCGCTTCCCTCCCCTCGGCGGAGAAGGCCCTGATGTGCAATTCCGGCACCGAGGCCATCCTGTTCGCCATCCGGATGTGCCGCGGGTATCGGCGGCGCAACAAGGTCGCCAAGTTCGAGGGGCACTACCACGGCTTCTCCGACCAGGGCATGGTGAGCTCCTGGTTCCGGTTCTCCGGAGAAACAGACCGGCCAGAGCCCATCGCGGGATCGCTGGGCACCGATCCCGGCACGGTCGACAACACGCTGGTGTTGCAGTACGGCGATCTGCGCGGTTTGACGCGGCTCCGTGAGAACGCCGACGAACTGGCCTGCGTGATCTTGGAACCGATGCCGACCTCGGTGGTCACACTCGACGTGCCCTTCCTCACCGAACTGCGAGCACTCTGCACCGAACTGGACATCCCACTGATCTTCGACGAGGTGGTCAGCGGCTTCCGGGTCGCCTACGGGGGAGTCCAGAACATGGTCGATATCCATCCCGACCTCACCTGCCTGGGCAAAGTGATCGGCGGTGGCCTACCGTGCGGTGCGGTGGTCGGCCGCGCCGCGTTCATCGACATGGCGAAGAGCTCCCAAGACCCGTTCTACGACTACGAGAACAGAGTCTTCGCCGGTGGCACACTCAGCGGCAACTCCCTGACCTGCGCCGCAGGCGCGGCCGTCCTACGACACCTCGACGCGAACCCGCAGCTCTACACCCAGTTGGAGAACAACACTCAAAGGCTCGCCGCCATGCTCCGCCAGTCCACGAGCCGTCGCGGCATCGCCTGCCGGATCAATGCCCGCAACTCCATCTTCTCGCTCACCTTCAGCCATCGCGAAGCGCGGCTCTATCGAGAACGCATGGCAGGCAGCAACTTCAAGGCCACCATCGCGCTCGCCTACTACATGCGAAAGCACCAGGTGTACTTGCCGGAACTACACAGCTTCCTCATCAGCGCCGCCCACACCACCGAGGACCTGGACCAGGTAGCCAGCGGCTTTGAGAAAAGCCTCGACGAAATGCTCGCTGATGGACTCTTCGTGGTCTGACGCCGGTCAGGGTTGGTCTGGTGAGTTCGATCGCGGGAGCCGGACTCGCACGCTTGACCAGCGGGCTCTGGCCTAGTAGTGCTTTGTTAGGTGGTGTCGCCACGCTTTTGTCACCCGAAGGCCGAGAGCGCTGCCGCACGGGACCGCTCGGCGTGACGTGCGAGAGCGGTACGGCTCGTGGAGGTCGCCTTCTCCCGTTGTTTCATGCCGCAATGCGAATGAGACCCGCGGCTGCAGGGCATGGGCTGATCGCCGCCGCCAGCGCGGAGATGGCCCGCGTCTGGGGCGGGATACCCGCAAAGGCCCTGGCCGCCGGCGGCCGCGTCCTCGCCCTGGTCACAGAGCGCGCCAGCGTGGAGCTTGCAGCGCCTACCGCCCGGCCAACTGATCGAGCCGATCGAGGACCGGCGGGGGCGGGTGAGTTGGCTGAGGAGGAGCGCGGATGGCCTGCTCTTCCCGTCCCTCATCGCGGGGTTGGCTCCTTGACACCGCGGCGCTTTTTTGGCCTTCTCGGCCCTCGGTCATAGTCGGCGCCATGGACTATGACGTAGTGGTGGCCGAAGGCGGCCCGGTCGGACTGATGCTGGCCTGCGAGCTCCGGCTCGGAGGCGCGCGGGTGGCCGTCCTGGAGCGCCTCACCGAAGTGGATCCGACGATCAAGGGCGGGGCGATCACCACGCCCAGCGCCGAGGCGCTCTACCGCCGGGGCATGCTGCCCGCGCTGGCCGAGGTGCAGCGGCAGGCGATGGACCGCTTCCAGGCATTCATCCGCGAACGGAACGGCGGGGACGGACGCGGGGCCGCGGGCCAAGGGCTCGGGTTCGTCGGGCACTTCGCCGGAATCATGCTGCGCGCCGACCTGGTCGACCGTACGGAGCCCGGCCTCGGCGACGCCGGACCCGCCGCCGAGATCGCTTTCGTGGCGCAGCAGGACATCGAACGGCTGCTCGGCGGGCGGGCGGACGAGCTCGGCGTCGACGTGCGCCGGGGAGTGGAGCTGACCGGCTTCGACGCGAACGACGGGGCCGTCACCGTGCGGACGGGCCACGGGGCGATACACGCCGGCTGGCTCGTGGGTTGCGACGGCGGCCGCAGCACGGTCCGCAAGCTCGCGGGGTTCGCCTTTCCCGGCACGGACCCGGAGATCACCTGTCACCAGGCGGTCGTGGAGATGACCGGAGCCGAGGACCTGACGGTCGGCTGGACCGCCACGGACACCGGGGTGTACGCCCACGGGCCGATGCCGGGCCGCGTCGTCACCGTGGAGTTCGACGGCCCGCCGGCCGACCGGGACGCGCCGGTCACCACCGAGGACCTCCAGGCGAGGCTGCGCCGCGTCTCCGGCGTGGAGGTCACGGTCACCGGGGTGCGGACCGCGACCCGCTTCACCGACCACGCCCGCCAGGTCACCGAGTACCGCAAAGGCCGGGTGCTGCTGGCGGGCGACGCGGCGCACGTGCACTCCGCGTTCGGCAGCCAGGGGCTGAGCCTGGGTATCGGGGACGCGATGAACCTCGGCTGGAAGCTCGCCTCGGTGATCGGCGGCCGGGCGCCGGAAGGGCTGCTGGACACCTACACCGCCGAACGGCACCCGGTCGGCGCGGGGGTCCTTGGCTGGACCCGTTCCCAGGTCGCGGCCATGCGCCCGGACCCGCAGTCCCGGGCCCTGCGCGAGATCGTCAGCGACCTGGCGGAGACGGTCACGGGCACCACGTACCTCACCGCCCGGCTCAACAGCGTCGGGGTGCGCTACGAGCTGCCGGGCGAGCACCCGCTGACCGGCCGCAGCGCCCCGGACCTCGAACTCGCCGACGGCAGCCGCCTCGCGGACCGCCTCCACGGCGGCCGGGCGCTCCTGCTCGACCTCACCGACGACCCGGAGCTCCGGGTCGTCGGTGAGGGGTACGCCGGCCGCGTCGACACCCTGACGGCCGGCTGCCCGTCCCGCCCGGAACTTGCGGCGGTCCTCGTCCGTCCGGACGGCTTCACCGCCTGGGCGGCCGACGCGGGGGCGCCGACGTCGACGGCTGGGCTGGCGGAGGCGCTGGAGGCGTGGTTCGGAGTGCCAGAGGGTGCGGTGGCGCCGGGCTGATCCGCCGCTCTGCTGACTGACTCGAACACGGGCCGATTGCACCCACGGCCGCCGCGCCCACCCAGTGTGGCGGCCGCCCGCACCCCAGTCCCGGCCCAGCAGTCCGGAGCCCTCACCGGCCGCCTACCGCACCGCCGCCACGCCCTCCGCCGGTGCTAGGCCCCCTGCGAGCCAGTGACCAATGCAAACATCACCGCCGGGACAACCCCGGCGGTGAAGGTCACCGCACCTGGGTCACATCTCTTCGGCCGTGTCCGGATCGCGCAGCGAGCGCAGGCCGCCCGGCAGTTCGGGAGCTGGAACGAGTACCGGCCGAGCCCGCGTGACCGCCTCGGCCTTGAGCCGCTCGTGCCCGGTATCCCTCCCAGACGAACACCGCGAGGACGGCGTACGGCCAGTTGGGCGTGTGCGGGGTTCGGGGCGGACGGGCATGATGTCTTCCTTCTCCCGGTCTTCGGCGCCAGGGTGGCGTCGAGACCACCGTGGCGCGGGCCGAGAGCTTGATTGGTGGATCCAGGCTGTCCGGTGGATTTGCTGGATGAGGGCGTCGCCGTGGCCCTTCGTACCCACGGAAGAGGGAGCCGGAAAGTGGCAGGTGTACACCCTGGACGGGGCTATGGAGAGTTGAGGGGGCTTCCCAGGAGATCAAATGAGGTCGCCTCCCAGCTGCGGTCTTGGTCGAAGTCGCCGGACTCACTCTCAAGGGCTTGAGGGAGCGGCTGACCACCGATCGCGAGCAAACCCGCACCACTTCCCGGACCCGCCCAGCCCCGATCCGTCGGGCCCGCCGAACTTCTGGTTGTCCCCGGCTTGCCGCAGTAGGCGAGCAGGTGTCCGGGGACGGGGGCGGTGCCCGGCCCGCACCCGGGTGGCGGGCCAGGCGTCCGGCTCACCGGGATGCGGAGTGGTGGTGAGGACCAGGAGACGGGGACGCAGCCAGCGAACTGCCCGAAAGCCCGGAGGGCCAGGCCGCTGCGGACCCTGTTGGCGCATTCGGCCGCTGTGCGCGCTGGGACGGGTTCATGGACTCGCTGCCTCAGAGGACGGTCGGAACCCTGAGCGTGTGGATGACGGTTCTACCGGCGGACGAGTACGGCCCCCCGGGGCCCCACTCCCGGCCATCCACCTCCGCAGGGGTGGGCCGGGAGTAGTTGTTGGCGGTGGCCATCGCGGCATTTTGGTGCGGGACTGTTCCTAGCTGGCGCAGGGGTCGCAGCAGGAGGGCGCCGGTTCGACACAGACGCTGACGGTGTCGGTGTTGTTGGTGGTGCCGGGGTCCCTTTCGTTGCCGGTGGCAGTGGCGGTGTTGCTGACCAGGCCGGCCCTGGTGGCCTTGGCCCGCAGCACGAGGGTGGCGGTGGCGCCGGTGGCCAGTTCGCCCACGGTCCACTGCCCAGTAGCCGAGGCGTAGCTTCCGGAGTCCTCGGCGGACAGGAAGGTAAGGCCGTCGGGGAGCCGGTCGGTGACGGTGACGCCGGTGGCGTCGTTCGGGCCGGCGTTGTGGACGGTGATGCGGTAGGTCACCGTCTGGCCGACGGTGACGGTGGTGGCGTCGGCTGCCTTCGCCACGGACAGGTCGGCAGCCGGTTTGACCTGTGTGACCTGCTCGTTGGAGGTGGCCGTCAGGTGCTCCGGTGTGTCACCGAGCCGGTTCTCGTAGGAAGCGGTTGCGGTGTTGCTGATCTGCTGGCCACCGCTGGCCCGGTCGATGGTGGCCCGGTACTCCACCATGGTCCCCGCCGACAGGGTCTCGGTGCTGGGCAGGCTGCCTCCGTCCGCGGCGGTGGCGCCGTTGCCGAGGTGGAAGACGACCTTGTTCCCCTGGGCGTCGTAGTACGCCTGGTCGTCACCTTGCGCGTCGCTCTTCGCTCCGGCGTTCGGGCCGCCGACGATACGCAGGGAGCCGGGCAGGTACGTCGTGCCTTGGGGGATCGCATCGGTCAGGATGAGGTTCTCGGCACCGCCTCCGCCCTCGTTCTTGGCGGTGATGCGGTAGGTGACGACGTCGCCCACCTCCAGCGGCCCCGCGGGAATGGCGGTCTTGTCGAGCACCACGTAGGCAGCGGTCCCGAAGAAGATGCCGTCCAGGAAGTTGCCGATGCCGCGGTTGCCGCCGGCGGCGGAGATGGAGCGGAAGGCGAAGCGCGTCAGCGTCTGGCCTGCTGGGACGGTGTAGGTGCCGGTGTAGTAGCCCCAGGCGGTGTTGCCGTCGGTGAAGCGCCTCTGCTCCACCGTGGAGCCTGGCGCGCCGATGTCCAGGGCCATGGTGTCGTCCCCCTGCCGACCGCGGTGATACAGCCGCCAGTACAGCTTCGTACGGGGGGTGGTCGGCAGGTCCTGGTAGAGCGTGGAGACCTCATTGGCGTTGAGTTCGGCGAACTGAGCGCCGTGGGCTGCCGGCACTCCTTGAAAGCCCGAATGCCACAACTCGATCCTGTGATCGGAGGCGGTGGTGAGCCAGCCCGGGACCCACTTGGACGCCTGTGTCTGTGAGGCGTCGGGCAGGATCTCCACACCAGTGACTACGGGTTGCTCAAAGCTGCCGTTGGCCAGGGCGACCCGGAGCGGAGCAGCAGGAGGTGTGGTCATGGTTCTTCCCCTTGAGTCGACGCTGCTGGAATGCACCGCCGATCGACCGCACCTCTGCGTGCCGTGGCGGAGCGGAAACATCCCGTAGCGCATCGCATCCGAGTGAACACGTAAAGTGGCGAGTGATGGGGTTTGGCCAATCTCGCGAGTCACGTTTGCGGAATCCGCCCCCGGAGCCACTCCCCCCACGCTGTCATGCATGGGGCCAAGACAACCGCAGCCACCACACATGTCTCCCAACTCTCTCCCGCCCGCCCTGTCATGGCCGAAGGTCTCCGTTGAACCACTGCGGATATCGCTGCTCGGAGTGAATCGACCACCGGCGAAGTTGACGCTCCTGGCGCGGCGACACGGCGGAGTAGGAACGACGCAGTAACCGGGGTTGAACATGACGACAGCCCTCATGACACATTGTGGTCGTGGGGCTGACGTTGTGTCTGGAAGGTTATCGGCATCGTTGCACACCAGCGAGTCGACGGTTCCTGACGAGACGGCGCGCCGGATTGGCCAACACTATCCACTGCGGCCTGGCCCTCCGGGCTTTCACGTTGCTCTTCACCGGATACACCCGGCAGGTTCCCTGCCCGGCCCAGGCCGCGTCGCTCCAGTTCCCACCGAGCCGACAGTGCCCGTTTCTGTGGGAGTCGTTCTCGACGCGCGCCCAGGGCTGCTCTCCGCTGCCCTCTTCCTGCCGCGCCAGCCTTCCGCAACAACTCTTACGGGGTGCAGACGCCCGAGCCGATGAACTGTCGTCCGCCGATGTACGGGTCGTAGGCGGCGACGGTCCAGCGGGTGTAGTTCCACTTCTTGTCGGCATTGAACTCAGCCGTGAGCTTGCGGCAGACGGCCTCCTCAACGGCGCCTTGGAGGTTGGACTGGGAAGCACGACTGCCAAAACGGTTGTCGGGGTCGGCGGTCCACACATAGGCGGCGTTCTCGACGGGATCGAAACCCAGGTTGATGCCGTCGCTTGTGCTGAGCGGTTCTTCGTTCGTCTGCGCGGTGTTGCGGTTCCACGTAGCGGTGATGTCCTTGACCGCGGCGTCGGCGACGCGGATCTCCCCTGTGGCACTGCTGGGAATCTCCGCGGTCACCATGCCGGACTCGTCGCCGCGCCACTGGCCGGCGATCTCACTGAAGCAGCCGCCGGTGGCCTTTCCATATCCGAGCATCGCTGCCTCGGTGTCCGCGTCGGACATCTTCCAGTGGATGGAGAAGCGACCGTAGGGCCAGCTGGTGGGGCTGTCCCCGAGCTGGTGGGCGAGGGCCGTGCAGGCTGCCATATGACTGGCGCGTTGAAACATCTGCTGGTAGTTCTCCGGGAGTTGGGGGACCGGTCCGCCGGTGACGATCACAGTCTGGGCGCGCAGGTTGAAGGTGATCTCGGGCTCCATGAACTCCAGGCCCTTGGTGGTCAGCATGGACGTTATGTGATTGCGGATCGCCTGCTCGGTGTTCTGTTCCCGGGGATTGGCGAAGCGAGTGCTGGTCCGCCATTCGTCGGGGTGCGGTTCGGATCTGTCGCTGCCCCGGGTGAAGGTGGGGCGGACTGCTCCTGCCAGTGGGTCCACGGGAACCTTCACGGTTCGTGGATCGCGTGGAGACGCGGTCCTGGTGGAGCCCGGACTGGCGGAGGCCGTGGCCTCGGCGGGTTTGTCAACGGGTGCCGCAGGACTGGCCACGCCCTTCGCCGGGATGTGCGGCCGGTCCTGGCCCGTGGAGTCCAAGGCCACGATGGCGCCCGCGACAGCCGCGCTGGCGGTGGCCACGGCGATGAGGCCGATGAGCGCGCGTTTACGGGCGGACATGGTCGGGACCTGCCAGCCGGGGTCCTCCACGCTGGGCACGTGCCACTCGGTGGTGATGAGGTCGCTGGCGCTGGTCGGTTCTGACCCGCTGTCGGCGGCGAGTACCTGGGTTGCCTGGGCGGAGAGGAGACGGGCGCACTCCTGCGCCGCGGAATCGGAGGTGATGCGCTGGTCGGGGTTCTTCGTCAGTGCCTTCGCCACTGTTTCGCGCAGTCCCTCGGGGAGGCCGTCGAGGTCCGGCTCGGTGGACATGATGCGGTAGGCGACCACGTCGGGAGAGCCCGTGCCGAACGGGAGTCGGTCCGTGGCCGCGTAGGCTACGAGGGCCCCCCAGGCGAACACGTCGCCTTCGGGCCCGGCGGATCCGGTGCGGTAGTGCTCGGGGCTGATCCACCCCGGGGTACCGGTCATCACACCGGTACGGGTCACGGACGTGCCGTCGGCGGCGTGGGCGATGCCGAAGTCCAGCACGAGGGGTCCGGCAGGCGTGAGGATGACGTTCTGGGGTTTGACGTCCCGGTGGATGACACCGGCGGCGTGGATGACCGCAAGAGCCTGCGCGGTTCCGGTGGCGAAGGCGTAGAGGGTGCCGCCGGTGAGGGGACCGTGGGCTGCCAGATGCTGGTCAAGGGTGAGACCCGGGGCGTATGCGGTGGCCAGCCAGGGAGTCTCGGCATCGGGATCGGCTGCGAGGAGGGGTAGCAGACAGGGCCCCTGGACGCGTGCGGAGAGCTGTACTTCGCGGCGGAAGCGGGCACGGAACTCGGGGTCCTCGGCGTGCGAGGCGTGGACGAGTTTGATCGCGACCCGTAGCCCGCTCGGGTCAAGACCGGCGTGCACAGTGCCCATGCCACCCGAGCCGAGACGGCCGACGATCCGGTAGGGGCCGACCCGGGTCGGGTCACCGGCGCGGGCGGGCTGCAACCGGCCGTCAGACCGAGCGATGCTCACAGGGCATCCATTCCTCTTCTGCGATGGAGCAAGGGAAGGCTGAAGCGGCGATCGGAATGAGCCCGCCCAAGCCTGGCGGCTGGATGGTATCCGTGGGCCATCACCCTGCGCGGCGCCTCTCACGCATCGGGCACGGCGCTGTCCCCGTGCCGAGGCCCGGTGGCCGACCGGGCCTATGCCCCGGGGTCTGTTGGAGACCAAGGGCTAGTGTCCGGCGGATCTCCAGGTCGGCGTTCTGCCGTCCGTGCGGAGGTATTCGATCACGCTGCCGTAGTCTTCGTGGTCATGTTCACGTGGTGGGACGTCCTCGCGGACGAACAGCGGGCGCGGTGGACGTTGGATCCGTTCGTGAGCGTGGGGCCGCTCCGTTTCGGCATGGGACCCGGTGAGTTCTCGGCTGCGCTGAGCGATCATACGGCGGAATCCCAGCGGCACACGCATCGCTATCCGGTGGCCGATGCCGTGATCACGGAGGGCGACTATCGGGATTTCGGCTTGAAGCTGTACTACCGGGAAGAACGGCTGGCTGGCGTTGTGGTTGACGCACTGTGCGGGCCTCAAGTTTCAGCAGACGGCGTGGCGTTGGTCGGTCGGGTCGCCTCGGCGTTGGAGCGGTGGATGGTGGACCGAGCCAAGGCCCGAGAGCCCCATTCGGAACTGTCCTACCTGGAGGCGGGCGTACCCGGCTCGGACTCACTGGGCGTGGTGATCGATGTGCAGCAAGCGGGCGACAGCCTGCTCACGCGGCCCGTGTTCATTCCCTCCGAAGCCATGGACGACCTACCCCACTTCCTTCCGAAGGAGGCATGGTCAGTTTGCTGAGCATGCCTCCTCGAACAGTGTGCCCTCGACTTGATGCCGACTGTCACCGCTTGAGCCAGAGCGGGTCGAGGCATACCCGAGACGCGGCCCGGAGATCACCGATCCGGTTCCCACACCAGCAGCGAGCCTTGCTGGCACAGGTACTGGACGGGTCCGTTCCCAACTCCGGTGCCGCCCCAGGGGGCCCGCTCACCGACCAGCCTGAGACTCTTGGCCCACCGGCTCTCTCCAGGTGACACCGATGGGACGGGACGAGCGGCGGACCAGCCATCGACAGCGGGCCTCCGGGTACCGGCACAGCGCCTTGGACGCAGTCCCGAGTCTGGAACGGCTCGCCCGCCGCATGTCCACCGGATGACCAAGCGTCCCCTTCCCCCATGAGGCGGGAAGGGGACGTTCACCGTCGGGCCGGGGCCCCAGATGTCAGGTGGGGATCACGGGGCCGGTTCCCACACCGGCAGCCACACCTCGTTGTCCTCGCCGTCCGCGCTGCACGTGTACTGAACGAGTTCGTTCCCCTCGCCGGTGCCACCGCGCACGTTCAAGCACTTGCCGCTGGACTTCGCGACCACTTGGTAGCCGTTGCCCTTGCGGACAAGCCTCCACTGGTCGTTGTCATAGTCGGTGGAACAGGTGTACTGAATGATCCTGGCGTTGTCCTCGTTACCGCCGTTCCGAACATTGAGGCACTTTCCACTACCTACCGATGCAAAGCGGTAGTGACCGGCCCCGCTGTCACGCGCCTCCCACAGTTCATTGCCCTCACCTCCACCCCACGGCCACTGCTTGACCGGGGCGTGATCCGCCTGCGACGCCTCCCACACATTCGCGGCCTGGCCCGGATCCGACGCCAGCCGCAGACTCAACCGCTCCACCCCCGCCGCCGCCCGCGCCCCGGGCACCGCCGAGCCAGCGGACGCCGTCGCGCCGGCCGGTGCCAGCGAACCGAGAACCAGCGCACCACCGACCAGAGCGGCACCTGTCATACGCCGTGCCCACACAGACATAAGGACTCCTCTCGGGTGCGGGCCGCACCGCACGGCCCGCACCCGAGCATCACCCCGCCGACGCACCCGCCGGACGACCATGCTCAAGGACAACCCGATGGAATGACGGACACGCTCACCAAGGTGACGGACACACCGGGACGTTGGCGCTCGGGCTGGCGGTCGTCGGCCGACGCGGTGCCTCGGCGGTCGACCTCGATGGGGCCCCGCCGATGTGGAGGCCGGCCGGTGACGGGCCCTGACGCGGCGGGCCGGCTCCTACCTGGCGGTGGCGAGGCAGGGCGCTGTGACAGCGGTGATGGATGACCAGGCTGGGCAGCACCCGGTCTACTGGCGCCCGTTCAACGACGGAGTGAGGTGGGCGACCATCACAATGCCGCGGGCCCAGTTGGACTGCGTTCCGGTCGACCGGATCCACGCATGCGCTCGCGGCGGTGCGGACGTGAACAGGATGGAGTTCGTCGGCGAGACGCTGCGGGCCACGCTGGAGGCACTCGCGGTCGCGGCCCCCGCATGGTTGTCCGGCCTGGTCACGACCGAGTGGGCCGATCGGTACGGACGATGCGTGGACGGCAACCGCTTCCCCAAGGAAGAGGATGCCCGTGAGCAGTGGTCTGGCAGGCCGCCATCCGGCCACGGAGACTCCACGAGAACCCACTGGGTGGACGATGCGACCACCGCGTCAGCGACGAGAGCGCCGACGCCCTCCACCCAAAGGGGCACCGATGAGGTCGGCACGCACTGATCCGCAGATCTTGACAGCCCGGCCAGGTGTCCCCGGCCAAGCGCTCCCCCATGATGGAAGACATGGCGACCCAGAACACGGTGAAAGCCCGAGCACTACGCCAACGCCTCGCCGGGCGGGCCTGGCGCTGGCCATTCATCGTCGAGCTCACCGTCCGCTACCGAGCAGGGTTCGCCTACCTCGACGCGCTGCTCGACAGCGGCGACGAACTCCCGCTGTGCCGCCTGCGCGACACTGGCGACCCCGACCTGTGGGGTTTCGCCCTCTACACCGTCAGCACCGGCCGCTACGAGGACGCCGTGCTGCCTACCGGCCACCCGGCCGGAACCCCCGAGGAAGCTCTTGACTGGTCCTGCGGCCTGTATCTCGGCGTCCCGGTCACAGCACGCCTCGCACGAGGGGAGGACCTCACCGCTGCGGTGGGCATCTGGCGCCAAGCCAACACCGCGCGCGGACGACCGCCCACCAAGCAGCGCGTCGCCCGGGTAGCGGACAAGCTCGCCGATCCCGATGCCCTCGTCCTGGTGGCCTCGGTCGGCGATGAGGTGCTCGGCATGGCCTTGGCCGAACCGGGGCGCGACCAGGACGGCCACGGCGGACGGATGGAGGAGCTGTGCCACATCTCCATGGTTTTCGTCCACCCCGACCACTGGGGGCGACGCATAGGCCTGCTTCTCCTCGAAGGCATCTCAGGGCACGCCAAGAGGCAGGGGTACACACACCTCCAGGTATGGACCGGGGAGAGCAACGACCGGGCACAACACCTCTACCGACGTGCTGGCTTCACTCCCAGCGGACGCACCCTCCTCCTCGGCAGCGGGGAACCGGTACTCCATCTCGCCCGCCCTGCCTCACTCCCCCCAACGATCGACGCGGTACCGCGCTAGGTCGGCCGGGGCAGCGGGAAGAGGGCAGCCTTGTGGGCGGATGGGAGGGCGTCCACTCCGAGCAGACCCGCGATCGGGTAGCGACGGCGGACGGCCAGCAGGGCGAGGACTACCGTGCCCAGAAGAATCTGAACCTCCCTGGGGAGCGAACCGATCAGACCCCAGTCAAGGTGCGGGTCGGAGAGCATCAGCAGTGCACCGCCGATCACTTCGGCGAGCGCATGCCACAGGCCGCCGGATCTTCTCACCGGAAGCCGCGAAAGGACTGCGGGAGGTGAAGGTCATCAGCCCATGGCGAAAGGCCCGGCCGGCCCTGTAGACCGGTACCGCACCCACGACGCGTACGGCCGTACATCATGCCCGTACGCATCGAGGCGTCGGCCCGCACCGTGGGGCATCCGTGTAAGGCCGCTGTCCGCTGGTGAGTTCGGTAGGCCGCCCCGGGAAGAACCAGTCGGTACGGCCGGTCGTGGTGGTGGTGGTGGCCGGTGCATCGTTGACCCATCGGGAGTCCTGTGCCGAAGCCGTCGCTCTTCCGTGATATCGACCCGGCCCGGTGCTGCCGCCGGTGGCATGGCTTTGTCGGGTCCAGACGGACCGCTCAGAGCAACGATGAACGCGAGCGGACGCCCGCTGCATCCGGCTGCCTCGCACAGGGCCGCCGCGGCTCGACCGTGCACACCCCTACGGTGGCAGGCATGACAGTTCTGATCGTCGGCGGCAGCGGCTTCCTGGGAGCCGAGTTGGTCCGGCAGGCGAGAACCGCTGGGCACACGACCGCCGCGACCTACGCGACTGGGCCCGGCGACGCCGCGCCCGATTCCTGGCACCACCTTGACCTGCGGAACCTGGAAAGCCTGAACGCCCTGATGGCTGAGGTGAACCCGCGGCTCGTCATCAACGCATCGAGCGGTGACGCCGACTGGGCGGTCACGGCACAGGGGCCCATCCACCTCGCGTTGGCGGCGGCCAGACACGAAACCCGCATGGTGCACGTCTCCAGTGACGCGGTCTTCTCCGGCATCGGCCGGACACGCTACGACGAGACCAGCCTTCCCGACCCCCTCACCCCGTACGGCGCGGCCAAGGCGGCCGCAGAGACCGCAGTGCTCGCCGTACACTCCCAAGCCGTGGTCGCCCGCACCTCGCTCATCATCGGCCACGGGCGTTCCGTACACGAACGACTGGTCCACCAGCTCGCCTCCGGCACCCGCGAAGGCGCCCTGTTCACCGACGACTTCCGCTGTCCGGTGCATGTCACCGACCTGGCCGACGCACTCCTGGAACTGGCGTCCAGCGACGCGTCCGGCATTCACCACCTCGCGGGGACCGATGCTCTCAGCCGCCACGAACTCGGCGTCCTCATCGCCCTGCGCGACGGTCTCGACGCCTCCCGCCTGCCCACCGGACTACGGGCCGACAGCAGACTTCCCGGAGCCCTCGACGTACGCCTCGACAGCCGGGCCACCCAGCGACAACTACACACCACGCTCCGCGGCGCCCGACAATTCCTGCGCGACTCGATCTCAGGTGAACGGCGTCGTCGGACAGTGCCGTGAGGACGACGTGTGCGCTCAACTGAGATGCTTGCCGGCCCAGGTGCCGGGCGGCCCCGTCGCGACCCATGGGGTGTGCGGGATTCGCTGGCTGTCGTGCTCGCTTCCTCTGAGCCGGTCGGTGGCGAGCTGCGGGCGGTTGACCCGGCCGAAGTGCTCGGACAGCACACCGGTGCGGTCGGAGACCAGACGACCGGCTCGTAACGAACCGTCCTCTACGCCGCCGTACCCACGGTGAGATCACCTTGGGAGGAGGGACCTGGTAGGCGTGATGCCTGTCAGTTGCAGGACGACTGGTGGTTCAGGTGCGGAAGCAGGGCGTTCCACTGCTTCCGCTCGACGCTGAGGGGGTGTGTGCGGCACAGCCGCTCGTGGATCCGTTCAGTGTGGAAATCCATCAGGTAGGTGAGTTCGGTTGAGTACCGTTCTTCGAACCGAGCGTCCGGGACCACGACCATGAATGGGCTTCCCCCAGGCAGCAGTGTCAGGCGCCCTACCTTGACCGTGGCGATCGCCGGCGTGCGCCATCTGCCGTCCTTCTCTGCTTTCCAGATGCGATAGGCGGGACCGGTCAGGACCCACTTCCCGTCCGGCGATGGGCTGATGTCGTCGAGGGCCTGGTCGAAGCGCCTCTCGTCCATCTTCCGTGGCTTGAACGGGTTGCTCGCGTCCCAGAAGTTCACCGTTCCGTCGATGAGTGTTGTCGCCAGGAGGCTTTTTCCAACGGGCATGTAGCCGCCGGACGCGGCGGGCAGTAGAGCCGCCTTCCGCGGGTTGCGGATGTCGCGCATGTCCCAGAGCTGGGTCTGCTGCATGGGAGCGTCGTGCATCAGAAGTCGGGCCGAGGGCACATAGCCCGACTTTCCGACGGCCGCGTCTTTGAGTAGACGACCTCTGACCGGCCTGGCGGGGTCAGTGAGATCCCAGATGCGCAGATCAGGGACCCGCCCCTGTGCTGGATCGCCCCGGTCGGCAATCGCGAACCCCCGTTCGCCCAGGAAGAACATGCTCTCCCACCCCGTGACCGCCACCGCGGGGAGCGTTGCGCGCGCCACTGGGCGGTGGATGTTCCCTATGTCCCACACGTCAACGGTGTCCGCGGCTCTCCCGCCGAGAACCAGGAGCCTGCCGTCCGCGGACACCGCGGTGCGCATATCCTCGGCTTTCACTGAGATTTCTGCCCCCGGCACGGGAGGTCTGTTTCCGTCCTTGCCGAAGTCCCACAGGCGGAAGGCATGGTTGTCCGTGCCATCCGTCCATCGGTGTGCCATCAGTAGGGGACGGTCGGTCCCCGGAAGGAAGTAGCGGGCTTCCCAGGGCTTGGGCAGTGTGAACCGCAGACTCGGATCGTCCCCGTCGGCCGTGTCCGCTTTACTGAGATCCCAGACCTGGGTGGTGTCTGCGCTCTTGGCGACCAGGAGCTTCCCGTCACCACTGATGGGGCTGGTCCCTGGGTCGCCGTCGGTCATGGCGCCTGTGACCTGGAGTGCGGGTGCGCGATGCGGCCAGATCCGTATCCTGCCGCCCACATCGCCCACGGCGAGATGGCGGCCGTCTGGGCTGTAAACCAGGGATTGCGCCGGTTCGCTCGCGAGTGCCGTGCCCAGTTCGGCCTGTGAGGCGAGTAGTTTCGCGCCGGTGGCGACAGTTTTCCGGAGTAGGGCGCCCCCGTTCCCCTCCCCGTTGTACGCGGCGGCGATCCTTTCCCCGTCTGGACGAAAGCTCAGTGAGGTCAGGTCGCCCAGCCCTCCCCACGTGCTGTTCCACTCGTTTTCGGGCTTGACTTCCTTGAGTTCGCTGTCGCTTCCAACCGTCCACCAGGCCATCTTCCCTTCCGCGCCGGTGGCGACCAGCAGATCCCGAGTCGGGTGGGCGGCGACCGCCATCACCGAGGCAGTGGTGACCGTGTCCAGTAATCGTGCTCGCGCAGGATCACGGGCGTCCCACAACCGCACTTCGGCAGGTCGCTGTGCAGCCTTCCCGCTGATCCCGTTGCCCGTGACCAGCAGGCCGTCGCGGCGGAACGCAAGCGAGATCAGTGCGGTGGCAGCCACCGGGCGGTCCGTACGCAGCAGCGGCGACGAAGGGTTGGACACGTCCCAGAGCCTCAGGCGTCCCTCTTCGCTCCCCGCCGCAAGCGTGCGGCCGTCCGGAGCGAACCCCACGGCATATGTGATGCCTTCAGCGATACGTCGCCCGGCGAGCCGCTTGGGCCGCTGGGGGTCGGCGGCGTCCCACAGGAGGAGTTCGGTAGCGGTCTGCGCTGCCAGCAGACGCGTGCGCGGGTGAAAGGCGATGGCGGTGCTGCCCTTCAGCTTCAGCGTCCCCGCCTTCACGGGCACGTTTCGGCGGGAGGTGTCCCACAGTTGCACCCGTCCGCCGCGGTGGCTGGCAGCCAGTACATCTCCGTCTCGGCTGTAGGCGACGTTGAGCACCGGTTCCCGATTTCCACCCCAGACCTCGACCGGCGTGTGCGTCAGATACGACGTGTAGAGGCTCGACCGAGTGGCATACGTCTCTGCCGTGCGGTAGGCCGCCAGGCTGAGCCGCAGCGCCGTCTGCGGATCGCGCTCGCGCAAGGCGTCGGCCTGCGCCGCCACCTGGTTGGCGCGCAGGACGGTCTCGCGGCGTTCCGCCTCCCGCTGGGCGTCGCGTGCCTCCGCGGCAAGCATCGTGGCGAGCAGGGCGAGCACGGCCAGGGCGGACAACCCGGCGCGACGCAGTTTTACGGAGCGGCGCTCCGAGCGATGACTTGCGTTGAGGAACTCCCGTTCGACGGGCCGTGTCGGGAGCGTGCCAGCGCTCCCGGCGAGTTGGGTGCGCGCCGCCGCCAGCTGGTCCCCTTTGTACAGTCCGCTCTGCGGACGCCCTGCCTCCTGCCAACCGTCGGCCGCCTCGCCAAGCCTTCGGCGTGCGAGCAGACCGACGCGGTCGTCCGCGATCCACTCCCGCAGTTGTGGCCAGGCATGGAGCAGGGAGTCGTGACACAGCTGGGCCTCGTCTTGATCGACGACGACGAGCCGAGCCTCGACGAGCCGTCCCACCAGGTCGGCGACCTGGTCGAGTTCCCGTGCGGGGACGCGGCGGCGCACCGTGCGCCCGCTGTCACCGACGACCAGAACCATCCGCAGCAGCAGGTCCCGCAGCCGGATTCGATCGTCGTCACCGAGCGTGTCGTGGATCTGGTCGGCGGTTCGGGCGACGGAGGCGCGGATACCGCCCACGGCCTGGTACGCGGAGAAGGTGAGGGTGGTACCGCGGCGGCCGGCCCAGGTCTGACGCAGGGCGTGGGCAAGGAACGGCAGCGTGACCGCGTCGCCCTCGGCGGCCCGCTCCTGACGCAGTTCGCTAAGGATGTGATCGCACAGCCCGTCTTCCAGGCGCAGCCCTGAGTGCTCCGCGGGCCGTTCCACAGCTGCTCGCAGGTCGTCGTCGGACATGGCGGTGACGGTGAACTGGCCGGCCCTGATGATCGCGGCGAGCCTCGCGTCGTTCAGGCCCTGGTCGTAGAAGTCGGCGCGCAGACCGAGGACGATGCGGGGACCGTCCGAGCCTGCCCCGGACAGGGCGCGGACGAACAGCTCACGCTCCTCCACGTCCTGGCACTGGGTGAAGATCTCCTCGAATTGGTCGATCACCAGCACGCGGGGTCCGGTGTGGCCGAACCGTCCGGTGCCCAGCTCGCTCTCCACCTCGGCGAACGGCCGACCCACCGCTGAGGCCCAGCTCTCCACAAGCGTATGGAACGGTCGCGCGCCGGGGGCCGGGACCAGCACCACCCCCCGACCTTCCAGACCCGCTACGAGACCCGCCCTGAGGAGGGAGGACTTGCCGGCTCCCGAGGCACCCACCACGACAACCGGCCCCGTGTAGGGGTCAGCAGTCACCCGGGCCACCAGGTTGCGCGTCAAGTCGTCGCGGCCGAAGAAGAGATGGTGCTGCTCGGGCAGGAACGGTCGCATTCCGGGGTACGGACATGGGCCGCCGCCCTGCTCCGGCCCGGTGTCGACAGCAGCGTCGTGGACGAGCCTTCCGGGGTTGCGGACCAGGATGAGGTCGGAGGCCCGACCGACGCCATCCGAGTGCGGTCGGACGGCACTGCCCTGGAAGCGGTGGTCGAGTATCCGGTAGAGATCGAGGAGGGTGAACCAGGCTGGTCCGCCCGGATCACCTTCCTTCAACAGCCGCAGCAACTCTCCGCTGAAGAGCGTGTGGACCGCGTCCGCGGGCGCGAACGAAGCGGCGTAGTGCGTTGCTGAGGCGAGGAGAAAACTCCCCTCGGGGCGGGCGGAGGCCAGGACTTCGCGGTATGACTCCTGCGGGGCGGTTTGGGCGAGGCCCGAGAAGCAGCAGTCGAGGATGACGACGGTGCTGGCGGTGGCTTCACCGAGCCGTTTGCTCACCTGGTCGTAGGGGACGGCCTGGACGGTGTCATCTGCCGAGACCGTTCCCGATGTCGCGAGATACAGCTGCCGTCCGGGCCCGATCAGACCATGGCCGATGAAGTAGAAGAGGACGACTCCGCCCTCGGAGGCGTCGATCGCGACCTGCACGGCGGCAAGGACCTCGGTGGGCCCCCGCGCGTCGATGATCTCGGTGACCCTGCCGTCCATACCGCATTCCTCCCGCAGCACCGCGGCAATAGCCCGCGCCGAGCGAGCGGCCCCCGGTAGATCCGATAGCGGTACGCGGCCACCCTTGCCGTACCGGCCCGTCCCGACCACGATCGCATGGCAGTTGGTGCTGCTGAAGTCCCCCCGCTGAACCCCCATGATCAGTTCCGCTCCGCCGTTCCCAGCTGCCGGCCTTCCTGCCCGTCCGCAGGCACGGCGGGTTGCGCGGGCTGCTGAAGTGCCTCTGCCACCCGCTGCGCGAGATCACCGGTTCCCTCCGCTGTCAGCCCACGCACCCGCTCGGACGTGACCGTCACCTGGGTGCCGTCAGGCTGGGTGATCGTCACGGTCTGGTTGCCCCGCCTGCTCTGCAACCAGGCGACGACAGCCGCAGCCACGGCGGCCGTGAGCCCGCCGGGCGTCAGCAGCAGCGGTATGAGCTCGGCCGCTCCCCCACTCATCCCGCCGGGAGCGGGCGGGCCGGACCGTGACTGACCGATGGCGCACCGCAGTTCCGGATTCCGCCGCAGCCACTGGCGTAGATCGTCCGTCTCAGCGGGTCCGCCGCTGACCTCCAGGGTGCACTTCCCATCTCTTCCTGCTACTTCGGGCGAGTCGGCCATGAGCTCTCCTTGATCACTACCTGAATCGAACTACTCCCTTGATAAGGGGGACCTGACACCCGCAGTCCCATCTCGCTGCGAATGGCCTGATTACGGTCAAGGGTGGCCCGGAACTGCCAGCTACCACGACCATGTGAAACAGTCTGCAACAACGTGGGAAATCGCCCGTTGCCCTCACCGGGGCGTCCAATGTGTTCGGCCAAGGTCGAAGGCCCGTACGTTCGTGTGGTCCAGGGCGGGCCCAGCCGTAGGGGTGTGAAGGAGCGTTGGCCAGGCCACGATCAAGCTCACGAGTGACCAGGCACTGGTGCTGTCGCACAACACGGAACGAAGTGCGTGAACAGCGCGATGCAGGTGTCCGAGATGTGATGGTAGGACATACCTCCCGGTTTCCGATACCGGACCCTGGTCTGGGCGAGCCGGTTGTCGACGCGTCGAGCGGGAGAAGGCGATGACGCTCAAGCCTCTGCTCACGAACGCGGTGATCTTCCACAGTGCCCTGGACATCGCCGAGATCGTTTCGCCAGTCAGCGGAGAGGAGAGAGTGGGAGACCGACCCCGAAGACCGGTCCACATCCCGCCTTACCAGACCGGGCACATCAAGCGGTACGGCGAGTACAGCACGCACGAACTCGGCATGGACAAGCTGCTCGCCCTGAGGCTGCCGATACGATGCCGTGTCCGCGCTCCCCCACACCACCAGGGCGAGCCGCTGCCTCGCACAGCCGAAGGGGCGTCGGAAACCATGGGATGCGGCATCTAACGCCCCTTCAGCCTTCCCGGGCTATCTATGCATAGCCGGTTTCCCACTCAGAGCAGGGGTCCCAGAAACTGTCTTCGACGCAGATCCGGAACTTCACCGCCCGCCCCTCGCCGAAGTTGTGGTCGAAGGTCACCGGGACACCAACCGCGGACACACCATGATGGGTCCCCTCCTGTAGTTGCCCATTGATCTTGATGTACTTGTACTCCAGGTAGGTACGGCCGGAGTACGTCTGATTCGACTTCTTGGTCAGGATGAACTTGTCGCCACTTGCCTTGAAGTAGCCGCGAGCTACGAACTCGCCACCCTCCATGAGATCAGCGTAGGCGTCATGCCCCAGCACTCCTACCGTGCTTGATACTGATGCGTCTGAGTCAGCGGCAGCTGGCACCACGGCCAAACCTCCGACGAGTGCTGCAGTGGCAGCACCGATCGTCAGCATGCGTCGTATGCGCATGTTTCCCCTCCACCTCTGTTGTTCGCCCTTCGACGACTTCCCGGGACCGAAACCGAGAACGGCTGGGACACGACCCATGAGATCCACGTTCGCTTTCGGGATCAGCCAGGACGAGTACGGTCACGTCCCTTCATGCTGGTGAAACCAGAAAGGGAAGCAATGGTCGAGGGCTGTCCCGGACAGGGCACGGATGTCCGGCCTGGTCAGAAGACTGTTCGAGACATGTCCGGGAGAGGCGGCCTCAGTAGATGCCGGATCAACTGCGGCAGAGCCGGAAGGAGTCAACGGGTGGGGAACCGAACGGGCGGCCGCGCCGGGGAACGGATCTGGCGTCGGGCGGTAAAGCGGTGCCCAGCGGGCCGCGTTCGCGTGTGACGTTGTCGGGGGCTGGTCGGCCGTGGGCTGATAGGCGACGAGTCGCTCGCGCAGGAAATCTCCCCAGCATGCGGCCACCGCGTCGAAGGGCGGCCAGGTCTCCCTTCTCCAGCCGCCGGGTGGCCGCCTTGCCCTCCCCGCAGCAGGTGGGTGCCGACGTTGTGCCGGTATCTCACCACGGGCCCGTGTGAGGTGCTCGTCGGTTGACGCGCGGCTCCAGCCGGTCTCCGATGTGCCGGCGCAACTCGGCCGCGTGCGGAGTTGACCTTACGGGAGTGTCACACGTGCGGGTGAGTCCGAGGCGGTACGGCTGCGGTGTGTGAGACCTCGCGTGGATGCTCAACGAGTGTGGGCCGTGCTGAGTCGGACCTGGATGAACTGGTCGAGCCCTGGGCGCTGCTGAAGGGTGGGCAGCGGCTGGTGTCCGGCAAGCGGGGTCGCGACAGCGCGTAGGTGATGGCGTGATGTGGAAGGCCCTGGTGCCACCGTGTCCGCTGCCGATATCTCAGGAGGGTGGGAATGTTGCCGGAAACCATGACCGCGCTGGCGGCGGCGGGAGGAACAGCAGTGGTGCAGGCCGCGGGCACAGACGCGTGGGCGGAGTTCAGGCAGCGGGTCGCCCGCTGGCTCAGCCGGGGGAACGCACAGCGTGAGACCGCCGAACTGGAGCGCCTCGACCAGAGCGCAGACGCACTGGAAACAGCAGCGACGACCGGACTGACCGAGGCGGAGAGGGAGCACATCCGCCAGGAGTCGGGATGGCACGCCCGTATCGAGGCGCTGCTGGAGAGCCTGGATGTTACGGAGCAGAAGCAGGCTGCCGAGGAGTTGCGTGCGGTGCTGGCCCGGCACAGTGTTCCAGGTGGGGTGTCGGCCCACCAGGGTGGACTGGCCGTCGGCGCCAGCATGGGCATCAGCGCTGAGCAGGGCTCGATCGCGGCCGGCGTCATTCACGGAGGAGCTCACATCGGCCCCACTCCGTCGCCGGCTCCGTCCCAGGGCTGAACGGACCGGCCACCTCAAGCCCAGCACCCTCGACCGCGGGTACCGGTAGTCCCGAGATCGGCACAGTCCACGCCGTCCACCACAGCGTGGCGATCGGCAGCACCGGTCAGGTCAACTACCATGCCGCGCCCCGAACGCCTGCCGGCTGGCCGCGCCAGGTCGGTGTGATCCCTTCTCGCGCGCAGTCCTTCCGGCACCGCGCCCAGGCCGGATGGCTACGGTCCACTGTCGGCGGCGCCGGCGCACTGGGGCAGGTCCTGACCGGCATGGGCGGAGTGGGCAAGACCCAACTCGCCGCCGACTACGCCCGCACCGCCTGGCAGAACGGCAGCCTGGACGTACTCGTCTGGGTCACCGCCAGCACCCGCTGGGCGGTGGTGACCGGGTACGCCCAGGCCGGCATCGAACTGTGCCTGGCCGAACCCGGCGATCCCGAACTGGCCGCGCGGACCTTTCTGGCCTGGCTGACCCCGAAGGCCGGGGCCCGACCGTGTCGATGGCTGATCGTCCTGGACGATCTCGCCGACCCTGACGACCTACGCGGCCTGTGGCCGCCGGCCGATCCGAACGGCCGGACCCTGGTCACCACCCGCCGCCGCGACGCCGCCCTGGCCGGGGGAGACCGTCGCCGGATCGAGGTCGGCCTGTTCACCGAGGCCGAAGCCGTCGCCTACCTCACCCACTCCCTGGCCACCCACGGTCGACACGCGCCCGCAGACCAGCTCACCGCCCTCACGCGCGACCTCGGCCGGCTGCCCCTGGCTCTCTCCCAGGCAACCGCCTACCTCATCGACTCCGGCGATGACGTGACCACCTACCGGTCCCTGCTGGCGGACCGCGCCACCACACTCGCCGACACCGCGCCCGACCAACTCCCCGACGAACAGGCACTCCCCCTGTTCGCAGCCTGGTCCCTCTGCATCGACCGCGCCGATACGCTGCGCCCCGCCGGCCTGGCCCGCCCCATGCTCCACCTGGCCGCCCTGCTCGATCCCCACGGCATCCCCCAGACAGTCCTGACCAGCCCGCCCGTCCTCAACCACCTCACCCGACATCGCACCCGTACGCATCAGGCCGGCGTCGGCGAACCGGGACCGGTCTCCCACCGGGACGCCGTGCGTGCCCTGCGCGCCCTGCACCGGCTCAGCCTCATCGACCACACCCCCGACACCCCTCACCAGGCTGTCCGCGTTCACCAGCTCATCCAGCGCGCCACCCGTGACACCCTCACCCCCGACCAGCACGACCAGCTCACCCTCATTGCCGCCGACAGCCTCACCACCGCCTGGCCCGACATCGAACGCGACACCACCCTCACCCAAGCCCTGCGCGCCAACACCACCGCCCTCGCCCGTACCGCCGAAGACGCCCTGTACCGACCAGCCCCCCACGCGCTGCTCTTGCGCATCGGCACCAGTCTCGGCGAGAGCGGCCGCCTCACTGCCGCCCGCGACCACTTCGAGCACCTGGCCACCACCACCCGCCAACACATCGGCCCAGACCACCCCGACACCCTCAACGCCCTCCAAGCCCAGGCTCACTGGCAGGCCATCGCCGGCGACCCGGACGGCGCCGTCGCGGCCTTTGGCCAGCTACTGCCCGACTTCGAGCGCGTACTGGGACCAGACCACCCCAACACCCTGTGCATCCGCCTCAACCTCGCTTACTGGCGGGGGGAAGCAGGGGATCCGGCCGGTGCGGCCACCGCGTTCGAGCAAATATCGGCAGACTGCGAGCGCGCCCTGGGACCCGACCACATCCACACCCTGACCGCTCGCAAAGACATCGCCCTCTGGCAGGGCGTGACTGGGGACGCGGCCGGTGCGGCGGCGGCGTTTGAGCAGGTATCAGCCGACTGCGAGCGCATCCTGGGACCCGACCACCTCTATACCCTCACCACCCGCAGCTACCTCGCCCGCTGGCAGGGAGAGGCCGACAGCACGGCCGGTGCAGCGGCGTTCGCCCAACTGCTGGCCAACTGGGAGCGGGTCCAGGGGCCGGACCACCCTGACATCCTGACCGCCCGCAGGGACCTCGCCGTGCTCTATGGGTTGACTGGCGACGCGGTCGGTACGGCCGCCGCGTTCGAGCAGGTATCAGCGGACTGCGAACGGCTCCTGGGACCCGACCACCCCGACACCCTGACCACCCGCGACCACCTCGCCAGGCAGCGGCTCAGGACACAGAAGCGCTACTGCTGATCTATCGACCGTTGGGGCACAGGAGCCCCCTCGCCCCTCTTGCGACCCAACGGACCGATATCCTCCCGGGATAGGCACATGTGTCCACCATGGGCGACGGCGCTTTCGATGTTTGAGACGCGTTCCCGTGCATACCGTCACCGCGTCAGGTCCCCCCTGGCGGGCCTTCTGGCCGTTGGGGTCGGCGCCCGCGCAGCGGCCGGTCATAGCTGCGTATCGACAGCCATACGTGTGCGATCCCACAGCGGAGTCTGCGGATTCGTCTTCGACCCGGGGCAATGAGCCTCGAAGTCACGAAGTCACAACGTTGAGGCCAGCGGGCCTGCGCTCCGGGAGGGCTTCAGACTCCAGGCCGCTGTGTTTTGAATCCCCCAGAGCGCTGGAGCCTGCCGACAAATCATGTGACCGGCGGCAGGTGAGCCTTGGGGTGCGATCCGCCGGACGGTTGGCATCAGGCCATCGAGAACTTGGCAACGTACTCGTCGAAGGGTTCAATGCCGACTTCCGCGCGCAGTTCGTCCATGCGCCCCGGCTCTTGGCAGGGCCACGGAACCGGTGCCCCGTCCTTCATGCCGGCGATCTGAGTGCCGTAGACCTGACTGCGGCCCTCATTGACCAGTGTGCGGTCACGAAGAAAGGCTAGCTCGCGCGGGCTGGCCGAGCCTGCCGACACCGCCTCTTGCAGCAGCTTCAGAGCGCGTCGCTGAATGTCGAGCTGCCGGTCGGCGTGCTGGGCGATGAGCCACGCTGCGCGGCCGGCCTCCTCGCCGACCAGTTCCGCCGTCGGCCAACCGTGCTCATCCATGATCTCGCCGAGTCGGTCACCATGCCGTGCGGTCAGATAGCGCCACGCCAACTGCTCGGCAGGGTCATCGCTGTTCGCGTGGACTGAGGACTGATGATCGGCCGCGGCCATGGCGGTGAGTTCCTCCGCCAGCGCGGCAACGTCGTGCGCCACTCTCGACTCCCAGGTCAGGTCGGTGTGTTGTGCTCATTCTCCGCAATCCTATGGATACATATCGGACGTAAAGATCATTCCGGAGGACGGTGACGGGCGCCTTCTCGGAACGCGATAATGGATCTAAGCCCGCGCCTGGGAACGCCCGAGTCCTCGTCGGGACGGCGGTGCCGGGGCATGGTTCTTTCCCGGGACTCGTAGTCGTGTCGTGCGGGCTCCGTCCGCCAAGAAGCCCGTGCACCTCCTCGCCGCCGGTACCAAGGGCATGGTCCCCGTCCGCCCCGGAGCCGAGGTACAGCCGGCGGAAGGACCCATAGGAGGCCGGGTTCCCCTCAGGCGTTGGGCGGCAGTGGCCGTACACCTGGTACGACATCACCCACTGCGGGAGACGGCGGAGTTCGGGCCCACCGTTCGCGCTTTCCGATCTCGACGGATGAGCGTCCAGTCGCTCCCCGTCCGTCTCGGCCTGAACCAGCGGGAGAACGAGCTCGTTCAGCCCGCTGACCACGCCGCCCCCAGCCCGAGGCGCCGGACGTCTGCGGGGACTTCGAGGTCTGCATGAGCCTCACGACGGAGCCGGACCCGCCCCTGGCGGACGAGGACAGACCGCGGGCTGCGCAGGCGTCGGATCGGGAGGGCATATCTCCGTCATTGGCGCTTGCCGCCCTCGTCGGCACCGTGGACCTGCTGCTGGCCAAGGCAGTCACCCATGTGTTCCATACCGTGTGAACGCCCCGACTTCTGATCCGCCCTGAGCCCGTCGGCCCTCCCGGAGGCGGATTCGGCATCCCAACTCCGTCGGCTCGGAGTCAGGTCGGCCCATCGTGGTCTGAAGCGATGTTCTCGGCCGGGGCCGTGGTTCCCGGTGCCCTGGGTACCCGCACGAGGGGCCGACCTGGGGTTGGTGGTGTGGTGGGTGTGGACGGCGAAAGACCTCCGGTGTGCGGGTGGGTTGGTGGCCCACTCGCTGCCGGAGGTCTTCTGCCGTGCTCTTGAAGGGTGTTGGGTCAGATGGCGGTGCGGGTCGAGCGTCGTCGCCTGACGGTGATGACTACTCCTGCGCCGCTGATGAGTGCGAGGAGTCCGAGTGCCGCGACGGCGGTGATGTTCGATCCGGTGGAGGCGAGCCAGGAAGAGGGCTTCGGCTTGTGCGGCTCGACCGGCGTCGTCACCGCGCAGGTGTCTCCTGCCATGTCGGACGGTTTGGCCGGGCATGCCTCGGGCTGCTTGCCGGGATCGGTCCCCGGATCGACGCTCGGGCCCGTACTCGTACTCGGCTCAGGGCTCGTGCTCGGATCGGGGCTCGTACTCGGATCGGGACTGGTGCTCGGGTCAGGACTCGGATCGGGACTGGTGCTCGGGTCAGGGCTGGTGCTCGTGCTGGTGGTGGGGCTTGGGCTGGGGTCGGGGCCGGGGTCGGTTTCTGGTTCGATGCCGATCGCGGTGACGCTGTTGACGATCTGGGCGTTCTTCTCGGTGGTTTTGGCGACGGTCACGGAGTAGGTGAGCTTCTCCGTTGCGCCGGCTTCGATGGGGGCGGACCAGAGGAAGCGGGTGTCGCCGATGACAACGGTTCCCGCGGTGGCCTTCGCGTCCTTGTTGTAGGTGGTGTGTTTGAGGACGCCGGTCATGTCGTCGGAGACGCTCGCCGGGTCGCCGGCGATGAAGTCGGCGTCACCGGTGTTCTGCGCGGTGACCGTGTAGGTGATGGTGTCACCGGGGCGTACGGGGCCCTTCTTGTCGACGGTCTTGGTGAAGCGGAGTTTCGGCACCGTGATGTCGGCGCAGGCGCTGGCGGTGGCGACCACGGTGTCCGTGGCGGACAGGGCGACGGCGTTGCCGTAGCCGCGTGCGTCGGCGGGTCCGCACTGGACGTCTTCCATGGTCAGGTCGGCCGCGTTCGCCCTCGCTGTCACGGTGATCCGGTACTCGCTGACCCCTGGCCCGTCCTGCGTCGCCGCGGGGACACGATCGGGCCCGGCCAGCACAGCGGTGTCCGGGGTGACAGCGACACCCTTGATGGTGTCGAGGCCCGCGGTGAACTCGGGGTTCACCTCCGCGTCACCCGCGTCAACACTGACCGCGAGGACCTTGGCCCCCTGGGGGAAGGCTAGTTCGTCCTGGAGTGTGTAGGCGAGCCCGGCGGCAGGCGCGGTGTGGGTGTTGGTGACGGTGATCAGATAGGGGATGTCCCAGCTTCCGTCGTCGTTGCGGACCGGCGCGCCCTCGACGCTCTTCGCGATGGCCGGTTTCACCGGCGCTGCGCAGGCGTCGGCGGTGCGGGTGGTTCCGTCGGTGAGGGTGAGTGTGGCCCGGTTGGCGAAGCCGCTGGCCGCGCCGTCGGTGCACAGTCCGGCGGCTGTTTCGGCCACGCCGTGGGCGTCGGCGGTCACGGTCACGGTCCACTGGTGGATGGCCGCACCCGGTAGTTCGGCACGATCCGCGATGGCACCGGAGCCGTCCCAACCGTCCCAGCCCTCGGGGCCGTTGGCGGTCTTGATGCCGTCGGGTGTGCCGGTCACCGCGGCACGGGTCACATCGATGCCCTCACCGAAGCGGAGATCGTCCGCGAGGCTGTAGGTGACCTCTCGGTCGGGGTTGGGGTTGGTCACCTCGAGTCCGTAGACCACCGTCCAGCGGCCGTCGTCGTTCTGGGTCGAGGAGCGGATGGTCTTGGTCAGCAGCGGTGCGAACCCATGGCTGG
>NZ_JAMQAW010000007.1:261473-373096 GCF_023701525.1 Streptomyces albipurpureus
GCTCCGAGGAACCGTCGTCGATACTCGCGGAGGCCGACCCCGCGGTGAAGACCGCGTCATCGAGCACACCCGCGAGATCATCGCTGACCACCGCCGGAACACTCTCCGTGTAGTCGGCGGTACCGATGTTCTTCGCCGTGACCGTATACGTCACCGTGTCACCAGCGCTCACCCCGGCAGACGAGATACCCGACGACTTGGTCAGGGTCAGCGCACGCAAACGGTCGGTGTCCGAGGCGTTCGCGGTCAGCGTCTCCGACGCGTCAGCCGGGTCGGGGGCACTGACCCGCGCCGAGTTGACCACGGTGCCAGAAGCGCCAGGCAGCACCTTCACCCTCACCTGGACGGATACGGCGGCTTCGGCGCTGGCCTCGGTGAGGTCACCGCCCGGTGAGGGGACTCCCGCGCGCCCGAGGTCGCCGAGCGTCCAGGTGACGGTGCCACCGGGCCGATCGCCGTAGGCGTCCACCGCGCCCTGGTCAGCGACGGTGCCGCCGCCGGTCGCGGAAACGAACGCCAGCCCGGCCGGCAGGGTGTCCGTCAGTTTCGTACCGGTGATCGTCTCGGCGGGTAGCAGGTTCGCCGCTGTGAGGGTGTAGCTGTACTCGTCGCCCACGGCCACGACATCGCGGCCGTCGGTCTTCGTCAACGAAAGCCCGGTCGTCGCGACTCCGACCTGGGCGCAGCCGGTCGCCTTGTTGTTCGCGGGCGTGGGGTCGTGCATCGGGCCCTCGGCGGAACCGAGTGCGCAGGCCTGTCCCAAGGCGGTGGGCATCACGGGGACCGCGAGGTCCGTGGCGACGCCCTTCTTCAGAGGCTTCGGGTCACCGTCGTCGTCGACCGGGGTGCAGGTCAGCGTCAGCGGTCCGTCGAGCGGGGCGCTGCCCGGTTCGGCGGTGCAGCTCCAACCCTTGGGAGTGAGGCTGGTGACTGTCAGGCCGGTGGGGATCGTGACGGTGACTGTGGCGGCCGTCTCCTGCGATCCACCGCCGTTGGTGACGGTGAACGGCAGCACTCCTACGCGGCCCACCTGCAGCGGCAGTCGGTCCGGGACGCCGACGCTGAGGTCGGCCTCCTGTGTGGACGCGCACACGGGACGCGGCTCGGCGGGCAGGGTCTGGGCGCTGTCGAGGGCGACCGAGTTGCAGGCGACCGCATCGGCTTTGGTGCCGGGGGCGACGGCGGCCACGAAGATGAAGCGCGCCTCCTGGCCGGGGGTGAGGGCGCCCGTCACGCTCGCGCGGATGGCCTTCTTGCCCGCCGGGGTGGGACCCCAGTCGTCGGTGGTCCCGGTGGCGGCGGGGTGGACCTCGGCGCGCTTCGGGTTGGTGGAGGCCGAGTACTCCAACGTCAGGTTGGCGGAGACGTCGGAGACGGTGTCGAGCGTTTCGTCGAAGGTGCTGCCACGCGGAGTCGAGGCCGTTCCGGCACTGGTGCCCCGGTCGCCCTCGTGGGGGAGAACGTCGTAGGCGACGACCTTGTCGAGTGTGGTGTTACCGGTGTTCTTCAGGGTGACCCGGTAGCGGATGTCGGTGGCCGTCGGTGAGACACCCACCAGTTCGTCCGGGTCGGAGAGCCAGGTGCACTCTTGGGGGGCGCCTGGCGTCGGCAGACAGATCTCCTTGGTGGCGCTCAGCCCGTCGGCCGCGGAGACGGTGACGTTCTGGGCGGTGCCGGAGAACCATTCGTCGGTCTTGCCGTCGCCGTCGATGTCCGGGGTGTCCGCGACTGCACCTGCGTAGACCGCTTGGGCATTGGTCCAGGTGTGCCGCGAATCGCCGGCCCAGGCCGTCGCCACGCTCGTGGTTCCGGCAGCGACCAGGTGCGTCGGCTGGGCCATGACCTGCATCGTCGGCCAGGTGGTGTTCTCACCGAAGGACACATCGTTCGGCCAGTTGGCGACGACGACCTCACGCGACTGCCCGCCCACGGTCTTCGTCGTGTAGTCGAAGGACACACCGTCCGGTACGGAACCGGCCGCGAAGGACGCGGAGTCGGGGTTGATCGTCCAGCCGACCGGCGCGATGAACGCGTACTGCGGGGTGATGTCCACGCCACCAGGGATGTTCTGCGTCTCCGCACGAACCTTGAACGTCACGTTCTTGCCCGGTACGGCGTTCCCGCCGCCCTCGACCGTGGCGGGCGAGGCGAACGCGGCCGTGACGCTCGGCCTCTGCCGCGGCGTCTCCTGGAAGCGGATCGTACGGGGGGTGGGGCCCAGTGCCATCACGGCCAGTCCGCTGTCCGGCCATGACATCGTCGCCGTGGCCCTGTTGGTTCGGGTCTCCCCGATCGGAGCCGTCGCGGCGACGTTGTAGTAGAAGTAGGCGTTGAAAGGGCTGCCTCCGGTGTCACTGGGCCGGACGTTCGTCGCCTTGACGGTGCCGCTGGTGACCTTCGCCTTGGTGAACCAGGTGCCGTCGGGGGCGTTGACCGCGCCGTTGGACGTCCCCGTGGCACCGTCGTTCCGCGTCCACTCGACCTTGGCGACCGGTGTTGTGCCGGAGGGCTCGATCCTGTTGACGCGGGCGTCGGGCTGGTCGAGTTCGTCGTCCTGGATCACCGCGACGCCGTCGACGTTCGACTGGTTGTGGGCCGCCACGGTCCAGTAGAACCTGTTGTCCGCGAACGGTGCGAGGCTCGCACCCGGGGTGCAGACGCGGTTCCAGTCGTCCCGCCCGCGGGCGGGACAGGTCATCCCGGCCACGTTCGGCGGGACGTTCACCAGACGAGTCGACCCGCTGGAAGAACTACTCGTACTGTCCTTCGCCAGGCCCGCCCGGGCGAACGGCGAGTGGCACGACACCGTGTGCTGCATCACCTCGGTCGCGGTCTTGGTGGTGCGGTCCGGGTCGAGATAGGTGAGGGACACCGTCATCTCGCTGCTCACGGTCTCTTCGAAGTCGCAGCCGCTGGGGTCATTGGTGAACTTGGCCGCCGGGTAGTTCACGGTCACCTTGCGCGGGTAGGAGTTCCCGCGGGCCGACCAGTTCCGTTTGTCGATGTGGCCCCAGCCTCCCGCCGCGACCGCATCGGGAGCGTCCTTCGTCCCGTGTGACCAGGTGACGGTGTGCGCCGCGCTGTCGTACACACCGCTGCCGGTGCTCGACACATACACCGCACGCGGGTCCAGCTTCTCGACGACGGTGTAGCTGCCCGCGCCGACCCACTCCGAGGAACCCCTGACGCTGCTGCCGTCGAAACGGGTGATCGCGCCCGAGGCCATGTAGAGCTCCCAGGAGACATTGGTCCCGGGCTTGACCGACCCCGGGCTCACCTGGCTCAGGGACGGTTCGGGAACCTTGCTCGTCCAGGTCACCGGCTGTGCGTCGGCCTGGGCGGGCCCGGTGGCGGTCGTCGAGTCCATGGTCGCCGACATCAGGATCTGGAACCCGGAAGGGTAGTACTGGGCCGCGGCCACTGTTGAGTTGTTACCGGACGCGGCGATGCCGTAGACCACGAGGAACGTGCCCGATACGCCGGCACGCAGGTCACCGAGGCTGATCGTCTTTCCCGCTACGTCCGTGCCGCCGACCGACGCGTTCGGCAGCCCGGCCGGAGGCGTCCAGTTCGCATAGGCCAGCAGCCGCCCGTCCTGCAACCCGTTCGGATCGGGCTGCGACGGTGACAACTGCACGGTGGCACCGTCGCAGTCCGCCGCGGCACAGGAGTACGCCACCTTGTACGCGACCTGATTGTCGTGCGTGCCGAAGGAGGCTTGCGCCTGCGGCGCCCCGGTACGGGAGTCGACGGCCTGGACGGAAACATCGAGAACCGCTGTGCCCGCGGCGGCCTTCGCCGTCATCGCGGGTATCAGCAGTCCCGCCACCAGGGCGACGGCAGCCATGGCGGCTATGACCCCACGTCGGCGTATCACCGCCCAGACAGCGCCATTCGGATACGACACCAATTCCTCCTGGAGGATTTTCCGCACGCGGAACGATGTCCGTCATACCTCCAGGAGCGCACCGGATTCGGCGCCGATCGAGCATGCCGAAGAGCACGCTCGGACGGTCGACAGACGGTGACGCGCGAGACCCAAACAGTCCGGAACAACCCATTCCAGTACTGATGAACAGTCAGAAGGTACCCCTCAGATCCCATTACATCAACTATTACGGACATATCTGATTGATGGAAAGACTCGCTTATGCCCGAGAATCGCTCTCGCCGTCCAGCCGCCCCGTTGCGCGCACATGATCACAGGTCAGGCATCCCGCACAGTCGTCGAACTGTTCGACATCCCGCGCCACCGCTGGAGCTTCGGCGGCGTACCCACCGTGGTGAACGCACCGATCGTCTCGATGAACGTGCGTGAAACGGAGCTGAACCTGTCGGGGCTGGGCAACGCCCCCACGCGGCTGATCGCGTCTATCACCGACGCGGTAGTCGAGGTCCTCGGCGAATCCGTCCGACGGCATGTGACCGTGTACGTCGGCGGCGTTCCTGCGGGGCGCTCCGGCTTCGTCGGCGAGTTCGATCCGTCTCCAGCCAGCTGAGCATCAGCCGTGTGTCCGTGCCTGGATTCCTCGTCCGCGTGCCGGTATGCCGTGACGGCGGCTTCCGCGTCGCCCATGGGTCGCGACACCCCGGGGTGGATGGAAGCCCTCCTCTTCATCGGGCCAAGCCCGGAGCGGCCACGGGCGTTCAGGCCGGCCGACCTGGCGCAGAGTGCTCTTCAACCGCCGGTCGATCCTGCGCACCGCCATCCGCGAGTACCGCGGCAATCGCCCCGGTACTTGCGGCAAACGGCCGGGACGCCGCCTTGGGAGTCCAAGTGATCCGGCGTCGCAAGGCGCGAGATGTGAAGCGCTGGGTGATGGGACTCAGCAGAGGGAGCGGAACCAAGTGACTCGGTAGCTCCCTCCTGGTCAGCCCCTGATGGAGAAGAAGATCGTGTCCTGTTTGTACCAGTCGATGTTCTTGGTGGCGTACTCCCACTCGTGGTGCTCGAAATCCAGCTTCTCAATGAGGACTTTGGTGTCGTAGACGAATCCGTCGTCCATCCGGTCCAGAACCGCTCGGTAGGCGTCCGCGGCGGGCTTGGCCTTGGCCAGCGGGAACATACCGATGTGCGGGCCGTCCACGGGATACGGAACGTAGAAGGGGATCTCGTCGGGCGGACCGGAGAACAGATGGTCATGCAGCAGAAGATCGGCGCTCACGCCCAGGCGGCGCAATTCGTCGTCCAAGAGACCGAAAAAGGTGGAGGGCTTGGAGTACACGCCCAGTTCGCCGGGGTCGGAGCCGTTGCGGTCGATGATGTGCTGGAGGGCCTGGTAGTAGGCGGCTGCCGCATACTCGGCGTCTGAGCTGGCGTGTCCGGCTATGAGGTGGTCCAGGGCGTCCGGGATGGACAGGCCCCAGTCGACGCCCTGGCGATCGAGGTCGAGTTGGCTGGCCCGTGCGAGCTCATACATCACATCGAGGTTGCGCTGCTGATCAGATACGAGGTTCCCGGCCGCCCCGAGAAACGCCACCACGTCGGCCTTGTCGGCAGTGGAGTACGAAATGATTCGGCTCATGATCGCCATGGCGCCAGCCAGCACTGACATCAGCCCCGCCCCGCAGGTTCTCGCAGGGCCTCCGGCCTGGTTGGGCCCGCGAAAGCAACTGGGTCAGTTCGTTGCCTCGACGTACAACGCCAGATTGGCCAGTGAGGAAGCGATGCCGGCTTCGTGGTCGGCCTGGTCGATGCCGGGTGGCACGTCCGTGGCAGTGACGGCCACCTCGGTTCCGCCATCGGTGGGGGTGAGCTGCCAGGTCATCGTCATGGTGCCCGCGAATGACGGGTCGTCGGCTTCGAACACCGCTCGCTGTACCACACGCTCTGGCGGCACCAGGTCAGCGAACTCGACATCGACGATATCCGTCGCGTCTGAGGCCTTGCCGGGGTTGTCGGAGGCGTCGAGATAGGTGAGAACCATCCGGAACCCACCACCAGGCCTGGGGTCCCAATGCTCGACCCGCCCGCTCATGCCGTCCGGCGGCAACCAGACCTCAAGGGAATCCCGGTCGAGGAGAGCGCCGTAGACACTCGCTGGTGGTGCCGCGATCACCCGGCTGCCGCGGTCAGTTCTAGCCATGGCCCAACCCTAGGGCAAGAGGTTCCACAAGGGGCATCCTCATCGCCTACGAGTTCAAGGACAGGCTTCTGAGCAGTAAGGATGTGTCTTCCCGAGCCCGCCGCGGAGGGCGACCCACGACTCACTCAATGACCTGCTATCGATCGCTCGGGAGCCCCCTTCGCAACCAAGTCACATCATCTCTGGAGGACTTGGGAACCACCCGGTCGTTCCCCGCTGTTCTGCGATGCTGACGCCATGCCCGGCACCGAGCGTTCCCTGGGCCCCGTCAGCCCGGACGCCCCGATCGCGATATCGAGTCCGCTACTCACCCAATCGTGGCTGGACCTCGCTTCGTCCACTGGGCCGTGGACCCGGCCCTCGTAGCCGGGCTGCCGCCGACCGGGACCTCAGCAATCCGGGCGAGGAGGTGTTCTCGTATCTCGGCCAGTCGAGGCATCCGGGCTGGATCGGGCCGCGGCGTAGAGCATTCGGGCTGGATCGGACCGCGGCATGGAGTATTCGGGCACAGGCTTCTCTGAACCCTGTGGCCGTTCCGTCCCAAAGCCCCAGAGGAATCACAGCGAGATGCTCCGGAGAGCGAGAGACGCTCCGCCTGCTGCCTCACTACAGTGACTTCGCATGTCCCACACCGAGATCGAGATCACCGCAGACCTGGTCCGCGACCTGCTGCAGGAGCAGCATCCAGACCTTGCAAGGCTGGCCATCCGCGAAGTGGCGGGCGGCTGGGGCAACCAGATGTGGCGCCTCGGGGACGAGTTGGCCGTGCGCATGCAGCGCATGGACCCCACCCCGGATCTACAGCTGAAGGAGCGGCGGTGGCTACCCGTGCTGGCCCCGCACCTGCCGCTCCCGGTGCCGACCCCGGTGCGGTTCGGCGAACCGTCCGAGCGCTTCCCCAAGCACTGGACCGTGATGACGTGGGTTCCCGGCGAGCCGCTGGACCACGGCTCGATCAGCCGCGGCACCCACGCGGCCGACACGCTGGCGGGCTTCCTCCAGGCGCTCCATGTGGAGGCGCCCGCCGAGGCGCCGATCGCTACGGACCGCGGTGCCCATCCCAGGCACTGCACGGACGGCTTCGAGAACTTCCTCCAGGCCGTTGGCCCCGAGGACATCGCCGGCGACGTCCGAGCCGTCTGGAACGACGCCGTCGCGGCCCACGCGTGGGAGGGCCCCCCGGTGTGGGTGCACGGTGACCTCCATCCCGCGAACGTCGTCGTCTCGGACGGGACGCTATCGGGCATCGTCGACTTCGGTGACATGTTCGCCGGCGATCCGGCGTGGGACCTCGCCGCTGCATGGGTGCTGCTACCCGCGGGCACAGCTTCACGCTTCTTCGACAGGTACGCGCATGCAGACGAGGCGGCGATCCGGCGCGCCCGCGGGCTGGCCGCTATGAAAAGCCTCTTCCTGATACTCATGGGGCAGAACGGGGATCGAGGCCTTCCCGGCGGCAAGCCGAACTGGGGACCTCTGGGCCGGGCGGCACTTGATCGTGTTCTGAAGGGCGTCTGACGCAGGCACGGGGCAGTCTTGCTATGGAAAGTGGGTGCCAGCGGATCAGGGGCGAGGCCCGGATGCCGAACCCAACGCGGGGCATTGCTCGACCGGGCCCGTACACAACGACAGAGCACACCGAGCCACAAGCCGTCCAACGAGGCATCCGAACAAGCTCAGCCGAGGAAATGGCGGTTGAGGAAGAACAGGCCGGTAGCACCCAGGAGTGCGGTCAGAGTGCCGAACCCAATGAGGGCTGGTGCCCTCTCCACTTCGCGCCGGTGCTTCTTCTTCAACTCCTCATAGGTGGCGAAGCCGCCGCTCCCCGCACAGAGGTGCCCTTCCCTGGGCACCTCTTCGCCGCCGCAATCGATCGAATAGTCATAGTTGTAGTAGGTATATACGGAGACTCCCGCTATGGACAGGCCCACCGGAATCGCGGGGACACAGACAAGTACCGCGAAAAGCACTGCCAGCACGCGTGCTACGGATCGTAACGTCGACATGGGCACCACTCCTGGCAATCTCGATGCGGTAGTCCACGACGCTAGGGGCAATCTGCGCAACCCGTCCCACAGATGGTCTGTTCTCACCCTGCCGAGTGCTTGGAGCACCGCCCAGTGGCACACTCCCGCCGGAGGGAACCCCGCCAAAGAACCGAAGCAGCCGACAACAGTGCTGGCGCGCGCCGGAGCGGCGGTTGCCCCACCCACCGTCTCGCAGACCGCGAGACTCCCAAACAAGATCATCTGATGTTCAAGGACAAGCTCGGCGGTCGCCGCTACCGCTATCGAGTGAGGGACTCAGCAACCGGGCCCCACAGCCGCCGTCTTGTCACTATGGTCCGGCTTGCGGTGGGAACACCCCTCGGGTCCGGGCCCGCCCGCAGTGCACGAGCCGCGCACCGGGAAGGTGCGCCCGGCAATCGGGGAGCATGAATGTCACGACATGGTTGGGGCCGCGCTCTTGCCGCCCTCGCGGTGGTCACCGCGTCGCTGGTCACATCAACGCTGGTGACGACGCCTGCCGCGCACGCGGCCAGTAAGAAGTGGGGCAACATCTACGCCCAGAGTGGCTCCACAAGGCTCGCCACCGCGAACGGAGACTTCGCCAACAACGGGAACGTCTATGCGACGGTCGGCGGCAACTGGTGGGATCTGCGTAACGACAACCGGCCCACGTACCTGAAAGTGGAGTTCTTCTTCAAGAAGGGAGGCAAATGGAGGAGCGCCGGCACCAGCAAGTCCGACCCAACCCACGAGAAGGGTAATGGCCCCATTTCCCGTCGGTTGCGGGCTGATGCGACCGCCGCACGCGCCAATATCCAGGTGTGCGTCAGACGCACAAGTATTGCTCCCGATATCTGCTCGCCCCGAGCCACCCCGTCGTTCAACTACTGACACGACTCCCCCGACATCACACAGCGCTTCTACAGCATCTGAGTGGGCGGAAGCCGTACCCAAGGGGCGACGTCATGGTGATGGTGGTGGCTCCCCGCGCCGGTGTTCGGCCACCAGCGTCAGGTCCACCAGTGTCTTCACCGGACCGTCCGCGCACAGCAGCGCGTCCACGAGTTGGAGCAGCTCGCCCCCGGGACTTCAGGCAGTCGAACAGGTCGTCCAGGGAGTGTGACGCCTTCGCGAGCGCTTCCCCGAGACGAATGTCAGACAGCAGACTCACCCTCACGGCCTTCGTCTTGATCGTGCGTCTCGTTCGGAACACATGATCGGACGAAGGCGGTTCCCACATCCCGAAAACTCTTATGTGAGCGCCGAGTTCGACTTGCCATTCGAGGACCGAGCCGGTGGGAGTGTGCAGAAGTCAGCCGCGCCTTTCACCGGGGTGCTGCTGCGTCCACGGCGTCGGCCGCTGAGCTCGGCGTCCAGGGTCTGCTGGGCAGCGCGCACGGCCTCGGCTTACACGGGATCCTGCAACCGCTCCCACATCTGGCTTTCAGAGAGGTCCTCCACGTGGCTGGTGACCCACCAGATGTTGCCGAAGGGGTCCTTACACACGTCCTCCTCGCTGCCCGAACGCGTCATCGGCCGGGGAAGTGACGAGTCGGCCTCCGGCTTCGAGGGCCTGCGAGAACGTCTTGTCCACGTCGGCCACGAACACGTTCAGCAGACTTGGCACGGCGGGCCAGTCAGCGTGTCGGTCGAAGGCCATCACCATGGTGTCGCCGACTCGGATCTCAGCGTGCCCGATCAAGCCGTCCTCGGTCGCCGCCCGCGACAGTTCCTCCCCGCCGAACACCTGGGGGACGAAGTCGAGGAATCCTCCTGTGCCATCGGTGACCACCCAGGGCGCAATGGTCGTGCAACCCCGCGGGGCGGTGTTGGTCTGCTCAGGCATCGCGGTCCCTTCGAAGGTGTCTGCTGTCAGCAACCTAGAGGCCGTCTAGGCCAAAGTGTGTTCTGGAATCAAAGCCCTCTCAGCTAGGTCAGCTTGGAACCATGCAGACCGACTCGCACCCCTCGACGGGGTGCTTTGTGGCCAGAGGTTTCCGAGAACCAGAGGTTGGAGAACAAGCCTCAGTGCCGGTGGCGCCAGTGCGGATGCGCCCTCAACACCTCGTAGCCCCATGCAGTGCGCTGCTCTGCCACCGTGCGGCACATCGCACGACCGAGCTGTTCGGCGAACTCTGCGGTTCGGTGAGGGTTCCGTTCAGGGTGCGGCGGATGGTGGCGACCTCCCTGGCCGTGCGCATCGGGCGGCCTGTGGTGCGGCGTCTGAAGTCCGTTTGCCAGGCAACCGCCACTGAGCCGTACCCGCCCCTTCGACACAAGCCTCATCCCCCAATACGCACCTGCCACGGCACACACAGGGCTGGCCGCCACGTCTGCCGCGAACACCGCGGGGGTCCTACGCGGCCCCCGCATGAGGGAGGGCGCCCAGCCGCTCGCCAGACGCCCTGCACGGGGATCCTCGGCGATCCTTACTAGAGGTTGTAGCCGCCCGATACCTCGATGTTCTGAGCGGTGACCCAGCGGCTTTCGTCGGAGACCAGTGTGGCGATCATCGCTCCGATGTCGTCGGGTTCGCCGACCCGTCCGAGCGCGGTCTTGGCGGCGAGGGCGGGGACGACCTCGGGGAAACGGGTGAAGGCGTCGTCGGCGATCCGGGTGCGAGTCGAGCCCGGCGAGACGGCGTTGACACGGATGCCGCGTGTGCTGAACTCCTTGGCCATGTACCGGGTCAGAACGTTCAGGCCGCCCTTCATGGACGCGTAGGCCGAGTAGCCGGGTTCCAGGCCAGCCGTCGCCGCCGAGTTGCTGCTCGTGTTGACGATGGCCCCGCCGTCCGCGATCAGGGGCAGCAGCTTCTGTGTCAGGAAGTACGGGCCCTTGAGCAGGACCCCCATGAGCCTGTCGAACATCTCCTCGGTCGTGTCCTCGATCAACGATGTGTGCGCGAAGCCGGCGTTGTTGACCAGGTAGTCGAAGGTGTCGCGCTGCCAGGTGTCGCGCAGCACGTCGGCCACGGTGTCGCGGAAGGGCCCGAAGTAACCGGTCTCGCCGAGGTCCAGTGGCAGTGCGACGGCCGTGCCGCCCTCCTTCTCGATGGCGGCGACCGTCTCCAGCCCGCCTTGCGGGTTGTTGCCGTAGGTGAGGATGATTCCGGTCCCACGCTTGGCGATCTCGATAGCGGCGCTCTGTCCGATGCCGGAACTGGCTCCCGTGACGATGGCGACCTTCATGGCGTTCCTCCAGGGTGTGGTCATGGGTGTTGTGTGCGAGCCGGGAACGCTATGCGGCG
Organism: Streptomyces albipurpureus; assembly: GCF_023701525.1. Lineage (GTDB taxonomy): Bacteria > Actinomycetota > Actinomycetes > Streptomycetales > Streptomycetaceae > Streptomyces > Streptomyces albipurpureus. Next base: position 272,819 of record NZ_JAMQAW010000007.1, read on the forward strand.
AAGGCCGGCCGCAGGGCTCGGGTGAGCCAGTCGGTGCGGGTCCGGCGGGCCGTGGCCGATAGGTGGGCCTGCGGGTACAGCGCGTCGAACCCATGGAAGCCGCCGGCCCAGACGTGTAGTTCGCCCTGGCCGCCCGACGCCCAGATGCGGGTTGCGTAGTCGGTGGCCTCGTCGCGGAAGACCTCGGCGGCGCCGGTGTCGATGTAGGCGGTGGGAAGGCCCGAGAGGTCTCCGGCCAACGAGGGCGACACGTACGCGGGTACCTCGTCGTCGGCGAGGTCACCGAGGACGCAGCGCCATCCGAACTCGTTCATCTCGCGGGTCCAGACTCCGGGCCCGCCGGAGTACTGCAGGCTGGAGGTGCTGGTGTTGCGGTGGTCGAGCATGGGACAGATCAGCATCTGCGCGGCGATCGCCGGGGTGCCGAGATCGCGGGCGAGCAGGGTGACACCGGCGGCGAGTCCGCCGCCCGCGCTGGCACCTGCCACGACGATCCGGGCGGGGTCGATGCCCAGTTCGGTGGCATGCTCGGCGACCCAGAGCAGCCCTTGGTAGCAGTCGTCGACCAAGGCGGTTCCGGTGGCCTCGGGGGCGAGTCGGTAGTCCACGGAAACCACGACCGCGTTGAACTCGTCGAGCCATTCCAGCGGTATGTCGATCTGCGAGAAGCGGTCTCCCATCACCATCCCGCCGCCGTGTATCCAGTAGACGCAGGGCGCCGCGTTGACGCGCTCGGTGTTCGCGGGGCTGAAGACCGACAGAGGAATGGGGGCACCGTCCCTGGCGGGCACGGTGACTTCGCCCCGATCAACGTTGCGGTGCGCGAGAAGCGACTCGACGGGCGTCGCGGGAAGCTGGCGCAGTTGGGCGAGCACCTCGGGGGTGAGCTGGGAGATGAGGGGCATGCCGACTAGCAGCTCACGCAGTTCGGGGTCCAGCTCGGGGCGTGCCGTGGTCATGATCGCTGCCTTTCTCGGGCGGTCTCGGACAGTCGGGCGGAGTGCGCCGCCTCGGTGGCTGAGGGACGGGGTGGCGGGGAAACGACGGGCGGGCTAGAAGGCAGCCTTGCCGCGCACCGGGACGTAGTCGGTGTACTCGGACTCCTCTGCGAGCAGTCCGCCGATCTGCGCCACGATGGCCTGGGCGGCCTCCCCGGCGAAGATCCGATGGTGGTCCTCCTCGCTGGTCCAGCCCTCGGTGACATGCACGACGTCGGGTCGCGACGCGGAACGGGAGACGAGGTAGACGACGCAGTGTTCGCTCGCACCGGGGCTGCTCTCGTTCAGGCCTACGAGCAGCAGGTCGACCAGTCGGTCGCCCATTCCGGGCTTGGCGGTCAGGGTCGCGTTGAAGCCATACGTGGCGATCATGAGGGCCCTCCTCTGCGTGATGGAGTGAAGTGATTCCATTCAACCGAGGTGACCTGCGGAAACGTTAGAACGATGCTCGCTCGTACTTGCACGATCCTCTCGACCACGGGAGCTGGGGTGCCGAATGGTGCTGGAATGGAGGCATGTGCCTCGAAGAGCTCAGAGCCCTGCTGGCCCGACATGCCCGGCCCGACTGGACCACCGCCATCGACGGCGTCCTGATCTCCAAGGTCGACCGGTCGGATCCGCCGGCGCCCTCCATGTCCGGTACGGTGCTGGCGGTCATCGCCCAAGGCGCGAAACGACTCGCACTCGGCGAGCGGGTGTACGCGTACGGTCCCGGGCAGTACCTGGTCACATCCGTCGACCTGCCCGTCACCGGGCAGTTCACCCAAGCCGCCCCCGAACGGCCGGCGCTGGGGTTCGGGCTCACCCTGGAACCCTCGGCGGTAGCCGAACTACTCCTGGAGGCCGGGACCGGACACACTCCCCACCGCGGCGCGGGAGCACCGTCGGGAATCGCCGTCAGTGAGGCTTCGGCTCCACTGCTCGACGCGGTGGTACGGCTGCTGCGCCTGCTCGACGAACCCCACGACCAGACCGTACTGGCCCCACTGATCAAGCGTGAGATCCTGTGGCGCCTGATCACCGGCGAACAGGGAGCGACGGTTCGCCAGTTCGGCCTCGCAGACAGCAGCCTCACCCACGTCTCCCGGGCCGTGCGCTGGATCCGCGAGCACTACGCGCAGCCCTTCCGCGTGGAGGATGTGGCACGGCTGACCAGCATGAGCGTCTCCGCCTTCTACCGCAACTTCCAAGCGGTGACCGCGATGAGCCCCATCCAGTTCCAGAAGCAGATCCGCCTGCAGCAGGCCCGGCTGCTGCTCGCCACCCACCCGAGCGACGTCACCGGAGTCGGTCAGCGCGTCGGCTACGACAACCCCTCACAGTTCAGCCGGGAATACCACCGTCAGTTCGGCGCGCCCCCCAGCCAGGATGCCGCCCGCCTGCGCCACAGTGCGCGCACCCCCACGGACGCCCTTCCCCCAGCGGACTGAACCGTGGAGGAGGACTACGCAAGGGGCATTGAGGATCGTTCTACGGTTTCCGCAGTTCAGCGGGGTTCACTGAGGCAACCGATTCTGCCGGAGGGAAGGAACTGCCCGCCCGCCGATCCCGTCACACCGCAAGGGGCACATCATGAGGGTGACAGACCTCTTGGTCCGCGAGTTTCTGCGCGGTCCGGTCGTGACGGCTTCACCGATCCCCAGTTCGGTCCGCTGGGTCGGACGGCTCGTCGCAGCTGTGCCCGAGCGCGGTGAGCACATCGTGGTGGAGCTCGGTCCTGGCACCGGACCTGCCGCTGAGACGATCCAGCGCAAAGGGGCAGGCCCCGCGGTCGCCATATCGCGGGAGAACTGAACGAGCGGCTCGCCCTCACCGGCTGGGGCGCACCCGCGCACCGCCACCGACCCCAACGCTCTCCTCCTGGAAGCACCACCCCGCCTCCACACTCGCGACCTCGCCGACCACTCGGCCTCGACCCCACCGGCCCCTCGTCGTCCTCACGCGCGTAGTCCGCGTCCCCTCGACCGCAACCCGACCGGTCCCCTCACCCCCGAAACCGGCGACACCCTCACCCACCACCTGACACCCGCCCCGCCCCCCATCCCACCGACCGCCGTGCCGGGCGCGGGGTGAAGTACTCCGTGTTCGGCATCGAGCACGCAGCGCTCGACTCGCTTCTCGTAGCCGACAGACCGCTACATCCGGCCGTTCCCCAGCGGTCGCACTGTCCCTGCTCATACGGGCCGCGACTGGAACCCTGTTCGACGGACGCCACGAACTGACGGCGGACAGCAGCGCCTCCTCGCAGGCGGCTGTCTCGGCAGTGCAACCCCTCGTACGGTTCCCAGAGGCCCTTACCCCGAGGCGCGGGGCCCACCCCGCCACCGATCATCAGCTACGGGCTGAACAGACCGTCGTCGCCTGGGCACGGATCGAGACGGCCGTGTAGCCCTCGCTCGGACACCAGGGAGCAACTAATTCGCCGGCGGGTCTGGAGAGCCGTTTCCTGGCGCTGGTGAACTTCGTTGAGCTGATCGGGTGAACGCCCGAAGGGCCGACGACAAGGGGCGGGTGTGCGGCAGAAGTGGCCTCCGGAAGACGTGTTGGCCTGCTGGAATTTGGTGGATGGTGACTGGCACCTGGTGGCGGGCAAGTCCGTGCTCTCGGTCATCGCGCCCCCACCCCGCGCATCGGCGAACGGTGTTGCGAGTCGGCTGCCGCAGTCCCACACGGTCCGCACTTCATGAGCGGGCCGACGCGGCGCACCGGGCTGGTCTATCTGGCCCTAGCGCTAGCCGGAATGGGAGGGGCTCTGTGGTTTGCCCACAGAGGCCAATCGGGCGCCGGGGGAACAGTGGTCACCTTGCTGCCCTCGCTGGCGGGGTTGTATCTGGCCTGGGCCGGCTTCCGAGTCGCTGCCCGTGCGCAAGCCTCTGCGGAACCCGGTCTGGCGGAAGTTGCCGATCACCTCGCGGCGTCGGTGCGCAGCCAGTGGGAGGACGAGGCACGGGTACGCCGCCTCAACGACCCGTATCCACTGCCGGTTTCCTGGGCACCGGTAGATTCTGGTCTGGTTGAGGACTGGTCGCTTCTGCGGACGACGGCAGCTGGCTGGCCGGGAGGCCCGCAGTCCGACCCGCAGGCATGGGCCGCGGGCCCAGAAGAACTCGCAGGGGCGGACGCGGAGATCACCGACGTACTCCTTCGGCGGGTTCCCACCCGTCGGCTGGCCGTCCTTGGACCCCCTGGCTCGGGCAAGACCATGCTGCTGGTCCGTATGGTGCTGGCTGTGGTCGAGCAGCGTTCCGCAGGTGACGCGGTGCCCGTGTTGTTTCCCCTCGCGTCATGGAATCCTGCCGCGCAGGAGCTGGACGAATGGCTGGTCGAGCGGCTGATCCAGGACTACGTCGGCCTGGGGGAACCGGCCCCGGCATCGCTGAGCGGCATGAGCCGTGCGCAGGCGCTGCTGGATCACCACCTGATCCTGCCGATCTTGGATGGGTTTGACGAGCTGCCCGCTGCGGTCCGCGCCACGGCCCTCGACAAGGTCAACGCGGCGCTGCCCATGGGGCAGGGTGTGGTGCTCTCCAGCCGGGCCGCAGACTACCGCGACGCACTTGCCGTCTCGTCCGCCGTTCCTGTGAAACTAGCCGGAGCAGCGGGTATCGAACTCCAGCCGTTGGAGCCGGAAGTAGTGGGCGCCTACCTCCAACGGGACGCGGGCGGTGAGGGCACCGCCGCAGCCGCCCGCTGGGATCTCCTGCTGGCTGATCTCGGCAGCCAGGCGTCCTCGGCACTGGCACTCCGCACACCGCTGATGCTCTTCCTGGCCCGGACCATCTACAACCCCAGGCCTGGTGAGCACACGGCTGCCCTGCCCGATCCCGCTGAACTGCGTGACACCGGGCGCTTTCCGGACCCGTCCTCCGTGGAAGCCCATCTGTTCGACGCCTTCGTCCCGGCTGCCTACCGTCCGCACCCCCGCTACCCCTGCAGATGGACACCTCGCCAGGTGGAAAGAACGCTCGTCTGGCTGGCTCGGCACCTACAGCACACTCTGGACGGCACAACCGACATCGCCTGGTGGAAACTTCACGATGCCTCACCCTGGCTCGTTCGCCGCGTTGTCTTTGGAATCCTCTTCGGGGTGCTTTGCGGCCTTGAGTTCGGGTACGGCTACGGCTCCGGATTCGCGCTGGGATACGGCCCCTGCGACTACCCCCAACTGTGTCTTGGATACGGTTCGGGAGCCGGTTTCACAGCGGGCCTTGTGCGCGGACTCGAAAGCGCGCTGGTGGCCAGCTTCGTCTTTGCCCTGCTCCCTGGTCTTCTTCGCAAGTCCGCAGCGGTTCTGCTCTCCCGCAGGCGCGGGGGCAGAACCGCCGCCGTGCCTGCGGGAGGGCTGCGATGGTCAACGCTCCGAGCCGGATTCGGGCTGACAGGCGGGCTGGCCGTTGGGCTGGTCACTGCCCTCTACGTCGGCGAGCAATTCGCGGTACTGATGCTGGGTATCGGAGTTCCCACCGCGCTTGTCGTGGCTCTTGCCCTGGGTCTGCGATCGGAATCAGCGAGCGTTGCGACGGCTACCGGGCCCCGAACGCTGCTGGTACGGGACCGCAGTGTCTTCCACGGCCTTGTGATCACCCTCATGCTGGCGATCACAGCAGGTGCCGGGCTGACAGCTGCGCTGGGGATGGATGGAGACGGCACCGCCGCCGTCGCGTTCGATCTGGCGGCCTCACTGGGAATGGAGCCCCGTAAGACCGATGCGCTCGCCTGGGTGCTGACGATCCAGTTCTACGGGCTCGCCTTCTCGTTCTCTGTCGCTGCTACGCACACATCCTGGGGACGTTTCACCTTCACACGGTACGACTTGGCTCTGCGTCAGCGGCTTCCGCGCGACATCATGGCGTTCCTCGCCGACGCCCACGAGCGGAGGGGCGTACTCAGGCAGGTCGGAGGATTCTACGAGTTCAGGCACATCAGCCTGCAATCACGCCTTGCCGACCGACCCCGCTGCCGGTGACCCTCACCCGGCTCCCGCTACCGGTGACCTCCCATTATTCGTGAGGCGGGTGTGTTCCCCGGGCTTGAGGGGCGGGCTCAGGCGTCGCGGGTTCGCGGTGCGGCACAGGTGGCGAGGACGCAGGCGCGTTCGGAGGTCAAGCCGGGGGCGGCAGCCGATCAGGGTCGGCCAGGACTGGGGCGGGGATCTCGCGTAGGAGTTCGTCGAAGGCGGAGACCGGCCAGCTCGGTGACCCGAAAATGGTGAACCTGTTCGAATACTTGAACGGTCCGCGACGGAGACTGAGACCGCAGTGTGTGGCTGTCGCGATGGACGTCATCTGGTCGCGACAACGGCCACCCATGCGTCGCCGGTGTGATCAGCGAGCTCGACGAAGCCGATGACCAGCAGAAACAGCTCAGTGTTGGTGGCGGGAAGCCCGAGCAACCTGAGCCGTGCCAACGCCAGCCATGATGGCCCAACGCTGGCAACTATCGCGACCGGAGCGGAGCACCACGCCCGTTCGGCGGGCTTCGCCACTGTCATCCACGGCGACCAGTCACAGGATGCCGTCCATGCCCGCGGAGCGGACAGTGGGAGTGTGGACGAGGACGAGGTGGCCGACACGCTGTATGCGCTGCGCCCGGACGGGTTCACCGCCAAGCGGGCCGTGTACGTCGCTCGCGCCCGGAAGGAGGGCGACCGGGAGACGGCGCGACGGATTGCTGCACTGCGGAGACCGGTGCTCGCGGCCTGGGCGGCGAACCTCCTCGCCCGTCACGATCACGATGCGACCGAGCGGTTCCTGCAACTGGGGGAGGATCTGCGCGAGGCCCAGCGAGAGCTGGACGGCGCAGCGCTCCGAGAGCTGGGGCACGACCGTCACCGGGTCGTCGCGGCTCTGTCCCGCCAGGCCGCCGACCTCGCCCGCGATGCCGGGCAGCCGATCGCCGAAACCGTACGGCAGGAGGTGGAGCAGATCCTGCGCGCGGTCCTCGCCGACCCGGAGGCGGCAGCCGTGTGGGCGAAGGGAAGGCTGGTCACCGTTCCGCAGCCCCCGGACGGCTTCGGCTCCATCGACCCCGTCCACGCCAGTCGACGGACGAGCAGGCCCTCTGTCCCGGAGTCGGATGGCGCCCGTGCTGTACGCGCGACGGCTGGGCATCAGGAGGGCGACACGGCGGACCGGCGGCTGGCGGAAGCACGCCGGGCATCGGTCGAAGCCGAGGCGGAGGCTGAGCAGCGTCAGCAGGCACTGGAGCTCGCGCAGGCGGAACGGGAGCGGGCAGAGGAAGCCGAGACGGCGGCCAGCGCCGCCGTGGACGACCTGGAGGAGCAGATCCGCCGTGCCCGACGCGATCAGCGCACGGCCCGGACCGCTGCCCGGCGAGCAGCCACCGCCGAGCAGCAGGCCCGTTCGGCAGCGGACCGCGCCCACTCCACCGCCCGGTCGGCAGGCCGTCGATCGACTTGACCAGGCCGCCGGACGCAAGCGCTTCGGGGGCGTTCGCCGGCCGGGTCGCGTTCCTGTGGTTGCGTTCCTGTGCTCGCGCGCCGAGCGGCACGGGCTGCGGCACGACGCCGAGGAGGCGCCTCAAGCCCTCACCCGATACATAGCGGGTGACTACGCGAACCATCCGCCCAGGCAGCCGCGAGGCAGGGAAGGCCAAGGTGCCCCACGCGCCATCCGCAAAGACGTGGTGTGCTCGACCGCGGGGGCTCCCTAGCTTCCTCACCGGCGCGAAGCCCTGGCGTACGGCTGCCCGGGCGCGAGCCGCTGCGGCCACCGAGGAACAGGCCGTGGGGAGCGCAGCAGGTCGCCCTGAGCGAGTGGGTCAGATTCTGATCGTGGGGCTGTAGTAGGTGTCGGCGGTGATCTGCCATCCGAGGGCATAGTCCCTCGACCCGGCGGGGCAGGTGATCGTGCCGGAGAGGTATCCGCCACGCGCGGACAGGTTCTTCTTCAGCTCGTAGACGCGCTGGCCCGAGCTCCCCTGACACGTCACGCCGAACCGGCCCTTGACGGCCTTGTTCGTCTTGTTGACGAAGTTCACCCGAACCTTGTTCGTGGCGACCTTCTCGATGCACCGCGATATCTTCGTGCCTGAGCAGTGCCACACACCGGTGGCGGCAGCGGCTCGGGGTGCGGCCTGGGCTTCGGCGACACTGACAGAGGTCCCCATCAGCGCTATCGCGGCGACGCTCGTGGCCATCATTCGAGCTGTAGTTCTCACGTTTCCCCGTACTTTCCCAGTGTGAACAGGACGTCTCCGACTGGATGTTCCGTGCCGGAGCCGAAACCAACTTCTTCGAGCGGGACGAGTCAATCATGGCGGTCGGCCCGTTCGCGATCGTGTTTCCACACTGCGGCCGGGACTCCCTCCCGACGGCACCTGACAGGGCCACAGGGCCAGGTGACAAGGTCCAGGCTGACACAACGCCACCCATGAGGGCGTCACGGCATCCCTTCTGAGTTCGAACAACTCCGGATTTCGGCGCTGCTGAGAGTGGTGGGCATCTGCTGTCCGGGGCTCGGGTCCTACTCAACTCCCCTGCCGAGTACCGCTCCACTACGGCTGGACGTCGAGGAGGGTGAAGGAAGACGGCCGCACCTGGTCAGGTGTGCGGGCCGGTGGCCCGGGGGCTGGCCGCGGGCGTCCGGACTGGTCTGTTCGGGCGGCGCGTTGTCCGACCTCACGGATCCACCGGTCGGCGCGGAGCGATGGCCTCGGGCGCAGGGCCTCGGGCAGAGGGATGAGCCGTGTTGCCGCCGGGTACCAGCCGAAGGGGGAGTCATCGGTCGCCGGTTGGTAGTACGGACCGTCGCACGCCGAGACGCGGCGCCGGCCGGTCGCGGCGAGGGCTGGCTCGGCGGTGTCTCAGGGGACGCAGTGATCAGACTGCGTCCCGGCTGTTTCCCCTGCTTCGGGGCGGGCGACTGTTCACTCCTGCCGTCGGGCTTGGCCGCGCCCTCCGGCTCACACTCCACGCCAGACATTGGCGAAGGCCGCGCTCTCGATGGACCGCCTCTGGCGTACGGCCTCCAGTTCCATCACCGCGTTGTGGACAGCGGCCACCACGGCCGTCACCGCTTCGTCAGCGAGGCCAGGCTCATCGTCGGATCGTTCGGCCCGGATGCCCACGACCGAGGCAAGGGCGCACAGGACGGGTTCCTTCTCCTCCCAGCGGGAGACCGCCAGGCGGCGCGCGGGAGTATCGACCGGTTCCACACGTCGTGGTCCGAAGGGCGAGGCGCCGCTTCGCTTGCGGGTCAGCTCGCCGTCCTCCTCCAGGGCGGCCTGGTACGCGGCCGCCAGGTCTCGGCCCCGGCGCCATAGCCAGTCCTCGATCCGCTCGTAGGGTGCCTGCTGGATGAGTCCCGCGGCGGCCTCGGCCGCAAGCCGATCGTCCAGTGTCAGCGGCCCCTCCGGCACGATGCGGTCGTCGTCCACCGCGACCGTCCCCGCACCGATGAGATCGATCAGCTCGGCTCCCGCGAGTGCGAGCGACAGGTCACCCTGCCCCACGGAATACTTCGCTCCCGGGTCCAGGGTGATGATGAACAGGTCTCTCGCCGTGGTCATGAGCGGCTCCCCTCGGAGACATCGGCAAAGGTGCGCCCTCGCCACCCGGCTCGTATGGGGGCCCGCCCGGCGGCGGAGGGACTGTCACGATCAGTATCACCCCTCCCTCGCGGCCGAAGCCCATCACCAGGCGGTGGGAGTCTTCGCCGGCGTCCCCACACAAGGGGCCTCGCTGTTCTGGATCCCGGCCGCCCGAGAAGCCGGAACCCTTGTCATCCACCTCGACGCCCGCCGCCGCACCCTGCCTCGGCAAACTGCCGTACGACCTGCTCGACGTCTCGCACAGCCAGCGGGAGACCCCGGGAGGAGGACATGCCCAAACGACGCCGGACGAGCGACAGGGGACCTGAAACCGGGCGGTCTTGTCTTGACCCGTCCCTGGCGACAGACACCGGGATGTACCAGGGCGGACGGGCGATCTACCGGGCCCGGAGCGCCAGGGCCGGCATCCCCGTCACCGTGGCGCTGACCGGCCACAGCCACATCCAGAAACCACCATGGATCAGACCACTGGTCAAGTGGAATGCGTCAGACCGGCCCCACTCCCTCACGTGTGCCAACGCGCGCTCCACGCCTACGACCTGGGCAGACTGACCCAGACAGACATGCAGTAGAACCGTCCCTCCCCCGCACCCCGGCCGGCCGGTCACCACACCGGCCGGCGAGGGGCTGCCCCTCCTTGCCGACAAGACCGCGTTCACGGCCGCGGGCCCGGAAAAGGGCGACCGACCCGACCGCGTCATCTACAGCGCGTCGAACGTAGAACCTCTTGAACGGGCCGTCCCCGCGACGTAGCACCCAGGCCCAGAAGTACGCCCATCATCTCTGCCCCACCGCAGACGGTGGCCCGGGAACACGCCTGGTCCGGTGACTGCGGCGAGGAGTTGGGCGCAGGCTGTGAGGAGGGTCGGTGTTCCGTAGATGGGGGCCGGGGTCAAGGGGGCAGGGCTTGGTGGGGTCGGTGTGCGGCGGTGCCCGGGGCGAGGAGGGCGGTCAGGAGGTTCGCTGCGGCGCGGGGCCTCACCCACCATGCGGATTCGGGTGCATGCTCCCACCTGCGGCATCTGCCGGGGCCGCTCGGCCCAGGACGCGTACCATTACGCCCAGGACCTGGTCCACCGGGCAGGGACCGTGGTACCGGGAGTCGTCGCTGTAGATACTGTCGCCGACCACCGCGAGATGGCCTGCCGGTACTGGTTCAGCGCCGAACGCGTCACCCGCCAGCGCGACCGCCCGCTTGATGAACCACTCGGTGGCCGTCAGGTCCCCGGAGACCGGTGGCCGCTGTCGCCACGAGGTGACCACATCAGGGCAGGCGACCACCACGATGTCATCGCGCCGCAGTCCGCGCCAGCCGCGCCTGATGAGAACCCGGTCACCGTCGGACAGGGTGGGTACCATGCTGTACCCGCGCACGGTGACGGCCACGTAGCGGTGCCGTACCCACCACGCGGCGAGGGCGGCGCCCGCGCAGAGCAGCGCAGCGGGCAGGACGAGGGGCCATGTCATACGATCCTGCCGTCCGAGTCGCGGCGGGCCACCACGTCAGGGGCGTGGGTGGCCGGCATCATGGTCATGGCTGAGACCGGCTGCTCCAGCGCTCCAAGGAGGTACCTCAGGGTGGACCTGCCGGAGCCCGAAGGGCCGGTCAGGGCGACCGTCTGGCCCTCCTCGATCGCCAGGCCCACCTCGTCGCGGGCCCGCACCGGGGTTCCGCGGCCGCTCGCGTACGTCTCGCACAGGCCGCTGACCTCAACCAGGGGGTTCTGCCGGTTCGCCGTGCCCCGGCGGTTCCCCCGCGCCGCCGCCCCGTCCGCAGGGTCGCTCACACCGCCACCTCCTCGTCCTCTGCTGCGTCGTCGGTGTATCCGGATGCCTGGAGCGCGAAGAGCCGTGCGTACTCACCGCGCAGGGCGACGAGTTCGCCGTGGCTGCCGCACTCGCTGATTCTGCCGCCCGCCAGGACCACGATGCGATCCGCTCGGCGAACGGTGCCCAGCCGGTGGGAGATCAGCAGACTGGTCGTACCCGCGCGGTGGGCCCGCATCCGCTCGTGGAGGCTGTGTTCCGCGGCGGCGTCGAGGCCGGCGGTGGGCTCGTCCAGGATGATCAGATCGCGGTCATCGCGCAGCATCGCGCGAGCCAGCGCGAGGCGCTGCCACTGGCCGCCGGACAGGGCCACCCCCACCGACGGCTCGCCCGTCTCCTCGTTGTCGGCCTCGGGGAAGGTGCGGGAGAGCAGCGTGGCGTAGCCGCGCGGCAGTTCGCCGATGAAGTCGTGGGCGTCGGCGCGACGGGCCGCGTCGGCGATCCGTCCGGGGTCGCCGAGATGGCGCAGGTCCCCGATGCCGATGTTGTCCGTCGCCGACAGGTCGTAGGCCACCCGGTCCTGGAACACCGCGCTGATCCGGTCCCGCAGCCGCGCCGGGTCCATCTCGCGGATGTCCGTACCGTCCCAGCGCACGGTGCCCCGCGTCGGGTCGTACAGTCGGCAGACCAGCTTGACCAGAGTGGACTTGCCAGCACCGTTGAGGCCGACGAGGGCGACGGACTCGCCCCTAGTGATCGTCAGGCTCACCCCGCGCAGCACCCAGGGCCCGTCGTCCTGGTAGCGGAACCAGACGTCGTCGAACTCGATGCGGTCCGCGAGTGGCGACAGGGGTACCGGGTCGGGGGGCACCGGCAGATCGACGGGGAGGCGGTTCACATCCACGTAGTGACGGAATGTCAGCAGGCTCTGATAGCCGCCGGTGATGTGGGCGATCATGGTGGACAGCGCTCCCTGTACCCCTGCGGACGCGGTGAGGAAGGCCGATACGTCGCCGACGCCGAACCGCCCTGACAGCGCGCCGTTGACTATCCACACCAGTCCGCCCGCGGCGATGAGCACACTGAGCACCACGGGCGGCGACTGGGAGGCCAGTACCCGCCGCTCGTGCCGCTCCTCCGCGGCGTTGATGTCCCGTGTCTCGGAGTCCATCCGGTCGAGCAGAAAGCCCCCGGCGCCGAACAGCCGCACCTCCTTGACCGCGGAGACGTCCAGCATCAGTCCCTGGTAGAAGACCTGGCGCCGGTTGCGGGGGCTGATCCTCCACAGCAGTGCGGCCTGGCGCCGGGTGAGCGAGATCTGAACCAGCAGCACGGGCACCGCCGCGGCGACGGTGACGACCGTCAGCCACGGGGAGATCGCGGAGAGGACCGCGACCATCCCCAGGACCGCGATGGACTGTTGGACCAGGCCGGACATCGCGGTGGTGATCCCGGCGGGTGCGCTGATCGCCGAGTCCTGGGCCAGCCGCAGCCGGTCCAGGAACTGCGGGTCCTCGAACCGCGACAGACCGATGAAGCGGTTCACCTTTCCGTACAGGCGCTGCTGCGCCAGATGTGCGATGCCGCGCTGGAGCCGGGCCTGGGTGTAGTCCGCCGCGAGCGGCAGTAGGGCCATCAGCGCGGTGACCGCGCCGAGTCCCGTCGCGAGCGCCAAGGGGGAGGGTCCGGATGTGTCCCGGCCGTACTGGAGCGCGTCGAAGAGCCACTTCGTCAGCAGGGTGAGGGCGGGGGGCAGTAGCCCCTGCACCACGGTCAGCAGAAGGTGGCAGACGAAGGCGACCGGGCCGGCGCGCCAGGTCAGCCCCAGCGCGGCGCCCGCGCCGGCGACGAAGCCGCGTGGCCCACCGAGCCGGTGCGCCCCGGGCTCCCCCCGGCCCGCGTTCACGCCGGCGTGCGGTCCAGCACCGGATTGGTGCCGGCGCGGGCATAGGTGACTTTGCCGTCCGGGTCGACCAGCACCGTGGTGGGCGTGCCCATGATCGCGTACTGCGTGGACAGCGGCCCCGCGGCCTCCTCCAGCACCACCATCGCGACCCCGTCGAGCGGGGCTGCGATCTCCCGGGCCTTCTTCTCTTCCCCGGCGATCACCACCACCATCTGCGTGGCGTCCAGGCCGGCGAGCCGGGCGAACTCGGGCAGGTCGGCCGCCGCTGAGACGCAGATGGAACAGTCGGTGGACAGGAACGTCAGTGCCGCTTCCCGGCCTAGGAGGGCGTCCGAGGCCACCCGCGTCCCGTCGGTGGCGACCGCGGTGAAGGCGGGCAGCGGCTCACCCGTCGGAGGGCCGGATTCCACGGTCTCGGGATCGAACAGCCGCTTGCGCTCCTCCTCGTGGCGGCGCAGCCGCCGGATGACTGCGAGGATCAGCACCAGGTTCAGCGCGGTGACGGCTCCCACGAGCAGCAGTCCGATGGACACGTAGACCATGCCACTTCCCTTTCGTCGGGGTGAGTCGGGTATGTCGGGGCATCGCGTGCGGGGGCGGTGTGGTGCGGGTGGGACGGTGCGGGCCGCGCGCCGCTGTGTCAGGGCGCGGCCAGCAGGTCGGCGATGTCGTCGAAGAAGGCGGTCACCACGGTGATCACCACCGCCGCGGCGGCGCACAGGACCACGGCGGGCAGCGCCGGTGAGGTCCACGAGGCGGCTCCGGCTCCCCCCAACCCCAGGGCCGCGAGGCCGAGCAGAGGCGTGTTGCGCACGATGTGCCGTCGGCCCAGCCGTGCGGTGGGACGGCCGAAGCAGGCGCACGACACCTCGGCGCGGGAGACGGTGGCCACCACGGCGGCAGCGGTGAACCCCGCGGTGAGCACGACCGCGGCGATGAACCCGGGCCGTACCGTCTGCACCGGGCCGAGCAGCGCGACGGCGGTGACGCCCTCCACCGCGATCAGGGCGACGGCCGAGGGCCGGGCCAGGCGGCGGGCGCCGGGGCCGACCCGCCGCAGCAGGCCGTCCAGCATGGCCCGGGTCTCCCCGAACGACCGCGCCTTGGCGATCGCGGACACCAGGAGGACCCCGGCGAGCGCGAGCCGCGCCATGAGCACCGCGTATGTCATGCTCGCTCCTTCGCCAGCAGTCGGGCCGTGGGCTTACGCCACTGCATCGGTACGGGGACCAGTCCGGCCGCCGCGGACAGCACCGCGCCCGTGCGGACGATCCGGGCGCCCGGTACGAGCAGGTCGCCCGCTCCGGCGCCCGGCGTCAGCCATGGCGCGGTGATCTCGCCGCGACGCGTCCCGGCAACCGTGCCCAGCAGGCCGATGAGCGTCCCCTTCAGCAGTACCGGCCGGATCGTCGCCTCCTCGCCCCAGCCGACCGCCCGCAGCAGGGCGGATTCGGACGCGCGGTACATCACATCGTCCACGGGCACCGGGGACTGAGGCGCCGTCGTCATGACGACGGCGACATCGGTGGACCGGGCCCGCGCCGAGATGGTCGCGCCCAGCGGCGAACCGGCGGGTGCTCCCTGGAAGGTGAAGGCCGCCGCGACTGGCAGCAGGGTCGTAGAGACGGGCACGACGGTCTGCCGGTAGGACGGGTATGCCTGGTCAACGAGCCATTTCACCGCCACCGTCGCCGTCGAGATGAGTACGAGCGGCGGCTGTTGGAGGTACGCGGCGGGTGAGGGGGCGGGCGACAGCGCGCCCTTGCACACCTCTTGGCGCCCGCCCGGGGGATGGACCGCGAAGTGACGGTTGGTCAGGTCCCGGTGGGCGCGGTTCGCCATCGCCTCCTCCGCTGCGGGGCCGGGCCGGGCCTCTGGCGGATGCGGGGTGATGGAGAAGGTGGCCCGCTTCTCCCTGACGGACGACTGCCCCCGGCCGTACCGCCGGTGCCGGTTCGTTTCGCACGTCCCCCAAGCGCCTTTCGATAGCTGTCGCGCGAGGCCGACAAGGGTCCCGGCGCGTTGCGGCCGGTGTCCGAGCACGGCGAGCGGCGGCGCGACATCCGACCCCGGAACGCGCCGCACGGTGGCGACCTGATTGAGGGTGATGGCGTCGCGGACGTCCGAGATGGAGTTGGGCCGGATCGGCCGCAGGGGCTTCTCCGGCTTCTGCACCGCGTCGTGGCGGCGGACCAGGGTGCCCTGGCCGCGCTTGGAGACGGCGCCGGTGAGGGTCCGCCTGCTGGACTCCGTGGTGGCCGTCAGCACGTTGGCACCGCGATCGGTATCCCGGCGAGGAGAGCCATGGATCTGGCACAGTGAAGCGCCGGATGGCGCCGCATCAGGCGGAACACGGGCCCTCCTCGTCGGGTTGTGGTCAGCGGACGGAAGGACTGGTCAGCAGGTCAGGACACCGCAGTTCTTCCAGGCACCGCAGGTCACAACGGGGCAGGCGCTACCACCCACGCGGCAACACCGCTTCTGCAGCCGGGTGGCTACGCATGCGCCGACCTGGACATAGGCAGTTTGACAAGCGCCGGTCGCACAAACTCCGAGGCACGCGTTGTCGGCGGCTGAAGCCTCGGTCTCGGGGGCCAGTTTGCTCAGCAGGGTGTCGCCGAGTCGGGTCAGGAACGTCACAGGTTCGCCTCTCTCATCGGTCGTGCACCGTGGCGGTTCCGAGTGCCCGGGGGTCATCCCCATGGGTTCTCGGAACCCGGGACGGCACGTCCATCCTGAACGCGTTTTGGAGTAGACCATTCACTCCCCGTCATCACCACAGGCCAATCTGCATTGTGATCCAGGCCACATCGGCAGATTGGCGCGTACCCAACTTCCCTGTCTCAGGGGCCGGTTGTTCCTCCGGCCGTAGCTTTTCACTCTTCCGCAGGTCAGGGCCGAGATGGAGGTGTCGAGTGCGGTCTGTGCGCACTCCGGCTCGGGTCGGGGCCAGCGGCTGAACACACTCCGAATATCACGAGATACCGATGGAGCCTGCGTGATATTCACGCTGGATCCGGCCAATGGCTTCGACCGTCTGGTCGTCCGCGAGGAGAAGGGCGACGACTTGCTGGTCGTCCACCGGTAGCTCCAGCGTCTCGCGGAGTAGTCGAAGCCGCTGCCCGGCCGGGTGGCTGAGCCGGAGAGCGCCGCGTCGCCGCACCACATGACGGTTCAGACGGCGGGTGAAGTCGGGCCCGGCGACTGGGCTGAGCTCAGCCGTGGGCCATCCGGGATTCTCCAGCCCGTACCTCTGTCCCGTGGACCAACCGAATCAAGACTCGAACGGGAACCGCGTCCTCACCGGCACGGCGAGTGCTTCAACGACAGCGGGCTCGCGACCGACTGGTCCGTGGGCAACAAGGACTTCCACGCGCGCGGCACCCTCAACGAGAGTCATGGCAGGGGCAGTCAGATCTCGTTCAGGTTCTGGAGGAAGGGGCGTCTGCGTCAAACCCACCGGGTGGACGAACAACGACGGACAGAGGGCTCGGCCCTGGCACCAGAGGGATCATGGTTCGCGCAACCTCTCGCCATGGTCCCTCCAGCCGTGTCCGGTGATCGCGGACTGGAGCCTTGGACGGGGCAGCTCAGCACCTCGACTACACGATCAGAGCCAGCGCACCCGCGCTTCGGCGGCGGCCGTGGGCGGTTTGAACGGGGCGACGGCCTTCTGGGTGGCGTTGAGAAGCGGTGCCGGAGACGTTCGTGGCGCTGCGCGCCAACGTGCAGGCCCGGCCGCGGAGTGGCTCGGGCGCCGCGGAGCCCTGATCGCCGAGGGCGACCATAGCCGTACGCCTGTTGTCAACGGCCGACCGCCGACCGCCAGCGGTTACTCATCACTGGTCCCAGCGCCACCCGCGCCCCGTGCGGCGAGTGCTCGATGTGTCTCCACCTCCGTGAGCACCCGGTCCAATCGCCGAGAACGGCGCAGCAGAAGGGGGGCCCGAGCCCCGCCGAGGGCGAGGAGTGTGACGGGGACCGGCCGGCCCACCAGAACCGCCACGGCGATCGTCCAGGGCGGGACACCCACCAGCGCGCACATCACCACGGCGGCCCGGGGCGTCCAGGGCAGCAATGCGAGGACCGCCACGGCCCAGACCCCGTACTGTGTGATGAGCCCGCTGACCTCGCGCAACTCCTCTCGCTGGGGGGCCAATCCGCCGATGGTGCTCAGCAGCCATGGCCCTGCCGTCTGGAAGACCAAGGCGGTGAGGAAGGCGCCCGTGGCCGATGCGAGCACGAAGGTGAGCGCGATCATGCGCCAACGTCGCGGGTGGAGCGCCGACAGCCCCATGAGGAGCAGCTGGTTCGGCAGCACCGGCAGGGCGTAGTCACTCATGGGAAAGACGGAGAGCGTCGGGAGGAACCACGGCCTGTGCGCGGCGCCGTCGAGACGTATCAGAAGACGACCCGCGCGGCTGGTGGGGTGTGCCGCGACGACCTTCGGGGCATCAGCCATGGCGCAACGCCCGGTATCCGAGCGAAGGGGCGACCCGCATGAGGGCGGGGAGAAGGCGTGCCTTGCCGATGTAGATCTCCGTCCTGTCCCGGCGGAGGCCGTCGATCACCGCGTGTGCCGCCTGTACCGGGGTGATCTTTCCCCGGCCGCGGCCGGCCGTCATGTCGGTCGACCAGGGGGAGGATCGCGTCGATGACGCGGATGTGCGGGGCCGCGTCATCGCACTGGTAGCGCAGCGCACGGGTGAAGGTCCGCACCCCCGCCTTGGCGGCGCAGTACACCGGAGCCGAGGGTTTGGGGATGACGGCCAGCCCACTGCTGATATTGACGATCGCGGCTGAGGGGTGCTGCTTCAGATGGGGCAGGAGCCCGGTGGAAAGGGTGATGACCGCGTCGAGATTCACGGCGAGCTCACGGCGAAGGAGCGGTCGGATCCGGTGCGGGTCGGAAGTCAGGAAGTCGCTCAGGTTCTGTACGCCCGCGTTGTTGACGACGACGGACAGCCCGGGATGGCGTTGGGGCAGTTCGTCGGTGTAGGCGTCCACGGCTTCGGGGTCCGAGAGGTCGACGGTATCCGTCGACACCAGTGTGCCGTGCTCGGCCGCGAGTTCCGCGAGGCCCTTGGGGTTGCTGCCCACGGCCACGACATGGGCGCCGAATGAGACCAGTTGGCGGGTGAGCTCTCGTCCGATGCCGCGCGCGCCGCCCGTGACGAGCGCGGTTGTGCCGTTGAGTTCCATCGAGTCCTTCTCTTACGGGTGCGTGGTGCGGGTAGGCGCCTGCACCGGCGGTGACAGCCGGAACGCCGCTCGATATGCCGCCGGTGTCATGGCGGTGTGACGTTTGAAGTGGCGGGTGAAGTGAGGCTGGTCGGCGTAGCCGCAGGCGAACCCGACCACACCCACGGGGTGCCGGCTCTGCATGAGGAGTTCGGCGGCGGCCTCGGTGCGTACGGTGGCGATGAGTCCGCTGAAGCCGCCGACTCCGGTGAGCCGCCGCTGGATGCTGCGCACGGGAAGGCGCAGTTCGGTGGCGAGATCGGCAAGCGCCCATCGCCGGGCGAGATCGGCGCGGAGCATTCTGCGGGTCCGCGCTACCGTGTCCTTGCCGGTGTCCGCCGTGCGGACGCGGACGTCACGGGCCGCATCGGACCAGGTGAACCGCCACCAGCCGCTGTCATCGGTGGGTGGTGGTGCGGTGAAGGCGCCGTGTGCCATCACGGTCACGGGCCGGTCGCGGCCCACGGTGACCATCACGTCTCCCGCACCCGTCAGGGACAGCAGTGCGGTGAGCACGCCCAGTACCAGCGCGTCCTCAGCGGGCTCGGGCGGTGCGGAACGCGGCCCCACGTGCTCGGCGACCAACCGCCCGGGACCCTGCTCCACGATCTCCACACGATGGCGGGAGTGGGTGAACCGCTCCAGTCTCTGCCACCGGTGGAACAGATCGTGGGGGTCGACCGCGCTCAGGAGTGCGGAGACGGCGGGATCGGAGGTGTGCGCCGAGAGCAGCGATCCGACCCGGAGCAACGGCAGCAGACCGTACTCCCGGGCCACACCGGTCAGGAAGCGACGCTTCGCATCGAACGGCAGCAGCGCGCCGTCCCCCGTGGGGGCGACGGTGTGTATGCCCTCGGCGGCCAGTGCCCCCTGAACCAGCCCGACCAGCCGGGCGCTCGCGTACTCGTCCATGGACACCCCTTCCTCGACCACCTGGTGAACACGCTACGTCCGCGGGGCTGCGATGTCTTGAACGATCGCGCCACCGCGCACCGGTCGAGCGGGATGTTGCGGAAGGGTGCTGTGATCGCCCTCTGGCCGGCGTTCGAGGGCAGAGGTGACGTTGTGTACGCAAGGGGCGAGACGGGGCAGTGGTCCGCTCGGTGGGAGGCTTCACCATGGTGGGGTCACGGTGAGTGCGCCGGCGGCGGTGTGTGCGCCGACGCAGGCACCCTGCCCTGTCCATCGCTACCGGCGACAAACAGGCGATGAGGTCCAGCGCTACCGGCGATAGGCGGGCGACGAACTCGACGTCGGCCGCGCCTAGCCGCTTGCTACCCGGGGGAGTCCCCGAGATCCCGCACAGGTGTGTTCGTCGAAGCCGTTGCATGACGGTGCCCCAGTCGACCACGGCGGAGTGGCCCACCATGGAAAGGACAACCCCCGCTCGGGGTCATGCCTCCACCCCGGGAGCATCCGCCTAACGGCGGGGCTTTGCGCAGGTAGAGCGGTAGGAAGCCGTTCTGACATTGGCTTTCCAGTCGGTTTCGGACAGGCCGGTGGCGACCCGAGCGCATACGCGGGCGATCAGGCTGGCCGGGTCAAGCCGGTAGTTCTGTGGTGGCATCCTCCCGTAGGTGGCGTGTAGGGCGCGCGAGTCGGAGCTGAAGGAAAGCGCCGAGACGGTGCTGCCCCCGGTGGGCAGGGACATACCGAGCCTTCGGAGGGACGGCACGTCCCACAGCCGCACCGAACCCTCGGAACCGGCGGCCAGGGTGCGGTTGTCCGGTGAGAAGGCCAGTACCTCAGCGGCGTCGGACGGTTCGGCGGGGTCCGCCGGGAATTCGGACAACCGCCGTTGCTTGACCGGGTCCCACAGGGCGACCCGGCCGAATCTGTCAACCGTCGCGAGGAACTTGCCGTCGGGACTGTAGGAGAGGGCATCCACGCGTTCGTAGACCAAGGGCGTGGAGGTCATCCGACCCGATTTCACCTCCAGCAGATTTCCGCTCGCTGACAACACCACACCGTCCCCGGGCCGGGAGGCCAAAGCGCCCCACAACCCCGGGACCGTGCGGATCAGAGTGCGGGTACGAAGATCCCAGTGGTCCGCCGGCAGGGAATCCGACCGGGAAACGAACAGGGACTTGCCGTCCGGTGCGAAGGCGATGTCTACCAGGTGGTGTTGGAAACCGTAGGCTTGCACAGTCCTGCGGATGACGGCCGTGGTCCGACCGGTGCGGACATCGACGACCACCAGGGTCTCCAGGAGAGTGCCCTGCCCTGCCTGGGTCTGCGAGCCGAAGGCAGCGGCACGCCCGTCCTGGCTGAACGCCATGACCACCGGGCATTCTTGGGTCGGTGATGCGGAGGGTGGGGTGCAGGCGTGCGAGAACTCGGTCACCGGGCCGCCTTCGCCGCTGAGCTTGAATCGCAGCCTGCCCGCGCTCGTGGCGACCCGCACCGAGGCCAGGGTGCGGTTGCCCGGGCCGGGGGCGGCCACGATTCTCGTGTCGGACCAGTCGGATGTCACCGCTCCTTCGATACTGAGGGAGCGAACCGTCCTCCCCATCAGATAGCGAATCTGCCGCTGCTCGATGTCGACGACCAACTGCTCCGGACGGTCGTCGAGCACGGCGTACTGGAAGGCGGGGGGTCCCTCGTCCTTGGATATGCGCAGCAGCTGGATCGAGCCCTTGCCCTGTGTCCCCAGATAGTCGCCATCAGAGCTGTGGGCGATCCTGCGATCAGCGGTGTTGATGGTGTTGGTCAGTTGCCTTCCCGAGGCGATGTCCCACACCCGCACACCCGCAAGGCCCTCCTGAGCAAGGCGTTGGCTGCCCTTGGTGAAGCGGAGTGAGAGGTGGCAGGTCCGCACGGGGTCCTTGACGTCCCTGGGCCCACTGGCCTGGGGCGCCCAGGGCGCGTCCACCGGGCGACGGGTGGCCACCTCCCACAATCGGACCTGCCGACCCGCCTCACAGACGGCTACCAGACGGTCGTCGGCACTGACCGCGGTCATTCCCCCCGTCGGCAGAGTGGCCCCAGGTGATACCAGCTGCCAGAGCACCCTCCCGGTCTCCACCTCCCTCAGCTGCACGGTTTCCTTGAAGGGGGGTGTTTTGGAGACGGAGCTGACGACAATGGTCCGGCCGCTGGAGCCGAACTCCGCCATCCTTCCGGGTGCCTTCCAGTCCCCCACCCGGCCCGTCCGGATGTCCCACAGCACTGTGTCCTCGATTCCCACGGCGAGCAGATGCCCATCGGGGCTCATCCCCTGGACGCGTTGGGCATGGGCGCCCAGGCCCGGGAACGTACCGGTGCGGCGGTGGGTGGCGACATCCCAACGGACAACCTCCCGGGTGCCGAGCCTGAGCAGGGATCGGCCGTCGGCCGTGAGGAGGAACCGAACGTGAGGGTCCGCCGCTCCCGGGTCAGGCGCGATGAAGACGTCGTCCTCCTTCTGCGTGGCGGCGGACATCAGGGCCGCGCGGGTTTCGGGCAGGTCCGCGATCCGATGGGCTGCGAGACCGAGCCGCATCGCCGTCTTGGGATCGCTTCGGCGAATGTTCTCGGTGAGTGCGGCGATCCGGCGGGCCTCGTCCCGGACTTCTTCCCGGTTTCGGGACCGGTCCTGCTGCCAGGCGATTCCGCCGACGAGCAGGGCAAGGACCGCGATCAGCGACAGTACGGTCCGCAGCCGACGCAGACGACGCGAGGCGCGGACGGCCGCCTGCTGCTCCTGCCCACGGGCGGCGGTCCCGGCGGTGAGGAAGGCGCCTTCGAGCGGAGTGAGCTGATCCGCGTCGAGGTGTTCCTCCGCCTGGGAGAGGCGGGTGCCCCGGTAGAGGGCGCCTGGGTCGCGCTCCAGGGTGTGCCAGGTGTGTGCGGCCTCGGTGAGAGCGCGATGGATGCGCAGGCGTTCGCGGGCCTCGTCGATCCAGCCCCGCAGTCGCGGCCAGGCGGTGAGGAGGGCCTCATGGGTGAGTTCGAGGCTCTGGTCGTCGAGCGTGACGAGACGGGCCTGGGCGAGGGCCTCGATCAGGCCGTTGCTGTCACCGCTGGTGCGGAACGCGTCGAATTCGCCGCGGGTGAGGGGGCGACGGGTGTCGGGGCTGTCGTCGTGGCCGGGGGCGACCAGACGCAGCAGGAGCTGCCGGAGGGTGTTCTGCTGGGATGCGGTGAGGTGGGTGTAGAGGTTTTCGGCGGTGGTGGCGACCGCTCCGTCAAGGCCCCCGGCCTCCTCGTAGCCGGTGGTGGTGAGGATGCGCCCGCTGCGGCGGTGCCAGGTTTCCAGCAGGGCGTGGGAGAGCAGGGGCAGCGCACCGGGGCGGCCGTTGACGGTGTCGGCGAGACGGGCGGTCAACTCGCGTTCCACGATGAGTCCGGCCGCGGCGGCGGGTTTGACGATGGCGTCGCGAAGTTCGGGCGGCGTCATCGGTGGCACGGGAAGGTGCGCGTCACGCAGCGCGTCGGCGAGGTCGGGGTGTTCGACACAGTGACGGTAGAAGTCGGCACGGGCCGCACACACCACCCGTAGCCGACTGGCGGGGTCACGGGCCTCCAGCAGCATCCGGACGAAAGCATCACGCTCGTCGGGGTCCTGGCAGAGAGTGAAGACCTCCTCGAACTGGTCCACGATCACCAGCACGTCCCCGTCGGGTTCACCACCCTGGCTGGTACGGGTATCGGTGAGGAGATGACGGTGGGTGCGCGCGGGAGAGGGCCCGGGAGTGAGGATGCGAATCCCCGCAAGTGCCGGAGTCGATGCCGTTGTCCTCGGTTCGCGGAGTGCCGGTATCACCGCCGCCCGCAGTAGTGAAGTCTTCCCGCTGCCGGATGGCCCGAACACCATCGCGAAACGTTGCCGAGCGATGAGGTCAAGGACATCCGCGGTGATCTGGTCTCGACCGAAGAACAGGTCGCTGTCGCTGGATTCGTACCGGGCCAGTCCCCGGTAGGGCGACGGCTCCGTCCGGTCGGCCGCGGCGGTGTCCCGCACGGCTGCCCCTGCCGCCCGCCAGCGGGCCTCCCACTCCCCCACATCACCACCGCACGCCCGCACATAGGCCAGCGCCACCTTCAAGCTGGGCAACTCCCGGCCGGACGCCGCCAGCGACAGCGTGGTCACCGAGAAACCCGCCTCGCGCGACAACTCCCGATAGGTCGGCTGACCTGCCTCCGTCCGCAACTTCCGCAACGCATGGGCGAACTCCTGCACCGGCCCCGCCTGTGGATCCACCGGAACCTCACGACGCCCCGCCACCAGCCACTCCCCCGCGTAACTCATCTCATGTGCATGGCCGATCGCCACAGTACGGGACATCAACCCCCGCGGGAAAAGGGGCTCATAGGCCATTGTCCCCATCCCAGAACAGACACGACCGGACAGTCCAGCACCCGATTCCCTCCCTATCGGCGGGCGAACAGAGCGGTCCATCGCCTTGGCGGCCTGGTTCGAGGCGGCCGCCGGAACCTGAGTACCAGCATCAATGTCAGACCTCCGTGTCATGGTGTCCATCGATGCCGAACAGCGCGTCTGCCTCAGACCGTCCGCGGCCGCACGGCTGCTGAAGGAGTGCACACCATGCCCGGAACCGAAACCAGCCGCACTTCGTTGGCAACCGTCGCGGCGCTGCTGGCGCCCGCCGCTCCAGCCGTCGCCGAGCAGGCGCTACATGCGCACGACGACCCCACCGGATATGTCCGCGCGTACGCGGCTCGGCTGGCGGACCGGGGCATTGACGGGCCCGTCCCGGCCCTGGCCTGGATAGCGCTGGTCGACGCGCTCGACGAGCACCGACTGCTCGCGGAGTTCGACTGGAAGGAGGATCCACAGGAGATCCGGGCCCGACTGGGAGGGCTTGTGTCCCGTCCCTCCGTGGACCCCTGGGTGCTGGTCGAGGCCGATGAGATGCTCCTGCCGACGGCGGATTTCCTCCAGGCCTGCGGCCGGCACTACCGCGAGATCGGTGCCGCTCTCGCCGTCCTCGACATCGACTCGGACTGCTACCCGGTGGTGTGTCTACGCGGTTCACGGGCCGAGGAGTTGGTGGCGCTCGCGACCCGTGCGGGCTTCACCGCAGAGGTTCTCGGCGCTCAGTGAACTGAGTGGGAGATGCACCGCAGTCGGCTCAGCCGCGAGGCCGGAGAGGCGATCTCGCTGGACCTGTGGGTTTCCGAGGTCCGGGGCAGCTGGATTGGACCCAGGGTCGGGGGGCCAGAGCCGGCGGTTTCGACTTGGTCTGAGGCCGTGTGGTCGACTCACCGTGCGGACCGTTGGCCTTCTTCTGGCGCGACGCTGGGCTGTGTCCACCCCGGTCCCCCGGTGTAGAACTGCCCGAGGTGCCAGCCCACTGGTTGCTTGGGACGCCTTCCGGGCACGGGTCGGCGTACCGGACCAAGAGCGCACACCGCGATGGGCAACGAGTTCCGTCTGAACCGACGAGTTGTGTTGAACCGACCGACGCGGCTCAGGTGCGGGCGCCCCGGATCCTTGAGCCAGCCGGGATCCGAAGCCTGTTGCCGCGGAGGCGACAACCGCGGATCCTGACCCCGCTCGGTCTACGGACGGCCCGGCCCCTCGCCCACACAGCCGGATTTCAGCAGTTGGTGTACGAACCCTCAATGACGTCCTGATCGCCTACATTCAAACCATGTCTGATCAATCGGAGTCCTCCGCACGTCCTGCCGCCTCCGCCGCTTCTCCTGACCCCTCCGGCCTCTCCCGGCGCGGTGTGCTCCGCGCCGCAGCGGCCGCCGGAGCGTTAGGAATCCCGCTCGGCGCCGCGATAGCCGGGGCTTCCCCGGCCGCCGCGGCGCCCGGCATCGTTCCGAGCGCCGCACCCGGCCTTCCCGCCGGGCTCGTGCCCTACCTCTCCCCCTACGTGAACTGGGCCGGCGAGATCACCCACAGCGGTCTGTGGGCCTGCGCGCCCCGCACCGGGCAGGATCTGGCCGACCTCGCCAACTGGGCCCGTGCCAACGGCTGGCGGCTCCGCGCCCGGGGCAAGTCGCACAACTGGTCGCCCCTGACCATCACCCCCTCCACCGGGCACGACGCAAAAGTCCTCCTGCTCGACACCACCAAGCATCTGACGGCCATGGCACTCACCACCCCGCCCGCCGGCGCCCCCGGCGCGGTACGTGCGCAGGCGGGGGTGACCCTCGAAACGCTGATGGCCTTCCTCGCCGGCCACGGACTGGGCGTCACCAACACTCCTGCCCCGGGGGAGCTGACCCTGGGCGGCACGCTGGCCATCGACGCGCACGGCACCAGCGTCCCCGCGGACGGCGAGTCCGCCCGCCCCGGCCACACCTACGGAAGCCTCAGCAATCTCGTCCTGTCCCTCACCGCGGTTGTCTGGGACGCGGGGCAGGACGCCTATGTCGTGAAGACCTTCCGCCGGGGAACCGACGAGGAGTGCGAGGCGCTGGCCACCCACCTCGGGCGCGGGCTCATCGTGGAGGCCGAGATCCAGGCCGGCGAGGACATCCCGCTGCGCTGCCAAAGCCGCGTCGACCTCACCGCCGACGAGTTGTTCGCCGCACCCGGCAGCGCACTGGCCGCCCGGGGAAACACCTTCGCGGATTTCATGGCCGAGTCGGGACGGGTGGAGGCGATCTGGTTCGCCTTCACCGACCGGCCCTGGCTCAAGGTGTGGAGCCTCAGCCCGCGGCGACCACTCACCTCCAGGCGGGTGTACGCCCCGTACAACTATCCCTTCAGCGACCTCATCCCCACCCCGGTCGCCCGGCTGGCCGGACTTCTCATCGGAGGCTCCTGGTTCCTCGCGCCGGCGCTCGGCGCAGCGCAGTACACGGTGGCGGCGACCGGACTGACCGCGACCCTCGCGAAGGACCTGTGGGGTCCCTCGCACACCCTCCAGTTCTACTTGCGCCCCACAACACTCCGTGAGACGGCCAACGGATACGGGATCCTCACCCGGCGCGCCGATGTCCAGCGCGTTGTCTCCGAGTTCGCCGGCTACTACCGGCAGCAGCTCGCGGACTGGGCCGAGGCGGGCAGATTCCCGATCAACGGGCAGGTGGAGATCAGGGTCAGTGGCCTCGACCAACCCGGCGACTCCGCGGCACCGGGCGCCCGCCCGCCGCTGCTGTCCGTCGCCCGGCCACACCCCGACCACCCGGATTACGACTGCGTGGTGTGGGTGGACGTGCTGACCCAGCCGACCTCGCCCGGAGCCCACGAGTTCTACCGGGAACTGGAACGCTTCCTCATGAGCACCTTCGACGGCACATACGCCCTCGCGCGCGTCGAGTGGTCCAAGGGCTGGGGCTATACGGACACGGCGGCCTGGGCCGACCAGCAGATCATCGAGTCGGCGGTACCCGCTTCGTTCGGCGCCGGGCAGTGGGCCGAAGCCGTCTCCATCCTCGACCGGCTCGATCCCCACCGGGTGTTCGGCAACGCCTTCACGGATCGACTGGTCCGCTGATCTGAGGCCTTCACCTGCCGGGCTGGCCGTCCGGCAGGTGAAGTCCGGTATGACCGTGGTCAGCACCCGCCCGAGGCTACTCTCCGGCGCCCAGAGCGACTCCCGCCCTCCTGCGATCCGTCACCCCGACCCCCACCTCGTGACGCCGAGCCCGCTACCTTGCCGTCCAACGGGGACCGCGACTGCCGTAGCGCGGTGGAGGAACGGTCAGTTGACCTGGATCCACGCTGCGATCGCCAAGGCGAGGGGAGCTGGGAAGGCCAGGGTCCCCAGCAGCAGCATGCGGCTCAGCGTCCTCATTCGCCGTACACCGGGCAGCAACGCCACCCCGACCAACGCGGCCACCGCACCGCCAAGGCACAGCGCACACCGCAACGGCAGGCCACCCATGGGCGCCCCGGCCGCCATACCCCAGACCGTCACCATGGCTACCAGGAATGCCAGCCAGGCCAGCGAACGATCGTGGTCGACCACACCACACCGGTCAGGATCACAACGCCGTTGCGGCGAGGCTCCGGGACCGGCCGGGCTGGGCCATACAGGGTCGCGTAGGTCTGAGGATGCATCCCCCGATCCTCATGGTGAGAGGCCAACTCGGTATGAGGGCGGATACTCAGCCGTCCGCGAACACCTGCTCACCCTGCGAACCGCGACCAGATGCGCGCTGTCTGGTCCTCGTGTACGCGGCCTGACTCCGGCTGCGGCGGTCCCGCTGACGTTCACCAGGGCAGGCTCGTTGTCACCAACCGACCGTGAGGGGCGGTTGGTGACCCCGGTGAGGATGCACCAGCCGTCGAAAACCAGCCTCCACCAACCGTTTCCGCGCCGCGGCGAAGACGTTCAGCCCCCTTGGCACCGCGAACCCGCTCCCCCTCTTCCAACTCCGGCGGAGCACCCGCAGGACCCGGTGCCCAGCAAGATCCTGACCGCCGCACCAGACGTCACCGTGCTGGTGCCCACCTGGTACCCAACAGCAGGGTGGGAGTGCACCAGCGTCAACACCTTCGGCAACGCGCCACCCCGGCTGGTGGAGGACCGCCGGGCCGAGAGCCGCAGAGTCGGCCTGGTGCGCTTCGGCACTCTCGACAACGGAGACCTCGTGGACGGACTCCACCTCACCGACAGCGGCTACGCGAAGACGGCCACCGTCTTCTACGGTGGACTGGCCAGAGCGGCCACCGACAGCTGGATCACCGAGAATGTGAGCGTCCCACCCACACCGGGCGGGATCTCCTATGACCGCGACGCCGATGTCAACGCTGATGGGAGAGCCGACTACCTGGTGATCGGCGCCAACAGCACAGTCCGGTGCGGCCGGTCGAGAGCGCGCGAGCTGGCGTAGAGTCAAGGGGGCGGCCGAAGCCAGTTGCGTTGGCTTCGGCCGCCCGCTGTCGTCAGGCCGGGTAGTCCGGCCGGTCAGGCCAGGCGGCGCAGCCACCAGGAGCAGAAACCGGCCAGCAGCCCGGCGAGTGCGAGGAAGCTCACCGTCTCGATCCGCTGGAAGGCCCAGTACTGGTCGGCGGGCTGGTACTTCACCTTCACATGGAGGTCGGAGGTGGCGAAGCACTCCATGGGGTCGATCCTGGGGGCAGCGCAGCCTTCACTACCGCGGACCTCCTTGCCAGCCGAGTCGACCGCCGGACCGGGCTCGGACACGACCCAGTCGCCCGGCCTGGACACCCCCACCGTCAGATGGGCGTTGTCACCGGAACCCGACAGCTGGATCTGAATCCCGGTCCAGCCGTCTTTCGGGGCGCCGGACCCGCCGCCGGCGCCGGGCTGCCTCACGGCAAGGGAACTGAGTGCGACATCGGCGCTGTCCGGCGCCATGTAGTGCGGGCGGATCGCGAAGGGCACCAGGATCTGGACCGCGCGAGGACCATGTCCTCCAGGTTGAGCGGCTCCAGGACCCAGGAGACGTCGTGGACCGCCTGGTCGGCGCGCACGATGAACGTGCTCTGACGCTCGGTGTCGGTGGCCTGGATGACCCGCATGCCCTGCGGCAGGCTGGCGGCGTCGCGACGGGCGGTGGTGAGCCGGAAGTGGGTGGCGAGGAGCTCGTCGACGTCGCCGGCGACCTGGACGCGGGAGGCGACCAGCGAGATCAGGTGATCGCAGACCCGTTCCGGGTCGGACACCAGGTGCGAGGAGAGCACGACCGTGACACCGTGCTCGGCCGCGAACTCCATCAGGCTCTGCAGGAACTCGCGTCGGGCCTGCGGGGCCAGCGGCGACCGGCTCGTCGAGGATCAGCAGTTCGGGCCGTTTGGCCACTGCGAGGGTCAGGGCCACCTGGGCGCGCTGACCGCCGGAGAGCTTGCCTGCCTTCTGGGCCAGGTCCAGGCCGAGCTGATGTATCCGCTCCTGCGCCAATGCCCATCGAGCGATCCTGCCGGCACGGGGCTCCGGCCTCGCAGGCGATCCATGGCCCTGAGGGCCGCGGGCACCTACGGGTGCCGCTGAGTGGGTCTCAGCTCGTCAAGCGAAGGACCCACTCCGCAGCGAGCCGAAGTCCGTCGGATCCGCCTGCTCGGCCGCACCGACGCCGAAGTGATCGCGCTGGCCGAGCCGCACGGCCTCAGGCCCCTGCGGCTGCCGCGCGGGTGATCCGGCCGTCGCGGGCACGTCATGGCTCGCGGAACTGCTCCACCAGTGCCACGAATCCGCTGGCGCCGTGACCGGCGGTCGCCGCCCGCTCGGCCAGGGCCCTGAGGAGCCTCGGCAGCTCGGCGTTGACGCCGAGCGACTCGCTCTCCTCGACCACATGCGCCATCGCCGCCAGGTGGGTGTCGATGGTGCCGTCGTCGGCCGGGTAGCTGCCGCTGTCGACCTGCCGCGCGTACCCGGGCAGCCAGCCGGCCACCGTGTCGATCGCCGTCTGTGCGATGGGGAGGTACGCCGTGGCGGATACCCCGGCCGTGCCGAGGATCGCGGCACCGTTGAGGAAACCGTCGAGCATGCCCCACATAAGAACGAGCGTCGCCATCTCGTGGGTGGCCGACAGTCCGGGTTCATCGCCGAGGTGAAGGCCCGTACCGAGGCTGCCCAGCGTGGACTCGTGGGCGTCGTACAGCGGTCGCGGCCCACTGTAGGCGAGCACGGCACCGCTTGTGCCGACGGCCTCCGGGACGGCCAGGATCCCGCCGTCGAGGTAGCCGCCGCCGCTGCGCGCCACCTCCTCGGCGAGCGTCCTGGCGCGCGAGGGCGTGCCCGAGGTCAGGTTCACCACGACCCGGCCGTCGAGCGGTCCTTGCAGAACGTCCGCCGCTGCGTCGTAGTCCGACACACAGACCACCACCAGCGGGGAGGCCGCGATCGCGGCCGCCGGGGACTCGGCGAGCAGCGCGCCCCGAGCCACGAGGGCGTCGGCCTTGGCCATCGTGCGGTTCCACACGGTCGTCGGGTGTCCAGCGCTCAAGAACGCCCCGGCGAGGGCGCGGCCCATCAGCCCGAGGCCCAGAACCGTGACGGGTGTGCCAGTGTGCATCATGTGTTCCTTCTCTGATCGGTGGCACAATCGTCAACGTTCACACCGGTATGAAGGTCAAGGGGGATTTCGCGTGCTGATCGGGGAGTTGAGTCGGCGGACCGGGGTGAACACGCACCAACTGCGGTACTACGAGGCACAGGGCCTGCTGGTGCCCGACCGCGACGACAACGGCTACCGCGAGTACGCTGACGACGCCGAGCTGACCGTGACCCAGATCAGAAGGCTGCTCGACGCCGGGCTGTCGACCCAGGAGATCCGGTACCTCCAGCCGTGCGTCACCGGCGCGGCCCCCGATCTGAAGCCCTGCCCAGAGACCCTGGACCTGCTACGGGCGCGCATCGCGGGCGTTGACGAGCAGATCGACACGCTCGTCCAGTCCCGCCAGACGCTGCGGGAGTACCTGGCCGCCACTGAGCGGCGGTTGGCCGGCTAGACGCGTGATGTACATGGCGTTCAGTGCCGCGCGGGCATCCCGTACGGTCGATCCGGGCCTGCCCCGCCCCTCGTCGAAGTCGCAGGAAAGTCGCGGGCAACGTGCTAGCGACTTCGCTTGGCGCGCGAGTCATCACGCCAGAAGGCACGGGAGAACACCTTCTGGGTGTGCTTGGTCTGTGCGCTCCTCAACGTGCTTCGGAACTTCGCCTGACCGGCCGCCTGTTGGACGAGCTTGTTTGCGTCGTCCTTCAGGTCGGCTTCCGACAGTGCGATCACCCAGGTCGCCTGGTCCTCGACCGACCAGGTTTCCACCACTCTGGCGATGATGCAGGCGATGACGTCCGGGGCACGTGGCGTGATCGGATGATCAAGAGCTCGTAGTTGCTTGACCAGCAGTACAAGGTCCCCGGGGTTCTTGTCGGAGAGGCAGCCTCGCACGACAGCGTCCACCCCCTGCGGCAGACACGCCGCGTCAAGGGCGAGCAGCCAGGGCGCCATGTCCGCGCCGACCGCAGCACACGCACGGTCGTAGAGGAAGGCCTCGCGTGTGTAGGCCGCGCCCAGCTTGCTCAATTGATGGAGAAAGCTACCCGCGTGCCCGGTGGGGCGGGCGCAGAGAGTGTGTTGGACCACTACCTCCACCAGGAGCGGCAGCCCGTTCACATGGAGGCAGGTCAGAAGCTGGGCGACCTGCGTGGAACTCCCTGTCGCCGCCGCCATCGTCACCACGGCTTCGGCACCCGGATGTATCTTCCCGAGTTCATGGAAGAGGGGTGCGACCGGGATACACGGGGTGCTCATCGCGGATATCAGGGTCTGAGTGGCCTGATAGTGGTGGTCCGTGGTGTAGAAGTCGGCGATCATCGCGGCGATGTCGGTGACAGACCGACGCTGAAGCGCCTGGTCCACGACTGCCGTGGCCGCCTCGTGCCAACCGGTCCGCTCCAGGGACTGCACCAGACCCAGCACATGTGTCATGGCTCGGCTCTGGGTGGCATCGAGAACCTGCTCGGCGGCGTCGGTTCTCCCCCTGGCCGTGAACAACCTGATGGCCTCCACCACGTCCCTGGCATCGCGCTGGCCTGCTATCGCCAGGTTGAGAGCGTCAGCGTGCACGCGCTGACCAGCGTTGCGTAAGGCGATGTGCAGTTCCACCAGTCTCGGTACGCTCCGGTGTCCGACGGCCCGTGCCAGAGCCGCCACAGACGCCTCCTCAACCCGGGTGTCAAGGGTATCCACCGCCAGGGCGACGACATCCGTCACCGCGCGGACCGCGTAGGCAGCAGCAAGGAGGCTTTCCGCGAGCTCGCCCAGATGCTCCCTGTGTAGTACGAGAGCGAAACCAGCCATGTCCCGGGGGGTGTGCAACTCGACTGACGCACGCAGCAGCGTCGCCACACAGTCCTCAAGCCCCGCGCGCTGCAGTTCCACCGCCAGGGCGGCTGACTCCGCCACTGGTCGCGTCATCAGCAGCGCGGGCAAGGCTGCCTCGGTATGCGCGTGGAGCCCGGCCTGCTGCAGTCCCGCCAAGAGCGCGGCGACCTCCTCTACCCGGCGCGAGCGGCTCACCGATGAGACGAGTTCTCGGGCCATCGCCTGGTGGGTACGGGACTCCAGGTCCTCGATGACCGCGACCAGCTCCTGCACCGACGCCGTACGGTCTGCGGCTTCCAACGCGGCCATCAGCGAGGAGACGCTGCCCGAACCCTCCTCCAACTGGGTCCTGGCATCGAGATCTGCTTCGAGTCGCCGGCACTGTTCTTCCGCTCCGATCAACTCGGCTCGTGTGACCGCGAGCTCCTCCTGCAGGAACAGCATCTCCACCCGCAGGTCCCGACATTCGGCGTGCAACTGCTCGTACTCGCCCTCCCACAGGGCCACCTCGGCCCGGTGCGCTGACTGCTGCGAATCCAGCTGCATCTCCAGACGCCTGCATCGACCGACGGTTTCGGCCAACCGGCCCTCCCGATTGAGTAGCGCCTCCTCCAGCGCACGCTGTCGAGTCTGTATCCGACGAGCCTCCTCGTCCACGGCCTCAAGCTGGTCCTGGAGCTTCTGGACCTCGCTGCTACGCCGATTCGAGGCGAGTGCCGCCCGGTGTGTTTCCTTCAACGCGGCCTCTGCCTGCGCCGTGAGTGGGGCGGATGCCTCACCCACGTCGCCGATCAGAGCCGCCACGAAGTTCCACGGGGGGACCCTGTCCCCGCTGAGATAGCGTGTCACGCAACTCGCGTCGAGATGGCGACGCACACCATAGCGCCGAACACTCACTTCCAAAGCCCCGAAAAGCGCCCTCAAGTCCTCGGCAAGTGCTTGCTTCTCGGCGGGCAGGCCGCTCTTCAAGGGCGCCAACTGGGCTGCCTTGCCACGGCCGCTGGCCTGCGTGGCGCTCGTCTTGGAAGTGCTCTGGGGCATGACTCAGTATCCGCCGCGCCGCCCGCTTCGGCACCCACTTGGCTGTTGTCGCTCCAGTTGGCAACACCCGGGCCCGATGCCACCTGGAGGGGCAACACCTCAGCACCCCACACCACCCCCTCCTGCACCGATCATGGGCACCATCAATGAACGCCGTCGGGTGAACGGCCCCTTCCAACCCCCGACGAGATCAGGAGAACCAGGCATGACCGACACCAGTGACACGCCCCGCGAGCACCCGACACCATCGCCGTGGCATCGTCTCGCGACCCACGTGGTTCTCGGTGCTGCCGGAGCGACCGGCTCCGCAATTGTCACGCTGATCCTGAACTGGATACAGACCCGATAGCCCCAAAGGTGTGACAAGCCGGTCCGAAAAGGCTCCTGGCCGGCTACACCTGGAACCGTCCGCTTGCTGATGATCCAGCCGGTTCCTCACCAACGGCGCCGCTGACACACCGCACCAGGCTGGGGAGTTCCCCAGAACGGTCCCGGCCCGCGCGGAGGACCTGGTCCTCGGTGTCCGACTCGCTGCTGATCAGACCGCCCCAGTGCCGGCCCGCGCACACTTGTCTCTCCGCCCGGTCCTCAAGCCCACCTGCCAGGACTGGTGGTGGTGCGTGCCGGCGGCACGGTCGGACACACGCGCAGGTGCGTCTACTCAGCGGCCGTCGCCCGGGACCTGGTTCCGTGAGGCGGGGTGCGTACCGGTTGGCGGGCGGTTCAGAGCGATGCGGGCGCCCCCGATCCGGGGGTACAGGCAGGCGTACTGAGCGGCCTGGTCGCGGCAGCTCTGCCACCCGATCCTCGTGAGTGACATCTTGACCGCCTCCGGCGTCGACCGCTCCATGAAGACGAAATCCCGTGCCGTCAGGCCACCCCAGATGACGTGCGCCTCTTCGTCGAAGGGCACCCAAACAGAGTTGTGCGTCAGCAGAGTGACCATGGTTCGCCACTGCTGGGCGGTCATTGCCTCGGCGAGGAAGCGCACAAGCCTCCCAGCAGCTGCGGAATGCCGGAACTCGATCGTGTTCTCCAGGTGCGCCGCCGCTCTGGCGGCTTCGTCCGAACTACGTTTGTTCTGAGCGTAGGCGGCGTTGACACCGAAAACGTCTCGCCTCTGGAGTAGGGATCGGTAGATCCCGAGCTCGTGGTTGACGAGTCGACACACAACGCCCGCAGGTCGTCGCAGCAGCTTCGTGATTTCCAGGAGGGCGGGATCGTCAGGATCGACCACTGCCGGCCGGAACCGGAGATGGGCGCGACGGAAGATCCCGTCCAGGTGGCGTGCGATGCTCTTGCGTCGCCTGGCCGCCATGGGGTGGTTGTCGAGCGCCCGGTGCACCATCGCTAGGGGGATACCGAGGGCCTCGGCCAGCCGTAGCGGCAGCGTTCCGTCATCACGGGCTGGCAGTAGGGCTTGGTTCTCGATGTTGCGGTAGGTCGTTCGGCTGATACCGACGTGCCGGGCGAGCTCGGCGGCGGTGAAGCCGGCGTAGCTGCGCAGATCGCTGAGCTGGTTCTGTCCGCGGGTGGGCTGGTGGAGTTCACGGGGAGGGACACCGAAGAGTTGGG
Organism: Streptomyces albipurpureus; assembly: GCF_023701525.1. Taxonomy (GTDB): domain Bacteria; phylum Actinomycetota; class Actinomycetes; order Streptomycetales; family Streptomycetaceae; genus Streptomyces; species Streptomyces albipurpureus. The sequence goes on from NZ_JAMQAW010000007.1 coordinate 307,616, forward strand.
CCATCATGAGGATGCGTCCGGGCTCGGGTACCGATGTGCCAGATTCATAGGCCAGCACCCGGGCCTTGGAGGTACCCAGCAGGCGGGCCAAGTCAGCGGCACTGAGCAGCCGGCCCTCCACCTCTCTGCTGGTACGCAGCATGCGCAGAATCCCTGGTTCGAACTTTGCAGTACCTCGCGCCATTTCAGGCTCCCCCCAGCAGGTGACTGGTTGCCCACGGTACCGTTTAGGGGCAATCTGACGCATGGCTATCCACGCAGACGGGTGAAAGTTGGCATCACTGCTGGTCAACAAGCACCCGAGGTATCGTTTAGGGTCAAAATGTGTTCTGCTGCACGCGTACGGCAGGCAGTGTCGTTCCGTCAGCGAGATGCAGGCAATGCGAAGTCCCCCACATGCGGGGGTGTATCAGAAGAGCGCCGAAATGGAGATGGACCCGCGTCCAGGAGTGGAATCTAGAACGCGGGTCCCCGCCGGTTTCGGCACCAGGCGGCGGGTGAGGAGCTAACTCATCCGCCGCTGCTCTTGATCAGTTCCAGGAGCAGATCGGTGACGAGATTCGACATGATCTCGATCACCAACCGGTTCCAGAACTGCCTCGAAGCGATGCCGCGATCCGGCTCGTCGTGATCCCGCTGGTCCGCGGTCGATTCCTCCCGGGCCGCCTCCTCAGGGTTATCATCCTGATTCCACGGTTCCGGAAGTTCATCGTCCGGGTCCTGAGACCTCTCCGAGTCGGCCATCCGAATCGTCCGTCTCCCTTCCTGTTGGGTGCTCGGGCCGGCTGGCCCGCGGGAACCCACCGGATCAAGCGCCGGATGGAAGACGTGTGGGATGAGAGTACCGGGTCAGACGCTGGGCTACGGCTCGCCATAGCCCCCTTCTGTAAGGTCTTTGAATAAATTACGGCCGCAAAGTGCCAAGAACTGAGCGTAGTTGTATTCCGGGTTCGTCCAACTTGTCATTTCTGAGCGGATTCTGACAGTGAGTCTGGGTGGATATGAGGCTTTCACCCCTACCCCCTTGAGGGACCACTCAGGACGGAACCACCTCCTGTTGAGACTGTCGGCGACATCAGCACTTGCACGGTGCATGCCAGGGATCGGAAAGTACGTCAAAGATGGTCAGCCCCTCCACCCCTTCGAGTGTTTGTACTAGAGCACGGCCCCAACCCAATACCCGAATCCGCATCGGAGCCCGCCTTGCGAACTCCGAACTGAGGCCGTCAGCGACAGGAGGGGCTGTGGTTCGGTTGCGGCCCGCCGGTCGCACTATCCACCAAAAGGGATCACTCCAAGACACGGCCTAGGGGCCAATGGGAAGCTCGCTCCCTCCGCTCTCATCGTCGTGGTCGGGTCACCCGTCGATCGGAATGAGCATCACTCCGCCACATCGACAGCGCCCTGCGCGGTCAGCCGCTCACGCAGTACCGCGATACGTTGCGCGACCTCGTCGATCTCCCGCTGAACCGTGCTGGTCGCCGAGTCGGTGGCAGCCAGGTGCTGAAGCAGCTCCCGCCTTCGGGAAACACTCGCGTCATTCTCGAACCACGCGTCGAGAATGTTCCTGTCCTCGCGATGCGGACCAGGTCGACTGTCCGCGAACGCGCGGTACTTGGCCAAGTACTCAGCGCGCTGCTTCACATGGACTGCACGGGCCCTCGTCAGCTGTTTCAACCGCTGCTCGGCAGTCCGCAAGTTCGAACGAAGCTGCTCTCTCGGGTCGCCGCTGCCTACGCCGCGCCGAAGGGCCCGGTCGTACTGAGCGGTCTGATGGGCGCGTTCCCAAGCGCTCTCCCACACACCGGTCTCGACTCCATCAGTCACACTGCATGCCCGAACGAAGGCAATCAGCAGATCTCTGCTGGGAATTGACTGTCCTCTCAGCAACCGGCTGACACTACTGCGGGGCAGACCCCCGAATCGGCCGACGGCTGTCGCCTCCAGTTGGCGAAGTGACGGGCTGCCAGCTCTCCGGTACAGCTCCAGTACCGCGGCACGCAACTGGGCGAAGCTACGGATGTAGTCGGGCAACATCGCCACTGTCCCTTCGTCATCCGCCTTCCTGTATGTGGTGTACCGAGCTCTGCGCCATAAGGCCGCCGCCTTTCGGGGGTCGCCGCCGCAGCCTTGAGCGAACGCCTCCACGACGGTTGAGCTGGGCAGTCTTTCTCCACTCGCCGCGCGGGAGAGCGAGGATGTGCTGTATCCAGTGTGTGCGGCAAGCTGTGCGTAGGTCATCCCAGAGCGCTTGCGCTGGGAACGAAGCCACAGCGCCAGTTCGCGGACAGGCCTGCTCTGGGTGCGCACAGGAGCCTCTCGGCGCCCCATGGCGGGGATCAGCGGCTGTAGTGCGCGGCACCAGTGGTTGTGACGCGTTGGGCGATGGGAATCACTGCCGCGACCACGGCTACGAAACTCCCGGGAGTCAGCGGCACACCAAATCCCGCGACGGCGACGACGATCGTGGTCAACACGGTGATCGGGACGTAGGTGGGCATACCGGCGAACGGCCAGATGCCACTGGGATCCGCGCATCGGGCAACCACAACGGGCCTCTCCTCGTACATATGGCAATGCCTCTCATGGGGCTAAGGACTCCAACTACATGGCTCAACAGGGCGATTGCCGTCGCTCCTGGTGCGTCGTCAGTCTGTCACCACGGCCAACCACCGCATAGCCTGACCAAGTCGACCGCGCCGGATTGGTGCCTCCGCGTCCCGCGACGAGGGCCGAAGGAAATAAACGACTGGAGTCCTGTCAGAAGGGCCACCTGCGGCAATGCCAAAGATTGATGCTTGGCTGTCCCGAATCTCTCTTCCGAGCCAGCCGCGCTTGCTTGAAGACTGTTCAACCGCTGAGCATCAGGTGGACGCCTCCTGGACCTCATGCTCCAGCGCCCGGGGCGCTACGGACTCCAAACAGGGCATCGGGTCGATCGCGTTGCCGCGCGGCCGCCCGAACACGTGGTACGCGCCGAGCGAACTCGGCGGGTACCCGTTCCGTCGGGGCTCCTGTCTCGGTCTACGCGCCGTTGCGGGTGTTCCAGGTCGAGGCAGCGCAGAAAGAGGCCTGCCAGCGCACATCGACGCCCCCGGAGGTCAAGCAGGTGGCAGGCGATCACAGCCATGCCTCCTGAGTGGCCGAGACCACCCAGGAGGCATGATGTCCGCGGGCGTCCACCCAGGCACTGACCCGAAGTGAGGAACAACGGTCACAGCTGGGTCGGGTGCGCGGGGGTAGTCGGGTGGGTGCCGGCGTGGCCTCCCGTGGCGCACGGCCGGTCGGCAACTCGCCGTCGGCGAACGGCGGCCGCAGCGCTACCGCCGCTCTCGACGCCTCCTCCCCACGGTCGCCGGTCTCGCTGCTGCCCGTGACCGGGCGCGATCAGGCTCCCCGGTCACGGCGCCAACCATCCTCGGTCAGCTTCCGCAGGCGCGGGACGCGGCGGCCGGAACCGGTAGGCCCGGTTCCTGGGGGGCGTTGGTGCAGCGGGCGCTGTCGCCGTCAAGTGCGGGTGCCTTGCCCATCTGGTCGGCGTCCGCCTTGACGACATAGACCTCCCAGGGCTCCCGGCCGGGGCCGGTCACCCAGACCTTGTCCTGGACGGCGTAGCAGCAGGAGGTGTCGTTCTCCTCGAAGGTGGCGAGCCCGGCGCCCTGCAGCCGGTCGGCGGCGGCAGTGACCTGGTCGGTGGAGGTGACCTCGACGCCGAGGTGGTCCAGGCGGGTGTCCTGGCCTTTCTCACCCTCGATGAGGACGAGCTTCAAAGGGGGCTCGACGATGGCGAAGTTCGCATAGCCGGGCCGGAGCTTGTTGGGTTCGACGCCGAACAGTTGGGTGTAGAAGGTCACCGAGGCTTCGAGATCGGCGACGTTGAGGGCGAGCTGGATACGGGACATGACTGTCTCCCCGATCGACCTATATTGAAATCTGTCGATACAACCTTGCGTCTTGATTCGAAAAACGTCAACATAGAAGCATGTCGAAACAAGAGCTTCCGGTGATCGACCAGGACACCGCGGCGGAGGGCTGCCGCCCTGGACTGCTGTCGGCGCCACTCGACGAGGACCAGGCGGCCGTACTGGCGAAGGTCTTCAAGGCCCTTGGTGATCCGGTGCGGCTGCGGCTGCTGTCGATGATCGCCTCCCGCGCGGGCGGCGAGGTCTGCGTCTGCGACCTCACTCCGGCGTTCGACCTGTCCCAGCCAACGATCTCCCACCACCTCAAGCTCCTGCGCGAGGCCGGGCTGATCGCCTCCGAACGGCGCGGGACCTGGGTGTACTACCGGCTGCTGCCCGAGATGACCGACAGGCTGGCGGGCATCCTCACCCGTCCCGCCGCACTGGTCGTCCCCGAGCCGGCCGCGTGAGCGCTCCTGCGGTGGCAGGGGCGCCGGTGCCAGCACGGCTCTCCTTCCTCGACCGCTACCTCGCCTTGTGGATCCTCGCCGCGATGGCCGCGGGCCTCGGCCTCGGACGCCTCAGTCCGGGGCTCGGCGACTCGCTGGCCAAGGTGACCGTGGCCGGGGTGTCGCTGCCGATCGCGCTCGGGCTGCTCGTGATGATGTACCCGGTCCTGGCCAAGGTCCGCTACGACCGCCTCGACACCGTCACGCGCGATCGTCGCCTGCTCATCTCCTCGCTGGTGCTGAACTGGATCGTGGGCCCGGCGCTGATGTTCGCCCTCGCTTGGATCTTCCTGCCGGACCTGCACGAGTATCGGACCGGGCTGATCATCGTTGGGCTCGCCCGCTGCATCGCCATGGTCATCATCTGGAACGACCTCGCCTGCGGTGACCGCGAGGCCGCCGCCGTCCTCGTCGCTCTGAACTCCGTCTTCCAGGTGCTGGCCTTCGGCCTGCTCGGCTGGTTCTACCTCGACCTCCTGCCCGGCTGGCTCGGCCTGGCGACCACTGGACTGAACGCCTCCTTCTGGGAGATCGCCCGCGCCGTCCTCATCTTCCTCGGCATCCCGCTCGCCGCCGGGTTCCTCACCCGCCGCGTCAGCGAGAAGACCCGGGGACGCGACTGGTACGAGTCCTCGTTCCTTCCCCGGATCGGACCGTTCGCCCTGTACGGACTGCTGTTCACCATCGTGGTGCTCTTCGCCCTCCAGGGCGAGGCCATCACCTCCCAGCCATGGGACGTCGCCCGCATCGCCCTCCCTCTGCTCGTGTACTTCGCCCTCATGTGGGCCGGGTCCATGGCGCTGGGCCGCGCGGTCGGACTGGACTACCCGAGGGCGACGACACTGGCGTTCACCGCCGCGGGCAACAACTTCGAACTCGCCATCGCGGTCGCCATCGCCACCTTCGGCGCGACCTCCGGGCAGGCTCTCGCAGGCGTGGTCGGGCCGCTGATCGAGGTCCCGGTCCTGATCGGCCTGGTCTATGTCGCCCTCCGCGCCCGCCGCCACTTCCCCCAAGCCGCCACAGCTGCCGATCCAGCCGTCCCCTCCAAAGGCCCCGCCCATGTCTGAGCCCAAGCCCTCGGTGCTGTTCGTCTGCGTCCACAACGCAGGCCGCTCCCAGATGGCCGCCGCCTTCCTCACTCACCTGGCCGGAGACCGGATCGAGGTCCGCTCCGCCGGATCCGCCCCCGCCGACACCGTCAACGCGGCCGTCATCGAGGCGATGGCCGAGACCGGCATCGACATCACCGCCGAGACTCCGAAGATCCTCACCACCGAGGCGGTGCAGGCGTCCGACGTGGTCATCACCATGGGCTGCGGCGACACCTGCCCCGTCTTCCCCGGCAAGCAGTACCTCGACTGGAAGCTGGCGGACCCGGCCGGACAGGGAGTCGACGCCGTCCGACCGATCCGCGACGAGATCGAGGAGCGCGTCCGGCGCCTACTCACCGAGCTCCAGCCGCACTGACACCCCATGCACACCATCGTTCAGATGTACGCACATTCCGACGGGACGCTTCGGAACATCGTGGCGAGGTGGCCGGAATCATGCGGGCCCGCGGGGATAAGTACCGATGTCAACGATTCCGCCCCGGCGCGCGCCGTGACGGTGCCATGCTGAACGCGCTGACGCGGGGCGTTGCGCCGCGTTGGCTGTCGGGCATGTTCAAACCGTTGCGGACCCGTCCTGGGGCGCTGATCAGGGCGGGGCCGTGTGGCCCCAACCCCGGTCATCTTCCCTCTCCGGACTGGTCCGTGGCTGTGTGGCCGCCCCGCCACGGTTTCCCGAGGGGCTGGCCGGTCCCCACCGTCGCGGCGCGGACCAGGGAAGGGGAACACCACCATCATGTCTTCAAGCTCCGCCTTACACCCGGCGTCGCGTGTCGGGCTGCGCCGGCGGTTGACCGCGCTGCTGGCCGCTGGTGCGCTGGTCTGGACCGGGCTCGTGGCAGTGGCCGCCCCGGCCGCGACCGCCACCACAGCGCTCGCAGCCGCTCCGGTGGCGTACATCGCCAACAGCGAGTCGAACAACGTGTCGGTGGTGGATACGGCCACCAACGCGGTCACCGCGACCGTACCCGTCGGCAACAGCCCGTCCGGGGTGGTGGTGACTCCGGACGGCGGCAAGGTCTATGTCACCAACCGCGGCTCCAGTTCGGTGTCGGTGATCGACACGGCCACCAACACCGTCTCCGCGACCGTACCCGTCGGCAACAGCCCGTTCGGAGTGGTGGTGACTCCGAACGGCGGCAAGGTCTACGCCACCAACTACCTCTCCAACTCGGTGTCGGTGATCGACACTGCCACCGACACCGTCACCGCGACCGTACCCGTCGGCGCACAGCCGAACAGCGCCGCATCCGCTCCGGGCGGGGACCACGTCTACGTCAGCAACAGCAACAGCAACAGCGCCTCGGTATCGGTGATCGACACCACCACCGACACCATCGCCGCCAGCATCCCGGTCGACAAACCCAACGGCGTCGCGGTGACTCCTGACGGCACCCGCCTTTACGTCAGCTCGCAGAACGCGGGTGTGGCCGCCGTGATCGACATCGCCACCAGCACCGTCACCACCACCATCCCCGTCGAGAACACTCCCTTCGGCGTCGCGGTGTCCCCGGACGGATCCCGCGCCTACGTGACCAACATCGGCGGCAACAGCACCTCCGTGATCGACACCGCCACCAACACCACCGTGGCCACCGTCCCCGTCGGCTCCACCCCGATCGGCGTCGCGGTAACCCCCGACGGCGGCGAGGTCTACGTCACCAACAGCAACAGCGGCACCGCATCGGTGATCGACACCGCCACCAGCACCGTCACCGCGACCGTACCCGTCGGCAGTGGACCGTACGCCGTGGCGTTCACCCCGGCAGCCACCGCGCCCTCCGCGGACCTGTCCGCGACCGTGACCGACTCGGCCGACCCCGTCAGCCAGGGCGACACCTTCACCTACACCGCCACGGTCACCAACCACGGGCCCGACCCGGCCACCGCGGCAACCGCCGCTCTCGCCCTGTCCGGCGTCGCCCGCACCATCATCTCCGCAAGCTCCTCGCTGGGGTCGTGCACCGTCGCGGCACCGACCGTCGACTGCGCCTTGGGCGCTCTTGCCGTCGGCGCCTCGGCCACCGTCACCGTCACCGTGAAGCCGACCGCGACGGGCACCCTCACCGCCACGGCCACCGGTGCGGCCACCGAAACCGACCCTGACCCGGCCGACAACACCGCGACTCAGTCCACCACCGTCAACGCCCCGCCGACCGCGGACATCGACGTCGACGTCACCGCCCAGCCGAGCCTGGGCATCCTGGTCCCCTATCTCACCTACACCCTGACCGCCCGTGGCCTGGGCCCGAACGCGGTCACCACGGCCACCGTCACCGCCACCCTGCAGCCCGGCGCCACCGCCAGCAACCTGTCCCCCGGATGCAGCACCACGGCCGGAAGCGTCACCTGCGCCTACGGCACCATCGCGAACGGAGCCAGCGCGAGCAAGTCGTTCCGCGTACCGCTGCACCTGCTGTCCCTGGGCCCCGTGAAAGTCACCGGCACACGGACCGCCTCCTCCCCCGTCGACCCCAACCCGGCCAACGACAGCGCCTCCGCCACCTGCAACGTCCTCTCCTTCGTACTGGCCACCTGCCTCTGACCACCCCGGCCCCGGCGGGCAGCCCAACCCGCCGGGGCACCACCCGCCCGCGTTGGCTGAGTCGGCCATGGATGTCTCGCCGCGGCCCATAGTTGCTCGGTGGCATGCGCCATCTGACGGGAGCTGTGACGAGAACAGGGCCGAGTTGGGCGATACGGTCGGTCGCCGTCGTTCAGTCGTTGAGGGCCGTGGCGGTGACGGCGCGGTTCTTCAGGGGGCTGGAGTAGACGACGGTGGTGGTGACGGAACCGAGGCCGGCGATGCGGCCGGTGGTCTCTTCGAGGTGGCGCATGGAGCTGGCGACGACTTTGAGGATGAAGCAGTCGTCGCCGGTGACGTGGTGGGCCTCGATGATCTGTGGGGTGATGGCGATGAGGTCGTGGAAGGGTTTGTAGTTGCTGGTGGGGTAGCGCAGGCGGACAAAGGCCAGGATGTCGAGTCCCAGTCGCTCGGGGTCGACGACGGCGGAGTAGCCGGCGATGATGCCGGCCTCCTCCAGGCGGCGGACTCGTTCGGTGACGGCGCTGGGGGACATGGACACCGCTCGGGCAAGCTCGGCGTAACTGGCCCTGCCATCACTCTGCAGGGCTTCTAGGATGCGCATGTCGGTACTGTCCGGCGAATAGGCGGCCATTCGGCGAATCTGCCAGGGAATCGCCGCCGAATCAAGCTGGTTACCGGTGATCATCACTTCCGGTGTGTACTGGTCGGTCATAGCGTTGCGGACATGCAGAACAACGCAACGAGCGCGGCACTGACGGTGCCGCCCGCGCACCCCGACGCCGCCGTCACCTTCTTCGAGGGACGGCTCTCGTTCCAGGCCGACGTCTCCGACGTGCGCGCCTCCCTGCTGTCCGGGCATGCGGGGTTCGCCCTGATCGACTCCCGCGGCGTTGCGGGCTGGCAGCAAGCGCGCATCCCCGGGGCCCTGCACCTGCCCACCGCCGACATTCCCACCCGGGCGGCCGCTCTGCTGGACCCCGCCCTCCCCGTGATCACCTACTGCTGGGGACCGGGATGCGACGGTGCCACCCGCTCGGCCCTCGCCCTGGCCCGGCTCGGCTACCGCGTCAAGGAGATGATCGGCGGCATCGAGTACTGGATCCGCGAAGGGTTCCCCGTACGGACTCCGGACGGTGTCGAGCAGCGGAAGGCCGATCCACTGACCGCGCCGCCCGGCGCCATCACCTGCGCATGCTGACCCGCACCACATCAGTGGGGGTGTCAGCCGTCCCGCCGCCCGGGGCGGCCTTCCCGCTCTGGCCGACCTGTGCGCGGCCCCATGCCCTTTTCGAGAGGTCCGGCCCCGCCCCGAACGACCCGATTACCCGCCTGGAACCTGCCCTGTTCACCGGGCGCTCGGCTGTGGTGCCCGGAGGCGGAGTCGGGCGCCACTCCAAGACCCGCTGTCTCCCGCCCGATCGCGGGGTGTTGGCGACAGTGGTGGACGCATTGCCCCGCGTGACTGTCCAGGTGCACCAGCTACGGCAAGACCCAAGGAACCCGCACCACCGGGCTTTGCCACCCCGAGACCCCGGCCAACCGCTGACGCAACGTCACAGGACGAAGAGAGACACCCACAGATGAATACGCCACCATCGGCACCTGTTGCGGAGCGGACTGATGGATCATCCATCCGGATCGGGGCTCTCGTTCCGCTGACCCGGCCTGGCTGGGTCGAGGCGGGCCGGCACCTGCTCGCCGGATTGGAGTTGGGCGTTCGCGAGGTCAATGAGGTCGGCGGGATCGGCGGCACACCACTGGAGCTGGTGGTCCGAGACACCGCGGCTGATCCGCGGCGGGCCGCGGCGGCCGTGGACGAACTGACCGGCCTGGGGGTGGCAGCCCTGGCAGCGGAGTATCACAGCGTCGTCGCGCGTGCCGCTGCCGGCCGGGCCGATGCCCTCGGCCTGCCGTTCCTCTGCTCATCAGCAGTTCTCGACGCACTCACCGAGCAGCCCACGCGATGGGTGGCGCGCCTGTCCCCGCCGCAGTCCCACGGCTGGCGGGTCTACGCTGACTTCGTCCTCGGCACGGGCCACCGTCGCATCGCCGTAGCAGCCCAGCCGGGTGTCTACTGGGCAACCGGTAGTCGCATTCTGCGCGACCACTTCGCCGCACGCGGTGGCACCGTCATCGAACTCGACATGAGGGCGCTCACCCCCGCGGACGTGTGCGACGAACTTGCCGACAAGCGGGCGACGGCCCTTCTTCTTCTGGTCGGCCACCCGGATCCGGCAGTACCGATCGTCAAGTCCGTCCGCGGCGACCGGCGCCTCGCCGAGATCCTGATCGGTGCTCCCGCAGGGCAACCGGAGTTCACCGAATGGGCAGCGTCGTTGGGCGACGACGGCGCCGGGGTCCCGTTCCTTCGCTATCTACCCGAACACCTCACCCCACTCGGTGCGCGCATCAAGCGGACCCTCATCGAGCAACTTGGCGAAGCGCCCTCCTTCGTCGCCTTCGAGGGCTTCGACACGGTCACCGTGCTCGCCGATGTGCTGCGGTCTCACGGCACGGACCGGGCCCGCATCGCCGCGTCCTGGCCGCGCGTCGCAGTCGTGGGCACCCGTGGGCAGATCCAGTTCTCCCGCACGCCAGGCAGCAGCGTTTGGCAAGCGGCTGGGGCCCCGATCCAAGTCGTTGATCGAGATCCGGCGGCACCCGATCGCTTTCGGGTCCTTCACACCGTTCACACCGGCTGAGAACGCACGATCGTCCGACGGCCCCGGAAGCATCGAGGACCGGGCCGAGGGCGGCGATCTGGTCCCTCGCACCCGCACGGTTACGCCTGCCGGATCTGACCCTGGCCGCCATGGCGGACCGCGCGGGCCAGGCAGTGGGACATCTGCTGCCAAGAGCGCCGGCACGACCTCGTTGCCCTTGGTGGAGAAGAAGGCGCCGCACCACGGTTCGCCCTGCCGCGTTTCTCGTCGGGGAAGACGTCCGGCGGCGTGCCGCATCGAGCCGGTGGTCGAGCCTCTGCTCGCCGGTCGGCAACCTGGCGTATCGATCCGTATGCCGCCGTACGCAATCGGTCGGCGCAGTCGCCGGTATGGTCACCCGGATCGTGCGAGGCGAGCACGGCCGCCGCTAGTCTGACCTCGGGCAGGGGGTTGATGAGTGCCGTCGGCTCCCGTGCGCATCGGGCCAGCGCGGCCATAGCGTCCGCCTGCACCGCTGGGACAGGGGTAGCGGCCACACCCCATCGAGCCGCGCCACGGAGGCCTGCTGCTCCGCGGGAAGCAGCTCGGCCACGGCCGCGACCACCCGCCCCAGATGTGTTGTTGTTGCCGGCGGGCCCACGGTGAGGTGAGGGCCGCCAGGGAGACAGGGCTTTTGATGGTCATGAACGAGGCGGCCAGGGGCCGCGTGGTGGGAGAGCCTACCGGTCGGGATCCGCGACGAGATCGACGGCTACGTCCTCCAGGACGCCCTCCTCGGGGCGATGCGTGTCATCGTCGCCATCGGCCTTGTCCCCCATGGCATAGGTGTCGGCACAGCCCAGTTGATTGCCAACGACCGCTGTCTTCACTACGGGGACCGGATCGCCCGCAAGCCGGAGAGCCCACTCGACCTGGAGTCCCTGGCCTGCCGGGCCGGCGGGTGCGCCGGCCGCATTGTGGCGATCGAGGCGGTCTGGGACGGCGACACCGTCCACGACTGGTTTGTGCAGCTGCTGGCCATCACCGCTGACCCCGCGGGGCAGGTTCAGATGGCCACCGTCTACAGGTCCACTGCCACTCGATACCTCGGCGAGGACACGGACCACCACCCGCGTCTCCCGGCAGCGGTGGCCGCGGAGCGGGCCGGCGGCGCCCTGGCCGCGCACCTCTCGGTCCCTTTCCACTTCGCCAGCCCGGATGACCCCGACGACCAGGCCCCCCGCTGGCAGTCCTGAGCAACGACAAGGGCCGCTTTACGGACGCCACGCTGCCGAACGAGCGTGACCACTCGAACCGTCGGCGGATTCCGCGTCACGCCCGTTACCGACCGAACTCAGCAACCACAGCCGCGCTCAAGCTCCTTCACCACAACGCTGACATAGTTCATTCGGCCATGTCCGTGTGAGGATCGGGTTCTGCCTCACTTCCATGACGCGGTTACGGACAGCCTGGTCTTTGTAGCCATGCGATGACGGCTCGGATGGGCCCGAAGTCGCGGCTTCGGTGGAGAGACGGCCCAGGGACGCGCGGACCCTTCCGTGCCCCGGACGACACCGAGGACGACGAGGACCGGCGGCCGGCACACCCCCCTTCCGGCCACGAGCTCAACCAGGTGCGACCGAGGGCCATACGCCGAGCCACTGCTCGGCGCCGTAGGCCTCGAACAGCTCCACCTCGGTGAACCCCAGCTTTGCCGCGAGACGCATCGAACGCTTGTTGGCGGTCTGGGTGCGCAGCACCACCGGCTCACCGGGAAAGGCGTCGGCGAACCAGTCGAGCGCCGCCGCGCACGCCTCGGCGCCGAATCCGTGTCCCCACGCCTGGGGTAGGAAGAGGTAGCCGAGCTCGGCCTGCCCGGTTTCCGGACGGGCATGCCCCTGACCCTCAGCGTCGATCCGGTCGAGCTTGACCATGCCGATCATCGATGCGTCGTGTTCGATCACGAAAAGGCCAGGCCGCCGCCGGGCTATCTCGGGCACCTCGCGCTCCAACCCAGCACGCGGTTGAGGGCCACCGAGGTAGGTATGCACCTCCGGCGAGGTGAGCAGGGCGATGAACGCCGCACGATCTCGGGCCTCGGGCTCGCGAAGCACGAGCCGCTCGGTCGTGATGGGGGCAGGTGGCCAGGTGACGGGTCCGAGTTCAGTCATGGCGGGAACCTATCGGGCCCTCCGGGCAACGCGCGCTGACACAACTCGTGAACAGGGCACCGGCTCTTCAACGGACACGGCACGCTGACCTCCGCCCAGGCATACCTCGCGGTCTTCCAGGACGACCTGTGCGGACCCGGGTCTGTCACCAGATGAGGACTCCCCCGCCCATTGCGCTCGCCCGCCTGGTGGCAGCCTCGATGATCGCCAACCGCTCGGAGATCGTGTCCCGGTGTTCTTCGGTCGTTCGCACGGGTTCCGTATCCGCGGCGATCCTCTCCAGGTTCTCGCGGAGCAGCAGGCACTCGCGCAGGAACGCGGGGACCTGCCCGGGTTCGACCTGTAGGTCCCCTTCAGCCAGGATCGGCAGGAAGACGGCTCCGAGCGAGCGCACCACTTCCGCGCCCCACACACGAGTGCGCCAACTCTCGAAGCCCGCGCAGTCCGAGCATCCGTCCGGAACGTCCTGCACCTGACGTTCACCGTCCGCACCGACAACAAAGACATCTACCGACAAGCTCATCAGCGCAGTGGATCACAACATGACCGGGTGCTCCAAGGGGTTTCACCGCCACAGCGCCGGAGTCAGCGCGGTCGGCACACCGCGCCCAAGCCGGTGGAGTGCGGGGAATCCCGCCCGACCGCGAACCCGGCCGACCACAACATCGTCGCGCTAGCCGGGAAGGGCCGCGTCCGTACGGAAGTAGCTGGTCACCGGGTCCGAGAGCTTGGATGTGACGCCGTGATGGAGCATCCCGTACGTCCGCCTTCCCCGGGTACTGAGGGGGCCGCGTCAGGACCTGCTCGACGTCAGTTCGCCAAGCGCGGCGGGCGCGGCTCGTCACCGATCACCTCGCGCAGCGGGTCGTGTTGCGGGGCGAGTGCGACCCGTTGCCGGACCGGTTGCCTCGGGGATGGAGCCATAGCGGCATACGCGCCAGGTCTCGGAGTTCACACCTGAACCGTGGCCATATGTACGCATGCGAGAACCCGTCGGTGTTGCCCATGATCCCCAGACCGCCCGGCCCGCGGACTGCTAGGTTCTCCAGGTGTTCATCGTGATGTTCCTCTGACGGTCCTGGGTCTCTCCCGCCCGGGTTCTGATCCGCTGAGGGTGTGTTCTGTCATGCCCTCCGGACCTCGACAACCGTCAGACTTCGGCTGCCGCGCCTACGACGCCGGTCGCACATCATCGGAGCTCCTTCGTGCTCGCAGTGCTTCTCCTTCCTGGCGCGCTTCGCGCCTTCCTCCCCGCCCTGGTCGGTCGGTCCGCTCTCGCGATGGGCGGTCTCGCTCTCCTCCTCGCCGTCCAAGACCGCACGGGTTCGTATACGCAAGCCGGTTTCGCAACAGCGGCGTTCGGAACAGCCAATGTCATCGCCGCCCCCTGGCGCGCCCGCGCCGTCGATCGATTCGGTCAACGAATCGCGCTCACCACGATGGCGTCAGGCCAAGCTTCAGGGTTCGCCGCCCTCGCGCTCATCACGGAAGCCAAGGGAGCTGCGGATTCCTGGTTCCTCATTCTCAGCGTGGTGGTCGGCCTGGCATCGCCACCCCTGGGGGCTGCGATGCGAATGATCTGGGCGTCCCTCACAACAGCTGGTGACCAGCGAACGAGAGCGTTCAGCATCGACGCGGTGTGCGAAGAGCTCCTCTTCGTCGGTGGCCCCGTCATCATCACCGCGGTCATCATGGCCAGTTCTCCCAGCGTCGGGCTCTGGGTGACCGCGGCGGCGGTTTCCGTCGGCACCGTGGCGATGACGTCCAGCGCTTCGTCGGGGGCGCTTCGTGGAACAGGAAAGGGCGTCGCACGAGGTGATCGCCCGCTGCGGCAGCCGGGTTTCGCACGGGTACTGATCGTCCTCCTGGGTGTCGGTGGTCTACTGGGCGTTGTGGAGATCGCGGCTCCGGCAGTCGCCGCGCAGTGTGATGCTGTCGCGGCTACGGGCTGGCTCCTGGCGGCCTTCGCGGGCGGGAGTGCTCTCGGAGGATTTCTCTATGGGCAGCTGAACCTCAAGGCGGGAATCGGCGGGAGACTGTTCGCCCTCTGCGCCAGCATGGGGCTCGCCGCGGTACTCGTGTCCCAGTTGGACACACTCGGTCTCTTCGCCGCGGGCCTCGCACTCGTCGGCCTCTTCCTCGCCCCGTCTCTGATCACCGGCTACCTCATCGCCGACACCATTGTCCCGGCGACCAGCCGTACGGAGGCGTCGACATGGATCAACACTGCCGTAAACCTCGGCGCATCGCTTGCGTCCGCAGCGGCTGGAATGGTCATCGACGACTCGGGCGCCTGGCTCGCCCTCTTGCTCATGGGAGCGATCGCTCTCGCGCTCGCCTCAGCCGTACCGTTCACGCGGCTGCGCAAGATCGAGCCGGCTGCGGTTCATTCTCCCGAGTGCTGCGAGCACGGCTGACCGACCCGGTCGTAACACGTCGAAGCAGGCGCGTGTTTCGCGATCGAGCCGCCACGACGGGCATCAGTCAGCGGTGTCGAGTTGGATGTGCTCGATGCCTTCCTCCAGGAAGGTGGTCAGGGCCTGGGCTTCAGCGCGGACGTCGTCCTCTTCCTGGACGGTCAGGGGCCGGAGAGGGCTGATGCGGAGCCGGTGGTCGCGTACGGTCCAGGTCGCGCTCACCCGTCCGTCGACGAGCATGGTCCGGTGACCTGCGACGGAGAGACCGAGGTGCGGGGTGTCGATGATCCGGCTGCGGTCGTGGTAGCCGAGGATGGCGTTGTCGAAGGCCGGGAGGAACCGGACCGGGGCGGGGGTGTCGGGGTGGGGGCGGGGTGCGTCGGGCAGATCGAGCAGTTCGCGGCCGCGTTCGTCACGAAAGGCGACGAGTTCCTCTCGGACGGCCTTGATGGCGGCGGGAAGGCCGGCGAGACCGCACCAGGCGCGTAGGTCCGCACTGGCGGCGGGCCCGTAGGCAGCGAGGTAGCGGCGCAGCAGTTGCTGCCCTACGGGGTCGCTGTCGTCGGCTGGCAGAGGGGCGATGTCCCGTTCCAGCCAGGTCGTCAAGGGCAGATTGCGGACGCCGGCCTTGCGGTGCCACAAGCCCCGGGGCGGGAGTTGGGCCATGGGGATGAGCCCGGCGACGAGCAGCTCGCCCAGAGCCCGACGTGGGGGTCCTGGCCAGCGGTCTTCAAGAGCGTCTACGAGCTCGCCCATGGTGCGGGGCCTCTGGTCGGCCACGATGACGCGGCCGGCGGTGGCGACCTCGTCCAGGTCGATGCCGTCCAGTTCGCGCCGGTAGGTTCCCAGGACGCGCTGGCGCAGCATGACGTCGTGGCGGGCCCGCCAGGCGAGTGCGTCGTCGGCGGTGACGAGGTGGACGGTGCGGCGCATCAGATGGGTGCGTACCACCGCGCGCCCGGTCAGTGCGTCGTCCAGTTGCTCGGGCTTGAAGGACGATAGGCGCGACCACAGCCCGATGAACGGTTCCTGGGGCTCTTGCGCCTGGAGCCCGCACAGGTGAGCCACTGTCTCCGGCACCGATGTGTCGCTGCGCTTGAGCAGGTGTTGGCGGGCGAGGGAGGCACGGTTGAGGGCACGCGTGTCAAGGACGGTCATGGCGTTCTCTGGTTTCGGCTCGTTTGCGGGACGGGGGCGGCGCAGCTCTGTGCGGGTGGGCCGGGGGCGACGCACCCCGCGAGTTCAGTTGCGTGGTGGTCGTCACGGACATGGTCTGCTCCTTGCCTTGATGTGTCGACGATGGCCGCTGATGGTCCCCATCCCCCAGTCTCCCGGGCTGCCGGGCTGCCGGGCTGCCGGGTTCCCACCATCACCGAGATATAGGACAGATTCGGTCCGCAACTGCGGAGGTGGGAGGACCGCGACGCGGCCTTCGCCGACTTGCCTTGCTCTTCTGGCGTGCACCTGAGCGAGGGCGGTTCCCTGCTGACATTCGAGGTTCATCGATCCGACTACCGGGGCGCGGCTACCACGTCGGGCAGATCGCCGCCGCCGCGACGCCATCGAAGGAGGCGCGCACATTCTCGTAGCGGTCCATGTCCTGGGCGAGATCGAGGCCTACCAGCGGGGACGGCGCGCGGAGTTGTTCCACAGGGCTCACGCCGCCGGCCCGGTGGAAAACCGGCGGTCGCGGACGGAGCTCATCAACCCCGACAACCGGGTGCGGGTTCCGGCCCCACCCCGCCCAGCTCACTGACTTCACCAGTCGGGAGCCCTACTTCCCTGGCTGGGAATCCGCCAGCCACGCCAGCAAGCGGCCCTGCGACCAGCAGCGGCCCATGGCCTGGGCGTGCAGAGCCGACCGGTCGAGCACCGCCAGGCCGATGATGCTGTGGCCGGAGGCGCGGCGATCGCCGAGTGTCGGGATCGAGGGGGCGACTCCGACCCCCTCCGCTGACACCCACGCCACCGCCCGGCCGGCCGCCGCTTCGTCGAGGCGGTGCAGGAAGCGCAGACGGCTTTCGAGCGGTAGGCGGGACAGCGCCCACGTCGTGGTGACGACAGGCAGAGCGTCCGCGGGCACCTGGGTGAACGCGTCGGGCATCACCTCGATGGCGTCACCCCGCAGCAGCGTTGGAGGGGCCGTCGCTGCCAGCGCGATCTCCGCTTCCAGCCTCGCGGCCCGCTCCGGTTGCCCCGGCCACAGGCAGGCTCGCAACCATCGGGCGTCATCCGCGTCGGTCACGTCGATCGGATCGAGGTCGATGCCCACCCGAGTGACGACCTCGGGCATCGCCCCCGTCGGGAGGGGCAGGCTCCCCACGATCGAAGACGACAGCTGCACTGGGGACGAAGGATCGCCCAGCAGTTGTCCGTTGCTGTACGTGATACCCACGCGATCGACATGGAGATTGAGCCCGGCCGAACAGCCCACGTCGATCAGCCCAACCGAATTCGCGCCTACCCGGCGCGCGGCCTCGGCGATGGCCGGATACAGCACGGCGTAGCGACCGGTCTCGTTGGTCCGCGTCTGCCGGCGCACGGCGATGGCCACGACCGAGTCGGTCATTCTCCGCAATGTGTCGATCGCCGCGCCAGCGGCGGCGTAGCCGTCCGCGGCGGCATAGGCCGCGGCGAGATCCGGGGCGCGTCCGGCGAGGGCGAGGTCGTGCAGCGCGGCGAGGATCACCGTGGGGTGCCGCTTGCGCGCCGGGGCCGACTCGATGGCGCCCAGCGCCTGTTCGGACTCGCTCAGGGCGACGGCGATCCGCTCGTACAGCGGCGATGTTCCAGCGGCGTCGATCTCACCGAAGCGTCGGTACACCTGAGCGAGCGTGCGGACCCTGCCCACGGATACGGCGCCTCCTGCGGTCGGGCCTGAAATCCCGATGATTGTAGCCATGGGAACGAAGCCTTTGACGCTTCACCTGGCACAAGAGCGCCGAGGAGTTCGTCGACCGACCCGCCCGCTACTGCCCGCTCCCTCAAAACCAATGGCGAACGCTCCAACCTGACAGGACACCGCATTCGAGATCAGATGCGTCGAAGGACTCAACGCCGATAGGGGGAGGCGTCGTCCCACTCGTGGACGGCGCAGGTCAGAGTGTTACCGGCTCCCCATCATGGTCGTTCGACTCTTCTGGTCCCAACGGATCGACTCGCCGTACGCACAGGCACGTCGGCCGGAACAGCGAGTCCTCCATGGGCCCGCCTGCTGCTCCCACCGCGCAGCCGTGACAGTGACAGTGACAGTGACCGAGGGAGTGTGGGCCCCGGGACCGAGTCGAAACGCGAGCACCTACCCGGCCTTGTCAGCGCGGAAGGCACGCCGGTAGGCGGCGGGTGTGGTGCGCAGTGCCTCGTGGAAGCGCCGGCGCAGGTTGACGGCTGAGGACAGGCCGACCCGGTGCGCGATGGTCTCCACCGGCAGGTCGGTCTCCTCAAGCAGCGCCCGGGTGGCGGCGATCCGCCGGTCCAGCAGCCAGCGTCCCGGGCTGATGCCCAGTTGCTCGGTGAAGCGCCGGGTCAGCGTGCGGGCCGAGACCTGGGAGCGGACCGCCATCTCGGCGACGCTGACCGGCTGGTCCAGCCGCCCGGTCAGCCACTCGAGCAGCGGGGCCAGCGAGTCGGCGACCGGCCCGGATGTGGGCAGCTCGGCGTACTGCAGTTGACAGCCCTCGCGGTGCGGCGGCATCACCATCTGCCGGGCGATCCGCATCGCGTACGCGGCGCCCTGATCGGCGCTCACCAGGTGCAGGCAGAGGTCCACGCCGGCCGCCGATCCGGCGCTGGTGGCGACATCGCCGTGATCCACGTAGAGCACCGCGGGGTCGACCCTGACCCGCGGGAACCGAGCGGCCAACTCGGCGGCCCTGGCCCAGTGGGTGGCGGCCCGCCGGCCGTCCAGCAGCCCGGCGGCGGCGAGCACGAAGGCACCCGAGCAGATGCCGACGATCCGCACGCCACGTCGGTGCGCCTCACGGACCACCGCGACCACCGCCGGCGCCACCTCGGTGCCGGGCGCCTGCTGCCAGCCGGGGACCAGCACGGTGTCAGCCCGATCCAAGGCGTCCAAGCCCGTGGTGACCAGCAGGTCGTAGCCAGCCTGGGTACGCACCGGACCGGGGTGTTCGGTGCAGACCTCGAACGCGTAGCGGGCGGGGATCGCCGGGCCGTGGTCACCGAACACCTCGGTCGCGCAGGCCAGGGGGAAGGTCGACTGCGGGGGCTGAAGCAGGGCCACCACCCGGTGCGGCGTCCGGGACTTGGGCAGCGAACGAAGCGTCATGGCGCGAAAGTACCCCATCATGTCGTTCAGGACACTGGGGTGACTGTTTGGTCCAAACCAGTATCGGTGCTGTGACCACCGCACCGACGCACACCCAGATGGCCCCGACCGATCCGCCTACGGCCCGTCCCCCGTTGTGGGACCGGCGCTTCACGCTGTTCTTCATCGCCCGCACGATCTCGCTGTTCGGCGACGCGATGATGCCGGTGGCCGCCGCGCTCGCCGTCGGCGCGCTGTACGGAATCTCCGGGGTCGGCTTCGTCCTCGGTACCTGGACCGGGACATTCGTCGTCCTGGTCCTGTTCGGCGGGGTGTTCGCCGACCGGTTCGGCGCGCGTCGGATGATGGTCATCGCGGACCTGGTGCGGGTTCTCAGCCAGGGTGTGCTGGCGGCCGCGTTCTTCGCCGGACCACCGCCGTTCTGGCTGCTGTTGACCATGGCCGCCCTGGCCGGTGCGGCCGTCGCGATGTTCCTGCCGGGGGCGAACGGGATGGTCCCACTGGTCGCCAGCGAGCCGCAGCGCGCCAACGCCACGCTCAAGGTGGCCGACGCGCTCGCCCACCTCATCGGCCCGGCCTTCGCCGGGCTGCTGATCGCGCTGACCAGCGCCGGGACCGTGTACGCGATCGACGCTGCCACCTTCGCTCTCAGCGCCCTCTGCCTGGCGCTGATCCGGCTCGCCCCAGCGGACGCGCCCACGGACACCGCGGCCGACGCCGACGCCGACAGTTCACTCCGCCGCGACCTGCGCCAGGGTTGGCGTGAGTTCCGCGCCCGCACCTGGATGTGGGCGGTGATCCTGATCTGGGTGGGCTACGGCGTACTGGTCTTCGGTCCGCTGATACCGCTCAGCTCAGCGCTGATCGGCGCCAGACTGGGCCCGGACGCCTACGGCCTCGCGGTTTCCTTCCTCGGCATCGGAGCCGTGCTCGGCGGCCTGCTGGCGCTGCGGCTGCGCCCGGCCCGGCCGCTGGCCGCCGGCACGGCGGCGATGGCGCTGTACACCGCCCTGCCGCTCTCCGTGGCGCTCGGCGCCGACCTGCCGGTGCTGCTGGCGAGCCACGTCCTCGGCGGTGGCGCCTTGGCGTTCTGGTCGGTGATGTGGGCCACCAGCGTGCAAACCCACACCCCACCCGCGGTGCTCAACCGCGTGTCCGCGTATGAGCTGGCCGGCTCGGTCTCCGGCATCGCGCTCGGCCAGATACTGGTGGGCCCCGCCATCTCGATGGCCTCCCCGGACCGGCTACTGCTGGTGTCAGCCGGCGCCTGCATGGCGGGCTGCCTGGCACTACTCGCGATCCCAGCGATCCGCACCCTGCGCCCCGCCGCCCCCACGCAGGGCGCCAAGCCGGGGCACCTGACGGGCTGAAGACAGCGACCTCTGATGTCGTTGTGACGCGGTTGCCTGAGGCCTTCATCATGAAGTCGGAGTTCGAGGCTATGCGGGTTCGCGATGCTCCTGCTGGCCGCGGGCGGATGGCTCTGGCCCGATTCGACGCTGGAGCACCTGGAGCGCTGGCTTGTGGTGTGGGGGTACGCGCCTGGCAGGAGGCCCCGGACAGCGGCGGAGACCGACGGCGGTCCGGTCAGGTACGGAAGCCGCCGCCCACTGGTCCGAGCTTGCGGGCGGCGGCGATGGTCACGCTGAGCCGCGCGGTACTACGGGTTCATCGGGTCACCGGTCCCCAGGTCCAGCCACCACACGCCATCGTCGCGTGTCAGATCCAACCGCTGTTGTCTCCCTCCGGCGAACTGGAGGGAAACAGCGGCCTGATTGGGTACGACCGGATCGAACACGACTGCTTCCACTGGCGCGTCGGCATGGGTGCCGTACCGGGATATCAGTTCCTTGGCCGCCTGCTCCTTGCCGGTGTACCACGGCGTACCCAGGCGGGCGATGTCCACGGGGTCACCGGACTCCAGACGCTGGACGTACGCCTTGATGACCAACTCGGCCTCGCGGGCGACTTCGTCCACGTCGGGGTACGTGGACTTCTCGGCGCGCACCGTCACGTCCACCTCGGGTGTGTCACGCAGTGAGTAGGGGGCGGGAGCGCGGAGCAGCCACCAAGCGGTGGCCCCTCCCCCGATACAGAGGGTGAGGACCACGGCCACGATCCACACCCGTCTGGGGAGCTTGGACACGAGTACCATCCTGGCTTGATGCGGACGATGTCAGCCCAGGTGCTCTTCACTCCTTCGCACATGGGTGTCAAAGCGATGGTTCAGCCGGTTCCTGTGGTGTGCGCCCAAGCGCCTGATTCCGCTGTCCGTAGCTCAGGTCAACAGCGGCTGAGGATGGCCAGCACACCCCGCTGGAGCGTCACGGTGGCGGGCGAGCGAACGGCCACGGGTCCATGGCCGGGAGGAGCCATCGAACAGTCCTCCCGCACAGGCCGCGAACGGCCCGAATTCGGAGCCCGCGTGATCAATCTCGACGGTATCGCACTGTCCATGGGATAGGCACCGCCTACAGGTCGCCCGCCGACGGCGAGACGGTGGGATTGTGGTCTACCTGCGGGTGGCTTCGAAGGTCCACACGTCGTCGGACGCAAGCGGCGCGGCACCCGGTCGGTAACCACCATGCACAACGATATCGATGAATCCGGCCCGCTCCAACAGGGCGGTGAACTCGGCCAGTCCGAACCACAGCAGGGAGAAGACCTGAAGCTCGGTCCGCTCCAGCACTCCGTCCTTCCACGACTCGTAGCGGAGCCAGCGGGTCGCACGCTGGGAGACCGGGTCCGCCTCCTTGCGCCACGTCGTGAGGGTGAGCAGCCTCTCGCCGCGCCACCAGTGCCGGACCGGGTCGGTACCGGTGTCGGTCGCGAACGACGGCGGCTCGATGTCGACGATCAGCCGACCGCCAGGGGCCAGGCTGTCGTGCAGGGCGTACAGCGCCGTCATCGCGCTGGCCCGGTCAGGCAGCAGCGCGAACGAGCCGGTAGGGATCACGATCGCCGCATACGCGCCCGGGTCCCGGTGCGTGACCATGTCCGCTTCGAAGACGTCGGCGGTGAGGCCGCGCTCCGCGCAGTTGGCCCGGCACTGCTCCAGCATCGAAGCCGAGGTGTCGTAGCCGCGCACCGTCAGTCCCTGTTCCAGCAGGGGGATCATCATCCGCCCGGTCCCCACGGCTGGCTCCAGGATCGGCCCGGACACGTCTCGCAGCCGGTCCGTGTAGAACTCGACATCCCCGAAAGAGGTCCCGACCGGCTTGTCCACCTCGTAGACCAGCGAGGCAAGAGGTCCATAACTCCATGCAGCGCTGTCGAAACCGGTGTCCATGAAACCCCTTCGGAGAGTGCGGCCCTTCTGCCGGGATCATTCTCCCCAGAGCGGGATGAACACCTATACCCGCCCCCAGTGAAACGCAGGGGCAGCAGAAGCGCCCCACCACGGCGTTGGCCTCGACGACACGGCATCGTCAACAGGCCCCCAGCGACACCCACTCGCCAAGCGGGCTCGTCGCCGGGGCGACTCTGTCCACGAGGCCCGTGAGACCTGTCCGAAGGCGGTCGCCACGACCCGAAGAGCGGTGATACTCGGGCCAGAAAGGGAAGGGCGTCAGCACCCGGTTCCGCCGACAGCAATCGGTCAGCTCCACGCACCCTACGTCGACGCCCCGCACCGGGGTCGAGCTCTCACCCGAGGGCCGACCCTCGTGGGCAGCGCCGTTCCCCATCGGGACGGTGGCCGGTCCTGCCCGACCCCCTGCGGGCGCCCTCGACGGCCGACCTGTCACCGACCTGCCGGGGCTGACGCGCCCGATCGGCGAGTCCCTCGCGGGACCACCGTGACCAGGAGCACGGGTCCTCTCCTCGAACGGGCAGTGAGAGCGCTACTCCGCTGTGCTATACAAGTAGTGAGGCCTTGATAAGGCCTGCGGACGACGGATCAGTACCCGCTCAGCGACAAGACTGGCCATTGGGAGGTCAGTTCCGTCATGGCGTGGTTCATTCTCGTCGTATCTGGAGTGCTGGAGGCCGTCTGGGCCACCGCACTGTCAGCATCCAAGAACTTCAAGCGCCCCATGCCGACCATCGTCTTCGGGGTTTCCCTCGCAGCGAGCATGACAGGTCTGGCATTCGCCATGAAGAGCCTGCCCACGGGGACTGCGTACGCCGTCTGGGTTGGCATCGGGGCGGTACTCACCGCCGTGTGGGCGATGGCGACCGGCCAGGAGCGCGTCTCCACCGGGCGGGTTGTCCTGTTGCTGGGTCTCGTCGGTTGTGTGGTCGGACTGAAGGCGGTCAGCTGATGCCTTGGGCGATTCTTCTCATCAGTGCCGTGTTCGAGGCAGTCTGGGCCACGGCCCTCGGTCTCTCCGACGGACTCAGTAAAACCGGTCCCACCGTTGTCTTCTTCGTCGGTCTGGCGCTCAGCATGGCAGGTCTGGGCTACGCGATGATCCGGATTCCGATCAGCGTCGCCTACTCGGTCTGGATCGGCATCGGGGCTGCCCTGACGGTCCTCTACGCCATGATCACAGGTGAGGAGCCCGCTTCCGTACTCAAGGGCGTGTTCCTCGGCGGGATCATCCTGTGCGTCATCGGCCTGAAGTTCGTCAAGACCAGGCCGGGACCCAAGGCGGAGCAGCAACTACCGGGGGCGCAGAGCCCCCAGTGACCCCAGCCGGATCAGAGGCCGGCCGAAGAGCGCCTTCGGCACCAGCCGGCCTGGGAACTCGGCAGAACCGCGCCCCGGGAAGCCGCCGGGCTGAACCCCACGGGTCAGCTCGGCGGCTTTCCGGCCTTCCCAGAGGCCGTCTTTCCCGGAGGAGGCGGCCCTTCCACAGCACGGGGAGCACGGGCGCCCAGATGTCGTCCGGACGGAGCGGACGCCCCGGTCCCGGCTGTTAGCAGGCCCCGGGGGCAAGAACCAGCGGTCTGCCGTTCGGCTCGGCCGCAGACCCGCTGCGCTCCTGGCCGCTCGCACAACCCAGCGCACCGACCTGGTGACGCTGGGTTGTACGGGAGGCGAGCGGATCACTCCGCGGTGGAAGGTGGGCCGCACGCCCGAAGCCTGCCGACACCGGTCCGAGTACGCCGGTGGGATGCCGGCTGCCATCGTCGGCGTCGCTGCTCTCGATCTCGTACCGGGGCGTGGTCAAGCGAGCCTCACCCCTACGGCGGCCAGGAGCGCGACGGCGAGAGTGTGTCGGCGGACGCGGGCCCGGCGGATGGTGCGGACGGCCGCGATGTCGATGGTGGCGAGCGCGATGTCCACCTGGGCCCTGCCCGAGCCAGGGTCACCTCCCCCGCCGCGCGGCGGGGGGAGCCGGCAGCCCGTCCGATCATCCGGTCCCCGAAGGGCAGCAGTGCGTAGCCGCACCACCACATCCTCAGCTCCGTCGAACGGCTTGGGATCGCCTGCTTCTGTCGGGTGTCCTGCGCCGCCGCCCACCAGTACAGGCACCGCGCACAAGACACGCCTCAGGGCAAGCCCCTAGCCACAGCACAGGACAGGACCTTCTTCGTCACCCTGGGTCCAACGGCGGCTTGGCGCGTACGGTCAGGCCGCCGTCCGGGTTGGCGTGCGCGGTGAACGGTGCCGTGGGGGCGTGCACGATCGAGCGGACGACGGCGAGGCCCGGTGGCAGGAGCAGCGCCGTCACCCGGCGCCGGAGGCCCCGCCCCCCTCGCGGATGACGCATCGGGGGTCGACCCCACCGGCGGTCTCGACCACGAGACTGGAGGCGGGATCATCACCGTGTTCCAGAAGCTGGCGCACGACGAGGGCTAGCGCGTGGTGGTGGTGACGCGCTCCCGTGAGGCGGCAGCCGCCTCGGACGAGGTTTCGCAGCTCAAGCGGGGCAGCTCAGCACACGCTGGACGCGGATCGATCTTCCCGCAGCATGCCGGGGAGGAGCTGGACGCGCCGAAGAAGGCGCGAGGAGCTCGCCAACGACCACCGCGCCCAGCGGGTGGCAACCAGAAGGAGTCATGGCAGGGAGGGGATGAGGACCTCGATCCTCCTTCTTCTCTGTTCGTTCTCCCAACTGCACCGCCCTTGAGGGACGTTCGGGGCTATCGGAATGGTGGCGATTGGCTGATTTCCATGCTGAGTTTGGGCTGTAATGGGACATGCCTGCAAACAGACCAGTACCCAACGTTACGGTTGTGTCCGTAGCGGAGGACTCGGCGATCGAACAGTCGCTGCGGGACTTCCTCGCAGCCGCCGGGGTAACCCTGGTGACCGAGACTCCGGCTGACGCAGTGATCGTTCTCATTTCGGAGAGCGCTGCGGGGGACCCCGAGTGGAAGGCACAGGTCGAGCGGCAGCACGGGGTGCGGCTCGTACCCATGCGGATCGACGGCGTCAGCAGTAGGCGTGCGCCTGCGAAGCTGAGGCCTGTCAACTGGGTGAACCTGGACCCGACAGCGCCTGTCACCGCCTTTGGCACAGTGCTGGCCGCCGTTCTCAGCGACCCCGAGTATGTGCGTGCGCTGCGGAACCTGCGAGCGGAGGCTGAGGCGTGGTTGCGCGGCAACCAGAGCGCTGACGGGCTCATCGGCGACCACGGCCGGGCGTCCAAGGCGCGCGAGTTGCTGAACGTGCTGCGGGAGGACAGGTATATCGACTCCAGCGGCCCCGTCAATGAGTTCGTCGAAGCGTCCTATCGGCATACCCAGAAGGCTCGAACCTGGCGCAGGCGGCGCCGCGTTGCTGGAACGGCCTTTGTGGTCGCCATGGCCATCATCGTAGCCATGGCCGTGTCCCGGGTACTCAGCAGCAAGGGCACGCAGTTCAACGCCTTGGTGACCTACGGCGATCCGGCAAGTGCGCGGGAGATGCCGAGTTGGACGTCGCTGCAGTCCGCCCGGTTGCTCCTGAGCGGGAACGCCAGCCAGAAGGCTCTGGCCCGTCAGACCCTGGCCTCGCTGCTGTCCGTGCCGTGGTCGCTGGGCGGGCCGGTGACAGCCCTGGACGCCGATGACCGCGGGACGCTCGATGGGCTGGCGCTGCTTCCGGGCGGCCGACGTGTGGCCGTCCTGGTGCGCGACGCGTCAAACGGCGCGCACAGCGTCGGTCTGTACGACATCCGCGAAGGGAAGGTGCTGTGGCTGGTCCGCCTGGGAGCCGGATACGCGGATGTCTCCGCGGGAGCCGACGGTCGTACGGTCGTGGCGGTGGGGCGGAAAGGGACGGCGGTCGTCGATCTGGATTCCCGAAAGGTGCGATGGCTGAAGCACGCGGAGAGCGGATACGCGGTCTCTCGTGTGACTGCGAACGATGCCATCGTCGTGGGGCGCAGGAATCAGCTTGTCGTCGGCTCTCTCGACGGCGGAGGGTTTCGCACGGTCGGGACCCGGTACGACAGCCTGTTGTCGCTGGAAAGGAGTACGGATGGTGGCGCTCGGGCGCTGGTCGCACTGTCGCCGGGACGGTACCGGCTCTTGGACGCGCTCACCGGGAAGGTGCTCGCCCAGGCGGATGTCGACACTCCCCTGGTCCCAGCCGGGGCGGTAGGACCCGACCGGGTGTACGCGGTCTTCGCGGGGGCTGACCGCCAACTGTGGCAGATGCGCCCTGGTCGGCCGCCAGCCCCCACCGGCATCGCCACACCCGAGCGCACCGCGCCGATCGGCCTGTTGGGCGGGGGCAGGGTGGTGGTAGGCGGCAAGGACCAGCGGGCCCGCGTGGTGCGGCTGGCCGACGGTAGCGATCTCGGAGTGGTGTGCCGGGACGTACCGCAGTTGACGCATCTGGTGCTGCCCGCGTCGGGAGATCTGCTCGGCTGCTTCGGGGCCCACAACACCACCTTGTGGCAGGCCCCGGCTGGGCCGCGGAGTGCCACCGCGGCCGACTCGCTGCATGGGGAGGATCGAACGGGGAACGCAACTGCCAGCGTACGCGGGGACGGCGGAAGCATCACCGTCGAGCCATCGCGGCGAGCCCCCTTCACGATGCGGCTGTTCGGCACGGACGTGACCGCGGTCCGGTTGTCCGACGACGGGTCTCAGCTGGTGGCCGCCTCGACGTCGGGAGATGTTGCCGTGGTGTCCCTGCGGATGTCGGACGACGTCCCCCGCGTGGTGGCACGGTGGAAGATACCCGGGGGCGGTCCCGTAGCAGCCGTGGGCTGGTCCGCTACCGCGCCGCTCGTGCAGGGACAGCGCGGCGAGGTCTGGACGGCGCCGGCTTGTCCCGGTTGCACCACTGACGAAGGGCTGGTCGCGCGGCTGAGGGAACGGCTGACCGGATGCTGGAGTGAGCGTCAGCTCACCGAAGTCGACGACGACACACGCCGCACTCTGGGCATCCGCGCCTGCCGTGCGCTACCCGCACCGGTGGAGGACTGAAAGTGCAGCATCACGTCTTCATCTCGTACAGCCGACGCGACCAGGCATGGGTCGACCCCCTGGTAGCGGAACTCGCCAGGCGCGGTGTGAAGTACTGGCTCGATCGCGAGGGAATCCCCTTCTCCGTTCCCTGGAGGGAGGAGGTCGAGGACGCCGTGCAGTCCTGTGACCTGTTCCTGGTCTGCGACTCCGACCACTGGCGTACCTCTGATCCCTGCGCGACCGAAGCGGGCTTCGCGGTGCGCTACGGCAAGGTGCGCCTTGAGGTGTCCGTCGGGCAGGACCTCACGCGCGCAGCACAGGAGATAGACCGCACCTGGCGACAAGCGGCCCACGACCATGGCACGGCTACCGAGTTGTTGGTTCGGGCACGGGAGTGGGACCGCGACGGACGTCGGGGAAAGACACTGGTCTCGCGACGTATACGCCGACAGTTCGATGCGCTGCCGAACGTGGCACCGGTCGAAGTGGCCTTCATCAGTGCGAGCCGGCGCCGGAGCAGGCGGAAGGCAGCCGTATCCATGGCCCTGACGCTCGTGGTCCTGGTGGCCTATCTGTCCGGTCGGGTCGCGCCGGAAACCGAGAGGGAAGTCAACAAGCGGCTGGCAGAACAAGCCGCCATATACGTCAGCGTGGGCGCCGCGCTCGCGGCGATCGAGGACGATCCCTACAAGGGGCTGGAGCTGGCCTCCGACCGAGGAGACAACGAGTCGGCAGCGTACGCGACGATCCACGAGGAGGCCTCGGCGGTGAACCTTCCGGACGACGCCTTCACGCTGCCCGAGCCTGCCCGGCAGTTCACCGACCCGACGGTGTCCTCACAGGTCCGCGTCATCGCCCAGGACGGTGATGTCTGGGTACGGAACACCAACGACCGCACACAGCGTTCGGCGCGCCAGATGGCCGACCGGCCAGCGGCCGCGCCGGACGGAGCAGCCCGGAGAAGCGACGTGGAGATACGTCTACAGGCTGGCAGCTCCCGGATCCAGGTACTGCGCGAGGGCGGACTGTGGCGCACCATCGTCCTCGGATCCGCCGCTCGGACCGCCCGGTTGTCACCCGACGCCAGATGGGCGGTGGTCGCCACCGACACCGGGATAGCCCTCGTCGACATCGCCCGGGGCACGGTCCGGGACGTACTGCGCGGCGCACCAGCACCGGTGACCGACCTGGTCTGGACCCAGCGGAGCGAGCGGATCTGGGCGCTGGCGGGCCGCAGCGTCGTCTCCTGGCGGGTCACCGACGGAACGGTCCTCCTCGACCAGCCCGACGAATGGTTCGCGGAGGTCCTCCCAGCACGGGACACTGCACACCTCTGGGTCGCGAGTCGAAACGGCGCTCTCCGACTCATCGAGCGTGACTCGGGAACGATCGTACGGACGGTGCGTGCCAAAGGTCCGATTCACGTCGTCGCCGCTGATCCCAGCGGAAGTATCGCTGCGGTCGTGGACACCGCGTCGAAGCTCCAACTCGTCGAGCTCGACACGGGCACAGCCGAAGCGGTCAACGTCCCCGGTGACTGCCTACCCGGCAGGCCTGTCTTCTCCCCTGACGGACACGCCCTCTACGTACCTTGTCGAGGCGCTGACGTCCTCGTCGTGGACACCCGCTCCCGCCGGAGCACAGGAAGGATCGACGTCCCCGAGCCCGGTGTCGGCGCGGTGGCTCTCGACCGGTCAGGAAACCGTCTCTTCCTGGGTACCGTCGGGGGAGGCGTCTACTCCATCACACCCGGCTCCGGGAAATCCCCGGCCTGGCTCTACCGCGTGGGGTGTGCACCGGACATCGCGGCCATCGCCACCGGTGCCGGTGCGGGTGGCGGGCCACGGCTGTTGCCAGTGGGAGAGGGAACCGGGCTCAGCGGCTGTACCCAGGTCGCCCATGCGCAGGACGGCACGTACGAGTGGAACGCGTTCATGGACTCCCGGCCGGACTCCGTGCTCGCGCTCGCCGCCGCTTTCGACCCGACCGGGAAGGCCTTCGCGATCGGCTACAGCGACGGCTCCGTCGTCCTTCACCCCAGTGACAACGGCATGCCGCGCCGGGTGCTCCCCCGTATCGCCGGAGGGGTACGTTCCATGCTCAGCCTGCCCTCGGCCGAAGCCGACGGAACCACGGGGGATCTCTATGCGGCAACCCGGTCCGGACTGCTGGTCCGTATCCCCTGGTGCCCTTCGTGCCTGAGCAACGAGGCCATGGCGCGCGAGGCCGGACAGCGGCTGCGGCAGGCCGAGTCCCTCGGGTTGTACAAGCCCTCGGCAACCACGTCCATGCCAACTCCCTAGGATTCCCAGCCGCACCTGACCATCCAGGCGTCATCGACTGCCGAGAGGATCTGCCCGCACCTGCTGAGGGGAGTCGATTTCGCACCCGCAACGCAGCGGGCGGGAAGAGTCAGTCGCGAGGTCCGCTGGTGGCGTGGCGAGTCGTCGCCATCGCCCCGAGGCCGTTCGCCCGTCCGTGCGACCCCGTGACACTGGCTGCTCCAGGCCAGTCATTGCGAGGACGCGGTGGGACTGCCGGGCGACGATGAGCGGATGCCCCGCCCTCGGGCGGATTCAACAGGGCGGGGCATCCGGGAGTGCGGAGTCGCGGGTTGTCAGATGCGGACGCGGTGGCCGGGGGCTCCGACGCCGGAGGCGATGGTGCCCTGGTCGGTCCACTTGATGGCGCCCGTGGCGGGGGTGGTGGTGTTGAGGAAGGAACGGATCGCGCCGCTGTCGTCGAGGATCAGGTACTCGGGGCGGGCGTCGCCGCTGACGTTGGCGAAGCGAATCTGCCTGCCGAGCCAGTTGGCCGAGCCCGAGGCGATATAGCCCTTTTCGGCCCAGCCGCCGCGACCGTTGCCGCCGGTGTTGACGAAGGCTCGGGTGGCGCCGTTGTCATCCACGACCAGATAGTCGGCGTAGGCGTCACCACCGACATCGGCGAACCGCACCTGCTCACCCGTCCAAGCCGCCGAGCCGGAGGCGATGGTGCCCTGGTCGGTCCACTTGATGACGTTCGTGGTGACGTTCGTGGTGTTCAGGAACGCCCGGGTGGCGCCGTTGCCGTCCACGACCAGATAGTCGGCGTAGGCGTCACCACCGACATCGGCGAACCGCACCTGCTCACCCGTCCAAGCCGCCGAGCCGGAGGCGATGAGACCCTTGTCGGTCCAGCCACCCCTTCCGTCGCCGCCGAGGTTGACGAACGCGCGCACGGCACCGGTGGGCTCGACGACGAGGTAGTCGGCACGGCCGTCGCCGGCTACGTCGGCGAACCGCACCTGGCTGCCGGTCCAGTCCGTCGAGCCGGAGGCGATGTAGCCCTGCTCGGTCCAGCCGCCCGTCCCGTTGTTGAGCCAGGCTCGGGTGGCACCGTTGCCGTCCACGACCAGGTAGTCGGCCAGCCCGTCGCCGTTGATGTCGACGTCGTAGTCACCGACGCTGGTGGCCCGCTTCGGCGGAGCGGGCTTGACCACGACCGTTTCCTTGATCCAGCCCTTGTGCGCGAGTTCGCGGACGCCACCGAGGAACGCGCTGGCCATCTTGGTGTAGCCGGCGTTGTTGGGGTGCAGGTTGTCGTTCAGGTCGGCGGTGGTCAGCCCGCCCATGCTGACCTGGGTGATCTTGTAGCCCTGGGCGGCGCGGGAGGAGACGATGCCGGGAATCGCCGCGTTGTAGGCGTTGACGCGTGCCTGGACAGCCGGGTCGGTGGCTGGGACCAGGGAGGCGACCACGACCGCTGTGTCGGGCGAGGCGGTGTGGATCTGGTCGATCAGCGCGCCCAGCCGCTGGGGTGCGGTGGCGACCTGGTAGTCGCGGTTCATGTCATTGGTGCCGATGTGCAGGGTGACGACATTCGGCTTCGCCTCGAACAGCCATGCCTCGATCTCGGCCTGGAGCTGGTCGATGCGCCAGCCCGAATGCCCCTCGTGGCGCGTCACTCCGTCGGCGTCGACCTGCGAACCCACGAACTGTGCGGTCACGGCCTCATCAGCGAGCTCAGCTGCCAGGGCTGGCCGGTAGCCGGTCCGGGTGCTGCTGCCCACCCCCAGGGTGATCGAGTCACCGAGCGGCATGACCGCCATGCGCGGCACTTTGGCACGAGGAGGCGGCAGGGTCGCGTTGGCCGCGAGAATGGCGTTGATCAGCCCGCCGCCCGGGAAGTCCATGATCACCGCACCCGTACGGCTCGCGTTGCCTCCCTGCAGGTAGTCCAGGGCGAATTCATTGACTCCCCGGAAGCCGAGCGAGCCGCCGGCCACGGAGTACGGGTAGGCCAGCAGGCTGGAGCCGCTGAGGTAGTTCAGGTAGAGGGCATTCTGGTTGGAGTCGGCGTTGATCCTCGTGAAGTGGTTGCGCGCCTTCTGCCATTTGCCCTCGATCGCATCGAGGCTCGCTACGTAGTCTTCGTCCTGGATGTGGTGAGCTCTGTCCTGATCGGAGTAGAGCTGGGTCAGCCCCAGGTTCCCGAACGGACCACCGTGCGGCCCGCGGAACTGGGTGAGGACGGCCTTGCCCCGCACCTGGCCCAGGTTGGGTACGGCGATGGTGCCCGCCCCGGAGACAGAGGGCTGGTAGAGGACGTCTCTACTGGGGTCGGTATCCCGGTACTTCTCGAAGATTCGCCGCCGGTCGTCCCCGGTGGTGGTGTCCGGCTCGTCCGTGCAGGAGGGCCATGAACCCGTGCACTCCGCCTTGAGGTTCAACAGGACCGTCTCGGAGGGGCGTTCGGCGAGGAACGTCTTCAGTACGAGTAGTACGTCGGAGAAGTTCGCCTCTTGGTAGAAGGCGCCGTGATGGATCGTGAAGTTGTCACCGATGACGCGGACGCGGATGTCGATGGAACGGATACCGGCGTCGAGTTGGGCCCGCAGGGTTGCCCCACTGACGCCGTAGTCCTCCTGCGTGGCCACCAGATCGCCACCCCGGATGGCGAGCGTGTCATGCGTTCCGGGAATCGAGAGCCGCCCCAGCGACACATCGTCGTTGATCTTCCCCATCCAGTCGGGGTGGTGGGCTTCCTTCAGGCTCTGGTAGTAGGGCGTCCGTCTCGCTGCCTCTGCTTCCGCGGGGAACAGCCCTTCCGTCGCCAGGCCGATGGCCATCGTGAAGGCCAGCACCACCGCGGCTCTCTGCCGGAGCCACCGCGCAACAGCCCTCGTGTACCCGGACGGGTGCTGCTGTCGTCCCACCGGATTTCCTCTTCTCCCGGACCGGAACGGTCTTGGTCCAACAGCACCGTCCCCCGACAAACCTGGCACTCTCGTGGACACAAACGCCGCAGCGGCTGTGGACGGCGCCCGTAACACGCCCGCGCACACAGTGGCCACGAGCCCGGTCACACCAGTTCTCGCTCTCATCGCTTCCTCATCTCCAGTGGGGGTGGGACGGCGGCACGCCCGAACCGGGCACGACCGTCCGAGGGATACGCCACCAACGGAGAGGGAGCACACACCCTGGAGGTTGCCTCACCCCGTGAACCTCTGCCCGCGACCACGGCCTCTCCGACCGTGCCCGGCACCGACCCCGATCGGATCGCCGTCGGAGGTCACCGTGCCAGCGCGGGGCTCGCGGCGGCGGTGGCGTTGCGGGCGCGTGACCGACAGGGCCCGCCGATCCACTGACAAACCGCTCAACGAAGCCGGACCTGATGACCGCCTGGGAATCTGGTCGGCGCGGAACGTCACCGATACGCCCCGGCTGTATCGCGACAGGGGCGCCGCATCCCGGCGGTACTACCCAGGGGCCCCGCAGGCATCGCCGCTCCGGAGGAGGGCCTGTGCCGAGGTGAGGCGTTCGGTTTCGTCTCGGTCCGTGGTCGCGTCGCCCGCGACGTCGTCGGCCCAGTCGAGCAACCGGTACAGCTGTGGGTCGGACCCGGACGTGACGACGCGGGGCTCACCGACCACGACCTCTCCCCCGGTCCCGTCAACGGCGATGAGCGTGCCCTCGGGCAGCGTACGTCCGCCTGCCCGGACGCAGCCCTCAGCGACGTCTACGGTGAGGCTCACGGCACCCACGACGGCGGGTTTCCCCATCGACCGAGCCACGACGGCCGCGTGACTGCTCGGGCCGCCGCGAGCGGTGACGACGCCCGCGGCGGCGGCCAGGCCGTGCATGTCGAGCGGGGAGGTCTCCGGACGCATCAGGACGACCGGCCCTCCCGCGGCCAACCGCACCGCGCTGGCGGCGCTGGTCGCCACCTGGCCGACGGCGACTCCCGGGGAGGCACCGAGTCCTCGGGTGAAGAGGTCGTGGGGTTCGGTCGTCGTGATCCGAGGCGTACGCACGTGGGTGAGATCCTGCGGGGAGACCCGCAGCAGCGCCTCGTCGCGGCCGATCGTTCCCGCGTCGGCGAGGTCGACCGCGACCCGGACTGCGGCGCGTCCGATGAACCGCCCGGGTCTCACCTGGAGAATCCACAGTTCGCCCGCCTCGAAGGTGAACTCGACGTAGCACGCGTCGCGATAGTACTCCTCGACCCGGGTCAGGGCGGACAGCAGGCGGCTCCATACCGCGGGCTCTCGGTCGGACAGTTCGCTCAGGGGCTCCGTCAACGATGTGCCCGAGACGACGTCTTCGCCCTGGCGGCCGAACAGGGCCTCCCCGAACGGGACATGCTCCCCGGTGCTGGGATCACGGCTGAACGCGACACCCGTCCCGCTGCGCTGGTCGCGATTGCCGAACACCATCATCTGTACGGTCACGGCGGTGCCGAGGCCGTGGGGGATGCCGTGCAGTTCGCGGTAGGTCTTGGCGCGCGGTGTGTTCCATGACGAGAACACGGCCGCAACGGCCAGTTCCAACTGCCGCGTGGCGTCCTCGGGCACGGTGCCGCCGCCGCGCTCTTCGATGAGGTGCTCAACGACCTGGATGGCCTCGGCGAGACAGCTCGTGTCGGTGTCGTGTCCGCCGAGCACACGGTCGATGCCCGCCAGGCTCCCCGGGCCAACGCCGACGACCCCGGAGGCGAAGCCGGTCAGAAACCTCAGCCGCGAGTCGAGTGCGAACCGCAGGTCGCCCGTTTCGTCGGCCAGGGCGGTGGTCGCCTCGGTGGTGAGCCCGACGTTGAGGACGGTGCTCATCATGCCGGGCATCGACACGCTACCGCCGGAGCGGACCGACACCGCAAGCGGCCGCTCGGGGCCGCCGAGCCTGCGGTGGGTGGCGGCTTCGAGACCGGCTACGGCGGCCGCCAGTTGGGCGTCGAGGCCGCTGGGCAGCCGTCCGGTACGGAGGAAGGCGCGGCACGCCTCCGTGCTGATGACGAAGCCCGGCGGTACGGGCAGTTCCAGACGGCTGAGCACAACAAGACCGTGCGCCTTGCCACCGAGGACATCCGCGGTCTCCTCGACCTCGGCCGAGAGCGGATGAATCCAGGTCATCGCGTTGTCATCTCCTTGTCGCCTTCGCTGGCTCGACCGCGGTTCCTGCGGAATCCGCGGAATGGTGGGAGGGGTCAGTGGCGCGGGATGCCGAGGGTGGCAAGCAGATCCTCGTGTAGTTGGAACCACACGGTGTGATAGGAGGAGGTGCTGTCCGCTATGTACTCCAGGGAGCCGGCCTTCGCCCGGGCAAGGGCGTCGGCGAGCCGCACGGGGTAGCGCTGGAAGCGGAGCAGCGTCGCGGACAGTTCGGCGCAGAGGGGTTCGGCACGCTGGTGGAACTCCATGAACCGGTCGAGCACCCGAGCGTCGTAGGAGGGGTCGCTGTGGTCGTTCATCGTCATGGCGCCGCCTAGGGTGCGCGTCTGCCATGCCGTGCAGAGATCGAGCAGCTCGGGGTTGAGCACCAGGAACCGATCGAATGCCGCGGTCAGTCGAACCCGCGCTCCGGCTGCCGTGACCTCGGCGGCGATCCGCTCGGCGTCGGATGCTCGGCCGTCCTCCGTGAGGTTCCATCCTCCGAAGTCGCCTGCGGTATGGGTGACGAGTCCCGCCACCCCGAGGTCAATCAACTCCGACTCGACGTCGGACTCGGGAAGTCCTGTCGCCCGGGCCACCCCGGGGAGGCTGGAGAAGCCGATACAGCGGAGGGTATGCAGCACCAGCAGGTCCACGCTGGTCGGGTGGGACGAAACGGGCTGGGTCATGGCGCGGCCCCATCGGGTGTGGTGTGGGAGACATCTGCGGTCGTGCGATCGAAGGAGGAGGCTGCATGGGCGCACCGGGTCCTTGAGCCCGGGCGATGATCATGCCGTGCCGTACGGGTACCGCGTACTCGATGGCATCGTCGGCGTCCGGTACGCCAACGGCCCTGCTCGTCGGGGATAGGAACGCAGAGGACAAGACGCAGGCGCGGCCGGGCACCGGGGTGGAACGCTCACCGCTGGCACCGGGCGAATCGACCGGCCCTCCACTGCACGAGGCCGCCGGTCCCGACCATCGTGCCCCCAGGTATCCCCGCTCGGTGGATTCCGCTCTCGCCCCGGCGAGTACGGCCCCGCGCGTGTCCTCCCGCTGCTGAGCCCGGGGCAACCACACGATCCGGACATCAGGCCAAGACCTGCGGGCGCGGAGAGCGCGGCGCGGGGTCTCCCTTTCCGCGGGCATTCCTGATCTCACAAGGCAGTGTGCAACGTTACCGACTGGCTGGTGAAACCGTTGCGCTCATAGAAGCGGATCGCGTCCGCGTTGCTGGAGTACGCGGTCACCTCAGCCAAGTCAGCCCCCTTCTTTTTCGCCCAGGCCGAGAACTGTGCGACCAAACGTGCTCCGAGCCCGCCACCGCGGTGAGCCGGCCGCACATACATGCTCACAAGCGTCGCGACCTGGACCGGTCTCATCGCAGTCCCCTCCACCACGGAGCCAGTGAGGTGACCCACGACCCGCCCGTCATGCTCTGCGACCAGCAGGAGCCTGGCCGGATCATCTATGCCGCTGGCAAAGCGCTCAGATCCGAACTGCCCAGGCCAATCGACGTTCACGCTCGGGTCACTCGTCCCGGCATCCTCCGCGAACAGCGCGCGGCTACCCGCGACCAGTCCATCTGCATCGGCTCTCCGGGCACGGCGAACGATGGCCCCATGCTGTCGATCACTCATACCCCGACACGTTAACCCAACGCGCTGACAGCCAGCTGTCCCCCGCTCCCGGTGGAACAGCGAGAGGTGGGGAACAGGTACTGACGCAGTACGCGCCAGCTCCCTCCCTACCGCTCCTGGAACGGGTGTCACCGGATCGATCGCGTCCAGGACCGGTCCTGCGAACAGTCCCCGCCGGCCTGGCTGGTAGAAGTCGCACTATCCGCATCGCACCCTCCCGCACGGCGGACGGCGGACGGCGTCATGTCACCCAGGTCAGTGAGCGGGGGCGTTGCGGGCCGGGAGAACTGAGCGGTCAACCCCCGCAGTTGTCTCGCGCCAAGGGTGCGGGACCCGAGCGACCCGGTGTCTGTCGTATGGCGCGCACAACGGTCTACGGCGTCCCTTCCGGCACCGCGATCGTGTCCGGGTGCCACCTCACCCGTAGCTCCTTTTCCTCTAGCTCCTTCTCATCGGCGGCGCTCCGGCGTCGGTCAGACCACCGTCGATCCTGGGTTCCCCGGTTCACCGGATCGTTCCCCTGAAACGATCCTGGCCGGCGCCTCGGATCAGCGACCAGGACCGGCCTCACAGGAGGTCGGCGTCCGCGCGGCCGTAGGCCGGCTACTGCGGTGGGCAGTTGCTGCCCGACGGCAAGTGCCAGCCGCACACCCTGACCGCCGGGGGCGCTCCGGCAGGATCGTACTGCTGACGCGGTCGTACTCCCCCGATACTCCTCACCGCCGAGGGCGGCGCCACGGCGCCCGGCAAGCGTGTTGGGCAACCGCGGGGGTCGGCCGGGAGCTGCTGCACCGTAGGTCGCCCTATCCGCACCATCGAGCCAGCCCTACCGAAGGGCTTCGGGCTCCGCCTGCCTCAGCCTTGCCCGGCGGTACGCGAGCCAGGTCGGCCTGACGTTGTCCAGCACCAGCATGTCGGTCTGCGGTCGCCCCGTTGCCGAGGGGTTCTCCAGGTTCCCGACGCACTGGAGCGACGCTGGGAAGACGGCGTGAACTGGTATCCGGCATACGGTTGTTGGAACGATGAGACCTCGGCATCATGGAGTCCGCATGCCGTGAACCGATGCCGCCTATCGCCTCTCCGGGATGGGGTCCAACCGGGAACCATGTCGCGATATAGCGTTAGTCTTCTACTCGCGCCGCTGCCTGCGTCGCGCGGAGACGTTCGACAGAACCAGGACGGAAGCATGTCGGGAGAGATTTCGCCCACAGGGAAGCGCTCCAACCCCGGCTCGCCGTCGCCCGAGCTGCGAGCCTCTCATGCGGACCGGGACCGTGTGGTGGATGTGCTGCGCATCGCGGCGGGGGACGGTCTGCTGACCGCGGACGAGTTGGACGAGCGCCTGGAGGTTGCGCTGTCGGCGCGGACCCTGAACGAACTGGCCACGCTCACCACTGACCTGCCGCCCGTATCGGCTACGGTCGGCGCGCCTGGCGCAGGGGTCAAGGACACAGTCCGGATCGAACAGGCCCACAGCGGCGCGATCGAGCGCGTGGGGCGCTGGGTGGTACCACGGAGGCTGGAGCTCGCGGTGGCGTACTGCGAGGTGAGGCTTGACCTCACTGACGCGGTGATCACGCACGACACCTTGCGGATCGACGTGGGGATGACCGGGAAGACACTGACGCTGGTCACGAGGCCGGGCATCGTGGTCGATATCGATGGTCTGCAGCTGGTACACAGCAAGGTCAAGTACCGTCAGGCTACGACGAATCCCGATACCCCGATCACTCTGCGAGTGGAGCTGGTCGGCCAGAAGGCCTTCGGGCGCGTGGTGGTGCGGCCCCGACGTCGGACGTTCGGGCAGTGGCTGCTGCGCAGGCCCGCGTCCCGTTCTGCACTCGATTGACTCCGTCGATGCGCACTGCCGGAGGGGCGGTCACCGAGCGCTCCCGGAGCACGCGGCGCTCAGGTCCAGCGGGTGCGGGCAAGGCCGTGCAGATCGAACGCACTCAAGGCCGAGGTCGCAGACCTGCTGAGCGGGCCCGCCCCCAGCGAGCGCTGGCCGCGAAGGGCAGTGTCTGTGGTGGCAGTGGTCCCACTCGCCGCTGAAAGCAGTCCATACGCCTGTGGAGCCCCTGCCCCATACACCCCTCACGTCCGCGGGGCGGTAGTGCTCTTCGCCGGAGTGGGCAGGATCCTGTGGCGGCCAGCCCGGGGCCTGACCGCTCCGGCTGGGCCCACGGCTGGCGCCCTGACGCGGCGGGCGGCTGAGACGTCGATGGCTGGGTAGTCGGTCAACCCGACGGCTGGGACGTCGACGCGTGCTCCCCCCACCGAGGGTTGAAGTCAGCTCCCACCACGTCCATATCGGCGTAGCCCTGTCCCACCGCCCGGAACTTCCATCCCCCGTCGCGCCGATAGAACTCTCCGAACGTGAAGATCTTGAGGTCTCCCTCGTCGTGCTCGTCCAGCACGTCATAGCGCACGACCTGGACACCATCAGGTCCGAGTACCTGGACGTGCAGTCCGGGAAGCGCCCTGAAGGGGACGGACGTACGTACCGCAAGAACCATCACCTTGTGTATGTCGGCCCCCAAGGCGCCGAGTTCCACTTCCACCCGCGCGCCGGACAACCCGTCGCCCCACGTCTTGCCGATGTAGCGGACGGCGCCCGACGAGTCGAACTCCCGCACGCAGCTGACCGCCTTGTCGGCCGACTTGCCCCTCTCATCGAGTAGGGCGATCACCAGATCGACACCGAACTCCGCTTCGGCAGTTGGTATGTGGGCCCCCAGCACCCTCAGCTTGGTCGCCGGCACCGGGGCATTCGCACCTCTTGGGAGAATCGTCACGCGGCACATCCTGTCAGTGGGGAACAGCGAAGTCGATGCTGGTAGCCACAGAAAAGACCTGCCCGGCACCGTATCCGGGGAGAGCGCGGCGAGGGCGCTCCTCGCGGTCGCCCTACGACCGGTGGAACACCGCGAACACAACACGCGCGGCCCGCAGCGACGCGTGGGTGGTCCAGCCTCCCAGCACGTATGACTCCACCTCGCGCTGGGTCCGCCCGGCCAGTCCCACGTGAGACACCCCGGGCGAGCGAACGCACCGACCCGAGGCCGCGAGATCAGCGCGGCTGCGGGGGTGACGGCACGCTGGTCGGTGTTCGAGGAGCGGCGAGCGCCGCTGTCAGACATGGATCTCCACGTCCGACGTCGGGACCGAGCAGCACAGCAGCGCTTGACCGGAGGGCGGGAGAACCACGGGCTCGATGAGATAGGCCACCTCGCCTACCACCGGACGGCGGCAGGTACCGCAGGCGCCTGCGCGACAGGCCGTTGGCGGTCGGAGGCCAGCGGACTCAGCCAGGTCGAGAAGGGTCCCGGCGTCGGGTGTCCACTTGGCTCGGATGTCATTGCCGGTGAAGCGCACCTCGAACGGTCCTGGTGCTGGTGGAGTCCGCCGCAGGTGGGCGGTGGCCCGGGGGGAGAAGAACAGTTCGTCGGTGATCGCGCCTTCTTCCACTCCGGCGGCCAGCAGCGCGGCCCTGGTCTGCCGCGTGAATCCGTCAGGCCCGCAGACGAACACCTCCGCTGTACCGTCGGCCGTCAACTTCCCTATGTCGTCGGCAGTCGGCCGGCCCGACCGTGAACCGACCGGGAGCGGGGCGCCGGGGGTGGTCACATAGAGGTGGTGGGTGGCATGGGGCATGTGGGCGAGCAGGTCGATGGTCTCGTTCCACAGCGGGGTTTCGTCAGGTGTACGGACCACGTTGAGGACGGTGACCTGGCGTTGCGGAACTGTGTCGGCGAGCTGTCGTAGCCGTGGGAGCACGGGGGTGATGCCGATGCCCGCGACGGCGAAGAGTACGGGGCGCCCTGCGCTCA
The DNA here is from genome assembly GCF_023701525.1 of Streptomyces albipurpureus. Lineage (GTDB taxonomy): Bacteria > Actinomycetota > Actinomycetes > Streptomycetales > Streptomycetaceae > Streptomyces > Streptomyces albipurpureus. Next base: position 348,372 of record NZ_JAMQAW010000007.1, read on the forward strand.
CGCGAGCGGGTTCCCCACCGTAGGGCCCGGAGAGGAGCAGTCGGGTTCCCAACGTCAGTTCGTGCAGCAGGGACGACATGCGGCCGCCGGCCACCCGCTTCACGCTGACGCGTATCTCACTCGCCTCTGAGCCGGTGACGGTGTAACAGCGCCAGAGCGGACCCTGCGCGTCGGTGGTGTGGAGGCGCAGATGCTGCCCCGGGCCGAAGGCGGGACCGGCCGGGACGGTGAGGTGCAGGGTTGTGACCATCGGACTCTCCGTGGTCCGTCCGGTCAGTACGGCGTGGCGGGGGCGATCCGAAGCGGCGTGCGGGATGGAGGACGGATCGGCGAGGGGGCCTAGGTCAGTGAGGGTGTCCCCGGGGGCAATGGTGCCCCTGCGCACGACTTGGGCGTACACGCCGCAGTAGAGGTGGCCGAACTGGGCGGCCAGCAGCGCCGGGATGTTGAGGTTCCGCTGCCCGGTGCGTGGGTCGACGGCGGTTGCTCCGCAGCGGTCAGTCGCTTGGACTACGGCTAGTTCACTGCCGCCCATCCGAATGCGACGCCCGACCAGGTCGAGTTCGCGCCAGGGGCCCAGCCCGCGTACATACAGATTGGCGCGGAAACGGCGCGGATCGACCCGGACTCCGGCAGCTCGGGACAGTTCGTCGACTGTGTCCAGGTTGATGAGGGACAGGGCTGCGTGCGGCCAGTCCCACAGAGCCGTGCCGGATTGTTCGAGGCGTACGGGGCCGAGGGGCCCGGCGGGGAACCAGTTCTGCAGTCGGGCGTTGGCACTGGCCAGTTCCGCCGAGAGGGGTCGTCCGTCCGCCTGGAGGCGAAGCTCGATCTCCTCCCCCGCCGGAGAGAGGATCCGTAGCGTGTGAGTTCGGTCATCCAACTCCGTGCGATAGCGGGCAAGCTCTTCGTTCTGGGCCAGTCGCAGGAAGGCTCGGCTCTCGATCCAGCCATTGCTGTCGGGGTGCATGGGCAGCGTGCTGTTGCCGATGGCACACACGCGGTCCAGCGGTAGGCCTGAACCCGGAGTCAGCGTCGTCCTGGGCAGGGCGATGCCGGGCATGCCTTTCACGGGGTAGCGGACGATGTCCGTCAAGAGTGCGGTCATGGCTCCTCGGGCCGAGCGGACGGCAGTGTGTGTCGTCGTTGTCGTGAGAACAGCGGTCTGTCGCCCTGGGTGAGAGGTGCGGTACCGCTCGGGAGCGAAGAGCGCTACGCGGACCCCCGAGGGGCCGTGCCGGTGTGGGATTTCGGACTGCTGGATCACTCTGGTGCGGGTGCTGTGCGTGCCTGGGGCCTGGTCGGGCTCTACATCACCCCGGATGCGGGGAGCTGGACATCCTCGACTCCAGGTGGGCTGGCGTGCCCGCCCCCTATCCGCTGGCCAGCGGGTGAGCTGCGAGGACCACCACGCCGGTCAAGCCTTGGAGTCGCTGATTTCCACCGGTCAGGCCGGTGACGACGGCATCGGATGTCGGCCGCCCCCGTACTCAGCCGTTCCCCACGCGCCAGGAGGGGCTTCGCTCCGATCTCGGTGTGTCTATCCGCTGCTGTGGTGGCATCTCCGAATCCCTTGGGAGTGAGTTGTCTACCTTTCTGCTGTTCTTTCCCGTCTGGGCCGCTCCTGCTCTTGAAACCCCACCGAGCGCCGTCGGGTTGCCTGGTGCACCCGAGAGCGCCCCTTGAAGCAGTCGGTGGCCCATGGCGAGCGCTACCCGGCCAGCGCACTCGACGGAAGCTGGGCGCGGCCACAGCCAAGGGCATCGTTCCGGCCCTGGCCAGGACCTCTGCGGGGGTACGTGGGTGATCGGCAACCGCTGCGGAGGCGTTGGTGTTCATCTGGTATGACCCAGGCTCGCTCATCCCATGGGGACGCAGGATCGTCGCTGACCGCTCCACGTCCCGAGGCAGTCGGCAATCCCCCCGGCGGGGTAGTCCGCAGCCCCGCAGTCATTGTTGATCCCTACTCCTCCGGTACCTACTTCGCGCCCGCGTTTCACTCCGCCGGGATACCGACCGTCGCCGTCCTGTCCCGTTCTGAGGTCTTGGAGACCTACGCCGGTACGTGGCGCCCGGAGGACTTCGACGAGGTGATCCACTACCAGGGCGACCTTCCGGACCTCGTCGCCCGTTTGCGCGCCTTGGATCCGCAATGCGTCATCGCCGGCTCCGACCCCGGGGTGGAGTTGGCCGATCTGCTTGCGGCGCAGGTGGTTCCGCGGAAGGCGAACGTGCCGGCCCTGACGTCGGCCCGGCGTGACAAGGGCGCCATGGCGAGGGCGGTGGCGGCGGCCGGGCTGCCTACCATCGCCCAGATCTGCACCGATCGGGCAGAGGATGTCGCGGCGTGGATCGCGCGGGAAGGCCTCGCCGGGCGTGACCTGGTGATCAAGCCGCCACGTAGTGCGAGTACGGACGGCGTGATGCGTCTCGCTCGGGGAACGGGCTGGCGGGAGGCGTTCGGTGCCCAGTTGGGCTACCCGAATCAGTGGGGTGTGGTCAACGATCAGATGCTGGTGATGGAGTACGTCACGGGCACCGAGTTCGTGGTGGACACCTTCAGCTGTGACGGCCGGCACACGGTCACCGATGTCACCCGCTACAGCAAGGTCGACAACGGGGTACACATGGCGGTGTACGACTCCATGGAGTGGCTGGCTCCTGATGATCCGGTAGTGCCGGGACTCGTCGACTACACCGCGGGGGTCTTGGACGCGGTGGGCATGCGTTTCGGCGCGGCACACGTCGAGATCATGCTCACGGACGCCGGCCCGCGGCTCATTGAGCTGAACGCGAGGCCGCACGGCGGTGGTCAGCCGCCGTTCTGCCGCCACGCCACGGGTGACAGTCAGATCGACCGTACGGTGCGGGCTGTCAGGGAGAAGGGCGCGGACGGTATCCCGGCGGGCTACGCGTTGCTGCGGCACATGCTGGTGGTGTTTCTGATCAGCCGCTCTGCCGGGGTGGTGCGCAACGCCGAGGTCTTTGACGCCGTCGAGACGTTGCCGTCCCTGCACCATGCGGCCGTCCAGGTGCGCAACGGTCAGCACATCGGGGTCACCCAGGATCTACTGAACACGCTGTCCCTCGGCTTCATCGTCCTGGCGCACGAGGACCGGGAGCAGCTGTGGGCGGACTACAAGGCGGTGCGGCGGCTGGAGGAGCAGTTGCGACTGGACGCGCCGGTGTAGCGCCGTCGTACCGGGCCGCCCAGCCGTGTCAGCCGTGTCAGCCGTGTCAGCCGTGTCAGCCGTGTCAGCCGTGTCAGCGATGCAACCCGCTGACCTCACTCGGTGTTCCAAGAGACGAGTACGTATCAGTGAGCGGTCGGGTGGCCCAGCGGGCATCGGCCGCGATGCTGGTGGACGTGGGATTTCGAACAAGGGGAGAGCCATGGATGACCTCCGGTCGCTGACCGCGGTGCAGCTCACAGAGCTGATCCGTAGCCGGGCCGTGTCGCCGGTAGAGGTGGTGCGGTCCAGTCTGGAGCGGATTGAGCAGCTCAACCCCGCGGTGAACGCCTTCGTCACCGTATGTGCGGACAAGGCACTGGCCTCCGCGAAGGAGGCTGAGCGGGCGGTGATGTCCGGGGGCGAGTTGGGCCCGCTGCATGGCATACCGATCGGAGTCAAGGACCTCGATCCGGTGGCGGGGGTTCGTCTTACCCGCGGATCCCGGCTGTTCGCGGAGGACCTGGCGCAGGAGACGATCCTGTGTGTCGAACGGCTGGTGGAAGCTGGCGCGATCGTGGTGGGCAAGACGAACACACCGGAGTTCGGCTTCAAGGCGACCACGGACAGTTCCCTGTCCGGGCCGGCGTCCACGCCGTTCAACCTGGCGATGAACGCTGGCGGGTCGTCGGGCGGCAGCGCGGCGGCCGTCGCCACCGGCATGGTGCCTCTGGCACAGGGCTCCGATGCCGGCGGCTCGCTGCGGGTACCGGGCGCGTTCTGCGGTGTGTTCACCATGATGACGACGTTCGGCCGGGTGGCGGTACCGGCTCGGCCCAACGCCTTCCGCCGTCTCAACCCCATGGTCTGCTACGCGCCGTTGGCCAGGACCGTGGAGGACGCGGTCCTGGGCCTTGACCTGATGTCCGGGCCGCATCCGCGGGATCCGTACTCCTTCCCGGTGAATGAGGCGCTGGCTGAGGCTCTGGCGCCATCGCTGGCCGGGATGCGCGTCGCCTACATTCCCGATCTCGGCGGATACCCCGTCGAGCCGGAGGTCGAGGCGGTGGTGCGCTCCGCGCTACCCGCTCTGAAGGAGGCCGGGGCCGAGATCGTGGAGGTGGACTTCCGCCTGCCGCTGCCGCACGCCGAGCTGACCGCGATGTGGCGCCGCTATCTGTCGCTGTGCCACGCGGAGTCCGCCGAGGTCAGTCGGGGGCAGGGCATTGACCTCCTGGGTGAGCAGGGCCAGGTGGTCGACCCGGGGTATCTGGAGAGCGTACGAGTCGGGGCCGCGTTGAGCGCGGTGGACTTCCGCCTCGGTGACCTGGTTCGGACCCAGATCCTGGATGCTTTCGAGGACCTCTTCGACGCTTTCGACCTTGTGGTCAGTCCCGTGAACTGTGTGGCGGGCATTCCCAACGACACCACCCGAACCACGGTCGGCCCTCGTCAGGTCGCCGGCCAGGACGTCGACGAGTATGTCGGCTGGTCGATGACGAGCCCCTTCAACCTGATCGGCAGCCCGGCGGCTACGGTGCCGGTAGGCCGGTCGGCCAACGGTGTTCCGGTGGGCATGCAGATCGCGGCGCGGCGCCATAACGACGCGGCCGTCGTCCGCGGCGCGGCCGCCTGCCAGGAACACCTTCCCTGGCAGCACCTCTACCAGGAACTCGACCCATCGCTGGCAACGCGGTGAAGGCGGCGGTGCGCCCTTCGCCCCGCCCCGTGTACCTGCCGTGGAAAACCCTGATCAAGGATGGTTACCCCTGATGGCTGGCATCTCTCCTCCCAGCGCCGCACCGATCGGTGCCGCTCTCTTCGACCTCGACGGCACACTGGTCGAAACCGAGCACCGCAGCCGTGCTGCCTGGACTCGCCTATTCCACGCCCATGGCTTGGAAGTCGACGCCGCGCTGCTGGCCACCTTCGTCGGGCGGCGGGGCCAGGAGGCGCTGGGCGACCATGTGCACCGATTCCCCGGCAGTACCGTCAACGAGCTCTTCGATGAGGCCGTCGGCTACCTCGGCAGCCCCGACATCCCGCCGCCCTTCCCTGTTCCGGGCGCCGATGTGCTGGTGAAGAAGTTGCACGCTGAGGGCGTGCCGATGGCCGTGGTCACCTCCGGTCTGCGCGAGCACGCCCGCGCGCTCCTGGACCTCGTGGGCGGCGCGGGCCTCTTCACCGCGGTGATCACCGCGGAGGACGTAACCCAGGGAAAGCCGCACCCCGAAGGCTTCTTGGCCGGATGTGCGGCGTTGGGCGTTGAGCCGGCGCGGGCGGTGGCGTTCGAGGACGCCCCGGCCGGTATCGCCGCGGCCAAGGCGGCAGGACTCGCGTGCGTGGCGCTGACTACGACGCACACCGCCGAGGCAATTGCCGCGGCCGACCTGATCGTGCCCGACCTCGCCGGAATCAGTTGGCCACCGCTGCCCATGACGACTGCCTGATCGCTTCTCAAGGAGAGACCTCACCATGCCAAGCAGGCACTCCCATCCGGGCAGCGGCAGCACCGCGAAGGACGCCGCGGTGCCGCAGCCCGGCGGCCCGGGCGGTGAGTCCTCCGTCGCAGCCGTCCATCGGTGGCGGCTCCTTGCGGTACTGCTGGCTGCCCAGTTCATTGCCAATATCGACACCGCGATCGCCAATATCGCCGCGCCCGCGATCCAGGACAGCCTCAACGCCTCCGGTGGGCAGGCGGGTCTCGTGGTCTCCAGCTATGTGGTCGCGTACGCCGTCCTGCTCGTGGCAGGCGCACGACTGGGCGCCAGCCACGGCCATCGGCGGATCTTCCTGGCCGGTCTCGCCGTCTTCACCGTCGCGTCGTTGGCCTGCGCGCTGGCCCCTGACGTGGTGGTACTGATCGTGGCCAGAGTTCTGCAGGGAATCGGCGCCGCGCTGATGGTGCCCCAGGTACTGAGCGGAATCCAGCTGCACTTCACGGGGCATCAGCGGATCAAGGCCCTGGGGTACTACGCGATCGCGCTGTCCGGCGGGGCAGTGGCCGGCCAGGCCCTGGGGGGCGTGCTGATCGCCGCTGACCTGTTCGGCACCAGTTGGCGCCCGATCTTCCTGATCAACGTACCGGCGGGGCTGCTGCTCATCTGGGCGACGCTACGGTCCATGCCGCCCGATGGGAGCGAGAAGACCCAGGACAGCGCGGAGGATGTCGACGTGCGAGGGATGCTGCTCCTCTCGACAGCCGTTCTGCTGCTGATCGTCCCGTTGTTGCTGGGCACTGATGAGGGTTGGCCCGCCTGGACATGGGCGTGCCTGGCCGCCAGTGTTCCGGTGGCGGTTGCCTTCCGATGGGGCCAACGCCGTCGTTCCGCTCTGGGAGGACGGCCGCTGATCGCCGATGAAGTGATCCGTGAACCAGCCGTCCGCTGGTCGCTGGCGGCCCACGGCGTCACCACGATGACCTACTTCGCGCTTCTGTTCGTCCTGGCCATCTATCTCCAGGAAGGTCTGGGCCGGGGACCCGCCTACGCGGGACTGGCCATGGTCTCGTGGGTGGCCGCCTTCGGGCTCGCCGGCCCGCTGCTGGCCCGCGTGCCTGAGCGGCACCGGGCAGCGATGCCGGCACTGGGCTGTATGGTCCTGGCCGTCGGGTACACCGCCGTATGGATCTACCTGGCCACAGGCCACCGCACCGGGCCCGCCCTGTTCGTGCTGCTGGGCATCGGCGGACTCGGACTGGGCATCAGTTCCAATGCCCTGATCGGGCAGATGACGTTCGCGCTACCGGACCGCTACGCGGCCGACCTGTCCGGAGTCATCAGTACGAACGCACAGCTGTCCGGAGCGCTGGGGGTCGCCGCCCTGGGCGGCTGCTACCTGTTCCTGGCGGATGGAGGGTCGGTGGAATCGGCGGCCCGTGCGCTGGAGGCGGTGCTCGGCACCTCGGCCGCGTTATCCGTACTCTCAGCGGTGGCGGCGCAACGAGGCAGCCGGACGAGGGCGGCCACCGGCACCGCGGCGACGCTCCCGTAGCCATGGACGAGATGGGTGAGATGGCAGGAGCGCTGCCCGAACGCCTGGCCGCGGATCTGGACCAGGGGTTCGCCGAGTTGGTCCAGGCACAGGCAACGGGAATCCGTACCTACCTTCTCCGCCTCACCGGGGCGACCGCAGAGGCAGAGGACCTGACGCAGGACACCTTCCTGCGCGCCTACGTAGCTCTGCAGAACTACTCACCCGCGCGCCGCCGGGCACTGCGGCCGAGGGCGTGGCTGATGAGTATCGCCACCAACGTCTGGCGAAACGACATACGCAACAAGAGCCGCCGCCCTGTCTCAGCGGGCCGGGTGGAGGGTGCTGGTGACATCTGGCCGGATGACCGGCCCGGGCCGGATGAGCGAGCGCTGACCTCGGCGGACCGCAAGGTCCTCGTCGACGCCCTCGTACAGCTGCCGGAGCGCTACCGGGTGGCCATCGTGCTGCGGCACGTGGCGGGAATGAGCTACGCGGAGATCGCCGAGGTGCAGGACTGCCCTGTGGGTACCGTCAAGGCCCAGGTGTCCCGGGGCCTGACGGGCCTGCGCGCCCTGCTCATCCCTCAGGAGCAGTCGTCAAAGGAGGTGACAATGTGAACAAGGAACACGGCGGGGACGCGGCCGAGTGGCACGACGCCGCGATGGCCGACTCTCTCTCCGAACTCGCCGATCCGGCCCCGTCTGAGCAAGCGCCTGCGGACTTCGCCCTCTCGATCCTGCGCCGCGCGGGAGTCCCGCCCCGCGCCTACGATGTCTACGCCCTGCTCGACGCCCCCGGCGGAGGGCTGTACGTGGCCAGCGATGGCACCATGCTGACCTGTGCTGCTCTGGGTATCGTGACGCCAGGGCCAGAGGATTTCGAGGCGTACTACCGGGCCCGTACCGGCAGGACCGCGGTCCGCACCACCATAGCGCCCACGGGGGTGCGCACAGCGCTGCGAACCGGCCGGGCCAAGCAGCTCAGCCTCGATCTGTCTCCGCTTTCCGCATCGGAGCAGGCCGCCCTGGCCGTGGTGCGCACCATCCCCCGCGGACAGATGCGGCCGGTCTCCTGGATCGCGCGGGAGGCAACGCTGCCGGACCGGGCCGCAGTCGTCGCCGCCGTTCTCCGCAACCCGCTCCAGCTGATCATCCCCTGCCATCGGGTCGCCTACGACAACGGCCGACCGTGCGACACCGCCTATGGCCCGGCCGTGAGTGACGAGTTGAGGGCGGCCGAGGGCATCGAAGCGGACCATCTGGATTCCCTGGCCCGGCAGCACACGCTCTACCTCGGCAGTGACACCACCCGTATCTACTGCCACCCGACATGTGCCCATGCGCGCCGGATCACCACCTTGCACCAAGTTCCCTTCCGTTCCGCTCACTCCGCCCGTCAGGCGGGCTACCGGCCCTGCAAGAGCTGCCGGCCAGCCGCCGCGTGACCGGATGGGCCGGAATTCATCGCCGTCGAAGGAGAGTCCGTTGAACTCCAGAAGCCTGCCAGCCGGCACCGTGGCCCTCACCGTCCACCGCACTCCACTGGGGCCCGTGGCCTTGGGCGCTTCTGACGAGGCGATCCTGTACTGCGTGCCCGCGCCGCTGGAGCAGGCTCGTAGGCGACTGGGACCCCTGGCACGGGAGTTGATCGAGAATGCCGGCGGTTTCACGCCTTCCCAGGCCCGCCTGCTGTCGCAGGCCCGTAGCGAGATCGACAGCTACCTCCGGCGGGAGCGGTCGTCCTTCACGGTTCCGGTCGACCTGCGCGCGGCGACTCCTTTCAGCCAAGAGGTGATGTTGTCGTTGCAGGCGTTCGTGTCCTACGGGCACACCGCGACATACACGGAAATCGCGACGAAGCTGTTGCGGCCGAAGGCCGCGCGTGCGGTGGGCGGGGCACTCGCAGCCAATCCGGTCTGTGTGATCCTGCCCTGCCACCGGGTTGTTGGTTCCCGGGGGTTGACCGGGTACGCGGGCGGGTTGCCCGCGAAACGCTTCCTGCTGGCACTGGAAAGCGCCGCGCCTGTCACGCCAGAGAATCTACTGGTTACCCCTGCCACAGCAGCCGAACGGCCAGCGCGATGAACACCATGCCCCCAACCGCGTTCGCCACGCGCGGGACCATCGCGTTCGCGGCGCCTCCCGGGCCCCTCCTGCGCACCCGGCGGGCGAAGAGGTGAACCGCTGTGATGAGGAACGCCAGCCACAGTGTGCCCAGCACGAGGTAGACCGCGGCCAGCATGGCGAGGCTGCGGCCGTAAGCAGCTCCGGCAGGGACGAACTGGGGGAGGTAGGCGAGGAAGAACAGTCCGACTTTGGGGTTGCCACCGGTGGACAACAGCCCCAGTGCGACACATCGCCAGACAGTGCGCGGCGGCTCGGTCGGAGTTGGCTCGGGTGCGTTGGGGACCGTGGCGCGCGGCGGCCGGACGGCACCTTGCAGGGCCTTCACACCGAGGACGAACAGCAAGGCCGCCCCCGCCCACACCAAGGCGGTGAACAGCACGGGGACCTGGGTCACCAGCATGGACGCACCGCTGAGCGCGGCCACGGCGTGTCCGGCACCGGCGCCTATCATGCCGACCGCGGCAGCCGTGGCCTGCTGCCACGCGCCCGTACGCAACACCAGATGGGTGACGAGGGCCGCGTCCGGGCCCGGTGTGACGATCACGGCGAGCGAGGTCGTCAGGAACAGCCCAGTGATCATCCGTATGTCTCTCGGTGTCGGTGGTCTGCTGAACGGACATCCAGGGGGGAGCCGATGCGGTGGGCGACAGCGCGGTGTCCGGGTTGTTCCGGCCCGGACACCGCGTGCGTCAGCAGATGGACAGATCAGGGGACAGCGGCCGGTACTCGACCTGGGGTTCGGCACCCGTGTCGAATGCGCCAGCGAAGACCGCGGTGACCAGATCTCCGCGTCGAACCGCTGGTACCTCCTGGCGTAGTCGGCTGAGTGACACTCCACGCTCATGCCATGGGCACACCAACTGCCGACCGTTGGGACCGATGCGGGCCAGATGGAGAGGGCCGCCGCGATGCGGGCAGCGGGCCGGCATGACGAATGCCCCTTGGGCGGTGCGGGCATACACGTACGGCATGCCTGCCACGGTCACGCAGTTACCTCGGCCCGCTGTCGAGAACGTCACTACAGGCACTGGGTGTAGTCCCCCACCGAATGAATCTGATATACGCACTCATCGGATTCGATGATCGCCCCGTGCAGGCGGTTCCTTTCGATGACGGTACCCTCGCCAGCGTGCAGGATCTGATGCGAGTCGAATCCGCTGACGAATTTCATCGTGCCGGAAACTATGTGGCACAGCTCATCGCCCTCGTGGCTATGCGTGTTGGAAAGCTCGCCGTACGGTTCGACGATGTCGGCGAGCGGTGCGGTGACACGGCCACTGGAGATTGCTTCCCAAACGGGGGTGTGGAGCTTCTTGTACTCTGGCCCCTTGTCCATCCAGCGAATCTGGGCTGCGAAATCCTTATCCGTGATGTCCTGGATCACGCGGTACTCTTCGATGCCGCGGACTATCTCCGGGATGATGGCTTCGCCATGGGCTTCGATGAGCGGCAGGATCAGCTTGTCGAGTGCCATCCGACCGTGATGCTGATCGATGTGAACGTGTTCCGTGAAGTACCGCACGTCCGCTCGACCGTCAAAGACCTCGGTGAGCAGGTCAGCCGCCCGTCGGCAGAAGTCCACCAGTGTGGCTTCGGTGTAGTAGAGCGCACCCACATAGCGAAAGAACAGCTCATGGTTCTTCCCCAGGTAGTGGAAGTAGTTGTTCATCATGAGACTGCTTCCGAGATAGTACTGCCAGTACCGGTGGACATCCGACTGGAGATCGACCGATTCCATTGTTCTCTCGAATAACTGACTGTGCTTCGTGTCGTGTACACCGTACCCGTACTCATCAATTATGATCTTGAACCATTCAGACTGTGGAGCACCGTAGTGGCCAAGGACATTGCGCAGCATCGGAGATGCCTCGGACAGAAAATCAGGCGCAAACTGGATCAGCCACATGCGTGCTGCGCGCTCGCGGTCCGAGGAGGAGGAAATAGCCTCCTCAGAGAGCGATGCAGGTGCCGATGCGTCGGCATTCAACGACTCGATGTACTCATTGAAACTCTCCAATGACCACTTTCCGGAAACCTCGACCTCCTGGTCGAGAAACCCGAAAGCGAACCGTTCAAGCGCGGGCCGTATCGTTTCTCCAAGGACACGGTTGGTGGAACTGTAGAACTGCTGGAAGTCCTCCCATTTGTCTTTCAACCCGTTCTTCGGCAGAAACATCAGATCGGCTTCGTACACACTGGTGAGTACCCGCTGCGCGGCCAGACTGCTGTATTCCAGAATCCGGTCCCGCCCCGGCAGACGATCGAAATCGAGGTAGCGCAGCACCTGTGGACGCAGCTGGCGCCGGTAGGGATTGTCTCCGTTCTCCCACTCCTCGTTGTCGAGATAGATCGGGTTACTCGCATACCGCACAACCGCATCACGCAGTGCGTCACCGCGCAGCTCGAACGGCGCATAGGGGAAGGAAGCGTGACTCATGTGTCTGAGTGCCTTTCGTGGGGAGAGATGTGACCGTCCGTCCGGGAATTTCAGGACGCGGTGAGGCTGTAGTCACTCCAGCGCAGCTCGACGCTGCAGGTGCCGCCAGCAACCACCGGTGCCGGCTTCTCCAAGGGGATCAGCGCCTGCATCCAGTGAGACGAGGTATTTTCGGGGGAATTGCTCAGCGTTATGTCCCCGCCGAGATCGAGTTCGAACCAGGTGGCAAGGGCCTGTGCCTCGCCATCCGCGGTCGCCAGGATCGCCAAGGTGCGCCCACCCGGCTCCAGCGGCCCCGATCGCAGATCGAAGGCCGCGAGCTCGACGGCTTCGGACAGCATGAGATGGGGCCAGGTCTGAAGACGCAGCGGGAAGTGCCCTTGCGTGGCCGCGGAATTGATCAGGGAGACGTCGAAACCGTTGGCTTGGCCCGCCCGGTTCAGATTCATCAACGCCGCGCCATTCACCAATCGTCCATACAGGCGGGCCGCGACCGGCATCATGACTCCATCCGAAGCCAGCAAATGCTCGCGAGCGTGCCTCACCGAGGGCAGCAGTCCTTCGCCGATCAGACCGCAGTCGACGATCTCGGAAACCAAGACATCGACCTTGCGGGTGAGATCGCGTCCGACCACCAGTTGTGTCGACCGCTTGTTCAGAACCGTGATGGAATCCGACATGCCGTGTTCCGCGACGATCTGGCGAGCGATTTCCGCCAGCAACGGGTTCTCTTCGCATGTGTAGACATGCGAAGCACCGGCCTTCACAGCGCCCATGGCCAACAGACCGGTTCCGGTGCCTATGTCAAGGACCACCGATCCGGCCGGGATCTGCGCGTGCAGCGCCGCGTTCAGCGCGCTGTTCCGCTCCACATCATTGAGCATGGCGAAATGCCAGCGCGGTACCGTGTTCCTGGCCATTTTCGCAAGAACCGCAGACTGAACCTTCGGATCGAAAATCCCCTGCGGATGGGATAGTATCTCGTATGTCTCACCCAGTAGTTGATTAGCCTCCCGGACCTGTGCCTGCAGCGCGGAGACCACAAGACGCACAGCTGGGCTTACCGTGGAGCCAACCGGATCATTCGCAAGTTCAGCGTTCTTCAGACCTTGAGTGGGAGTGTATCCAGTACCCACAGATTTCCACACGTCCCTTCAGTCATTCGCCATGGACTCATGGTTCGCCTTGCGTTGTCGGACGCGAGAAGGCAACGCAATGGCGCTCAGAAGGGAGTTGGAAAAACCTCGGACTCCCAGCCTCCACCCGTTGATGCTGCATCGCCCCACCGCGACTCGACCTCATGAAGCATGCGATTGAACCAGCAGCAGGGCAAGACTGCCTTTCCTGACTACGCCACCTCCAGTGAGAAAATTCGGACAGGAGGCGTTCGTGGATCGTCGGAGCTGCAACTCTTCCCACCGAAGCGGTGTTCGTGCTCGTTCTGGGAAAATTTGGACTTTTTAGCCGACGTCGGTGCCCGGTGCCACGCTGTTTCGGCCAAGCCGAAATGCCGCCCAAAAATGCAGCCCGACTCGTGCCGACGTCGATGCCCTGGTCGTTTCGCCTGACGAGGGTGCGAAACGAGCTCTGGAAGTTGGGAGCGGAAGGGTGTCATTGGACTGTGCCCATGAGCTGACCCGTCCGACGACGATGAAGTGATCCCCGACGATGCGGCGGTGGAAGGCGCAATCGATGTGCGCGAGCGCGCTGTCGAGCAGTGGAGGCGCCGTTGTGTCCTCTGCTCCATCGAACGCCGTCGAACCTGTCCGCGCCCCTTCGAGCGAACACCCGGACAGCGCTTCTTGATCTGCGGTCAGGACGTTGATCGCAGAGTGTCGGGCCGCCCGGATGAAGGGGGGACTCGGGGAGGCGCAGGGCGGCTCTCCTACCTCATCGCGCTGTCCCCTTCCCCGTCGCGGACCGCCTTGAGCTCCGCGATCAGGGCCGCGTCGCGCATCCCGGGCAGGGTGTACCCCTCGGTTTCGTCCCATGGGACGTCGAGGTCGTCCAGGTGTACGCGCCACTCCGCGTCCGGTATGGCCCGGCGCAGTTCCGCAACGGAATCCAACACATGGGCGATCACCGGCATCAGACGAGCGGGATCGAACGGCATCTTGGTGGACCCGTCCACGATCTCCTGCGGTGCGTCCGCATCCCGGTCGTACAGGTACAGGCTTTCCTCGTCGTCGTACGGGAACGACGCCGTGCGCGCGGCGACGATGCGCGCGACGGAGGCCGACTCGGCATCGGTCAGGGGTGTCGCGCGCTGCGCGCTGTAGTAAAGGGAGACACTCATGGAAGAAGCGTATGACCCAGGTATGACAACGCGGGGCGTGGCGCCGGGACGCTTCCCCGTCAGGATCGAGACCGGCGGAGCCGAACAGCGCTCCCGCCACTGGGGCAGCGGCGTCGGCCGGGCGCGCCCAGGAGGGACCGGGAGTCCGCCCGAGGCGGCGGCGAACACAGCGGGCAGCCCGTGCCGGAGGGCAGGAGGGGCAGTGAGTTCCGCCGACGACCGGCTCCCGCATCCCACCCGCCCGCGCTAGCCCGCAGAGGAGCGACCAGCAACGGTAGGCCCCGCGCTTGCAGGGACCACGCGGCTGAAACACCGGGTCCGGCAGACGGCCCAGATGCGGGCGCCGGCAGGCGGCGTGGATCGGGAGGCGGATTCGCCCGGGAACCCGGCCGGGGTCCGCGCCGACTCCTGAAGCACCAGGCAAAAGGCGAGCGAGAGGGCAGAGGGATGAGTGACAGGCAGGAACACAGCCGCCGCGGGGTGCTGCGGACAGCCGCGGGGGTGACAGTGGGCGCGGGGATCGCCACCAGCGTGTCAGCGGCGCCGGCGGCGGCGAGGGCCGACGGGAGCCGCAAGCCCGGGCAGGTGGAGGTGGCGGTGCTGCTGTACGACGGGTTCACCGCGCTGGACGCGGTGGGGCCGTACGAAGCGCTCTGCCGGGTACCCGGCGTACGGGTGACCACGGTGGCCGTCGAGGCCGGGCTGGTCCGGACGGACACCGGCGAACTGGGGATCGCCGCGGCGAAGTCCCTGCGCCAGGTCCACCGCCCCGATGTCCTGGTGGTACCGGGCGGCGGCCAGCGTGGGACGACGGCCAGTATGGCGGACGCCCGCATCCTCGACTGGATCCGCCGAGTGCACCGGTACAGCACCTGGACCACCTCGATCTGCACCGGTTCGCTGATCCTCGGTGCCGCCGGACTGCTGCGCGGGCGGCCCGCCACCACGTACTGGGCTTCCCGGCCCTATCTGAAGGAGGTCGGGGCGATCTACACACCGGGGCGTTTCGTCGAGTCCTGAAAGATCATCACGGCGGCCGGCGTCTCGGCCGGAATCGATATGGGTCTGCATCTCGCCGCACGGCTCTCGGACGAACGGGTCGGCCGGGCGATGGAGTTGGCGCTGGAGTACGACCCCGAACCGCCGTTCGGCACCGGCAGCCCGGAGAAGGCGGACGCGCAGACGCAGGCACTGGCAATGACGCTCCTCGCCGACTCGGCGACCTGACCGACCCGGTCCGGGCCGCGATGGCAACCGGGCACCTCGCTCCCGGCAGGCTTCAACCGGTGGTTGCGTAAAGGTGGCTGGCTGCCGTCGGCCCGGTCCGCCAGGTGGGATCGGCCAACGGCGGGGGAAGGGGAACGGGCGCGGCCCGATACCCCTCCCCCAGAGGCCGCTCGGCACCGGGTTGCACACGGGTGAAAGCCAGGGGCGGGTGCCCCGCGACTGCGCGCCTCCTCCGCTGGGTAGTGCCATGGACGACCAGCATGCCTAGCAGGAGGTAATCTGTGCCGTTACGTGTGATGTTGACGGCTGCCGAAACGATCCGTTTACAACCGTATAGCGCCGGCGAAATCGACACTTACGGTGTTCGGCTGGAATCGCTGTACTCGGCCATCAGCCATGGCACAGAGCTGATGGCGTACAGCGGGCAGGCGCCCAAATTCTTCTACACCTGGGATGCGGACCTCAGACTGCTCGCTCCGCGCTCGCCGGCGAAAAGCCCCTACCCGATGGCCCTTGGTTACGAAAATGTGGCGAGAGTCGTCCAGGTGGGACCAGAGGCCAGTGGTTTCCCCCTTGGCGCGAGGTACTGGCTGGATGCGCCCCACCAAACCACTCATCTGTTGGACAGCCGGACGATGCCGCCGCACTTCCGCATACCTGATGCGGTCAGTCCTCAGGTCTTCAGCGTTTTCGCCCTGACCAGGGTGGCGCTCGGGGCAGTGCATGACGCCACCCCCCTGATCGGCGACGTCGCACTCGTCACCGGGATGGGCGTGGTCGGGCTGCTCACCGTGCAACTGCTGAGGCTGGCGGGAGTACGCCGGGTGATCGCGGTCGACCCGGACCTCCGCCGGATGGAACTCGCCGTCCGCTTCGGCGCCGAACCAGTCCACGGATCCCAGGAAGAAGTGGCCCACTCCGTGAAACTCCTGGCCGCGGACATTGACTTCGCGGTCGAGGCGTCCGGCCGCTACGAGGCACTCGATGTGGCAGTCCGCTCCGTCCGACCCGGTGGGCGGGTAGTCATCGTGTCGTCCTACGGCAACCAGGACGCTGGCTTGTTCCTCGGCCACGAGTTCCATCGAAACCGCGTCACACTGCTCTCATCCATGACGGTGAACGGCTGCGCCCACCGAGCGGCGCCGCTCTGGGACCTCGACCGGCTGAACGCCGAATCCGCGCACTTGCTGTCCACGGGAGCACTGGATGTCGAGAGCCTCATCTCGGATGTCATGCCGTTCGCCTCGGCCCAGGCGGCGTACCGCCGCCTCACCGGTGACAGACCCCCGCTGAAGATCCTGCTGAACTACGCGAACGCCGACGGCGGGCGCGCGCTGTGAACGAGCGGGAAGCCCTGGAGTTGGCGCTGAGCAGTCTCAACCAGTCGGGCAAGTCGGACCTCGTCGCCCGGTACGAGTCAGAACTCGCGGCGTACTTCGGCACCGCTCACGCGGTGGCGGTGAGCTCGGGCAGCGCGGCGATCGAGGCGACCCTGGTCGCCCTCGGCGCCCGGCCGGGCAAGCGCGTGCTCGTGTCGGCGGCAGCGCCCCTGCCCACGCTGATGCCCATCCTGGCCACCGGCGCGGCGCCGAAGTTCGTCGACTGTCTGCCGCGCAGCCCGGCGATGGACCCCGATCAGGTCGTACCCGCAGTGGACGACAGCGTGGTCGCGGCCGTGGAGGTGCCGCTGTGGGGCTACCCCCTCCAACAGGCCCGGATGCACCGCGCCTTGGCGCAAGCGAAGATCCCCCTGGTCGAGGACGCGTCCCACGCCCATGGGGCACTGACGACCGATGGGCACCATGTCGGCACCCACGGGAGCGCCGGATGCTTCTCCACCCACCACATGAAGATGCTGAGTACCGGCGAGGGCGGATTCATCCTCACGGACTCACCGACGCTGGCCCGTTCCATCCGTAGCTACTGCCGGCTCGCCGACCTGGACGGCGTCCATGACGGCCGCAACTACAAGCCATCGGCGTTCACCGCGGCCATTGGACTGGCCCGGCTCGGCCAACTCGATCACAAGGTCGCGGCGCGCCGGCAGGCCGCGGGCGACACCATGGCTCTACTGGAGCGACTGCCCGTGCAAGAACTCGACACGCACGGCACACCGAACGGCTACAACCTCGTCATCTCACTGCCGGATGCGACCGAGTGGCGTTCCTTCCACCTGGCGTTGGCGGCCGAGGGGATCAGTACCGATCCCGTCACCTATCGCTACTCCGTCGGCTATGCGAAACCGCGCACAGCGCGATGGGCGGTGGGCTGTCCGAACGCGGAGAGCCTGGTCTGGCAACTCGTTCAGCTACCCACGGCGAACGTCACGCCGGAGGCTACGGCAGACGCCGTACTGCGAGCATGGGAGCGATGGGCTTGAAGGTATCCCTGGACTTCGACGGCGTCCTCACCAACCACGGCGAGCTGGACCTACGAGGTATCAACCCGCACGTCTTCTTCAGGTCGCCGAGATCTGTGGCCGCCGCCGGACCGCGACCGGGAGTACGGCAACTGGCGGCACTACTCGACTGTTTCGCTGATGTGGTGATTCTTACCGCGCGACCTCCCGGCCACCGTCCCGCGATCAGGCAGTGGCTGGCCCAGCACATACCGGAGTTGGGGGAATGCACCATCTTCAGCTCCGGCGACCGGCCCAAAGCCGCTGTCGCCGAGGAACTGGCGATCGCACTGCACGTGGACGACGACCCCATGGCCGTCGCTGACGACGCCCGGATCCTGCTGTGGCGTCGAGAGGACCCCGCCCGCATCATGACCGCGGCCGTGGACCGTCTCAACCGGCTGATCGAGACCGGTACGGCGACGAGGGTCGAGGACGCGGCCCGGATCCTCCCGGTAGGGGTGTCGAGTGCGACGCCCGTATTCCGGGTGCTGCTCCGATCTCGGCGAAGCCTCAAGATCCGCGTGTTCGACAGCACCGAGCGGGCCGCTCTGGTCGAGCGGTTCCACCGCGAAGCACCCAGTGAGGATGACGGCGTGCGCGTACCGGGGGTCGTGTCCAGCGCGTCGTTGACGATGA
The DNA here is from genome assembly GCF_023701525.1 of Streptomyces albipurpureus. GTDB lineage: Bacteria > Actinomycetota > Actinomycetes > Streptomycetales > Streptomycetaceae > Streptomyces > Streptomyces albipurpureus. The sequence goes on from NZ_JAMQAW010000007.1 coordinate 366,640, forward strand.
CGACGCCGTGGATCGACGGGGACATGGTGCGGGACATCGGGGAGTCGGAGAGGGAGTCGCTGATCCCGCGAGCAGCCAGGTTTCTCGCGGCGCTGCACGCGCGGGGCCCACAGGACTCCGAATCAGCGCGCCTGATCAGTTGTGCGATGGACGTCTTCAACCTGTGCCGGACGCCTGACGGGATCCTCCACCTGATCGATGCCGGGGACTGCACGACCGGTTCACGGTGGCTGGACGTCATGTGGGCCGAGCAACTGCTCTGTGCCTCAGAGGGCGAGAGGGAGAAGCTGGTGACCTGCTACATCAAAGAAGCGGGCCACTGTCCCACGGCCTCAGAGGCGCGGGAAGCCGCCGCCGAGTACTACGGATACCTGCACAGCATCCTGATCAACTCAAAGCGGCTGCACAACGGTTCCGCGAGCGCGTGGCGACGGTGCGACGAGATCGCCCGACTCAGACGCAGACCGGTGACAGCCAGTGCCCTGATCACCCGGGCCCAGGGGCTGCTTCCGTGAAATTCCTCCACTACACCTCCGCGCCATGGCCCGATCTGACCGAGCCGTTGGGCACCTTCCCCCATCCCAACCAGGCCTGCGACCCCGACCGCGCCGGCGAGGTCCTGCGGGACACCCTGGCGCACATGGTCGCCGCGGAGAACGCGGGCTTCGACTGGCTGGGCATGGGCGAGGAACATATGAACGCCTACGGCATGGTGCCGAATCCCACCCAACTCCTCGCCGTCGTCGCGGCCCAGACACGTCGGGCGGGCATCGCGGTGCTTGGAAACCCGCTGCCGCTGCTGAACCCGGTCAGGGTGGCGGAGGAGTACGCGATGATCGATGTGCTCTCCGGTGGGCGGCTGGTCGCAGGCTTCCCCAGAGGAGTGCCGCAGAACTACGCCGCCTACGGAGTGGACATCGCCAACTCCCGCGAAGTCCTCTACGAGGCGATCGACCTGGTGATCGCCGCATGGGAGCGCCCTGAGCCCTTCGCCTGGCAGGGCGAGCACTTCTCCTTCCCGTCGGTGTCCATCTGGCCACGTCCCGTGCAACGACGACCGGAGATCGTGTTGTCCTCCAAGTCGGCGGAGGGCGTACGGATGGCGGCGAGACGCCGCGCGATCATGGCGGAGATCTTCGTACGTGACGCAGCGGTGCTGGACCACTTCGAGACCAGCCGCACGATCTACCTGAGACAGGCAGCAGCGGACGGGTGGTCACCGGGACGCGACCGTTTCGCCCTCAACGTTCCCTGTGTGATAGCGGGCTCGGACACAGCGGCCCAGAAACTGGCCACCGAGGCATTGCGTTACCAGCACACCTGCCTGACCGGATCGTTCGAGGCCCAGAAACAAGCACTCGCGGGCCAGTACTACAAGGAGTCCGCACACCTTCTGGGCCGTCGCTTCGACTCGGTGGAGGATCGCATCGCCTACGGCGGCCTGATCTGCGGGTCGCCAGGGACGGCGGTGGAGCAGATACGCACTCTTCTGCGCCGCCATCCGGTCGGCACACTCGGCCTGCAGACGCAGTTCGGCAACCTCTCCCCGGAACACGTCCATGACAGCATTGTCCTGTTCGGCGCCCGGGTGCGTGACGACATCCTCACCTGGGACGCGGAAAGGACACGGCAAGCGGATGAATGACTTCCCGTCGGACGAGACACTTCGCCAGGTGCTGCGAAGAGCCTGGACGTCCTTCGCCGCCGGCAACCACGGGATCGGCGCGGTCGTGGTGGATTCGGACATGACCGTCGTCGGTTCCGGTCGCAACCAGATCTTCGACACCAGGGGTGGCAGCCTGACACTCAGCGGGTCACCGCTCGCCCACGCTGAGATCAACGCCCTCTACAGCCTGGGAGGGGTCCGCGCGCCTGGGTGCACGCTCGTCACCTCGCTGGCACCGTGCCCCCTGTGTGTGGGTGCGGCGGCGGTCTTCCGGATCTCCGACATTCGCTACCTCGGCCACGATCCGTCCTGCGACGGCGCTGCCGCGGGCACCGCCAGCGGGTCCTGGCGCCTGCCACGCATCACCCACGAGGCCGACTCCAGTTGGTCATTGTGGTGCGAGGTCCTGCCCATGGTGAGTTCGGTTCAGCGCCATGGACGCGACAGCATTCTGCTGCGGTCATACGAGCTCTCGCGCCCAGACCTTCTGGAAGCCGTCCACCGGTTCGCCGACATGTGCCCCCTGGATTCGAAGGGTGTTCGTGGCATTTCCTTCGAGGAAGCGCGTGCTGCTTTTTGGAGTACGTTCTCGGACACTCCGGCCACCCTCCCGCGCGTCTGAGGTGTGTTGGACGACCCCGAAGCACTTCACTCACGCCGTGGCCCCGACTCGGTCCGGTCACGCACCCGGCGATGTGATCCCTGATGAGGTGGCAGGGCCGGTTCGGGCAGCCGGGTCCGCCCAGCTCGGCGGACTCGGTGTGCTCGGTGTGCTCGGTGGGAAGTGGTCTGTGCGCGCGTGGGAGACCACGAAGGACCGCGTGTTCTGGCGACCGGGCCCCATGGTGGCCGCCGATGGGCCAGTCCCGGACAGGCCATTTCCGTACGCCCGTACTACGCGTAGGCCGCGAGCGCGGACCTCTGCCGGACGGGCCAGTCGGTCGTGGCTCATGAGTGGCCCGCGCCGGACCGGTGGGGCTCCGGCGCGGGCCGCCGTGAACCCGGGGCGGGGGTTCGGGCAAGAGGGGGTGTACCCACTCCCACGACGGCAGATGCGGAGACCTTGTGAACGGCCCACCGGGACCGTCCGATCCCCTCGGCCCACCAGAGCCGCCGGATGACGTCTTACTCATCGCGGAGTCCTTGGAACGGCCGGAAGCCTTTGGTCAACTCTTCCCCCGCCACGCGCCCGAGATCCACCGCTATGCGACCCGGCGGCTCGGGGAGGCGGCAGCCGACGACATCACCGCGGACACCTTCCTGACCGCGTTCCGCAGCCGTCGGCACTACGACCTCAGTCGCCCGAGCGCCCGTCCCTGGCTGTACGGCATAGCAGCCAACCTGATCGGCAGGCACCGGCGCACGGAACTGCGGGGTCTGCGCGCGCTGGCCCGCACAGGCTGCGATCCGATCTCGGAGTCCTGGACCGAACGCAGCGACAGCCGGGTCGCGGCCCAGGCCGCGCAGGGTCCGCTGGCAGGGGCCCTGGCCGGGCTGTCGGCGGGTGACCGGCATGTGCTGCTGCTGATCGCCTGGGCGGACCTCACCTATCAGGAGGTCGCCGAGGCGCTCTCCATCCCGGTGGGGACGGTCCGCTCCCGGCTCAACCGGGCTCGCAGAAAGGTGAGGGCGGCTCTCGGCGAGGACCCGACGCGGGCGTACGACTACGAACTCCAGGAGGCAGCCGACTGTGGATGACGACATGACAGCGGTCCGGCGGCTGCGCTCCGACGCACCGACCCCCGATCGGGCCAGGCTCGCCCCGTCCCACCAGCGGGTGCTGGACGGGATCTCCGCGCCCCGGCCGCAGTGGTGGCGGGGCCGGGCGGCCGCCGCACTGGGCGCGGCGGCGGTGACGGTGGCCGCCGTGCTGACGGCACAGCTTCTGTCGCCCGGGGGCGGGTCGACGGCGGGGAGCGCGGACCGGGTGGTGAGCGAGCCGAGGGATGACCAGTGGATCTACCGGAGAACGGTCATCGCCCAGACGAACCTCACCTTCGCCGAGGGCCGCGACCCCACGACGGAGAAGGGGAACGGCCAGGTGCGCACGGTGTCCCCCTTGATCGTCTACGAGGAGTGGACGAACTACAGCAGCGGGCGGCAATACCACAAGGAGCCCGGCGACAAGATCAGACTCAGCAGCGATCCGGCGATGTTCGGATCGCCGAAGAGTCTGCGCAGCAAGGTCGCAGGACTCCCCGATGACCCGGTGAGGCTCCTCAAAGCCCTGAGAGAGCGCATTCCGAGCGATGAGACACCGTCGAGCGGGAAACAAGCGGATTTCGACTATGCCGGAGTCCTCCGGGCCCTCAGGGAGGTCGATCACATCCCCCTGAAGGCGCACGCCTCGATTTTCCGCGCACTCCAGGAGATCCCCGGTGTCGCCATCTCACGGGTACCCGTCAAGGACCTGATGGGGCGACCAGCCCTGGTCGTGTACGGACCTGCCATGAGTGAACAGACCTCCCAGCGGGAGGGGGTGCTGCTCGATCCGACGACGTTCGAGTTCCGCGGAGTGCGCACCGTCCTCCCCGCGGGGGGAAGCATCGACGGCAGGGTCACCAGCGAGGACACGGTGACGAGGTCCCTTGCCGTCGTGACCGCCGTTGTCGACCGCCACGGGCAGGTCCCGGGTGGCACAGCCGACGGGAAGGAAGGCTCCGGGTGACAGCACGGCCGCACCCGGCTCCACGCACAGGTCGACCGGTGCGGCACCGCACCCGCGGTCAGACCCTCGGTGATGCCGCGTGCTCCATCACTGTCAGACCCGGCTGCTAGAAATCCAGGCATGGAAACGCTGACACTCACCTCGGTCGCCCTGGAGTCGTTCATCGTCCGGGCCAAGTCCGCCACCTACGTGGGGGGCGCGGGCAAGGTCGCTCCCATCCGCACCGCGTCGCACGACCTGGAGTACCGGGAGGGCGACCTGGTCTACCGGGACAGCTACTTCGGCGGTACGGACTTCCTCGGCCAGGAGACCGTGCACGGGGCAGACCGCCCGATCTGGGGCATGAACTACTACGGTTACCTACTCACCGACGGCATAGACGCCTTCACCGCGGGCGAGACCATCAAAGCGGCACTGACCGCGCTGTACGCAGAGGGCCGGTTCCTCGGTGGATTCCGCCACACGGCCGGTGGACTGACCTATGTCGACGAGACCGTGGGCGAGGTGAACCGCTTCCGGGGTATCGAACACATCGCCACCGCCGACGGCACCCTGGTGTACGAACTGCGCTACCACGGCGGCCGGATCCTCGACTGATCTTGGCGCGACGGCCGGGGCCGAGCGAAAAGCCGAGCTGTGTCGCGCCAGGGGATCCGAGGTGAATCGACGCAGCTCGGGAGCGATGTCGGGGTATCTGTTGGGTGGCGACGGTGTGGCGCTGCCCGTCGCCGGGTGATGGCTCAGGTGTCGATCCGTGAGCGGTCGAGGGTGGCGGCGGAGCTGGTGATGAACTCCTTGCGGGGCGCGACTTCGTTGCCCATGAGGAGGTCGAAGACCGATTCGGCCGAGTCCAGGTCGCCGATGTTGATCCGGCGCAGGGTGCGGTGTCGGGGGTCCATGGTGGTCTCGGCGAGTTGGTCGGCGTCCATCTCGCCGAGTCCCTTGTAGCGCTGGATCGAGTCCTTGTAGCGGATGTTCTTGCGCTGGTACTCCAGCAGGGTCTGGCGTAGTTCGTTGTCCGAGTAGGTGTAGACGTACTTGTCCTGGCCCTTCTTGGGCTGGACGAGTTCGATGCGGTGCAGGGGGGGCACGGCGGCGAAGACCCGGCCCGCCTCGACCATCGGGCGCATGTAGCGCTGGAAGAGGGTGAGGAGCAGGCAGCGGATGTGGGCGCCGTCCACATCGGCGTCGACGAGGAGGACGATCTTGCCGTAGCGGGCGGCGTCGATGTCGAAGGTGCGCCCGGAGCCGGCTCCTATGACCTGGATGATCGCGCCGCACTCGTTGTTCTTGAGCATGTCGGAGACGGAGGACTTCTGGACGTTGAGGATCTTGCCGCGGATGGGGAGTAGCGCTTGGAACTCGCTGTTGCGGGCGAGCTTGGCGGTGCCGAGGGCGGAGTCGCCTTCGACGATGAAGAGTTCGCTGCGCTCGACGTCGTCGCTGCGGCAGTCGGCGAGTTTCGCGGGGAGCGAGGAGGTCTCCAGTGCGGTCTTGCGGCGCTGGGCTTCCTTGTGTTGGCGTGCGGCGATTCGGGTGCGTGCGGCGGCGACGGCCTTTTCCAGTACCGCGCGGGCCTGTGCCTTGGCGTCGCGTTTGGTGGAGGTGAGGAAGGTTTTCAGTTCCCTGGCCACGACGTGGGCGACGATTCTGTTGGCCGCTGATGTGCCGAGGATCTCCTTGGTCTGGCCTTCGAACTGGGGTTCGGCGAGGCGGACGGTGACGACCGCGGTCAGGCCTTCCAGGGCGTCGTCCTTGACGATGTCGTCCTCGGCGACGCGCAGCATCTTGGCCGAGCGCAGTACCTCGTTCATCGTCTTGGTGACCGAGCGCTCGAAGCCGGAGATGTGGGTGCCGCCCTTGGGGGTGGCGATGATGTTGACGAAGGATCTGACGTTGCTGTCGTAGCCGGTGCCCCAGCGTAGGGCGATGTCCACGCCGAGCTCCCGGGTGACCTCCGTGGGGGTCATATGCCCGCGGTCGTCGAGGACCGGGACGGTCTCCTTGAAGATGCCCGTCCCCGTCAGCCGCAGCACATCACACACCGCCTTGTCCTGCGCCAGGTACTCGCAGAACTCGCTGATACCCCCGTCGAAGCGGAAGATCTCCTGGCTCTTGCCCTC
>NZ_JAMQAW010000007.1:373160-373451 GCF_023701525.1 Streptomyces albipurpureus
GCACGCTGATGAAGCGTGTCCAACGAGAGCTTGGCATCCTTGAGGAAGATCTGCCGATCCGCCCAGTAACGGACCCGGGTACCGGTGCGGGCCTTGGGCACCCGCTTGCCCTTCAGCAGCCCGTTGGCCGGGTCGAAGGGGGCGTCGGGGCCCGGCTCGGTGAACATGCCCGGGACACCGCGCCGGAAGCTGATGGCGTGGGTGGCGCTGTTGCGGTCGACCTCGACGTCGAGGCGGGCCGACAGGGCGTTCACCACGGAGGCGCCGACGCCGTGCAGACCGCCGGAGGCG
>NZ_JAMQAW010000007.1:373501-374498 GCF_023701525.1 Streptomyces albipurpureus
CGACGGAGCCGTCCTCGTGGAGGATGACCTCGATGTGGTCGCAGTAGCCCCCGAGGGCCTCATCGACGGAATTGTCGATGATCTCCCAGAGGCAGTGCATCAGGCCGCGGCTGTCGGTGGACCCGATGTACATGCCCGGGCGCTTGCGAACCGCTTCCAGGCCTTCGAGTACGAGCAGGTGCCGCGCTGTGTAGTTGGAGCCGTCACGCTCCGCAGTCAACAGCGCTGTGGACGGCACGGACGTTTCGGCGGTCACGCGGTTCGCTCCTCGCTGAATTTCAAATGTGGCCCAGTGGGGTAGGGCCCGGCGTTGGTCGCCGGCTCAGAGGGTACCGAGGCCTGGTAGAGCCGATGTAACGCCACCCTCGTGATTTTTGATGCTAGTCCAACATCGCATGTTTGTTCGATCCCTCAATGGGGTGACGCGAACATCACGTTCCCTTCGAGGCATGAACCATTTAGGCTCCGGGCACGTCCTCATGAACAACCGGCAAGCCAGCCGGGAGGGCCGATCAGAAGACAAGCAACCCCAAGCAACGCGAAACCCGTAGCGCTCAGCAATACGGCTCATTCGCCGCCACCCGGTAGCAGACAGCCGCCTTGAGAAGAAGTTTCGAGGAAAAGCCCCGAGCGGGAACGTTTTCGGGCTGGTTGGATGTTGACCCTGGTACGACAGCTCGTCGAGCTAGAGAAGAGGCGACGTGACTACTGTTCTGACCCCCGCGAGCCCGCTGACGGCCGCTGACCGCTGCGACCGGTGCGGCGCCCAGGCATATCTGCGTGTCGTCCTGACCAGCGGTGGTGAACTGCTCTTCTGCGCCCACCATGGACGTAAGTTCGAGCCGGAACTCAAGAAGATCGCCGCGGAAATACAGGATGAGACCGACCGGCTCACGGCCGTTCCGGCCGGCGCTGGTGAAGAGGATCACTGACACCTCCCATCCACGACGAGCTAGGCCGGTCCAGGATCGGCTGACGGGCGGTCACCCCTGATCAT
>NZ_JAMQAW010000007.1:374523-427054 GCF_023701525.1 Streptomyces albipurpureus
TCATCTCAGGGGTGACCGCCCGCTCTCGTACGGTCACCGCGCTCCGGGTTCATCCAGCCACCACGCGTACCCCCGGCCCCAGGGCGCTACCGCCCCTGCACAGCTGTGCTTCCGACGGCGGAGCCGAGGGCCACCAGACCCCGCAGGAACACCCCGATACCCGCCCCGACACCCTCGTAGCCGACGAGCTGGCACGGAGGGCTCGCTGGCGGGGTCGTATCCGGTGCCAAGGCTGATCTTCAGCCAGCGCGGTCGGAGCGCGGCGTAGGGGCCGTCTGAGGCCGTTCAGGGGCCGCGACGCACCCGGCGAGCGGGCCGGAGTCCCGGGCTTCCACACTCCGGCGCCCGCCTCATGCGAGGCTCCTTCGATGCGCGCCGGTAGCCCTTGCGCCGATCGCCCGGCCAGATGCCCGCGATGACCGGAGGGCCGGCATCGGACCGCCAGGCTCTTCCCCCACGATTCGCCCGAGCGCACCGACCCCGCGGTGGCGGGATCGTCGGGTACGGGGCCGCTCGGGGGCAGCCTGCCGCCAGGGGCACCCCTGCCACGGGAGATCCAGGCGAGGGAGTTCCGGGCGAGGGAATCTGGTGCGCCGACACGCTCCGACCGCGATCACCTCGGCTGCCCGGGTAGTCGGGCGCTAGGGCACCACCACCGCGGAGACCCGGGTGTAGACCCCCGGACTGTCCGCCCGACCGCAGCCGCTGCCCCAGGAAACCAGTCCGATGAGCCTCCCCTCGGCCACCAGCGGACCTCCGCTGTCCCCCTGGCATGCGTCGTGTCCGCCCCGGAGATCTCCGGCACAGACCATCGTCTCCGCGGTGTAGCGACCACCCAGGCCACCGGGATAGGCCCTTTCGCATGTCTCGTCCGGGAGGACGGTCACCTGGGCGGCACGCAGCGATGTGGCGTAGCTACCGTCACCCTCCGTGTCCCCCCAGCCATAGACAGCAGCACTCACCCCAGGCTCGTACGCAGGATCACCAACCCCTGCCACCTCGATCACATGGGACGCGGGCAGAGCCTCGGCAAGGGTGAGTACAGCAAGATCAGAATTGCTGGTGAACGAGTCATAGTCCGGCGAGATCCAACTCTCCGTAACCGGAATCTCCCGACCGTCCCTACTCGTCAGCTCTGTCCGCCCGACGATGACCCGGAGATCGGCCATCTCATTGGCTCCGTCACCGAACGCCGTCCGGCTCAGACAGTGGGCTGCGGTCATCACCTTCGTGGGTTCGACGACCACCCCGCCGCAGAACTGGCCCGCGCGGGTTCCCCCGAATCGGTCACGACTGGAGAGCGCCACCACCCAGGGGTTGTCAGCAACCCGTACCGGGAACCCACCCACGACGACACTGTCAGCGATGGCCGGCACAGGTGACGCCAGCGGGGCCACCGCCCCGGTGGTCATCAGAGCCAGCGCCCCGGTCAGGGCTCGTACGAGGGGACGGCGCATTGGGTCTCCTGACTTTGCGTGAATGGGAGTCAACCCAGAGTCATTCAACACGGTGGCCCACGCACACGCGGTACCTCGTTCACGGCGCTCCGACGCAACGGAAGCGGGCTGCCGCCCCAACGACGAAGGGCCCGATTCCCTGGTGGGAATCGGGCCCTTCGTACGACCGGGTTCGCTGGCGACCCTTCGAAGGCCTAGTCGAGGTAGTCGCGCAGAACCTGCGAACGCGACGGGTGACGCAGCTTCGACATCGTCTTGGACTCGATCTGACGGATCCGCTCACGCGTCACTCCGTAGACCTTGCCGATCTCGTCGAGGGTCTTCGGCTGACCGTCGGTGAGACCGAAACGCATCGAGACAACACCCGCCTCCCGCTCGGAGAGGGTGTCGAGCACCGAGTGGAGCTGCTCCTGGAGAAGCGTGAAGCTGACGGCATCAGCAGGTACGACCGCCTCGGAGTCCTCGATGAGGTCACCGAACTCGCTGTCACCGTCCTCACCCAGCGGGGTGTGCAGGGAGATCGGCTCACGACCGTACTTCTGGACCTCGATGACCTTCTCGGGGGTCATGTCGAGTTCCTTGGCCAGCTCCTCCGGGGTGGGCTCACGGCCCAGGTCCTGGAGCATCTGGCGCTGCACACGCGCGAGCTTGTTGATGACCTCGACCATGTGCACCGGAATACGGATGGTGCGGGCCTGGTCGGCCATGGCGCGGGTGATCGCCTGCCGAATCCACCAGGTGGCGTACGTGGAGAACTTGTAGCCCTTGGTGTAGTCGAACTTCTCCACGGCTCGGATCAGACCGAGGTTGCCCTCCTGGATGAGGTCCAGGAACAACATGCCGCGGCCGGTGTAACGCTTGGCGAGCGAGACGACCAGTCGGAGGTTGGCCTCCAGCAGGTGGTTCTTGGCCCGGCGCCCGTCCTCGGCGATGATCTCCAGCTCGCGCTTGAGCTTCGGCGCCAGCTTGTCGGAGTTCGCCAACTTGTCCTCGGCGAAGAGTCCGGCCTCAATGCGCTTGGCCAGCTCGACCTCCTGCTCAGCATTGAGCAGGGGGACCTTTCCGATCTGCTTGAGGTAGTCCTTGACCGGGTCGGCGGTGGCTCCGGCAACGGCGACCTGCTGTGCGGGCGCGTCATCCTCGTCCTCATCGGACAGGACAAAGCCCTTGCTCTCGCCCTCGGCCTCTTCCTCGTCGCCCTTGCCGGGCTGAACCTCATCGGTGAGCTCGTCGCCATCGCCGGGCTCATCCGAGTCCCGCTTGGCGGCGGTCTTCTTGGCCGTCGTCTTCTTGGCGGCGGTCTTCTTGGCGGTGGCTTTCTTGGCCGTCGCCTTCTTGGCGGCGGCCCTCTTGGCGGGCGCGGCCCCCGTGACCTCATCGCCGGCCTGGACGTCGACGGAGTCGGTCGTCGACGTCGCGGTGGCAGCGACGGTCTTTGTCGTGGTCGTCTTGGCCGCGACGGTCTTGGTGGCAGTGCGCTTTGCCGGGCTCTTCGCAGCGACGCTCTTGCGGGCGCGCCTGGGCGACTCCGCGGCATTCACCATCAGCGTCACACCCTCTTCCTCGAGGATCTGGTTGAGGCTGCGCAGAACATTCTTCCACTGAGTTTGCGGAATCTGGTCGGCCTCGAAGGCGCGACGCACGTCATCGCCGGCGATCTGCCCATCAGCCTTTCCCCGCTCGATGAGCGCCATCACAGACTCGGACTCGGCGATCTCCGGCGGGAGCGTACGGGATGTGCTGGCCGACACGAACAACCTCTCGGAACGATGGAAACGGCTTCCGGCCCCGCCCATGAACGGGCCGGAGCCGACGACCACCAAGGCGCGGATTGCCGGTGGCGCGGGCGGTTGAGCCTCAGAACTGCGCGGAACTACACAGCGCCGTGAACGACGGCTGTATTCCTTCCTCGGCTATCACCTCTTAGGTCATCGCCCTGTTTCGAGGAGTGTTACGCCCAATCCGCGTGGCCCGAGTCACACCCCATTCGCGACAAAGCGACCAGAGTGGTTGTTGAGCGTACATTTATACCGCCGGACCCCCGTGGAATCCGGCGGCGCTCTGTGTGTACGCCGCCGCACGCCCAGCCAGTACTCGCCTCCGCGGGGCCGATCGGTGTACACCTGCCCAAAGCTCGCCGATATACGCCTCCGGACCCGTCCGCGCGGCCGGGCTCAGTGCTCGCGAGGCGCGGGCACGACGCGCTCCACCTCCGGGTGGACGGTCAGCAGCTGCCGCATCGCGGATTCCGCGGCGTGCGCGTCACCGGCGGCCAGGGCCTCGACGATCCGGGCGTGATGGGCCAGGGAGGCCTCATTGGGTCGGTCACAACCAGTGACCGGACCTCCGGAGACCTGGAGGGCAGCGGAGACGATCCCGGAGAGGTGCTCCAGCATCCGGTTGCCAGCGAGCTGAATGAGCAGCGAGTGGAACTCCGCATCGGCACGGGAGAAGGTAATCCCGTCACCCTGCGCAAGGGCGTGGCCCATGATCTCGACCATGTCTCCGAGCCGCTGCTGAATGTCCTCACGGCTGTGGCCGGCCGCGAGACGGGCGGCGAGGGGCTCGATGGTCCAGCGCAGCTCGGACAGCTCACGGCGCTGGTCATCGCGCTGCGGCCCGAAGGCGCGCCATTCGATGATGTCGGCGTCCAGGAGATTCCAATCGGCGACGGGGCGGACCCGGGTGCCGACATTGGGTCGGGCGCTGACGAGGCCCTTGGCCTCAAGGACGCGTAGCGACTCCCGTACGACGGTGCGGGAGACCTCGAATCGCTGACCGATCTCCTCGGGGACGAGCGGTCGATCGGCCCCGAGGTCCCCGGAGACGATCATCTGGCCGAGCTGCTGGACGAGTTGGCCGTGCAGGCCACGGCCCCGGTTGCCCGTCGTGCGGCGACCGACCCGACCCAACTCGGTGTCGGGCCCGTCCCAGGAGGGCGGGGTGGCGCGGTCGGACACGGGGGATTCCGCGTAGGGGTATCGGTCGAGTTCGCCCGGACCTGCGAGGCCGGTGTCGGCGGGGCGGGCGGCGGTCATCATGGTGTGCGCAAGGGTACTCACGCATCCTTTGTCGGCCCCGCTTCCACGGCCCTTGAGGTCTTTGGTGAAAAGCACACGAAAGGGTGATCGGCGCTTCCCCCACAATTGACGCCTTATCGGAGATAAACGGGCGTTCTTAAGGGAGTTACCGGCAGATCGCTTCACCTCGATCGTTGACGATCACCAACGAGCGCTCCGACGAAGGTCAGTGAACAGATATGCGCAGATCAGAACAGACAACGACAACACCATTGCCATTCCCACCGGTTGGGCCAGCATCCGAACCCCGGCCAGCAGCCAGACTTCGGTCTGCTGGGGCAGCCAGACCCACGTCAGTTCGCGCACTCTGCGGGGAAGCCCGGCGACCGAGCGCACCGACGGGACGATCAGGGCCTGCTGAACGAGCGGGGCGACAACGACCGGTACGGACAGCACTGCGGCCACGCCCGCGGCAGTGACGCGAAAGACCCCCGCTGCCAACAACCCGGCCCACGCGCACCCGAGGGACAGGGCGCACCAATGAGTCAACAGTGTGGCCGGATTCCCCGGGAGTGCGATCGCTGCACTTCCGTAGACAAGGCGCAGGGCTTGGGCATCCGCCACCGCGACAAGGAGGGCGATGGACACCGCCGCGACTCCGGTGACCAGGAGTTTCGCGAGCAGTAGGCCAAACCGACGGGGCACCGTGCCACACGCTGCCGCGAGCGCCGGGTAGCGAGACTCCTCCCCGAAGGAGAGGGCTCCGATCAGGCCGGCACTGAGGGCCGCCGGTGGCAGGGGAAGGAACTCGGGCCAGGCCGCGATCGCCACCGGCGCGGTGATCGCGCTGGAACGGGCGAGCAGCAGACACAGAGCCAAGGAGAGCAGCAGGGCCCCGGCGAGGATGAAGGCGGTGGTGCGGATGCCGAGCAGCCGCAGGAGTTCGTAACGCACGGGTCGTAGCGGACCGGCCAGGGCGCGCGGACGCGATTCCCGGCTTGGCGCCCGATGCGTGTGAGCTGGCGCCTGTGGGCGAGGGACGGGCCGCGGGGCTCCGAGAGGTGGAGCATCGGCGGTGTCCTCACCAGGGAGGCTTCGGCTGTTGGTGGGCTTGATGGCGGGGCACTGGGCGTGGGGAGCAGCGGTCGGAGGGTGGCGGGCCTCGATTCCGGGGGTTGGCCGATCCAGGGGCTCGACGGGCGTGCGCCGGGCGGGATGGGCGCCGGCAGATGTGGAGGAGATCTCCTCAGGTGCGCCGGCAAGCTCGCACGGGATGGGCCGGGGTGCGGCAGGCACACCTTGCGAACCCGCGGGTTCTGCGGGGAGGGCCAGGGCGGACCCGGGTGCGGTGGGAGCCTTCGAAGAGTCCGCGGGTTCGGCGGGTACGGGTGTCGGTTCTTCGGCATCGGACGTGGGGTGCGGGGTCGGGTGAGCCTCGGCAGGGGGCAGCCGGGCGGGCCGGGCCTCAGGGCCCGGGCACTGCTCGTGGCCGCGGGCCGACTCGGGGGAACGATCGGGTACGGCCGGGTTGTCCGCCTCGATCACCTGCCCCGGTTCGGCGCCGGTGTCCGGAGCGGAAGGGGATCGGTCCGGCGGCAAGTGGGGCCGCCGCGCAGGCTGCGGGGGAGCGTCCTGGCCGGGCTCCCTCGCCCACGCTCCAACGCCGACCTCGTCGGCGAGCCGATGGACTGGGAGTCGGTACCGGTAGGCGATCTCCCCGAGCTCCGCGCAACTGCTTCCGTAGACGGAGAGGGCGCTGCCCCCCTCCACCACCACTTCCACCGAACGCCTGGCAGCACGTGACTCGCGGTGGATGAGGGAGGCGAGTCGAGCCGCGTGCGGAGTACGCACCGCTACGCGTGGGCGCAGCCGGGTTCGCGAGAAGGCGGCGACCTCCTGGTCGGCAACCAGCCGGCCGGCGTCGAGGGTGACGATACGATCCGCGATCCGAGCTGCCTCTTTGGGGTCGCTGACGGTGTAGAGGACCGTCCCTCCACTCGCGGCATGGGCCCGCATGAGCCGGTGCATCCATAGGCGGTCTCCGGCCGCTAGCCCCTTGTTCGGTTCGTCGAGGAGGAGGGTCTGTGGGCCGCCCAGCATGGCGACGGCGACCCCCAGCCTGCGGTCGGCGGCGAGCGGCAACGAGTCAAGCCGTTGGCTTCGAAGGCCGGTGAGGCCAACGGCTTCGAGGAGATGGTCTGCGCGAGCCAGCGGAACGCCCGCGGCGGCACTGAGCATCCGAAGCTGTCCGCGTACCGTCCGGGCCGGATGCCCGGGGACATCGCCCAGAAGGGCACCCACTTCCCGGGTGGGATGGACGATTCGGTGCAGGGGATTGCCGCGGAAGTACGTGACGCCCCGGCCGGGCTCAAGCTCCAGCATCAACCGCAGGGTCGTGGACTTGCCCGACCCAACGGGCCCCAGCAGGGCCGTGATCTGCCCGGCCCGGGCCTCAAAGCTGAGGTCTTGGACGATGGGCGGGAGGTCTCTTCTGGGACAGCTGGTGAGTCCGATGGCCTGGAGCATCGCTTCTCTCGCGGATCGGCGGAAGGGAGACCGCTCGGCGGCGGGGCAGGTACCGCAGCAAGATAACGCGACATTTGTGACTTTCTACGCAAGCCCCCTTCTGGGGGTTTCCACCTCCATGACGCCGTCCATCGCTGGAGGCACGCCAACTGCCGGACATCGCCGCATTGCGCCTCTCGTGCCCTGCGAACGGGGGTCGAGCCCAGGAACCCGCTTCCAGGCCCACGCGCCGCGACAACCGCCTTCAGTCACCGCCTAGGCCTACCCGCCAGGCTCTGCGCCGGCCAAGCCCGCATCGGATGCGGCCCACTCCACAGCAGACAGGGATGCCGACAGCCGTAGGGGACCTTCGCCTCCCCGCGCGAGCGACCCGATGGGCGATCCACCTGGAAACGCACGGCGCCCACTCCCTGCCCGGCGCCGAAGGCGACGCTCACTCATCCTTCGTCCAGCCGTCGGACCATCACCCAATCGCCCGAGGTTCCCCGCCGCCCCGCCACCCCGCAGCACCGGCCACGCCCGAGACCGCTGGTTGCTGGTTGCTGGTTGCTGGTTGCTGGTTGCTGGTTGCTGGTTGCCAGGCTCGCGCTCGGGCCTCGACGCTTGCCAGCCCCAGGAGTTCTTCGTCGGTTCAGACCTCTGGGCGCAACATCGGCGGGTTGAGCACGGTCGCCCCACCTGCCCGAAAGAGCTGTGCCGGACGGCCACCCTGTCGGGTGGTCGTGCCACCGGAGGGCACCAGGAAGCCCGGTGTGCCGGTCACCTTGCGATGGAAGTTCCTGGGGTCGAGCGCCACACCCCACACCGCCTCGTACACCCTGCGCAGCTCGCCAACCGTGAACTCTGGCGGGCAGAAGGCGGTGGCCAGCGAGGAGTACTCGATCTTGGACCGCGCCCGCTCCACTCCATCCCCCAGGATGCGCGCGTGGTCGAAGGCCAGCGGGGTGGACTGTTCCCCTTCCCGCCCGAACCCGCCTTCCTGACTCAGCAGGTCCTCGACGGTCGCCCATCGGGCGCTGTTGGCGTCACCACCCGCTCGTGGTGCCGGAAGGTCAGGGGCCAACACCAGATGGGCGACGCTCACGACCCTCATTCGAGGGTCGCGCCGCGGATCCCCATAGGTGGCGAGCTGCTCCAGATGTGCGCCAGGGGTGGAAGCCGGGGAGTCGGGATCATGGGCGCACAGCCCCGTCTCCTCCGCGAGCTCGCGGGCCGCGGCGGCGGCCAGGTCCTCGTCACCCCGCACGAAGCCACCGGGTAGGGCCCAGCGTCCCTGGAACGGCTGCTCACCACGGCGCACCACCAATGCGCAGAGCGCATGCCGCCGCACGGTAAGTACGACCAGGTCGACCGTGACTGCAAAGGGAGGAAAAGCCGACGGGTCGTAGGGAGACATGCCGTGATCATAGTCGTCTGCCTGACGATAAACACTGCTTTCCCCGTCCGGGGGCGCTTCTTTACCTCACCTTCGCCTACGGTCCCTGGCTCTTCCGCGATGGCCGTCCGCTTCTTTCTGAGGGCCGCCGTCCACCGGCCTCGGTGCCAAGCCGCCCAGGGCCTCTTCTCCAACGTAGTGATCTTCATCCTTCCTGCTCGACTCCCTGTCGGTCGCTGGGATCGCTGCGACGGCCGCGGTTACCGACGCCTTTGCCGGGACGTGCCCCGGCAGGACGGCGGGGCTTCGAAGGAGCTGGCGGCCGGTTCTGCCGCATCCGGCGCGGGCGCTCTCGAAGGGCCTCTCCATCGGGCATGCCCGCGCGGGGGCAGTCCTCCAAGGCGTTGGAGCCTTGAGCGACCTCAGGAGACTGCCCGTCCCGAGGTGGCATGGCCTCCTGACGCGGTCCGCCCTGCGTCTGGATCATGGCCGCCTCGGCGGTCGAAGTGGGTGGAACGACCACCCTGGCCGCGGTCACCACGGCTGCCGTGTCGATCTCCGGTGTCTGCGCGGACCGGCCGGTCTGCTCGATCCATTGCTGCCGCCCGGCGTCCCGCTCAGCTGCGACCTCTGTGGTGCGTTGTCCCGCCTGGAGGCACGTACGGACTGTTTCCAGATCCAGGCCTTCGTTGCACGCCTGCTGGAACAGCCGGGCGAGAACGTACGCGGGGTCCCGGCGCAGAGCGAGATCAAAGGCAACCCTGGCCGCCGGTTTGTCGCCAAGGGACCAGGCGATCCACCCGGCGAGGGTCAGTGGCGGGGCGGCGTACTCACCGTAGGGCCCGACACACCGGCGTGACAGCGCTCGCCACAGCCGCAGCGCGGGTTCGGCGTCCGAACCATCCGCCCATGCCGCGACGTGATCCCTGGTCTCCCGATCCTGGAGACCGTGGATAAGGGCTGCTGCCTCATCCACCGTCAACAGCGCGTCATCCGCGGCATCCGATTCGCCACCGTCGGAGGCACGAGGGGATCGAGCGATGCGGCCCATCATTTCGCGAGCCAGGGCAATGGTCTCGTCCGCGATGGCGCACCGCGCACCCCCTCCCAGAAGTCGGATCACCATGGCTTCGCCGGCACTGTCCAACGCGCCGAGCTGCCCGGGAGCCACACCCACCAGGGGTGGTTCCAACCGCACCTCCATCTCACGCTGCGATCCACGCACCTGGACGCCCGCGTAGGTGGCCGCGGCCGCCATGACCGAGGTGCCCGGGGCGACCAGCGCGTTCCCCTCCAGTGGGCAGCAGCGCGCATCGGGGCAGCAGTAGGACCAGAACCGCCTGTCGGAAATGCACAGCGCCTCGTACACCGGGACATCACGAGAGCCGCAGGCGGTACGCAGCAGCTGCGACAGCGGCCTCAGCCGCTCCATCGCCGCGCGGGCGCTTTCGTCCCTGGCCGGGTCCTGGCAGAGGAACAGAACGATGCCGTCCGGTCGGCATCCCCGGCGCTCGCTCCCTTCGATCAGGCACTCCGCCAGCTGTTCGGCCACCGACGGCCATTCCAGCGGGGAGCGGGGAATGCCCGATTGGACCCGGGCACCGAAGCGCCCCCGGCTGCCATGGAGCGCGACAACGACGATCGAGTCACTGGGGTGGTAGCCCAGGACATAGGGCAGGGCATCGGCCAGCTCACCAGCGCTACGGAGGGTGACCTGCTGCTCTTCGGGTCCGGTGGATTCATGATGCTTGTTCATGACCCTGACGATCCCGTGACGGCTCCGGGTCCGCGACCCCTGTGGATAACTTTATCCACAGGGCGGCACCCGCGTTCGCGCATTGTCGGTGCCGTCATGTTGCATGGAGCCATGACCAACGCAGACCGCACGGATGGCATGAGTTCCACGGGCCTGGCCGAGCTCACCGACCCCACAGGTCTGAGGGTGGAGGCCAACGCCGTGCTCGCGCGCCTCGTCTCGGACGACACGGGCAGAGCCCAGCTCCGCGATGACCAGTGGCGCGCGATCGAGGCCCTCGTCGCCGGCAAGCGACGGGCCCTGGTCGTCCAGCGGACCGGCTGGGGCAAGTCCGCGGTCTACTTTGTCGCCACCTCGCTGTTGCGCAGGCGGGGAAGCGGTCCCACCGTGATCGTCTCTCCGCTTCTCGCCCTCATGCGCAACCAGGTGGAAGCCGCCGCCAAGGCCAAGATCCACGCGCGGACGATCAATTCGTCCAACAGCGAGGAGTGGTCCTCCATCCAGGCGGAGATCGCAGCGGGTGAAGTGGATGTGCTGCTGGTCAGTCCGGAGCGGCTGAACAACCCTGACTTCCGCGACGAGGTGCTCCCCCAGCTGGCCGCCGCCACTGGTCTGCTGGTCGTAGACGAGGCGCACTGCATCTCCGACTGGGGCCATGACTTCCGCCCCGACTACCGACGTCTTCGCACCATGCTGGCGGAACTGCCCGCCGGAGTGCCCGTGCTGGCGACCACCGCGACAGCCAACGCCCGAGTGACCGCCGACGTCGCCGAGCAGCTGGGTACGGGCGGTGAGTCGGACGCACTGGTCCTGCGGGGCCCGCTGGATCGGGAGAGCCTTAGCCTGGGCGTCCTCCAACTACCCGACGCCGCCAGCCGTCTCGCCTGGCTGGCCGACCACCTCGGTGAGCTGCCTGGCTCGGGGATCATCTACACCCTCACGGTCGCGGCGGCCGAAGAAGTCACGACGAGCCTGCGACGGGCCGGGTACACCGTCGCGTCCTACACCGGCCGCACGGAGAACGCAGATCGGCAGCAGGCCGAGGAAGATCTCCTCGCCAACCGTGTCAAGGCACTGGTGGCCACATCCGCCCTGGGCATGGGATTCGACAAGCCCGACTTGGGATTCGTCGTCCACCTGGGCTCCCCCTCCTCCCCCATCGCCTACTACCAGCAGGTGGGACGGGCCGGCCGTGGCGTGGAGCACGCCGAGGTGCTGCTGCTGCCCGGCAAGGAGGACGAGGCGATCTGGCAGTACTTCGCCTCGGTCGCCTTTCCCCCCGAGGAGTTGGTGCGTCGCACTCTCGATGTGTTGGCCCAGGCGAATCGCCCACTCTCCCTGCCCGCACTCGAACCCCTGGTCGAGCTGCGTCGCACCCGGCTGGAGACCATGCTCAAGGTCCTCGATGTGGACGGGGCAGTGCGCCGGGTCAAGGGAGGTTGGACCGCCACCGGCCAGCCATGGGCATACGACGCCGAACGATTTGCTCGCGTCGCCCAACAGCGTGGCGCCGAACAGCAGGCGATGCGGGACTACGCACGGTCCACAGGGTGCCGGATGGAGTTCCTCCGGCGGCAATTGGACGACGAGACCGCCGCGCCCTGCGGGCGCTGCGACAACTGTGCGGGCAGCAGGTTCAGTGACAAGGTCTCGGACGCGGCACTCGACACGGCACGTGGGGAGCTCAACAGGCCGGGTGTCGAGGTGGAGCCCCGAAAAATGTGGCCGACGGGTCTCGCCGCCGTGGGGATCGGGCTCAAGGGCCGTATCCCCGCGTCCGAGCAGTCTGCCTCGGGCAGAGCACTGGGCCGGCTCTCCGACATCGGTTGGGGCAATAGGCTGCGCCCCCTCCTGGCACCCCAAACACCCGACGGCCCCATCCCGGACGATGTGGCGCAAGCCGTGGTGACCGTGCTCTCCGACTGGGCAAAGGGACCCGGCGGCTGGGCCTCCGGTGGATCGGACGCCCCAGCCAGGCCTGTCGGGGTAGTGACCGTCGCGTCCCGCAGCCGACCGGAGTTGGTCGGGTCCCTCGGCGCCCGGATTGCCGAGATCGGCCGCATGCCGCTGCTGGGCTCAGTGACGTACACCCCCGAGGGGACCGGGGCCAGGCCCTCACGAACCAACAGCGCGCAGCGCGTTCGGACGTTGCACGACGCCTTCACCGTATCGCCCGAACTGGCGGAAGCTCTCGTCTCGGCTGACGGCCCGGTTCTTCTCGTAGATGATATTTCTGAAACAGGTTGGACCTTGGCTGTAACAGCCCGGCTCCTGCGCAGGGCGGGGGCGACGGAGGTGTTTCCGCTGGTCCTCGCGGTTCAAGCGTGATGAGATGAGGACACGGGAGGGGTCACAGGCAGCATTTGTGGGAAGGGATATGAGAGGCATACCCGCCGATTCCCGCCTCTGACGCCAAATTGCTCGTTGCCGCATGCGTGCGTGCCAGGGAAGAATTGGGGTGCTCCCCGCACGTCCTGTTCGCGGTCTCACAGGGCTGTGTCGCGGCGCGCCCTCACCCAACCCTGCCCGCACTGTGGGCGCGTATGCGAAGGGAGGACTGTGACCTTCGGATTCGCTTCGTCCGCAGCCACCTCAATCACCGCCAGAGCCAACTCCGCCAGCCGCCTCGCCAGGATGCTCCAGCCTGGCGAGTGGGCAGAGGCGGGTATCCCGCTTCTGCGCAACCCCAGAGAAGTGGTCAGCGGGCTCCACGCCCGTCACCAGCCGATACCGACAACCGCGGTCGTTGCTGTGCTCGATCCCGAGGAACGCCTCACCGCGAGCGCGTCGTTCACCCGCCGCGCCGCTCTGGCGGACGGCTGGGACTTCCGCAATGCGCTTCTGGCCAACCTTCGCCGGGTGATCCCGCACGATCTGCGTCGCCGTACACCGGTGCGCACCGCCGTACTGCTCTACTGCCGCGAGGGTGACGAGCGGTGGACGGAGGAGGACGGCGCCTGGATGTGGGGGCTCCGCGATGCGTGCACCTTGCACGGGCTGCGCTGTGGCGCCTACATCACCCTCACCCGAGGCGGCTGGCAGGTGCTGGGAGAGGGCCGTGGCGGTCGCCGCCCCAACTCCACCTCTTCCCCCGGTGACCTTGCCGAGGTCAGCGCCGCGACCGAGCCGGTGGAGCTGCGTACCGCCAGCGGCGCGTCCGAGGTACTGCGCCGCACAGCAGCACGCTGAGGTCCCCGGGCAGTCCGCCCGGGGAACCCCTCAACGCCTCGGACCTGATCGACGGTTCGTACCGGCGCCGCCCCGGCCCGGGGCTCTCCCACCCAGGTTCCCCCAAGCCCGCGGGGAACACCGAGCCACGGAGGAATCGCCCCCACGCACCGCAGGTAGGGGCGCGAGTCGCTCGGCGAGTGGTCGCCAAGCGAACCCGTTCGCCGGTCCCGCGCTGGTGGCAGCGCGCCTCGATCGGTCGCGCCTCAAGCGTGGGGATCGCCGGCTGACGGGCCCTGCCCACAGCGGAGACTCCGTGCGCGCAGGCATGGCAGTGCACCCGCAGCGCCCTCCCCCGGCACCCCAGCAGTTGGCGGCGAACCCGGAGAGAAACCCGGAGAGACCGGAGAGAGCCGTGCTGCCCTCTGCTCAGACAGCCGCGCCGAGCACGGTGTTGATCCGCTGGGGATCACCGCAGACGATCAGCAACGCGCCTGCCTTGGCCCGCGCAGCAGCCAGGGTTCGGGCGGTGTCGTGCTCAGTGCCGCCGTTGACGGCCACGATGACCACCGGCCTGGTCAACACACGGTCGGCCACCGCGGCGTCCGCGTAGAAGACGTCGTCGGCGGCCTCGTACTGGGCCCAGTAGGCGGTTTCACCGAAGGACAGTTCGTGCGCGGCCCACGGGTGCGGTTCACCCACGGTCAGCACCAGAACCTCACCCGGCGCGCGGCCTGTGTCGAGTAGGAGGTCCACCGTCTCGTCGGCGGCATCGAGTGCGCCGTCGACGGGAGCGGGAATCAGTTGGATCTGCGGCTGGGTACGGATCCCCGCCACGGAAGCCGGCGGCTGCCCGGGAGAGGGGTTCGTGCGTTGCGGCGGCGCTGGACTGGGTGCTGCGGGACGCGGCGAGGCCATCGAACGCGGACCGGGTACGGGACGAGGGGTCGGCGCAGGACGGCTGGGGGCCGAAGTGGCGCGGGGACCCTGGGCGCTCTCGTGAATCTGAGGCTCCTCGGGAATGAGAGGCATGGGTGGATGTCTATCAAATGGAGGTTCGAGTCGCATAGGCGCATGGGCGTCTAAGTGCGATTTCCCTACTGGCAGGGCGGGTTCAGAAGTCGAAGCCGAGTTGGCCCTCGCTCTCCAGGTCTGCCGCCGCGACGGGGATGCGAACCTTCTTGAGGTGCCGCCACCTGGGCAGCGCGTCAAGGTAGGCCCAGGAGAGACGGTGGTACGGCGTGGGGCCGAACTCCTGGAGAGCAGCCTTGTGCACGGGTGAGGGGTAGCCCGCGTTCGCAGCGAAGGCGAAGTCCATGAACTCCTTGGGCAGTTCGGCCATCATCGCGTCGCGGCGCACCTTGGCGATCACGGAAGCAGCGGCTACCGCAATGCACGACTGGTCGCCCTTGATCACGGTGCGGACCTGCCATGGATCACCGAGGTAGTCGTGCTTGCCATCGAGAATGACGGCATCGGGGCGTACCGGGAGCGAGTCCAGGGCCCGGCAGGCCGCCAACCGCAGGGCCGCGGTCATCCCCAGTTCATCGATCTCTTCGGGGGACGCGTGCCCTAGCGCATGGGCGGTGACCCAGGTCTCCAGTTCAGCGGCGATCTCGTTGCGGCGCTTGGGACTGAGCAGCTTGGAATCGGTAAGCCCGGCGGGCGGGCGGCGCAGTCCGGTGATCGCGGCGCACACCGTGACGGGGCCTGCCCACGCCCCGCGTCCGACCTCATCGACACCAGCAATGATCTTGGCGTCGGTGGTGGCTCGGATCGAGCGCTCGACTGTGTGTGTGGGTGGTTCGTACGGCATGGCGCCAGCCAGGTTACGCCGCCCCACCCCGGCGTCGGCAACCGGGATTCCCTTATGGCTCCCGCAGGAGGCTTCCCGCGATGCGCGGAGGGCACTGGTCCTGCGTCGACCGCCCGCTGACCGAGGCCTCTCCCCCCATCGCGCCTGAGACGCGGTGTCCCCTGTCGGCTACGCCCTGACGCGCCACTGCACCCGGCCAGGACGCCACAGGCAGAGCGAGACAGGTTGCGATTGCTTTCGCATACCCAATGGCAAGGATCACCCTCCGTCCATCCCTGCAAGGAGACGGAAGCCCCCATGTCACGCCATGCGATGTCGACCCATAAATCACTTCATCAGGCCACAAACTTGGCAGACTGCGTCAGCAGGTGGCCAAGCGCGGTCTCGCGGATGCCGTGAGACCCAGGGAACCCCTTTGATCGTTGTTGTCATCGCAGCTGCGAAGACAACGATCGCTCCACCACGCCAGTCCCCATCAGACGGCGCCCCGGAATCAGCGAGGTGTGAAGCCAGCTTCGCTGAGCCACTCACGACACTCACGACCAGCAAGGCCGGACTCGGGTAGGGAAGGCACCCTCCCGTCCGAGGGCGAGTCAGCTGCCGGGCCCGATCTCACCGTCGGTCTTCGTCGCCTCTCCGTCGTACGCATCGCGATCCCGTTCGTACGACCGGTCTCCAGGGCAGGGATATGGGCGGATGATCTTCCGTTCCGCGAGGATCTCCCGCGCCCGGGACTGGCCCCAACTGGTGGCGTACCAGGGGTTGTCCTCCC
Source organism: Streptomyces albipurpureus (assembly GCF_023701525.1). Taxonomy (GTDB): domain Bacteria; phylum Actinomycetota; class Actinomycetes; order Streptomycetales; family Streptomycetaceae; genus Streptomyces; species Streptomyces albipurpureus. Next base: position 390,414 of record NZ_JAMQAW010000007.1, read on the forward strand.
CTGCGAGATCTTCCGCGATGCCCTTCAGCGCGCAGGAGCGCAAGGGCTCGGGCAATCTGTCCAGAGCCGGTGCGGCGTCCGCCGACAGCTCATGGAAGTAGGAGACATCGATCTTTCCGGTGCTCTCATAGCGTTGTACGTTCCGCTCCGCCACCATGGCGTCCGGTGACATCAACCCGAAAGCGAGGACCGCCGCCGCAGCGCTGGCGGCGACCGCCCTCGGCAGCCACTGAGCGCCGAAGGCCCCGGCCGCCATGATCAACACGATCACCAGCCCGAGCCACAACTCCATCGCCGCCACCGAGATCCGCAGCCGGGTGAGTCCGTAGGCGTCGACGTAGAGGTCCATCCGACGCAGCGCGGCCGCCACGACGACCAGGGTGAGCAGGCACAGGGTTCCGAGGACGCCTCGGATCAGAGTCCGGTCACGGGGGCCGGTGCGCGGTGCCCAGCGCAGCGCTAGCGCGATCACCAGCAGGGTGAGCAGGGTAGCCCCCAGCAGCTGCCAGAATCCCTGTCTCGCGTACTCCGCGTAGGTCAGTCCCGTCTTCTCCAGGACCTGGTCATATCCGCCCAACAGCACGGCGAGCTGAACCGCGATAAACATCGAGAAGAGCAGGTTGAGGACGATGAGCGGCAGCGCCCACTCCCAGCGGGCGCGAGCCTTGCCAGGGCGTACGGCGAGAAGGTCCCAGCGCATGGGGGCGGCGGCCGTGTGTGCGGCAGCGAGGGCCCCGACGATCCCGAAGAGGAAGAGGAGCAAGCGCCAGGGTCCGTCCGCCACTGACACATCGGGGGTCAGCGCTGCCAGAAGATCCGCGAACGCCGCATCCGCGCCCGCGAAGAGAGCGCCGAAGACGATCAGTAGTACGGCAGCGGCCGCGAAGGTCCGCATCGCCGTGCCCCATCGAGCCCGAGAGTGGCTCATCCGGTCTCGTACTCCCCGCCAAGCCCAGCCAACGCCCAGGACGAGCGAATTCAGGAGTCCCAGGGAACCCAGGAGAATCCCTGGCCAGGTGCGGCTTCCATGGAGGGCGAGAGAGCCTGCGGCGAGCGCGGCGGCGACGGCGAGGAACGTGGACCAGCCAGCGTCCCGTAGCGCGGGCACGACCAGGAGCGCTAGTCCGCCCGCAGCCCAGACCCAGGTCCAGGGGCGGAGTCTGCGGCCGGCCTGACGTGCGGCGAAGTATGCCGCGATGGAGGTGGCCAGCGCCACGATGAGCAGATTGACCCCCAACCCCTCGCCCAGCAGCAGCGCACTGAGCACTCCGGTGGCGAGTGACGCCCAGAGGGTCGCCGCGTGGACTGCCGCCGGAGGCCGAGGACGTACTCGTGCGGCCCAGGAAGCAGGTTCCCCCCGTGGAGCCGGTGTCGCCCACGGGTCGGTCGAAGCTCGCGAGCGTTCCGCCTCCGCGGCCTGCTTCGCACCCGGTTCCGGCTCGGATGCGGTGGGCTCTGCGGATCGTTCATCGGACACGTATCCCCCTCCCCCTGCGAGCCGCACGGCTCGCTGGAGCAGGGCGTGTGGCTCGGAAGACTTCTCAGCACACGCCGTACAGAGATCGGTTGCGATGATCGACTTGGCGCACGTGACGGAGGGTTAACCACAGGCCAAGACTGCTCGGGTCGGCCGTGGGACGACTGCGTCAGGACCGTGACGCGGTGATGACACTCGACGCGTCAGGAACATCAGCGAAACCGGGCAGACCACGGGAAAGGCCCCTCTGGCCTGCTGCCCCTTCCCGCCACCCTCGTCTCTCCGCCCTCTCCGCCCTCTCCTCACGGAGCCGGGGTCTGGCCCTAGCCCACCATGCTCAAAGCGGGCCATCCGGCAGCCAACCCGGCAGGCCCTCGGTCCGTTCCAACCAGGTCCCGGGGGGCTGCCCGGCCCGGCTGGCGGCAACCACCCCGCAGGCAATGGCACAGGTGGTGTCCACATCACCGCCCACCCCGGCGGTCGTCCAGAACGCGTTCTCGAAATCACCCAGGGAGCGCGCCGCGGACCACAGGGCGAACGGCACCGTGTCATGAGCGCTGGTGCGCCGACCACTTCCGAGTACGGCGGCAACCGTTCCGGCGTCGTCGTAGTCGAGCATGTCCCGCGCTCGACGCAGACCCGCCCCCACGGCACTTCGCGGTACGAGCGCGACGACGCCGTCGAGCAGTTCGGTGGGGGTGGGTGGGCCGCCCGGAGCAGCGGCGAGGGAAGCAGCCGCTGCTACCGCCATGGCTCCGACGACGGCCTCACGGTGCTGGTGAGTGGTGTACGAGGAAATCTCCGCCTGATGTGTCGCCTGTTCGGGGTCGTCCGCGTACCAGGCACCGAGCGGGGCGATCCGCATGGCTGATCCGTTGCCCCACGATCCCTGCCCCTGGAAGAGGTCCGCGGCGAGTTCACGCCAATCGCCCCCCTCCCTCACCAGGCGGAGCATGCGATTGACCGCTGGGCCATAGCCGCGGTCGAAGTCATGGTGGCTCGCGAAGGACAGGGCGAGCACGTCTTGGTCGATCCTGCCGTGTCCGGCGAGGACCGCCAGCACCGAGCAGGCCATCTCGGTGTCATCGGTCCACTGCCAGCTGCCTGGCGGGAGCTCACGCCGTTTCAGTAGCGGGTAGTGCGAGGGTACGAAGAACTGGGAGCCCAGGGCGTCCCCCACGGACAGTCCACGCAGGCTTTCCAGAGCGCGTTCGAAGCGCCCGGCGGGAGAAGGGTCAGCGATCATCTTCCTGCCACTCTATCCACCCGCTCCATACGGTTCGGGGGTGCGCCAGCGCTCAAAGGGCCGGTCAAGGGCGTAACGCCCGTCCTCGCCCAGTTGAAGCACTCGTATCTCCCCGTTGCGGGGATTGGAAAGGGATTCAAAGTCCGCGACTGTCCAGTGGAACCAACGCATGCAGAAGAGCCGCATGGTCAGCCCATGCGTGACCAGCAGGACATTCGGCGGATGATCAGGCGATTCAAAGCTGCGGTAGAGGCTTTCGAGGAAGGCACCCACCCGGTCATACACATCCGCTCCCGACTCCCCCTGGGCAAAGCGGTAGAAGAAGTGCCCATAAGCGTCCCGGTATTCCTTCTGGAGCCGGACATCCTCGATGTCCTGCCAGTTTCCCCAGTCCTGCTCACGCAGCCGGGGCTCTTCCCGTACCCGAACCAGTGCCGGATCCAGACCAAAGGCCCGAAAGGTCTCGTGGGTGCGTCGATAGGGGGAGACATAGGCACTGACGCGTTCGCCTTCGAACAGGTCACGCAGCCGCGCGCCCGCCGCCTCGGCCTGGGCCCTTCCGGCGCTGGTCAGACGCAGCGCATGGTCGGGCTCGCGTTCGTACACGGTGTCATCGGCATTCCCCTCCGACTCACCGTGCCGGACGAGGACGATACGTCGCGGTCTAGCCATACATCGACCCTAGATCGCGCGGGGCCAGAGCGGGCGGTCGAGCTGGCTAATCCGGTTGACGGAGCAGGTGAGGTGGGGCACACCCAGGCCCAGAGGTTCCCCATGGGCGGCAAAATGCCCGCTCTATACCGATTTCAGATCCGCTCGGTCGATGATCGCAACGATCCGGCAAGCCCCCGTCGGCGCTCCAGCACGACCCCCTGACGGGTCGAAGACCGCCCACTCCACCCAATGAACCGGTGCCATTACGGCCACGAGAACGATCAGACCGTCCAGGATGGCTCCAGCACCACCACGTCCCCCGCGAGCGCCTCGATATCCGCTTCCGCCTGGGCCCTCAGCAGCAGGCGCTCCACCCGCTCTCGGCGGTACTTGCCGTGTTCCGCCGCGGACTGCCACATCGACATCACCAGAAACTCATTCCCCGGCGCCTCGCCGAAGACCCCCCGCACCATTCCCGGCGATCCGGCCATCGCCGGGTTCCACACCTTCTCCTGCATGAGCGCGTAGTGCTCAACCCGCTCCGCGCGGACCTTGCAGTGCGCGACCCGCACCACATCGGCGTCGGTGAAGCGCGGCTCAAAGCCAGTTTTCACATCAAAGCGGTATTCAAACAGTTTGACCTGCGAATCCCCGTATGTCCCTGACTGTCCGGACGCCAATCGATCATGCGAACGCGCCATAAACGAGTCATAGAACGCACGGGTCTCCCAGAACGCGAATATATGGACGGTGTGGGGCCGAACTCTGCTCCACCCACCGCCCTGCCCCCGAAAACCCGGCTCACCGAGCAGCCCCGCCCACTTCCGCTGTCCCCGTTCGAACCCACGACGGTCCACCACGGTGCAGCGAATCCACTTGACCAGCACCGCGCCATCGTACGGCCCCGGACGTGGCCGGGGTCACTGTCCTACCGAGCGCGCTTCCGACGATTACCAGCCATCGACCCTCACCTAGGGGTCGATCCCTGTCCCCGTTCAGGAACTTGTGCTCCCGGAACGGTCCTAGACCAGACAAATCCTCGCCGGGACCGGTAGGAAGCAGATACCGTCAACAGAAGGAGAACCGCTGGAAGTTACGGGGAAGGGATATCCGTTGAGCAGCCTGAGCAAGGGCGTCCGTAAGGTCGAGGTGAGTCTTCGATGGGACCCGAGCCCCCTGGGAGAGGCAGCCCACGACCTCGACATCGTCGCCGCGACCTATTCGGCGAGCGCACCACACGGTGACCCCGCGTATGTGGTGCATTTCGACAGCCGGTCGCCCGACGGGACGATCACGCTGACCAGAGACAGCAAGACGGGTCAGGGCTTCGGCGCGGACGAGGTCCTCACGCTGGAGTTCGACCGACTCGCGGCAACGTACGGACGGGTCGTCGTGGGCGTTGCCATCCAGCAGCGCGACCGCCGACGGACCTTCGGCGATGTGACGAACACGGTGGTCAGGATCGCCGAGGGGCCCACGGAGCTCTGGAAGAGCACGTTGCCCGAGCTCTCTGACGCCACGGCCGCCGTGGTCGCGGAGTTCGTCCGGGGCGAGTCGGGTACCTGGCAATTCCACGAGGTCGTCCGCGGATTCGACGCGGATCCGCAGTCGTTCATCGGGCTCATGGGCCGCGACTGAGCCAGCGCAACCGCGCTGACCGACGGGTGGTGGAGTGCCACGGTCCGCTCTGGCTCTCCTGCGCGGTCCCGCACTGTCGGCCTGCGCGGTCCCGCACTGTCGGTCTCACGGCCGAAGGGGACGCCGGCCGCAAGGCCGACGCCCCCTCAGCAAGGACCGTCCCGTTGGTCATTCCACCCCCGCACCCGCCGGGGTGGAATGATCAACGCGGATGGGACTCCTTAGCTACAGCCGCTGGTCGAGCCGCAGCCCTCGCAGATGTAGCAGGAACCGGCCCGCTGCATCTTCGTACCGCATGAGAAGCAGAGCGGAGCGTCGGCGCTGATGCCCAGCTGCATCTCCACCAGTTCGGCGGAAGTGTGCGCCTGCTGAGGCGCCGGAACAGCCGCCTGGGGAGTGGAGACCACGTTCAGATCCTGCCGAAGCGGGGCTGACTGGGCCAGTCCCTCGACATCGACCTCGTCGTCCGACGGCTCATAGGAACCGGTTTCCAGGTGGCGCTGCCGCTCCTCGACCGAGTGGATGCCGAGTGCCGAGCGCGTCTCGAAGGGCAGGAAGTCCAGGGCCAGGCGACGGAAGATGTAGTCGACGATCGACTGCGCCAACCGCACATCCGGATCGTCCGTCATCCCCGCCGGCTCAAAGCGCATGTTGGTGAACTTCGAGACATAGGTTTCGAGCGGTACGCCGTACTGGAGGCCGACCGAGACGGCGATGGAGAAGGCGTCCATCATGCCCGCGAGGGTCGAGCCCTGCTTGGACATCTTCAGGAAGACCTCGCCGAGACCGTCGTCCGGGTAGGAGTTGGCGGTCATATAGCCCTCGGCGCCACCGACCGTGAACGAGGTGGTGATACCGGGACGCCCCTTGGGAAGGCGCTTGCGTACCGGACGGTACTCGACGACCTTCTCCACCGCGGACCGGATGGTGTCCTCGGTCTTCTCGGTGATCTCGGTCTTCGCCTGCTCCTTGGACTTGGCGGAGAGGGGCTGACCGACCTTGCAGTTGTCGCGGTAGATCGCGAGCGCCTTGACGCCCAGCTTCCACGCCTCGAAGTAGATCTCCTCGACCTCTTCGACGGTGGCCGATTCCGGCATGTTCACCGTCTTGGAGAGCGCACCCGAGATCCATGGCTGGATCGCGGCCATCATGCGCACATGCCCCATCGCGGAGATCGAACGCTCGCCCATGGCGCAGTCGAAGACGCTGTAGTGCTCGGTCTTCAGCCCGGGGGCGCCGACGACAACGCCGTTCTCGGCGATGTGGGCGACGACCGCCTCGATCTGCTCCGGCTGGTAGCCAAGACGCCGCAGCGCCTGCGGCACAGTGCCGTTGACGATCTGCATCGAGCCGCCGCCGACGAGCTTCTTGAACTTGACCAGGGCGAGGTCGGGCTCCAGGCCGGTGGTGTCACAGGACATCGCCAGACCGATGGTGCCGGTCGGGGCGATGACGGACGCCTGCGCATTGCGGAAACCGTTCCGCTCGCCCAGGCGAATCACGTCCTGCCAGGCCTCCGTGGCCGCGGCCCAGATCGGCGCGTCCAGGTCGTCGACCCGAACGGCCTTGGTGTTGGCATCGGAGTGCTGCTGCATGACCCGCTTGTGCGGGTCCGCGTTACGGGCGTACCCGTCGTACGGACCGACCACGGACGCCAGCTCGGCAGAGCGTCGGTAGGAGGTGCTGGTCATCAGGGAGGTGATGGCCCCGGCGAGGGCACGACCGCCGTCGCTGTCGTAAGCGTGGCCGGTCGCCATGAGAAGGGCACCGAGATTGGCGTAGCCGATGCCCAGCTGGCGGAAGGCACGGGTGTTCTCGCCGATCTTCTGCGTCGGGAAGTCGGCAAAGCAGATCGAGATGTCCATCGCGGTGATGACCAACTCAACGACCTTGGCGAAGCGCTCGACCTCAAAGGACTGGTGGCCCTCGCCGTCGTCCTTGAGGAACTTCATCAGGTTCAGCGAGGCGAGGTTGCAGGACGTGTTGTCCAGGTGCATGTACTCGCTGCACGGGTTCGAGCCGTTGATACGACCGGACTCGGGGCAGGTGTGCCAGTTGTTGATCGTGTCGTCGTACTGGATGCCCGGGTCGGCGCAGGCCCACGCGGCCTCCGCCATCTTGCGGAAGAGGGACTTGGCGTCGACCTCCTCGATCACATCGCCGGTCATACGGGCCCGCAGACCGAACTTGCCCCCGGACTCGACGGCCTTCATGAACTCGTCGTTCACCCGGACCGAGTTGTTGGCGTTCTGGTACTGGACGGACGTGATGTCGTCGCCGCCCAGATCCATGTCGAAGCCCGCGTCCCTCAGGGCGCGGATCTTCTCTTCTTCCTTGACCTTGGTCTCGATGAAGCTCTCGATGTCGGGGTGGTCGACGTCGAGGATGACCATCTTGGCGGCGCGACGGGTCGCTCCGCCGGACTTGATCGTTCCCGCGGAGGCGTCAGCACCCCGCATGAAGGAGACCGGGCCCGAGGCGTTGCCGCCCGAGGAGAGCAGTTCCTTGGAAGAACGGATACGGGACAGGTTGAGGCCGGCGCCCGAACCGCCCTTGAAGATCATCCCCTCTTCCTTGTACCAGTCGAGAATGGACTCCATGGAGTCATCGACGGCCAGGATGAAGCACGCGGACACCTGCTGCGGCTGAGGCGTACCCACGTTGAACCACACCGGCGAGTTAAAGCTGAAGATCTGGTGCAGGAGCGCGTAAGCCAGCTCATGCTCGAAGATCTCCGCGTCGGCGGGCGAGGCGAAGTACTTGTAGTCCTCGCCCGCCTTTCGATACGTCTTCACGATCCGGTCGATCAGCTGCCTGAGGCTGGTCTCGCGCTGCGGGGTGTCGACTGCCCCACGGAAATACTTACTGGTGACGATGTTGACCGCGTTCACCGACCAGAAGTCGGGAAACTCGACGCCACGCTGCTCAAAGTTCACCGAGCCGTCGCGCCAATTGGTCATGACGACGTCACGACGCTCCCAGGCCACCTCGTCGTACGGGTGTACGCCCGGGGTGGTGTGGATGCGATCGATACGGAGGCCCTTGGTCACCTTGGCTCCCTTGGCACGGGAACCTCGTGCCGGACCGCTCGCCGTCTCTGTCATGCCGCCTCCCATATACGGGCAAAAACGCCCTGAAGTGCCCAGATCTTCCCGTGGGCACGGTCTGTGTCTGATGTCTCGGGCGCAGCACAGCGCCCGAGACAGATCTTGTTGCCGCCCTGTTTCCGGCCGCTCTTTCCGGCCACTAGGCGCGGCCGAGCCGCTCGGGGCTCGACGTCGCTCAGTCGGTGGCGGCGGCGGACACCGGGACCGCGAGGGTCTCGCCGGCTCCGCCTTCGTCTGCTGGCGGCCGTTGTACGCGCAGTTCCGCGATGGCCGCCTCGAAGTCTTCAAGGGTGTCGAACGCCCGATAGACGGACGCAAAGCGCAGGTAGGCGACGAGGTCGAGCTCCTGCAAGGGGCCGAGTATGGCCAGTCCCACATCGTGGGTGGTCAGCTCGGCGCTGCCAGTGGCGCGCACCGCTTCCTCGACCCGTTGGCCGAGCTGAGCGAGAGCGTCCTCGGTGACCGGCCGCCCCTGGCATGCCTTACGCACCCCAGAGATGACCTTGATACGGCTGAAGGGCTCGGTCACACCGCTGCGCTTGATCACCATCAGCGAGGCTGATTCCACCGTGGTGAATCGCCGAGCGCAGTCGGGACACTGCCGACGACGCCGGATCGATGTCCCGTCGTCGGTGGTACGACTGTCGACGACACGGCTGTCGGGGTGCCTGCAGAAGGGGCAGTGCATAGTTTCCCAACCCTCCTTCATGGCACGACTGACGAGCTCCGACAGACCTGTCGAAGCCCTCCGAAGCAGCCTCAAGCATAGGCGATGGCCGCAGTCTTGAAAGACCAGGGACCACAACTTCTGGGCTGCGTACACAATCCAACCACTAGATCTGGGGTTTGGCTGCGTTTCGCCCCCCAGCGCGTGTCGCATAACCGACCGCGGTCGCAGACGGCGTACGGGTGGTGACACCACGCCATCGGAGGGGTACCCGATCCATGCGCCCACCGGACCTGAGGGACCGGGAACGAGAGTACGGGACACGCTTGGCCACCAGGATTTCGGGTCCGATTCCCCGGATTCCGCAGGGGGCGATGCCAGACTGTCCCCCACACCCCCGGGGGCGCGGGAGGGAGGCTAACGTGGATACCGAGCAATTCGCGTTCGACCCGAAATCGCTTCGCAATGGCGGTACGACAAGTCTGTGGCTGGCTTGACCCATTCGGCGTCAAAGACGAAGACGCGAGTGCTCTTCTTGACCATCCAAGGCCTGTCGTTCGCACATACACCCAACCTCATGTCCATGTAAGCGAATCTACGATTTTTCACTCGAACGTGTGTTTGGCGCAACCTTTCGAAAGCAACTACCGTTGTCCAGCTAGGGAGACCATTCGAGAGGGGCCGACGTGACCACTACCGCAGACGCAGCCACCATTACTACTGCCCAAGACCGCTCCCAGAACCGATTTGAGCCGGTGCACACAATGAATGATGCAGCCACGCCCCCCGATGGGGCCGAGCCTTCGCGGCCCGCACGTTCGCTGCCCGGCCGACCTCCCGGTATCAGGGCGGACAGTTCCGGACTCACGGATCGGCAGCGGCGTGTCATCGAGGTGATCCGCGACTCCGTACAACGCCGTGGCTACCCACCGTCGATGCGTGAGATCGGCCAGGCCGTGGGGCTGTCAAGTACTTCTTCTGTCGCTCATCAACTGATGGCGCTGGAGCGAAAGGGGTTCCTCCGCAGGGATCCTCATCGCCCTCGGGCCTATGAGGTGCGGGGCTCAGACCAGCCCAGCGCACAGCCCACGGACACCACGGGAAAGCCCGCCGCTTCTTATGTCCCGCTGGTGGGACGCATCGCGGCCGGTGGACCGATTCTCGCTGAGGAGTCGGTCGAGGATGTGTTTCCCCTCCCCCGACAGTTGGTCGGGGATGGCGAGCTCTTCGTATTGAAGGTTGTCGGCGACTCCATGATCGAGGCCGCTATCTGTGACGGCGACTGGGTCACCGTGCGCCGTCAGCCCGTGGCGGAGAACGGTGACATCGTCGCGGCGATGCTGGACGGCGAGGCCACCGTCAAGCGGTTCAAGCGGGAGAGCGGGCATGTCTGGCTGCTCCCTCACAATGCCGCCTACCAGCCGATCCCCGGTGATGACGCCACCATCCTCGGCAAGGTAGTGGCGGTGCTCCGGCGGGTGTGAGTCATCCGCCGCCCCTGACCGGGCCTCGGGGCCCACTGCGCCTGGTCCCGAGGCCCGCTCCATGTCGGTAGGTCTCAGTGATCGGCGGTGGTTACGCGGATTCCGCGTAACCACCGCCGATCTCCTGTGTTCCGTCCGTTCTAGCCCTGTGTTCCGTCCGCTTTGGCCTTGGCATCGATAGCCGCCAGGGAGCGGCGCACCTGATTACGGTCCGTGGTGTACCAGAAGTCGGGCAGTGACGCCCGGAGGAAGCTCCCGTAACGGGCATTGGCCAGACGCGGGTCCAGCACTGCCACCACACCGCGATCGCCTGTGGCACGCACCAGGCGGCCGGCGCCCTGGGCCATCAGCAATGCGGCGTGGGTAGCGGCGACCGCCATAAAGCCATTGCCACCGGCTTCCTCCACGGCCTTCTGGCGGGCGCTCATCAGCGGATCATCAGGCCGTGGGAAGGGAATCCGGTCCATGACCACAAGCTGACAGCTCGGGCCAGGGACGTCGACTCCCTGCCAGAGGGATAGCGTGCCAAAAAGACAGGTCTCGGGATCCGCCGCAAAGGCCTTGATCAACTCGCCCAGGGTTTCCTCACCCTGGAGCAGAATCGGATTGTCGAGTCTGCCACGCAGCTCCTCGGCAGCCGCCTGGGCCGCCCGCATGGACGAGAACAGCCCGAGCGTGCGTCCACCGGCCGCTTCCACGAGCTCGGCCAACTCATCCATCATGTCGCCGCGTGAACCCTCGCGACCTGGCGTCGCCAATTGACGTGCGACATAGAGAATGCCCTGCTTGGGATAGTCGAAGGGCGAACCGACGTCGAGGCCCTTCCACTGGGGAATGTCATCCCCTTCCGTCCCCTCGGGAGACAGGCCGAGGGAGGCGCCGACGCCGTTGAAGTCGCCACCGAGTTTGAGGGTCGCGGAGGTGAGAACCACCGACCGATCGGTGAACAGCTTTTCGCGGAGCAACCCCGACACGTTCATCGGTGCGACCCTCAAGGACGCACCGAAACGGTCATGACGTTCGTACCAGACAACGTCATATTCAGATGCCTGTGTGACCCGCTCGGCGACGTCGTGCACATTCTCTACCGAGGCCAGCGCCTGCTTGCGTACGGCGTCCTCATCTTGGACCGACTTATCCCGGGTGGACCCCAGGCCGGAGATGACCGTGCGCGCCGCATCGCGCAGCGCGACCAGGGCATAGCCGAGGTCCTCGGGGATCTCTTCCAACCGTCCGGGGAGGGCGAGCTCCATGACCCGCTCAAACGTCTCCGCCGCGGTCTGGAGGGAATCCGCCGCCTTCTCATTGACCAGTTTCGCCGCCCGTCGCACCGCGCGGTTGACCTGGCCGGGGGTGAGTTCGCCGGTCGCGGCGCCGGTGACCCGGGAGACCAGCTCATGGGCCTCATCGATCACGAGGACCTCATGCGGAGGGAGTACGGGGGCGCCCTCAATGGCGTCGATCGCCAAGAGGGCGTGGTTGGTCACGACCACGTCGGCGAGCTTGGCCCGCTCTCTGGCCATCTCCGCAAAACACTCGGCTCCATAGGCACACTTGGTGGCGCCCAGGCACTCCCTGGATGTGACGGCCACCTGCGACCAGGCACGGTCGGAGACGCCCGGCGTCAGCGCGTCGCGATCTCCGGTCTCCGTCTCGTCAGCCCAGTCCCGGAGACGGAGCAGGTCCTGACCGAGCTTGCTGCTCGGTGCAGCGGCCTCAAAGGGGTCAAAGAGTCCCTCCTCCTCGTCCTGTGGCACACCCTCGTGCAGACGGTGGAGGCAGAGGTAGTTGGACCGCCCCTTGAGCATGGCGAATTCTGGCCGACGGCGCAGCAGCGGGTGCAGTGCGTCCACGGTTCGCGGCAGGTCACGCTCGACGAGCTGACGCTGGAGGGCCAGCGTCGCCGTAGCGATGATGACCCGCTCCCCGTGAGCGACCGAGGGGACCAGATAGCCCAGGGACTTGCCGGTGCCCGTGCCCGCTTGGACGAGCAGGTGGGAACCGTCATCGACGGCCTGGGCGACGGCCTCGGCCATGGCGACCTGGCCGGGCCGCTCCACACCGCCGACCGCAGTCACAGCAGCATGGAGTAGTTCAGGGAGGGATGGCTTCGTCATAGGCCGACCACCCTAAGGCTCAGGACTGACATTGCGATCCGATCCCGCCAGGTCGGGCTGGCGCGGGTGGTCCGGCAAGCCCCCGCGACGGCTCTCCACCGGCCCGGGGAACCTGACGCGGTCGGGATCGGGTTCGGCCAGCGCGCACGGGATGTGTCGCCCACGGGAACCGATGCGGCTTGAGCGGTGTATGTAGGACAGCGAGTGACTCACAGCTGGTTGCGATGCCGGCGATCGCGGATCAGCAGAGCAGCTCGTTTGTCGGGGAGGTCGACCTCCAGGGAGTAGCGGAAGCCGCCGCTGAGGAAGGCGGCCAGGGAAGGGGTGTTCCGTATGTCGGGCTCGGCGATGACACGTAGGCAGCGAGGGCGGTTGTCCAGGACAAGGTCGGCGACGGCTCTGATGAGGGTGGAGCCGAGACCTCGCCCTCGGTCGGGTGCGCTACCGATCAGCAGGTGGATACCCGTGTCGTGGGCGCGTGCGGGATAGTGACGAGCGAGGGGGTCGAGATCGGCACGGTAGATCTCGAAGTAGCTCATGGGGACCCCGTCGAGCACACCGATGCAGGGAGCACTGCGCCCATCGCCCTCTAACTGGGCTCGCAGATGAGCGGTGGTAACCGAGTCCGGCCCTGCCAGATTCCAATATGCGGACACGGCGGGGTCGTCCATCCAGCGACTGATGTACCTGAGATCACGCTCGGTAGCCACGGGTACCAGCTGGAGAACGCCCGCCGATGTGGTGATCGGGCCCCAACCAGCGGGGTCGTCCAAGGGGTGCGAGGAAGCGGAGCGCGGGGCGAAGGCAGGGGCTCGGGGGCCTTCGTTCCCACGGAAGTGCATCGCGAGCGCACGGCTGGGGCTGCCCTCGGAGGCCGACTCGTCCCTCGGGAGGAGGTGATTCGCGGTCGGAGAGAGGAGCCGCGTGGGAGGAACGGTCATGGCGCGGGCTGAGGGGGCGGTGCCGACGCCAGGAACCGCGTTGCCCTCTGTGTCCAGGGCAGTCCTGGAAGTAGTCGCGGAGTGACGCACGGAGCAGCGATCACCGGTCGTGTCCGGGGATCGTCTCGGCGCTGGCGGACTGCGGCACAGAGCGGGACATCGAAATGAGGTAACACCGGGGACCTCAGAGGTGGAGGGGGTTGGCAACGGTGACATAGACGGACTGGGTGTCCACCGGCCCGACGAGTTCGTCCAGCCCATGGAACCGAGTCAGCAGATTGGCCTTGGAGCGCAGCGTCGGCGCTTCCAGCAGGCGAGCGGGGAGCGGGGATCCGAGTTCTCGGGTTGACAGGAGGAACTGGCGGAAGGCGGCGATCAGTACGCGCTCATCGGCAAGACGCTGTGACCCGAACGCTCCGATCAGCCCGAGGACGTTGTTGATGCCGAGGTAGTAGGCGAACCGCTCGTCGACCACCTCATCGGGGACAAAGGTGTCGCTGAGCTGGCCAATCATAGGAAGACGGCGCTCCAGCTCCGTGCGACGGGATTCCCGGAAGTAGTAGCCCTGGTTGTCGCGGTAGCGGCCACCGATGGGCCAGCCCTCGGCATCCAAGATCACCAGCGTGTTCTGTTGATGCGCCTCCAGGGCGATGCCCGCGGTGCCGTCGAACCAGAGAACAGGGCGTACGACATGGTGGAGATAGCGCAGGAACCACTCGGCGGCGACAGCACCGGTGGGTCGACCGGTACGGGTCACCAGTCGAGCCATCACATCGGTGAGGCGAGAGCGCATCGCTGAGCTGCCGGGCCAGGGACGTGGTGCCACAAGACCTGCGATACAGACCACATCGTCCCGGAGCCCGAAGGGATTGTGGCGCAACAGGACGTCGAGGCCGGGTACGGGCTCGCCTCGGGAGGAATCGGTACCGGCCGTATCCACCGCCAGCCATGCGGGGTCGCGCACGATGTCAAAGCCGGGGTGTGCTGCTTGCCACTGCCCGGCGAGGCCAGTGCGCAGCAGTCGATGGACCTCGACTCCTCGGTGGAGTTCTTTGCGTAGGTTCTCTCGGCGGGAGTTGGTGATGTCGACACCGAGTGACAGTTTGAGCATCGCCGGGGAACCCGGGCGGTGGACGGTCCGCACCGAGGAGGTCGGGTGCCACGGCTCGCCATGGGCTCCCAGGTCATGGAGCAGACCCGAATCGAGGAGAGAGGTGACAGCGGGGCGGTGCCGCAGCTCGCGCGCCTGCCATGGGTGCAGGGGAAGGGGAACCGTTTGGTCGGGAAAGCGAAGGTCGCCACAGAGCCGAGTCATCAGTTGCTCGGCGGGAAGGGCGCGGCCCTGTTCTGTCCAGGCGGACTCACTGGCCAGGATGGATCTGTCGACGGCGAGCCAGTGCAGGGGGAAGGAGCCGTACCTCTCGGGTGAGTAGAGGGACGCTTCGGTCTCGGAGAACCCCTCACGGCTCTTGGGCGTGGGGTGCAGCGGATGTCCTAGGACCAAGGACTGCTCCGCGGTGAGAAAGAGGTCTGCTCCGGCTGCGGGCTCGGGGTGGGCACGGCGTTCGGTGATGAAGTCGGCCGTGCGACGGACGGAGTCGGCGACTCGGCCGACCAGTTCCGCGCTGACGCGATTCACTTCGCGAGCGAGGAGAGCCGCAAGCGTCACCGCGTCGACGGGCGGGGCGCCATCCGGAACGCTCTCCAGAGTGGGCGAGGCAAAGCGATGCCATCCGGCCGGGGACCAGTAGCGGACGGGGACGAGCAGTGTGGCGCCACTGGCGGGCAGATGGACGCGAAGGGTTGGTCCATCGGGCTGACCAATGCTGTGCTCCCTCACCCAACAGCGCAGGAGGTTGTCCACGGCGGCTCCATCCGCGGCCATGCGGGGATCCGGGTGGTCAAGGGGATCGGCGGAACGCGCCGCTGCAGTGGGGCCTGTGGCCCGTTGCTTGGCCCCGGGGCTCTGTGGGGCGGAGGCGAGAGCCGTCGGTGGAGAGGGGACCGGAACCTGTGGAGAGGGGGCGGGGGCCTGTCGCGTCTTTGACGAGTTGGCGGGGGCCACCTGGGGAGAGCGCTGTTCTCCACGGCCGTCGGTGTGCTGGCGTGGAACCGTCGGTGTCCCGGCCTTGGGCTCGCCCTGCGTCGAAGGTTTCACCTGGGTGGGAAGGGCGGAGCTGGCAGAGGATGCGCAGGAGGTGTCTGAAGCGGAAGAGTTCACGGGAGGCTTCCTTGAAGTCCGTTCGAGTCAGCAGGAGTGCCAGAATCTGCTGGGTCTCATGTGCGTCAGGTGGGTGACGGCGCGCTATCGAGACGTCAGCGAAGCGGCCGGCAACGCCCATCGCGCTGTTTGTCGGCGAGGGGCACGGCGTGGAGATCGGTAGGTGACCAGAGGTCCGCTGGTGGTTGGGTCTCTTGGCGCTGGCTGGAGCAGCGGGCTGGCGGGGTGGGCCGTCAGCGCTCAAGGTGGCGGAGCAGCGGACGCTCACCGGGACCGTGGCCACGGCATATCGGGGAACCGGGGGCGCTGCGGCCGAGGGTGCTTGCCCGAAGCGACTCCGCTGTGCGCGGCGCTGGTGGGACAGCAGGTTCGGTCACGGCCACGTGTGTTGGTCCTCCGGCGGTCCTGATGTGGTCCTCCGCGTGCTCTGGGACGGTACGGTCCCCCTGCCGCCCGCCTCGCGTTGCCCCAAGTGGTGCTGTGCCTCCCCTGGGGACAAACGACGGGGGAGGTCCGGAAGCACGGGCCGCGGGGAAGATCCTTGGCCCCGCGGAACCGCGGGCGACCCCCGTGCCGTCCCCAGAGTCACCGGCATGGTGGGGTGGCCGGATACCGGAGAGGGCACAGCCTTGTAAGGTTCGCGGCGGTTCCGGACAGTCTCCGATCCACCGGTTCGCCAGTGGATCGCGGTTCGCCGGGGCAGTAGCGATTCCACGATGTGAGATACACAGTTTCCACGGTTCAGAAGCACAGAGCACCGAAGTCCCAGGGGGATCACCACATGCGACCCATTCGTCCGACGCTGGCTGCGGCCTCCTTTGCCGTCGTCCTCGCACTGACCGCGACCGCCTGCGGTTCCAGTGAGGACAATGCGGGCGACAAGCCGACCACCGCCACAAGTGAGTCCACGGACGGCAAGATCACCATCCCCGATGAGCTGAAGGACCGGCTCAAGGCTCGGGGGATCGACATCGACAAGTGGCGCAACGGCGAGTGGAAGAACTGGGACAAGGACAAGTGGCTCCGCGAGGCCCAGGACTACGTCAACCCGATCATCGAAGGCCTGTGGGACCCGGACAGGATGCGGGAGGCTGAGAAGCCCCCGGAGCAGCCGATCGACCAGGACATATCCGGGGACGAGGGAGTCACCGACCCCACGCCGGACCCCGTGAACGCGCTGGCGGTGACAGCTCCGTACCGGACGAGCGCCCCCCAGGCCGGAAAGGTGTTCTTCGACGGCCCCGACGGCTCGATGGTCTGCTCCGCGACCGTGGTGAAGGATCCGGCCCACCCCGGTAAGTCCAACATGGTGTGGACCGCGGGCCACTGTGTTCACGCCGGCAAGAAGGGCGGCTGGTACCGCAACATCGCCTTTGTCCCCTCCTACAACGACAGCGCCAAGTCGTCTGCCGCCTTGGAGAACACCCCCAAGGAAGAAGTCGCTCCGCATGGAGTGTGGTGGGGTGACTGGGCACAGACCTCCGACCAGTGGATCAACCAGGGGGCCAAGACCGGTGGCCAGGGCGCGCCCTTTGACTTCGCGGTGATCCACGTCACCCCGGAGAAGGGGGGAACGGGCAAGTCGTTGGAGGAGACGGTCGGCTCCGCGCTTCCGGTGGACTTCCAAGCCCCGGCCGTGCCGGAGATCGATTCCATGACCGCGACCGGCTACCCCGCAGCACCGCCCTTCGACGGCGAGAAGATGTTCCAGTGCCCGGACAAGCCGGGTCGCCTTTCGGTCAAGACGAACGAGCCGACGATGTACCGCATTGGCTGCACCATGACGGGCGGCTCGTCCGGTGGAGGTTGGGTGGCGAACGGCAAGGACGGCAAGCCGGTGCTGGTGTCCAACACATCAATCGGCCCGGTGTCGGCCGGCTGGCTCGCGGGACCGCGGTTGGGCACCGAGGCCAAGGCCGTCTATGACGCGGTGAGCAAGAAGTTCGACGGGCGGTAGCCCATCGCTGGACTCCTCCGCGGTCAAACGGTGGAAGGCCTGCCCCTCGCGAGGGGCAGGCCTTCCACCGTTGCTAGGAAATGCGTATGGATTCCAGGGGATGTCAGTGCGGGACCGGCACATACGGTGCAAGCGCCGCAGCCAGTTCCTCGTGAACACGGGCCTTCAACAGCGTGCCTTCGGGGGTGTGCTCCTCGGTGAGCACCTCGCCATCGGCATGGACCCGTGAGACCAGCCCGCCCTGTGTGTAGGGCACCAGGGCTTCGATCTCGACCTGAGGTCGGGGCAGTTCGGCGTCGATGAGGGTCAGCAGTTCATCGATGCCCTCACCCGTTCGCGCCGACACCGCGATCGCGTGGCGCTCTATGCGCAGCAGTCGCTGGAGGACCACCGGGTCGGCCGCGTCCGCCTTGTTGATCACGACGACCTCGCGCACATTCACCGCGCCCACATCGCGGATCACCTCGCGCACCGCGGCCAACTGCTCCTCCGGCGCTGGGTGCGATCCATCAACCACATGCAGGATGAGATCGGAGTTGCCGACCTCCTCCATGGTGGAGCGGAACGCCTCCACCAGATGGTGCGGAAGATGCCGTACAAAGCCGACGGTGTCGGCCAGGGTGTAGACCCGGCCGCCGGGCGTCTCGGCCCGCCGGACGGTGGGGTCGAGCGTGGCGAACAGTGAGTTCTCCACCAGGACTCCGGCACCGGTCAGACGGTTGAGCAGAGAGGACTTGCCGGCGTTGGTGTAGCCGGCGATCGCGACCGACGGCACCCTGTTGCGCCGCCGCTCCTGCCGTTTGATCTCCCGGCCGGTCTTCATCTCCGCGATTTCCCGGCGCATCTTCGCCATCTTCTCGCGAATCCGTCGCCGGTCCGTCTCGATCTTGGTCTCACCAGGGCCACGGGTCGCCATACCGCCACCGCCGCCGCCACCCATCTGCCGGGAGAGCGACTGACCCCAGCCACGCAGCCTCGGCAGCATGTACTGCATCTGTGCCAGGGCGACTTGTGCCTTGCCCTCACGGGACTTGGCATGCTGGGCGAAGATGTCCAGGATCAGGGCCGTACGGTCGACCACCTTCACCTTGACGACATCTTCCAGGTGGATCAATTGCCCGGGGCTGAGCTCTCCGTCGCAGACCACCGTGTCCGCACCGGTCTCCAGCACGATGTCTCTCAGCTCCTGGGCCTTGCCCGAGCCGATGTAGGTAGCGGAATCGGGCTTGTCGCGGCGCTGGAAGACACCGTCGAGAACCACCGCGCCCGCGGTCTCCGCCAGTGCGGCGAGCTCTGCGAGGGAGTTCTCCGCGTCCTGCATGGTCCCCGAGGTCCATACACCGACCAGCACCACTCGCTCCAGGCGCAGCTGCCGGTACTCGACCTCGGTGACGTCCTCAAGCTCTGTGGAGAGGCCCGCCACCCGCCGTAGTGCGGCTCGGTCGGAGCGTTCGAGCTGATCGCCGTCCCGCTCCCCGTCGATCTTGTGGCTCCAGGCGACGTCCTCTTCCATCAGGGCATCGGCCCGAAGGCCCTCGGTGCGCGTCTCGGCGAAGCTCTGCTGGTCGAAGCTCTGCTCGTCCTGGGAAGGGGATGAAGAGGAGGTCATTGGGTCCTTACGTCGATGGGGTGGGCGGAGGTGCCTTCGTCCCAGCTGCCCTTGTACCGGGAAAGCAGGGCCGATAAACCGGGTACCTCACTACCGTGACAACGTGTGACGGGCCTGGATGATTCCCGTGCCTGACCCAGGTGTGGGAACCGCTGCCGGCGCCGTCGACCTGTCGATGGTCGCACGGTCCGGCGGGGGCCGTCATCCGGTTTCCGCCGTCGCTCAGAGTGCCCGTGGACCTCTCTCAGCGGGAGCAGGCCCCCTTGCGGCCGCGGTCGGTCGACTCAGCGAGTTGCGGCCGCGGTCGGTCGACTCAGCGAGCCGGGGGCTTCGCCGGCACCGCTGCCTTGGCCGGGACACTCGTCCGCCAGTCAGCGTGGCCGGGCATCGCGGGCGTACGTTCCGCGTAGAGCCACCCCTGGAAGAAGGCCGTCAGGTCACGGTCCGCGATCCTGCCGGCGAGCCGGGCGAAGTCCTGTGTGGTCGCGGTCCCATCGCGGTAGTCACTCACCCAAGCCCGTTCAAGACGGTCGAAGGCATCGTTGCCGATCGTCTGCCGCAGGGCGTAGAGGACCAGCGCGCTGCCGTCGTACACCACCGGTCGGAAGAGGCTGATCTTCTGCCCCGGGGATGGGGGCTTGGGTGCGGCGGGCGGGCCGCCTTCGGCGCGCCACTGGTCAGAGCGCCGGTAGGCCTCCCGCATGCGTGCTTCCAGGGGGTGGCCGGCCTTCTCTTCGGAGTAGAGGGCCTCGTACCAGGTGGCATGGCCCTCGTTCAGCCACAGGTCGGCCCAGGTACGAGGCGAGACGCTGTCACCGAACCACTGGTGCGCCAGCTCATGGACCATGATCGAATCGACGTACCACTCGGGGAACAGACCGTTCACGAAGAGACGGCGCTCGAAGAGCGAGAGTGTCTGTGTCTCCAGTTCGTAGCCGGTCTCGGCGTCGGCGATCAACACTCCGTACGTTTCGAAGGGATAGCGGCCGACCTTCCCTTCCATCCATTTCAGCTGGTCCGGTGTCTTCTTCAGCCAGCGCTCCAGTGCGGTGCGGTCCTTGGCGGGCACCACATCCCGCAGTGGTAGTCCGCCGGGCCCCTCACGGGTGGGGACGGCCGAGGTGCCGATCGAGACCTGGGCCAGTTCGGTGGCCATGGGATGCCGGGTGCGATACCCCCAGGTGGTGGTCGAGCCGTGCTTCTTCTTGGACTCGCGCACACCGTTGGCAACCGCCGTCAGCTCACTGGGGGCGGTGATCCGGAAGGTGAAGAGCGCCTTGTCCGCGGGATGGTCATTGGACGGGAAGACCCGATGGGCCGCATCTGCCTGGTTCGCCATCGCCAGCCCGTCGCTGGTGCGTACCCAGCCTCCCGCGCTGCCCTCGCCGCGGGGGTCGCTGGTGTGCTCCACCGTGATACGCAGTCGAGATCCCGCCTCCAGCGGAAGCAGGGGCTCGACGACGAGGTCCTCCCCGGCGGTTGCGAACTCGGCGGGAAGTCCATTGACCTGGACCGCGCTCACGGTTCCATGGGAGAAGTCGAGATTGACGCGCTCAAGCCGTTCCGTGGCCCAGGCGTCGATCTTGGTGACCGCGTCCAGCGGAGTGGTGTTGCCGCCGTGGTAGGTGAACGCGATGTCGTACTCGGCGACGTCATAGCCCGGGTTCCCCAGGTGCGGAAAGAGCGGGTCGCCGATGCCGAGCGGGGTCGGTTCGGGCGGCGGCAGCACAGCGGCGACCAGGCATGCCGCCGCCGCTGTCAGCAGCGCGGCGCGCAGTCGACGCCGGGGGGCCGTGGGTCGGGAAGTGGGCAACATGCACTACGGCTACCAGTGCCCCGTGCCCAGCGTCGGCGCGGCGCGCTTGATGCCACTCAAACGGAGTCAGCCGGTGGGTGCCGGACGCTGGCTGCGGCTGACGTCGTACACCCCGGGCACATCTCGCATGGCCCGCATCAGCGCGGGTAGACCGGCGGCGTCGGGGAGTTGCAGGGTGTAGGTGTGGCGTACGCGCTGTTGGCTGGGGGGTTCGACGGTCGCCGAGACGACGGCCGCGCCTTCGGTGGCGATGGCCTCGGTGAGATCGGCGAGCAGCCTAGGACGGCCGAAGGACTCGGCGACGAGGGTGACCCTGCAGGCAGCGGCCTCGCCCCAGCGCACCGAGACAGATCGGCGCTCAAGTGACTTCATCCGAGAGACGGCCGCGCACTGCTCACGGTGGACCGTCACCACTCCGCCCCGTACGGCGAAGCCCGTGACGGCGTCGGGCGGTACGGGCGTACAGCAGCCGGCGAGTCGTACGGTCGTGTCGGGAAGGTCGACGACGGCATTGGCTGCGGCTGCGTGGCCGAGCGCGGGGGTGCTGGGCGTGGGTCTACGGGGGGCCGCGGCCTGGGGCGTTGCCCCTTCGGGATGTGCCGCGAGCCAGGTGGTGATGGCGATACGGGCCGCGGGCGTACGGGCGTGGTCGAGCCATTGGGGCGAGGGCCCGGACCCTGCGTCCTGGACGCCGGGGACGCTCGGGGTGCCGTCGGCGGTCGCCGGGGCGGGGGTCGGCTGGGTGTCGTGGGCGAACAGCAGATGCACGGTGTCGCCGTCGCTCAGTACGGTACTGAGCGTCGCCAGACGGCCGTTGACCCTGGCTCCGATACAGGCGTGAGCCCGCTCGCCGTACTGCGCGTACGCAGCGTCGACACAGCTCGCGCCCATGGGCAGCCCCAGCATCTGACCGTCGGCGCGGAAGACGGTGATCTCCCGGTCCTGGGCCAGGTCGGCACGGAGGGACGACCAGAAGGCATCGGAGTCCGGGGTGGACTCCTGCCACTCCAGGAGTCGTGAGAGCCAGCCCGGCCGGGTGGGATCGGCGCGCTCCTCGTCATCCGGCTCCATCGTGCCGTCGGGGCGGTCCGGGCCGTCGGTGCCCTCGGTGGAGGCGTACGGGTTGCCCAGGGCGATGACCCCGGCCTCGGCGACCTTGTGCATCTGGTGCGTGCGGATGAGTACTTCGGCGACCGCTCCGTCGGTGCCGGCGACGGCGGTGTGGAGCGACTGGTACAGGTTGAACTTGGGGGCGGCGATGAAGTCCTTGAACTCGGAGATCACCGGGGTGAAACAGGTGTGCAGTTCGCCGAGTACGGCGTAGCAGTCGGCGTCCTCGCCGACCAGCACCAGGAGTCGGCCGAAGTCGGTGCCACGGAGTTCGCCGCGTTTGAGGCTCACTCGGTGGACGGAGACGAAGTGGCGCGGCCTGATGACGACTTCGCTGGTGATGCCGGCTTCCCGCAGCACCGAACGGAAGCTCTGGGCCATCGCGTCGAGCGCCGCCTCAGCGGTGTCGCTCTCCGCGATCAGGCTGCGGGTCCGTTCGCACTCCTCGGGATGGAGGATGGCGAAGACGAGATCCTCCAGCTCTGTCTTGAGAGCCTGCACGCCGAGCCGTTCGGCCAGGGGGATGAGGAAGTCCTTGGTGACATTGGCGATCCGCGCCTGCTTCTCGGGGCGCATCACCCCGAGGGTGCGCATGTTGTGCAGGCGATCGGCGAGCTTGATCGACATCACCCGGACGTCGTTGCCGGTGGCCACCAGCATCTTGCGGAAGGTCTCGGGCTCGGCCGCGGCCCCGTAGTCGACCTTCTCCAGCTTGGTGACACCGTCGACGAGATAGGCGACTTCGGCGCCGAACTCCGCCTTCACCTGGTCCAGCGTCACATCGGTGTCCTCCACGGTGTCGTGCAGGAGGGAAGCCGTCAAGGTCGTCGTCTCCGCGCCCAGTTCGGCGAGGATCAGGGTGACAGCGAGCGGGTGGGTGATGTAGGCCTCGCCGCTTTTGCGGAACTGCCCTCGATGGGACGATTCTGCGAGGACGTACGCACGGTGCAGGATCGTCAGATCGGCGTCCGGATGGTGGGCGCGATGGGCGTCGGCCACATGCCCGATGGCATCAGGCAGCCGGTCACGGGTGGCGGGTCCAAGGAGCGCAGCGCGACCCAGCCTTCGCAAGTCGATCCTGGGACGGCCGCGCCTGCGGCTGTGGGCACCAGGGTTGGCGGCCTCTGCTGCACTCATGGGGGCACCTCCGGGCGGCAATCGACCGGCGGTGGGAAGAGCAGGAGTGCCCTCCGGGCCGGTGCTTGATGCTACCGAGCCCACCACGTGGAGCAGTCCGGCTCTCGCCCAGCGTGAACCGGATCACCCATTCGAGCGAAGCTCTATCGCTTGTTAGTTTCGGAGCGTGTGAGCAGGGCGGGTTCGATATGACCCTCTGCAACAATGACCGCCGGGCCCGTCATGTCGACTTCTCCGTCCGGGTGTTCCGTCATCACCAGTCGCCCGCCGGGGAGATCCACGGTGTAGGTGACGGGGACTCCGGTGACCGCGGGGTCGACACCGTCCCTCCGCGCGGCGGCGACGGCCACCGCGCAGGCGCCCGTCCCGCAGGATCGGGTCTCACCGGAACCGCGCTCATGGACCCGTAGGGCGAGATGGCGCTCGCCCCGGTCGACGACGAACTCGATGTTCACGCCCTCCGGGTAGACGGCCGAGGGGGTGAAGGGCGGCTCGGTCGACAGATCGCCCGCATGGTCCAGGTCTTCGACGAAGGCGACGGCGTGGGGATTGCCCATGTTGACGTTGCGGGTGGGCCAGGCTCGCTCCCCCACGGTGACGGTGACCGTTTCCTCGGGCAGAACCGCACGGCCCATATGGACGGTGATGTCGCCTTCCCCTGCCGGAGTCCCCTTGACGAGGTGCACCTTCTTCACCCCACCGCGAGTGGCGACCGCGAGATCTCCGACCCCGATATGGCCGGCCCGCTGGAGGTACCGGGCAAAGACACGGACACCGTTGCCGCACATCTCGGCGATGGAGCCATCGGCGTTCCGGTAGTCCATGAACCACTCGGCCTCGCCGGCCATGGCGCGTGCCTCGGGGTGCGCCGAGGACCGGACGATATGCAGCAGTCCGTCGGCCCCGATACCGGCACGGCGGTCGCAGAGCCGGGCGACAGCGGCGGCGGGCAGCTCAAGGAGATTGTCCGGGTCGGGGACGAGGACGAAGTCATTCTCGGTGCCGTGCCCCTTGAGGAAGGCGATCGGCGCAGGCGGTGGGGTGCTCACCCATCCATCGTACGAGGAGCCGGGAGCGGTTCCGGCCAAGATGATCAAGAAGGTTTGGGGATCACGCGCCGGTGGGGCCGGTGATCTCCATCGGTCGGTGGCTGGGGACCGGGTCCGCTCAGCGCAGCCGGGCGACGCGCATGACGGCGAGGGCGACCAGCGCCGCCCCCACTCCGACGTAGAGCGCGAGCACCCGCCAGTCGGGGCGCTCTCCGGAGCCGCGGGCCGGCAGCCCGGGCCATGTGTGGCCCACCCGGCGGGCGGCCATCACGCCCCAGCCGGCGGCGCAGCAGCTGATGAGCAGCCCCAGCATGGCGACGACCGGACCGCCTTCGCCCGTACCGAAGGCGAGCGGGAAGGCGAACATCAAGGAGCCCACCGCCGCTAGGGCGACGATGGGGGCGAGCTGCCAGATGCGGAGGCGGCGCGCCGGGCGCAGTTCGACTTCGACCTCGTCGGCGAGCTGGCCCTCGTCCTCGGGGCCGTCAGGGGTGAGCCGGGACGCGTTATCCGCCGCGTCCCGTTGCTGCTGGTCTGTGTCGTGAGGGCTGGCCTCCATCGCCACGCGCCCTCCCAACTCGGACTCCACAGTCGATCGATGCTCGATGATGGCACGGTCCGGGGCGCCGAAATGACGGGCAGGGCGTCCCGATGCCATCACGTGATCAGGCTGTGACCGCTCGTTCGATCAACGCCAGCGCCTGCCGCGGAAGTTCCCCACGGTGCTCGACGGCTCCGCTCAACCAGTGCACTCGGGGATCGCGCCTGAACCATGAATCCTGACGGCGCGCGAAGCGCTTGGTGGCACGAACGGTCTGTTCACGTGCCTGTTCCTCGCTGTAGTCGCCGGCGAGCGAGGCGAGGATCTGCTGGTAGCCGAGCGCGCGCGAGGCCGTGAGCCCCTCACGCAACCCCTGTGCTTCCAGAGCTCGGACCTCGTCGACGAAACCCTCCTCCCACATCCGGTCCACCCGGCGCGTGATGCGCTCATCCAGCTCGGGACGGGCGACGTCGACACCGATTTGGACGGTGTCGTAGACGCTGTCGTGAGTGGGGAGATTGGCGGTGAAGGGCTTGCCCGTGATCTCGATCACTTCGAGCGCGCGAACGATACGACGGCCGTTGCTCGGGAGGATCGCCTGGCCCGCTTCGGGGTCGGCGGCGGCGAGTCGCGCGTGCAGGGGCCCCGGGCCGTGCAGGGCCAGCTCCTGCTCCAGTCGGGCCCGGACCGCGGGATCGGTGCCCGGGAATTCGAGCGTGTCGATGGCGCCGCGCACATAGAGCCCTGAACCGCCCACCAGGATCGGAGCGCGCCCCGCCGCCAGCAGTCGGTCGATCTCGGTCCTGGCCAGCCTCTGGTAGTCGGCGACGTTCGCGGTCTCGGTGACGTCCCAGATGTCCAGCAGGTGGTGCGGTACGCCGTCACGTTCCTTGAGCGTCAGCTTGGCGGTGCCGATATCCATCCCACGGTAGAGCTGCATGGAGTCGACGTTGACGACTTCACCGCCGAGCTGGTGGGCCAGAAAGACCCCCAGATCGGACTTTCCGGCCGCTGTGGGCCCGACAACGGCAATGACCCTCGGTACGGGAGCTGCGCTTCTCACCGCCCCAGTCTCGCAAACACCGCGAGGTGTCCCCGAACGAGCGAGGTGACGGCACGGCCGGGGCTTCGTTTCCTGTTGCGAGGTGACGAACGCCGGTTTCCCGACCGGTGCCCCCGGGGTCGAAGCAACAGGGCGCTCCGGACGGCGCGGAACTTCACTCACACGAGTAGTCTATGGAGTCAATATGGGCGTTTTTGCACGGTTCCTTCGTAAGTCCAAGGATGTTGGTGCCCCCGAGGGTTCCGGCGTTGATGAGTCGGCCGCGGGTAGCCTGACAAAGGAGCCCGAGGCCGACAGCGGCACTGGTGCCGAGGCGTCTACGGATGCGGCGGCTCAGGAGTCGAAGGTCACAGAGCCCGACGCCGATGTGGCGGAGGAAGCAAAGGCCCCGGTCACCGAGGGCGTGGAAATTCCCCGACAGCAGTCGGCCGGGGAGGCCGCGGACAGCGAGGCCGGCGAGGGCGCCCGTAAGTGAACCCCCAGACGAAAGGTGCCCCATGGGCCTCTTGGACAATTTGAAGGCCAAGCTCGCCCCGGCCAAGGACAAGGTCACTGACCTGGCTCAGCAGCACGGGGACAAGATCGAGCACGGTCTGGACAAGGCCGCGAAGGCGGTCGACTCCCGGACCAAGGGCAAGTACAGCGGCACGATCCAGTCCGGGACCGGAAAGGCCAAAGAGGCCCTGGACCGCATCGCGCACAAGGACGATGGCGGGACTCCCCCGCCGAAGCCCCCCACTTCCTGACAGCGTTTGACTGTCCGACGGCCGCGGAGCACTACGCTCCGCGGCCGTCCGCGCTCTGTCCGCCGCAGTCGCCGCGCTGGGGGATCTACGCCGGGAGAGTCGACGGGCACAAACGGAGAGCCGAGCCCGCCCTCGACTGCTGCGGCCGGGTCGGCCCGGGGTCCCGTGGCGGCGAATCCCGCTCGGCGGGGTAGGAATCGCAGGTCGGGCGATCAGGACCAGGTCGCGACGAAGTACCCGACACCGTAGGGCGCGGCGTCATAGAGCAGTCGACCATCCAACCCCGCGCCCTCGGCGGCTCCTGCGAGCACCTGCCAGGGCGCACGCCCCGCCGCCTTGAGCTCATGCGCCAGTGAGGCGTCCAGCGTCCGGAGAGCCGCCAGGTCGGCGGAGCCCAGAGCACGAGCGGCAAGAGCGTCGAAGCCCTCGGCCCGCTCGTCGAGATATCCCGGCGCCTTGAGGGAGCGGCAGGCACTGCCGTCGGACATGACCAGCAGGGCGATCCGGGGAGCTTCCGCAGCGATCTCCCGGCCGGTCTCCCGACAGCGTGCGCTGTCGAGCGCCTCGTCGACACCCAGGCCTGCCACGGGTGAGGCCGCCCAGCGGGCGCGGTCCAGCAGCCACGCGCCGACCGTCAGCGAGGTGGGGAGTGGCCGCGCTTGGGGTTCGCCCGTGCCCAGGCGCACGGAGATGGCCGCTCCGAAGCCGCTGAAGGAACCGATCGCACCGGCGTGATGCGGGCCGCGCTCCCCTTCGCCGGCGGGCCCCACGACGACCAGTCGGTCGGGTCGGGCAGCCGCGAGTACGCCGATGGCATCGGCGCAAGCGGTACGCGCCGCGGCGAGTTCAGGGGCGGCTCCCACCGCGACTTCGGGTACGAGCAGGGGCGGGCAGGGGCACACGGCGGCGGCGACAAGCATGATCGGAAGCCTAGTGCGGGGCTGCGCTCCGGTTGCAGGGCCCTGGGCCGCACCGGAACGCGTCCCGGGTCACGCCAGCCGAACCGCGCGCCGTTCAGCGTTCCACGAGGCCCGGAAGCCGACCGTCAGCCGGGGCTGCACCCGGGGGCGACGGCGGCCGGAAGGGGCTCAGGGACGCCGATCTGCGGCAGCCCCAGCATCACCCCGGCCGGCTTGGCGACCGGTGCGTCCTGGCGCTTCTGCCAGGCGTCGCCGGCGCGGGTGCGGCGTACGGCCGCCACCGGGCCTTCGGCCAGCAGGTGGTGCGGCGCGGCATAGGTGATGTCGACGGTGACGACGTCGCCCGGACGCACTTCGGTGTCCGGCTTGGTGAAGTGGACCAGCCGGTTGTCCGGCGCCCGGCCGGAGAGCCGGTGGGTCGCGCCGTCCTTGCGCCCTTCACCTTCGGCGACCATGACGTCCAGTGTCCGGCCGACCTGCTTCTTGTTCTCGTCCCAGGAGATTTCCTCCTGGAGGGCCACCAGCCGCTCATAGCGTTCCTGGACGACCTTCTTGGGGATCTGACCGTCCATGGTGGCGGCGGGGGTGCCGGGGCGCTTGGAGTACTGGAAGGTGAAGGCGTTGGCGAAGCGAGCTTCACGGACGGTGTGCATGGTCTGCTCGAAGTCCTCCTCGGTCTCCCCGGGGAAGCCCACGATGATGTCGGTGGAGATGGCCGCGTGGGGAAGGGCGGCCCGGACCTTGCCGATGATCCCGAGGAAACGCTCCTGCCGGTAGGAGCGGCGCATGGCCTTGAGGATCGCGTCGGAGCCGGACTGGAGCGGCATATGGAGCTGCGGCATCACATTCGGGGTCTCGGCCATCGCGGCGATCACATCGTCGGTGAAGTCGCGGGGGTGCGGCGAGGTGAACCGGACGCGCTCAAGTCCCTCGATCCGCCCGCAGGCGCGGAGCAGCTTGCTGAAGGCCTCGCGGTCGCCGATGTCGGAGCCGTACGCGTTGACGTTCTGCCCGAGCAGGGTGATCTCGCAGACGCCTTCGGAGACGAGCGCCTCGATCTCGGCCAGGATGTCCCCGGGGCGGCGGTCCTTCTCCTTGCCCCGGAGGGCGGGCACGATACAGAAGGTGCAGGTGTTGTTGCAGCCGACCGAGATGGAGACCC
This sequence comes from Streptomyces albipurpureus, assembly GCF_023701525.1. Classification (GTDB taxonomy): domain Bacteria; phylum Actinomycetota; class Actinomycetes; order Streptomycetales; family Streptomycetaceae; genus Streptomyces; species Streptomyces albipurpureus. Next base: position 419,076 of record NZ_JAMQAW010000007.1, read on the forward strand.
ACGCGGCGTACGCGGACTCACGGCGGGTGGGCAGCGTGGAGGGGAACGCCTCCAGCGACTCGGCGATCTCGACCTGTGCTTCTTCCAGGACGCGGGCGCGCTCCAACAGGACCGGCAGCTTGCCGATGTTGTGCGTACCGAAGACGACGTCGACCCAGGGCGCCCTGGTGACGATGGTGTCCCGGTCCTTCTGGGCCAGGCAGCCGCCGACGGCGATCTGCATTCCCGGGCGCTTGGTCTTCATCGGGGCGAGCCGGCCGAGGTTGCCGTAGAGCTTGTTGTCCGCGTTCTCCCGGACGGCGCAGGTGTTGAAGACGACGACATCGGCGTCGCCGTCGGCGCCTGCGGGGGCCCGGACGTAGCCGGCGCCCTCCAGGAGGCCGGACAGGCGTTCGGAGTCATGGACATTCATCTGACATCCATAGGTGCGGATCTCATAACTGCGTTGAACGTCCACTGCCTGGCTCCGGTTGCTGCTGGTCATGCGACAAGGGTAGGCGGTGGTTCGGACAGTTCTGGCCCGGGAGCCGATCGGCAGGGTCCTCCCGCGGCGATGGCGAGGGATCGAAGGGCGGCTCTGGGTGGTGGTCCCGGGGTCACTCTATGCGCGGGACGCATACCCATACCCCTTCATATGCGCTGGCCGCATATCGAGGTCAGGGGCAAAACTGGAGACAAGGGAACGACGGCCGCCGGGGCTCTGGAGCCCTGTTGGCCGGGTCGTCGAGCACGCGCAAACAGTGGAAGAGGAGACGGCATGAACAATCCCCGGGTCGCCATCGTGACGGGTGGTTCGCGTGGTATCGGTCGTGAGGTCGTCGCCCGGCTCGCCGCCGAGGGCCACCGTGTGGTCGTCAGCTATGCGGGCAATCACCTCGCCGCCGAAGAGGCCGTCGCCGACGTCGTACGGGCGGGTGGCCAGGCGGTCGCCATCGCCGGCGATGTCGCCGACGAGAAGGCGATGGCCGCCGTCTTCGATCTCGCCGATTCGGTCTACGGCGGGGTGGATGTCGTGGTCCACGCAGCGGGTCGGATGACGCTCTCACCGCTGGTGGAGCTGGATCTGGCGGAGCTGGACTCCCTCTACCGCACCAATGTCCGGGGGGCCTTCGTCGTCGCACGGCTCGCCGCCCTGCGGGTGCGCACCGGCGGCGCGATCATTACCTTCTCCACCTCGGTCATCGCTCTCCGACGGCCCGGATACAGCGCCTACGCGGCCGGCAAGGCCGCGGTCGAGACACTGACCCAGATCCTCGCCCAGGAGATGCGCGGTCGGGACATCACGGTGAACGCCGTCGCACCTGGCCCCACCGCGACCGAACTCTTCCTCGACGGCAAGGACGAGCAGACGATCGCGGCACTCACCGCTCAGCCACCACTGGAACGTCTGGGCACCCCCGGTGATATCGCGGGGGCTGTCGCCTTCCTCGCCGGGCCGTCGGGACGGTGGGTCAACGGCCAGGTGGTGCGGGTCAACGGCGGCATCGTCTAGGAGCCGGAGGGCGGCCCACGGAGGAGATGTCCGAGGGGCAACCGCACTCAGCGCGGGGCCGCGGACGACTGGACCGTCCCGTGGGGGATGGATACGCCCCCTTCAGTGCGATGACACCCATGGAACAAGCGCTTGCCATCCCCTCAAAAGCACAGCCCTGTCCCAACTGACGCAGTAGAGGGCATACGCCTCACTGCCCTTTTGGCACTCATCTGTCACCCGCGGGGTATGTACGCCCCAGCGCTCTCAGGGATGTACGCCAGGCAGTTCGGCTGCCGCGCTCCGCACGATGTCACGCAACCACCGGTGCCCGGGGTCCGCGTCCATGCGCGGATGCCAGGCGATGCCGTACGGAAAGGGTGGCAACTCCCCGGGCGCCTCGACGACGCGGTAGGCAGGGTCCCGCGCGTAGGCAGCCGTCGCCTGCCTCGGCAAGGTGGCGATCAACTCCGTACCGGGCAGGGCGGTGGCGGCGGCGGAGAAGAACGGGACCCGCAGTCCGACGGAACGCCGACGGCCCAGTTCTGCCAGTCGGCGGTCCACCATCGTCTGCTCGTCGCCGAGGACCGCAACGACCACATGCCGGTAGTCCAGGAAGTCCGCCAGCGCCAGTCGCCCGCCCGCGGCCCGCTGTTCCCCGACCGCTTCCGGGTCGGCCAGCGAGGCGCCTACCCCGGCAGCGCCGGCTTCCACGGCCAGGGCAGGTCCGCCACCACGGACGAGCGGGTGGTCAGCGGCCATCAGGCAGACGAACTCCTCCTCGAAGAGGGTCTCCCAGTGCAGCGACTTGGGCGCGGTGACTCCGGAGATCGCCAGATCCGCACGGCCCTGTTCGACATCGGGGAAGGTGTGGTCGCCGAAGGGCGTGACGTTCAGGGTCAGCTGGGGAGCCGTCTGGCACACCTGCCGAAAGATCCTGGGCCCCAGGACGGCGGTCGCATGGTCAGTGCATTGGACACGGAAGTTGCCGATGGCGGTCGCCGGATCAAAGGGATTGCCGCGGAGGAGAGACTCCAGACGCGGCAGGATGTCGGCGAGTTCGCTCTGGATCTGGCGCCCGCGTGGCGTTGGCTCGTAGCCGCTCCCCGCCCGTACGAGGAGCTCGTCGCCGAATGTGTCGCGAAGCCGTTGAAGCGTGCGGCTCATCGCGGACTGGCTGAGGTGGAAGCGAGCGGCGGCACGGGAGACATGCCGCTCTTCCAGCAGGACCGCGAGCGCCTCCAGCAGGTTCAGGTCCGCGTTCCTGATATGTGTCACTCGCATACTTTAGCCAGCGCACACGCGTGGAACGCATAGGCAGCGGCGCCCCGCGGTGGGGACAGCCGTGACTGAAGAGCAAGCTCCGCTTGCGCTGCACCTCATCCTCGGCCTGGTCACCGCTGGAGGTGACCTGACAGGATCGCGAGCATGTTCCAGGCCATGTCCCGCATCAACACTCGCGCCCTCCAGGCCGCGACGGCGGCTTTGGTGCTGCTCGGATTGATGCTCTGGTGGCTGCTACCGCTCGGCGAATCCAGCCCCCAGGGCTCGATCACCTTCAGCACCGGCCTACAGAACGGCGTGTACCAGCGGTACGGCGTCCTGCTGAAGGAAGCCCTCGACCGCGATCTGCCCCAGGTGGACATAGAGCTGCAGCTCAGCGAGGGGTCCCAGCAGAACCTCCAGCGCGTCGCGGCGGGGGATGCCGACTTCACCATCGCCACCGCTGACGCGGTCGCCAAGTACATCCGGGACGGTAGGCCCGGCTTTGAGCGCCTCCGCGGCTGCGCCCGGCTGTACGACGACTACGTACAGCTCGTGGTGCCCAAATTCTCGGAGTTCAACGAGATCGAGGACCTGCGGGGCAAGAAGGTGGGCATCGGCCCCGACGGGTCGGGAGTGCGGCTGATCGCCGACCGTTTGCTCGCCGCCTCGGACATCGACCCGGCCAAGGACATCACACCGGTGCACGCGGGGATAGACACTGTCCCGAACCTACTGAAACAGGGCAAACTGGATGCCTTCTTCTGGTCCGGCGGACTGCCCACCCGCGCCGTTCAGAATCTGTCCGAGCAGTTCCCGATCAGGCTGCTGCCCCTCCACGCGGGACTGGTCGACCGAGTGCACTCGGTCAGCGACGCGACGAGCTACTACCGACTCGCGGTCATGCCACCGGATGCCTATCTGGCGGCGCAGGCAGGGGTCCAGGTCTCCACGATGGCGGTCCCCAACCTTCTGGTCACGACGGACCGCATCGATCCGGAACTGGTCGAAGGCTTCACCCGTACCGTGATCAAGAGTCGGGACCGCATCGGCAATACGGTCCACCCCGCCCAGTTGGTGGACCTTCGAACCGCCATCTACACCGATCCGCTCCCCCTCCACGAGGGCGCGACCCGCTACTACGGCTCGGTGAAGCCCTAGGAGGTCGAGAGCGCGGGAGGAGTACTCGGGAGGCTGACCGTCACCCGCAGCCCCTGCGGCTCGTGGTGGGCGTAGGCAATCCTGCCGCCACCGGCGGAGAGCAGCGCCCGGGAGATGGAGAGCCCTAGCCCCGAACCCTTGACGTTCTGATGGTGACCGCTGCGCCAGAAGCGGTCACCGATCCGGGACAGCTCCTCGTCGGTCAGACCGGGGCCGCCGTCGGTGACCACGATCATGGATACATCCCCTTGGGAGGAGACCGCGACGGACACCTCCGCTCCGCTCGGGCTGAACTTCAGCGCGTTGTCGATCACCGCGTCCAGGGCGCTGGAGAGCGCGATGGGATCGGCCCAGGCGGTGACGGGGGACGGCTGGCCCACGAGCCGTACCCCCTTCTCGTCGGCCAGCGGGCGCCAGGAGGCGACCCGCTCCTGTGCCAGTTCACCGACATCGATGAGTTCGAGAGCCGCGGAGGTGTGTTCGGCCAGTGCGAGGTCCAGCAGATCGTCGAGAACCTGGGTGAGCCGTCTGCCCTCGGTGCGCACCGAGGCGATCTCCTCGTTGCCGTCCGGGAGTTCCAGTGCGAGCAGTTCGATGCGTAGGAGGAGCGCGGCCAGTGGATTGCGCAGCTGATGGGAGGCGTCCGCCACAAAAGCACGCTGCTGCTCCAGCACCTCCTCGACGTTGTCGGCCATCTCGTTGAAGGAGCGTGCGAGTCGCCGAAGCTCGGGTGGCCCGCTGGCGGCGGCGACACGGGAGTTGAGTCGCCCGGTGGCGATGTCGTGGGTGGCCGCGTCCAGGACCCGTACGGGACGCAGCACCCAACCGGTGAGGCGGAAGGCGGCGCCGACCGCCAGCAGCATGGCCGCGCTCTCACCGGCCGCTATCAGTAGCCAGCCCCTCAGGACACGGGAGCGGAGTTGGCCGGTGGGCGAGTCGGTGTAGACGACGGCGACCACATCGCCGTCGAGCACCACAGGTGAGGCGACGAGCAGTCTGCCGTTGTCCTGCCAGGGCCAGACCTGTGGCGGGTCCTGGCTGCGTCGACCCGAGAGGGCGTCACGGAACGCCTTCTGCCCCTCCCCGGTCAACGGTATGGCCATGCCCTCGGGGGCGTGCGCCATCGACTTCCCGCTGCGGTAGAAGACACCGACGTCGATGTCGTAGGTGCTGTAGTAGCGGCTGAGCTGGTCCCGGAGTTCGGTCAGTCGCTCATCGGTGTCGGAGGACTTGGTCACAAACTGAGCAAGGGCGGCAAACCGTACGGTGTCATCGATCCGGTCGACCACCACTCGCTGCTGCTGAGCCGCCGCCAGGCTCACGGCGAGCGGAAAGCCGAGCGCGAGGAGCACCCCGGCCATGAGGACGATGAGGAGTGGAAGGAGTCGGGTGCGCACAGCGAGTCAGGGTGTCACGCGGTCGGTGCGACGAGCCGGTAGCCGACCCCGCGGACCGTTTCGATCAGCGCGGGCATCCGCAGCTTGGAGCGCAGGGACGCCACATGCACCTCAAGGGTGCGGCCGGTCCCTTCCCAACTGGTGCGCCAGACCTCGCTGATGATCTGCTCACGCCGGAAGACGACTCCTGGTCGCTGGGCGAGCAGGGCCAGCAAATCGAACTCCTTGCGGGTCAGCTGGACCTCCGTACCGGCGACGCTGACACGACGGGTGGGCAGCTCGATGGTGACCGGGCCAAGGCGCAGGGCGTCCTCAGCAGCGGCTCCGGGCTCATCAGCGCTGGAGTGGCGCCTGGCGACCGCATGGATGCGGGCGAGTAGCTCGCCCGTGTCGTACGGCTTGACGACATAGTCGTCGGCGCCGAGGTTGAGTCCGTGAATGCGAGAACGCACATCGGAACGAGCCGTCACCATGATCACCGGCGTGGAGGTGAGTTTGCGGAGCTTTCCGCACACCTGGTAGCCGTCCTGGTCGGGTAGCCCCAGGTCCAGCAGGACCACACCGAAGGGCGGCTTACCGGGGTGGGTGGCGGGCAGCACGGCCCGGAGCGCCTCTTCTCCGTTGCGGGCGTGCACCACATCGAAACCGTGCCGGGTGAGCACCGCGGACAGCGCGGCGGCGACATGGTTGTCGTCTTCGACGAGCAACAGCCTCATGGCCCCCCTTCAGTCTTACGGTCGGTGGTCCTTCGTCCCGCGGCGCCGAATCACGGGCCGAGGCCGTCTGCGGCGTACCACGGCATCAAGTCCGATGGCCGGTGGAGCAGTCAAGGGCCTTTCCCGTGCACAGAGATTTCCGTTATCCACCCGGTACGCCGACCCTCTCAGCGTTCACCCATAGTGTCTACCTGAAGCCAGATCGTTATCCTCAATTTCCGCTCAGATGTAATGACGCTGGTCGCACCGCATCACTACTGTCCTCCCAACCGAGGAGGACGGAGCTAGAGCCGTGAGCGGAGTATCAGTCACCAAGGGGGCCGAGGACATCGTCCCGGCAGCGGGTGACCTGGTCGTGCTGAGCCAAGTCAACAAGCACTTCGGCGCGCTGCATGTGCTCCAGGACATCGACCTGACCATCGCGAGGGGCGAGGTCGTGGTCGTCATCGGACCTTCCGGGTCCGGTAAGTCCACGTTGTGCCGCACCATCAACCGTCTGGAAACCATTGACTCCGGTTCGATCTCCATCGACGGCAAGCCACTGCCCCAGGAGGGCAGGGAGCTGGCACGGCTGCGATCCGATGTCGGCATGGTCTTCCAGTCGTTCAACCTCTTCGCGCACAAGACCGTGCTGGAGAATGTGACGCTGGGTCAGATCAAGGTTCGGCGGACGGACAAGAAGGCAGCCGAGGAGAAGGCCCGCACCCTGCTGGACCGGGTCGGAGTGGCTTCCCAGGCCGACAAGTACCCCGCGCAGCTCTCCGGCGGTCAGCAGCAGCGGGTCGCGATCGCACGGGCGCTGGCGATGGACCCGAAGGTCATCCTCTTCGACGAGCCGACCTCGGCGCTTGACCCCGAGATGATCAACGAAGTCCTCGAAGTCATGCAGCAGTTGGCACGGGATGGCATGACGATGGTCGTCGTCACCCATGAGATGGGCTTCGCCCGCTCCGCGGCCAACCGCGTGGTCTTCATGGCCGACGGAAAGATCGTCGAGGAGGCCGCCCCCGAAGCGTTCTTCAACAATCCGCGCAGTGACCGGGCCAAGGACTTTCTGTCGAAGATCCTGCACCACTGACGTCGTAGCGACATATCACCGACGACCGATGAAACATGACGTAAGGGATGTTCACCATGAAGCTCCGCAAGTCATCGGCGGCCATCGCCACCGGGCTCGTTCTCTCCCTCGCTCTCACCGCGTGCGGTGGTGACAGCGACGACAAGGGCGGCGGCAAGATCGCCATCGGTATCAAGTTCGATCAGCCCGGGGTGGGGTTGAAGACTCCCGATGGCAAGTACGTCGGTTTCGATGTGGATGTGGCCACCTATGTCGCCAAGGAACTGGGCTACGACGCCAAGGACATCGAGTGGAAGCAGACCCCCAGCGCCCAGCGCGAAACGATGATCGCCAACGGTGATGTCAAGTTCATCGCCGCCAGCTACTCGATCAACGACGAGCGCAAGCAGAAGGTTTCCTTCGCCGGTCCGTACTTCCTCGCCCACCAGGATCTCCTGGTCCGCGCGGACGACACCTCCATCACCGAACCAAGCAGCCTCAACAGCAAGAAGCTCTGTTCAGTGGTCGGCTCCACCTCGGCGCAGAACGTCAAGGAGAAGCTGGCACCCAAGGCGAACCTCCAGGAGCAGGGCGGCTACTCCGAGTGTCTGACGGGCCTGGAGAACAAGGCCGTTGACGCGCTGACCACCGATGACTCCATCCTGGCCGGCTTCGCGGCCCAGAAGCAGCACCAGGGCAAGTTCAAGCTGGTGGGTCTCAGGTTGAGCGATGAGCGCTATGGCATCGGTCTGAAGAAGGGCGACACCAAGCTTCAGGGAGACATCAACAAGGCCCTGGAGAAGATGAAGTCGGACGGCTCCTGGGAGAAGTTCGTCAAGGCCAACTTCGGCCCGGCGAACTACAAGAACGAGCCCGCGCCCGAGATCACCGAGAAGGGCTGAGCCAGCGCTGAC
>NZ_JAMQAW010000007.1:427079-466518 GCF_023701525.1 Streptomyces albipurpureus
CGATCCAACCAGGGGAGATCGCGGGTCAACGTGTTCGACTTTCTTGATTCCGGGCAGTACGACCTGCTCGAGGCGTTCTGGGTGACGGTGAAGCTCACCGTCTACTCAGCGATAGGTTCCCTGATCTGGGGAACGCTGCTGGCCGGCATGCGGGTGGGTCCCGTACCGATGATGCGGGCCTTCGGGACCGGCTATGTCAACGTGGTCCGCAACACCCCGCTGACCGTCATCATCGTCGCCTGCTCCTTGGCTCTCAACCAGACGCTGGGGGTCACCCTCGGCTCCGAGGACTTCAAGGTCATCGGCTTCCGGCTCGCGGTGCTGGGGCTCATCGCCTACACCGGCACCTTTGTGTGTGAAGCGCTGCGGTCAGGGATCAACACGGTCCCGGTCGGACAGGCGGAGGCGGCCCGCGCACTGGGGCTCAGCTTCACTCAGGTGCTGACCTCGATCATCCTCCCCCAGGCCTTCCGCTCGGTGGTCGCGCCGCTCGCCAACGTCCTCATCGCCCTCACCAAGAACACCACGGTGGCCGCGGCGATCGGGGTGGCGGAAGCCTCCCTGCTGATGAAGGAGATGATCGAGAACGAAGCCGACGCGATCTTCGCCGTCTTCTCGGTCTTCGCCTTCGGTTTCATCGTTCTGACTCTGCCCACGGGCCTGGTGCTCGGCTGGGTGGCCAAGCGTGTGGCGGTGAAGCGATGACGTCCGTTCTGTACGACGCCCCGGGTCCCAAGGCCAAGACCCGCAACATCATCTACACGGTGGTGTTCGTCGCGGTCCTCGGCCTCGTGGCGTGGTGGGTGCTCGGCGCCATGGCCGACAAGAACCAGTTGGCGGCGGAGAAGTGGAGTCCCTTCGTCAAGGACTCCAACGTGTGGACGACCTTCCTGTTGCCCGGCCTCTTGGAGACGTTGAAAGCGGCTGGCCTCGCCCTCGCCATCGCCCTGCCGCTGGGCGCGCTACTCGGTATCGGCCGGCTCTCCGACCATGCGTGGATACGGGTGAGCGTCGGCACGGTGGTGGAGTTCTTCCGTGCCATTCCGGTACTGATGCTGATGCTGTTCGCCAGTGCGGCCTTCGCCGGGTTCACCGACCTTGATTCGGACATCCGTCCGCTGTACGCGGTTGTCACGGGCCTGGTCCTGTACAACGCCTCGGTGATCGCCGAGATCGTACGGGCGGGCATTCTCTCGCTGCCCAGTGGTCAGACCGACGCGGCGAAGGCGATCGGTATGACCAAGAGTCAGACCATGGCGTTTGTGCTGCTGCCGCAGGCTGTCACCGCCATGCTGCCCGCCCTGGTGAGCCAGCTCGTGGTGATCGTCAAGGACACCGCGCTGGGTGGCGTGCTGCTGGGGCTGGGTGAACTGCTCTACCAGGCCCGCCCGATCACCGCCAACTACGGCGCCAACACCATCGCCACCCTGGTGGTGATCTCGCTGATATACATCGTCCTCAACTTCATCCTCACCAGCATCGCCAGTGCACTGGAACGTCATGCACGGCGAACGAAGAAGACCACGGGTGCCGTAGTCGACATCAAGAAGATCGACGCCGGTCTCGGGGGCGGCGCGGCCTGAGGGCCCGCCGAACGAGAGCAGGGGCGGTGGCACGGCGGTGCCACCGCCCCTTTTTCGCTTCATCAGTCTCCTGCCGCCCCGGGTGGTTCAGTGTTCGCCATGTCGCCCGTTGGTCACTTGACGCAGGCACCCCCAGTAGGTTGCATACGTTCTGTGATCACGCACCGGGCTCCCACCACCCTTTCCGGCATGTCCCTCCGAGCCACGGGAGCCACTCCGTGGACCCGGTGATCGTCGTCGGCGCGGGCCCGGTCGGGCTGGCGCTCTCGCTCGCCCTCGCACAGCAGCAAGTGCCCTCCATCGTCCTCGACGAGACCACGGGCAAGGAGGAGCCGCGGCTGGCCCGGACCGTGGTGCTGCGACCCGACACCGCCGCCATGGTCGAACGGTTGGACTGTGCCACTCTCCGTGACGAAGGCTCCCGCTGGATCGGTTGGCGTTCGCTGCGGCGCAAGCAGGAAGTGCGGCATGTGGTACTGGGAGACGACGACTCCCCCGCACCGCTGCACATCCCCCAACACGCGCTCACCCGAGGGCTGCGGGATGCCGTGGCCGCAAGGGATGAGATCACCCTCGTCACGGAGAGTCGCGTGGACTCCCTGGAGCAGGACGCCGACGGGGTCACCGTCCATACCCGTGGACCCGAAGCGGTCTGGTGGCGCGGAAGTCATGTGGTGGGTTGCGACGGCGCCCGCTCAACGGTCCGCAAACTGCTCGGCATCCGTTTTCCAGGGCGTACGGCGGTGGAACGGCACGCCGTCGCAGCCCTGCGGACCGAACTGCCCTGGCCCGATGAGGCATTGCTGCACCGTTCGCCGCCGTGGCGCACGGGCGGCGAGGAGATCACGGCCCGCCCCCTGCCCGATGATGTCTGGCGGCTGGACTGGCTCCTCCCACCGCGCAGCGAACTGGTCACCCCCGATGCCCTGATCAACCGGGTCCGGGACACCCTGGCGGGCTGGTGCGGTGAGACCCCTCCCTATGAACTGATCGACACCGGAGTGCATACGATCCACCACCGGCTGGCCCGACGCTGGCGGGTGGATCGGGCCTTCCTCGCGGGCGACGCCGCCCATCTGCTGGGGGCGCTCGGCACCGGAAGCCTTGATGAAGGGCTGAGGGACGCCGACAACCTGGCGTGGAAACTGGCCCATGTCTGGCATCACGGACCATCCGAAGCACTCCTCGACAGCTATCAGGCCGAGCGCCGGACCTCAGTCGCGGGTCGACTGCGTGCCGCCGATCAGGTGCTGCCGATACTGCGCGGTGGCGGAGCGCTGCGGACCTATTTGCCGGGCGCGGCTCGGGGTCACGACATCCTGCTCACCGATGGCCATCTGGGGCAGGGGCCGCTCGGTGCCTCTCCGGTGTACCGGCACTCACCGCTCAGTTCAGGACATGTCCCCGAACAGGTTCTGGTGGGCACCGAGGCGGGCGCGCCGGTCTCAGATGTACGGGTGACCGCACCGGACGGGACGGTCACCCGGCTTCGGGACCGACTGGGGCGAGGCCGACTCCTGGTGGTGCTCGTCGCACCCGGTACCGGGGTATGGGACCGAAGGCACTGGCAGAGTGCGGGAGTCATGCCGCGATTGGCTGGCGCGGTCAGCGCGCTTCCCGCCCGCGCAGAGCTGCTAGTCACGGAGAGCTACCCCGGGGCCTCTGCCCATACGGTGCTGCTGGTACGCCCGGACGGGCATCTGGTCGCCTCCTTCCCGGGGGTACGGCCTGCTGAGTTGTACGAGGCGGCGGACGCTGTGCGGGGAGGTGCGCCAGCGGCGGCGCCCAGCGGCCGGACCGCGGACGTCAATTGACCCTCGTGGGCCGACATGGTGTACTCCGGAGCGTGACCGACACCGATGTACGCCTGTGGCGGAGGGTCCATATGGACCTGCTCCGCTACGCGGGCTGTGTGTGTCGACCGTCCTGTTGATTTCGCCTCTCTTCTCTGCGCCCAGGGCCGGGGGCCCGGGCGCTCTCCAGCGAACATCCAGGACGGTTCTCCGTGTCCCAGTCTGCCCAGCACCTGCCCCAGTCCGTCGCCTCGGCGGGGGCCTCTGCCCGTCAGTCGGGGGAGCCGAGGAGGTCAGCGGTCCCCAGGCCTCCGGCTCCTTCTGCATCTCCTCAGGTGCTTTCTCCTTCTGCTGAAGCCCCTCTGGCTCCTGTACCTCCCGTCTCGTCCGTACCGCCCTTGGCTTCGCGGCCCGAAGAGCGGTCAGGGCTTCAGGACCTGGGGGAATCTGGGAGGTGGGAAGGATCTCAAGGGCTTGGGGGGTCCGAACGGACGTCTGACGCCTCTTCAGGTATCGCAGGGGCCGTTGCCCCAACCGCTGCCGAGTTGCTCACCTTCGTACGGCAGACCGCAGCCGACCCCCAGCTGATTGCTTCCCTCCCCCTCGACCCCGATGGGCGAACCTGGGTCCGTCTCGATGGTCCGGCCGGTAGCGAGGCCTGGCTGATCGGCTGGCCACCCGGCACAGGCACCGGCTGGCACGATCATGCGGAGTCGATCGGCGCATTCGCCACGGCAACGGGCGAGTTGACGGAGCACTCTCTCGCCGCAAGGCTTCCGGCAAGCGGTTGGAGAACCCTGGAGCTACGCGAAGGAGTGGACCGGCAGCGGCAGTTGGCGGCGGGGCAGGGGCGCGCCTTTGGCCAGCACCATGTGCACGAGGTACTCAATGTGTCGGCAACTGACCATGCCGTCTCCGTGCATGCGTACTACCCGCCGCTCCCCCTGATCCGACGCTTCAGCCGGTCCGGTGCAGTGCTCAGGTTGGAGCAGGTCGAGCGGGCGGAGGAGTGGCAGTGAGCGACCCGGTGGGCATCGATGAGCTACTGGAGCAGGCCCGCAGGGAACTGGATCGGGTCGAGCCCGAGCAGGCCTTCGCCGAAGCCGGGGCTGGAGCCCTGCTGGTCGACATCCGCTATGCCGCCTTGCGCGAACGGGACGGGATCATCCCGGGTGCGCTGATCGTGGAGCGCAATGAACTGGAATGGCGGCTCGACCCTTGGGGAAGCCATCGCGCCCCCGAGGCGGTGAGCCACGATCTTCGGGTGGTGGTGATCTGCAATGAGGGGTACGCCTCCTCCTTGGCAGCGGTCTCCCTACGTCAGTTGGGGCTGCGCCGGGCGACGGATCTGATCGGCGGTTTCCAGGCCTGGAAGGCTGCTGGGCTGCCGGCGGTCGAGTCTCAGTAGAGGGCTGGAGCCTGGGCCTCACCAGTCGGCGGCCAGATGGGGTGGCCGCTGGGTGGGGCCGAGGCTCCCTACAGAGGATTCCGCGGTACCCGTCGTCTGGCCCAGTAGGCGGGACGAATCGCATCTCATCCGTCTGGGGTCGGGCAGGCGGATCTATCGCATACGAAGCGGCTCAAACGAGCCTGAATGGTGATGAACCCGGTCCGGTTGGGTGGGACCTGCCAGACGAAAACAGCAGGTACAGACGACGGCGCTTCCCCGAATGCGGCGTTTCTTCGAATGAGATGTTTCTTCGGATGCGGTGCTTCCCCGATTGCTGTCGACTACTGGCTCAGCGGTTTCAACAGCACCGTCCGACAACTGCTGGCTGCGCCCCCTCAGCTGTCCCCTCGTAGATCTTCCAGATCCCCCAGTGCGTCCATGTCTTCCCCCTCTTCCTCCAGCGCCCGTCTCACCACCCGAAGGGCCACTCCCTCCCCGTACCCCTTGCGGGCCAGCATCCCCGCCAGGCGGCGGATACGACGGTCGCGGTCCAGCCCCCGGGTCGAGCGGAGTTTACGGGTGACCAGATCGCGCGCGGTCTCCTCTTCCCGCTCGGAATCAAGCTGGCCCACAGCCTCATCGACCAATGCGGGGTCCACCCCCTTGGTGCGCAGCTCACGCGCCAGCGCCCGCCGGGCGAGGCCCCGGCCGTGGTGCCGGGACTCCACCCAGGCATCCGCGAAGGCCGCGTCGTTGATCAACCCCACGTCCTCAAAACGGGAGAGGACCTCCTCGGCCACGTCCTGGGGGATGTCCCGCTTCGCCAGCGCATCCGCGAGTTGCTTGCGGGTGCGGGGAGTCCCGGTGAGCAGGCGCAGACAGATCGCCCGCGCCCGCTCGGCCGGGTCCTGGGGCGACGGCTCCTTCTCGGCCCTCGACGAGTCGGGGCCGTCGCCCTGTCCTGTGGTTCGCCTCTTCGATGAAAAAGGCATGGTGGTTAACTCTTGGCTGCCGTCGCCTTGGCCGTCTTGGCCTTGGTGGCAGGCGCCGGCACGGTCTTGGCGGCATCGTCGACGGAGACAGCCGCAGCGGCATCGTCAGCGGCGGGCTGTTCCGCCGGCTTCTCCGGCTTGACTCCGACGCCCAGCTTGTCCTTGATCTTCTTCTCGATCTCATCCGCGAGATCGGGATTGTCCTTCAGGAAGTTACGAGCGTTCTCCTTGCCCTGGCCCAGCTGGTCACCCTCGTAGGTGTACCAAGCACCGGCCTTGCGGACGAAGCCGTGATCCACGCCCATGTCGATCAGACCGCCCTCGCGGCTGATGCCCTGCCCGTACAGAATGTCGAACTCGGCCTGCTTGAAGGGCGGCGCGCACTTGTTCTTGACGACCTTGACTCGGGTGCGGTTGCCGACCGCGTCCGTGCCGTCCTTGAGGGTCTCGATACGGCGGATGTCGAGCCGCACCGAGGCGTAGAACTTGAGCGCGCGGCCACCGGTGGTGGTCTCCGGCGAGCCGAACATCACACCGATCTTCTCGCGGAGCTGGTTGATGAAGATCGCGGTCGTCTTCGACTGGTTCAGTGCGCTGGTGATCTTTCGAAGTGCCTGGCTCATCAGCCGGGCCTGAAGGCCGACGTGTGAGTCGCCCATCTCTCCCTCGATCTCCGCCCGCGGCACCAGTGCCGCCACAGAGTCGATCACGATCAGGTCGAGCGCACCGGAGCGCACGAGCATGTCGACGATCTCCAGGGCCTGCTCGCCGTTGTCCGGCTGGGAGAGGATGAGGGAGTCGATGTCGACGCCCAGCTTCTTCGCGTACTCGGGGTCAAGGGCGTGCTCGGCGTCGATGAAGGCCACCGCGCCGCCCGCCTTCTGGGCATTGGCCACTGCGTGCAGGGTCAGTGTCGTCTTACCAGAGGATTCCGGTCCGTACACCTCGATGACCCGGCCGCGAGGCAGTCCGCCCACGCCGAGCGCGACATCGAGCGCGGTCGACCCGGTGTGGATGACCTCGATGGGCTCATTCGGCCGTTCGCCCAGGCGCATCACTGCGCCCTTACCGAACTGTCGTTCAATCTGTGCGAGCGCGGCGTCCAGCGCCTTGTCGCGGTCGGTTCCTGCCATGGGTTCCACCCGATTTGCTTGTGTTGATCGCTTCACGTCACAGACGCTAACCCCTGCCACTGACAATGGGCCCCGACGTCCCGCCAGCCTGTGGATAACCCAGGGCGCCAGGGACCTGAATCCCATGAGAATGGATGTTCGATTTCAGTGTCAAGCGTGCTGGTCGGCGCGCCCCGGATGCCCCGGTGTCCCGCGCCATCGGCGTTTCACCGACGCCAGCGAACATCGATGGCCCGGAGGTTCGGGTCTTCGAGGAGTGATCGGGCTGGAGGCAGCGGGGAGGAGGCCGCCAGCGAAACCCAGTGGCTGTTCGGGCCCCGCCATGACTACGTTCGGCCCTATGGCTGACGACTGTTTCGCGCATCCACGGCTCGCCGCGATCTACGATCCGCTCCACTCCGACCGCAGCGATCTGGCCGCCTACCTCCAGGTCGCGGAAGAGTTCAAGGCGCGCCGGGTGCTGGACATCGGCTGCGGCACAGGGGTGTTCGCACTTCTCCTGGCTGACCGCGGGATCGAGGTCGTCGGCGTCGATCCCGCCCTGGCGTCCATCGATGTCGCCCGGGCAAAACCGGGCGGTGAGCGAGTTCGCTGGATCTGCGGTGACGCCACAGACCTCCCCCCGTTGCAGGTCGACCTCGCGACGATGACGGCGAACGTCGCCCAGGCCATCACCGACCCGCATACGTGGCACGAGTCGCTCCAGGGAGCCTACGAAGCACTACGCCCCGGTGGGCGTCTGGTCTTCGAGACCCGCGACCCGGCCAGACGTGCCTGGGAGGAATGGACCCGCGAGAACACCTACGAAGTGACGGAGATCCCAGGCATCGGCGCTGTCGAGAGCTGGGGCCAGTTGATCGACGTGAGTCTGCCCCTGCTCACCTTCCGCTGGACCTACGGGTTCGCGGCGGACGGACAGGTGCTGACGTCGGATTCGACGCTGCGCTTCCGCGAGCGTGCGGAAGTCGAGCGGGACCTGGCCGCACACGGCTATGTGGTGGACGAAGTCCGCGACGCGCCCGACCGCCCGGGGAGGGAGTTCGTCTTCCTCGCACGTCGTCCGTGATTTTCAGCCATCCACACCGCTCACACTTCGACGGATGCGGGTTCGGGCCCATGGAATCCGAGAACAAGACTTGAGCACGGAATCCGGGAACGGAGTTCGAGTGCAGAGTTTGCGTCCGGAGTTCGAGTACGAAGTTCGAGTGCCCGAACAGAGGCTCAGGCGCGGTGCGGTCGGCGTGCGCAAGCCGGGGGTCACAGCGATGCCTTGGTCGGCCGCGGGCGGCCCGCGGGGGATCTGAGGCGAGTCTCGATGCGGTCGGAGCGCCAGCCGCACACCTCCTTGCGCACACCCGGTCCACCTGGCTCGCTGCCCCCGGAAATCGATGGCCCCGGGCAGGGGACGCATGCCTAGGATCCTGCGTATGACCAGTTCAGCGAGGATGGACAGCGCCAACGACCCGGACGACACAGCTGCCGATCTCGCGGAGCTAGAGGCCCTGGAGGCCGAGATGCAGCGAAAGTACGGCGGTCCGCCCACGGCGCCGGAACCCGCCGAGGTGCCTCCCGAAGGCTGGCTGCCCTGTCCCTGCTGTGGACACCAAATGTTCGCAGCGCTGTGGTCAGACGAGATCTGCGACGTCTGCCGCTGGCAGGAGGACCCCTTCCAGCTCCGCTACCCATGGGCGGCGATCGGCCCGAACGGAGGCCTGAGCCTGATTGAGGCACAGGCGAACTTCCAGCGGCTCGGAGCCATGGACGAACGTCATCTGCGCCATGTACGACCGCCGGCCGACGATGAACCCCTCGACCCGGGGTGGCGTCTCATCGATCTCTCGCGGGACCCGTTCGAGGCAGACATCAGCGATGACCCGCTGCCGGACGACCTCACAGCCCTGTACTGGTGGCGGCCGAACTACTGGCGGCGCGATGAAAGGCCTGCCGCCTCCTGAGGGCTGATCCGCCCCGGACCGCGGACAGCCCGCAACGCACCAACCGGTAGGAGCGGCAAGCCGCTACCGATGGTGGGATGACACCGGGCGCTCAGGACAGTTCGTCGGTGGTCCCCTGCTGTGCCCCGTTGAGGAGCTCGGCCGCTGTGTCGGGCCCAGGAGAACCAGTGGGAGAGGAGGCGGCGGGGCCGCTTGGGCACAGTGGGACATCTCCAGGACATCCCCGCCCCTAGCGGCCCGCGCCCCTGCTGGCCGAATCCAGTGGCACGGGTCGAACCCCGCCGAGCTGCTCCGCACTGCGCGCTCGACGGTCGAATCGCCTCACAGCCGAGGCATCCGCCTTCGTCGGCTCTCCCGCCGGACTCGGAACGGTCAGTTCCGATCGGTGGCTGACTCGTCCTCAGCGGTCCTACGAGCACCGGCGCCGGGCCCCGGATCGCGCGGGGAGCCAGGGGGGTGCGGGGCGGGTGACTTGGTCAGCGTGGACCGCATCCGCTGGAGGAACCGTCCGCCGTCACGCCTTCTGTGACCGTCCACCCGTGGATCATCGGTGACGTCGTACCTCTTCACATAGGCGCCGAGAAACGCCTGGAGCGTGGCAACCGCCGGAATCGCGATCAGCGCGCCCACCGCACCCATCAGTGCCGTACCCGCGACGACCGAGCCGAAGGCCACCGCTGGATGGATGTCCACCGTCTTGGCCGTGAGCTTGGGCTGCAGCACATAGTTCTCGAACTGCTGGTAGACGACCACGAAACCCAGCACCCACAGCGCGTACCAGGGATTCTCCGTGAACGCGATCAGCATCGGCAGCGCACCCGCCAGATACGTACCGATCGTGGGGATGAACTGCGAGACCAGGCCGACCCAGACAGCCAGCGCGGGAGCGTACGGCACCCCCAGGATCTCCAGCAGGACGAAGTGGGAGAAGCCTGAGATGAGCGCCATCAGACCGCGCGAGTAGATGTAGCCGCCCGTCTTGTCGACCGCGATCTCCCAGGCGCGGAGCACCTCGGTCTGCTTGGCCGGGGGCAGCACCGAGCAGATCGCCTTGCGCAACCGGGGCCCATCAGCCGCGAAGTAGAACGAGAAGAGGAATATCGTCAGCAGCGTGAAGAGCCCGCCGAGAACGGTCGCGGAGACGTCCAGCACTCCGCTCGCACTGTTCTGGACGTACTTCCGCAGCCAGTCGGAGCGCAGCAGGCTGTCCTGGACTTCGACCCGGGACAGTTCCGTGCGGAAGTTCTGATTGATCCAGCTGATCACGGAGTCGAGGTACTTGGGGAAGTCCTCGACCATGGTCACGATCTGGTCCGCGAGCATCGAGCCCAGCAGTACGACAAAGCCGACCGCGGCGGCCATGACCCCGAAGAACACCAGGAAGGTGGCAAGCCCCCGGCGCATGCCACGGGCCGCCATCCGGCCCACCGCGGGCTCGATGGCAAGCGCCAGGAAGAAGGCGATCAGGATATTGATCAGCAGGCTGATGAGCTGGTGGAAGGCCCAGTTGCCGAGTTGGAAGCAGGCGTAGAGCGTCAGCGCGAGCACCATGGCGCGCGGTAGCCAGCGGGGCATCCGGGCCGGCCCGAGCGGCTCGGTGGGCGGGCCGGGCGGAGGCAGGGCCGGTGGAGGCGCGTCATGCGCGGTGGGGTGGGATGCCGAGGGGTCTTCGGGTGCGCTGGCGTCCTTGCGGTTCGTCTGCGCACCGTCCCTCTGGCCGGCGGGCGCGCCGGTGATGCCGCCTTGCCGAGGTACGCCCTGTTCGGTTCTGTCCTGATCACTCTTGTCGGTCGTCGAGGCCACGGGGCAAGTGTCGCCTACCTGACGCGCTCCCATCGATCACCCTGAGATCAAGGTCGGCGAACACCACGCACGCACGGTCATCATCAGACCCGCCACCTGACCGCACATCCTCGGGCGCAACAACTCCAAGCGGGACATACCGGCCAGTTCCTGCGCACGCTTCATCGCTTGTCGGAGGGCACCTGAACGGCGGAGCAGACCGCCCGCCACACGTCCTTGGCCTCCCAGCCGGCGTCCAGTGCCTCATGCACCGTACGACCGCCCAGTTCGGCCATCACATGGTCCTTGGCGAAGGAGTCGGCCGCTGACGGTCCGAAGTGCTCCGCCATCCGCTCCCAGAAACTCGTCAACCGCATGACGTCATTATCCCGCCCCAAGGGGTGCGGTCCGGCCGGTTCCGGATGCCGAAAGCCCTTTCCGCCCTACGGTCGAAGCATGGCTGGAACCGGACCGGACCCCCTGCACCCGACCGCTTCGCCTCGCGCCCGCGCCGAGCAGTTCATCTGGCTCACCGCACGGGTGCTGGAGCAGCGGCGTTTCGCGTACCACTTCCTCCAGGGCGGCGCGGACGGGGTGGAAACCGCGCTGGCCGCCTATCTGAACGAGGACGGCGGTTACGGCCATGCGCTGGAGCCGGATCTTCGCGGGCCGGTGAGCCAACCGCTGCATACCGTTCACGCGCTGCGCGTGCTGGACTCCATCGGCCGCTGCGGCGGGTTGCGACTGGAGCGGGTGGGCCGCTACCTCACCGAGGTGTCCACCGACGAGGGGGCACTGCCCGCGATCCACCCCGCGCAGCGCGGCTACCCCACGGCCCCCTTCATCCCGATCTCCGATGACCCGCCGGGCGAGCTGCTGACGACGGGGCCGGTGGTCGGGCTGCTGCATCGCAACCGGGTCTGGCATGCCTGGCTGTTTCGGGCCACTGACTTCTGCTGGGCCGCGGTGGAGGGACTGGAGGACTCACACCCGTACGAGATCGAGGCCGCGGTCGCCTTCCTCGACGGGGTGCCGGACCGCTCCCGCGCCGAAGCGGTGGCGGACCGGCTCGGGAGGCTGGTGCGCGAAAGACGATGGGCCGTGCTGGACCCGGAGCGGTTCGAGGACTACCCGGTCGCCGATGGATACGCCCCTGGCGAGCACCACTTCCCGTACGACTTCGCCCGTACGCCCGGATCGCTGGCGCGGCGCTGGTTCACGGACGAGGAGCTGGAACGGTCGCTGACCCACCTGGAACGCGCCCAGGAGGAGGACGGTGGGTGGCCGATCAGCTGGCGGCGGTGGGCACCGGGGACGGCTCTGGAGGCACGGCCCATGGTGACGATCGAGGCGCTGCGCACGCTCCAGGCGTACGGACGGGGGATCGGCTGACCTGCCCCCCGCCGATCCACCGAGGTCAGCCGCCGAGCGCCCGCACTCCCGCTGTGACGGCCACCGCCGCCGCGACCACGACGAGGAACGGCGCACGCAGGAGGAGGGCCAGAGCCGCCGCCGCCACCCCTGCCGCCCGGGCGTCGATCACCAGGGAGTCGTGGGCTCCAAAGGTCTGCTGCGCGGTGAGGGCTGCCAGCAGGGCGACGGGGAGCAGCGCGGCCAGGCGCTGGACGAGCGGACGCTCCAGTGCCCCGGCGGGCACCAGCAGACCGACGAGTTTGACCAGGTAGCAGCCGACAGCGGTCGCGGCGATCGCAATCCAGATGCTCATCGGTCCTCGCCCTTCTGGGAGTCGTGACGGCGGGTCTCCGGGTCGGTACGGGGGGTTTCGGCGCTCGCAGTACCGGAGGCGGCGGGCGCCGCGGTGTCGTGGTCGGTGCCCGTGGTGGACACCGGTTCGATCCGGGCTTCGTGTCGGGGGCTGCGCTCGGATCGCCCGCCGTCCGCCTCGGACCGCTTGAATCGTTCCGTCGCCAGATCGAGGCTGCGGCCCTTGAGCCAGAGCACCGCGGGCGCGGCGAGCGCGGCCACCAGCACCGGCAGCCCGGCGGGCAGTACGGGCAGCAGCCCGAGCCCCAGCAGTACCGCAAGGCCGGCCACCGCCCGCTCGGTGGCCGTGCGCAACATGGGTGCCAGCAGAGCCAGGAAGACCGCGGGGCCCGCGGCATCCAGCCCCCAGGCGTTGGTGTCTCCGATGGCCTCGGCTCCGAGCGCTCCCAACAGGGTGGTCAGATTCCAGAGCACGTACAGCGTCAGACCGGTCACGGTGAAACCGAGGCGTACCGACCGACGGTCGGGCTGGGCGAGCGCGACGGCCGTGGTCTCGTCGATCACCCAGTGCGCGGCGAGGGGACGCACCGCCTTGGGCAGGGCCAGCAGCTGCGACAGGCGGAGCCCGTAGAACGCATTGCGCACGCCGAGGAAGAAGGCGCCTGCGGCAGCGGTCAACGGATTGCCGCCCGCCGCAATCGCGCCGACGAGTGCGAACTGCGAGGCCCCCGTGAAGACGAGCAGGCTCAGCGCACAGGTCTGGAGGAGGGTGAGGCCGGCGCCCGCTGAGGTCACCCCGAAGGCGAAGCCCGAAAGCCCGACGGCGATACCGACGCCGAGGGCGTCGCGGACGACCGCGGAGTCCGGCTTGGACAGGGGCTGGGCGGTCCCGGTGGTCAGGGGTGGGCCCTGCTGGGGATCGCTCGTCGGGTGAGCTGTCTGTTCTGCCACTTAGCGGACGTTACGCGAACCCTACGATCATCGTCTTGTACGTTCTTGCGGCTGCCCGGTACGGCCCCAGCGCTCCTTGCGGTACGCGCCCGGGGGCACGCCGACGATGCGTGTGAAGTGCCGGTTCAGATGCGGTTGGTCGGTGAAGCCCACGGCGATGGCGGCTTCGGCGGGAGTGGTCCCGGCTTCCAGGAGGCGGCGGGCGTTGCGCACCCGTGCGTCGGTGAGCCAGGTGTGGGGCGGCATGCCGTACGCCGACTTGAAGGCGCGCAACAGGGAGAAGGGGGTGGCGCCGACCTCCTGCGCCAGTCGATCGAGAGTGGGAGGTCGGATCATCTGTTCCTCAAGGAGCGCCTTCGCCCGGGCCGCCGTGCGAGCGCCAGCGCCGCTGGAGGACCGGGGGGTACGGGAGGGCAGCCGGCTGCCGTGCCGGCTCAGGAGCCTGGCGACGACGATCCGGAGCAGACTGTCGGCGGCCAGTGCGTTGCCCGCTTCAGCAGCCAGGTGGACGCGTCGGATCAGTTCGGCGGTCTGGGGGTCCTCGACATTCGACTCGGCGAATGCGGGGGTGCCGCGGAGGCTGGTGACCTCATCGGCGATGCCCGAGACCAGGTCCGCGGAGGGGTAGAGGGTGGTGTAGGTCCATCCCTCGGGAACGCCGGCACGGGCCGCGTGGGGCACCTCCGGGTTGATCATCACGACCATGCCGGGGCGGACCGGAACGACACCGTCCGGCATGATCAGGTCCTCCACGCCGCCACTGACCGAGGCGACCGTGAAGCCCTCGTGGCTATGACGTGGGAAGGTGTGCCGGACATACCGGGCATGCAGCAGATCGAGGCCCGGCAACGCCTCGAACTGCCAGTGCCTCGCCCATTCTGTCGGCGCCAGATCCCCCATGAGTCCATTGTGCTGCGCACAGCGCCGCCCTGCGCCCTTGGTCCCGGCCCAGCTCACAGCCCTGAGCCGGGACCAAGGGCGGCGAGATGGAGAGCTCGGGTGGTCGGCGGCAGTCCAGCGACGCCGCCGCGGGCTGGATGTACCGCGTCACTCGCAGGAGCATCCACCCGGGCATCCGCGTCCACCGTGGGTGTCCGGCCGCTGGCCCCCGGTCGGGTGCCCAGCCCCCGCGTCCGGTGGCGCCGGTGCGCCCGCGGAGGTCGATTGTCAGTGGCGCGGTGCACGATGGGGGGCATGGCCAGGACTGCGCTCGACTCCTTCTCTCCCGCGACCCGAAGCTGGTTCGCGGGAGCCTTCAAGGCGCCCACCGCCGCGCAGGAAGGTGCCTGGCGTGCGATCGGCGAGGGCTCGGATGTGCTGGTCGTGGCCCCGACCGGGTCCGGGAAGACGCTGGCCGCCTTTCTGGCCGCGCTCGACCAGCTGACGTCCACCGCCCCGCCCGCGGACCCCAAAGCGCGCTGCCGCGTTCTCTACATCTCCCCGCTGAAGGCGCTCGCGGTCGATGTGGAGCGCAATCTGCGCAGCCCCCTGACGGGTATCCGCCAGGAGTCGGTGCGGCTGGGGCTGCCGGAGCCGGAAGTGCGGGTGGGCATCCGATCCGGCGACACTCCTCCAGCCGAGCGCCGATCACTGGCCAGCAGGCCTCCGGACATTCTGATCACCACACCCGAATCGCTGTTCCTGATGCTCACCTCGGCCGCCAGAGACGCCTTGGCGGGTGTCGAGACGGTGATCCTGGATGAGGTGCACGCGGTCGCCGGGACCAAGCGAGGGGCTCATCTCGCCCTCTCGTTGGAGCGTCTGGACGAACTACTGCCGCGCCCCGCGCGCCGTATCGGTCTGTCGGCGACGGTACGGCCGGTGGATGAGGTGGCCCGCTATCTCTCACCGCAGCGGAGGGTGGAGATCGTCCAGCCTCCGTCCGGCAAGGAATTCGACCTGTCCGTAGTGGTTCCGGTGGAGGATCTGGGTGAGCTGGGCGGCCCACCGGCGACCGGAGCCTCAGCCGAGGCCACCAACGGCGGGGACAAACCATCGATCTGGCCCCATGTCGAGGAGAAGATCGCCGATCTCGTCCAGGCCCACCGCTCCACCATCGTCTTCGCCAATTCCCGCCGCCTCGCCGAGCGGCTGTGCAATCGCCTCAATGAGATCGCCTATGAGCGGGCCATGGGCGAGCCGCTGCCCGAAGGGGCACCACCGGCGGAGATCATGGCCCAGTCCGGAGCCGCCCGGGGAGCCCCGCCCCTGCTCGCCCGCGCCCACCACGGCTCGGTCTCCAAGGAGCAGCGCGCCCTGGTCGAGGAGGACCTCAAGGCCGGGCGGCTGCCCGCGGTCGTGGCCACCTCCAGCCTGGAGCTGGGCATCGACATGGGCGCGGTCGATCTGGTCGTCCAGGTGGAGTCGCCCCCCTCGGTCGCCTCCGGCCTCCAGCGCGTCGGCCGCGCCGGACACCAGGTGGGCGCGGTCTCCACCGGTGTCGTCTTCCCGAAGTACCGCGGGGACCTGGTGCAGGCCGCCGTGGTCACCGAGCGGATGCGCACCGGTGCCATCGAGGCGCTCCGCATCCCGGCGAACCCCTTGGACGTGCTGGCCCAGCAACTGGTCGCGATGGTGGCGATGGACCCCTGGCAAGCCGATGACCTGCTGGCGCTGGCCCGCCGGGCCGCGCCCTTCGCCTCGCTGCCCGAATCGGCGTTCACGGCCGTCCTGGACATGCTCGCCGGACGGTATCCGTCGGACGCGTTCGCCGAACTGCGTCCGCGCGTGGTGTGGGACCGGATCGCGGGCACGGTCACCGGCAGACCCGGAGCCCAGCGCCTGGCGGTGACCTCCGGTGGCACCATTCCGGACCGAGGGCTCTTCGGCGTCTTCCTCGTCGGCGCCGACCCCAAGAAGGGCGGCGGCCGGGTCGGGGAACTGGACGAGGAGATGGTGTACGAGTCCCGGGTGGGCGATGTCTTCACCCTGGGCACCACGTCCTGGCGGATCGAGGACATCACCCGGGACCGGGTGCTGGTCTCGCCCGCCCCCGGAGTGCCCGGACGGCTGCCCTTCTGGAAGGGCGACCAACTCGGTCGACCGCTGGAGCTCGGGCGCGCTGTCGGCGCCTTCCTACGGGAGGTCGGGGCACTCTCCCCCGAGGACGCACAGCTGCGACTGCTGGCCGCGGGCCTGGACACCTGGGCTGCGCAGAACATCCTGGCGTATCTCGATGAGCAGCGCCGCGCCTGCGGTCATGTGCCCGATGACCGGACCATTCTCGTCGAGCGGTTCCGCGATGAGCTGGGCGACTGGCGAGTGGTCATCCACTCCCCGTTCGGCGCTCAGGTCCACGCACCGTGGGCGCTGGCGCTCGGCGCCCGCCTCACCGAGCGGTACGGCATGGACGCCCAGGTCATGCATGCCGACGACGGCATCGTGCTGCGGCTGCCCGACGCCGACCTGATGAGTGATCTGATGGGCTTGGACCTCCTTGACCAGGACCCGGCCGCCGTCGATACCACCTACGACAGCGAACAGGCCCCCGTGGGCGCGGCGGACGCCGTCTTCGACCAGGGCGAGATCAACCAGCTCGTCACCGAGCAGGTGGGCGGATCGGCGCTGTTCGCGTCCCGGTTCCGGGAGTGCGCGGCCAGGGCCCTGCTGCTGCCCCGGCGCAGCCCTGGCAAGCGGACGCCCCTGTGGCAGCAGCGCCAGCGCGCGGCCCAGCTCCTTCAGGTGGCAAGCGAGTTCGGGTCCTTCCCGATCGTCCTGGAGGCGGTCCGCGAATGCCTCCAGGACGTGTTCGACGTCCCCGGGCTCACCGAGCTGATGGGCGACATCGAATCCCGCCGCGTCCGCCTGGTGGAGGTGACCACTCCCGAGCCGTCCCCCTTCGCCCGCTCGCTGCTGTTCGGCTATGTGGCTCAGTTCCTCTACGAGGGGGACTCACCGCTCGCCGAGCGGCGCGCCGCCGCCCTCTCCCTGGACTCCCGGCTGCTGTCCGAGTTGCTGGGGCAGGCGGAGCTGCGAGAGCTCCTCGATGCCGATGTCCTCACCGAGCTGGAGCGGGAGCTCCAGTGGCTCACCGACGAGCGGAAGATCAAGGACGAGGAGGGCGTCGCCGATCTGCTGCGGATCCTCGGCCCGCTCACCGACGCGGAGCTCATCACACGCGGTGGCGATCCCCAGTGGGCGCGAGATCTCGCCAGCACCCGACGGGCCATCCAGGTCCGGATCGCGGGCGGGGACCACTGGGCGGCGATCGAGGACGCCGGCCGACTGCGGGACGCGCTCGGCACCGCGCTACCCGTGGGGGTCCCGGAGGCGTTCACCGAGCCGGTCAAGGACCCCTTGGGCGATCTGCTGGCCCGTTTCGCCCGGACGAACGGCCCGTTCACCTCCGTACAGGCGGCAGCACGGTTCGGTCTCGGCACCGCGGTCACCGACGGGGCACTGAGGCGGCTGGCCGCAGCCGGGCGCATCGTCCACGGGGAGTTCCGTCCACCCATCGGCGACCATCCTTCCGCGGATGCGGTGGGCGCTCTCGGCATGGAGTGGTGTGACGCGACGGTTCTGCGACGGTTGCGCCGACGTTCACTGGCGGCGTTGCGCCAGGAGCTGGAGCCGGTTCCCCCGGCCGCGCTGGCCACCTTCCTCCCCCAGTGGCAGCACCTGGGCGCCAAGGACCTGCGCGGCATCGACGGACTGGCCCGGGCCATCGAGCAGATCCAAGGGGTCAGTGTGCCCGCTTCCGCTGTGGAGAAGCTGATCCTTCCGTCCCGGGTCCAGGGGTACGGCCCCACCCTGCTGGACGAGCTGACCACCACCGGCGAGGTGATCTGGGCGGGTGCCGGTGCGCTGCCCGGCAAGGACGGCTGGCTCTCGCTCTATCTCGCCGACACAGCGCCCCTGCTGCTCCCGCCGCCCCTCCCCCTGGAGCTCACCGCGCTCCAGGAGTCCGTCCTCACCGCGCTCGCCCCCGGATACGGTCTGTTCTTCCGCCAGATCGCCGACCAGGTCAGGGCCACCACGCATCCGGACGCCACCGATCCAGAGCTGGCCGACGCCGTCTGGGAGCTGACCTGGTCCGGCCGGCTCACCAATGACAGCCTCGCCCCGCTGCGCTCACTGCTCGGTTCGGGCCGCACCGCCGGGTCCACCGCCCATCGGGCCAGGCGGACCGTGCCCCGGGGGCGCTATGGCGGCCTCACGGCCGCCGCCGCGCGTCCGGCGTCCCGTGGTGGGCCACCGACGGTGAGCGGCCGCTGGTCTCTGCTTCCGGCCATCGAGCCCGAGCCCACCCATCGGGCCCACGCGTTGGCCCGTTCGCTGCTCGACCGCCATGGGGTGGTCACCCGGGGAGCTGTGTCCGCTGAGGGTGTGCACGGTGGCTTCTCCGCCGTGTACCGCGTGCTGGCTGCCTTCGAGGACAGCGGGCAGGCCCGCCGAGGCTATGTCGTGGAAGGGCTGGGGGCGGCCCAGTTCGCCATGGACGGTGCGGTGGACCGGCTCCGTGCCACCGCCACCGCGCGGGAGCGCGCCGACACCAGCAGCGCACCGCAGGCGGTGGTTCTGGCCGCCGCCGACCCGGCCAATGCCTATGGCGCCGCCCTTGCCTGGCCCGAGTCTCCGGAGGGTGCCAGCCATAAGCCGGGGCGAAAGGCCGGCTCGCTGGTGGTCCTGGTCAATGGCGAGCTGACGCTGTACATGGAGCGCGGTGGCCGGACACTGCTGGCCTGGGTGACGGACCCGGACGATCCGGCGCTCAACGCGGCGGCTGAGGCCCTGGCGAGCGCGGCACGGGTGGGGACGCTCGGCACGGTCACCGTGGAGCGGGCGAATGGTGTGCCCGCGCTGACATCGCCGCTGGCGCGAGCCCTGGAAGCAGCGGGATTCCACGCCACCCCGAGAGGGCTGAGGATTCGCCCCTGACAACGCCCTCCGCCGACTGCCGCCGGCCCCGCCCACTCCTTGGCCGATGTGCCACGGCCTCGCTCCACCGCTGAAGGGCCGCTGCTGAAGGGCCGCTGCTGAAGCCGCTGAGGAGCCGTACCCAGCGCCAGCCGGTCAACCGACCCGCGCCAATTCATCCGCGCCAATTCATCCGCGCCAGCCCATCCGCGCCAACCGTCCCATGCCACCAACCACTCGCCTGGGCAGGGGACAGCGGCCTCCCGGCGAAGTACCCCAGCGACGAGGGGCCCCATGGGTCCGGCGAGCCGGACCCAGCACCAACCATCCGCCACTCCCGGGAAGGAATCCCAGGACGGGAAGCCCCTTCCGGGAGGGACTCCCCATCCGTCAGAAACGCCCGTACCCGTTCCATGGCGCGCATCATGGGTTCCATGCCCGAAGGAGACACCGTCTGGCTGACCGCGAAACGGCTGCACACCGCCCTCGCCGGGCAGGTGCTCACCCGATCCGATCTACGGGTCCCGCGCTTCGCCACCGCCGATCTGACCGGCCGATCCGTCCTTGATGTCACATCGAGGGGCAAGCATCTCCTCACCCGAGTCGAAGGCGGACTCACCCTCCACTCCCATCTACGCATGGACGGGGCATGGCGGGTCTTTCGCGCGGGTGAACGGTGGCGCGGCGGCCCCACCTACGAGATCCGCGCCATCCTCCAGAACCCCGCGCACACTGCCGTCGGCTATCGGCTCCCGGTGCTGGAGCTGCTGCCGACCACCGACGAGGAACGGGTCGTCGGGCATCTGGGCCCCGATCTGCTGGGTCCCGACTGGGACCCAGCCATCGCCCTGGCCCATGTGCTCGCCGAACCCTCGCGCCCGCTGGGTGAAGCCCTTCTGGACCAGCGCAATCTCGCGGGCATCGGCAATGTCTACAAGTCCGAGCTGGCGTTCCTTGCCCGAGTGACCCCTTGGCTCCCCGTGGCGGCCCTGCCCAGCGGGGTGCCGGAGCGGCTGATCGCCACCGCGCATCGGCTCCTTGAAGCGAACAAGAACACCTTCGAGCGTCAGACGACCGCCCGCTCCCCCGGCAGCGGCCGGACCGCGACCCGACTGTTTGTCTACGGCCGCGCTGGTCTGCCCTGTCTACGGTGTGGCACCCTCATCCGTCAGGCCGGTCAAAGTGACCGCAACGGTGCCCAGCGGGTCACCTACTGGTGTCCGGGTTGCCAATCCGGCCCCACTAGTTGACGCTCCCTCAGATACGGCGCACGGTGTCCCATCGGGTCACTCCCGGGGTTTCAACCCCACCCGTTTGGTCGCGACGGCACCCCTCCGGCGAGCACCGCACCGCACCGCACCGCACCGCACCGCACCGCACCGCACCGCACCGGGGGAGCATCCCGGTTCACCGGAGCGTCGACCGCTCTGGGCGGATCGGACGCATGATTTCGCGTCGCAGCGCCGACAGAGCCGCGGCTTCCCCCCGACACATCAGGGCGACGACATCACGGGCCGGGACGCTCACGCCCGCCTGGGTTCACACCCCCACGGCTGAACCACCTGGCCGACCACATCGCTGGTGAGTGTCGGCAGCACGTCGAAACCCACCGAGACCGGCTCTCGCCTTTGCCCCTCTGGGCGGGCCAGAAGCCGTCGTCCATACCGTGCCGCATCCCGCGCCCGATGCCTCCAGCCGGCTTCACCCGGGCCAGATCACCCGCCCGAACGCCGGCGTTGCGATGCCCTGGTGACGGCCGCACGCGCCGCCGTCGCCCTGGTGACCGAGGCTTTGGTGGCCGAGGCCCGGGCGATCCAGCCAGCGCCGGCACGGGCCGCCGTCACATGTACTGGTAGGAGGCTGAGCCCCCATCCGCCCGCCGCCACGGCCCCTTCGATCAACCCGGTCCGCTCGGGGGTGAGTACCAGCCGCAGTACGGCCCACCACCACACTCCGGCGACCAGCAGCGCGGCCGGGAGCCCGAGGGCGACCCCGCGTCGTGCCATGGTTGCCTCCCTCCGGCCCACGCTAGACCGACGCGATCACCCACAGGGAGGGCGCACCGGATGCAGGCCCGGCGCACAGAAACCCGGATCAAGGGTGCACATGTGCCCCGGCCTCTTCCAAACAACCCTGGAGAGTGCTCCGGAGGCGCCCCGAGCTCTCTTCGTACCCGGCATCCACCTGGTGTGCCGGTTTCCAGTCCAGCTATGGGCTGACCAGGTCAGGCGGTTTCCGCCTGGAACATCCACGCGTGCTTTTCGAGGTCCGCGGTAAGCCCGATCAGGATGTCCTGGCTCACCGGGTCGGGATCGCCCGTCACATCGATGCGCTCGCGCATCCGTACGACGACCGCGCCCAGGGCGTCAACGAGCACCCGTACGGCGTCGCCGTCCTTGATCCAGCCCTCCGGCACCGTACTGATCGCGCTCTGCGCCGAGACCGTGGCGGCACGGCCGTCCGGCGGCACACCGATCGCGGAACACCGCTCCGCGACCGTGTCGGAGTGCAGTCGGGCGGTGTCCACGACCTCGTCGAGTTGAAGGTGTACGGACCTGAAACGCGGCCCGACGACATTCCAGTGGACCTGCTTGGCGACGAGCCCGAGGTCCACCAGATCCACGAGGGCGCCTCGCAATGCGTCTCCGACCGCCTTGAGGTCAGACTCGGACAGGGGGCTCTTCACGACAGACATGCATGTCCTCCACTCGGTTGTCGGTCATTTCCACCATGACATAGGCGCCCGAACCAGACATTCGGAGGGGGTCATCTCAGAACCACCCACACCACATAAGCCCAGACACAGCCAATCGGGCGCCTACCCCGCAAACCGACAGCCAAAAGCCCCGAATCACCACCCTTGAGGGCAGCGACCGGGGCTTCGTTCACTTCACACCAGTGGAGACCGGATCGGTCGAGGTCTGACCGTTGACCGGTATCCATCACCCAGACTGATCAGCAGAACCGAGCCAACACCACAGGACCGCACCGGACGCATCCGGCCTGTCCCACCAGCAACAAGGTCATGAGATCCGTGTCAGGCGGCGACGACGTCGACAGCTTCCGCCGGCGCCTTGATCGTCACTCGCTCCGTCGGCACACCTGCTACCGAAGCCACAGAGACAGAATTGAGCATTGAGCGCACTGGTGCGGGCACAGACTCAGTGGCTGCCGCCGACTGAGCCAACTCGGCGAGCGACAGTTCGTCACTCACTTCACGCATGAGCTCGGACATCCGTACATCAAGCGCGTCGCAGATCGCGGAGAGCAGCTCGGAGGATGCCTCCTTCTGCCCCCGCTCCACCTCGGATAGATAGCCGAGTGAGACTCGGGCAGACGAGGAGACTTCGCGCAGAGTACGGCCCTGGCGCTGGCGCTGCCGACGCAGCACGTCACCAAGCAGGCGACGGAGCAGAATCATCGGTGGCTCCCTCCTCGGACCGCGTAGCCGCATCCTTCACGCCCCACCGTACCGCCTTGCACTGCGGCCGTGCGGGGAGCGATGACGTGTTCACTCAGGGCTGCAAACATCAATTCCCCCCGTTCTGTTCCGTATCCTGTGCCCGCGCATTCCCGCGCAGTTCCTCGGCGAGCAATCCGAGCACACTGCGTACACTCTCTCTACGGATTTCCGCCCGGGTCCCGTTCAACCTCAGCGCGGTCACATTCCCTGTTCCCTTTGGTCCCACAACGGCCACATAGACCGTCCCGACTGGCTGTCCATCCTGAGGTTCGGGCCCGGCCACTCCCGTGGTGGCAATGCCCCAGGAAGCCTCCAGCACCCTGCGCACTCCCGCTGCCATCTGCTGCGCCACCTGCGCGTCCACCGCACCCCTGGAGGCCAGCAGGGCACGTTCAACGCCCAGAACGGTGTGTTTGAGCGTCGTTGCGTACGCGGTCACCGAACCCCGGAAGACCGCCGACGCACCCGGGACCGCGGTGAGCTCAGCCGCCACCAGACCACCGGTGAGCGACTCCGCAACCGCGACGGTCTGGCCACGCTCCGCGAGCACGGCCAGGATGTCAGCGGCGGTGCTCATGCTCCTCCCCCGGCGATACGGCGGGCCTCAGCGAGCCCCCTGCGTCGCAGGACGATCGCCTGTCGCACATAGTCAAGACCGGTGATCACCGTCAGTACGACGGCAACGGCCATCATCCAAAAGCGCAGAGTGGCCAGCGGACCGGTCAGCGCCAGGACGTACATGCCGACCGCCGTGCCCTGGGCCAGGGTCTTCAGCTTGCCACCGCGACTGGCCGGAATCACGCCGTGACGGATCACCCAGAATCTCATGAGGGTGATCCCGAGCTCGCGGAAGAGGATGACCGCGGTCACCCACCACGGAAGGTCCCCGAGCGCCGAGAGGCAGATCAGGCCCGAGGCCATGATCGCCTTGTCGGCGATGGGGTCAGCGATCTTCCCGAAATCGGTGACCAGGTTGTAGGTCCTGGCGAGATGCCCGTCGAAGATGTCGGTGATCATGGCAACGGCGAATGCCGCCCATGCCCAAGCACGCCAGACCGGGTCGTATCCGCCGTCCTGGAGCATCAGAAGAACGAACCCGGGCACCAACACCAGCCGCACCATGGTGAGGATGTTGGCGATGTTCCACAGGCTGGCCTGATTGACGGCCGCAGCGCCCAGCTTGCCACCGGGTGCGGGCCTACCGGTGCCGCCCCCTGCGGAAGCTGGCACTCCGGTCATCTGCCCGCCCCCTCGCCCGGGATCGGGCGGCCCCTGCCCTCCATCGGCCGAGCGGCAACGCCGACCGGCACCCGGCCAGCGTCCACATCGTCCCCCGGCAGACCGCAGTATTCGGCCACTAGGTCGACACCCTCGGTGTCCACGACCTTCGCGGTGACGATACGGCCGGGCACCAGCCCCTCACGCGTGGTGAAGACGACCTGTCCATCCGTCTCGGGGGCCTGGTGAGCGGCGCGGCCAACGGCCCTGTCCTCGCCGTCTTCCCCGCCGACGGACTCGACCAGCACTTCCAGGCTTTCGCCGAGCCGCTCCTCAGCCCGCTGCGAGGTCAGCTCCTCGGCCAGCCGGGACAGCTGGGCCAGTCGCTCCGCGATGACGTCGTCGTCCAGCTTGTTCTCATAGGAGGCGGCTTCCGTACCGTCCTCGTCCGAGTAGCCGAAGACGCCGATGGCGTCCAACCGTGCGTCGGTGAGGAAGCGCTCCAGCTCGGCGAAGTCCGATTCGCTCTCGCCGGGGAAGCCGACGATGAAGTTCGAGCGCACACCGGCCTGCGGTGCCTTGCTCCGGATCGTCTCCAGCAGCTCCCAGAAGCGCTCCGTGTCACCGAAACGGCGCATCGAGCGCAGCACGCTGGGTGCCGAGTGCTGGAAGGACAGATCGAAGTAGGGGGCGATCTTCGGTGTCGACGTGAGGACGTCGATCAACCCGGGCCGCATCTCGGCGGGCTGCAGGTAGCTGACCCGGACCCGCTCGATGCCGTCCACCGCGGCCAGCTCGGGGAGCAGTGTCTCAAGCAGCCGGATGTCGCCCAGGTCCTTGCCGTACGAGGTGTTGTTCTCGGAGACCAGCATGACCTCCTTGACCCCCTGCTCAGCCAGCCAGCGCGTCTCGCCGAGCACATCGCTGGGCCGGCGTGAGATGAAGGAGCCCCGGAAGGAGGGGATCGCGCAGAAGGAGCAGCGCCGGTCGCAGCCGGAGGCCAGCTTCACGGACGCGACGGGGCTGGTGCCCAACCTGCGGCGCAGGGGCGCACGCGGCCCGGAAACCGGGGCCACGCCTTCCGGTAGGTCCGTGGGCGCGCCGTGGCCTGGCAGGGCCACGTCTGCGGCTGCCGAGGCCTGCTGCCGCTTGGCCGGGCTCAGCGGCAGGAGCTTGCGCCGGTCACGCGGGGTGTGGGAGGCGTGGATGCCCCCGTTGAGGATCGTCTGGAGGCGGTCTGAGATGTCGGCGTAGTCATCGAACCCGAGCACACCGTCGGCTTCGGGGAGCGCCTCGGCAAGCTCCTTGCCGTACCGCTCGGCCATGCAGCCGACCGCGACCACGGCCTGGGTTCTGCCGTGATCCTTGAGATCGTTGGCTTCGAGGAGGGCGTCGACGGAGTCCTTCTTGGCGGCCTCAACAAAGCCGCACGTGTTGACGACTGCGACATCCGCATCAGCGGCTTCCTCGACGAGCTCCCAGCCGTCCGCTGCCAAGCGGCCTGCGAGCTCCTCCGAGTCCACCTCGTTACGGGCGCAGCCAAGAGTGACAAGGGCGACGGTACGGCGTTCGGGCATGGGCTCAAGACTACTTTGTCCAGACCCACGCCCCTGCCGCCAGGCCCGTCAGCTCCCGTCCCGGTGGCTGCTCCGGGGTTGCCGGGCCTCTCCCGTACCGCTGGCAACGGCTGTCCTCGTGGTGCTTTCGGGGGTGTTCGCTCAGCCTGCCTCGGGGTCGCCCTTGGTGTAGGAAACCCGCTCGACCTGGCCCGGCTTGAACTCGTCCTCGACCTTCTTGCCGTTCACATGGAGCTCGATCGCACCGGCATTGCCGAGGATGAGATCGATCCGCTCATCGGCTTGGAAGGTCTTGGAATCGCCCTTGACCAGGGTCCCGTCGAAGAGCAGCTTGCCGTTCTGCGACTTGGCGGAGATCCAGCTCTTGTCGTCGAGCACGGTGAGGGTCACCGTCACCTTGTCCTTCGGGACGGCGGCGATCGCGCCGTCCGACGGGTCGGGCTTCGGGTCGACGGGCTTGGTGCTGGTCGTCTTGGTGGGGCTCGGCTTCTCCTGGGGTGCGGTGCCCTCGGCCACCTGCTGGTCCCGGCCCGAGTCATCGCCGCTGTTGAGGAAGGTGAAGCCGACGAACCCCACCACGGCGACGATCGCGGCCACCATGGCCGCGGTCCAGTTGGGTCGACGGGGCTCGGGACGAATGCGCTCGGCTTCGAACATCGGCGCGGCAGGGGTCGGCGCGGGTCGCCCGCCGTGCTCGGAGTCGTACTGGGCGATCAGCGGATCGGGGCTGAGTCCGACCGCCTGCGCGATCATGCGGATATGACCGCGCGCGTAGACAGCGCCGCCGCTCCGGGAGAAGTCGTCCTGCTCGATCGCATGCACGATCGGGATGCGCACCCGGGTGGTGGCACTGACCTCGTCTACGGTCAGACCTGACGCGATGCGGGCCTGATGGAGGACGTGGCCGATCGAAGGGCGCTCTTCCTCGGTGGAAGGCCGGTCGTCTTCGGGAGAGTTGCCGATGGACACGGGGGTGCCTTTCGAGCGTGTAACCACCTGCTGGAGGTTCAGTGTATGGGTGGTACGAAAGGGTGGGGCAACCGGGCGGACGGACTTTGTACGCCATCGGTATGGCCGGTGACGTCCGCGACGGTAGGGGCGGTCAAGACGGTTGCACCGTCTCTCCCTCAACTTGACGTTTGACCGGGGGAAACGGTTGCCCGCCAAAATCCCCTAACTCTGAGGCTCCCCCCGGATCACGGCAAGCACTCCATCCAGTTCATCTGCTTTCACCAGGACGTCACGGGCCTTCGATCCCTCGCTGGGGCCGACGATGTTCCGTGACTCCATGAGGTCCATCAGCCGTCCCGCCTTGGCAAAGCCGACCCGAAGCTTCCGCTGCAGCATCGATGTGGACCCGAACTGGGTCGATACCACGAGTTCGGCCGCTTGGCAGAGCAGATCCAGATCGTCGCCGATGTCCTCGTCGATCTCCTTCTTCTGCTTGGAGCCCACGACGACATCGTCCCGGAAGACGGGGGCCATCTGGTCCTTGCAGTGCTGGACGATCACCGCGACCTCGTCCTCGGTGACAAACGCACCCTGCATCCGGGTCGGCTTGTTGGCACCCATCGGCAGGAAGAGACCATCGCCCTTGCCGATCAGCTTCTCCGCGCCGGGCTGATCCAGGATGACCCGGCTGTCCGCGAGCGATGACGTGGCGAACGCCAGCCGGGAGGGCACATTCGCCTTGATCAGACCGGTGACCACGTCGACGGACGGCCGCTGGGTCGCCAATACCAGATGGATGCCGGCCGCGCGCGCCAGCTGGGTGATGCGGACGATGGAGTCCTCGACGTCCCGAGGGGCCACCATCATCAGGTCCGCGAGCTCGTCGACGATGACCAACAGATACGGATAGGGGTGAAGTTCGCGTTCGCTGCCCTCGGGCAGCTTGACCTTTCCGCTGCGCACGGCCTGGTTGAAGTCATCGATGTGTCGATACCCGAAGGCCGCGAGGTCGTCGTAGCGCAGATCCATCTCGCGCACGACCCACTGAAGCGCCTCGGCCGCGCGCTTGGGATTGGTGATGATCGGGGTGATCAGATGGGGGATGCCCTCGTACGCGGTGAGTTCGACCCGCTTGGGGTCGACGAGCACCATCCGGACATCCTCCGGAGTCGCCCTTATCATCACCGATGTGATCAGGCAGTTGATGCAGGACGACTTGCCGGAGCCGGTCGCTCCCGCGACCAGCACATGCGGCATCTTGGCGAGGTTGGCCATCACATAGCCGCCCTCGACGTCCTTGCCGAGCGCGACCAGCATCGGATGGTCGTCCTCGGCGGCGTCCGCGAGCCGCAGCACGTCCCCCAGGTTGACCATCTCCCGGTCGGTGTTCGGGATCTCGATGCCCACCGCGGACTTCCCCGGGATCGGCGAGATGATCCGGACATCAGGGCTGGCGACGGCGTACGCGATGTTCTTGGTGAGCGCGGTGATCCGCTCGACCTTCACCGCCGGACCCAGCTCCACCTCGTACCGGGTCACCGTCGGCCCGCGGGTGAATCCGGTAACCGCCGCGTCGACCTTGAACTCCGTGAACACCTGGGTCAGTGAGGCCACCACCACGTCATTGGCCGCACTGCGCGTCTTGCCCGGCCCACCGCGCTCCAGCAGATCCAGTGAGGGCAGGGAGTAGGTGATGTCCCCGGCCAGCTGGAGCTGCTCGGCACGGGCGGGCAGGGTGTGGGAGTGCTCCGGCGCGGGTTTGGTGAGATCCGGTACGCCGGACTTGGCGGCCGGCGCGGATTCCTCGGAGCGCCGCTCGGCCTCGCGGGCGGTCGGCACCGGGGAAGCGGCGGCACGCTGCCGGTCCGCGGTGACGTCCCGGGTCAGATCGGCGACCAGCGGGGAGGGCGGTAGACCGTTGTAGACGGCGCCATCGAGTGCGGCGGCGGCAGCGGCGGCGACATCCACCGCATCCATCGGACGGCCCGCCGGTTTGGCGGACGTCCTGCGGGGCCTACGGCGCTGCGAGAGCGCCTCCTCCTCGTCCCGCTCGGGGGCGTACTCATCCGGTTCGCCCCGGCGTGCGCCGGGGCGCCGGGTACGGCCGGGGACGGCCTCGCGCCAATGGTCCTCATAGCGCTGCTCGTCGTCCGTCAGGTCGTCGAAGTCGTCGGCCCCCGGCAGGGGCTGCACCAGACCCAGGCGGGTGCCGAGCAGTCGAAGTCGCTGGGGGATGGCGTTCACGGGTGTGGCGGTGACGACGAGAAGACCGAAGACCGTGAGCAGCAGCAGCAGGGGGACTGCCAGCACCTCGCCCATCATGAAGACCAGCGGCCTGGAAGCGCCCCAGCCGATCAGGCCTCCCGCGTCCTGCATGGCCTCGGTGCCTTCCCCGCGACCAGGGGAACCACAGGCGATGTGCACCTGTCCCAGCACGCCGATGGCCAGGGCCGACAGGCCGATCACAATCCGGCCGTTGGCCTCGGGCCGCTCCGGGTAGAGGATCAGCCGCACACCCATGGCGCCCAGCAGTATCGGCACCAGGAGATCGAGCCTGCCGAACGCGCCGGTCACCAGCATCTCCACCAGATCGCCCACCGGGCCCCGGAGATTGGACCAGGTCCCCGCGGCGACCACCAGGGCGAGCCCCAGCAGCAGCAGCGCGAGGCCATCCTTGCGATGGGCGGGATCGAGGCCCTTGGCACCCCGTCCTATCCCACGGAACATCGCGCCCACGCCGTGCGCGGTCCCGAGCCACAGGGCGCGCACCAAGCGGTACAAGCCCCCCGTGGGGGACGGCGCGGGCTTGGGTACGGGTTTCCTGGCAGCCGCCTTCCGCGCGGGTGCCTTCCGAACCGGAGGCTTCTTCGCGGGCACGGGCTTCTTGGCTGGGGCCTTGCGCGCCGGGGCCGCCTTCTTGGCGGCACCAGCGGCACCGCCCGTACGGCCGGCCCGCGGTTTCCCGCCGGTGCCCGCAGTGCCTTGGGAACCCTTGCCGGACGTACGTGAGGCCATGGGGGTGAGGTTACCGGTGCGAGGGGCGGTGGACACGTGTGCGTACCGCTTCACCCGTTCGTGTCGCCCGGACAGTTCCTGCTCCCCGTACGGCGGTTGCACCCCGGCGGAAGCGTTCCCAGGCGGCGCACAGCGCCGTGCGGTGACATGGAACGGGGTGGTGCGCAAGCCTCTTCACAAGGTTTGCGCACCACCCCGTTCGCAAGAACATCATCCATGGAGCAGGAGGCCCGACGGGGACCCGCTGACCGCGACGGCCAAGCGTCGGATCAGCTCTGCGAGGGCAGCGCCGATGCTCCGCCCGTGCCGGGTTCGAGCGCGTCCAGTGCCCGGCGCAAGCCGGTCAGTTTGCGTTCGAGATGGGCGGCCGTGGCAACGGCCGCCGCATCCGCGGACTCGTCGTCAAGCTGCTTGGACAGCGCTTCGGCCTGCTCCTCGACTGCGGCGAGCCGCGCGGACAGCTCAGCCAGCAGTCCCGCGGACTCCTTGCTGACACCGCCGCCCGACTGCGTACCGCCTTCGAGTTGCAGCCGCAGCAGCGCCGCCTGCTCGCGAAGTTTGCAGTTCTTCATATACAGCTCGACGAACACCGAGACCTTCGCCCGCAGCACCCACGGATCGAAGGGCTTGGAGATGTAGTCGACCGCGCCCGCCGCGTAACCCCGGAAGGTGTGGTGCGGGCCGTGATTGATCGCAGTGAGGAAAATGATCGGGATGTCCCGAGTGCGCTCTCGGCGCTTGATGTGCGCCGCGGTCTCAAAACCATCCATGCCGGGCATCTGAACATCCAGCAGAATGACCGCGAAATCGTCTGTCAGCAGCGCCTTGAGCGCTTCCTCCCCTGACGATGCCCGCACCAGTGTCTGATCGAGCGCGGAGAGAATGGCCTCCAGCGCCAGCAGATTCTCCGGCCGGTCATCGACCAGGAGGATCTTGGCCTTCTGCACCATGCCCCGTCCTCCTCGCCCCGGCTTGGGGTCTCCCCGGCTCCAGGAGCCGAGGGACGCACCGGGCGCCACCCCAGGGGACGACTCCCTTGCGTCGCCCGTCCTTGTGCCGGTCATGGTAGCCGCACCCCGCCCGTCGCCACACCCTGTCACCACGATGTCACTGTGCACATAGCAGAAACGGACCGGGAGACCAGAAGGTTCCCCGAACACCACCGTCTCACACACCTTCGGCCACAGTCGGTCAATATCGATCAGCAATTGCCCAGGTTCTATGCTGGCTTGATTCCCTCTCCGCGCATCCACTGCTCCATCACCGCGAGCAGATGATCAGGGTCGACCGGCTTGGTCACATAGTCCGAAGCGCCCGACTCGATGGCCTTCTCCCGGTCGCCCTTCATCGCCTTCGCGGTGAGAGCGATGATCGGCAGTCCGGCGAACTGCGGCATCCGACGGATCGCGGTCGTCGTCGCGTACCCGTCCATCTCCGGCATCATGATGTCCATCAGAACGACCGTCACATCGTCGTGCTGCTCCAGCACTTCGATGCCTTCCCTGCCGTTCTCCGCGTAGAGCACCGAGAGACCGTGCTGCTCCAGCACACTGGTGAGCGCGAAGACATTGCGGATGTCGTCATCGACGATCAAGACCTTCTCGTTGTCAAAACTGAAGGTCCGCCGGGGCTCCGGTGCCCCCTGAGGCTCCATGTCCCGCTCGCCACCCGCCTGTTGCTCCGGCCCGGAGCCAGCCGCTCCCGCCGTACCCGCCGGCAGGGCGCCCCGGTCGTCCGACCCGCTGAGCGCCTTGCGGCGGCGGCGGAAGAGCGCGGCGGGACCACTGGCATGCCCCTCCCCGGCACCGGGCCGCGTATCCGGTCCCGGTAGCTGCGGCATGCCGTGGGTGGATCCGGCGGCGGAGTCCTCGCCGTCCTCACTGCCGTAGCCCTGCGGCGGCAACTCCGTTGGATGCAGCGGCAGATACAGGGTGAAGGTCGAACCGCGGCCGGGTTCGCTCGCGGCGTGGATCTCACCACCGAGCAGTCGGGCGATCTCCCGGCTGATCGACAGCCCCAGTCCCGTACCGCCGTACTTACGGCTGGTCGTCCCATCGGCCTGCTTGAACGCCTCGAAGATCACCCGCATCTTGCCCGCCGCGATCCCGATTCCGGTGTCGGTCACCGAGAAGGCGATCAGATCGGCATCCGCCTCCCGCAGCGAGCCGGCCTCCAGCAGTTGCTCCCGGATGGACTGCGGCACATCCGCACCCGCCGGCCGGATCACCAGTTCCACCGCACCGGAGTCGGTGAACTTCACCGCGTTCGACAGCAGATTGCGCAACACCTGCAACAGCCGCTGCTCATCGGTGTGCAGTGTCGCGGGCAGCTCCGGCGAGACCCGTACGGAGAAGTCAAGACCCTTCTCCGCGGTCAACGGCCGGAAGGTCGCCTCCACGTAGTCGACCAGCTGCACCAGGGCGATCCGGGTCGGGCTGACGTCCATCTTGCCCGCCTCGACCTTCGACAGGTCGAGGATGTCATTGATCAGCTGGAGCAGGTCCGAGCCCGCCCCATGGATGGTCTCGGCGAACTCCACCTGCTTCGGGGAGAGATTGCCCTCGGCGTTGTCAGCGAGCAACTTGGCCAGGATCAGAAGGGAGTTCAGCGGGGTGCGCAGCTCATGCGACATGTTCGCCAGGAACTCGCTCTTGTACCGCATCGACACCGCGAGCTGCTCGGCCCGCTCCTCCAGCACCTGCCGGGCCTCTTCGATCTCGGTGTTCTTGACCTCGATGTCCCGGTTCTGCTGGGCCAGCAGTTCGGCCTTCTCCTCCAGCTCCGCGTTGGACTCCTGGAGCGCCTTCTGCCGGTTCTCCAGCTCGGCCGAGCGCTCCCGCAGCTGCTCGGTGAGCTCCTGCGACTGCTTGAGCAGCACCTCGGTCTTGGTGTTGACGCTGATGGTGTTGACGCTC
Organism: Streptomyces albipurpureus; assembly: GCF_023701525.1. GTDB lineage: Bacteria > Actinomycetota > Actinomycetes > Streptomycetales > Streptomycetaceae > Streptomyces > Streptomyces albipurpureus. The sequence goes on from NZ_JAMQAW010000007.1 coordinate 459,379, forward strand.
GTGGCGATCATCTCGGCGATCTGGTTGAGGAAGTCCCGCTGGATCTGGGTGAACGGCTGGAACGACGCCAGCTCGATCACACCGAGGACCTTGCCCTCGAAGAGCACCGGCAGCACGATCACATGCGCCGGCGAAGCCTCCCCCAGCCCGGACGAGATCTTCAGATACCCCGGGGGCACATTGACCTGGATCGTCCGCTTCTCCTCGGCGGCCGTCCCGATCAGGGTCTCGCCCGGCCGAAACGACGTCGGCATGAGTCCCGCGGAGTAGCCGTAGCTCCCGCGCATGCACAGTTCGTACGAGACCTCAGGGCTGCCCGACACGCCCCCGGGCACATCCGCGCCCCTACCGCCGGTCGTCATCGCGAGGAAGAACGCGCCGTGCTGGGCCGAGACCACCGGGGTCAGCTCGCTCATGATCAGCGAAGCGACATCATCGAGATCGCGCCGCCCCTGCATCAGACCGGAGATACGGGCCAGATTGCCCTTCAGCCAGTCCTGCTCCTCATTGGCGAGGGTGGTGTCGCGAAGGTTCGCGATCATGGTGTTGATGTTGTCCTGGAGCACCTGGATCTCGCCGGCCGCGTCCACGCCGTCGATCTTCAGATTGAGATCGCCCCGGGTGACCGCGGTCGCCACGGCCGCGATCGCGCGCACCTGCCGCGTCAGGTTCCCGGCCATCTCGTTCACGGACTCGGTCAGGTCGCGCCAGGTGCCGTCCACATCCCGAACCCGGGCCTGACCGCCCAGCTGCCCGTCGGTGCCCACCTCACGGGCCACCCGGGTGACCTCCCCAGCGAACGAGGAGAGCTGATCCACCATGGTGTTGATGGTGGTCTTGAGCTCAAGGATCTCGCCCCGGGCATCGATATCGATCTTGCGGGTGAGATCGCCCTTGGCGATCGCCGTGGTGACCGTCGCGATCTGCCGCACCTGGCCGGTCAGATTGGACGCCATCGAGTTCACCGACTCGGTCAGGTCCTTCCAGGTACCCGAGACTCCGGGCACATGGGCCTGGCCACCCAGCCGACCGTCCGTACCCACCTCACGGGCCACTCGCGTGACCTCATCGGCGAAGGACGACAGCGTCGTCACCATCGTATTGACGGTGTCGGCCAGCTCCGCGACCTCGCCGCGGGCCTCGACCGTCACCTTCTTCGTCAGATCGCCGTTGGCGACGGCCGCGGAGACCCGGGCGATGTTCCGCACCTGGCTGGTCAGATTGGACGCCATCAGATTGACGTTGTCGCTGAGGTCCTTCCAGATGCCGGTCACACCGCGCACCCGGGCCTGACCGCCCAGCACACCCTCCGTACCCACCTCACGGGCGACCCTGGTCACCTCGTCGGCGAAGTCCAACAGCTGATCCACCATGGTGTTCACGGTCGTCACCAGTTCAAGGATCTCGCCCTTGGCATCAACGGTGATCTTCTTGGAGAGATCCCCCTTGGCGACGGCGGTGGTGACCTCCGCGATATTGCGCACCTGGGAGGTGAGGTTGTTCGCCATGAAGTTGACGGACTGGGTGAGGTCCTTCCAGGTGCCGGAGACACCCTGCACCTCGGCCTGACCACCGAGGATGCCCTCCGTGCCGACCTCACGGGCGACCCGGGTGACCTGCTCCGCGAAGTTGGAGAGCTGATCCACCATCGTATTGAGCGTGTTCTTCAGCTCAAGGATCTCGCCACGCGCGTCAACATCGATCTTCTGCGACAGATCACCACGCGCCACAGCCGTGGCGACCTGAGCGATATTGCGCACCTGGGAGGTGAGGTTGCCCGCCATCCCGTTCACGGAGTCCGTGAGATCACGCCAGACACCGGCGACACCGGGTACCTGGGCCTGGCCGCCGAGCCGACCGTCCGTGCCGACCTCACGGGCGACCCGGGTGACCTGCTCGGCAAAGGCAGAGAGCTGGTCCACCATCGTGTTGATGGTGTTCTTCAGCTCAAGGATCTCGCCACGCGCGTCAACATCGATCTTCTGCGACAGATCACCACGCGCCACAGCCGTCGTGACCTGAGCGATCTGCCGTACCTGAGACGTCAGATTGCCGGCCATGAAGTTGACGGAGTCCGTCAACTCCTTCCAGGTGCCGCTCACACCGTCCACCCGGGCCTGACCGCCCAACTGGCCCTCGGTGCCCACGTCTCGGGCCATCCGGGTGACCTGGTCGGCGAAGGAGGAGAGTTGCGCCACCATCGTGTTGACGGTGTTCTTCAGCTCCAACATCTCACCGGCCACATCCACCGTGACCTTCTGCGACAGATCGCCATTGGCAACCGCCGTCGTCACCTGCGCGATGTCCCGCACCTGACCGGTGAGGTTACGGAAGGCCGTGTTCACCGAGTCGGTGAGGTCCTTCCAGGTGTTCGCGGCGCCAGGCACCTCCGCCTGACCGCCGAGCCGCCCTTCGACGCCGACTTCCCTGGCGACCCGGGTGACCTCGGAACCGAAGGACTGGAGCTGGTCCACCATCGTGTTGACGGTGTTCTTCAGCTCCAACATCTCACCGGCCACATCCACCGTGACCTTCTGCGACAGATCGCCATTGGCAACCGCCGTCGTCACCTGCGCGATGTCCCGCACCTGGGTGGTCAGATTGCGGAAGACGGTGTTGACCGAGTCGGTGAGGTCCTTCCAGGTCCCGGCGGCACCCGGCACCTGGGCCTGACCGCCGAGCAACCCCTCCGCTCCGACCTCGCTCGCCACCCGGGTGACCTCGTCCGCGAAGGTCCGGAGGGTCTCGGTCATCTGGTTGATGGTCTCGGCGAGCTGAGCCACCTCACCCCGTGCGCTGACCGTGACCTTCTGCGACAGATCACCGTTGGCGACGGCCGTGGTGACCTCGGCGATACCGCGCACCTGCGAGGTCAGATTCCCCGCCATGGTGTTCACGGAGTCGGTGAGGTCCTTCCACACACCGGCGACACCCGGAACCTCCGCCTGTCCACCCAGCTCGCCTTCGGTGCCGACCTCCCTGGCGACCCGGGTGACCTCGGAACCGAGGGACTGGAGCTGGTCCACCATCGTGTTGACGGTGTTCTTCAGCTCCAGCATCTCGCCATCGACATGGACGGTGACCTTCTGTGACAGATCACCCTTGGCGACAGCGGTGGTGACGAGAGCAATGTCACGCACCTGGGCGGTCAGCCGATGGGCCATCGTGTTCACCGAGTCCGTGAGGTCCTTCCACGAACCGGACATCCCGCGCACCTGGGCCTGACCGCCGAGCTTGCCCTCGGTCCCCACCTCAAGGGCCACCCGGGTGACCTCGTCGGTGAACGCCGACAACTGGTCCACCAGGCTGTTGACCGTACGGGAGACCTTGAGGAATTCCCCTCGAAGCGGCCGTTCAGCCCCGTCCGCACCATGCGAACGCAGCTCCATCCGCTGCTCCAGATCGCCCTCGGCGACCGCGGACAGCACCCGCCCCACCTCGGAGACCGGTCGGGCGAGGTCGTCGACCAGAGCGTTGGAGGCGTCGATCGCGGCGGCCCAGGAGCCCTCACAGGCCCCCGTCTCCAACCGCTCGGTCAGCTTCCCCTCCCGCCCGACCACTCTCCGTACCCGCGCCAACTCGCCCGTGAGATGGAGATTGCGGTCGGCGACCTCGTTGTAGGCGGCCGCGATCTCGGCCATCACATCGTCGCCCGACACGGTCAGACGCCTGCGGAGATTGCCGTCCCGCATGGATACCAGGGCGGCCAGCAGCCGGTTGAGGGCAGCCGTATCTACCTCGGTCGTCCCGTTCCTCCGGGATCGTCCGCCTTTTGCACGCGTGCTCGCACCACGCGATGCCGTGCCAGACTCCACCGTGTCCCTCCCGCAGGGGTTGGCCGTACTCACCGGGCTCTATCCGGAAGCCTGCCCAGTGTTTCACCCATGCCGAACCAGGCCATAACAGTTCGGCAGCTTCGCGTAACGTCTCTGCCCTTACAGGGCGGAAACAGCAGCGACCGGCATTCGCTCGGACAGTGAAGGTAAGTAACCTGGCATCCGGCTGTCCAACCGCCCCGGTCCGCCCGGCCGGGTCGATGTGGGCATGCGAACTACCACCGGGCACCGGGAGGGGCAAGCCGATCATGGCTAAGCCGGGCGTCGAGACGCGTACTAGGAGTTCTGTGATCACCGCGCGGGCGGCAGCCACTTTCGACCCTGTCGGGCGGTCGGTAGCGACCGCCCGCGCCTTCGTCCGTGACACGCTCCAGGGCTGGGGGTACTCGGAGGTCCTCGATGACGCCGTGGTCCTCACCAGCGAGCTCGTCACCAATGCCATCGTCCACGCGGGCACCGCAGCGGACGTGCTCTGTCTACGCACGGAAGACAGCGTTCGGGTAGAGGTCGCCGACCGGTACCCCGAGCGTGAGGTCCCGATCCAGAGCGCGACCCGAGCCCTGGGCAATCTCGACAGCGAGAACGGTCGGGGGTTGCTGCTCTGCTCCGCCCTCGCCTCCCGCTGGGGCGTCGAGTACACCCCCACACACAAGCAGGTGTGGTTCCAGCTCGACCTACCGCAACGCCCGGTGGGCACCCGTTCGGCCGGCCCGGTCCTACCGGTCTCGCTCCTTCCCGTGGCTGATGAGCGCGTACGCGTGGCGGTCCTCCAGATCGACGCGGCCGGGCTGATCTCCGTATGGAACGAGGATGCCGAGCACGTCTTCGGTTACGACGCCGAGCAGATCATCGGCAAGCCGCTGACGGACGTCGCGGCCTGGCCCCACACCCCGGGCATCGGCACCGGTATCGCCGAGGCCCTCCAGCTCTCCCGTTGGGAAGGCAGCTACGGCATGCGGGGCGCGGACGGCCGGGTGATCCCGGTCTACGCCTCACATCTGCGGGTGCGCGACACCAACGGCGAGCCCTCGACCGTCTGCCTCCTCGTCAGAGACGATGAGCGGGCGGTCCTCCAGACCCCGCCGCGCGGTCCGGTCAGCGACGCGGGAGCCGAGCACCCCACCGACCCCTTCGAGGTCTTCATCGGCTCCCCGGCCCCCGATGACCTCGACGGCCTGCTCCAACGCACCGTGGAACGCGCACGCGACATGCTCGACGGGGACGCGGCGTTTCTGCTGCTGGCCACCGACGACGAGACCGAGTTGGAGGTACGCGCCACCACCGGCCTCCCGTCGGCCCGGCAGCGCTTTGCCCGCGTCACAGTCGAGGCAGGCACCGGACGGTACGGCTCCGCACGGATGCCCGCCGTTCATGAGGACCTCACCGCCGTGCCCGGGGCGGTACCACTGCTCAACTCCACCGGGATGCGCTCCGTGGTCACGGTCCCGCTCAAGGTGGAGGGCCGGCTCACGGGCTCGCTCGGCGTCGCCGCCGAGGCAGCCGGTCGATACTCCAACGAGGAGGCGCTGCGCCTGCAGTTCGCGGCGGATCGGATCGCCCTGGCCGTCGAGTCCGCCAGGCTCGGCGAACTGGAACGGCTGCGGCGCGGATCACTCTCCTTCCTTGTCGAAGCCTCCGACCTGCTCGCGGGAACACTCGATCGCGATCAGACTCTGGCCCTGATGGCACAGATGACGGTCCCGACCCTGGCCACTTGGTGTGCTGTCTATACGATCGCGGACCAGGCGTCCGACCCGTATCTCAGTTATGTGCTGCATGAGGATGAGGAGCGCATCGACGGCGTCAAAGCCCTGCTCTCCAAGATCGCACCGCCCGATCCGGTGCCGGCCCCCGGCGCCCGCATTTGGACCGCCCCCGGCAAGGCCGCCCAGCAGGCGGCCCTCCTGGCCTCCAGGCGCGAGTTGGGTCTGAGCACGGCAGCGCCGGTCTCCTCCGGGATCGGAACCACCCTCGCCACCGCGGCAGCCGTGGGCGGCGAAACGGTCGTACTCCCCCTGGTGGCCCGCAACCGGGTCATCGGCATGTTGACCCTCGGTAAACCCTCTGATGACCACTTCCGTCAGGAGATCCTCGAACTGGCCGAGGACCTCTCCCGCCGAGCCGCGCTGGCCCTGGACAATGCCCGCCTCTACTCCGAGCGCGTCGCCATCAGCCAATCCCTCCAACGCAGCCTGCTCCCGCCGGAGATGCCCGACATCCCGGGCGTGGAGGTCGAGGTCATCTACCGTGCCGCCGGCGAGGGCAATGAGGTCGGCGGCGACTTCTACGATGTCTTCCCCATCCGAGACGGCGCGTACGGGTTCGCCATCGGCGATGTCTGCGGTACGGGCCCCGAGGCCGCCGCTGTCACGGGCCTCGCCCGCCATGCGCTGCGGCTGCTGGCCCGCGAGGGCTTCGGCGGCCCTGCGGTCCTTGAGCGTCTGAACGCGGCGATCCTCGACGAGGGCGCCCGCAGCCGCTTCCTCACCCTGCTCTACGGCGAACTGTGGCCACAGGAGGACGGCAGCGCCCTTCTCAAGGTCGTCTGCGCGGGACACCCGCTCCCCCTGCGGCTGCGCCCGGACGGCACGGTGGAGGCCGCAGCGGACCCCCAGCCGCTGCTGGGTGTGATGGAGGATCTGGAGCTGCACGAGCAGATGGTGACGCTCGAACCAGGCGATGTCCTGCTGTGCGTCACGGATGGCGTCACCGAACGCCGTGAGGGCAGCCGCATGTTGGGCGATGAGGGCCTCGCCGAAGTCCTCGCCGGTTGTACGGGGCTCACAGCGGGCGCGGTCGCGGGACGGGTACTGCGGGCAGTGGAGCGCTTCGCCGCGGAGCCGGCATCGGATGACATGGCCATCCTCGCCATGCGCGTCCCCAAGCCGCACACACCCTGAGCCGGAGCACCGCCGCCCCGGACGCAGAGAAGGCCCCCGCCAGCTGGCGGGGGCCTTCTGCTTGAGCCCCAATACGGAATCGAACCGTAGACCTTCTCCTTACCATGGAGACGCTCTACCGACTGAGCTATTGGGGCCTGCTGCGCTGTGGCAACGGAGTAGATCATACCCTGAATCTGGAGCTTCTCAGAACCATCTGAGCCCCACCATCTGAGCCCAGGAAAACCCGACCAACGGTCAGGACTGACCCAGGGCACCACATCAGTGGTTCTCGGTGCCTCTATGGGAATTGTCTTGAACGCAGAAATGCCTCAACCCCCGCACCATCGGTGCGGGGGTTGAGGCTAAAGATTGTTCGGCGGTGTCCTACTCTCCCACAGGGTCCCCCCTGCAGTACCATCGGC
>NZ_JAMQAW010000070.1 GCF_023701525.1 Streptomyces albipurpureus
CGAAACCCACACCACACCAACCCACCCTGACCAGCTAACCAACCACCCCCACACAACGGGGGAACCTCAGGTTTCTCGGGCCGAGGGGTCTTGTTCTGTGGTGGTTGGGGGGTGCTATCGGGGGTGACTCCTCAGCGTCGACGGCCTGAAGCACCTTTGATCCGGCATGCGGGTCTTGCCGTCGATCGCTTCCGGGGACACCCCCTGCGCGCCCCCAAGCCCAAGCCCGGTTCTCCTTGCCCCGGGGCACTCGTCCCGTGATGGCACCCGAGCCGGGCCACTCCGCCCTCGCGAAGCGCGATTCCAGGGAATCCATCTCGGGACCACCCCCGCGCGTGCGGGGACCACACGCCCCAGACGAGGGCGGGCGTCCCCCAACCAGGGACCACCCCCGCGCGTGCGGGGACCACGCGCCGAGGTTCCATTTCGGGGTGCGAGTCGGCGGACCACCCCCGCGCGTGCGGGGACCACCGGGCGTTCCCCAAGCGGATGGGGTGGGCACTGGGACCACCCCCGCGCGTGCGGGGACCACACTTCCTGACCTGGGGCGATTCTAGCGATCATGGACAGTTTCATTTAGTTGGAATCAAAGGAGACCGACCCCTTTGCCCCGCCCTCCAGTATGGCGAAACCTGCCTCCCCCAGGGCCCTGTCCCCACCCAGAAGCGTGAGAGAAGGGGCGCCCCAGCGGGTAGCGGAGCGATGGGCAGCATGAGGCTCCTGTTCTTCCCAGGACCAGGGGGTGACTGCACTGGGGCGAAACTGAGGCTGGTTCCCTGTCCACCTAGTCGGCGGGCCGATCCGCAGACCGAACGGGTGTGTCAGCTGCCAGACCGCACAGGAGTCCGATACTCACCGGAGTCCGTGCCGCATGGCTGATCTCGATGAGCAGCATGACGGTGGGCGATTCAGCTCACACACTGCCTCTGGCCTTTGCCTCATGGGGATGAAGCACCATGACGCAGAGGGAGGGCCGGGCTCTGCACCGCGAGTTCCTCAGCCGTGATCAGACTCAACCTCCAGTTGGTGACCGCTCCGGAGCGTCACCTACCCACCCAGGTCATAGCCGAGTAGCCGCCTCGGGTCCCTCCGAGGGGCAGGGACCTGGGGGCGAGGGGATGCAGGTGTCGGATGGGGGCGCGCAGGGGGTGTCCCCGGAAGCGATCGACGGCAAGACCCGCATGCCGGATCAAAGAAGCTTCGGGCCGTCGACGCTGAGGAGTCACCCCCGATAGCACCCCCCAACCACCACAGGACAAGACCCCTCAGGCCGGGGAAACCCAAGACCTCGACCACCAGCAGCCCAGGTCAAAACAAGCAGCCCGCCGCCAGGCGCCCTCAGCCTGTCCGGCGTTTGAGGACGGAACCCTCCACCTCCGGTGAGGACACCGAGTGCGGGCGCGTCCAGCCCAAGTGCCCGAGACGCTGGGCTACGCCAACCTCCACCAGGGCGGGCCTCCCGCCAAGGGGCAACCTCAGCCCGTCCGGCGCTTGAGGACGGAACCCTCCACCCCCGGTGGGGACACCGAGTGCGGGCGCGTCCAGCCCAAGCGCCCAAGACCCCGGAGCACAAGCGCACCCACCCCAAGCGCCCAAGCCCCCGGACCCCAGACCCAACCCCTCAGTGCTTCTGGCGGACCGACAGCGCATGCAGATGCTCCACCAGCGCGATCAGGACGAACTTGCTCGATGAGTGGTCTCGGGCATCGAACTCCACCAGGGGTACATCGGGCCCCAGGGCCAGTGCTCCTCGGATGTGTTCGTCGCTGTGGAGGGGGCCGCCGAAGTCGTTGACCGCGACGATGAAGGGCATCCCGTGGTGTTCCAGTCGGTCCAGGGCGTACCAGGCGTCGGTGAGGCGGCGGGTGTCCACCAGGAGGACCGCGCCCATGGTGCCGGACAGCAGTCGTTCCCACAGGAACCAGAACCGCTCCTGTCCGGGGGCTCCGAAGAGGTAGAGCGTGCTGCGGTCGCCGATGGTGATGCGGCCGAAGTCGAAGGCCACGGTGGTGGCGCTCTTCGAGCTGATTCTGGTGGTGTCTTCAAGCTGTCGACCCGCGCGGCTCATCACCTCCTCCGTGTGCAGAGGACGGATCTCGCTCACTGAGCGGACCATCGTCGTCTTGCCCACCCCGAAGCCGCCGACCACGACGACCTTCAGGGCGTGCTCTGCCGCGCCGGGGAGTTCCAGGCCTAGTTCTGCGGGGTGGACCGCTCGCATGGCGCGGGTCATCGCTTCTGGGCGGTGCCGGTCATCGAGTGTTTGCCTTCCGAGGGGTGGCGGGGGCATAACTGGAGCCGCTTGTTCCTGATCAAGTGAAGGTCACTATAGGAGGGTTGACGATCACTTTGGTGTCTTCCCCCGGGCTTTGCCAAGAGCTCTACGGACGCAATGGTCTCAACCGGCATGTTTCCTTACCGTACGGCAGAACTGATCCGGGCATCCTGAGACACATGGCCGAACAGCGATACATGCCCGACCCCACCAGTACCACCGAGCTGGCGCGGGAACTGCGTACGGCTGTCCGGGGTGAGGTGGACTTCACTTCGGCCGCCCGTGCTCTGATGACCATGGACGCCTCCAACTACCGCAGAGTCCCGGTGGGCGTGGTTTCCCCCCGGGACGCGGACGATGTGGCCGCCGCCCTGGAAGTCTGTCGCCGCTTCCGGGTCCCGGTGGTGCCACGCGGCGGAGGTACGTCAATCGCCGGGCAGGCCACCGGTGTTGGGGTCGTGCTCGACTTCAGCCGGCATATGAACGCCCTCCTGGACGTGGACGCCGACGGGCGTACGGCGGTGGTACAGCCAGGACTCGTACTGGACGCCCTGTGCGACGCTGTGCGCCCCCTGGGGCTCACCTTCGGCCCGGACCCCTCCACCCACTCCCGCTGCACGCTGGGCGGCATGATCGGCAACAACTCCTGCGGCGCGCACTCGGTCGCTTGGGGAACGACCGCAGACAATGTCCGAGAAGTATCGGTCCTCACCTATGCCGGTACCGCACATCGCCTCCGTCGGGGTGGAGTGGACGCACCCGCTGGAGTGCGTCAGTTGGTGGACACCCATCTGGCGCTTCTGCGCACCGGCTACCCGACTGGCCTCCCTCGCCGTATTTCGGGATACGCCCTGGATGCCTTGCTGCCCGAGAACGGTAGCGATACCGCACGGGCGTACTGCGGCAGCGAGGGCACTCTCGGGGTGCTCACGGAGGCGACCGTACGGCTGGTGGAGGCGCCCGCTGCCCGGGCCCTGGCCGTCCTGGGCTACCCCGACGAGGGTGCGGCGGCCGACGCGGCGGCCGGTCTGCTCACCTACGGCCCGCTGACCGTCGAAGGCATGGCCGAAGACCTGGTGCCCGACGCCAGGGGACTGCCACGAGGTGCGGCCTGGCTGTTCGTGGAGGTCGGTGGCGATACGGCCGGTGAGGCGGCCGCCCGCGCCCAGGTCGTGGTGCGGGGCGCGGACGCCCTCGACGGGACGGTGGTGATGGACCCCGCGGGGATGCGCGCCCTGTGGCGCGTCCGCGAGGACGCGGCGGGGACGGCGACCCGTACCCCCGACGGTGCCGAGGCCTGGCCCGGCTGGGAGGACTGCGCGGTTCCGCCGGCCCGTCTGGGGGCCTATCTGCGGGAGTTCCGGGCGCTGCTCGCGAGCCATGGTCTACGCGGCACCCCGTACGGCCACTTCGGCGAGGGCTGTGTACACGTCCGGATCGACTTCGATCTGCTGAGCGCTCAGGGGGTGGGGGAGTACCGGCGGTTCTCCGAGGAGTTGGCAGGGCTCGTGGTGGCGCACGGCGGCTCACTCTCCGGCGAACACGGCGACGGCCAGGCGCGCGCCGAGTTGCTGCCCAGGATGTACGGGGACGAACTCGTCTCGCTCTTTGGTCAGTTCAAGGACCTTTGGGACCCGGACGGCGGCATGAACCCGGGAATGCTGGTCCGCCCCGACCCGCTGGACGCCAATCTCCGGTTCGCCGTACTGCCGAAGACCCCGGTCGAGACGGTCTTCGCCTATCCGGCGGACCGGGGCGACTTCGCCGGCGCCGTGCGCCGCTGTGTCGGTGTCGCCAAATGCCGTACGTCGGCGCCCTCCGGGGCCTCGGTGATGTGCCCCTCCTTCCGGGTGACCGGAGAAGAGGCCCACTCCACCCGCGGCCGGGCCCGGCTCCTGCACGAGATGCTGGCGGGCGAGGTCGTGCGGGACGGCTGGCGCTCACCGGAGGTGCGTGACGCACTCGATCTCTGTCTCTCCTGCAAGGGGTGTCGCAGCGACTGCCCGGTGGGGGTGGACATGGCCACCTACAAGGCGGAGTTTCTCCACCACCACTACCAGGGCCGGATGCGCCCCCGGTCCCACTACGCGCTGGGTCGACTGCCCGAGTGGCTGCGGCTGGCCGCGCCCCTGGCCCGCCCGTTGAACGTACTGGCGCGGGTGGGCCCGCTGGCGGCGGTCGCCAAACGATTGGCTGGCATTGCCCCCGAGCGGAGCCTGCCGACCCTCGCGCCCAAGCGATTTCGGCGCGGCGTCCGCGAACAGGAGCCATGGGGAAATCCGGGGACGGTCCTCTGGCCGGACACCTTCACCGAGTATCTGCACCCGTCAGCGGGCCAGGCGGCGCTCAGGGTGCTCTTCGCGGCGGGACTGCCGGCGCTGGTCCCGGCGGGTCGGATCTGCTGCGGTCTGACGTATGTCTCCACGGGGCAACTGGATCGGGCCCGCGAGGTCATGGGCAGCACCCTGGACACGGTCGGACCGCTACTCGACCTCGGTGTCCCCGTGACCGTTCTGGAGCCGAGTTGTGCGGCCACGCTCCGCACCGATCTCCCGGAACTGCTGCCGGACGATCCACGAGCCGGGCGATTGGCGTCAGCGGTTCGCACCTTCGCCCAGACCCTGGAGGAGTACGCCCCCACCTGGGCGCCACCGGTACTCGACCGTGATGTCGTCGGCCAGACCCACTGCCACCAACACGCGGTCCTCGGCGACGCGGCGGAACGCCGGCTGAGGGAGCGGGCGGGGCTGCGCGGCGAACTCAGCGGCGGGTGTTGCGGACTCGCCGGCAACTTCGGCTTCGAGCGGGGCCATTACGACGTATCCGCAGCCTGCGCGGAAGAACAACTGCTCCCCTCGGTCCACACCGCGGGACCTACCGCCGAACTGCTCGCTGACGGCTACTCCTGCCGTACGCAGCTGGCCCAGCTCGCCGGGGTGCGGGCAAGGCATCTGGCGGAGGTCCTTGCGGAGGGCCTGGAATCCGAGGAGAGCTGAGAGAGGACAACAACGGCTATGCGGCGGTCCGATGATGCTCATCCGGGGCGGGTCCGGGGGTGAGGAAAGGCGCACACTGAGGGCAGGCGTACAGCACTATCTCGCCTGCCTGCGCCCAACGGACGGGCACCGCGGCGATGGTGGCGCGTCCACACTCGACACAGTCGGCGCGGAACACGGTCGGGGCGTCAGCGGTGAGGGCGTCGAGCGTCATACGGACGCTCCTCTGGTGGTGATGGGGAGGTCAAGCCCCATCGCGGCGTACAGAAGCCGTCGCCGTGGCCGCACCTGGCGCAGTTCCAGTGTGTCATCGGCGGGGGCGTAGGGCCTGACGAGCCGGGAGTCCTCACCCCGCAACGGGCAGTGGCGCTCGATGACATGGACGGGGGTGGGGGTTGCCCAGGGTTGGGCCCATGGGTCGCTCGGGGGTGGGGTGTAGTCGGCAACGAGCTCGCCCCTACCCCCTCTTAAGAGACGCTCTGCCCACTGCAGAAGGCGGGCGATCAGTTCACACATGTGGGGGTCAGCTCCTCGAAATGCTGTCGTCGCTGTCGTCGGCCTCATCCATGGTGGCGTCGGGAACGCACCGGGGACAGGGCGTCCGCTTCTGCCCGCGCATGCCCCAGTGCGGTCTGGAGCGCATCCGTTCCGGGGTCACGGAGGTCACGGCCGTGTTCGCCTCGGTCAGGGGGAACACCTGTTGTACGTTCCGTCGTCGGGGAGGGTTTCCCGTTCACGACAGGGCAATCCGGCAGTACGAGCGCGGCCTCGGTGGGCGACCGTCCGCCCAGGCGGTTCGGACGTCCCCAATCTTTGGGGGCATCGAGCTGTTGCACCAGGTCATAGTGCAGCCCGGTCGGGTGATCTTCCAGACCGCGTCGGGGAAGGACGCGGGCCGCTCCTCGCCGCGGATCACCGGCGTCGGGAGGTGGAGCACGGTGGGTGCGGTGAGTTGCCTGGATATGGGGGCCTGTGCCCACCGCGCTCGTCGGCGTTCAGCGGACTCGTCGGGGCCGCGGCGAGGTCACTCCGGTCCGTTGGGCGTGCGCGGGAAATCCAGGGTGACCCCTGGCGCGGAGTTGACAGAGCCCCCGACCTCTCAGGCCATGAGGCCCCGCGGTGTCTAGTCCTGGCGGGTGAGTTCCCTCGCCATGTCCCGTAGGGCCGGCAGCGCCGGGTGCTGGGGACCCACCCGGTGAGCCAGCAGAACCGGGACCGGGGGAGCGTCCGGGAGCGGTCGGTAGGTGACCCCCGGATGGGGGTGCATCTCCGCCGTGGAGACCACCGAAACCCCCGCGCCCCGCCCTGCCGCGATGGCCGCCAGCCAGTCATCCGTGTTGGTCACCGTGACCGCCGAAACCGGGCGCTCCTCTTCGGGCCACAGCGCCAGTGTGGTGATCCCCGAAACCGGATTCACCAGCACCGGCCCGGCCGCCAGATCGGACAGCGTCAGCTCGTCCTTGACCGCCAGCGGCCCATCCGATGTGACCGCGGCCACCCTCGGCTCCATGAACAGCAACTCGGTCACCAGGCCGGGAGTCTCCACCTGGCCCCGCAGCACGGCCGCGTCCACCTCACCGCGGGCGAGCCCCGCCGTACGGTCGTCGATGCGCAGCAGTTCCAGCGGGGTCTGCGGCTGCTCGCGCTCCCAGCGGCGTAGCAGCGGGGTCGTGAAGGGGCCCAGGGCGGACCAGGCATGACCGAGGCGCAGGGGCCAGCGGCGCAGCCGGGTGGGGTCCAGGGCCTCATCGAAGGCGGCCACGGCGGCCGCCGCCTTGTCGCGGAAGATCCTGCCCTCCGCGGTGAGCGCCAGATGGTGAGTGGAACGGTCCACCAGTCTCGTACCGAGGTGTTTCTCCACGGCGGCGAGCGTCCGGGAAACCGCGGGTTGGGTCAGATGCAGTCGGGCGGCCGCCCTCGTCACACTGCCTTCCTCGGCGATGGCGAGGAAGGAGCGGAGATGGCGCAGCTCGATGCTCATGCGCCCGGAGCATAACCGCAGCCCAGTCAGCATTTCACGGGACGTGCGCAAGGCCGTAGCGTCAGGGTGGGTCGGCTTTTGGCCAGGCCATGGAATGAGTGAGCGGCCGGGAGGTCATCGGTGGACGAAATCCGAAGCGCGGTCGCCGCCGAGGGACCGGAGGTCGCGGCGGCGTTGAACCCAGCTGCCCCCACTGAGCTGGGAAGCGCTGGTGGTGGCGATCAGGTCGGCCGGTCCGGGCGCGGGTCGCTGGGGCCCGTCGGACTGGTCGTCGCCGGTGCGCTGTCGGTGCAGTTCGGAGCAGCGGTCGCGGTACTGCTGATGCCTCAGGCCGGCGCGTTCGGCGTGGTCACCCTGCGTCTTGTGCTGGCAGCGCTGGTGCTTCTCATCATCTGCCGTCCCAAGTTCCGCGGTCACTCGCGCGCCGACTGGGGCACGGTCGTCGCCTTCGGCGTCGCCATGGCCGCCATGAACATCCTCTTCTACCAGTCCATCGACCGGATTCCGCTGGGCGCCGCGGTCACCCTGGAGGTGCTGGGCCCGCTCACCCTCTCGGTGATCGTGTCCCGCCGGCCGATCAACTTCGTCTGGGCGGGACTCGCGCTCGTCGGCGTCCTCCTCCTCAGCGGGGGCGGCTTCGACCGGCTCGATCCCGTCGGCGCGCTGCTCGCCGTGGCAGCGGGCGGTATGTGGGCCGCGTACATAGTCTTCAGCGCACGCACCGGACGGCGCTTTCCGCAGGCTGATGGGCTGGCCCTGGCCCTGGGAGTCGGCGCGCTGCTGAGTCTGCCACTGGGTCTGATCGAGTCCGGGAGCAAACTGATCGACCCCTCGATCCTGCTGCTCGGGCTCGGGGTCGCCCTGTTGTCGTCGGTACTGCCCTACACCCTGGAACTACTCGCACTCCGCCGACTGCCCGCGCCCACGTTCGCCGTATTGATGAGCCTGGAGCCGGCGGTCGCGGCGACGGCCGGTTTCCTGGTGCTGAACCAGGCGCTCGCCGTCACCGACGCGCTCGCCATCACGCTGGTCATCGTTGCCAGCATCGGAGCGGTACGCAGCCAGGTGCGCCGTCGGCAGCCGAGCTGAGGACTGGCCGGATTGTCAGATCCGGCCAGGTATTCACATCAGCCATCCGCCTCTCGTCTCCATCTCGACCATCCCCAGGTCTCCCCAAGCGTCACCGCAGCCGCGATTCTGGCCCTCCAGCCTGTCTGCACGGCGATGCACAGCGAGGGGGCTCCCATGGTGTTCCGCAGCCAGTACGCCGACGTCCAGCCCGTCAGCCAACCCATCCACGACGCGGTACTCGGCCGGGCCGCCGAGTACGCAACGGCGCCCGCGCTGATCGACGCCGGGAACGGCACCACCATCAGCTACGCCGAACTGGACCATCACCACCGTCGGATCGCCGCGGGGCTGGCCGATGCCGGTGTGCGCAAGGGCGATGTCGTAGCCCTGCACAGCCCCAACACCATCGCCTACCCGGGACTCTTCTTCGGGGCCACCCGCGCGGGCGCGATCGTCACCACCGTCCATCCGCTGGCCACCGCCGAAGAGCTCGCCAAACAGCTGCGCGACGCGTGCGCCCGCTGGATCATCACCATCCCGGCCCTGCTGGAGGTCGCCCGCCGATCGGCGGAACTGGTCCCGGGGATCGACGAGATATTCGTCAGCGAACGCGCCCCGGGCCACCGCAGCACCCGCGATCTGCTGCGGTCGACCGCACCCGAACCCCGGATCGACTTCGATCCGGCCAACGACATCGCAGCCCTGCCGTACTCCTCCGGCACCACCGGCCTGCCCAAGGGCGTGCTGCTCAGCCACCGCTCCATCGCCACCAATCTCGCGCAGCTCCACCCGCTGCTGCCGGTGGGTCCCGGGGACCGCGTTCTGGCGGTGCTGCCCTTCTTCCATGTCTACGGCCTCACCGCCCTGCTGAACGGGCCGCTCCAGCAGGGCGCGACCGTCGTCGTCCTGCCCCGGTTCGAACTCGACGGCTTCCTCGGCGCGATCGAGCGACACCGGGTCACCCGGCTGTATGTGGCGCCGCCGATGGTGCGGGCGCTCGCCAAGCACCCGGCGATAGAGCGGTATGACCTCTCCTCGCTGGAACACATCATCTGCGCCGCAGCCCCCCTCGACGCGGCGCTTGCCCTCGCCTGCTCCGATCGCCTCGGGCTGCCGCCGATCTCTCAGGCGTACGGCATGACCGAGCTCTCGCCCGGCTGCCATGCCGTCCCCATCGGAGCCGAGAACCCACCGCCGGGGACCGTCGGCAAGCTGCTGCCGTCCACGGAGATGCGGATCGTCGCCCTCGACGACCGGACGCGGCCGGCCGGCCCCGGTGCGGAGGGGGAGATCGCGATCCGCGGTCCACAGGTGATGAAGGGGTATCTGGGCCAACCCGAGGCGACCGCGGAGATGATCGACAAGGACGGCTGGCTGTACACCGGCGATGTCGGCCGGGTGGATGAGGACGGCTGGCTGTTCGTCGTCGACCGGGTGAAGGAGTTGATCAAGTACAAGGGCTACCAGGTCGCCCCCGCTGAACTGGAAGCGCTGTTGCTGACCCATGACTCGATCGTGGACGCGGCGGTCATCGGGGTCCGGGAGGAGGACGGCACGGAGATCCCCGCGGCCTATGTCGTCCGCCGCCAGCCCACGGGCGGACTCACGGCGGACGCGGTGATGCGCTACGTCGCCGAGCGGGTGGCCCCGTACAAGAAGATCCGTAGAGTCACTTTCGTCGCCGGGGTCCCCCGGGCGCCCTCGGGAAAGATCCTGCGGCGGGAGCTGAGGGAGCGGGAAGGCGAGTGAGGACGGCCACTCACGGGGAATGCGGCCCGGCACTCGGTGCCGGGGGATCGAGGCGCTGCGGCAGGATGGGTGGGTGACTGATCCCGCCGCTGCCCCGGACCCCGCCTCTGACGCACGCTCGTCGAGCGAACTGGAGCCCGTTCCCGACCCCGCCGTGATGCGCGAGCAGTACCGCTCGACTCCGCTGCTGGAGTCCGACCTCGCGCCCACGCCGATGGACCAGTTCGCGCGCTGGTTCGGCGAGGCGACCGCGGCAGCCCTCCAGGAGCCCAACGCCATGGTCGTCGCCACCGCCACGCCCGATGGCCGCCCCTCGTCGCGCACGGTGCTGCTGAAGCGGTACGACTCCCGAGGCTTTGTCTTCTTCACCAACTACGCCTCCCGAAAAGGCCGTGAGATCACCGCGAACCCCTACGTTTCGCTTCTCTTTCCCTGGCATCCGATCGCCCGCCAGATCGTCATCACCGGCACGGCCTCCCGAATCGGCCGCGATGAGACGGTGGCGTACTTCCGCACCCGGCCGCACGGCTCCCAGCTGGGTGCCTGGGCGAGCGAGCAGTCGTCGGTGATCGGCTCAAGGGATGAGCTGATCGGACGGTACGAGCAACTGGCGAGCCGCTACCCGGAGGGGGAGCAAGTGCCCGCTCCGCCGGAGTGGGGCGGCATTCGAGTGGTGCCTGAGACAGCCGAGTTCTGGCAGGGGCATGAGAACCGGCTGCATGACCGGCTGCGGTACGCGCGGGCGGAGGGCGACGCCGGAGACCTGGGTGGGGATGGCGGGGACAAGGCGTGGCGGGTGGAGCGTCTCTCTCCCTGAAGTGACTCTCCCGCTGGAGCGTGAAGGGCCTGCCTTCCCGAGGCGGCTGTCTCCCCCGGGGCGGGTCGCCAGGGGAGAGGGGTCGGTACGGAATCGGCTCCTCGGTGTCTTTCGCGATCCGTACTCCGATGGTGCCGCTGCCCGTACCCATACCGATGCCGGTGACGTCGAAGACGCCGGATTTCTCGGAGATGTCGAAGGCGGCGGAGGCGTTGGAGGTGGAAAAGCCAGCGCGGACACCGCAGAAAACACCGAAACCGCGGCTGCCTGTCCCAGGGCCCCGTCCGAACCGGAAACCAGCCAGCGAAAAGGCGCCGAAGAAACTCGGCGGAAATGTCGGGGCGTCGGCGACGGCAACGGCAGGTAAGGGAAAACGGGTGTGCGAGAACCGAATGGCGCACCGGCCGGGCCACGCAGAAACCCGCGGGCTCTGGTCCCTCCTTGCGGAGGAGCCGGCCGGACGTTACCGGCGAGCCCGCGGGTCGGTGACTGCGTTGGATTGCGGCAGGAGGCCTGCCGACTGCACAGAGTGCGACGGCGGGCCTTAGCCCGCAGTCACCTCACGCGTCCGGTATGCGTACATCTTCCGAACCACCTCCTTATCTTGTGTGCTCCACAGCCTAGGAACCCCGGGCGGTCGGTTCAACCGAATAAATGCGCGCTGCTTTCTCGGAACCCCGTGTGTCCTGGGTCACGTTCGAGTTGAATGGTCTGACGTGCATCAACTCGCGCGGACGCGTCCTTCAGGGGGCCGGTATGAGTGCATCGAAGAGTGAGACGAGTGAGGCAGCCGAACCGCTCGGCCCCCGGGCCCGGAGCGGGACGGCACAGGACGACGCCGTCAGCGAGCCGTGTTCGGAGTTGCTTGCCGCCCTTCTCGACGGCATGGACGCCGCGCTCTGTGCCTTTGCCGCGGACGGCACGATCACCCACTGGAACCGCGAGGCCGAGCGCATCCTCGGCTGGTCGCCCGATGAGGCGGTTGGCCGGCGGGGGTTCAACGGATGGGCCGTACGCAGGGCCGATGCCGACGAGGTGGAGCGGCGGCTGATGGCCGCGATGGAGTCACCGGGCCGCCAGGTCGATGAGTTCGCGCTGCTGCGCAAGGACGGCGGGCGGGTTCTGGTGCGCACCCAACTGGCCCGGGTGCTCGGCGCGGACGGCCGGCCCGCGGGGGTGTACTGCGCCTTCAGCGAGGTTCATGCGCAGATCGATTTGGAGCGTTCCATCGCTCTGAGCGAGGCGCTGTTCGCCGACGCCTCCTGGGGCGTCGTTCTGGTCGATGTCGACCTGCGGCCCACCACCGTCAACCGCTATGCGGAACGGGCGTTGGCGGCCGGGGGCGGTTCACCGCTGGGTCGACCGCTCGGCGAGATGATCGTCGAGGGTGTCGAGCAGTTGGAGTCCTCGCTCCACCATGTGCTCGCGGAGGGCGCCCAGCGTGGTCTGAGCGAGCTATGGGTGACGCTGGCGGAAGGCGCTGAGCACCCCAGGGAATCCGCTGGTTCCGGCGTGGTCCCCGGCTCGGGCGGATCCCCCGGTCCCGGTGTTCCCCCCGGTTTCGACGGCAGGCGTCGGCGGTGTTGGCGCAGTGGCTTCCTCCGGCTGGGCTCGCCGCTCGCGGAGGAGCCGGTACCGCTGGGCGTGGCCTGGCTGTTCCACGATGTGACGGAGGCTCGACTGGCCGACCAGGAAGCCGACCGGTTGCGCTTTCGCGCGGGTCAGCTCCATCGGGCGGGCCGGGCGGCGGCGGAATCCGAGGATCCGACGGCTGCCGCCATGACCTATCTGGACTTCGCGCTGGCGGGTTTCGCCGATCACGCGGTGGTCGATCTGCTGGAGCCCGGGGACGGCGGGCGGCTGATCCGGTCGGCGTCGACGCCGACCGGTGCCCCGGGACCCTGTCTGCCGGTGACGGGTGGGGGAGTTCCGGTGCACTACCCACCTGGCCATCCGGCGCTGCAGGCGGCGGACCGCAACGGTTCGGTACGGGCGAGCGTGCCGGGCGCGGCCTCCGCGGCGGAGCGGGCGAAATGGCCCCGGGACCGGCGCTGGCCGCGGGACATGGCGCATGCGCTCTGCACGGTGCTCCGGAGCAGGGGCCGGACGCTGGGCGTGATCACCTTTCTGCGCGGTCCCTCCCGGCCCGCGTTCGAACGGCCGGACGCCGTATACGCCGAGAGCATGTCGTCCCTGACCGCGACGGCACTGGACCTGGCGGCCGTGACGGCCCGCTAGCACTCCCCCAGCGGCCGATGGCGCCCCTGCCCCTCCTTGCTACGGGGAAGCGGGCCATCAGCCCCGTACGGGGCGGTGAGTGGGCGCTCTGGCGGCTGCACGGCTACGGCAGGGCCGCGTACACGGCCCGGAGGCGTTCCGGGCCGGGCGGCGACCCCGCCCGGGCCCACCGAGTCCGAGCCCCCAGCGGTACGGGCGCCGGAACCGCCGACGGGTGGATCGGGCCGGCGAGACACCCATGGGGGCGCCAGGGCACCTACCGAAGGGGCCGTGGACAGGGGGTGTCCACGGCGAACCCCACCGCGGACACGCCGCTGGCCCCGTCGGATCGCGGGGCCAGCTTGGCTCCTCGCGGCCGGAGCGAGGACACCGCGGGTGGAGCGAGGAGCTAGCGGCGGTAGAAGATCCGGTCGGCGTACTCCGTCATCACCCGGGTGTTCCACTCATGGCCGCCGTCCACATTCCCCGACCGCAGCAGCGGCGGCTCGATCCCGCGCTCCACCAGTTGCTCGGCCGCGGCCGCCATCATCGCCTGCATCAGCGCACTGGTCACCACGGTCGAGGCCGGGGCGAAAGGCGCCTCGATCCCGTCGTGGGTCAGTTCGGCGTCCCCGACAGCGATCTTCGAATCGAGGACGATGTCGCAGTGGTCCTTGAGGAAGGTGCCCGACGCGTTCCTGGCACTGGTGGCCTCGGCGTACGCCACCGACGTCACGCCGATGACCTTGATCCCCAGCGCCTGGGCCTTCAGCGCCATCTCGACGGGCAGGGTGTTCCGTCCCGAGAGGGAGATGACCACCAGCAGGTCGCCGCTCTTCAGCGGGCCGGTGTCAAGCACCGAACCGGCGAGCCCCTCCACCCGTTCCAGAGCCGAACCGAGGGTCGCGGGCATGACGTCCACCCCCACCACACCGGGAACGGCGAGCAGATTCATCAGGGCGAAGCCGCCCGCGCGATAGACGACATCCTGGGCGGCGAGCGAAGAGTGGCCCGCGCCGAAGGCGAACAACCGCCCTCCGGAGGTTACGGTGTCTGCTATCGCCGCCCCCGCGGCGGCGATGTTCTCCGCCTCCTCGTCCCGTACGCGTTGCAGCAGACCGATCGAAGCGTCGAAGAACCGACCGGCCAGCTTGCTCTCGCTCATCGCCGAGCCCTTTCGGGGTGTGTGGGAACGCTATGCGAAACACGCGTACCCGGGTACGTATGGAACATGGAGCGGGCCGGGAATATCCCGTGCCGCGGATCACGTTGAGGTCTGAACCATTGCCCTGTCAATACGGCCTGAGGTAGCGGCTTTCTCCGGCGCGGCACGGTTGTCGGTGTGATGCGTAAGAATTGAGTCGGGGCCGCAGCGCACGATTTCATCGAGGGGCACGTATGTCCGGACTGATCGACACCACGGAGATGTATCTCCGCACCATCCTCGAGCTGGAAGAGGAAGGTGTGGTTCCTATGCGCGCGCGTATCGCGGAGCGGCTTGACCAGAGCGGTCCCACAGTGAGCCAGACCGTTGCCCGTATGGAGCGGGACGGCTTGGTGACGGTGGCGGGAGACCGTCATCTGGAGCTGACCGAGGAGGGCAGGCGACTGGCGACGCGCGTGATGCGCAAGCACCGGTTGGCCGAATGCCTGCTCGTGGACGTCATCGGGCTGGAGTGGGAGCAGGTGCACGCCGAGGCCTGCCGCTGGGAGCACGTCATGAGCGAGGCGGTGGAGCGGCGGGTGCTGGAGCTGCTGCGCCACCCCACCGAATCCCCCTACGGCAATCCGATTCCCGGCCTTGAAGAGCTGGGCGAGAAGGCGGAGGCCCATCCCTTCCTGGACGACAACATGGTCTCGCTGGCCGAGCTCGACCCCGGGGTCGAGGGGAAGACCGTGGTCGTCCGCAGGATCGGTGAGCCGATCCAGACCGACGCCCAGCTGATGTACACACTCCGGCGGGCCGGCGTACAGCCCGGTTCGGTGGTCAGCGTGACGGAATCGGCCGGCGGGGTCCTGGTCGGCAGCAGCGGTGAGGCGGCGGAGCTGGAGGCCGATGTGGCCTCGCACGTCTTTGTGGCCAAGCAGTAGGACGCGGGGAACGGGACCCTGCTGAGGGTCCCGCCCCGCGTATCCGGTGCGCCGGGGGGCGTGCGTCCCAACGTGCCCATCGGCATCACTGAAAACGTTTTCCGCCCGGAATGGCAACGCCCGGGCGAATCGCGTGCCAGGCTGAGCTTGAGGCATATGACCCCAGGCCGGGGAGGGATCAGGGTGATGCGCCCGTCGTACGCCCCGCGTACCGAACAGCGCAGTCGGCAAGTCCTCACCCCCCGGAGCCGGTCTACGCGTGTCCCGCGCCTGCGGAACCGCGCTCGCGAGCGCCATGAGCGCTCCGAAGTCTCCGCACCCATCACCCCGTGGTCCGAAGTCTCTGAGCGCCTCCTCCTACTCGGAGAGCGCTCTACTTTCCGTTGCCCCCGCGGTCGTATCGATGGTCGAGGACGTTCTGTACGCCAGCTCGGGCACTGTCCTGAGCGGCCTCGGCGGTCCGGACGACTCGATCGGTCCGAGTTGCCCGAGCGAGTGATGGGCAGGGGCGGCCTGCCGGACGGCGTCCGACGGTTGCCGATGGGCGGCGGAATCGACTGGCGGGTGCATATCAGCCCATGGGCCGGACATTTTCTTGACGAACGCCCGGCATGTCGGGCCGGTGCCAGGACGCGGGGGGAGTGGGCGGGCACCCAGGAAACGGAGCGGCGGATAGGTGCTGAGGGGTCGAGATGGCGCTCTGGGGTGGGGTCGCTGAGACGGTCGGAGGCCCGGGTGTGGTCGAAGTGGCGGGTCGGGCAGGGGAATTCCTGTACAAGGGAGAGCCCCGGCGCCCAAGGGCGCCGGGGCCTGTCCTCCCCTGTGTTGACCCGGAGCCCCGAGCTCCCAGGGTCAATCCCCTCGGACCGTCTTCCCCGAGCGGCCCGCCTCCCGCAGAAGATCTCCCCTCGGCGGCGGCAGTCAATCCTGGAGGGTGGTCACTCGAACGAGGGGTGTTACACGTCAGAACCGTGTTTTCGAATGTGAGTTCGATAAGCTGCGGGTGGGCAGCCGAGCAGGACACCAGGGGACAGAAGGGGGTGCCGGGCACATGGTGCGGCGCATCGACGTGACCGGAGCCGACGGAGTACGGCTGGCTGCATGGGAGTACGCGGACCCGCCGAAGGGGGGTGGCGATGCTCAGGGTGGCGATGAGCCCGAGCCCGCGCCAGGCGTTCTCCTGCTGCACGGACTGATGGGACGGGCCTCCCACTGGGCCTCCACCGCACGCTGGCTCACCGAGCGCCATCGGGCGATCGCGCTCGACCAGCGGGGCCACGGGCGGAGCGACAAGCCGGCGGAAGGGCCCTACACCCGCGAGGCGTACGCGGCTGACGCCGAGGCCGCGATCGAGCAACTGGGCCTCGCCCCGGTGGTGCTGATCGGCCATGCGATGGGCGCGCTCACCGCGTGGCAGGTGGCGACAAGGCGTCCTGACCTGGTCAGAGCCCTGATCATCTGCGATATGCGGGCATCGGCCCTGGGCGCCGCCTCACAGCGGGAATGGGATGAGTGGTTCCGTGCCTGGCCCGTGCCCTTCGCGACACTCGCTGATGTGCGCAAGTGGTTCGGTGAGGACGATCCGACCATGGAGCAGCCGAGTGCCTCCCGGGGCGAGTTCTACGCGGAGGTGATGGCCGAACGGGCGGACGGTTGGCGTCCGGTGTTCTCCCGACGGCAGATGCTCAAGTCGCGCGAGGCATGGGTCCATGACGCGCACTGGGAGGATCTCGCCCTGGTGGAGTGCCCCACGCTGGTGGTCCGGGGCGTGGACGGCAAGCTGGGCAGGGCGGAGGCGCAGGAAATGGTCCGGGTGCTCCCGCGGGGGAAGTACGCGGAGGTCCCGGATGCCGGCCATCTGATCCACTACGACCAGCCGGAGGGGTGGCGGGAGGCGATCGAGCCCTTCCTCGACGGTGTCCGTGCACAGGAGGGCTGATGGCGCGTTACCGGTACGTGGGCCCGGCCGGCATCCTGGCCGCTGTCCACCCCCGGAGCGCGGGCGAGGCGATCCGTACCGCGGCCGACTGTGAGCGGTGGATCAATCACCGGTCGGAGGCGGAGCTCAGCGAGCCGTTCACCTGTGTCGTCGATCCAGCCGGCTGGCCGCGGCTCGCACCACGCCGCAGCGAGCATGTCGCCTGTGCCGGGGGCGGCCCGGTCCTGGGCGCGGGCGAGATCGCCTTCACCCGCCGCGACAGTCGCCGGACGTTCCCGCCGCCCCGGCCGCGTCACATCGAGCGGGCCGATCGCGTTCACCACCGGGTCCCGGTCCCAGCGGCCCCGGCCGAGGCGGGCTCAGCCGGGGCGGGCTCGGCCGGGGCGGTCGGGGCTGGTGTGGTCTGGGCTGGTGTGGTCAGGGAGATCAGCAATCAGTCAACCGGCTGCTGCCCCGATCCCCGGTCCTGGGCCGCGATCGCCGAGGCGCTGGACCGGATCGGGATCGGCCGCCCGGAGGGCTTCACCCACGAGATCACCTTCCGGCGCTGCGCTGGGTGCCGGGAGACCAACATCGTGCGGGAGGGCGACTTCGTCTGTGTGTTCTGTGGGGAGGCGCTGCCCGCTTCCCGGAACATCGGCTGAGCCGGGGTTCGATCAGAACGCGAAGATCGACCCTCCACCGAGGCTCGCCACCATCTCGCAGCCGTTGTTGTACGTCGCCGACCAGGCGATCCGCTGGCCTCGCCACACCCCGTGGGCGGCGGCCGTGACCGGGTCCCACTGGCGGGTACAGGTGGTGTACGCAAGGGCCGACGGCAGCTCCGTGAACTCCCCGTCCACCGAATCCAGCTCACCGCAGGCGGCGACGGAGGCCGGATGGGTGCCGCCGGCCGTAGGCGCGCAGCTCAGGGTGACGGCGCGTTCGACTGTGGCGGTCGCGGTCGATGTGCCCTTGGCGATGGTGAGCACCAGCGCGGAGGGGGCGTAGAGGCCGCTGGCGCTCGTGGGCTGCGTGGCCGAGGCCGTGCTGGTGGCCGCCCCGCTCAGCAGCACAGCGGCGGTCACGGCGATCATGCCGCGCGTTCGACGCATGGATGAAGCTCCTTCACTTCCGAGGGTGATTGCGCTGGGGAGTCTCTCGTATGCGAAGGGTGATGGCATGTTCATCGGCGGAAGATCACCCGTTTCCAGCCGCGCCCGGCTGGCAGAGGCTGGTCTCAGGGGTCGGTGAGGCATTCCATCGCCGGGTCGGTCGCTCCGGGGGTCGACCAGTAGGTGCCCGGCGTCGGGATGGCCCCGGGGGATGGTCCTGGGGTGGGGGAGGGCCGGAGCCTCGGCGTGGGATACGGCCCCGCCTCGGGGACTCCTCCGGTCGGCCTGAGGCCCGTCCCCGAGCGCGGGTTCCGCGGCGGAAAGGGCCCGTGGTCGAGCGGTTCGCTCGACCACGGGCCCTGGACTGGTCCTCGTACGCGAGGGGGTCAGCCCTTGCTGACCGCTGTCAGGATCTCCGGCAGCCGACTGGCCATCCCCGGCGCAGCCAGCCGGACCCCTGCCCAGCCGATCAACAGCCCGTAGGTGGCACCGGCTGGCAGCAGCAGCCAGAGGTCCCCGTGCCGGTCCGTCGTGTGGAGCCAGATCGTCGCGACGATCATCGGAGCGCAGAGCACCGCCGCGACCAGCATTCCGCCGAAGATCGAGATCCAGGCGATGCCCCCCTGCCCGGGCGCGGCGTTCTTGTACGCGCTGTCCTGCGGGATCGAGTAGGGGAAGCGAACCGAGGCCACCGCGCCCGTGGCCAGCAAGGCGCCCAGGATGGCGATGGAGAGCCCCAGCGCCGAGGGCAGCGTCTCCCAGTCGTCCAGGACCGCCGCCACGACCACGGTGACCAGGACGGTGTACGGAAGGGTGACCACCAGCAGGGCCAGCGCCCGCGCCCAGAGCTCCGCGTAGGCGTCCTTGGCGGTGGAGATGGTCTGCGCCACCATCCAGAAGGCCGAGGTGTCCTGCCCGAACTGGTTGTACATCTGGACGCCCAGCATCCCCGCCGCGAAACAGGCGAGATAGACCGACCCGGTGCCTTGCAGCGCATTGAGCAGCGGCACGATCAGACCGATCGCAAGCGCCGACACCCAGGCCATCTTGGTCTTGGGGTCCCGCCACACATAGCGCAGGCTGCGCTGCATCACCGCGCCCGTACGGCTCTCGGGCAGCAGTCGGTGCATTCCGGCCGACGCGCCCTCGCGTGACGAGGTCGAGGCCGCCGCCAGGGTGGAACCGTCGGGTGTGGTCATCAGGGCGTTCAGGCTGCGCGCCCAGGACCAGAGCAGGGCGTGGAGCGCCGCGACGCTCAGGGCGAGCTGGGCGAGGGCGACACCGTAGGAACCATCGCTGGCGGAGTCGATCGCGCCGATCGCCGAAGCGGGCGGGACCCACCGTACGACGTCGGCCACCGGCTCCAGCGCCGACAGTCCGCCCGCGTTGCTCAGGCTCTGGGCGCCGAAGTTCACCAGTTGGAGGCCGATGGCGATCACCAGTCCGCTGAGCACGGCGAGATCGCGGCCCCTGCGTGAGGTCAGCAGCCGGATGTTGCCGGCCGCGACGGCTCGGGCCAGGGCCACACACACCAGCAGGGCCAGCGGTAGCGCGATCACCGAGAGCGCGAGGGCGAAGCCGCCGTGTGCGAGCGCGAGAACCGCGCCGAGCACCAGACAGAGCGAGAACAGTGGACCGATGCCCACCATCGACGCGGTGAGCAGGGCGAAGACCAGGGGGCGCGGGCGCAGCGGCAGCATCACCAGCCGGGTCGGGTCCAGGGTCTCGTCACCGCTGGGGAAGAACAGCGGCATCACCGCCCAGCCGAGCGCCAGCACCGCCGTCAGCAGCACGGCCACCGTCATGGCGTGCTCGTTGCCCCGGAGCAGCACCAGTCCCAGGAGCTGGCCGGTCGCGATCAGTAGGGCGAAGACCAGCGAGATGACGAAGACGGTGGTGCGCGCCGAGGACTGACGCAGTCCATTGCGCAGCAGCGACAGCTTGAGCCGTACGAAGATGCCGGCCAGCCGTCGAGCACTCACCTCGGCCGTAGGCCGTCCACCGCCGGTGGACTCGGAGGGGGCGGTCAGCGCCGACTGCGGGGGGATGGCCGCTTCTGGCGACGGTGGGTTCTGTGCCCCGCTCACCGCGCACCGCCCCCGCCGAGCCAGTCCAGGGACTCCCCGGTGTCCCGGTTGTTCGCTCCGACCAGTTCCAAGAACGCGTGCTGAAGGCTCGGCGCGCCGCCGCGTACGTCGGCGAGCGGGCCCTGGGCCCGGATCTGGCCCGCGGCCATCACCGCGACCCAGTCGCAGAGCGACTCCACGAGTTCCATCACATGGCTGGAGAAGACGACGGTCGCCCCGGAGGCCGTGTACCGCTCAAGGACCGCGCGGATGGTCTGGGCGGAGACGGGGTCGACGCCCTCGAACGGCTCGTCGAGGAAGAGCACTTCGGGGTTGTGCAGCAGGGCCGCGGCCAGACCGATCTTCTTACGCATGCCGGTGGAGTAGTCGACGACCAGTTTGTGCTGGGCGCCGGCCAGATCGAGTACGTCCAGGAGCTGGGTGGCCCGCTTGTCCACCTCTGCCCCGGGGAGACCGCGTAGCCGCCCGCTGTAGGCCAACAGCTCCCGCCCGGACAGTCGTTCGAAGAGCCGTAGCCCCTCCGGCAGCACGCCGATCCTCGCCTTGACGGCGATGGGGTCGCGCCAGACATCGTGTCCCGCGACCTCGATGCGCCCCTGGTCGGGGCGGAGCAGCCCGGTGATCATCGAGAGTGTGGTGGTCTTTCCGGCGCCGTTGGGCCCGACCAGTCCGATGAACTTCCCTGCGGGCAGCGTGAGATCGATGCCGGATACGGCGATCTGCTGCCCGAACCGCTTCCACAGGCCCTCGACGCGAACAGCGGACGGTGCTGTGTGTGCTCCGTCCGCCTCCACGGCTCCCATCGCCCGGTCGTCCGGCATGGTGCCCGCCTTTCGGTGTCCCGTTTCTTCTACGCGTCGTATTTATGTTCGCGTCCGTACGGGTCCACCTTATGTAAGCGTCAGCTAAGCCCCACGGGTGCGGGCGGCAACGGCCTCCCGTCCGCAGGCATAGGCCAGCGGACTGATCAGCTCTTCCGCATCCGGCAGCCAGCGGTTCGCGGGCGTGGGGCGACGGGCCCACTGCACCGCGCCCTGTGCGCCGACCCGAGTCGGCGGTGCCGCCACGTAGTGGCCCTCGCCCCGGCCGATCAGGTCGATGGACGTCGGTGCCCAGCCGAGACCGCGTACCAGGTCGGGCACCTTCTGCGCGCCGCCCGGCAGGACGAAGAAGAGCATCCGGCGGTCGGGGGTGCACGTCACCGGGCCGAGCGGCAGGTCCATCCGCTCCAGCCTGGCCAGCGCCAAGAAGCCGGCCGACTCGGGAAGGTCGAGGGCGTCGAAGGTGCGGCCGGTGGGGAGCAGGATCGAAGCCTTGGGGTTCATGCCCCACATCCGGCGCGCGGCGGTCGCGCTTCCCGTGGCCTGGCTCGCCCAGTCCGGGCGAGCCGCGTGCGCCCCGGGCGCCGCGCAATCGGACTGTTCGCAGGAGCAGCGCACTCTGCCGTCGTCCGACTCCAGCCAGGTACCGGGAAACACGTCCCAGTGCCGCTCTTCCGCGTATCGCACGGCATGGTCCAGCAGCTGTTCACCTCTCTGCTGGGGGATCTGTACGGCCTCTGCAACTCCCATGGTCTCTTCCACGCACCACTCAACTTCCGCTGTCACCTAGGGTTACGGGCGTCCTACGGGACGCCCAAGATCATGATCCCGCATACGGGGCGCATGGATGCACGGACGGGGGCGCGCGTGCGGACCGGCCACCGGGGCGGGTACCCACTGATACATAGGGGGGCGACACGCCGTCTCTGGCCGCGCCAGAAGCATAGTCGGCGTCTTCCGGAAATCCGCCGGGACTTCTGGAAAAAACAGACCAAGCCGCGGAAGTCTGCATTCTCCGTAAATCAGCCGGGCAGTGATCCCTCTGTGGATCGTGGCCTCAGGGGGTTACTCATGGCAGCCAGGCCTCTCGTCGCCCGACAGCCGAACGAACGGCTGCAGGCGCTCATTCAGGAAGCCGGGTGTTCCAACGCCGGGCTCGCTCGCCGCGTCAACATGGTCGGCGCGGAGCGCGGACTCGACCTTCGCTACGACAAGACATCAGTCGCCCGCTGGCTGCGGGGACAGCAGCCGCGCGGACGTGCACCCGGCGTCATCGCCGAGGCACTTGGGCGCAAACTGGGACGTACGGTCACGATCGATGAGATCGGTATGGCCAATGGGAAGAACCTCGCATCCGGAGTCGGCTTACAGTTCTCGCCGACCGTCCTCGGTGCTATCGAGCAGGTATGCGAACTGTGGCGCAGCGATGTGGGCCGCCGTGACTTCCTCTCCGGGGCCACGGTGGCGGCTTCCGCACTCGTGGAGCCGAGCCGCGACTGGCTGATCACCGGGGCGGACAGCCAAGTGGCGCGTACCGCGGGCGCTCGCGTCGGCCCATCGGACGTCGAAGCGGTACGCGCGATGACGCTCGCCCTCACCGAACTCGACCACCGCTTCGGCAGCGGACATGTCCGCCCGGTCGTCGTTCACTACCTCAACTCCGTTGTCTCCGGCTTACTTTCGGGCTCCTACCGGGACGCGGTCGGCCGGGAGTTGTTCGGCGCGGTCGCCCGACTGACCGAACTCGCCGGCTATATGGCAGTGGACACCGGCCAACCCGGGCTGGCCCAGCGGTACTACATCCAGGCACTACGTCTGGCGCAGGCCGCTGGGGACCGTGGATACGGCGGCTATGTCCTGGCCGCTTCCATGAGCCATCTCGCGGCCCAGTTGGGCAATCCGCGCGAGATCGCCCAACTGGCGCGCGCCGCCCAGGAAGGCGCTCGCGGGCGGGTGACTCCACGGGCCGAGGCGATGTTCCTCGCCGCCGAGGCGCGCGGGCACGCGCTGCTGGGTGACGCGCACACCTGCCATACGGTGGCGGGCAGGGCCCTCGCCGCTCTGGAGCGAGCCGAACCGGAGGATGGGGACGACCCTGGTTGGATCTCCCATTTCGACCGCGCCTATCTGGCAGACGAACTCGCCCACTGCTACCGGGATTTGGGTCAAGCGGAGGCTGCCGAGCACCATGCCGCGCAGTCCCTTGAGGGCCATCCGGAGTCTCGGGCGCGGCGCCGGGCCATCGGTCTTGTCCTCCTGGCGACGGCCCAGGTGCAGCAGCGTGAGGTGGAGCAGGCCTGCCATACGGGCACCCAGGCGGTGGAACTGCTGGGGCAGTTGCGCTCCACTCGGGGCGCGGAGTATCTGGAAGATCTCCAGTTGCGGTTGCAGCCGTACGAGGACGAGCCGGCGGTCCGGGAGTTCGGGGCGCGATTGGAGTTGCAGGCGGCCTAGCGAAGGCTTCGTCTCGGCTGGGGCCGACAGGGCTGGTGGGGTCAATGAGACAGGTGGGGTAGGCGCTGCGGGCTGTGGGCGACGCCGCACCCAGGCGCGATGGGCCTGGGTGGGGCGGGTCCGGTTGTGACTGCGGTCACAGCCCGCTGGTCCTCAGGTGGCTTATGCAGGGTCGTTGCCCCGCTGCCGCACATGTGTGCGCAGGGCACCTGAGGGCACCCGGTAGCGTGACCCGACGGTTCCGTAGGCCCACAGGTAGGAGTCCTGGTGACACACAGCGGACAGGGTGAAGAGCGACATCCTGATACCCAGCCCGCGAGGGAAGGTGTCGTCCTGCCCGCCGACGGCTCCGGCCCTTGGACACCTGGGGAGACGGACGGCCGGACGGCCCCAGCGAGCGGGCAGCCCTGGGGAGAGCCCTGGGGTCCGCAGTATCAGCAGCCCCCCGCGCCGCAGTACCAAGCACCGGCCCGATCAGCCGAGTTGCCCCCGACACCGCGGTCGGGTGCCGAAGCGGAACATGGGCCGGGCGTCGGCGCGACCTCCTACGGGGGGCCAAGCGGCGGGGCTCCGTATGGAACGCGGTCCCAGCCGCTGCCGGACGAAGTGCCGCCCGGCGCCCTGCCCTATGGGGCGCCACCCGCCCAGCCGGCCTACCCGCACACTCCGAACGCCTTCGACGCGACGCAGTACATTCCGCCGGTGCAGCCCGCGGCCGGTGCGCCCGGTAGCGCGGACGCGACCGCGTATCTCCCGCCGGTGCAGCCGGCCCCGCAGGGCGCCGTAGCGCACTCCGGAGCGGGCGCCGGGGCTCCCGGTAGCTCGGATGCGACGCAGTACATTCCGCCGGTGCCCGCTGGGTCTTCGGGCGGTATGGACGCGACGCGGATGATCCCGCCGGTGCAGCCCGCGGCCGGTGCGCCCGGTAGCTCGGACGCGACCGCGTATCTCCCGCCGGTGCAGTCGGCCCCGCAGGGCGCCGACGCGACCGCCTACCTTCCGCCCGTCGCACCCGGCGCCCTTCCGCCGGAGGGTTTCGCGGCCCCGCAGGGTCCGGCGAACTCCGTGGGGCCCCAGGAGCCGGCCACCCAGTACCCGCCGCCCATCCCGGACGCTCCCACCAGCGCGCCCTACGGCATCCGGCCCGGTGCGCCAGGTGACCGCCCGCCGCCCGCCGAGTTCGACAACCTCTTCCGTACCAGCGCGGCCGTGGGTGCTGCCCAGCAACCGCCCCGGGCCCAAGGAGTGCCGCCCCAGACACCACCGCCGCCGAGCCGTCGTCGTCAGGGCGGCTCGGGGCCCCGCAGGGGCTCATCGTTCCCGGTGCCCGTGGTGGCCATCGCCGTGATCGTCGGCTGCGCGGTGCTGGGGCTCGGAGCGAGTGCGCTGATATTCGGCGGTGAAGACGACGGCAAGCCCGATCCCGGACCCGGTACGAACGCGGCTGCCACCTCGCCCACTCCGAGCACGGCCAACTCCCCGAAGGCCGCCGCCGCCGACCCCGCGGAACGTCAGGCCAAGGCGCTCGACACCCTGCTCGCCGACAGCAATGACAGTCGTGCCGTGGTGATCCAGTCGGTGGCCAACATCCGGGAGTGCAAGAACCTGGACCAGGCGGCCACCGATCTGCGCGGCGCGGCCGACCAGCGGCGCGGTCTGGTGGATCGGCTGCAGAAGCTCACGGTTGACCGGCTGCCGAAGCACGGCGAGTTGACCCAGTCGCTCACCAGCGCCTGGAAGGCGTCCGCCGCCGCGGACGATCACTACGCGGCCTGGGCGCAGCAGGTCAAGGGCAAGAACGGGTGCCGAGACGGTCAGGCGCGCGGCAGCAAGAGGGCGGGCCAGGGCAATCGGGCCAGCGGTGAGGCGACCAAGGCCAAGAAGGAGGCGGCCGGGCTCTGGAACCCGATCGCGGCTCGCCACGGCCTGACCGAACGCCGTAGCGAACAACTCTGATCACGGGCTGCTCTGGCTGCTCTGAGGATCCGGCCGCTCTGGTCATGGACAAGGCCGTGACCGGTCTCTGGCGCTGGACGGCCGCGTAGCTGCTGCTGGCCGCCCGCGGGGTGCGGCCCACCTCTACGGAGTCGGCTCACCGCCCCACCAGCAGTCGCCTCAGCGCCGTCTGAAGGCCGTTCTCCGGTTCGGCGGTCCGGGGAAGCCACGGCCGTCGACGGCGTCCTCCCGCATCCCTCAGGCATCCGCTCGTGCATCCGGTGCGGCGGGGGTGCGGGCCCGCCCGTGGCCACCCGTACCCGTACACCGCGATCGAGCGCGTGAGTGCGAGCTCCGGGGCGGCCGATGGGGGCCGTGCGGGAGGCGGAGAGGCGAGGGCATCGCCTACCGGTCATCAGCCGTCGGGTTTCCGCCATTCGGAGAACGACGGGACCGGGGCGCAAGAGGGCCGATGACGGTCAGGTGAGGGGCTGGGGAGGGGCTGGGGAGGGCGTGTGCGGCTCGAATGCCGGGGGACCGTACGATCGAGGGTGTGCAGCAAGGTTCGGTCCCCCCTTCCCGTCGCGGCCGTCGCTCCTCCACCATGGGCGGTATGCCGCTCAATGACATGCCCTGGTGGCGCTGGCGTACCAATGTGCGCTCGGCGCTGCATATGCTCTCGGACCCCGTCTTCCACCGGGAGGCCTGGCTGATAGGCCAGGAGGGGTACGGCGATGTGACCGATGCCGTCTACCGGCTCGTCGAAGACACCTGGCTCGACAACTGGTCCGCCGACAAATACATCGGCACGATCTTCCGTGATGCGAATGAAGCCGCGCTGGTCGATGCCGCCGTGTTGCGGGTGCTTCGGGTGATGCACCAGGTTGGTGCGGATGCCCATGTGTCCGCGTATATGGAGCACCACGGCTGGCCGGAAGCCGTGCACGCCTGCCGTGAGGCTCATGTGCAGCTGGCGACCAACGACGGTGATGAGCCGGATGTGCCGCCGCGGTCACTGGATGTGCTGCGGATCATGACTCGTTCCGCTTAACGGACGGAATCCGGTGTCGGGCCGTCGGTATGGCACCCTACGAGGATGACCGACCAGTACGTCCTGACGCTCTCCTGCCCGGACAAAAAGGGCATTGTGCATGCCGTGTCGAGCTATCTCTTCATCACTGGCTGCAATATCGAGGACAGCCAGCAGTTCGGGGACCAGGACACGGGTCTGTTCTTCATGCGGGTCCACTTCTCCGCCGAGGCCCCGGTGACCGTGGAGAAACTGCGCGCCAGCTTTGCCGCCGTCGGCGACTCCTTCCAGATGGACTGGCAGATCCATCTCGCCGATGAGCCGATGCGGATCATCCTCATGGTGAGCAAATTCGGCCACTGCCTCAATGATCTCCTCTTCCGGGCCCGGATCGGCGCCCTACCGGTCGAGATCGCGGCCGTGGTCTCCAACCACGATGAGTTCGCCGAGCTGGTCGGCTCGTACGGCATCCCCTTCCAGCACATTCCGGTCACCAAGGAGAACAAGGCGGAGGCCGAGGCCCAGCTGCTGGAGCTGGTGCGGACGGAGAACGTCGAACTGGTGGTGCTCGCCCGCTATATGCAGGTGCTCTCGGATGATCTCTGCAAGCAGCTCAACGGCCGGATCATCAACATTCACCACTCCTTCCTGCCGAGCTTCAAGGGCGCCAAGCCCTACCACCAGGCGCATGCGCGGGGAGTGAAGCTGATCGGTGCGACGGCCCACTATGTGACCGCCGACCTCGATGAGGGCCCGATCATCGAGCAGGAGGTCGAGCGGGTGGGCCATGGGGTGACCCCGGAGCAGCTGGTGGCGGTGGGCCGGGACGTGGAGTGCCAGGCGCTGGCCCGGGCCGTGAAGTGGCACGCCGAGCACCGGATTCTGTTGAACGGCCGTCGTACGGTCGTCTTCGCCTGAGCCGTACGATCATCACCGGCTCGGCCGCGGGGGACCGCGACTCAGGGCGGTGGTCAAGGGCCGGCTTCGGACGGGGCGCCATACGCCCGGCCCGGCTCAGTGGTCCGCGCGGCTCCCGGGTGTGGCTGCAGGGCGGGCCTGGCGGCCGGGGAGGGATCGCCTGACGTCCACCGTCAGAGCCTGCCCAGCGACGCGGCGGCGAACAGGACCTCGTTGATCGCCTCGCGGTCGCCGTCCTGACCGGCCGCTGCCTCCTTCGGCGACACATGGCCGGCGACCAGTTTGCAGAATTCCACTCCATCCAGAGCCACTTGCGCCACCGAGTGATCGGGTGAACCCACGGCGGCGGGCGAGTCGAGCGCGATGTACCAGTCGCCACCGCCCGCACCCTCCACCTCCAGGTGCAGCGAACGGCCCGGAGATCCCGCCGCAACCAGATGCTTCGCCGGCGAGGCCAGACCGTGTCGGCGCCGGTTCGCCAGCACCGCGGGTAGCTGTCGAGCCGCGAGGTCGATCATCTGGCGGAGATGGGACCCGCGCGGTGGCGCGTAGGGATAGGCCACCGCGCCCGCGATGTCATCGGCGTGCAACCAGCACTCGAAGGCGCGGTCCAGGAGGGAGTCGCGGAGCGGGAGCGAGAACTCCCCGTAGGAGACCGAGAGCTCAGAGACCCCGCGGCCCGCGAAGGAAACGGTACGGACCAGGGCGTGGCTCTGGTCCCGCCAGGGGCCGTGCACCTCGTCCGTGGCCAGTTGGGACTCGGCCCGCCAGAATCTCTCGGTGCGCTCGGTGGGAGAGATCGGCGCGTTCGGCCCGAGTGGATCATCGAGGCCCAAGGCCATGGCCACCAACCCGTCGACCGTCAGCAGATGGCCGATCACTCCGGCCACCGTCGTCTTGCGCTGAGCGGGGTCGATGCCGTCGAACCACCTGAGTCGTACCGGTGCGTTCCACTCGGACTCGCCGAAATCCCTGAGCAGGGCGTCGAGTCGCGCGGCCTCCGCGTCGTAGGGGGTGGCCCAATCCGGTACCGGAATGCGAGCGGGTCTACGGCCGAGGCAGTTCTCCAGCACCCGAAATCGCAGCAGTGGATCGAGATCGAGGTCACGGCCGGGGTGCAGCAGACCGACGGCGTCCCGCAACCGCAGCGCTTCCTCCGCACAGGGAGCGCACTCGCCGAGGTGGTCCTCGACGGCCGCGGTCTCATCCGGGGAACAGGCCGCCAGCGCCCAGGCACCGAGAAGGGATTTCAGGACGCTGTGGGACGGGGTCCCGGCGCCGCTGCCAGGTACTGGGGACATATCGGCCTCGGGCGGGATGGTGGCTCGGTCGGTGTGCTCGGGTGGCTCGGGACGCTCCGGCCGCGCGTGGGGGTCGGGAGGTTCTAATGCTTCGGGATGGCCCATGGGGCCAGCGGGCTCGGGCTGCCCGGGGTCCGGCCCAGGAGCCTGGGGTGGAGGTGTTCGACGCGGGTGCCGAGGCAGCGGATCGAGGTCGTCCGCGGCCCGCCGAGGGGCCGGGATGCGCGGCATGCCCTGTATTCCCTCCCGGTCCTGGGAACCCCCGGGCTCTCCCGGCCCCTCGCCGTGCGGGCCGTTCACAGCGAACGCCCGTAACCGGGCGGGGACGAGCCCTCCAACGGCCGGGTGTGCGCGGAGGACAGGAGTTGCAGCCCCAGCCGCAGCCGGCGCCGCGCTTCGTCCTCGGTCACTCCGAGGTCGGCCGCGGTCTGGCGGTAGTCGCGCCGCTGGAAGTACGCCAGTTCCAGCGCGGCGCGCAGCGGCGCGGGCATGGAACTGACGATGTAGTCGGCGCGGGCGGCGGCGGCCGCTCGGCGCACCTTCTGCTCCAGCTCATCGGCCGAGCTCTCGCCCGTGGCTATGGCCGCCGCCTCGGCCAGCCGCAGGCGGTGCAGGGCCTGGCTGTTGGTGAGTTTGGCCACCCAGGAGCGCAGGGAGCCCTGCTTGGGATCGTAGGCATCCGGATTCTCCCAGATGTAGCCGAAGACTTCACGGGTCACCAGATCAGCGGCGCCCTCGTCGTTGAGCACACGATGGGCCAACATATGCACGAGCGAGGCGAACTTGTCGTACAGCTCGCCCAGTGCCGCGGCCTCCCCACGGGCCAGCCGCTGCTGCATCTTGCGGTCCCAGCGCAGTGGTGTGTCCTTTGCCATACGGCCCCCAAAGCCTTCCCCTGTGCTCTGCTCCTGTGCCGGCCAGCGTCGGTGGAAACGCACGGTCGCCGCTCGACGGCCGGTGTCGTCCCCTTTCGAATGTAATGCGGGTGTCCCTGGAGCACGCCGCTTTGCCCCAAGTGCGCCCCTAAGAGAGGGGCGAGGTGGTAAAGAGCCTCCGGTCCTGCGAGAAACCTGCCACCCGTGAAGGGTTTTATGCCTGGCTGACGGGGAAGGCGGGCCAGAAGCGCGGATTCTGTATCGGGTTCCGTATCGGCTCCGCGCCGCGTTTCGTATCGAGGCCCGTTGCAAGTCCCCATAGCGGGTCCGACCGGGCACCAGGGCGCAGGCGGAGGTTGCTGGCAGTGACGCTGAAGGTGGACGAGGCCCGTCGAGGTGGATGGTCCGTGCTGCGCATCAGCGGCGAGTTGGATCTGGGCTCCTCGCACATGGTCCGTCAGCAGGTGCATGAGGCGGTGGCCGCGGGCCGTCGGCATGTGGTGCTGGACCTCTCGGAAGTGCGGTTCTGCGACTCCAGCGGCGTCGGGGTGCTGATCGCCGCTCGTCGGCTGCTGCACTCGTGCGGGGGCAGACTGCGGCTGGTGCTGCCGGTGCGCGGCCCGGTGGGCTCCGTTGAGCCCTCGCATGTGCATCGGGTGCTCGGCGCGCTGGGTGTGCGTCGGCTCTTCGATGTCCATGAGTCGACGCTGTCGGCGACGTCCCCGCCCGTGAAGCCGGCGGCCAAGACGCTGCCGGCCGGCGCTACGGGGGCCACGACGCCTTCCGCATCCAGTGGCGAAGCGGAGCCCCTCTCCGCCTGAGCTGGGAACTGAGCGGGGAGCGGCGCGCTCGAATATGAGCTCCGGTTAATTTGACGGGTACTTGCACCCTTCCGCCTTTCGGGGCCGTACTCTCCCCGCATGGACAGCGCAGAGTACGAGCGCAAGATCGCGTCTCGTTTCGCCGCCTTCGATCAGGACGGCAACGGCTTTATCGACCGCGAGGACTTCAGCGGGGCAGCCGCCAGGCTCCTCGCCGAGTTCTCCACGACCCCACGCTCCGACAAGGGCCAGGCCCTCTACAACGGCGCGGAGGCCTTCTGGCAGGGCATGGCGGGCATCGCTGACGTCGATGGCGACCAGCGGGTGAGCCGCCAGGAGTTCATCACCGGCGCGGTGAAGCGGCTGCGGGACAACCCGCAGCGCTTCGCGGAGATCGCCCGCCCGTTCCTCCGGGCGGTGATCACGGTCGCCGACGAGGATGGGGACGGAGTGACGCGCTCGGCGGCCGAGCGGGTGCTGAAGGTGCTGGGCGTGGACGCTTCCCTGGCGGAGGAGGTGGTGCGGGGGCTGGACTCCGAC
Organism: Streptomyces albipurpureus; assembly: GCF_023701525.1. Taxonomy (GTDB): domain Bacteria; phylum Actinomycetota; class Actinomycetes; order Streptomycetales; family Streptomycetaceae; genus Streptomyces; species Streptomyces albipurpureus. The sequence goes on from NZ_JAMQAW010000070.1 coordinate 31,013, forward strand.
GGCGACGGCCGGATCACCGAGGAGGAGATCCTCTCCGCCTTCGCGGGCTACTACGTGACCCCAGAGCACCCCTGACCTCGGGGTAGGGCCTGAGGGTCAGCCGTACCGGCTCAGTGTCGCCTGGGCCGGTGCGGATCATCGACGCACATCGAAGGCGAACGCCTTCGCCGCCGGGTACGCGCCCGAACCGCTGCCGCGGCCAGGACTTGAGGGCCTTCCAGGCACCTCGTCCCGGGACCGCGCGGCCACGCGGCCACGCCTGAGCGGTTCTGGGAACCCGGTAGGGGGCGGCCCCTGCGTGCAGAGGCCCGAGTTTTCCCCCTCTCTCCCATCACGCCACGCCCGGCGGACCCTCCCCGCCGTCAAGCGTAGGGATGCCCGGCAGCTCATACGGACGGAGTTGGCGTCCTTCGGCGGTCCTGCCGCGGCGGGTTCCGCAGAGATGGCGACAACTGGCCGGGGCCGGGCCGCTGACGGTTCACGCCGCTCTCCGCGATGTCCGCGACCGCCTCCAACCGAACCGAAACCGGGGTTCACCCGCGGCCCGCGGCCCCGGCTGCTGCTGGAACGTGCCTGGGTAGGGGCTTGGACGCCACAGAAGTACAGGATTCAGGAGACGCGTGAGGCGGATCAACGGGGTGGCATGTACGCGATGAAGTGGTGACCGGTTGCGTACGAGGAGGATGACGGTCAGTGGTGCCATCGTGGCTTGGGTGACACTGCGTTGATATCGGGTTGTGTCCTTAGGCCTCCCGACACGGCCCATGAGGAGGGCTTGCCTCCGGTACGCTCCGTGAGATGCGAGTCGGATCGATTCTCCTGGACCACCAGGCCGCGAGCGTCTGTTCGACTCCCCGCAACGTGCGTCGCACAGTGTCCAGTACGGGTACTCCTTCCCGCTGGAATATGCCCGAAGCGCTTGTTGCGGTGACTGTACGTCAACCATGCTGTCTCGCAAGGGAGTCACTTTCAGTGACCTGGTCGAGGTCGATGACCCAGTCGAGGCGCGAGGCGTGTCCGCCGGTTCGGATGGTGTGAGCGGTGCAGGTGCTCCAGGTTCAGTTGGAGGTCGGACCAGATCCCGCGGAGGTGGGACGAGCGCGGAGATGGGCCAGGTCGCGGCTCGTGGGCTCCGGGATAGGGGCCGATGAGCCGCTGGCCGACACCTTGATCCTGTTGATTTCCGAGCTGGTCACCAATGCGGTGGTCCATACGGGCTGTCCCGCCGTGCTGCGGATGCTCTTTGGCGCCGGAGTGGCCGAGGCCGGGACCGTAAGGGTCGAAGTGGCCGACAACTGCGCCAGACCGCCCCGACCACGTCATGCCGAAGGTGATGACACCAACGGGCGTGGACTGGAACTGGTGGACGGGCTCGCGGATCGATGGGGCTGGAAGCCGGAGGGCTCCGGCAAATCCATCTGGTGCGAGGTCGACCGAGGGGTGCCGGAAGTCGCCTACGGGCGCGTGGTCGCCCGTAGGCTCGCCACGGCTCGGAGATAGCGCCTGGTTGTGCTGGCAGGTTGCCCCCGTCGGTACTGCTCGACGGGGGCGGCCCAGCACGTCATGGTGGGACTTCGGCGCACTGGATGTCCCGCAGGCGCTGGGGTGCGGCACCGGGTGGCCAAGGGCCGATGCCCAAGTCCTGGCTCGGCGGCCATCCGCGACCTACCGCGGTGCGCCGGGCTTCAGCAGGGTGAGCCGTGTGTGCGAAACGTACGGCGATAGACGGTCGGCGCCACACCCAGCGCCGACTGGAAGTGCTGCCGCAGCGATTGGGCCGTACCGAAGCCGCAGTCCCGTGCGACCAGGTCCACCGAGCGGTCGGTTGACTCCAGCAGCTGACGGGCGCGCTCCACTCGCTGCTGGGTGAGCCACTGGCCGGGGCTGACCCCCATCTCGGCCCGGAAGCGGCGGGTGAAGGTGCGTACGCTCATCAACTCCCGCTCCGCCAGGTCCCGCAGCTGAACCGGCTCGTGCAACCGCTCCAGTGCCCAGTCGCGGGCGGCTGAGGTGGTGGCCGTCTGGATCTCGGGTACGGGTCGAAGCACATACTGCGCCTGCCCGCCGTACCGATGCGGTGGTACCACGCTGCGGCGGGCCGTGTCATTGGCCACGGCTGAGCCATGGTCCCGCCGGACGAGATGGACGCAGAGATCGATACCGGCGGCCACCCCCGCCGAGGTCAGCACATCGCCGTCGTCCACGTACAGCACATCGGGGTCCACCTTCACGGCGGGAAAGAGCTGCTGGAACCGGTCCGTCCAGGCCCAGTGGGTGGTGGCGGGTCTGCCGTCGAGGAGGCCGGCGGCAGCGAGGAAGAAGCTGCCGGTGCAGATCGACGCGATACGGGCGCCGGGGCGAATGCGGGCGAAGAGCGCCGCGAGGTCGTCCGGGAGCCGGCCCTCACCGAAGAGGGTCGAGGGCTCATAGGCGGCGGGGACGATCACGGTGTCGGCGGTTTCCAACGCTTCCGGGCCCGTGGCCACATGGAGGTCGAAATCGGCCTGGGTGGGGACCCTGCCGGGGACGGGGGTGCAGGTGGTGACCTCGTAGAGCGTTTCACCGGTGGTGGAGAAGGCACGGCCGAATATTCGGTGCGGGATGCTCAGTTCGAACGGTATGGCCAACGGAAGCGCGAGGACGACCACGCGATGCGGTTTGAGTGCCATCCACCGTTCCGCCTCCCGCCCTGTCAGGGCCTCGTTCCATCGAATCCGTCCAACTCCCCACTGGCCCGATCCTAGCGAATGCTGTCCTTCGGGCCACTCGCTGTGGTTGATCTCCGTACGGATGCTGAGGGGGTGACCGCACCCCTGCCCCCATCGCCCCGAATCCACCGCGCCTGGTTCGTCGCCGCTGTCGCCTTTGTGACGATCATCGGCGCAGCCGGTTTCGCCTCGCTGCCCGGTCTGCTGATCGACCCTTTGCACGATGAGTTCGGCTGGTCGCGCGGGACCATCGGCTTCGCCGTCTCGGTCAACCTCGCGCTCTACGGGCTGACCGCTCCCTTCGCCGCGGCGCTGATGGACCGCTTCGGGATACGCCGGGTGGTCGCCGTCGCCCTCACCGTCATCGCCACCGGGGCCGCGCTGACGGTGGTGATGACGGCGGCCTGGCAACTGGTCCTCTACTGGGGCGTTCTCGTCGGTCTGGGCAGCGGCTCGATGGCATTGGCCTTCGCCGCGACCGTCACCAACCGCTGGTTCGTCAAACGGCGTGGTCTGGTCACCGGAATCCTCACCGCCGCCGGCGCCTCGGGGCAGTTGGTGTTCCTCCCGCTGCTGGCCTGGCTGGTGGAAGAGCACGGCTGGCGACCGGCGGCCATCACCGTCGCCCTCTCGGCGCTCGCCGTGGTCCCCTTCGTCTGGCTGCTGCTGCGCGACCACCCCGCGGACATCGGGACCACACCGTACGGGGCCGAGAGCTTCACGCCCAAGCCCGATCCGGTGCCCGGCGCCGCCCGGCGCGCGGTCATGGTGTTGTTCCGGGCGGCCCGTACCGGCCCCTTCTGGCTGCTGGCCGGCACCTTCGCGATCTGTGGCGCGTCCACCAACGGCCTGGTGAAGACCCACTTCGTACCGGCCGCCCACGACCATGGCATGGCGATCACGGCCGCGGCCTCGCTGCTGGCGGTGATCGGTGTCTTCGACGTGGTGGGCACCATCGCGTCGGGCTGGTTCACCGACCGCTACGACGCCCGGCGGCTCCTGGCCCTCTACTACGCGCTGCGGGGCATCAGCCTGCTCTTCCTCCCGATGCTGCTGGCCCCGACCGTGCAGCCGCCGATGATCTTCTTCATCGTCTTCTACGGGCTGGACTGGGTGGCCACCGTGCCGCCGACGATCGCGCTCTGCCGGGAGCACTACGGCGACGACAGCGCCATCGTCTTCGGTTGGGTGCTCGCCTCACACCAGGTGGGCGCGGGCATCGTGGCGTTCGCCGGCGGTGTGGCGCGGGATGCGTTCGGCTCGTACGACGTGGTCTGGTACGCCGCCGGAGCCCTGTGCGCGGTAGCCGCCCTGATGGCCCTGGTGATTCGCCGTCCCCGAACCAACGCGCCATCGCCCGGTCAGGAGGTGCCGCGCGACAAGGCGGTACGGGCCGGGTGACCGGCCCGTACCGTCCGTCTGGATGGAGGTCACGGACCGACCCGGGGGTGGACGGTCATGGGAACCCGGTCGGGGTTGGCCATGGCGGCCAGCACCTCGCGTGGGGTGTGGTCGCCCGTCGCGTGCAGCCGCCAGCGCCGCAGGATCGTCGCGAGCGCCACCGTGGCCTGGGTCCAGGCGAACGCGTCTCCGATGCACTTGCGGTTGCCGGAGCCGAAGGGGACGACGGCGTCCCGAGGGAGTTCCGCCCGTCGTTCCGGAAGCCAGCGATCAGGATCGAAGACATCCGGTTGGGGATAGATCTCCGGGTCCCGGTGCAGGGCGTAGAGGCTGAAGGCCACCTCGGTGCCGGCCGGTATCCGAAAGCCACCGATCTCCACGGGCTCCAGGGCCCGGCGCATCAACAGGACGACACCGTGCAGTCGCAGTGATTCATCGAGTACCCGTTTGACCAGCGAGAGTTGCGGAATGTCGGCGAAGGCGACGCTCTTCCCCTCGGTGACCTCCTCGATTTCGGCCACTGCCGCCTTCGCTATCTCGGGGTGCTGCGAAAGGTGGTGGAGTGCCCAACTGAGCACCGAGGCGGTGGTCTCGCTGCCGGCGAAGAGGATGGTGACCAGTTCATCGCGCACCTCTTCGTCGGTGAGGGCCTCGCCGGTGTCCGCGTCCCGGGCCGCCAGCAGTACCGACAGCAGATCGGGCTGGTCGCTCTGCCCCGATCTTCGGGTCTCGACCACCAGCCGGTCGATGACCGAGCGCATATTGGTGGTGGCCCGATCGAAGGAACGCCAGAGCGGAAGCCCGTCGAGGAGCTTGGGGGAGGCGGTGCGCATCAGCATGTTCCGCATGACGACCGGTAGTTCTCGGCTGACCGTCGATACGGCCTGCTGGCCGATCTGGGTGGAGAACAAGGTCTCCGCGAGCGTCCGGATGGTCAGCGAGGTGACCTCCCGATGAACCTCGATGCGCTGCCCGGCGGTCCAGGAGTTCGCCAGCGCGTCCGCGTTCCTCCCCATGACCTCCACATAGCCGGCGATCTGCTGCCGGTGGAACATGGGCTGCATCAGCCGACGGTGTCGGCGATGGGTCTCACCGTCCGCCGTCGCGAGTCCATTGCCCACCAGGGGGCGTACGCGCTGGAACAGCCGACCCTTCTCAAAGCTGCGGGCCTTGCCCACCGTGACCTCGTTGACCAGGGCGGGGCTGGTGGCGAAGCACACGGGCAGCGTGCCGATGTCGACCCGGACGAATTCGCCGGTCTCACGCAGGGACCTCATAAAGGCGAGGGGCCCCCGCATGAGCTTGAGGGTGTGTCCCAAGAGGGGGAGTGCCCCGGGGGCGCGGGGAATGGCCGTCAACTCAGCTGACACCGACATGTCCTTTCAGACAGGCATGTGCAAGTCCGGGCCGCCAGGGTCTCAGCGGTCCGGTGCGGGCGACGTAGTCGGGAAGGGGTAGCTGTAGCGATCAACTATGTCGCATAGTACAGACGGTTCCCGGCCATTCCAATGGGGCCTCTGCCTGCGCTGCCGATGCGGGTGTCGATGGCCGACGTCCTCGCTCCCTTGGCCCCCGCCTGGGCCTGCTGGGGCCCTTCCTCGGGGGAGCGAGGACGCGCGGCGACTCCTCGGGCGCCTGAGGAGCCGCGCCCCTACCGCCAGAAGACCAACGACTTCCACCACGGTCGGCGGGCCGGCTCCGCGGTGGAGCCAGCGGGCCCAGCGGAGAGCGGAGCGGTGGCGGGCAGCGGCTGGGACACCGCAGGAGTCGTGGTCACAGCGCCGTCCTCATCGGTGCGCCAAGGAGTGAACTGCACCGGCAGATTGGCCACGCGCCGAGTCAGCCAGGCCCCATCGGTGGTGAGCTCGTCCTCGGGCACGGCGAGCTGGACCCCCTTGAGCAGGGTCAGCAGCCGGTCGATCCCGGTGTCGGCGATGGCACGGCCGATGTCCTTGCCGGGGCATTCGTGCGGGCCGCTGCTGAAGGCGAGGTGCGAGCGGTTGCCGTGGACCGGCGCGGAGAGATCGGGACGGATGGCCGGATCGGTATTGCCCGGGGCGAGCCCCAGCACCAGCAGATCGCCCTCCTTGATCTGCTGCCCACCGATGACGGTGTCCCCGGTGGCCCAGCGGCCCGGAACCATGGCGATCGGCGGGGTGTCCCACATGACCTGCTCCAGGGCGTCTGGGAGCGTCATCTGGCCACCGGAGAGGCTGGCCCGGAACCGAGGGTCGGTCAGCACCAACCGGAGCGTGTTGGCGATCAGATTCACCGTGCCCTCGTGGGCCGCGACCAGTACCAGGCGCAGATGCTCCACGATCTCGTCATCGGTGAGCTGCGACTCATGGGCGATCAGCCGGGACGCCAGATCGCGCCCGGGCTTGGCCTTCTTCCGCTGGACCAGGTCCCGCAGGGTCTTGGTGACCACGTCATTGCTGGCGAGCGCCGTCTCGGAGCCACGCATCAGATCCAGGGTCGGCTCCACCAGATCGGGGCCGTCCCCGGCGGACGGCATCCCCAGCAGCTGGGTCATCACCAGCATCGGAAGCTGCTCCGCGTAGTCATGGACCAGATCCGCGCGGCCCGTCGCCGCGAACGCGTCGACCAACTGATCCGTGTAGCGGGTGACATAGCGTCGGACACCGTGCCGATCGAACTGGTCGAGACCGTCGATAACGGCCTGCCGCAGCCGGGTGTGCTCATCGCCGTCGGCGAAGACGCACAGCGGCTGCCAGCCCACCATGGGCATCAGCGGTGAGTCGGGGCCGATCTTCCCCTCACGGAACGCGGACCAGCGGCGGGAGTCCCGGGAGAACAACGAAGGCGTACGCATCACCTCAAGGTTCTCGCGGTGACCGAGCACCACCCAGGCGGGTATGTCGCCATGCAGCAGGATCGGCGCCACCGGCCCGTGCTCCCTGCGCAGCTCCTCGTACATCTGCGTGGGGTCAGCCTCGATCTCGGGCCCGTACAGCCGCCGCAGTCTGCTGACGTCCTGGCCAGACCCCATGCCATGGGCCGGGCAACCGGGCGGCGGCATGGGGTCCGAACCGTCGCTGAGTTGGTGGATGGTGGTCACGGGGCCTCCGAAGCGAGGGTGAGTAGGGCAGCTAGCGATTGGAACGAAGGACCGCGGACGAGCGGGCCAGGGGATGCGCGTCAGCGCTGTCATCAGCGGCCCCTGACTGCCTGCCCGTCCAGGGGCGGCTCAGGGGGCGAACTGATGGCGATCAGACGGGGTCCGAAATCGCGACGGCAGCATATCCGCGTCCCAAACCTCAGGAACAGGAATTCCTCAGGAGTTTTCGCCACACAAGCCCCGGATGGTATACACGAGTTGATGTGGGGCTGATCCGGGGCTGGATCAGCTCAGCCCCGGTGTCTCGCTCCTGACCACCCGTCGCATGGATCACCGCGCCCCAGAACGGGGGTGCGGCGGGGGCGCCGATGACATCAAGGACACCCGCGGGTACGGCGATCGAGGCGCGACGGCCGGGTTTCGAGCGGGCAGGCGAAGTACCCGAGCCGCTGAGGGGAAGGTGCTCGGAGCCCACGTGTGGCGGACTGCTCCGGCTGGCCCCGTCAGGAGCGGACGAGCAGCGCTACGACAGGGCCCGCGCTATCTTGCGGGCGTCGATCGCCATTTCGCGGAGCATCCCACTGATCGGGTTGGTGAAGCCGGTGAAGTACAGCCCCGGCGCGTGCTTGGGGGCACGGCCGCCGCGTGTCACCGGTGTACCGCGGGAGTCCAGCACTTCGAGATGGCCGATCAGCCCTTCCAGCGACCGCCGGTAGCCGGTGGCCGCGATCACCGTGTCGGGGGAGATCCGGCTGCCGTCGGCCAGCACGACCTGGTCGCCTTCGAAGGAGGCGAGCGCCGCTACCGGTTCGACCGCGCCCTTGCGCACCGCCGCGACCAACCCGACGTCCTGCACCGGGATCGCACCTTCCTTCGCCCGCCTGTAGAGGCCCTTGTCCGGCCGCCGCAGTCCATGAGCGGTCAGGTCGGGAACGGAGATACGGGACAGGACGCGCGCGGCGGGGTCCACCACGAAGGCGGGGAACCTCCGTGCCAGCACCCCGGTCCGCTGGGTCGGCCACCCCAGTGTCGAGCGGCGGACGATGTGCGGGGGAGTGCGGATCGCGAGCCGGACCCGGGAGGCGCCGCCCGCCGCCAGATCGACCGCGATCTCCGCACCGGTGTTGCCCGCCCCGACCACCAGCACGTCCTTGCCCTGGTAGGGGTCGGGAGCGCGGTACTGGCCCGCGTGGAGCAACTCGCCGGTGTACGCGTCCTGGCCGGGCCATTCGGGCAACTCGGGGGTGTGGTTGTAGCCGGTGGCGACCACCACGGCCCGCCCGGTCAACCGGCGCCCACCCGTGGCGTGCAACAGCCAATCGGAGCCCGCCGCCTCGATATGGGTGACCTCGACGCCGGTCACTATCTCCAGCTCATGGAACTCGGCGTACTTCTCCAGATACCGCACCACATTGTCCCGGGACACCCATCGGCCGAAGGACCGTGGCATCGAAAGCCCTGGTAGGCCCGACAGTCGACGTGTGGTGTGCAGATGCAGCCGGTCGTAGTGACCCCGCCAGGACGCACCAACGGCATCGGACTTCTCCAGCACCACGGCCCGCACACCGCGTGCCCGCAAAGCAGCCGCGGCGGCCAGCCCGCCCGGGCCACCACCGACGATATAGACGGGGCGTTCGTCCGTGAGGTCGATGACCTTGCGCTTGCCCTTTTCACCGGCCATGAGTCGTGAGCGTAATCGCCACCTCACCCGCTGGGTCTCAGTCAAGATGGAAATCGGTTGCGAATTGATCACGCAGGTAAGGTTCTTGTGCGTTCTGTACCCAACTCTCCTAGATCTTCTGCCCTTCTCTTCGCGCCTTTTGCGCGGGTTGCCCTCGGGCAACCGAACTGACTGCCTGTCAAGGCACGCGAAACGACGCAGGGGAGCACCTCGATGGAGCCGGCTGACCCATGAGGCTCCTACAGGACAGCTACCCGGGGGCAAGGAGAACCGTGCTGGGGAGGGGAGGCACCCAGGGTCCCCCTTGTTCCTCAGCAGGGCGGGGGCCTGGGGGGATGCAGGTGTCGGATGGGGGCGCGCAGGGGGTGTCCCCGGAAGCGATCGACGGCAAGACCCGCATGCCGGATCAAAGGTGCTTCGGGCCGTCGACGCTGAGGAGTCACCCCCGATAGCACCCCCCAACCACCACAGGACAAGACCCCTCAGGCTGGGAAGCCCAAGACCTCGACCACCAGCAGCCCCACGCAGACAAAGCACCCCGCCAAGGGGCAACCTCAGCCCGTCCGGCGCTTGAGGACGGAACCCTCCACCCCAGGTGAGGACACCCAAGACAGGGACGTACAGCCCATGTACTCAGGGCCCCAGGGACCCCAGGCACCCCGGGACACAAGCCTCCTGGGCGGCACCCGTCAAGGGTGAGGACTCTCAGGGCCAGAGCAACTCCCTCACCCACCCCCCTTCAGCCCCCACCCGATACCGCAGCCGTACATGCCGCCTCTCCGCGTCCCCCTGAAAGAACTCCACCTCCCGGGGCCTCAGCGCGTAGCGGGTCCAGGTCGGCACCGGGGTGTTGGGGCTGGTGCGGGCCTGGGCCCAGGCGGATTCGGAGGCTCGGGTGAGCTCTGGCAGTGAGGGGAGCACCTCGCTCTGGTGGCCGGTGAGCGCGGCCGCCAGGGCTCCTGTGGAGCGGGCGTGCAGGTCGGCCTGGCTCTCCGAGGCGCTGGCAGGGCTGACCGGGCCCCGGACGCGGACCTGGCGCCCCTGTGTTGCCCAGTAGAACCCCAGGGCGGCCTCCGGACGGGCCGCGAGTTGGCGACCCTTGGCGCTGGTGGTGTGGGAGGCGAAGTACCACCCCCGCGCGTCCGCGTCATGCAGCGTCACCGTGCGTACGTCCGGTCGGCCCTGCTCGTCGACCGTGGCCAGGCTCACGGTGTGGGGCTCTGGTTGCCCGGCTGCGACGGCCTGGGCGAACCACTGGCGAAACAGCGGGAGCGGAGCGTTGGGAGCCTCGGTGGTGTCGAAGGTGGGGAGGGCCGTGTCCCAGACCCGCTGGGTGTGGAGGAGGGCGCGGAAGTCGTCGCCCCCATCGCGCTTGTCCTTGTCCATCCTCTCAGTGAACACCACTCCGCCTATAGTGGTTAACCGGTCGTACCGGGTGCCCGATCCGGCGGCGGAAGGGATCGACGCATGCGGCAGAACCTGGCTCGGCGTGCCGCTCTGGTCGATGGCGCGATCGAGGTGCTGGCTCGTGAAGGGGCCCGTGGGCTGACGTTCCGCGCGGTCGACATCGAGGCGGCCGTACCCAAGGGGACGGCCTCCAACTACTTCGCCAACCGTGACGACCTGCTCAACCAGGCAGGGGGGCGGATCTATGAGCGGCTGACCCCCGACGAGGAGGCGATGGCCGATCTGGTCCGCGGCCCGGCCACTCGGGAGCGTACGGCCGAACTGGTACGGGAGGTGGTGGACCGGGTTGCGGCCTTCCGCACCGGCTATCTCGCACTGCTGGAGCTTCGGCTGGAGGCGACCCGGCGTCCGAAGTTGCGGGCGCTGCTGACGGAACGGGTCAGCAACGATGTGGAAGCGAACATCGCGGTGCATGTGGCGTCGGGACTGCCCGGTGACCCCGACGCGATCAGGATGATCTACTTGGCGACCAACTGGTTGGTACTGGAGCGGCTGACCCTGCCGGACGTGTTTCCACCGGAGCAGGCGGCGGACCTGATCACTTCTCTGGTGGAGAGGCTCATCCCACCCGACGATCACGGGTGACCCGTGACCCGTGACCCGTGACCGGTGACCGGTGATGGGGCCGGGAGCAGGCCCTGCCCTCTGCCCTGGTGTTCTGGCCGTCGTGTGCCGCCTACCGGAGTGGGAGTCCGCCGCGAGGTCGGGGCCCGATCGAGGCGGGGGCTGCCAGGAGGGCGGGACGGCCGTCGTACCGGCCGCGGAAGGGGCTTCCGGACGGCGGCCGCCGCGTTCGACGCTACGCCGGCCGCTGTTTCATCGCCATCGGGAGCCCCGCCCCTGGCAGTCGTACCCCACCGGCCCCCTGGTACCGGCCTCCCCCGCTATGTCAACGTCCCCGCCCTGTTGCCGTCCCCTTCACCGCATCCAGTGCGTACACACAGCGGTCCTTGCTACAGGCGTACACCACGCCACCGCGTACGGCGGGGGAGCCGGTGATCTCGCCGCCGGTCGCCAGCTTCCAGCGCAGTTGACCACCGCTGGCGTCCAGCGTGTAGAGCACATGGTCCGCCGAGCCGAAGTGGACCCGTCCGTCCGCCACCACCGGAGCGCCGATGACCTCACCGCCCGCGGCGAAGCGCCACATCGGCGTGCCGGTCACCGCGTCGAGCGTGTAGAGCGCGCTCCCGCTGCCCACATGCACGTTCCCCCCGGTGACCAGCACCGGTTCGATCGACTGCCGAGGCTCCGTTGCGATGCGCCAGCGGTCCTTGCCGGTCGCCGCGTCCAGTGCGTACACCGTGCCGAGGTAGTCCGCGAGATAGACCCCGCCGCCCGTCACCGCTGCCCCCGGCGCGAAGGCCGGCGGGCAGAGGAAGACCGCGGGGGCCTCGAAGTGCCAGCGCACCCGGCCGTCCGCGATGCCGATGGCCAACACCCGCGTACCGGCTGAGATGTACACCTGGCCGTCCGGCGCCGGCTGAACCCGCACCGGGACGTTCCCGCAGGAGGCCGCGTCCCCGATGGGGTAGGACCAGCGCTCGATCCCCGTACGCGCCTCCAGGGCCCTCAGCCGGGCGCCCTTCCAGACGTAGACCGTGTCATCGAATATGACGGGGCCCGCTTCGGCGGTCTCGAAATCCGTCTGTGCTCCGGTCAGTTCCCACAACTTCTCGCCGTTCGACGCTTCCCTCGCCTGAACCCCGCCGCCTCGCGTTCCCGTGAGCACCGTGCCCCGGTCCGCCCTGAGCGAGTACACCCAGGCGTCGGTCTGGAGCCGCCAGCGCTCCTGGCCGTTGGTGGCGTCCAACGCGTAGAGCGTGGGCCCGTCCGACGCGTGGATACGGCCGTCGTTGACCGCCATCGACCACGCCACGTCCCGGGTCTTGAACTGACGGCGGCCGGTGCCCACATCCAGCGCGTGCACCTCGAAGGAGGTGACGTACAGCAGGTCCCCCTGGACCACCGGGGTGCCCCAGACGTCATTCGACATCCGAAAGCGCCAGGGCCGCCAGTGGGAGGGACCGTCCTGCGGCGGGTTGGGCGGTGGGAGCGGTGACTGCCCGGGCAGCGGGCCGGTGGCGGGCATGGGGACGACCGCCGAGCCGTTCACCCCTGCCGGAGGCCGAATCCAACCGGTCGCAGGACCGGCGTCCGGAGTCAGGGCCCGAGTGGTGTCGGCGACCCTCAGACCGGGGCCGATCGGCACCTTCACCCCGGGCAGCCGGACCGGACCGGCCGTGTCGGGCGACGGTCCGCCGGAACGCGGATCGCCGACGCGAGAGCGAGGAGCGGCCCAGTCGTCATGCGCCGGATGCTGCGGCGGAGGTCCCGGCGGCATGGGCGGCGGCTGGGGCGGGCGCTGCGCGGGTGCGGCGGTACGCCCACCACCACGGCGTCGCTCGATCATGGCCGTGGCGCGCTCCGGCAGCCAGGCCGACGCCGTTCCGCTGTCATCGCTGCCGCTGGCGAACAGATGGGGGGAGAGCTGGGCCTGAAGGTCTTCGGGCGAGGGCCGCCGAGTGGCCTCGCGCTGCATACACGAATCGATCAGCGGCCGTAGTTCGTCGGGCAGCCCGGCCAGATCCGGTCCCTCGCGCAACAGCATGAACACGGTCTCGACGGGGTTGGCGCCGTGGAAGGGTGCGTGCCCGGTGGCCGCGAAGACCAGGGTGGAGCCGAGCGAGAACACATCGCTGGCACCCGTCACACTGCGGGAGTCCCGGGCTTGCTCGGGGGACATGTACGCGGGTGTGCCCACGGCCACATTGGTCATGGTCAGCCGGGTGTTGGAGACACCGGACGCGATGCCGAAGTCAATGACCCGCGGACCGTCCTCGACGACGAGGACATTGGACGGCTTGAGGTCCCGATGCACCAGACCGGCGCCGTGGATGGACTGCAACGCCTCAGCGATGCCCGCCGCCAGCCACCGCACGGCCTGCGCGGGCATGGGGCCGCACTCATTCACTATCTCCTCAAGGGAGGGCGCCGGGACGTATGCCGTCGCCAGCCAGGGCACGGCGGCCCGGGGGTCGGCGTCCACCACGGCAGCGGTGTAGAAGCCGCTGACCGCTCTGGCCGCCTCCACCTCGCGGGTGAAGCGAACTCGGAACAGCTGGTCCTCGGCGAGTTCGGTACGCACGGTCTTGATCGCCACTCGACGGCCGGACGCCGATCGGGCCAGATAGACCAGCCCCATGCCGCCGGCCCCGAGCCGGCCCAGCACCTCGAACGGACCGATCCGTCTAGGATCGTGCTGCGTCAGCTGCTCCATACCTGCCTGCCACCTCCCCGTACGGGCCCCAGAACGAACCGGGCTCGTCAATTACAGCGCCGTCCCGCGTCTTCGTTACTGAGACTCTCACCACTGAGACGCTCAGTGGCGGTGCCCAGCCTGATTCTTCCTGCCGAAAGCGTTGGTTGCGAACCCGGGGGCGGATCGGGGTGTCTCATCCGGATTCGGGCACGGACCCCCGGTTCGGGCCGGTACCGTCCGCTCCCACGCCGACATCCGAGGCCGCGAAACGGTACGCACCAGACCGACTTGGGCATCGTCGAGACGCCGTACGGCAAGCGATCTAGCGGTGTGGGAGGTGGCGGTCCCCATCCGTTGCGCCATGCACCTACAGGGAGCGCCCAGGCTGCCGCCAAACCGGGGGCGTGGCACTCATCACACTCAACGTTATGGGGCATCCCGGGCATGCCCCGTCGGATAAATCGAACATTTGCTCACTCGTCCTCCGCCCGGTGCTCACCGGGGTCGCACCCCATTTGCAGTCGGCCGAATCGCGCCTCGATCACCCCTCGGTAAGCTGACGGCATGACAGGACAAGTACGCACAGTCGACGGCCGAGTGGCCGGACGACGCGGCCAGGCGACGCGGCAGAAGCTGCTCGACTGCCTCAGCGAGATGCTCAGCTCGTCACCGTACCGGGACGTCAAAGTCATCGACGTGGCTCGGAAAGCGGGCACTTCCCCCGCGACCTTCTACCAGTACTTCCCCGATGTCGAGGGTGCGGTTCTGGAACTCGCCGAGGAGACGGCCAAGGAGGGTGCCGGGCTGACGGCGTTGGTCTCCGGCCGCGCCTGGGTCGGCAAAGCCGCCTGGGGGACCTCCGAGGAACTGGTCGAGGGTTTCCTGGACTTCTGGCGCCGTCACGACGCGATCCTGCGGGTCATCGACCTGGGGGCCGCCGAGGGTGACAAGCGGTTCTACAAGATCCGTATGAAGATCCTGAACTCCGTCACCAGTTCCCTCACGGACTCCGTGAAGGAGCTCCAGGCCAAGGGGCGGGTGGACAAGGACGTCAGCCCGGCGGCCATGGCGGGCTCTCTGGTGGCGATGCTGGCCGCGGTCGCCTCGCACCAGAAGGGCTTCACCACCTGGGGCGTCAAGCAGGCCGAGCTCAAGCCGAACCTCGCACTGCTGGTACACCTCGGCATCACGGGTCGCAAGCCCACCAGGTAGGGGCCCGCCCCCGCGGGCCCCACCGATCACATCGAGCTTTGTCTTCAGCCTTCGAGGCGCTTCCCGAGTCGGTCTGACCGGGGCGTTCTCCCCGAGCCGCCCAATTCTGAGGCGCTCTCTTCTGACTTCCGCTCAGGCTTTCTGCTGCTGGCTTCTTCCGGGCCTCTTCCCCGGCTTCTTCGTAGCGTTTCCTGCTGGGCCGTTCGTCTTCGCCGTTCATCTCGCCGCGCACTTTCCTGAGTTCCTGAGTGGGCCGGACTCTGGCCGCTCAGCCGTCCGTACCCGGCTTGGCTCCCCAGATGTAGAGCTGGTCGTCGACGTCCAGCAGGTTCCACAACCGCTCCGCGTCGCCCAGACGCAGATTGACGCATCCGGCTGAGCCGCCACCGTCGTACAGATCATCCAGACGGCCGTGCAGGGCCTGCCCACCGTCGAAGAACTGGGCGTACGGCATCGGCGCACTGTCGTAGATCGTCGACACATGGTCCTTGCTGGCCAGTAGACGGTGTGCCAACCGAGCCGGGTCTCCTCGCTGTCGCGGCCCGTACGGATCGGGACCGGAGGGAGGACCACATCCGCGTTGCGCTGCACCCAGAGCAACCGCCGGTCGAGGTCCACGCAGGTCACCCGGTAGCTACGGACCGGGCAGTCCCCCTCGGCGTCCGGGAACTGTTGGGCTTCGACGGCGACCATCGTGCGGTAGGTGGCGAGCCCCGCGTACCCTTCGGCCGGCTCGATCGCGTTGGCCGTCTGGAACGTACGGATGGCCTCGCAGCCGGCCGCCGACTGCACTCCGTCCACCGGTCGCTGGAGATGCTCCTCCATCTGCCGCTGATACGGTCCCGTCCGGGCTGTGCAGGGGGTCGTCCCGGCGCCTGCGGCCAGAGCGGCCGGCCCGGGTACGGCAAGGGTGATGGCGAGTGCCGCCACTGCCGTCAGGGGGGTCACCACGGCGGTCTTTCCACGCGTATTCGCTGGTGCCGCTGGTGTCGCTGGTCTCTGTCCCGCGTGACCGTGCTCCGTCCCCGTACACGTCTGAGTTCGACGTTCTGGCCCCCGGTTCGCCCCCCTCGGTGAGGTCACCCGCTGGATGCGGTTCTCGTTGCCCTCGCGAGTTGTTCTGGTCCTGCTGGTGATGGCCCTGAGCCCAGAGTTCCAGCGGTTGGTCGTGGGCGCCCGAGGCGGCGGGCCAAACCGGTGAGGGCGCGGGCAGGACCGTCAGGTCCCACCCGCGCCCTCAAGGGAGGTCGCGGAAGTCAGTACTAGCCCTTGGGCTTGTCCTTTCCTCCCTTGCCCTTGCCGGGCTCATCGCGCTTGTTGGCGATGTCGACCTCCACCCCGTCGGCGATGTTCTCCGCCGTGATGACATACGGGCCGAAGACCGGGTTCCCCGGCAGGACGTAACCCTCGGGCACGTCCGTCTCCAGCAGGTAGTACGTCCCGATCGCCAGATCGTCGAAGACGCAGTAACCCGAGTCGTCCGTGGAGCAACCGGCGCCGGTCAGTGTGTCGGCCGGGACGCCCAGGGTGGCGGTGGTCTGAAGACCGGGCACATTGTTGGTCTCACGCCATAGTTCGAAGACCGCACCGGGCAGGTTGCGGCCGTTCTTGGCGTCGGTCTTGTGCAGCGTGATCGTTCCCGTCTCGGCCCCGGTGGCGGTGTTCTCCGCGGTGACGGTGACGCCGTCGGCCGCGTTGTCGTTGGTGAGGATGAGGGGTCCGAAGACGGGGTTGGCGGGGAGGTCGTAGCCGTCGGGGGCTGCGGTTTCCTGCCAGTAGTAGGTGCCGGTTTCCACCGTGCGGGTGCACTCGCCATCAGTTCCGGTGGTGCAGGGAGCACCGAGCGAGGTGTCCGGGTTGCCTCCGGTTGTCTGGAGGCCGGGGACGCCGTTGGTCTCCTGCCACAGCTGGAAGATGGCGCCCGAGAGCAGGTCGCCGGTCTCGGAGTCTTCCTTGATGACGGTCACATCGCCGGTGGTGGGTGTGGTGGCGGTGTTTTCGGCGGTGACGGTGACGCCGTCTGCCGCGTTGTCGTTGGTGAGGATGAGGGGTCCGAAGACGGGGTTGGCGGGGAGGTCGTAGCCGTCGGGGGCTGAGGTTTCCTGCCAGTAGTAGGTGCCGGTTTCGACGGTGCGGGTGCACTGGCCGTTGGCGCCGGTGGTGCAGGGGGTGCCGAGTGAGGTGTCGGGGTTGGGGCCGCTGGTCTGGAGTCCGGGGACGCCGTTGGTCTCCTCCCAGAGTTGGAAGATGGCGCCTGCGAGGGGGTCGCCCGTGCCTGAGTCTTCCTTGATGACGGTCACATCGCCGGTGACAGGTGCGGTGGGTGTGTTTTCGGCGGTGACGGTGACTCCGTCGGCCGCGTTGTCGTTGGTGAGGATGAGGGGTCCGAAGACGGGGTTGGCGGGGAGGTCGTAGCCGTCGGGGGCTGCGGTTTCCTGCCAGTAGTAGGTGCCGGTTTCGACGGTGCGGGTGCAGTCACCGTCAGCGCCGGTGGTGCAGGGGGTGCCGAGTGAGGTGTCGGGGTTGGGGCCGCTGGTCTGGAGTCCGGGGACGCCGTTGGTCTCCTCCCAGAGTTGGAAGACGGCGCCCGCGAGGGGGTCGCCCGTGCCGGAGTCTTCCTTGATGACCGTCACATCACCCGTGACGGGCGCGGTGGGTGTGTTCTCCGCGAAGACGCTGACGCCGACGGGCGCGTTCGTCGTCGTGAGGACGAGGGGTCCGAAGACGGGGTTGGCGGGGAGGTCGTAGCCGGGCGGTGCCGCGGTTTCCTGCCAGTAGTAGGTGCCGGTTTCCACCGTGCGGGTGCAGTCACCGTCAGCGCCGGTGGTGCAGGGGGTGCCAACGGTGGTGTCCGGGGTGACTCCGCTGGTCTGGAGGCCGGGAATCCCGTTGGTCTCCTCCCACAGCTGGAAGACGGCGCCCGCGAGCGGGTCACCCGTGCCCGAGTCGCTCTTGATGACCGTCACATCACCGGTGACAGGTGCGGTGGCGGTGTTCTCGGCCGCAACACTCACACCGGTCGCCGCGTTCTCCACGGTCAGTACCAGCGGTCCGAAGACGGGGTTGGCGGGCAGGTCAAACCCGGGCGGTGCCGCGGTCTCCTGCCAGTAGTACGTACCGACCTCAACCGTCGCGGCGCACTCGCCGACCAGGTTTGTCGTGCAGGGGTCACCGATCGCGGTGTCGGGGTCGGCTCCGCTGGTCTGGAGGCCGGGAATCCCGTTGGTCTCCTCCCAGAGCTGGAAGACCGCGCCCGAGAGTTCGACGCCGGTCCCCGTCTCCGTCTTCTCGACCGAGACCTCCCCCGTCACCGGGGTCAGGGCGTTGTCAGCGTTGACGCTGACCCCGGCGGGCAGATCGTCCGCCTCCAGCAGCAGTGGACCGAAGACGGGGTTGGCCGGTAGGTCGTACCCCGGCGGTGGGGCCGTCTCCTGCCAGTAGTACATGCCCAGGTTGACGGTGCGGGAGCAGACTCCGTCAGCGCCGGTGGTGCAGGGGGCGCCTACCGTGGTGTCGGGGTCGGGGCCGGTGGTCTGGAGCCCCTCGGCGCCGTTGGTCTCCTCCCAGAGCTGGAAGGTCGCACCGGCGAGCGGTGCCTGAGTCTCGTTGTCCCTCTTCACCACCTGGACGGGGGCCATCGGGACCACCGTGCAGTCCGGTAGGTCACCGTTGAAGGGGTAGGCGTGGAACTCCTGGCCGCCGCCCGCACCCACCACACTGGTGTGGGTGACCGAGCCGGTGGTGAAGAAGCGTCCGTTCACACCGGGCAGCGTGACCGTGGTCATCGAGGCCTGGTTGCCGATCAGCACACTGCCCTGGAACTGTCCGGTGCCCCGCAGACCGACGCTGGTGGCGTCGGGGAAGTTCCACAGCAGCCGGTCCCGGAGCTGGTTGAGCGGGTCCGTGTCGAAGGGGCTACCGCTGTAGGTGTTGATGATGCGGTTGGCGCCGATGATGTTGACCAGGATGGTGGCGTTCGCCGGGATGTTGACGAAGCGAATGCCCTGCTGGCCGCCGCCCGCCGTACTCATGTTGAAGTCGACGTTGAAGACCTGGAGCGCCGAGGTCCCATTGCCCGTGAACACGGTCTCAAGACCACTGTTGATGGCGGTGCCGGTGGCCGGGCGCGGCCCGGTCTCATTGCGCGCGTAGCACTGGCTCGCGGTGGTCAGCTGATCGCGCAGTGGGGTGTAGGGGGCTGCCGCGTTGGGGTCCTGGACGACGGTGCCGGTGATGGTCCCGGTGGCCGTGCCGGCGTGGCGTACGACTCCGCCGTCGGCGAGCAGCGATTCCCCGGCCGCCACGGTGACATTGCCACCGGTGGTCAGGAAGTCCGAACCCGCCGGTGGTGGCACCCGCGATCCGACGCCGACGATGCCGATGTTGTACACGCCTCCGGCGGACTTGTCCTGGTTGAAGTTCCCCAGGACAACGACCTTGCCTTCGGCTTCGGCAGCGCGCTCGCGGACCAGGAAGTCCCCGCCGGCGAAAATGTTGATGTTGGCGTCTCGGCCCGCGATGGGGCCGTTGCTGATCGGGGGGAAGGGGTTGGGGCAGTCGCCCGGGATACAGGGCCCGAGTCCGCCCGGCAGCGGTGCGGCGGCCTTGACCACGGTGGTCTTGGCTCTCTCGCTACCGCCTGGTGCGGCCCCGGCCAGCATGGCCGGGCCCAGAGCCAGCGCGGGCGCGGTGACGGCGAGGATCGCACAGGCCAGGCCTGCGGTCCACGACCGTTGTCGCAGTCGCGCGAGGGTTGCTCTCATACGTCGACTTCTCCTGTGGGTCGCCTTGTCCGGCAATTCCCTGACAGGCTGAACAGCAGGCATAACGGGACGCAGTCGACACTCCCGTAGGAGGGGAATAAGGATCGGATAATCACCCGGCCGCCTGATCTCTCCACTCCTTCGCCACTCTCCGCGGCCGCAGCCCGCCGAGTGAGCCCGTGCATATGGGATGCGTTCGCCCGCGGCGACCCCATGACCGCAAGGTGACCTGGAGTCCCGCGGCGGCTGATCAGATGGCTTTTCGCACGCTGACGGGCGGGCTACCGCCCGGAGGAGTCCGGGGGCCACGGCCCCCGGGGCGAGCGGGCGCGGCGCTATCCGGCGGCTGACGCGAGCACGGGCAGCTCACCCGCCCGCGCGATGGCACGGTGCTCCGACGGCCGTATCCCCATGGTCCGCTTGAACGCCACACTCAGCGCGTACGCATTCGAGTAGCCGACCTGACGGGACACGGCTTCCACCGTGTCGTCGGTGCGCGCCAGCAGATCGGCGGCCAGGCAGATGCGCCACTCGGTGAGGTAGGTCATGGGTGGTTGCCCGACCAGTTCGCTGAATCGTTGGGCGAAACGGGCCCGGGACGCCCCGGCCTCGGAGGCCAGCGCGGCAACGGTCCACGGACGTGCCGGATCGCCGTGGATCAGTCGTAGCGCGCGGCCGACCGTGGGATCTCCGTGCGCCCGGTACCAGGCGGGCGCCTGTGCCTCCGGCCGTTCGAACCAGTCCCGCAGGGTGGTGACGAGGAGCAGATCGAGCAGCCGGTCCAAGACCACCTGCCGTCCCGGCACATCCCGCGCTATCTCCAGGGAGATCATCCCCAGCGGCGGGCAACCCTCAGCGGCGGCGGGCACCCGGGCGATAGGCGGAAGGGCGTCCAGTACCCGTTGCGAGACACTGCCCCGAACCTGGTAGGTGCCCTTCAGCAGCACGATCTCCTGGCGTTCCGGAGAACACATCGGCATGTCACCCAGGATGAGCCGCCCGTCCGGGGTCGTACAGCGGTCACCTTCATGGACGAGTGCCAGGGGTGCGGTACCGGGATCGTCGGAGACCGTGTACGGCTCCGGTCCACGGACCAGGACGATATCCCCGGGCCGCAGTGGAACCGGCTCGCTGCCGTCCGGGGTCACCCAGGCCGTTCCGCTGACCATGGTGAGCAGGGCGAGGGGCGTCCGCTCCAGAAACCGCAACGACCAGGGCGGGTTCAGGGCCGACTGGTCGAACAGCGCACCCTGGGGCCGCACCTCGTGCAGGAGGCCTGACAGTGCATCGTCCATGAGGGGAAGTGTAGGAGCGGGCGTTGAGAACCGGAGACGCTCAGACATCCAAGACGCTCAGCCATCCGGGGGGATCTGGTATTCGAGACGATCAGACATCGAAACGGGAGTTTCAGCCATCCTCCGTACCGCTCTACTCGGATTGACTGTTCTGCATGACAACTTCTTCTCCTCCTTCTGTTCTGGTGACCGGCGGTACGGGCAAGACGGGCAGCCGGGTCGCCGATGTTCTGCAACGGCGCGGGATCGCCGTGCGGGTGGCCTCGCGATCGAGTCGGACGCGTTTCGACTGGTCGGATCGCACCACCTGGAGTGCGGCACTCTCCGGGGTGCGCGCGGTCTATGTGGTGGGCTCGGAAGACCCGAGCGAGGCGGACGATCTGGGCGCCTTCGTGAAGACGGCCGCCGAGCATGGTGTCCAGCGTCTGGTGCTGCTCTCCGCCCGGGTGTGGGCGGACATCGACGATGGCAGCGGCCATCTACTCGCGACGGAGAACGTCGTACGCTCCTCCGGCCTGGAGTGGACGATTCTGCGGCCGACCTGGTTCGCGCAGAACTTCACCGAACTCCCCTTGTTCACCGCGGCCTTGGCCAAGGGCGAGCTGCGGCTCCCGGTGGGGGAGGGGCGAGAGCCCTTCGTCGACCTCGACGATCTGGCGGAGGTGGCGGCGGCCACGCTGACCGAGGAAGGCCATGCGGGCCGCACCTACGCACTCTCCGGCCCACGCGCCCTGACCTTCGGTGAGGCGATCGCGGCGATCGCCGAGGCCTCGGGGCTTGACCTGCGCTATGTCCCGGTGACGGAGGAGGAGTACCTCCGTGAGGCTGTCTCAGAAGGCCTTCCCGCTGACTTCGCCGCAGTCTTCGCCGAACTGCTGGGCCATATCCGCTCGGGTGAGAGCGAACGGCTGTCGGTCGGGGTACGGGAAGCACTGAACCGGGAGCCGTCGGACTACGCGGCCTATGTCGCCCGTACGGACTTCTCCTCACTGGGGTGACCAGGCGGATCCTCTCCACGGAGGGGCGCCAGACGCTCCACCACATGCGGTGGAGCGGGAGTTCCCCAGTCGAATGACCACGGTTGGTGACGGATCTGTCCGTGCCGGGTGGGTCCCGATGGCCGCACCTGCCGGTGGCGTCCACGGGACGGGAAGACAGCCGCAGCACCCAGGTCAGGGCGAGGCGGATGCCGGAGCAGACGGGCCGGATGACCGCGCACATGGGTCGGATCGCCTCCTTCCAAGCAGGTTCGGCCAAGCCTGGGCGGTGTGCCGGTAGCGGGTCCCGCCAGGGCGCGGCTCTCCATACGGGGGTTGGAATGGCACGGGGGTTGGAATGGCACGGGGGTTGGAATGGCACGGGGGTTGGAATGGCACGGGGGTTGGAATGGCCCCGGCAATCCGTGCGGGGGCCCGGATGGGACCGGGGCCGGTAACCCGTCCACGGGAGTGCGGTCGCCGTGGGCGGGAGACCTCAGCTGTGCGGTTCGGGCCGTTGGGGGGCGGGCGGAAGCCGGGCTCCGCGTTCCGGATGCGCATACTGATCGGGTCGCGCACCGCTCATCGAAAAGGCGTCGCCGACGCGCAGCGCGGCACCGACGATGAGCCGGTCGCGGAAGAGGCAGTACTCGGCCTCTTCCGCTCGCGCACGGGAATTCCCCATGTCCGCAAGGGAAAGCGGACGTTGGTGGCAGCAGCACAAGGTTCATGGGAGTGTGCTCCGGCTGCGGGCACTGGCTTATGAATCCAGAGCCGGCAACCCTGACCGGATGGTCGTGCTCTGTCTCCTGCGAACGATGCGCTGTGTCGTCGGCTGGGCAGCCCTGTCGCCGGACCCGCAGGGTCGGATTGAACGGGCCGCGTATGGCGGGCGATGGTGCCTGATCGCTTCCGCCTGGCACCGAAGCCTTGCCGAGCTGAGAAGGCCCCAGCCTGAAACCGCAGGCTATCCCGTGATGCCTGCCTGGCCCCAACTAAAAGGTTCGACAACGCATTTGAGAGGCTGGTAGCATCGACGCCCTTTCGGCGGCGATAGGCTTTTCTCGGGTGATATTTCAACGTGATGCAGGTAAGTGACCAGCGGCTTTGAGTATCGCGTCAAGTGAATCCGCCTATCACGGAATTTCAGGGTTTGGGTAACGGGCTTTGATTCCCTTGTATGGCTACCAGTCCTTCCTGGTGGTGCGGCGGTGAGGGCTATCACGTGTTAGGGATGGTGAAGTACTCAAAGGGGCCTGAAAGGCTCCCTGGCCTTGTTTTCGCAGGTCAGGAGTTGCCTGGATAGGGCGATCCCGGGTGGAGTGCAGATGGTCGGCAGGTTATTTTCTGGCCGCTTGAGCGGCGCTATCGAGTCATCGAAAACGGAATGCTTTCCTCGGTATGGCCTCGGCGGCATGGTTTTTGACGTCGCCACATCGCACCGGATGTAGCGGCCACTGTTCGCGCGGCGGATCCATTAGTGCGCGTGACCAGTGCCGTCAAGTCCCACCCTAGGAGAATCCGTGAAGCGTCGATTTGCGGCAGCTTTGCCGGCACTTGCCGCAGTGGCCATTTCCCTCCCGCTCACTCTTGCCACACCGGCGATGGCATCTGCGCCGTGCGGCTCGGGCGCCTCTGACAAGGACAGCACCTCCTGGCAGAGCACCGCGGGCAACGGGACCAATCAGAGAAGCGGTTCGTCCACCAGCTGTATCGTCACCGGGGTGGCCTACGCGAACCACAATCTGGACTACCACTGCTACACCAGAGTCAGTTCCACCGAGACCTGGACCTACCTCAGGAACGACGCCACCAACGTCTACGGGTGGATTCGCGACGACAAGCTGAGTGACGGTGGCAGCTTCAACGCGTGCTGACCACCCCTCGATGAGCGGGGTTGTTCCGTTGTGAACGATCGTTCCAGCTGATCTCAGTGCGCACCGGGGGGACAGTTCCCGGTGCGCACTGAATTGCTTCCGGGGGGAATGAGAGCGGCTGTCGCCCGCTCACGACGGCGAAAGCCGGCCGTGGTCACTTGCCGCTGACTCTCAACGGCGCTGACCAGTCCGGTGATTGCCCGTCAACGCATAGGCTCTCCAGGTACCTCGGGTACTCGCCTCAAAGGAGCCTCGCTGTGAGCCCTCGTATCCTCGTCGCCGAGGACGATGTCAAGCAGGCACGGTTGATACGCATCTATCTGGAGCGCGAGGGCAACGAGGTACAGATCGTCGCCGACGGTCGCTCGGCGATCGATCGCGCACGCTCCACCCGACCCGATCTCATCGTGCTCGATGTGATGATGCCGCACGTCGACGGCCTCGATGTCTGTCGCATCCTGCGCACGGAGTCCCAGGTCCCCATCCTGCTGCTCACCGCGAGAACCACCGAAGAGGACATGCTGCTCGGCCTGGACCTGGGAGCCGATGACTACATGACCAAGCCCTACAGCCCGAGGGAGCTGACCGCGAGGGTCAGGGCTCTGCTACGGCGGGCGAAGGCCGCCGGGCGCTCCGGTCCCACCGTGTTCAGGGTCGGCGAGCTGGAGGTGGACCCCGCGCGTTTCGAAGTGCGGGTCGCGGGCGATCCCGTGGTGCTGACCGGCAAGGAGTTCGCCATCCTGGGCGTGCTGGCGGAGGAGCCGGGACGGGTCTTCACCAGGGCCCAGATCATCGACAGGGTCTTCGGCTTCGACCAGAACGTCATGGAGCGCACGGTTGACGCCCATGTGATGAATCTGCGGCGGAAACTGGAGAAGGGGCCGGGCCGTCACCAGTATGTGGAGACGGTCTACGGGCGCGGCTACCGTCTGACCGTCCCCTCGGGTGCGGCGCGGTGAGCTTCCGGCTGCGGGCGGTCAGCCTGCTGATGCTCGTCGCCCTGGTGGCCACGGCGGCGACCGCCTGGCTGACCTGGCGCCAGGCCACCGGGCAGGTGGAGAAGTCCGTCACCGCAGGACAGCAGGAGGTCGCCCGTATCACCGGCGCTCTGCGGGAGTACGGGTACGTCCACGGCACCTGGGACGGTCTCTCGCCCACGGTGAGCGGGCTCGCGAAGGACACCGGGCAGCGCATCCGGGTCGCCACGGAGTCCGATGTGCTCCTTGCCGACTCCGATGCGCTGGCCGGCCGTGAGCCGCGCAAGGTGAGTCGGCAGCCTCCGGTCCTGGTCGATTCCCGTCCGGACATCCGCCTCCCTGAAGGGCTCGAACCGCGCACTGCGTTGAAGCGCACCGTCGGTCTGATAGGCGAGTACCGGTCCACCGTGCACTACGCGGCCTGTCTGACCCGAGCGGGCGCCAGGGTGAGCGTCCACCCCGATGGTTCCGGCCTTCCCCAGATCAACTCCGACCACAGCTCGTCACCTTGTGTGAAGTCACGGGAGATGACCGATCCGGAGTCCGACCGGGTCCATGAAGCGGTCTCGGAGTGCGAGTTCGAAACGCCGTTGAACGCCTGCCTCCAACGCGTCTTCAAGAAACAGATCGTGTCCGCCGCGCCACCGCGGCTCGAAGTGCGGCTGGGCGTTCTGGACGAGTCCCCGCCGACCCTCGCCGCCGCGCCGGCCGTTGGCGTGGCCGCGGGGGTGGCGCTCGCTGTCATCCTCGGTGCGCTGCTGCTGAGCCGGGCCGTACTCCGTCCCATCCATGCCCTGACCCTGGCCGCCCGCAGGCTGGGAGAGGGCGAACTGAGCCGCCGCGTACCCGCCTCCGGGAAGGACGAGATCGCCGAACTGGGGCGGGCCTTCAACCGCATGGCCATCTCCATCCAGGACGGGGAGCAGCGACAGCGCCGACTCACCGGCGACATCGCCCATGAGCTGCGTACCCCGCTGGCCAATCTCCGAGGCTATCTGGAGGCGCTCCAGGACGGGTTCGTCGAGCCGACCTCGGAACTCTTCGACTCGCTGCATGAAGAGGTGATGCTGCAGCAGCGGATCGTGGACGACCTCCAGGATCTGGCCCTCGCCGAAGCCGGGGCGCTCACCTATCACCGTGCGGACATCGACCTGCGGGAGCTCCTGGAGACGTGCAGGGTCGCCCTGCGGACCCAGGCCGAGAGCGCGGGGGTCGTGCTGGTCGTGGAGGCGACGCACCCCGTGCATGTCCACGCCGATGCCGATCGGTTGCGGCAGGTCGTGGGCAATCTGGTGGGCAACGCGCTGAGGGCCACGGCGCCCGGTGGCACCGTGACCCTGGCTCTCGTTCCGCAGGGGGAGTTGGTGATCGTCGAGGTGAGGGATACGGGCAAGGGGATTCCCGCCGACGACCTCCCCCATCTCTTCGACCGCTTCTGGCGGGCCGACGCCTCCCGTGGGCGGGCCACCGGGGGCAGCGGCCTCGGACTCTCCATCGCCCGCCAGATCGTGACCGACCACCGGGGGTCCATCGATGTGCGGAGCACGGTGGGCGCGGGGACCTCGTTCACCATTGTGCTCGCCGTGGCAGGAACGGCGAACGGTCTCCAAACCGCCCCCGCGGCGGCCAGTTGAACGGTTCGGACCCCCACCCCGGGGTCCGAACCGTTCAGGGAGTCACGTGCCCGCCAGTGCCTGCGTCGGTGCGAGCCGCCCCGCCCGCACCGCTGGATAGAGCCCGGCGAGCGCGCCGATGAGCAGCGTCACCCCCATGCCGGCGCCCGCGGCCCACATCGGCACCTCGGTCGGCCAGTCGCGCAGATACGCGTATCCCGCGGTGATGGCCGTACCCAGCACCGTCCCACCGAGCCCGCCCAGAG
The DNA here is from genome assembly GCF_023701525.1 of Streptomyces albipurpureus. GTDB lineage: Bacteria > Actinomycetota > Actinomycetes > Streptomycetales > Streptomycetaceae > Streptomyces > Streptomyces albipurpureus. The sequence continues at coordinate 57,588 of NZ_JAMQAW010000070.1, forward strand.
CCGACAGCAGCAGCGCCTCGGCCACGAACTGGCCCCGGATCTGGCCGCTGGTGGCGCCCAGCGATCTGCGCAGCCCGATCTCCGGGCGGCGCTCCAGTACCGAGATGACCATGGTGTTGCCCACTCCGACGCCACCCACCAGCAGGGCGACCCCGCCGAGGCCGAGGAGCAGACCCGTCAGCGCGGACTCGGTCGCCTCCCGTGCGGCGAGGGCGTCCGACGGCCGGGAGACCAGGACCTCACCAGGGTTCGCCGGGTTGGCCGTCGACGCGAGAACGTCCCGTACCGTCTTCACCCTGTCGTCCCTGGCTCGGACATACACCGTGGAAGGGTGGCCGTCAAAGCCCAGATACGTCTGAGCGGCCCGCCAGCCGACGAGGGCCGACTGGTCGATCTCCGGCGCGAGCGGCACCGGTTTCAACACACCGACCAGCGAGAACCACTTCCCGCCCAGCCACAGCCGGGTGCCCGGGGTGTGCACATCCAGCCTGCGGGCGGCCTGCGCTCCCAGGACGACGGCGGGGTACTGCTCGGTCGCGGACCGGAGCCATCGGCCGTTGTGTATCCGGCCGCCGACCGTCGCCAGCAGATCCGGCCCGGCCGCTGCCACCTCCACACTGCTCGTCCGGCCCGGCGGGACGTGCTCATTGCGGTACACGGAGGCATCCTTGACCGCCCCCGTGGCCGCCACCTGCTCTACGGGACCGATGCGCTGGACCATGGGGACCGTGTCCCGCGGTAGGGGCTTCTTCTGGCCGTCGGTGCCCTGACCGGGGGCGACGCGGAGCATGTTGGTGCCCAGGCTGTCGAGTTCGCGATCGACCTCGGCCCGGCTGGAGCTGGAGATGCCCACCACCGCGACCATCGCGGCGACACCGATGGCGATGCCCAGCGCGGAAAGAAAGACCCGGAGCGGTCGGGTGCGCAGCCCGGTGCCGCCCAGCCGGATGATGTCGGGCGGCCCCAACCGCGCGGGACGCAGCACGGGCGCCCCACGGCGTCGGCTCATCGCTGGGTCTCCGGGCGGGCCATCACGGGTCCGCTGTCCGCGACGATCCGACCGTCCCGCATTTCGACCCTACGGTCCAACTGCGCGGCCATCTCCCGGTCATGGGTGATGACCACCACCGTGGTCCCTGCCGTGTGCAACTCCCGCAGCAGTTCGAGTACCGCTGCCCCTGATGCCGAGTCGAGGTTGCCGGTGGGCTCGTCCGCGAGGAGCAGCGCCGGTTCTCCGATCACTGCTCGCGCGACCGCGGCCCGTTGGCGTTCGCCGCCGGAGAGCTGATGGGGGAGATGCCCGATCCGGTGGTCCAGGCCCACCCGCGACAGCGCCTTGGCCGCCCTGCGCCGCCGCTCCCTCAGGGGGACACCCGCGTAGAGCAGACCGTCGGCGACCGTGTCGAGCACCGGCACGCCCACCGCCAGATGGAACTGCTGGAACACGAAACCGATGCGCTGCGCCCGGAGGGCGGAGACCTCGCGGTCGGTCAGCTCGTCGATCCGGTGGCCGTCGACGGTGACCCGGCCCGAGGACGGCAGGTCGAGCGTGCCCATCAGATGCAGCATGGTCGACTTGCCCGATCCGGAGTGGCCCACGACGGCGACCAGTTCCCCGTATCCGATTGCCAGATCGACCTCGCTGACGGCCGTGACCTGGCCCGCGTAGGTCTTGGAGACCCGGAGGAACTCGACCACGGGCGCGACTGTCGACGGCTCCCGGGTCTGCGGGGCGGCTGAGGGGCTCGTCGGGCTCGCTGATGTCACTGCGGAATCCTCACCTTCGCGCCCTCGGAGAGCGCCGGGCTGGTCACCTCGACCTTGCCGCCGGCGAACAGACCTGTCCTGACGGGGATGAAACGGTCGCTGCCGGTTCCGTCGGCGGCCAGTTCCAGGGCGTGGCCCCCTTCGGCGAGGGCCACGAGCGCGGCAACCGGAACGGTCAGCACCCCCTTGCGCTCCTTCACCACATACCGAACCGTGACCGGCCCGCTCTCCAGCCTGCCCAGGGCCTTCTGGTCGGAGAAGGTGATCACCACGGACACGGTTGCCGGCCCGCTGCCCGCCGCTCCGGTGCCGCCGTCGCTTCCCTCACCACTTCCCGAACCCTCGGTCGGCGCGGACGCGTCGTTGCCCACACTGGCCACCTTCGCCTTGACCGACCGTCCATCGGGAAGCTCGACCGTCACCGAACTGCCTCGCTGGGCCCATTCGGTATCGGCGGCGGGCGCGTTCACGCTCACCATGCGGGAGGTGCTGGTGTAGCTCACCGGATCGCCCGCGGCCGATCCGCCGACGCGCACACTGGTGGCCGCGATGCGGATCGGGCCAGGACCGTAGACGATGTCCCCGGCGCTGACCCGGCCGGTCTGGGGGATGCCGAGGTCCTTCTGCCACCGCTTGACAGCCTGCGCGGTCAGCTCGGAGTACGACTCGTCGACGGTGAAGCCCGAGTACCCCAAGGCGCTCAGATTGGTCTCGAACTGTTTGACGTCCATGCCGCGCAGGGGAGTTGTCCGCTCCCGCGGAGCGGTGGCCGGGCGTCCGGCGCCGGTGGCCGTGACGCTCTCGGCGCTCGCACCGCCCGCCTGACCACCACTGCCTGTGGTGTCGCTGGTCCCGCCGCCCCCACTCCCGCTGTTTCCACCACTGCCTGTGCCGGCGCTCGCCGATGCCCCTTCGGTTCCGCTGCTGGCGCTCCCGCTGCCACCGGTGCTCCCACTGCCCGCCGCCGCGGACGTACCACCGGCGCTGGCGCCGGTAGCGCCACGGCTGTCGTCGCCCCCTCGGCCGTCGTCAGCGGGGGCAGCAGCCGACGGCACCGCCAGATCGCGGTACATGGGCATGCTGCCGTAGAGCAGCGTCACCGGGCGGTCGTTGACCCGCAGCACCGGCTGTCCGCGGCCCACCTTCGTGCCACGCTCGGGCAACCAGGTCACCGTGCCTTGCGCCTTGATCGGGAAGGGCACCTCGGGCCCGTGCCCGAGTCGCCCGTCGATCTCGGTCTGGTCGATCAGGGTGGAACGCGTCACCTGCACCGTCTTGCTGCCGCGGCCCGGAGACCCTTCCGACACCTCGTCGTCCCCACCCAGACCCAGAGCCCCCACCGCGCTCACCGCGGCGACCACCACGATCGCCACCCCCACCAGGAGCGGGCCACGGCCTCGCCGAACACCCCTTCGCCCTCGCGGGTGCTGCTCCACCACGGTCGCGCCCGATCTGTGCTGTTCCTCGTCCGTCATGGCATCCACGGTCCTCGCCCATCAGCCCTGGGGCGTGTAGGTGCCGTCCGCCGGAACCCCGATGATCGAGCCGCATTCACGCGCGGCGCGCTTGGCTCCCGCGGACGATTGGTCCCAGGTGACCTCTTCGGTGTGACCGTCGTCATTGGTGTCGGGGAAGTCGGGAGCGCCCTTGTCCTGCATGCACTTCGAGTACTTCTTGCGGGTCTCGATCTCCTTCTTGCTCAACTTGCCCTGCTGGGCCTTCTCAACGCCCGCCGGCACGGCAAGGCTCAGATCGCTGCACTTCTCCATGGCCGCCAGGAACTTCGGGTCCTTCTTCAACTTGCTCGCGTCTCCGAGCTTCACCGAGCCCTTGGCGTCCGGGTCAGGGGCATCGAGGCCCTTGTCCCGCAGGCACTGGACCCACTTGCGCTGACCCTCGACATAGGTGGCGAGTTCACTTGTCGCCCCCTTGTCGTTCTGGGCACCGGCCTTGTCACCCTGCACGGACGCGACCTCGTCCTTCTCGCTGTCCTTGCCGTCGCCGTCACCGCAGCCGGTGAGTGTCAACGCCACCGCTGAGGCCATCCCCACCACCACGAGCCGGCCACCGAACCATCGACGCGCACTCATCCCCGGGACTCCCTCACCGTTCGTCGGCGTCCGTCCACGGAGGTGTCCGGACGACCACGACCGTAGGTCCGGCATGTTGAAGAACCGATGAAGAAGCCATCAAGAACTCTTCCAGGCGAACGGCTTCTCCCTGTCCGAAGCGAGAGGAGAGCCCCCCCGATCGCTCACCCCGCGATCCGCACATGGGTACGACTACTCAGGCGCCTGCCCCCGCCTTACCCGTACCGTCTTCGCCATGCGCAGCAGCAGCCAGAGGCTCTGGTACATCGTGGCGGGCGGGCTCGTCGTCGCCATCATCGCGACCGTGGCGGTCATCGCCCCCCGGGCCAGTGAGCTGTGGAACGGCAAGCCCTACTCCCCAGCCGACCCGGACGCGGTGGCGGAGCGGGTCCAGGACCGCTCCCGTGATCTGTTTCTGGAGATGCGGTTGCGCGACCCCATCACCCCGGGCTTCAACACCCTCCGCTCCACCCGCTGCAAGCGGACCTCACTGATCAACTCGGGCCGTACGGATCGCAGGGCGATCGGTGTGCGACACAACTGGGGTGTGCGGAACATCGATGAGCGTGCCGCCCGAGGCGCCATGGACACCTTGGCCGACCGGCTCTTCGGCGATGGCTGGAAGGCCGGATACGCCTATGACAACAACGGCCCCGACTGGTTGGAGGTCGGCTCCCGCTTCGAGGACCCCGTCACCGGGGACATCGTCGCCGTGCAGTGGGGCAGCTCCCGCCAGATGCTGGTGATCGATGTGGAGTCGCCCTGCGCCCGCATCCCAGGTGACCACCCGAAGGCCGCCGGTGGCCGGTTTGACTGGACGCCCAAGACCCCCTTCGCCGCGCCCGGAGTCAGCTGAGGCCCACCGGCGTCCAGAGCTGTGCCGGGGCGGGCCCGGGCAGCGGCGGAAGACCGGTTCAGCTGGATACCGGCCCAGCGAGGGCTACCGCGCGAGCGCCGCCCGCTTCGTCACCACAGCGTGGGCGCTCCCGCACAGCCCGAGCGAGGGTGTCAACGGTTGAGTGCTCGGGGGGAGAACCGCACCGGCAGCGCGGTCAACGCGCGATGGAACGGGCCCGGTCGCCAGGTCAGCTGCCCCCGTGGGGTGACCAGATCGAGGTCGGGCAGCCACTGGGTCAGCCGTTCGATGGCCTCGGTGGCGATCAGCAGCGTGTGGTGCTTCACCGGGCAGGCGTGCGGGCCGGCCGACCAGGAGAGGTGCGAGGCGTCATGGGGATGGTGGCCCCCCGCGTGCCGCTGGTCCTGCTCGGCGAAGTAGGCGAGCGCACCGTAGGACACCACCACCGGAACGGCCTCGCGTACCCATACACCGTGGAAGCTCACCGGCTTACTGGTGTAGTGAATACCGTAGTTGGACATCGGGGTCTCATAGCGGAGCACCTCCACCACCGCGTCCATCACCGGACGCGAGCCGCTGGTGAGGGTGGTGTAGTAGGCCGGGTTGCCCAGGATGCGGGAGAGCGCGTTGGTCACCAGGTTCGCGGTGGGCTCATGGCCCGCGGCGAGGGTGAGGAAGACCTGCCAGGTCACTTCCTCCGCGGTGAGCTCCAGCGGATGGTTGAGCAGCCAGCTGGTGAGGTCGTTGCCCCGCTTGGCGGTCTTCCTGGCGACGAGCTCAACGACGTACCGCCCGTACTCCTGCTCACCGATGGCCGCTCGCTCACCGCCCTCCATCATCTCGCCGATCGAGTTGTGGAGCCGGTCGCTCTCACTGTCCGGAAGGCCGAAGAGGCTGTTGAAGACCCGGGCCATCAGCGGCCGGGCGTAGTCGCCGAGCAGATCGGCGCGACCGTCCGGGCTGAACCGGGAGACAAGGGTGTCCGCCGCCTGGTGCACCCGTTCGCGCAGGTCGTGCGGTTCGATGAGGGCGAAGGCGTCGACCAGCGTGCGGCGGTAGCGAAGGTGCTCCTGACCGTCGGCGAAGAGGGTGTTCGGCCGCCAGCGCATCATCCCCAGGACCGGGGAGTCCTCGGCGACCGTCACCTCCCAGGGGCGTGGATCGTGCGACCACGTATCGGGGTCGTGGAGCAGTTCCAGCGCGGCCCGGCGATCGACCACGATGTAGGCCGGCACACCGGGCGCGAGCTCGGCCCAACCGATCGGGCCCTGGGCCTTCAACCGCTCGTAGTAGCCGGCCGGATCGGCGGCGAAACCGTCCTCCCACAGCCGGACCGGGGCCGCGAGGGAGAAGGCGTCAGCGGAAGGGGCGGGGTAGGCGGCACACATCGTCAGTTGGACTCCGGGCTCTGGCCATCGCGGGCTATCAGGTGCTGGACAAGGGCGAGCAGGGCATCGACGGAGGCATGGGGGTCCCGCGCGTCGCAGGTCACCATCGGGGTGTCGGGCTCCAGATCGAGCGAGGTGCGCAGTTGCTCATCGGTGTACTGCTGGGAGTCCGGGAAGGTGTTCAGCGCGACGGCGTACGGCAGCCCCGACTCCTCCACCAGACCCAGCACTTCGAAGGAGTCGTCGATGCGTCGGGTGTCCACCAGGACCAGAGCGCCGAGCGCGCCGTAGGAGATATCGCCCCACAGTGCGCGGAAACGTTCCTGTCCAGGGGTGCCGAAGAGATAGAGCACGATTCCCCCGTTCAGGGAGATGCGGCCGAAGTCGATGGCGACCGTGGTGGTGGTCTTGTCCCGCACACCGGCGAGGTTGTCCACGGATACGGACGCCTCGGTCAACTGCTCCTCGGTGTGCAGCGGGCGGATCTCGGACACGGAGTCGATCAGGGTGGTCTTGCCCACCCCGAAGGGCCCGGTCACCAGGATCTTCACCAGTTCACGGGCGCTGTCCGGCAGATGCAGGCCGTGGGAGCCCTGCGAACCACTCGCGCTTGCCGGCGCGCTAGAGCTTGAGGGCGCGGAGACCATCGGCGACTCTCTCCAACAGATCAGGACGAGGCTTGGCTGCGTAGGGGATCGGTCCTCGGGCGCTGACCAGCCCCCGGTCGATGAGCTGAGCTGCGAGTACCCGCACCGCTGAGACGGGAAGTTCCAGGAGCGCCGCCGTCTCCACCACCGTCAGGGACCCGCCGTCCAGGATCTCCAGGAGGCTGCGTTGGGCGGCGGCGAGATCGGTCGGCAAGGGCTGCTGCCGCCTCTGGTACGGCGGTGGAGCCGCTGCCGGCGTGGGGGATGGCGCGGGTGCGGCGGGCCGGGCTTCGGCATGTCCGGGGGGCAGCGGTACGCAATCGTCGGGCGAAAGCGGACTCCGCCCGAGGTAGCCGCCGCTGAGAGGGCCGGCGGGAGGACCGCCTGTCCTTGTCTCTCCATACCCAGGACACCCCTCTCTTACGTCGCTGACCTGCGAGTTCGGCCGCTCCCCCGGCTGCGGTGCGCGGTCCCGGGAGCCCGCTTCCCGGCCGGTGCTGTCGTCCGCCGAGCCGCTGGGCGAAGAACCCCCGGTTGAGGGAACGCTCCCCGAGCCGCCGACCAGACCGGTCAGCACCGAAAGACGCTCCAGACTCCTTCGGCTCGGCCGTGCCTCCCCACCCGTCGACAGATACGCGGGGACCAGCGGCCGGCCGCCCCGGCGTCCGGTCATGCGGGACCGGTGCCGTCGGCTCCGCGGGGCGCGGCGGTCATCGCCTTCTCGCCGAGCCGGGCCACCTGGGAGTGCACCCGGTGGGCGAGCAGGTCCAGCCGCACTTCGGGGTCGCCGAAGGCAGCCACACAGGTGCCGTGGCGCGTGGGCGCGACGAGGATGTAACCGAGGTCGGACTCGATGACCACCTGCCGAACCTCAGCGGTCTCCTCGTCGGCGAAGGCCGCGGCGGCGGTACGGCAGGCGCCCTGCACGGTGCTGGTGATCGCGGCCACCCGCTCGGCCGACGGCTGGGACAGACGATCCGAGTAGCCGGAGACCAAACCGTCCCTCGTGAGCAGAACGGCGGCCCGCACATGCGGTATCTCCAGGATGGGATCGAGTACCCATGCCGTGTCGCCTGTTTCGCGGGAGGTGCGGCTGGTCATCGGGGGTCGTTCCCTTCCAATTCGGCGACGGTGCGCCGTGGCTCGGCTGCTTCTTGTACGGGCTCGGCGTTGCGGGCGGCCATGGTCCCGGCCTGGAGCGCCCCAAGGGCCGCCGCCGACTCCTCCGGGGTACGGACGGGCGCATAGGGACGAGCCCTGACGGGTGTGTCGGCGCTGGGTGCGGGCCTGGTCCGTCGCCGGCGGCGGGGCAGCACCTGGTCGTCGCGATCACCGTCATGGGCGGCGGACGAGCGCACCGGCTCATGGGTGCCGGGCTCGGCGAAGGCGCTGTGGGAGGGTGCTTCCTCGCCGTCGCCCGCGGGGCGCGCCGGTGCTCCCAGGGCCGGGGCCCGCTCGGTCGCGGGTGCTGGGGCCTGGGCCGAATCCCGGTCCGGTTGCGTCGCGGGCGGGTGGGCGGCCGACCTGGTCTCCGAGTTCCGCTGCGCCGGCATGGCGTCCAGGGTCGGACGTGCGGGGTCGGGGCCGACCTCTGCCGACTCGGTCGTGGCCGAACCCCGACGGGTGGAGTGCGCCGCGGCGGCGGCCGGTGGTCGCACGGTGGAGTCGATATGGCTCAGCAGATGGTTGTTGATCAGCAGCACCGCCCGCACCCCGCCATAGGGCGAGGGCGAGGAGAGATCCACGGTGAGATCGAACTGCCGGGTCAGCTGGCCGATCGCGGCCAATCCCATCCGCGGTGGATCGCCCAGCTCGGAGAGCAGGATCGGGTCGCTACCGGCCACCATGCGCTGGGCGTAGCCGCGTTCGTCCTGGGCCATCCCGACACCGGCGTCGTCCACGGTGACGGTGACCCCGTGGTGGGCGCGCTCCAGATTGACCGTGACCACGGTGTCCGGGGAGGAGTGGCGCAGTGCGTTGTCGAGGAGCTCGGCGACGATGATGGCGACGGGCTCAACGGCGTGCGACACCAGCGCCGTACCGTCTTCCAGATGGTTGCCGATCTGGATCCGGTGGTATCCGGCGAGCCGTGACTGGCCGCCGGTCACCGCGTCGACGAGATGGGACTCCTCGCGCGCGAGTCCGACCCATGCCCCGCAGACCACGGCGGCGACCTGTGCGCGGCGCAGGGACTGCTCGTTCTCGTGGTCGAGAGCGAAGAGCGTTTCGGCCAGTTCCGGTTCGTCGTAACGCTGTTGGAGGCCGCGCAGTACGTCCTGGAGCCGATAGAGGCCCGCCTGGATTTCGCGGGTGGTGCCCCGCATCCCCGCTCGGGCGGCGGCATCCACCCGCTTGCGCTCCTGGGTCACCGCGGAGAGCAAGCCTTCCAGCACCTGGTTGAGGCCGGCGCCTAGGGCGCTGCCGGACAGCAGGTCGGGGCGGAGCGGTCCGGGCACCTGGATATGCGAGTGGACGGAGCTGGTTGCCGCGGCCGGTAGGCGTCGCTGAGCCAGATGTACCACTTCGGCGGTGATGGCGCGGGAGGTGCGGCCGACTTCCTCGCGCGCGGAGTCCAGATCGGAGCGGAGGGTGGTGATCTCCGCTTGCTGTCGCACGTGTTGACGGCGGGATCGTAGGAGCCCGCCCCCCAAGACGAACGCTGACAGGGTCCCGGCGGCCAGGCCGATGACGGCCAGGTCCGGTATCTCGATCATCGAATAGACCTCGGGGAGGGTGCTGGTCAGGGCTGTTGGGGCAGTGAGCTGCCCCAGTAGACACCGTTCCCGAGCGATCTCGGTAGGTCTAACCGCAAGAAATTGTGAAGTTGTGTTGCGGAAAGGGAACTTGTGATCGGATCGACTGATCGGTTGTCAGGTAAAGCGCATGGTGAGCGGGTGTTTTCGGCCGCCTATGGCTCATAGGCGCTGGAGAATTCTTTATGTGGAATCTGTCGGCGTGTACTGCCCCGGGTGTTGCTCGGGCTTCGCTCCGGGCGCCGGCGAGACCGCCGGGACACACCACGGCTGCGGCGGCCGTTCCCCCGCGCCGCCGCGGCCGTACTTCGTCATGCGCTCCTACGGTCTCCGGTCAGAGCCTTGGAGGGGCGGGCGTGTGGTGGTCGCCCTGTGCCTTGGGTCCACCGTCCTTGGGCGGTGCGGGGGTGTGGTGGTCCAGAGTGCTGATGACGTCCCGCTGCGGTGCGGGCGCCTGGTGGTCGCCGAGCGTGGCCACCGCGTCCCTCGGCGGGGTCGGTGTGTGGTGGTCGCCGAGCCTTGCCACGGCGTCCCGAGGGGGAGCCGGTGTGTGGTGGTCGCCGAGCGTGGCCACCGCGTCCCGCGGAGGTGTGGGTGTGTGGTGGTCGCCCAGCGTGCTCACCACGTCCCTCGGCGGGGTCGGCGTGTGACGGTCCGCCTGGACCTGGGGCTCACCCTCGACGGGCGGTGCGGGTGTGTGGTGGTCCAGGGTGGCGATGCCATCCCGCGGTGGTGCGGGCGTGTGGTGGTCGCCCGTGGTGGTGATGTCTTCTGGGGCCTTGTCGTTCATGTCGCTCATCTCGTCCCCCACTGGGTTTGCCTTTCTGTGAACCAGAAAGGCCTTCCGCCCGGAGACTCCCCCGAGGGTCGCCGGACGGAAGGCCGAGGACCCTCACTCTCCCCCCGGAGAGGTGATGGGCCCTGCGCGATCCGTCTGCCCCCCGACGCGACGGATCGACTGCACTGGAGCATGTCTGACGGGCATAAACAATCGATGAACGGCCTGGCAGGAGCGGTCAGGGCGCTCGCCGCCGACGGGTGCGGCCACGATCGCGCCACGACAGGGGCCCGGTTCAACACCGGTCGAACCCCGCCCGGCCCCCCGTCCCGCGTTCGGACGGTGCTCGCCGAGTCCCCTTCGACCGGCGGGTCAAACGTACGTCCCTACAGTCCTACGCCGCACTCAACGGCTCCAGCAACTCCCGCACTTCCTGCGCCTCCACCGCGCCCGACGCCTCATGCAGTGCCAGCGCCTCCAGCCAGCAGGCCCTGGCGCGGTCGGCCTGCCCCAGCGACGACAGCGCCCTACCCAAGGTGATCAGCACATTCGCCCGGGTGCGATCCCCACCGATGCAGCCGATCGCCAGCGCCTGCTCGGCATGTTGGGCGGCCCGGGCCGTACGCCGTGCCGAGTAGTGCGCCTGGGCGATACGGAAGTGGGTGGTCCCCTCCCACAGCCGCTGCCGGCTGGTCTCAAACCGGTCCAGGGCCTCCGTCAGCTGCTCCAGGGCCTCCGAGTGACGCCCCGCCTGGGTCAGTGCGACGCCCAGGGCATAGCGGGCGTTCGCCAGCCGCAGGGTGTGCCCGATGCGGTCGTAGATGGCCACGCCCTGCTCGGCCAGTGCGATGGCCTGGGCCACCCGGCCCGTGGAGAGATGGATACGGGACAGATTGCACAGGGCGCTCGCCTCTCCGGGCAGATTGCCATCGGCGCGCGATCCCTCCGTGGCTCGCCGCAGGTGCTCCTCGGCCTCCGCGTACCGGCCCTGGTTGAAGGCGATGATGCCCCGGTCGTTGTCGGACCAGTAGACGGGCGCCGGGTCGTCGGCGACCTGCGCCAGTGCGGCGGCCTCCTTGGCCTCCTCGTCCGCGTGCTCATAGCGACCGGCCACCAGATGGACATTGGTCATCGACGTCCGGGCGCGCCCCTCGGTCCTGGGGTCGCCCGATGTGCGGGCCGCATCCCCGACGGACGCCGCGGCGATCTCGTACAGCTTGGAGTTGGCACCCGACTCGGCGAGGTCCTGAGCCGCCCACAGCAGATCCACCGCGAGCCGCAGCCGCTGCCCGTCCGTCGCCTGGCGGGCGCTGGCCAGCAGGCAGTTGGCCTCCGAGTACAGCCAGTCCTGCGCCTCGCGCTGATCATCGAAGGTCAGCCCACCGTGGACGGTCGGTCCGACATGGTCGACGAGGCGGTCGCCCGGGCGCTCCATCCCGTACACCCGGGCAGCCGTGGCGAGATAGAAGTCCAGCAGCCGTGACAGCGCGGCCTCGGTCTCCTCCGGTCGCTCGTCGCGCTCGGCGCAGGAGCGGGCGTAGAGGCGTACGAGATCGTGGTAGCGGTAGCGGCCGGGTGCGGCGGACTCCAGCAGCGAGGTGTCGACCAGCGCCTCAAGGAGGTCCTCGGTCTCATGGAGCGGCAGCCCGAGTACCGCGGCGGCGGCCGTCAGTGACATGTCCGGTCCGTCGGCGAGGCCGAGCAGTCGAAACGCACGTGCCTGGTTGGGTTCCAACTGCCCGTACCCCAGCTCGAAGGTGGCCTTCACGGCCAGGTCCCCGGCCTGGAGTTCATCGAGACGACGGCGTCCGTCGGCGAGCTTGTCGGCGAGTACGGAGACCGTCCAGGTGCGCCGGGCGGCCAGTCGGGAGGCGGCGATGCGGATGGCCAGCGGAAGGAACCCGCAGGCCGCCACGACATCGAGGGCCGACTCGCGCTCCGCGCCGACCCGTTCGGCACCCACTATCCGGGTGAACAGCTGCAAAGCCTCCTCGGGGGACATCACATCGAGGTCCACCAGATGAGCGCCGGCCAGGTCGACCATGCGGACCCGGCTGGTGACCAGGGCCGCACAGCCCGCGGTCCCCGGCAGCAGCGGCCGGATCTGCGCGGCGTCGCGGGCGTTGTCGAGCAGCACCAGAACCCGGCGGCCGGCGAGCGTGGAGCGGTAGAGCCCGGAGCGCTCGGCCAGCGAGTCGGGGATGGAGGCGTCGGGCACACCGAGGGCGCGCAGAAACGCTCCGAGCACCGCGACCGGTTCCGCCGCACGGCTGCCCGCGCCTTGCAGATCGATATAGAGCTGGCCGTCCGGGAAGTGCGGACGGGCCTCGTGGGCGACATGGACGGCCAGGGTGGTCTTTCCCACGCCTCCGATGCCGGCGAGCGCCGAGACCGCCATGATCGAGCCCTCGGCGGTGGCGAGTTTGCCGCCCAACTCCCTGACGAAGGCGACCCGGCCGGTGAAGTCGGGCACGGTGGCGGGAAGCTGCGCGGGCTGGGCGATGTGGAGTACCTGGGCCTGCTCGTTGCTCGGCTGGGCAAGCTCGGCGTCGGCCCGCAGAATGCGCTGCTGGAGCTGGGACAACTCGGCCCGCGGATCGACGCCCAACTCCTCGGCGAGAAGCCGTCGGGTGTCCGCGTAGACGGCGAGTGCCTCCGCCTGTCGACCACTGCGGTAGAGCGCCAGCATCAGCAGTTCACGCAGTCGCTCCCGCAACGGGTGAGCCGCGGTGAGCGCGGTCAGCTCCGATACGGCCTGTGCATGGCACCCGGCCTCCAGATCGAGATCCAGCCGGGTCTCCAGCAGCTGGAGCCGCCACTCGTCGAGCCGCACTCGCTGACTCTCGGCGTAGGGCCCCGGCACATTCGCCAGCGCCTCGCCGTCCCACAGCCCGAGCGACTTGTCGAGTAGCGCCCTGGCCTGGTTTCGCTCCCCGGCCGCACGTGCCTTCTCCGCGTCGACCGCCAACTCATGGGCGACGGCGAGGTCCAGGCACTCGCGCCTTATCCGGATGGCATAACCACCGGACTCGCTGACCAGCGCGTTCGCGGAGAGGACCTTACGCAACCTGGAGGCGTAGGTACGGATCGCGGCGAGCGCCTGCAGCGGCGGATCGTCGCCCCAGATGGCATCGATCAGTTCCGCGGCGGTTGCCGTACGCCCGTCACGCAGCAGCAGCGCGGCCAGCAGGGCCCGCTGTTGAGGTGATCCGGACGGCAAAGGATCGCCGCCGCGCCAGGCCCGTACCGGACCCAGCACACTGAAACGGAGGTCGATGACGTCACTGGGCGTCGGAACGCGCTGCTCCGGTACGCGTGGCCCGTGGTCACGGTCCATAGCTGCCCCCTGCCGAACTGCCGATTCGCACCCGCCAGTCTGCCCTGAACCGGGTGGCCCCGTCAGCAACGAAGCGCTTCCTCCTCACGCTTTCGCGCATGCCGGACCGGGTACGGCCGTCCGCCGGGGTCCCGCGGACCCCGCCAAGAGCGGGCGGGTGCAGGCGTTACGGGCGGTAAACCTCACCCGGGTTGGCCTGGGCGGGGGCCAGGAGTTGGGACACGGTGACGAAGGTGTAACCGCGGTCCTTCAGTTGCTCGATGATGCCGGGGACGGCGGGAACGGTGCCGTCGTAGATGTCGTGCAGCAGGATGATTCCATCTCGTCCCGCCTGCTTCAGTATGCGCTTCTCGATCAGGGCGGAGTCATTGGTGGAGTAGTCCTTGGCGGTGGCGCTCCACAGGATCTGGGCGAGCCCGAGCTCCTTGCTGACCTCGGTGACCTCATCGTCGATCCGCCCCTGCGGCGGGCGCATCAGAGTGGGCTCGCGGCCGGTGATCCTCGCTATCGCCTCCTGGGTGCGGGAGAGCTCCTCGTGTATCTCCGCACGGTTCAGCTGGTCGAGGCGGCGATGGGTCCAGGTGTGGTTGGCGACCTCGTGCCCTTCGGCGGAGATACGTTTCACCACCCCCGGGTACCTGACCACGTGGTTCTTCCCGAGCAGGAAGAAGGTCGCGGGAACCCGCTCCTTCAGCAGGGTGTCGAGCAGTCGCGGGGTGTCCTTGCCCGGGCCCGCGTCAAAGGTCAGGGCGATGCACTTGGCCTTCTCGCAGTCGACCGGGGTGTCGGGGGTGACGGTGCTGGCCTGGACCGTACCCGTCGGGTTCTTCAGCGACCTGCCATCGGACCGGGCGTCCGAGCGCGCGTCCGCGGGGGCCGTGGTGTCCATGGAGCAGCCGACGAGTGTCAGCGTCAGAGCAGCGACGGCCGCCGCTGCGGTGGCCCTCTTGCCGGTGATGGGCATGGCGAGACTTCCCCTGGATGGTCGGCGACAGAAGTACGAGATATGCGCTGCGCAGCAGGTCGGGCCGCAGGCGCCATCGAACTATACACACTGCGTATACGCGTCATGCATAGTCCCCAAGCAAGACGTGCCGACGGGGATTCGGGTTGCCTGGGAGCAGCCTTCGGTCAAGTCCGGCCGAGGGGGTTCCCGGGGGCGGGCGGGCGTGTTCCCGACGCCCTGGCCCCCGACCGACGGCGAGGCGTTTCCTACAATCCGGCCCATGACGAACCTCGACGCCCTCACCCGTCTGGTACCGCCGCCGCCGTCCCCCGTGGCCGCGGACGGCGACTGGGCGCCGATCGAGGCCGATCTCGGGCTACGACTACCCACCGACTTCAAGGCGCTCACCGGTCGCTACGGACTGGGCCAGTTCGTCGACTTCGTCAGCCCGCTGAACCCGTTCTCGGGCCAGGGGCAACTGCAAGGCGCCCGCCGTCTGCTGGAGGGGGAGAGACGATCCCGGGAGAAGTACCCCGAGGAGCACCCCTATCCCTACTATCCCGAGCCCGGTGGGCTCCTGGTGTGGGCTGGTACGGACAACGGAGATCGGCTCTGCTGGCTGACCGAAGGGGAGCCGGACACCTGGACGACGGTGCTGTGGAACCCCCGGGGCTGGAGCTATGAACCGCACCCGATGGGCGCGGTCGCCTTTCTGTACGACTGGTTGTCCGGGAACCTCGGCACGGAGCTGATCGCCCCGCCGCCGGCGAAGCCGTGGTTCGACCCCTTCGTCACCCGACGGTATGTGACCGTCTGCCTCGCCGACCCGGCGGCAACCGGGCCCGACTATCCCGAGCGGCTACGCATACTGCGAGGGGCGCTCGCCCCGACCGCCGACCGAGGCGCGGTCGACGATGGCGAGGACGCCCGGCAGGACCATTTCGCCGCGTTGGCCCTCGACTGGAAGCTCACCTATGAAACGGCCTACGGACACCAGATCCGCATCGCCTACCCGCCCGCCGACGAGGAGCGGGCGCGGCTGACCCTGCTCGCAGCGGTTGCCGACATGGGCTGCACCGTGGAACGGGTCACGACCCATGCGGGTGCCCCCGCCTGGGAGTGATCCGTACGCCTTGCCCGGAGGCGACGGCCCTTCGGGCCTGGCGCTGACGGTCGAGGGCTGACACGCCAGGGTGAGCGCGGTGTCAGCGGCACGCGGCGCATCCGTCCCGGTGGGTGGCGGTCCAGCAGGCGGCCGGCTTCCAACGGGCGGCCAGGGGTACGGGGGTACTACGGGATGCCCGACTCCCCGAAGCGGGCGAGCGCATGGCGTTCGCCCGCGTCGCCATGACCCCGCACTACGGCTCGGCCGAGGCCCCGGCTGGTACGGTCCACGCCCTGTTGGGCCGATCCACTGGCTGGATGGTTCGTCCGGGCCGGAGCGGGGATGGACGCGCGCACGGTCTTGCCCAGCTGAGGCCTCGCGTACCAACTGAGGTGAGCGCCGAGGGCCCGCACCAGGAACAGGCCCCGCCCGGACTCGGCCTCACCGTCCTCGGTCAAGACCCTGTCGAAGTCCGGAAAGGCCGCCACCGGATCGGACACCTCGATGAGTAAGTCCCTGGGGGTGGGCAGGACCAACCTCAGCCGGAGGTCATGACCGGGCCGACTGCCATGGCGAACCGCGTTCGACACCAACTCCGAGACGATCAGCACCCCGTCGTCGGAGCTGCCGCCCCACTCCCATGTCGCGAGCTGCCGTCTCGCGTGAGCCCGGGCGCAAGGGACCGATGCCAGGTTCATGGCATACCCCATGGACCAGGTGGGCATCGCGGGGGAGGGGACGATGGGTATTTCTGAGGGCGACACGGAGCCTCCTGATCGCCGACGAACGAGGGTGCCGAAGCTCTGCTGACCGCGCCGCCGTGGCCCCGACACTCGATAGATTGAACCGGTGGACCGGTCCAGTCAAGTAATCGCCAAATTCCTTACCCCATCGGGTAGTTGTCGGTGCGTTCCCAGTGCTGTGCCGGAGTCACACCTTCCTCTACCACCAGCGGTCGATCGGCATCGTCGTACGCGGTGTGGATGTCTATCGCCACCGCCAACGGCACCTCCTCCGCGAAGAGTTGTGCCTCAGCGGTGGTCGCCAGCCGGACCGACATCACATCGAGCGCTCGCACCGGGGTACGTCCGGTCAGCCGGGCAACATAACGGGTGGTCCCCTCGGCGATCGGCCCGTTCTGTGCCAGTCGAGGGCAGGCGGTGGCCACTTCCGCGGGGAACCAGGCCGACACCAGCGTCATCGGAGTGCCGTCGTTCAGGAGCACGAGCCGGTCCCGACGCAAGGCCTCGACATGCGAGGCAAGGTGGAGCCGGCGCGCGACATGATCAGGTGGTTGCTCCATGGTCGGCGTACCGAGCCTCCGAAACGGGCGGCCTCCGGCCAGCCGTGAACTACCCGACCGGCGGTTACCGGCAGGGCGGGCGAGCGGAGTCTCGGTGACCCGGAAGCCCTGCCCCTGCTTGGCGACGAGCAGCCCGTCGTTCCGCAGCGTCTCGTAGGCCTTGATGGCGGTGGCTCGTGAGACTCCCCATTGCTCGCAGAGGTCACGGCCCGACGGCAGGACCGCACCCGGCGGGAACTCCCCGTCCGCTATGCGCTGCCGCAGTGAGTCCGCGATCTGCTCGTACTTCAAGGTGGTCATCGGCGTGCACTCCTGTTCACTGGACAGGTGGACCGGTCAGGGGAGCATCCCCCACAGGGGAGTTACCCCTCAAGTCACCTTCGAGGTCAATGACTTCGCTACGGACACTTTCGATCAGGCGGGCCAGTCGACTGCCACGGCCGACGGCTTCCCCGAATATCTCCGTACACAAGAGATTCTCCGCCGCTTTCCGCCCCAGGCACCCATGTCTGCGCTCGATGACCTCCCTGCTCGATGCGGACGGGCGGACCTGGCGTCCGCGTCGGGGGGCCGCAAGGGCGGATAACGGGTCGCGGCGATCGACCCCGTCCCGCGCCCTCTTGAGGAGGCGGGTGCCATCGGTGTGGCGGCGACAGGCGGAGGCGCTCGCGGCCTGGTCGGCGCGGACGGGTTCCGCCGGTGGTGCGGGTGCGGATCGAGCGTCGGTCAGCGGCGTCTCGACGGGGTCCTGTCGCGGGGTCCCGCTGCCATCCGATGGATCACGCCGACCGGGGTGAGGCGCTCGCGGAGGCCACCGGGTTCTTGCGGCCCGGCGCTCGCGGAGGCCACCGGGTTCTTGCGGCCCGGCGCTCGCGGAGGCCACCCGGGTCTTGCGGCCCGGCGCTCGCCGTTGTCGCGCGGCCGCTCGGCTCGCCGAGTTCTATGGCAACCGCGGGCGGCCAGCCCTCTCCGGATGCCTGGCCGTCTCACCGGGCGAAACCGCCGCTCAGGGGCTTTGTCAGTGGTGGCGTGTTCAATCGGACCCGTGGCCATCCGACGTGAGAGCGAAA
This sequence comes from Streptomyces albipurpureus, assembly GCF_023701525.1. GTDB lineage: Bacteria > Actinomycetota > Actinomycetes > Streptomycetales > Streptomycetaceae > Streptomyces > Streptomyces albipurpureus. The sequence continues at coordinate 75,628 of NZ_JAMQAW010000070.1, forward strand.
AGAACACCGACCCCGCCTCCCCCACGGCTCCTGCCCCCGATCAGCCGTCGATCATCAGGGGCGAGGACTGGTACGGGAGGGATCTCTCGGGCCAGCGGTTCAGCCGTCACACCTTCTACGACACGGACTGGACAGAGGTGGTGAACGAGGGCGGGATCTTTGACGAGTGCACCTTCTCCGGGGTGCGTTTCAATGTCTCGCGGCATGCCAGTGCCGCCTTCACCAACTGCGTCTTCAGACGCTGCACCTTCTTCGACACCCGCTTCGAGCAGTGCAAAGTCGTCGGCAGCCGCTTTGAGCTGTGCACCTTCAACATCTTGCGGGTGACCGGAGGGGACTGGTCCTTCGCGGCCCTGCCCAAGGCGGATCTGCGGGGGGCCGTTTTCGACGGGGTGCGGATGCGGGAGTGCGACCTGACGGCGGCGCGGCTGGAGGGGGCCACCCTCGTGGGGGCGGATCTCTCCGGCGCCACGCTGCGTGGCGTCAAGCTCCAGGGCGCGGATCTCCGCGGCAGCGATCTGTCCGCACTGGACCCGCTGACCACTGAGCTCGCGGGCGCGAAGATCGATCTGGAACAGGCCGCAGTGATCGCCACCGCGCTGGGTTTCGAGGTGAGCTGACCCGAGGAGATGCGGGTGCGCACGGTCCCCTGCGGTCGCCCTCCGGGCGACCGCAGGGGCGCTGACCGGAGCAGCCGCCGACGAGGAGTGCGCGCACCCGATGTGGACAGCGCCATGGGTAGCGCCATGGACCGCGCCCAGGGTTTCCCGCTCAGTATGGGAAAACTTCAAAAGCCATAAACCGGACAGTGCTGCGGTTCTCGTACTCGCAAGTAGGGTCGAAAATCCTTCCATCCCATGCCTTCGTTTGCTATTGATCTTCTTTATCGAGGGCGTGTGGCGATAGTGGTGGCGAAAACGAAGGTTCGATATCCGGACGGTTGGCCTCCGGGTGTGGAAACCGCAGCAATTAACGTCCTGTTCATGAGTGAGCTGGATGCGCGGCCCCTGGCCGGAGGCACGGTAGGGGGCGCCCCCGGTGGGGGCGCGTCCAGCGGGGGAGTACGCACCAAGGGGCTCGGCGGCAATTCCGTCGGTCTCACGGGCAGCGCGGTCATCGGCATCTCCACCGTCGCCCCGGTCTACTGCCTCACCTCCACCCTCGGCTCCACGGCCGGTGAGGTCGGGCTCCAGATGCCCGCCGTCTTCCTCGCGGGTTTCCTTCCGATGCTGCTGGTGGCGTTCGCCTACCGCGAGCTCAACCGCGTGATGCCGGACTGCGGCACCTCCTTCACCTGGACCGTGAAGGCGTTCGGCCCCCGCCTCGGCTGGATGTGCGGCTGGGGACTGGTGATCGCCACGATCATCGTGCTCTCCAATCTGGCAGGCGTGGCCACCTCCTTCTTCTGGCTGCTCGCCGGCGAAATCACCGGCAGTGACTCCATCGCCGCGCTCGACGACAACAAGGCCGTCCATATCGTCACCGTCCTGATCCTGATAGCCGTCGCCACGGCGATCAGCTATCGGGGAATGACGGCCACGAAGGGCGTTCAGTACGCCCTGGTCGGCTTGCAGTTGCTGGTGCTCGGCCTCTTCGTCGCGATGGCACTGAGCAAGGCGGATTCCTTTGACACCTCGCTCTCCTTCTCCCTGGAGTGGATGAACCCCTTCGCCGTCCAGTCCTTCGCCGCCTTCACCGCCGGACTCTCGCTGTCGATCTTCATGTACTGGGGCTGGGACGCCTGTCTCACCGCCAACGAGGAGACCACCGGCAGCGACAAGACCCCCGGCCGCGCGGCACTGATCGCGATGGTCATCCTGGTCGGCTCCTATCTGGCCACCGCGGTCGCCGCTCAGATGGCCGTCGGCTCCGGGGACAAGGGCCTTGGCCTCGCCAACCCCGAGACCTCCGACAACGTCTTCGCCGCCCTCGCCGGCCCGATCATGGGACCCGGGCTGGGCATCCTGCTCTTCATCGCCGTCCTCGCCTCGGCCGCGGCCAGCCTGCAGACGACCTTCATCCCGGTCGCCCGTACCGTCCTGGCCATGTCCACCTACGAGGCGCTGCCCCCCTCGTACTCCCGGGTGAACCCCCGCTTCAAGACCCCGGGCCGCGCCACGGTGGTCGCGGGCATCGCCACCGGTGCCTTCTACACGGTGATGACCCTGGTCAGCGAGAACGTCCTGATCGACACGATCTACGCCCTCGGCCTGATGATCTGCTTCTACTACTCGCTGACGGCGTTCGCCTGCGCCTGGTACTTCCGCAGGGAACTGCTGCGCTCCGGCCGCGACCTGGTGTTCAAGGGCCTCTTCCCCGTCGTCGGCGGGGCGCTTCTCGCCGGGGTCTTCGCCAAGACGCTGTACGACATGTGGGACCCGGCGTACGGCAGCGGCTCGGCTGTCTTCGGCGTCGGCTCGGTCTTCGTCATCGGGGTGGGACTACTGCTGGTCGGCGTCGTCATCATGCTGGTGATGCAGCGCAAGAGCCCGGCGTTCTTCCGTGGCGAGGTACTCACCCGGGACACCCCGTCCCTGGTGGTTCCCGACTGAGCGTCGCGAGCCGAAGGAGGTCCCCGGAGGCCAGCCGGGGATGTCCTCAGAGCCTGATGGCCAGCACCGCCCCCACCGAGGTGAGCTGGGCCGCCCAGTGCACCAGCGTCACCGGCGGCCTCGCCCGCTGGCTCCAGTAGAAGCGCTGGGGCGAGAAAGAGGCGAACAAACCCGCCCCCGTACTGACCCCGAACGCCCACCAGGCGAGGTACGAAAGCGCCCTCGGGCGATCGAGGCAGCCGTCCGGGACGCAGTGATCGAGCATCAGGAGCACCGCGCCGACGAACGCGGGTGTGAGAGTCGCCAGCCCGATCCGGGCTGCCAGCCGCCACTGCTGATCGGCCGTACGGCGAGCGGGAGAAGTCGCAACCATGGGGTCATTGCGCCATGGCCACCCGGGCGAGGGAATCCGTACGGCTACTCAGCCCGGCTGTCCGGCCCGTCTGCCGGCCCGCCTTCGCGGCAGCGGGGGCCGGGCGGGCAGCGGGGTCGGGCGGGCGCTCCAACTCCACCGGCGCCGGCGCCGTTCACGCCGGTGGCCGCCGCGCCCGCGATCAGCGGTGGACCTGCCGGTATCCCCCACCCTTCGGCGGACGTACTCGGCCAGCGCGCCCATCGGCCCCTTTACCGCCCCCGATCAGCTCGTATGCTCGATTCATGACGGATCACGAGCCCGCACGCCCCACCGAGAACGCCATGCGCCGTGCCCTCAAACGAGCCAGGGACGGGGTCGCCCTCGACGTCGCCGAAACCACCGTTCTTCTCCAGGCCCGTGGCAGTGATCTGGACGATCTCTGTACCTCCGCAGCACGTGTGCGCGACGCCGGACTCGAAGCCGCGGGACGGCCCGGAGTCATCACCTACTCCAAGAGCGTCTTCATCCCCCTCACCCGCCTCTGCCGTGACAAGTGCCACTACTGCACCTTCGTCACTGTTCCCGGCAAGCTGCGCCGCGCAGGACACGGGATGTTCATGTCCCCCGACGAAGTCCTCGCGATCGCCCGGCGCGGAGCCGAGATGGGCTGCAAGGAAGCCCTCATCACCCTGGGAGACAAGCCAGAGGACCGCTGGCCCGAGGCCCGCGCCTGGCTGGAGGCCGAGGGGTACGACGACACCATCGCCTACGTACGGGCCATCGCGATCCGCGTCCTGGAGGAGACCGGGCTGCTGCCCCACCTCAATCCCGGCGTGCTGACCTGGACCGACTTCCAGCGGCTCAAGCCCGTCGCACCCTCCATGGGCATGATGCTGGAGACCACCGCGACCCGGCTGTGGAGCGAGCCAGGCGGGCCGCACCACGGCTCGCCCGACAAGGAACCCGCCGTACGACTGAGGGTCCTCGAAGACGCCGGACGCAGTTCGGTGCCCTTCACCAGCGGACTGCTCATCGGTATCGGGGAGACCTATGAGGAGCGCGCCGACTCGCTGTTCGCGCTCCGCCGCGTCTCCCGCTCGTACCACAGCATCCAGGAGCTCATCCTGCAGAACTTCCGCGCCAAGCCGGACACGGCCATGCGAGGAATGCCCGATGCCGAACTGGACGAACTGGTCGCCACCATCGCCGTCGCGCGACTCCTCCTGGGCCCCTCCGCCTGCCTCCAGGCCCCGCCGAACCTGGTGGACGCCGAGTACGCACGGCTGATCCGAGCGGGGATCGACGACTGGGGCGGGGTGTCCCCGCTCACCCCCGACCATGTGAACCCCGAACGCCCCTGGCCCCAGATCGATGAACTCGCCGAGCACTCCGCCGACGCCGGCTTCCGACTCGCGGAACGGCTCTGCGTCTACCCCGAATTCGTCCAACGCGGGGAGCCCTGGCTCGACCCCCGGCTGGTACCGCACGTACGGGCGCTCGCCGATCCCGAGACCGGACTGGCCCGATCGGAGGCCATCCCCACCGGACTGCCCTGGCAGGAGCCTGACGAGAGCTTCACCGCCACCGGACGCACCGATCTGCACCGCACCATCGACACCGAGGGGCGCACCCACGACCGCCGGGCCGACTTCGACGCCGTGTACGGCGACTGGGAGGCCCTACGGGAGGCAGCCGTTCCGGGAATGGTGCCCTCGCGGATCGACACCGACGTACGACAGGCGCTGCGCACCGCGGCGGACGACCCCACCCGGCTCACCGATGACGAGGCCCTGGCGCTGCTCCACGCCGACGGACCGGCCCTCGACGCCCTCACCGCGATCGCGGACGACCTCCGCAAGTCGGTGGTCGGTGACGAGGTGACCTATGTCGTCACCCGGAACATCAACTTCACCAATGTCTGCTACACCGGCTGCCGATTCTGCGCCTTCGCCCAGCGCCGCACCGACGCCGACGCCTACACCCTCTCCCTCTCGCAGGTCGCCGACCGGGCGGCCCAGGCCTGGGACGTCGGTGCGGTCGAGGTGTGCATGCAGGGCGGAATCCATCCCGATCTGCCCGGCACCGCCTACTTCGACATCGCCCGGGCGGTCAAGGAACGCGTCCCCGGGATGCATGTGCACGCGTTCTCGCCGATGGAGATCGTCAATGGGGCCTCCCGCACCGGAATGTCGGTACGGGAGTGGCTGACCGCGGCCAAGGAGGCAGGCCTTGACTCCATCCCCGGCACCGCCGCCGAGATCCTCGACGATGAGGTCCGCTGGATCCTGACCAAGGGGAAGCTGCCCGCGGCGACCTGGATCGAGGTCGTCAGCACCGCACATGAACTGGGCATCCGATCGTCGTCGACGATGATGTACGGCCATGTGGACCAGCCCCGGCACTGGCTCGGCCACTTCCGTACGCTCGCCGGAATCCAGCAGGAGACCGGTGGGTTCACGGAGTTCGTGACCCTGCCGTTCATCCACACCAACGCGCCGGTGTATCTCGCGGGGATCGCCCGCCCGGGCCCCACGGTTCGCGACAACAGGGCGGTGACGGCGATGGCCCGACTCCTCCTCCACCCGCACATCACCAACATCCAGACGAGTTGGGTGAAGCTCGGAGCCGAAGGAGCGGCGGAGATGCTGCGTTCGGGCGCCAACGACCTGGGGGGAACACTGATGGAGGAGACCATCTCCCGGATGGCCGGCTCCCGCTACGGCTCCTACCGGTCGATCAAGGACCTCGTGGACATCGCGGAGCTGGCGGGACGCCCGGCGAAGGCGCGGACGACGCTCTACGGGGAGGTCCCCGAGGAGCGGCAACGCACGGCCGCGGAATCGGACGGCCAGCTACCGGAGTTGCTGCCGCTGGTCTCCGACTAGCGGGCGCCCCCAGCGGTCTCGGAGGTTATCCACAGGGGCTGACGGCCGGCGGGGAGAACGGTCAGACTGATCACATGGTTCGTTCGATGCAGGACTTATTGAAGGAGCGAAGGCTCGCCGGTTTCGTTGGCCGGCGGGCCGAGCTGGCGCTGTTCCAGGGAAATCTGGAGACCTCGATAGATGACGCGGAGCACCGCATCATCTTCCACATCCACGGTAACGCGGGTGTGGGCAAGTCCTTCCTGGTCCGCCGTCTCGCCCACACCGCCCGCGAGAGCAGAGCACTGACCGCGACCCTCGATGAGTCGGTGACCAGCGTCCCCGAGGCCCTGGAGGCGATCTGCGCCCAGTTCGCGGGCCAGGGATTCCCGCTGAAGGCGCTGGAGAAGATGCTGTCCACCTACCGCCAGCGCCGCTATGAGGTGGAGTCCGCCGTCTCCGCCGCCCCCGCCGTGGACCCCGCCACCGGCGTACCGGCCCCCACCACGGGATCGCTTGTGGCGGCCCAGGCCGGACTGGTCGCCATCGGGCTGCTGCCCGGTGCGGGAGCACTCGTCGGAGCCGTCGACCCCGCCCAGGTCGCCGCCGCGGCCGACAGCGTACGAGCCACCCTCAGCCGACACTTCAGCAAACAGGAAGACGTAGCCCTCGTCCTCGACCCGGCCAAGTCCCTCACCCCGGTCCTGGCCGCCGAGCTCCAGCGCATCGCGGACCAAGTCCCCTGGTTCGCCTTCTTCTTCGACACCTATGAGCGCACCAGCCCCTTCCTCGACCCCTGGCTGTGCGACTTCATGGTGACGGGACGACATGGCTCCCCACCGGCGAACTGCCTGCTCACCACCTCAGGACAGCGTCCCGCCAACCCCCATGTCTGGTCCGACTACGCGGAGCTGGTCACCGATATCCCGCTCTCACCCTTCACCGAGACCGAGGCTCGTCAGCTCCTCGCCGCCAAGCACGTCGTGGACGAAGAAGTCATCCGAGACGTCCTCAGACTCTCCGGCCGGCTCCCCGTCCTTGTCTCCACCCTCGCGGAGAACGCGGGCAGCACGGGCGACGTCAACGACCCCAGCGCCACCGCCGTGGAGCGATTCCTCAAATGGGAGAGCGACCCGGTGCGCCGCTCCGCCGCCCAGGACGGGGCGCTGCCGCGACAGCTCAACGAGGACGTCTTCCGCGCGGCCACCGACAGCCAGGACGCCACCGAGCTCTTCGCCTGGCTACGCTCCCTACCGTTCGTCAGCGACCGCGGCGGACGCGCCCGCTACCACGACGTCGTACGCGAACCGATGCTCCGGCTCCGCCGCAACAGCTCCCCCGAGCGTTGGAGCGGCGGCCACCGCCGGCTGGCACAGGCCTTCGCCGCCTGGAGCGAGGCAGCAGGAGAAGGACTTACGCCCGCCGAGCGCTGGGCCCAGGACAACTGGCGCGAACTGCGCCTGGAGGAGATGTACCACCGGCTCTGCGCCCAGCCGCGCGCCGCGCTCCCCACCGTGTTCCTGGACGGCGTCGACGCCTGCGACGCGGGTTCGCCCCGAGCCCGTCAGTGGGCGCTCTCCTTCGTCGACGCGGGAACGGACGCCGATAGCGACAACCTGCGCTCGCTCGGGCGGGAATGCCTGGCGGCTCTCGCGGACGAGGGGCGCAGATGCGTCGAACTACTGGGCCTGATCCTCAGCCGAGGCGAACTCCCCCCGGCAGCAGGAGTGAAGGCGCTTGTCGTTCGAGGGCGGGATCGCCGCAATCTCGGGGAGTACGCCGACGCCCTGCGCGACTACCGCCGAGCCATCTCCCTCGACGAGAGCTGCCAGCGCGCGCACTACGGCCTGGGGGAGACCCACCGGTTGCTGGGTGAGTACGAGCAGTCCCTTGAGTGCTTTGGACGAGCCCTGGACCTTGATCCGATGGACAGCTGGGCCCTCTCCAGCCGCGCCCAGAGCAAACACGCCCTCGGGCGGAGCGAAGACGCCCTGGAGGATCTGAACCAGGCCCTGGACGCCAGCCCCGGGCACGGCTGGGCGCTGGTGCGTCGAGCCCAGGTCCGACGGGCCCTCGGCGACGGGGAAGGCTCGCTCGTCGACATCCGACGCGCCCGCGAACTCGACCCGGACAACCCCTGGATCGTGGGCGAGTACGGCGAGATCCTGCGCCACCTCGGCCGCTTCGAGGAAGCGATCACCCTCTATGACCGCGCCCTCACGCTCGACCCGCGCTATGCCTGGGCGCTCGGTAGCCGCGCCATGGCGAAGAAGTCGCTCTCCCGCACCCAAGAGGCTCTGGCCGACCTCGCCACCTCCCTGGAGATCGAACCCGGCTACCTCTGGGCCATGCTGCGGCGGGCGGAGATCCACCGCGAGGTAGGCGACACCGATGCGGAGTTCGCCGATCTCGACCGGGTGGTGGCGACGGCCAAGTCGAAGGAGTGGGCCTTCGCCCAGCGCGGCTACGCCCATCTACTCGCCGGGCGCCATGAACGGGCCATAGCCGACTTTGACAAGGCGCTGGAACACGACCCGTCCTACGGGTACGCCCTGGTGGCTCGGGGCCGCTCCCTTGGCCACCTCCAGCGATACGAGGAAGCCCTCACCGTTCTCGACAGGGCCCTGGAGCTGGCCCCCGACTCATCGGTGGCCCTGGTCGCGCGGGCCAAGGTACGTCGACAACTGGGCGACCTCACCGGTGAACTCGCCGACCTGGACGCGGTGGTGGGGGCCAGCCCGGATGAGGCCGGCTATCTCACCCTGCGCGGTGAGGCGCACCGCAGGGCTGGCCGCCATGAACAGGCGATCGCGGACTACGGTCGAGCGATCGAGCTGTCCCCGGATGACGGCTGGGCGCTCGGTCGCCGTGGCCAGTCACTCCATGCGCTGGGCCGACTGGACGACGCCCTAAGTGACTTGACGCGGGCGGCGCGACTCAAGCCCGCCAAGGCCTGGATCGCCGTACAGCGGGGCGTCACCCTGCACGAACTGGGACATCTCCCGGAGGCCCTGGAAGAACTCGACCGAGCGATCACCCTCGACCCCCAGAGCACCTGGGCCTACCGCAGCCGCGGCCGACTCCATCTGACCCTGGACAACCCCGACCTGGCCCTGGCAGACGTACGAACCCTGCTCTCCCTGGAGGACCGCCCGGGCGCCCGAGAACTGCTGAGAGCCCCCGGACTCCAAGACGCCGACGACGCCCCCCAACTCCGCACCCGCTGCAACCCCTGACCCACCCCGGGCCTTCTCCTAGAACCCCACCTACCGCGCCCGCCCCCCACGCTCAAACACCCCCACAAACCACCCCCAAGCCCCCGAAGCACCACGACCGACTTGAGCACCCCCACCAGGACAGGCACCTCGGGGCATGGGAACACCAAGCCTGTGCGCGGGGGTGGAAGCCCTCAACTCCTCCTAGGGGCGGGTGTCCTGGGGCGGGTGACTGGATTTGCCTGCGGGCGGCCGGGGGCGTCCCTCGCCTCTCCGTAGAGCTTGGGGGGTGAGTTTTGGATGGGTGGAGGGGCGGGTGTCCTGGGGCGGGTGATTGGGTTTGGGGGTGGGGGCGCGCGGAGTGTGTCCCCTGGTTCCTCGACGAAACAGGGACCTGGGGGCAGAGGATGCAGGTTTCGGCTGGGCGCGGGCAGGAGGTGTCCTCTGGTTCCTCGATGGGGCAGGGACCTGGGGGCAGGGGTTGCAAGTCTGGGCGTGGGGGCGCGCAGGGGGTGTCCCCGGAAGCGATCGACGGCAAGACCCGCATGCCGGATCAAAGGAGCTTCGGGCCGTCGACGCTGAGGAGTCACCCCCGATAGCCCCCCCCAACCCACGCGAACAGCAGGCTCACCAGCCCCAAGAACCAAGGCCTCACCCCGGGCAACCCCCACCAACACAGGCCCCCGCCAGGGGCAACTTCAGCCCGTCCGGCGTTTGAGGACGGAACCCTTCACCCCGGGTGGGGACACCCGAGACGGGGGCGTCGACCCCGGGCGCCCGCGTCCTCGCCCCAGGCACAGGCACCCCCTGCCAAGTCAGGCCCCGCCAGGGGCAATCTCAGCCCGTCCGGCGTTTGAGGACGGAACCTTCCACCCCGGGTGGGGACACCCGAGACGGCGGCGCCGACCCCAAGAACCAAGGCCTCGCCCCAGGCACAGGCACCCCCAAGTCAGGCCCCGCCAGGGGCAACTTCAGCCCGTCCGGCGTTTGAGGACGGAACCCTTCACCCCGGTGGGGACACCCGAGACGGCGGCGCCGACCCCAAGAACCAAGGCCTCGCCCCAGGCACAGGCACCCCCAAGTCAGGCCCCGCCAGCGGCCCCCCACCCCCTCCGGCGCCAGAAGAGAGCCCCCCCACAACCTCCGACACCCCCAACCCCTCCCCCTCGTTCGATTACAGTGCTGCCGCGGCTTACGTTCCCACTACGTTCGCTGTACTTCGCACTACGTTCCACGTCCAGGGAGGGCGCGCGGTGAGCTCAGCAGCCACAGCCGTCTGGGGGCGTGCCGAGCAGCAGGATTTCCGGGCCCGTGTGCGCGGTGCTCTGCTCGGTGCGGCGATCGGCGATGCCCTTGGTGCGGGAGTTGCCCCGTTGACGTGGGAGGCGATCGTTTCCGCGTATGGCGCGGAGGGCGTTAATGATCTTGTGCCCGCGTACGGTCGACGCGGTGCCATCACCGCTTCCACCCAGCTCGGTCTGTTCACTGTCGACGGGCTGATCCGAGCCCAGGTTCGACGCGATACGGGAGCTTGGCACCCGCCGACCGATGTACACCGGGCCTATCTGCGGTGGGCGGCGACCCAGCGTGACTGGGGCCCGGATGAGCGTCGTAAGGACAATGGGTGGCTCGCCTGCGAGGAGTGGCTCTACACCCGGCGCGACCCCCCGAAGACCAGCCTGCTGGGGCTCGGCGACGACACGATGGGCACACTGGACACCCCGAAGAATCCGACCGCGCGTGATCCCGGTGCTCTGGCGCGCTCCGCTCCCTTTGGGCTGCTCGTCGGCTGGGAGCCGCAGCTGGTGTGCCAATTGGCCCTGGAGTGTGCGGCGCATACGCATGGCCATCCGGCTGCGTATCTCTCGGCGGGAGCGTTTGCCGTGATCATGCACGCCCTGGCGCGGGCTGAGACCCTGGACGGGGCGGTGCAGCAGGCCCTCAGTCTGGTGGGTACCCGCCCTGGACACCAGCCGGTTACCGACGCGCTGAAGCGAGCGCTGGGAGCAGTACGCCAGGGCGCTCCGAACGCGGAGCGGATCGCTTCCCTCGGCAAGCAGCACCACGCTGAGGACGCGCTCGCGGTCTCCGTGTACTGCGCCCTCGTCAGTGAGGACATTCGGCATGGATTGCGACTCGCCGTCAATCACGACGGCCCCTCGGAGGTCACCGGTTCTGTGACGGGGGCGCTGCTTGGTGCGCTCCATGGCGAGACCGCGCTACCACCCGCGTGGCTCTCGGAGTTGGAAGGGCGGCCCACGATCATCGAGTTGGCGGATGACTTCGCCATGGAGATGACACAGGGGCCGGCTCTGCACGGTCCGGCAGCCGCTGCCCCCGGCTGGCTCGCCCGCTACCCCCGGGCCTGACCCGGGACGCTGTTCCAGCGCAGGGAGTCCTCGCGGCCCCTCGTTCGGGAACCGCCTCCGCATGAGCGTACTGCGGCGACCCCGGATGCCCACCCCGGCTAGCATCCCGCTCATGGATCCCTCCGCCATCGCCGTGCGTCTCGCCTCCAGTGCCGTGGGCCCCCTGGTGAAGAGGCTCTTTGTGCAAGGCACGCACGGCGCCGGCCTGGTGGACAAGCCGGTACGCATATCGGCCCTGGTCTCCTTCAAGGGCGAGAAGGGTTCCCTGGGCAGGAACGAGTTCGACAAGCTCTCTGCCGAGTTGGTGGACCGGGCCGCTCAGTCCTATGGGCCTCATGAGGCTCCGTCCGCGGAAGTCCGCGGCGAACTCGCCCATGCGCTTGCGCTAGCCCTCCACAGCCTGGGCGACCTGGAGATGGACGACGTCCAGGCCGTCCGTCTCGGACCGGAGGCACTTGCGGCCCGGCTCGCCCGCTCCGGGCATCTCTCGGCCGCCGCGGAGTCGTACTACGACCCTCTGCTGCACGCCGCCTGCCTCCACATCCTGAACTTCTTCACCCAGCGGTCCACATTCGTCGCCCGCACCCTCGTAGAACAGGCCCGCTCCCTTGAGCTGTTGATCGCCACCACCGATCTGCTGATCGAGCGCATCCCGCCCAGGTCCGTCGAGGACGCCCGTTTTGAGCAGCTGTACACCCGGCATATCGCCCGCAAGTACAGTGAACTGACCATTTACGGACTTGACCTCAATCATGAGCGTGAGTGGCGGCTCGACACGGCGTATGTCTCGCTGGAGTTGGCTCATGAAACGGCCGCCTCCATCCCCGCTGAGCAGGTGCTCTCCGGGCGGAGCAAGGTCCTGCTGCGCGGCGCGGCAGGGTCGGGCAAGACCACACTGGTGCAGTGGCTTGCCGTGACCGCTGCCCAATGGGCGCACGGCCGCCCCGCCCGTACCGCCGAAATCCCCAACTCCCTGGACCATCTGGTGGGCCGTATCCCCATCGTGTTGCCGCTGCGCCGTGTCATCCGCGACGGCAGGTTGCCCACGCCGGATGAGTTCCTGAACGCCGTGCGTAGCTCGGTCGCCGGATCGCAGCCACCTGGCTGGACGGACCGGGTACTCGGCGCGGGGCGGGCGCTTCTCCTGGTGGACGGCATCGATGAGATCCCCCAACGCGAGCGGGAGGAGACCCGTCGCTGGCTACGTGAGCTGATGGGAGACTTCCCCGGCAACCTCTGGCTGGTGACCGCCCGACCCTCCGCGGTCGGCGAGGACTGGCTGGCCCGTGAGGGCTTCGCCCAGCTCTCCCTCTCGCCCATGTCCCGCACGGACGTGACCCACTTCGTTCGGCACTGGCACAGGGCCGTCGGTACGGAACCACAGCTGGGCGAGGCGCTTCTCGACGGCATCCGCACCGGGGAGGATCTCGGTCGGCTGGCGGTGAACCCACTGATGTGCGGGTTGCTGTGCGCTCTGCACCGTGAGCGCCGCGGGTTTCTGCCCCACGGTCGACGGGATCTGTATGACGCCGCCCTGCGGATGCTCCTCGAACGCCGTGATGTGGAACGCGGGGTGCGGCCCGACGACGGGCTACGGCTCTCCTCGGAGACTCAGATCCTGCTGCTCCAGAAGCTTGCCCACTGGCTCATCCGCAACAGCCGGGTGGAGATGGAGCATGCCGACGCCGTGACCCAACTGGAGCGTTCGCTGGGGTACATGGCCCATGTCCAGGCATCTCCGGAACGGGTGCTGCGCCATCTGCTGGAGCGCTCGGGCTTGCTGCGGGAGCCGGCCACCGGACGGATCGACTTCGTTCACCGGACCTTTCAGGACTATCTGGGCGCGAAAGCCATGGTTGAGGAGGGCGACTTCCCCCTGCTGCTGGACAACGCCCACAAGGACCAGTGGGAGGACGTCGTGCGGATGTCGGTGGCCCTGGGCCGCCCCGCCGAGCGGGACCGGATTCTGACCGGCCTCGTGACCGGCATCGAGGGCACCCATCTGGGCCGGGACCTCTACGACAGACCGTACGGGAGGAGCTTGTCCGGGCAGGATCTGCGTCGAGTACTGATGGCCGCGACCTGTCTGGAGCACGCCACCGAGGTCTCGCCCGAGGTGCGGCGCCATGTCATCGACCTGACGGGGCAGTTCATTCCGCCCAACACCCGGCGCCGAGCCCGGAACCTCGCCGAATTCGGCGGCCCCATAGTGCTGGGACTGCTTCCGGGCCCTGACGAGCTGACCGATGGGCAGGCCGAGAATGTGATCATCACCGCCACGCGGATCGGCACCGACGCGGCCCTGCCTGTACTGGCCCGCTTCAGCGGCCATCCCGCACTGTCCGTACGCCGCCAGTTGGCCTGGTCCTGGATGCGTTTCGACACCCAGAAGTACGCGGAGGACGTCCTCGCCCATCTCGATGGGACGGATCTCTACTTCACCGCCCACAACATCGACCATCTGCACGCCCTACGGGATCTAGGGGGCCGCGCCCGCATCCAACTGGTGGGCATCTACCGATCCGCCGATCTGGTGGAGAACCTGGATCCGGAATCCCTTACCCATCTCTGGCTGCGCGACGGCTTCTCCGCGGTGATGGGTGACGAGTGGCTCGCTGCCTTTCCCCGGTTGCACACCATCGCCGTACCCGAGCGGTCGCGCGGCGCGGCAGTGGTTCCGCCGCATATCACCGTCACCCGTGTCCCCGCCGGACAGGTGATCTGACCCCCTCCGGCTCAACCGAGCCCGGCATGGGTGCGGACGACGAGCCGTCGGGCGGGCACCCGAAGCCCGCGGTCCGGCGTCGCGCTACGACATCTCCAGGACGACTGGCCGGGGCCTGGCCGTGGTGGCCGCGACTGCTCTCCGCGTCGAAGGCTCGTCGGCGCCGGTGTGGTGGACGGCGGTGCGCCCGCATGGCCGAGCCCCCTCGGCCGGGACGGCGGACCAGTCGAGAGGGCTCTGTCAGGTGGTACATCCCCCGTCGTACACGGCGGATGCGACGTGCACGAAAGGTTGTTCCTACGGCTCGGCAGGGGGCTTAGCCGAGCTGGAACGCTCCCTGGCCAACTTCGCTCACAAAGGCGTTCCATGAGCTGGGTACGAAGTTGATCGTGGGTCCCGCGGGTTCCTTGGAGTCCCGCACGGAAATGGCCAGCGCAACAGGCGACTTGACTTCGACGCAGGCCCCGTTCCCCCCGGAGTATGAGGACTTCGTCCATGTCTCCGTGGCTCCCTGAATGATTGCCATGTTTACTCCGCTTCGGCAAGTGGTGTGATGATGCCAGCGTTCCGCTGGTGTGATCGACGCTACTCGCCGCCGCGGATCTGCGAGGCAGGCATTCACTCGGTCGGATGGCATTGCTACCGGACCCTTCCGAATTCACCGGTGGAGGTGTACCTTTCCGCCCCTTCGGTACCCCACCCGTCAGATGAGCTGATTGATCTTCCTATCCGGCTTCATCGCCAGAGTCACCCGCTCTTTGCCCACTCCTGAGCGGGGGCTCCGAGCCGGGCCTACTCCCGGGCGCGCTCACCTCTTAGCGGGCGTACTCCTTGGCGATGCTCTCGATGAACGAGGTCGTCTGCTCCACATTCAGTGCCTGGGCGCGCAGATGTTCGTACATCACGCTGTACTTGTGGACGTCGTTGCCCTTCTCCAGATAGAGATCACTGGTGACGCCCTCGATATAGACAACGCTTGAATCAGTTGCGTCTGGAAATTCCAGGATTGCGTACTGCCCGTTGATGCCCGGGTGAGCGCCCATATCGAAAGGCAATACCTGGATCGTGACATGCGGTAGCTGGGACATCTCGATCAGATACTCCAACTGCTCCCGCATCAGATTCTTTCCACCGACGGTTCGGCGCAGGGCCGCCTCGTCGATCACCGCCCACATGCGCAGGGGCTGCTCGGAATCCTTGATCCGGTCCTGCCGGCGCACCCGCACACTGACGCGCTTGTCGATGTCCGTGACCGCGGTCTCCGGCAGCGCACCGGTGATGAGCGCTTCGGCATAGGGCCTGGTCTGGAGCAGGCCAGGCACCACCTGCGGCTCGTACACCCGAAGGCTGGCCGCATCGGTCTCCAGGCCGATGTAGACGCTGTACGGGATGTCGCCGAAAGCGTGCCACCAGCCCTGCTGGCGGGAGTCCTTGGCCATTTGCATCAGCGAGTCGACAACTCGGTGGTCGTCGACCTCGTACACACTGCAAAGGTCTCGTACGTCCCGCTGGCTGATGGAACGGCGGCCGTTCTCCAGCCTGCTGATCTTCGATTGGGACACCAGCAGGCGTTCGGCCACCTCTTCGGCGGTCATGCCCCGCAGCTCCCGGAGCCTGCGCAGCTCCAGGCCCAAACGACGTCGCCTGACGGTGGGGTTGACACTGGACGCCACAGAAACTGCACCTCCGGCTGTAGCTGAGCGTATCTACTGCTCAGCAGACTGCCACCAAACGCCCGTGCTGCGCTGAGGAATGGCCACACGGGCCCCTGGGAGCGCCTCGCACCGGTGCGGGCCACGGCACGGCCACCTGGTGCGGGACATACCGCTGGTCGGTGTGGTGCCGGGGACCCGCCGCGGCTGAGGCCCGGCACGGGCCGTGATGTTGTCAGGAGACGGGAACGCGCGGGGCAGCACAGAATGCTGCCCCGCGCGTCAGGTGCGGCTCCCGAACCAGGTCAGGAACACACCGCTGCGCAGGTGCTGCTGCCCTCCGTCCGCGTGGTGCGACGCTCCAGGGCGTTGCAGCGCTGCTTGGTGCGGTGCTGCGGCAAACCGCGTTGGTGCCCGGCGCCGCCCCGTGCGTCCTGCTCTGCTCGGTGCGGCGCCCAGCGCCTGCGGTGCATGTGGTGCTCAGTGCGCGGCGACGCGGGCCATGCTCCCGCGGCGCGGTTGCATCGACACGGCCGCCTGGCGGCTGCCGTTCGGTGCTGAGGGATTGCGACGCGGCTGCGCGGCCGCACCGTTTTGGACGTCCATCACGGCGTGCGCCACAAGTCCGCCCATGGGGTCATGCCTAATGAGATCCCGCAGTCGAGATCGTGAGGAACGCCCCTCATTTCCTGGGTAGAGGTGCTTGCCGAGTCCGACCGCATGGGCCAGCGCAGCGAGCGCCGCGGTCCGCGGATCCGGTGGAACACCGGTGCGGATCGCACTGTCCAGCCGGGTTCTGATGTCCCTGCTGATCGCCGTGTCCGTCGCTTGGTAGCGAGTCGTCGGCAGCACCCCGCACATCTGGCCCGCCACGGCATGAACCATGCCGCACCGCTCCAGGTGTGCCAGGTAGATCTGACGCAACCCCAGTCGGGGCCCGCCGATCCAATGGACCGCGCGAACCGGACTGCCACGTCTGCGCAGCAGTTCCAGCGCGGAGTCCAGTGTCGGATCTCCGGTCGGCCGTGGCATCACCACGGCTATACGATCCCCATCTGGGGCTATCCGTCCCGCCAGAGCCAGCTCCACTAGCTGTGCTCCGGCCAGACCCAGGTCGAGCGACTGCGGCTGCGCTGTGGTACCCGTGGCCGGGTCCAGAGCGAGCAACAGAAGCTCCTCCGGAAGTGTTCTGCGGCTCCTGCCCATCCATGCCTCCCCGCGTGGATGAATGACAGGGTGACCCCTCTCACATTGGTCTGTCGAGAGTGCCTGGGTGCTTTGTATGGGAACCGTTAGGTATGTCGTTCTCGTCTAGGCACAGGGGCCGTGCTCTCACACAGGACACTGATAGATGGTTCGGACAACACGGGCTTGCCGGATTCCGGTGATTCCGTAGTGCGTACGTAACGCAGCGACGCACGACTTATGGAGGAGGCACGGTGGCGGGCGAGTCCCCCGACAAGTCGGAGCAGCGGAAGTCGTCGGGGGAGACGGCTCACGGTGAACGCGATCCGCGTCTCGCCATGCTCGGGCAGGTGTCATCGTCGGGCGTGGATCAACCGACCGCGGTCTTTCGGCTCCCGGAGGAGCCAGAGCGGCGCAGCGGCGCCGAGCGGAGGACCGCGGGGGGATCTGGGGTAGGTCCCGAGCCGGGTACGGAGACCGGCTCGATGGAGAACGACGTCAAACTGCGCTCGGCCGTGGCGGCGTGGGTCGCGTCGGCCGACGATGAACAGCCGGACGCGGACGCCGAAGACGGTGACGGCACCCGGGAGGCCGTGGCCGGGGCCGAGGAGACAGCCCTGATCCCGGAGACCACCGTGGAGAAGACCGCGCTGATTCCCGAAGTGAGTCGGGGTGACGCGGGGATAGCCTCCGCGGACGCCGGTGCCGACTCAGCCGCAACGGACGCACCAGACGCACCGGATGCAGCCCCGGAGGCGGGTAAGGGCCGGCAGGATCGCGTCCCATCGCGGCAGGACCGTGTGCAGTCGGCGAGCACGGCCAAGTCCATAAGGCCTGAATCCGTGCGGGCAAAGTCAGCCGACACCGCGGCGGCAGCCGACACCGGGCCCTCGGGCCAGGGCGCGCACCAGGACCCCGAGGGCCCCGAAGAGGCCGACCGCGGCGGGAGTGGCGCAGCCGACGGGAAGGGTCCGGGCCGATCGGGCACCTCGGGTGATGGCGAGCGTGCAGTCGGCGCCGCCTCTCAGGCGCCCGTACGGGCAGTCCCAGCCCGGGATGCGGTCAAGAGCGCAAAGGAGCCGTCGGAGGGCGTCACAGCCCCGCCCACGGACCGGCCAGCGGCCAAAGCCACGGAGCGGCCGGCGCTCAGCCCCCCGGACGCCGCTGCGGCCACCGGCGGTTCCACCACCGCCGACCCGGCCACCGACTCCGACAGGGCGGTAGCCGCCCCCGCCGTCACCGGCAAGGGTCGGACCGACGGCGGCGGGACCGCGTCCGGCACCGGCGAAGGCACATCCGCTGCCGTCGCGAAGAAACCGGCCGGAGAAACACCCGCGGACGCGTCGAAGGAGACCGGCAAGGGCGCGCCCTCCGCCGAGTCCCCCTCCGCCGAGTCCCCGAAGAAGCCCTCAGCCTCACCCACCTCTGACTCCTCCGCCTCAGCAGCATCTACAGACGCAAAGCCCCCGATCGACCAACCCACCGCCGTCTTCCTGGCGCCTCGCAAGCCCACGCCCGCCGGTGACAACGCCACCACCACCCTGAAAGCACCGCCGGCGCCCCGCCCCGAGACCAATCCCGCGCCGCCCGGAACCGGCTCGGGGCGTCCCAGTACCTTCGTTCCCCTGCGCAGCGATGACGGGCCGCGAACCCCCACCGCCACCAGGAATGAAACAGCAGCTGAACCGGCGGGCAAGCAAGCCGCGGGCGGTCCGTCGGCAGGTGCCCCCGCGGCGGTGAGCGAACCCGAGCGGACCACCCAGCAGCCCGTACCTCCGCTGCCCCCGCTCGATCTGCTCGCCGAGCTCACCAACACCCCGCCACCGCCCAAAACCGCGGTGCGCACGGTGTTCCGCAGGGTCAAGATCTGGACACCGTTCCTTGCGCTCCTCCTGATCGTCTTTGCAGTCGTACAGGTGCTGCGCCCGCTTCCGCAGACCACGCTCGGGCTGTCGACCGACCCCACCTTCACCTTCCAGGGCGGTCAGCTGAGCTTGCCGTTCCCGGCCGAGGGCCAGGGCGCGGTGGCGGTTGACGGGGTGGGCATCGTGGGCACCTACGGCGCACAGAAGCCCGCACCGATCGCGAGTGTCGCCAAGACGATGACCGCGTATGTGATCCTCCGGGACCACCCCATCTCGGGCCAGCAGGTGGGCCCGAAGATCGCCGTCGACCAGCAGACCGAGGACGAGGGGAAGAACAAGGACGAGTCCAGGGTCGAGGTGTCGAAGGACCAGCAGTTCACCCAGCGCCAAATGCTGGAGATGCTGATGATCAACTCTGCGAACAACGTGGCCCGGCTGCTCGCCCGCTGGGACGCGGGGACCGAGCAGGCGTTCGTCAAGAAGATGAATGACGCGGCCAAGCAACTCGGGATGACCGACACCGTCTACACCGATCCCAGCGGTCTCCAGGCCACCACCATCTCCACCCCGAAGGATCAGCTGAAGCTGGCCCAGGCGGTCATGAAGAACGACATCCTCCGTGACATCGTCAACCAACCCAGTCTGAAGATCGAGGGTGTCGCGGCCCCGCTGCGCAACGGCAATGAGCGGGCGCTGCTCAAGGACGGCGTCGGTGGAATCAAGACCGGCACCTCGACCCCGGCCGGTGGCAATCTGCTCTGGGCGGCCAACACCCTGGTGGACGGCAAGATCCACCAGGTCTTCGGTATGACCATGGGCGTGCAGGCCCCCAAGATCCTGCGGGAGAAGGGGGAGCTGGCGGTGACCCACAGCATCAATGTGATCGCATCGACCCAGGACGCCGTCACCTCAGCGATCGCGGTCAAGAAGGGGCAGGTCGTCGGCTATGTCGACGACGGTCTCGGCGGCCGTACCGCTGTCGTCGCCGCCAAGGACCTCAAGGCGATCGGCTGGGCTGGCCATCGGATCGACATCACGATCAACGACGGCGGCAAGAAGCTGCCCGGCTCGGCGAAGGCGGGTCAGGTCGTCGGCCAGATATCGGTCGGCACCGGCCCGGGCAAGCTGACCGCCCCGATCGAGCTCCAGAAGGACCTGGTGGAGCCGGGCTTCGGGGCCAAGCTGACCAGGCTCGGCTGAACCCTGGCTGAGGCCAGAAGGGCGTCCCGGGAAACCGGGACGCCCTCGTGTTAGCGTCCGGTCAACTCAAGAGCGCCGGGACAGCGTCTCTGTGGGGAGAGCGACGACCGCACACGGACGGGGAGACGGGGAGAGCCGCAGTGACTACTGCTGAGCCGGTCCGCACGGACGGCCGCAGCATCCGTACGGGGCCGCGAATACGCCAGTCCCGGTCCGACACCACCATCGACACCGGGTCAGGACCTGATCTTGGTGCGGGGCCGGGCTCCGGTTCCACGGGGGACCGAAGCGTCCTCGCCGACCTCCGGGATCGTTTGACCCGCCGTCCCGTTCTCGTCACCACCGTGCTCGCGGCGGTGGCGCATCTGCTCTGGTTCTTCCTCTTCGCCAACAGCGGCGGCGATCTGGCCGCCCAGGACGCCTGGGCCGAGTTCGTCGGCCGCCATCCGGACTCCGCGTACAACCTCGCCTGGTACGGCGGGATGCACCCCGTCTCCTACAGCGTGGTCTCGCCCTATCTGATGTCCCTGATCGGCGTGCGCTCCACCATGATGGTCGCCGGTACGGTCTCGGCCGCGCTGCTCGCGCTGATCCTGGTCCGGGTCCGAGCCGTACGCAATCCGCTGGCCTGCTCGCTCGCCGGAGTCTTCGCCTTCCTCTGCAACGCCCTGTCCGGTCGGGTCACCTTCGGCCTCGGCATGATGGTCGCGCTCGGCGCGGTCGCGGCCGTGTTCTGCTGGCCGTACCGCTGGCGCACCAAGCGCTGGGCGAAGGGCGCCGTGGCAGCCCCGCTCGCGGCGCTGGCGACCGCCGCCAGTCCCGTCGCCGGGCTCTTCCTCGGAGTCATCGCCGCCGCGCTCTTCCTCAACGGACGGCGGCCGGGCGCCTATGTGCTGGGTCTGCCGCCGGTCGTGGTGGTCGCGCTCTCCTCGTGGCTGTTCCCGTTCTCCGGCACCCAGCCGATGTCCCTGGCGTCGACCTCACTGCCCTTCCTCTATGGCGTGCTGGTGTTCGTCTTCGTACCGAAGCAGTGGCGCACCATTCGCACCGCCGCCGCCGTCTACGCGATCGGCACCCTGCTGACCTGGGCGATCGACTCCCAGATCGGCTCGAACGTCTCCCGGCTCCCCATGCTCTTCGCGGGTGTGGCGCTGCTGGCGGTCCTGCCGTACACCGTCCCGCGCTCCCGCAAGTGGTACGCGCTGCTGCTCGCCTTCGCCGGACTCAACTTCTGGATCGGTTTCAAGGGCGTGGACGACATGGTCCGCACCGCTCCGACCGCGGCCTGGACGCGTGAGCTGGCGCCGATAGTCAGCAAGCTCCAGCAGTACAAGGCCGAGCGGGGCAGGGTCGAGGTGGTCCCGGCCAAGAGCCACCGCGAGGCATCCGCGCTGGCGCCGTACGTCAATCTCGCCCGCGGCTGGAACCGCCAGGCCGACATGAAGCGCAACCCGCTCTTCTACGACAAGGACCGCACCCTCACCGCCGCCGACTACCGCTCCTGGCTGGATCGCTGGGCCGTGCACTACGTCGTACTGCCCAGCGGCACCCCCGACACCGGCGCCGAGCAGGAGGCCGAGTTGGTGCAGGAGGGCCAGCCGTACCTCAAGCGGCTGTGGGGCGACGACAACTGGCAGCTCTTCGCGGTGAAGGAGCCGACGCCGCTCGCCGACGCCCCGGCGGTCGTCCAGCAGGCGGGTGAGGAGGAGATAGTGCTTCGGGTGACGGAACCCGGCCGGGTGACGATCCGCGTGCCGTACTCGCCCTGGTTGAGCATCGTCGACGACCAGCGCGAGAAGGTCGAAGGCCCCCAGGAGTCGGAGGTCTCCAAGGAGCGCCCCGACGACGAGCCCAAGTCCTTCGACAACCCGAACGGCTGCCTGATCAAGGCGGAAGAGGACGCCGAGGGCGATGAATGGACGGAGCTGCTGGCCCCCAGGGCCGGGGTCTACCGGCTCGCTGCTCCCTACGATCTCCCGCGGGGCACCCCCTGCCCCAAGGAACTGCGCGAGTAGTCACCGGACCCCTGACGCCCGGTGCCTGCCTAGGGCGCTCGGTTGATCGCACGGCACCCGACGTGGTTTATCGCACGGTGATGGCCCGCACCTTTGTTCGGGTGCGGGCCATCACCGTGCGATAGGACCTTCTACGGCTACTCGGACCGCAGCCCATCCGGGCGCATCAGCCGCCAGAGCGGTGGCATGCTGATCAGCGTCACCAGCAGGATCAGCGCGGCACCCACACCGGTGATCGGCAGAAACACCCACCAGTCGGCCACTGCGGTTCCCGTCATCATCAGCAGCGTCAATCCCAGCCCGACGCCGCCGACGACGGCGAGGGCCAACCCCAACGCGATGGGAATGGCCGTCTGCCAGAGCACCGACCAGCTCAGGGTGGAACGTCGGGTTCCAAAGGCGACCAGAATCGACAGCAGTCGCTTGCGCTCGTGCAGCTGCTCCAGTGTGGAGACCAGCAGGGAGGCCGCGATCAGTGCCATCGTCGCCGCGGCCCCGGCGAACAGTCCGCTGCGGATGCTGGCGAACTGCTTGTCGGTCTCGGTGCTCTCCAGCGAGGTGACGCTGGTCAGCGGATCGAGCCGGGCCGCCGTGTTCCGCACATGCTCAGCCGCGTCCTTCACCCCGGGGTCGAGCTTGACCATGATCCTGGCCATGGGCCTGGGGAGCTGTGCCGCGTCGATGGCGGACGGTGTGACCAGCACCCCCGCTGTCATCTCGCCCACCGGGCTGACGATGGACTTCACCTCTCTGGCGGTCGCGGGCAGCCGCCACACCGCGGCGTTGGCCCCGGGCTTGCCGGTTTCGTCGGTCCTGACCAACTTGACCTGCTCACCGGGGCGCGGGACGTAGGCGAAGGTCCGCAGGTGCGCGGGTTCATCCACGATGAAGGCGTCGCCGTCCTTGCACGAGGACAGTTTCACCAGCATGCGCAGGGAGGGGCAGTCGGCGACGGTGATCCGGCTGAAGGGGTGGCCCTTCTCCTCACCGCGTTTGGGGCCCGGCCGTTCGATGAGCCCCTCGGTCAGGCCGATCGCCCTGTCGACGCCCGTGGTCCGCTGATAGGAAGTGACCAGTTCGCTTGCCGCGCTACCGTCCCGGGTGTCCGTCTTCATCTGGAGTTGGGCACGGGAGGTGTCCACGCCGGTGGTGAAGGTGTAGTCGCCCTGTACGGAGCCGAACAGCATCTGGAGCGCGATCGCGCCGGCCGCCGCGACCACGATTCCGCTGACCGCGCGAGATGCCGTACCACTGGTGAGCTGCAGCCGCCGCACCGCCAGCTGCCAGGCCACCGGACCGCCGTCCAGTCGGGCGACGACCGTCTCCACCAGCCAGGGCAGCAACGCGGTGACACCGACCAGCATCAGGGTCGCACCGAGGGCGATCTGGATGGTTTCACTACCAACCAGGGTGGTCGCGGTGGCGGCGGTCAACAGCAGAACGAAACCCACCAGCGGGAGCAGCAGCCGCCACCAGAGCTTTCGGGGGTGCGGTGCGCTGTTCCTGACCAGCCCGAGCGGCTCGACCGAGACTCCGCGCATGGCGAAGAGGCTGACGGCGATGGCAGCCACCGGTACGGCGATGAGGATCAGCAGCGAGAGCATCGGGCTGGGGACGAGATCGAAGGGGTAGACGGTGACGTCCCACAGGATCACCTCGCCGGCGAACCTCCGCGCCAACACAAAGAGACCAGCCCCCACGACCAACCCCAGCAGTGCCCCGCAGAGCGCTTCGCCCGCCGCGATCCTGCTGGTCATCGCCCGGTCGGTGCCGACGAGCCGAAGGGCTGCCAGTCGGCGGTCGCGCTGGTCGCCGCCGAAGCGCACGGCGGTGCCGATGAAGACGGCAACCGGCAGCAGCAGGGCCACGAACGCGATGACGACGATGAGCAGCAGCACTCCGGCAATGGGGTTGCCGGCCGCGTACTGCCCAAAGCCATCGGCCTCACCATCGGCACTGGCTCGGGTGAGTGTGCCGCTGCCCGCGTAGTACAGCAGCTCACCCGGGCCGGCGAGACCGTGCTCCCCGATGCCGGCGGTGACGCGGTACGGCAGCCGTTCCTTCAGCAGCGCTCCGTCCGAGGAGGCGAGGAGATCGGCAAGAGCGGGGGAGACGGCCATCTCGCCAGGCCCAGGCAGTGCGGCAAGACCCGGTGGGAGGTCTGTTCGGCCGTTCCCGGTGGGGCGGAAGACCGTGCCGGTGATCATGTCGCCGCGGAACGAGGTGTTGGCCTGGGCGAAGAGGAACGATCCGGCCGAGAGCTTCTCGGAGTTCGCTGTGTTGACCGTGCGATCCCCTTTGCGTCCCTCGCGGTTCTCGACCGCGTGCGGAATGGCCGCGGCCACCAGCAACAGGGCGACGCCGAGGCCGACCCCGAAGGAGGTGAGGGCGGTACGGGTCCAGCCGCGACGGCCTCCGGTCACGGCGAATCGGACGCCTAGCACCAGATCCCGTGCCCAACCGCGGATTCCGGCGCGGCCTGGGGCGTCGCTCATACCGCGACCGCCGCATCGCGCACCTGGCCGTCGCGTACGACGATCTCCCGGTCGGAGTACGCGGCCACCCGGGCTTCATGGGTCACCAGGACCACAGCGGCCTGGCTCTCCCGGGCCGCGTCGGTCAGCAGTTGCATCACCCGCTCGCCGTTGTATGAGTCCAGGGCCCCGGTCGGCTCATCGGCGAACACCACCCGTGGTGAACCAACCAGTGCCCGGGCCACGGCGACCCGCTGCCCCTGGCCGCCGGAGACCTCTCCAGGGCGCTTGTGGCCGACATCGGATACCTCCAGCCGCTCCAGCCACTTCTGGGCAGCCCGGTGGGCATCCTTGCGTTTGATCCCGGCGAGCCGCAGCGGCAGCGCGACGTTCTCGACGCAGCTCAGCTCCGGCACCAACTGTCCGAACTGGAACACAAAACCGAAGTCATTGCGGCGCAGGGCGCTGCGCTCCGCGTCCGACAGGGCGGTGAGATGCCGCCCGGAGTAGGTGATCGTCCCCGAGTCCGGAGGGACGATCCCGGCGAGGCAGTGCAGCAGGGTCGACTTGCCGGAACCGGAAGGCCCCATGATGGCGACGACCTCCCCGGGACGGATGGAGAAGGAGGCACCGTCGAGTGCCGGGGTCGGCCCGAAGGACTTACGGAGTTCGTGGGCGGAGAGCAGCGAACCGGTGAGGGTCGTGTCCTGAGTACTCATGCGCTGACCTCCTGCGCGAGTCGGTCCAGCCGTGCGGCGGTCAGTTCCAGCCAGCGCAGATCGGCTTCGAGATGGAAGAGGGCGTGGTCGCAGATGAGCTGATCGGCGATATCGCCCTGACGCTTACGGTCGGTGAGGATGCGCATCATCCGCAGATGCTCGCTCCGCTGGGTGTCCAGCAGCTCAACGGCACTACGGCCGGTGAGCAGCGCGAGGACCACCTTGGTGTAGAGGGTCGATTGGAGATAGGGGTCGGGCTTCTCGGGCTGCGCCAACCACTGGCCGACATCGGTGATGCCCGCCTTGGTGATCGCATACCGCTTGCGCTCGGGTCCGCTGCCGGACTCCACGCCGTCGACCTCGACCAGACCGTTCTTCAGCAGTCGGGACATGGTCGAGTAGATCTGCCCGTAGTGGACAGGCCGATCATGGCCGAACTTCTCGTCGAAGGCGCGCTTGAGGTCATAGCCGTGGCGCGGGCCGGACTCCAGGAGTCCGAGCAGAGTGTGACCGATGGACATGCGACCGACTATACATGGTAGGTATACATGCCATGTATACCGATGGTTTATAGCGTGCTGACCAGTGCTTATAGTGGGCAGGGGTCAATTCGACCGCGGACGACAAGAGCAGCCGGCCTCCCGCTGCCCCCGGCGTACGGTCGCTACTTCCGGGCGTGTGAACGAAGCTCTCGGGCGCGTGGACGGAGCTTTCGGGTGTACGGACGGACGACTGACCGTCGTCGGACAGCTCGATCAGCCGCCTTCGACCGCACACCAAGGACTGGCAGAGGGACTCGGCACCCACCCAGGCGCCCGACCTCGGCTCTCAGAACTCCCTGCTCCGGGTTGCGGTTGACCGAGGGCACCCAGGGAGGCGGACTGAACGGGACAGCGGCGCGACAGCTACGCCATGAGCGGTAAGCCACGCTCAACACGACGCCGGGAGTTGAGCGGGCCCAGGTCTGCGGGCCATGGGACCGCTACGCATGGTCGTCCCCGTACCGGCGCATATCGAGCGGGCCGGGCCCTTGAACCAGCTTGCCCCTGGGCTCGCTCAATCACTCTCAGTGCTGGTTCCGGAAGTACGCCGAGCGGCACCAGCCAGCGGACCCGTCCGACTGCTCCGAGGTGATCTTCCGCCCTCATCGGTCACGTTGCACAGCCATATCTCGCACCGCCATCGAGCGCCGCCCCCATACCGACCGCGATGACGGCCATCTGCGTGACCGCGGGCAGCGGCCAGGGATACATCACCTGGGGACGGCACACGAAAGCGCCAAGCCCCCGGTGCCCAGCGTTGTCGATCCGCTGCGTACAACGACCTGCACTGTGGTCAGTGCGGCTACAGCGGAGGTACGGATAGCCACCCATGACCGTATCTACGGGCATCCTGCCCGGTCACCAGCCCCACTCCCGATGCAGTGCATCGGCCTTCTCCTGCTCCACCCAGCTCAACCTCAAGCGCCGCCCCCTCAACTCGAAGTGCCCCGCGGACCAGTCCCGCAACTCCTGATCCAGCCCTTCCCGGGAAATGACCCCGTCCTCACATCCAGCCACCACCCCCGACGTGCCGACCGCGAACAGCCCCCACTCGGGAAGTTCCCTCGGATCCACCCGCCGCCTCCACCAGAACCCCCCTTCCTCCCACCACCAGGTAACGACCCTGACCACCAGGACACCAACGACCTCCTCCGCCTCCCATACCTGAGCCGCGGCACGGCGATAGGGGTCAAGCCGAGCATCTCTCGGCGGGATCGGCCACTGTCGTTTGAACACGGGAAGATGATGCCGTGGCCGACTCCGCGCGGACCAACCGCGTTATCGGCGCGTTCCCATGTCCGGGTGCCGATGAGCAACGGCGTTTGCTCGACGACGTGAAGCCCGCACGGCGCCCGTGTCTGCGGCGGGTTGGCCCGGGCGGGCGAAGGGTTGAACCCCTGTCGGCTGCACCTGGCATTGCCGTGTTGTCCTGTCCGGGTAGGAGGCCGCTTCACGGCCGGCGGCATCGAGAGTCAAACTTGATCACGATGACGTGACAGGCGGTAACGAACCGGCAACTGCATTCCCGCTCCCACTACTTCCCTGTCACGCTGCTCCAGCTGATCAGCACCACAAATGGAGCCCGCTACATGGTTGACATCCAGCCCAACGCCGATTCCGGCCGAACCGCCTCGATCCCGGCCGAAGGAGCCGTCGCACCCCACCCAGCAGACGCCCCCATGGCAAGTCGTTCAATCGGCCTGACCATGAAACGTCGCGGACCCGTCGCGGTGTGGCTCGGTCTGCCGCTGATCACCCTCGGCATCTATCAGTTGGTCTGGTACTACAAGATCCTCAGCGAGCTCCAGGAATTCGACCGGCGCCGGATCCTCAGCCCGACGGGCAGCCTCCTGGTCCTGCTTCTCCTGGGCTGGACCGTGATCGCCCCCTTGATCTCCTTCCACAACGCGGGCAAGACCATCGCGAACGCCCAACGCGCCGCTGGCCTCCCGGTGACGTGTAGCCCCGCTGCGAGCTCGTTTATGGCGTTCCTCTTCGGCCTGAACATCTGGTACATGCAGCGCCAACTCAACCTGGTGATCGACGCCTACCCAGGCGCCACCCCGGGCACCGAAGTCGCCCTGGTGGCCTGAACCTCCACCGCACATGAGCCCTGGCCACCGATTACGGGTGGCCAGGGCTCAGGTGCGTTCTGCTTACCGCTGCGTTGGCCGACACCTCGCCCGGCAGGATGTCGATGTCGTGGATGCACATGGCAAGGAGCTCGCGATGCTTCTCCGACCAGCCGAGAGCAAGGGCTCTCATCTACACCGCCAGCCGGTGTCGTCCCTTCACCGCCGGCCCCGGGTAGCAGCGCAGGATGGGAACGTGGAGTGGTCGCGCCGCTGCTCCACGTTGAGCAAGGCCGCGCATGGTCGACCCCGAGGCGGCTGCGCGATGTCCAGCAACGGGTCG
This sequence comes from Streptomyces albipurpureus, assembly GCF_023701525.1. Taxonomy (GTDB): domain Bacteria; phylum Actinomycetota; class Actinomycetes; order Streptomycetales; family Streptomycetaceae; genus Streptomyces; species Streptomyces albipurpureus. The sequence goes on from NZ_JAMQAW010000070.1 coordinate 103,775, forward strand.
GGCACTCCTCAAGACCCACCTTCACGCGCTATCCAGGTGTTCGTACGGGGTCCGGTGATGGCCGGAGGCAATCCCGACCTGCGGAGGAGCGACCCGGCGGCGGACTTCTGAACGGCCCCGGACGTGGGTGAACGAGTCCTGGGATGTGGGGATTCCACCTTGCGGCGGGACCCTGCTCAGGACTCTGCTTGCGGCGGCTCACCATGTTCCAGATAGACGGTCAGACCGTTCGCGCGGGCCTGGATCCCAGCGCTGATTCGGCGTACGAGGCGGGGGACGGTGAGCTCCGGCAATCGGTCGGCGTGATGGAAGTCGTAGCCGCGCAGCTCGTCGGATCGCACGATGACCTGCCGGCGGTGGTCTGCGCTGAGACGGCCGCCGTCGAAGAGGTAGAGGACCTTGTCCCCCTCTCCTGGGTTCGGTGCCCAGTCCACGACGAGCAGCCGGCCGATGCTGGCCTTGATGCCCAGCTCCTCGTGGATCTCTCGCGTGCAGGCTCGCAGCGGTGACTCGCCTCGTTCGACGTATCCACCCGGGATGTCGCGATAGTCCTTGTAGGACGGTTCGACGAGCAGGACGCGACCAGCGTCGCCGAAGAAGAGGGCGCCCGCAGCCATGCGGGGGTGGGCCATCCTCGCCTCGTGCTCGTTCACAGGACGGACCCTAATCGGCCGAAGGCTGTCCACAGGTGGTGGGCGTCGGCGCCTGGCCGATGTGCGGTTCCAGAGGAAGCTCTGTGCTGTCGCTCGATCTTCCGTTCTTGCGTCCGCCATGGCTCCGGCGAGGAAGAGTGCGCCGTGCACCGATATGTCTGCCGTCCGCGCCGCTGAATCACGTCTGCTGCGTCGTTCACCAACTGGATTGCCGCGGTGAAGCGGCCAGTGGCCACAAAGCGGTGGGTGACCGAGCGGATGGGCGAGCGCGTTACCGCGCTCTGGCTTCTACATGGGGGACAGCACGGACAGTGTCCGCTCCCAGATCGCTGCCCTCGCTTATGCCGACACCCATCTCGGACGGCTGATCGACACGCTGACCAGCACCCCTGCCCGCGACGCGTTCATGGTCGCAGCCATGGTCCGAGAAGGGACAGGCGGCGATCCTGTCCGCCCACTTCCCGGACCGTGGCGGTGAGTATCCGTTCCTACCAGGCGGACGGAGGGAGGACGGCGAGCCCTCGGAGCCCCTTCCCGGGAGCAGGACTGTGACCTGCGGCGATACAGGGGCCGCCGGGACGACACAAGGCGGATCGGGACTTGGTTCCATGGACCCTGCGGGTGGTCGTGAGGTCGGCGCAGATCCGGGAGCTCAACTCCCGTCCGCTCACGCAAACGGCCCCGGACGACGAGTCCGAGGCCGAGTAGAGCGCTTCCCTGGGGTAGAAACCCCAGGTCGGCTGCTTGGTGCGTTGTGCCCCCGGCAGGATTCGAACCTGCGACACCCGCTCTAGGAGTGGGATTGGATCTTTGCCGGGGGGCTGCTCGCTACTGCTGAGCAGTGCTGTTTCCCCTGGTCAGCGCGGTGCGGCGAGTCACTTGATCCGGGTCTTGCCACCCTGTAGCGGGCAGTCCGCTCACGCGCGAAGCATGTGTCCTGGAGGGTGGAGGCGCGGGCGACGGCTGGCTCAGCTGGTGGGTAAGCCAGCGCACTCCTTCTCGGCAAAGGCCAACCACCAACATGCTTTCCAAATCTTCATGTGGGGGTTCACGTAGGCCGGTCAGCGTCCAGACCAGCACTGTAACGCCCAGGTGGAAGCAGGCCGAACGTACGTGAACAGGAGTGAATGCCCCCAAGCTGCAACCCGCGGGTGGGCTCAGCGAGACGTCTGCCGTGCTGTGCTGCAACGTTCGGGCCCTCTTCGTCCCGAATTCTCGGCAGGGCGGTTGGTGAGGACTGCCGCGCTGGTCAACAGTGCTGTGGGAGTCACCCTGGTGGAGTGCTGGTGGTCATGGTGGTTGCGGTACCCCGCTGTTGTACAGCAGGAATGAGTCCGTGCCACCACGGGCCAGTCACTTCGGGTGGGCAACACTCGGAGGCGCGTCGTCCGGCTGGCGACATCCGTCGTGGTGGGTATCCGCCTCATAGCTGAGCCCCTCGTAATCACATGCAGGATGGGCCGCCGTCAGTTCTCTAGATGTCCCTCCCCCTTACCCGTGCAAATGGATCAGGAGGTGGCTACTAGTCGACCTCCGGAACGCTGGGAGACGGGCCCATACTTCCGCCCGCCTCCCAGAGCGCTCCGTGTCGGCCGCGTAGCTCGGCTCGGCCGCGTGCCGCCTCAGCCCCTAATCGAGGTCGGAGAACAGCTCGCCCTCGTAGATCCGTTGGGCCGTCGGACGGACCGGCCGGCGATGAGCGCGGTGTGCATCTGAGGTCGGCTGCGGGGCCGGCGGGCGGGGCCTACGCCGACGCCTGGGGGGCACTGTCGCCTTCGGGCGCCGGTTCCGTGCCGGTCGGCTTGTGTCGTGCTGAGGGAACTTACGCTGTATGGGTTTCATGGATCTCTCCCTGTTCAAGTGGTCTGTTTCCCACCGCCCGAATTCGTGCCTTCGGACTGCGTGGCATGGTGTGCCCCTTCGTCGACGGCGTGTCCGTATGCACGTCTCCGATGATCCGCTGGAGCGGTCGGGGTGGAATGTTCGAAGGGTTGCAGATCGGCATGTGTAGTTCCAAACCGCGATCGTTAGGTGAGCGTTAATGCGTGCCCCGCTCGCCATGTCATGCTTCTCCAGTGCCAGCCGATAAGGCCAGCGCGGCGTGTGGCCGCATGCGACTGGAGTTGATGATCATGGAATTTCGCGTATTGGGCCCAGTGCTTGCTAGGGGAAATGAACGGTCGGCCCCAATGAAGCCGACAAAGACCCTCGAACTTCTCGCTGTTCTCCTAATGGCGCCTGGGCACCGCGCCTCGCACGCCACTGTCACCAGCTTCTTGTGGCCGGGCGAGAAGTCGAACGCAAATCGAATTCGCCAATATTCTCATCAGTTACGGATGGAAATACCTGGCATCGTCCAGCCGAACGACCGGGGATTCTGCCGGATCCAGGTGGACCCACAAAGCGTCGACTACGTGCGCTTCCGAGCCTTCCAGCGTCTCGCGAACGTCGCCGATGATCCCCGGGATCGGCTCAGTGCGCTCCGGTCCGCACTCGGCGAGTGGCGGGGAACGGCCCTGGAGGGTTTGTCTGGCCCGGGATTCTCCCGGAAGAGAATCGAACTCACCGCCGAATTGCGGAACGTGACAATCGCCTGTGCGCGGACCGAGCTGGAGTGCGGGGAAGCGCACGCCGCATTGCAGCGGGCCGAGTCGGCGGTGGCCCACTGGCCGGACGACGAGACGTTGCTGGAAACGCAGGTGCGCGCCCTGCGCGCTCTCGGCAGGTCGGAGCGAATCGAGCCGTTGCTTGCTCGCTGGGGGCGTCAGTTCGCTCGGCCCACCATGCACCTGTTGCTGGCAGGAGAAACGGACACTTCTGCCCTCTTCGCTGACAGCGTCGAACCTGTCCGAATCCGCCAGATCCCCAGGCAACTGCCCTCGCCCCCCATCGGCTTGGTCGGCAGGCAAGCCCAGCTCGGCCGGATAGCGGAGACCCTTGCCGGCCGGACACCGGGCAGGAGCCGAGTCGCGGTGCTCACGGGCATGCCTGGTGTAGGAAAGACCTTCATCGCCATGGAGGCGGCCACCCTGGCCGAACGGAGCTTCCCGGACGGAATTCTCTACGTCAACCTTGGCGGGTTCTCACCAGGTGAACCGGAACGGCACGGTGCTGTCCTGGCCAGGTTCCTGAACGATCTCGGAGTACGCCCAGCGACTCCAACGATGGACGGTATGGTCTCCGCTTACCGAACCGCTCTCGCGGACCGCTCGCTGCTGCTGGTCCTGGACAATGCGCGCGACGAGGACCACGTCCGCCCGTTGCTTCCTGGCCCGGGGGCAAGCGCGGCGATCGTTACAAGCCGGCGTCAGTTGCACGGGCTGGCGATTCGGGAGGGTGCCGAGCTTGTCGACCTCGCTCCCCTGAACCCGCATGACGCCATTGCATTGCTGCGGATCCGGCTGGGCGAGGATCGGATTGGTGCGGCCGTCCCCTTCATCGATGACTTGGTCGAACACTGCGGCGGCTTGCCTTTGGCACTGGGGATCATGGCCGCGCGGATCAAGGAACGCCCGTCCCAGGCGCTGGCAGGCATGGTTCACCAACTGCGGCAGGAGAGGACCCGACTGCGTTCTCTTGACCTGGGCTCGGAGAGCCTGAGCGTCCGCCTGCAGTTGGAAACCTCCTACAAGTTGCTGCCGGCACCGGCTGCGGACCTCCTCTGGCAGTTGACGGTCCACCCGGGGCCGACAGTCAGCTGGGCAGCGCTACGCGCACTCGAAACTCATGGTATCGACAGCGTCAGTGACGCAGTCGACGAGCTGATGCGGATGAGCCTGGTGACTGAGCCGGCATTCGAGCGCTACTCCCTGCACGATCTCGTCCGCGTCTACACCGCTGAACTGTCCGACCGGCAGGACGAAGACGAGCGAGAGCGGATCGTGGAGCGGGTGCTCCGCTTCCTATTGCACAACGCCTGGGCGTGCGACCGGAAGCTGGACCCAGCCCGGCGGCTGCCGGTCGGCGAAGCCCCTGATGTCGAGGTGGTTACCCCGAACCATGCGGGGGACGCGATGTCCTGGTTCGAGGCCGAGTACTCGACCCTCACGGCTGCCGTCGGTCTGGCCGAGAAGCGTGGGCTCGACCGCTACACCTGGCTGCTCCCGATGGTCCTGGTGACATTTCAATGGAGATCGGGGCGCCACCTAGACGCGCTCAAGTATCTGCACAGCGCTCTTGAGGCCGCGGGGCGGGAGGCTGGTCCGGCCGATGTGGCCATGGTGCACCGAATGCTTGCCGGCACCTACCGGAGCCTCACGGACCTTCCGCGTGCCACGGGTGAACTAAGACGAGCAGTACGAGTGAGCGAGGACGACGGGGATGTCCTGGGTGCTGCCCTCGGGAGGCACATCCTGGGCGTCCTGCTGCGCGAGAGCGGAGCCCCAAGTGAGGCGCTGGAGCATTTCATCGCTGCTCTGTCCGCCTTCGAGCAGCTCGGTGACCTCTTGGGCCAAGGGGCCACGCTGAACGGCATCGGAAGCGCCCGCTACGACCTCGGTCACTACGACGCGGCTCTGGGGTACTGCCAGCGTTCGCTGACGCTGTTGGAAGGCACGGATGATCTCAACGGCCTGGCGCACCTGCTGCTCAGCATGGGCCGAATTCGGTTCGCGTTAAGAGATCACGAGGCCGCCATTGCCGACTTTGAGCGCGCTCGTGGTCTGTACCGCTCCTTGACTTACGGCAGTAGAGAGGCCCGGACGTTGGTCTGGTTTGCGGACACGCTCCGCGGAGCTGGTCGGCCCCTGGAAGCCGAGGAGACGATTCAGCAAGCACAGGCACTGTTACGCGAACTGGGTGAGAGCGACCCCGACGCGGCTGTCGAGCGTATGAGGTGCCTCCCGTGACGGCCGCTCGACGGCGTGCCGGCTCCGACGCGGTTACGGCAGCGACAAGCCCAGGCGGTAAGGGGCGGTCGGGTCCGGCCGGGTGGCCTTCGGGCAGGCGGGGGAGCCGGGGGCGGGCAGCATCGGCCGCAGGTAGCTCCGCAGCTCAGCCAGATCAGGCCGTTCACTCGGGTCGGTGGAGACCATGGCGAGCGCGAGGCTCTGAAGCATATCGGGCATATAGGCATGAAACCCATTAGGGAAAGCTGGGGTGGTGGCATCTGGTGGGCCTTCCAGGTTGCTGTACGGCAACTCGGCACTGACCATGGCGAACAGCATGGTGCCCAGGGAGAAGACATCGACCTGCGGAGTCAGTAGTGCTTTGCTGTTGTACTGCTCCGGAGGCGCATAACCTGGAGTGCCGCGAGGATCACTATTAATTTCCCCGATCAGTCCGGAAATACCCACGTCTAGCAGTCGGACCTTCCCATTGGGCTGCATCATGGCGTTCTTCGCGGAGACATCCCGATGTACGTAGCCCTTCTTGTGTACGCCGCGCAAAATATCGCAGAGCTGTGCGACGACTGAGGCCGCCGCAGCCGCTGGAACTGGATGGTGGTCGCTGATCCAGGACGCGATCGTATTGCCTTGGACCAGTTCCATCACAATGTACCGACCCTGGTTTCGTCCGTAATAACCGTCTCCTAGTACCTTGGGAATTCCTGGTAAATGCCGCATGAATGTGAGCCGTTCGAGCTCGTCTTCCAAAGCGAAGGCGGCAGAGGCGTAGGTCTTCGTTGATTCGAAGGTGCGGGGGAATTGGGATTTGATCGCCACTTCGCAACGGTCCAACTCGTCCCGGGCGACGAAGATCTCACCCTCTCCACCGTGGCCGAGCTTCCGCAGTACCCGGTAACGCCCGCCGAGCAGAGTCCGGGGAAGCACTTCATTCACTCCGTACGCAAAGAGGATTCCCCCAGGTTCGACGACCTGTTCCGGGGTTTAGAGAAACGAGAGGATTATGACAGAGACCTGGCCACCCAACGGCCTGATCGGGAAATCTACCACCGTCACCCTGCGGCTCAGTATGTTCGGCCCGGAGCGGTACCGGTGCCCGGCGTCCGACGTGCTGAAGGCGCGCGGGCTGCGGCCTCGCGTACGGCCCGCCTGGAAACCAGAGGTGCTGGATCCGTTCCCCAACGGCCCGTTCATGGCCGCGGCCGACGAGCTCGATCGGCCAGCGGATGAAGCGCCGTCGAACCCGCCGAGCGGAGGTCGACAGCGTCCGCTGCACGACGGGGTGCGCCAGTGGACCGAGCATGCGCTACTGATGTACCGGAAGGCTTTTCCCACCGAGTCGGAACCGAATTCGGCCCTGCGCCTCGCTCCCAGCCCCTGGGTCTACAAGCATCAGCGAGCGGCTGGCGACGGTCAGACCGCCGCAGAGTACCGGATCACGGCCTGGGGTCGCTGCTTGGAATCCCCCGACGGTCGTCGGCGAGAGCTGCGTCTGCCGGTGGTCAAGCGCCTCCGTACTCGTAGCGAAACAGAGCGCGCGATAGCAGCCCTTGTCGCGGCCGAAGGGAACCCTGATCCACGACTGGAAGAAGTCAGGGTCGTTCAGTTCTCCCTGTCCGACGGTCACACGGCTCCGGTCTTCGAAGGCAGCCGGGACGAGGCACTGACCTTGTACCGGAAGGACGGGGCGCCCGCTGTCCGCGCTCTGCTCGGCAGCCAGGAATACCGCCCCGGTACCGCCTGCGTCTCGTGTGCTATCGCGCCAGTGTGCCCGACGCTTCCGAAGACCGCGGGACTACTGGGGACAGCCGACCGAAGTCGGCCGCGGCGCAGCTGGTCCTCGACCACCGGGCGCGGCCACCAGAGTTGCCCGGCCCGCGGCTACTTGCGCGGTCTGCGGCTCCCGGCTGATGACGCCGTGGAGCGGGGCGCCGCCGCCGAGCGTGGGCGGGCGTTGCATGCCTTCATCGCCGAGCGGCACGACCGGCAGACGCGCACGCCCTGCGCACCTGAGATCCCGGCGGACTGGGTACCCGAGGGGTACCGGCTCCCCGATGAGGAGCGGCAGCTCGGCGCTGATCTGCTGCGGCACCATGCCGAGGTCTGCCCGCTGCACACGGCCGAACCGAAGTCGGAGATCCGGATCGAGCCCCGGCTGGCCTTCGACGACACCGCAGCCGACTTGCTCATCCTGGCGGAACCCGACCTGCTCTACAGAAGAGAGGGTTCATGGGTCTGGCGGGAGACTAAGACGTCTGCCAGCGACCGCCCCCGTCGCGACCTCATGGCTGCCTACCCTCAGCTGGCCCTGGCCGTAAAGATCATTGGCAGCGGCGTACTTTCTGGCCCGCAGGCCCAGGGGCGGGTCGAGCTGGAGCTGCTGCGCCCTGCCGGAGCCGATCTGCGCACCATCGATCCCTTCGCACCCGCGACCTTTGCCGCCGCCGAAACGGTGCTGCGCGAACAGGTTGCAGGCTGGCATACGGAGACGCTGTTCGAGGCAGTGCCCGGCCCGGAGTGTGCCCACTGCGAGGTGGCGAAGTGGTGCTCGGTGCGGCAGTCGCAGCAAGTGGGCCCAGAGGAGGACCAGTGACCGAGGACAGACAGGCTATCGATCTGCTGACCGCAGTGGCCCGTGGCGTGCTCGAACTGACCTCGATCAACCGGTCTGCGGCACTTCGGCTCCCCTACCCACCAGGAGTTCAACTCGTCTTGGACCAAATGGTGTTGTCGGGAATGACCCACGGCCATCCGATTCCAGCCGGAGTACCGGACCTGATGCGTTGGTGTCGGGAACGGGGGCCGGAAGAATGGGTGCCAGGGTTATCGGACGAACTCCTGACCGTTGACACCCGTCTGATCCACCCCGCGGCGGGTGAGCCTACGCGGACCTGCGCCGAGCTGGCCTCCCTCGGCCCGTACGGTGTGCTGGAGCGGGAAGCCGAAACACTGCTGGCGGAACTCGCCGCTGCCTGCGGCACCGTGGAGCGATTCGCGGTATGCCGAGACTTCCTCATCAATCGGCCGGTCGTGCTCCGTCCTGATCCGATGCAGCTGATGCAGCCGGCTGTGGCTCAGGTCTGGAGCCTAGTCAAGGGGCTCTACGGTCCTGTGCCCGACCGCTTCCCGGTCGCCGGGCTGGTGTACTGCTGCCGCGATTGTGGGCTTCTCGCCAAGTACGCCACGGCCGGGCACCCTTGGTGCGAGGGCGGCTGCTCATCGAGAGACCGCGAACTCGAAACGTCCCAGGAGTTCCAGTCGGCCCTTGCTCTTCCTTTCGCGCTCCGGCTCTTCCTGGCACTTCCCGGTCGCACCGAGCAGATAGTCCGCTCCCGGCTCACAGATCAGGTCCAGCTGCTCCCACTGGGCCTGGGTGTCCATCGCGTCACCGGCCCGGACGGAACCCTTCAGGTCTTCCAGGTCTATGACCGAGAACAGCCGGGCCCGGCCGCTCTGCGGGCGGCGGAGGTCGCCGCCTTGCTCGGCGGGCCCCTGGACATCGTCATGCCGGACGTCGTGGCAGGGCGCCCCGGATATCGCCGGCGGTTCAGCCTGGCCCTACCGGTGGGAGCTCAGGTGCGCCTCGTGGCCGCGAGCGACTTCACAACACCGGGACCAGCCCATCGATCGAGGGGGAACCATGCGTAGTACTTCCCAGTCTCTGCGCGAGGTGGTCATCCCACTGTCGGATGCCGCCCCGAAGATGAAGCATGCCCGGCTCGTTTCCTTATGCGAGATCGAGGTGGGACTCCTTCTCCAGGAGACATTTGCGGCAGAAGCGCCGGCGGAGGACGCCTGGACTCTGTTCAGCGGGTACCCGTTCGCACGGGCTTGGCGAGCCGTCGATGCGGTCGGGGAGCAGACTCTCCGCACAGCACGGCACACGGTGTGGACCTGGGGTCGGCGTAGGGCGTGGACCGAGGCACTCCGGGATTACCAACTGCTCGACCGCCAGCTCCGAGGCTATGAGGTCGCCGACCCGAGTCTTCCAGCCGCCCGCCGGCGTTCGCTATCGGTTGCACCGGACCGCTGGGACGCCTACGAACGGCTGCTGCGCGAGGCACCTGCTTTCACCGGACGACCCATGGTGATCGCTGCGGCCGGCCGGCACGCCTTTCCGATCGGTCGGCACCAGGCCACCGTTCAGCTGCCCGAGTCAGCCCTTCCCTCACCTGTCGAACACGATTTGGCGACACTGCCGGCGAACGGCGGCGAGCCACTGTCCTTCCTGTGGGGCGGCCTGCTGGAGACGGCGGCGTTCATGGATTCTGTGAAGTTCGAGAACTGGGCAGGGCGACTTGGGGCGGTACACCTCTTCACCCGCCAGGCGGACGAGTTCCGGCGCGCGGATCGCTTTGAAATACGACGGATCCAGCACCTGCTGGGCATCGTCGGCGCCGGTAAGAGCACCCTGCGAGACGTGCTGGCGGTGCACATGGCCCAACAGGGCATGCGGGCGACCATCGTCGTCGGGGACGTCGCGGAACAGCTCAAGATCGTGGAGCGGTACAACACATATGTGCCCCGCTCTGCTGCACCGGTTCTCGGTGCTTCGGGTCGCCAGCAGCACGCCGAGCGACTGCACAGGCGGTTGGCCGGCCGTGGCAGACGCAACTTGCTCGCGCACGACGACCCGGCGTTCGCATACCTAAGCACGTCCTGCGCTCTGAATGCACTCCGATACGCAGAGGGGCAGCTCGCCGACGATCTGCTGGGATTCGGCGAGGCGCCTTGCGCCCGACTGCGAAAGCCCAGCCGTCGTCGCGACCCCGCCGGTGACCCCTGGGAACGACAGCAGTTGGCCTGCCCTTTCTGGTCCGCCTGTCCCCGTCATCATGGCGCCCGCGAGCTGGTCGGCGCGGCCCTATGGATTGCCACGCCTCCCAGCCTGGTCGATTCCAAGGTGCCGCACCCGCAGAACCCGGAACGCGTCCGGTACCTCGAACTCGCCTGTCGGCGCAGTGACCTGGTGATCATCGATGAGGCGGACCGGGTACAGATGCAGTTGGACCGGATGTTCGCGCCGGCTATCCCGCTGATCGGAGGTGGCTCCGACACGCGGTCCTTCCTACACGATGTCAACCAGCACCGTATCCGTGAGTTGGCCGGTGCCGGCGGGATCCAGTTGTCCGACCGCGACGTGGAGAACTGGTCGGCGGCCGTCAACACCACGCAGACCGCCGCCGACCGCCTGATGGCCATGCTCGTCCGCGATGTCGAGCTGCGGAACTGGGTCAGAATCGGGTACTTCAGCGCGTGGACACTCCAACTCCGCCTGATGGAGGAGCGGTATCCGCTCCCGGAAGATCGCGAGGGGATGCCGGTCGAGGCGTTGGATTCCGCGATCGGACATCGGCACCGAGCTCCACGGCTTCGACTCACCGAGATCCTCGACGCCTTCCGGGAGAATCCGTTCGGCGACCGGCAGCGACTCACTGAGGACGGCGTGGAACTCACCGCCTTGCTGGGCGAACTCCTGCACACCAACCGGCGCGAAACCACCCGCGAGCGACTGGAGGAGACGGTCTGCCGCCTTTTCTCCCTCGATCCGCTGCTGGAACCTTCGGCCGAATCCTCCGTGCGATACGAGGAGCTGCGCCACCTCGCGGCTACCGAGCAACCCAGGCCGCCGCAGTCTCCTGGAAAGAGTGGGGAGAAGGCCAGACGGCTGAAGAAGGGGCCCCTTCCGGAGAAGCCTGGCGACTGGCTCAAGCTGCTCATGACCCGCTTCGAGTTCACCATGCTCCTCAGCGCCCTGGAGCCCAGACTCGCCCTGATCAACGCCATGTGGCCGCGTGTCGCGTCAGCGCTCAACCTGGGCTTCAACGAGATGTACCGCAGGCCCCTCGACTACGCACCCATGGTGCCCGAGGCACCGATGGGCAATGTGATCGGCTTCCAATTCCTGATGGACAGCCCGGATAAGGGTGGAGTGCGCACCGGGGAACTGAGGTTCTTCCGATGCAGCGGGGTCGGCCGGGAGCTGCTTCGGGAGATGCCCGACCTGCCGACGGTGGACGGTCGCCCCGGTACTAACGTCCTGTTGATGTCGGGTAGCAGTTGGGCAGGTAAGTCCAGCCGCTATCACATTCCGGTAGACATAGGCGTGATCATCGAACCAGGCCCGGAGGACCTGGACCGTATCGCCGAACAGAGCCATTTCCGCTTCGAGTTCATTCGCAGCGGATGCGGTTGCCGCAGGGGCTGCACCTGCGATGGGCAGTACGAGGCGCAGCGGCTCTCCGGCGAGCCACTCGATCAACGGCAGGACATCCTGCGCCGAATGGCCGTCGCTCTTGGCGATGAGGATGCCGGAATTAGCCGTCTCCGGGAGGAGCTACAGGGCCTTCCGGAGAGCCGCCGCCACATCCTGCTGCTCGTCGGCAGCTACGAGGAATCCAAGGTCGTGGCGGACACCCTGCATACCCTCAACAAGAGGTGGAAGGGCAGGGTTCGCCGGCTGGTGTCGGATGACGATCCCGAGGCCGGCGCCTTGGCGGAGGACGACGAGCACCACGCGCCCGTCCTGCGCCGTGGGGACGTCGAGACGCTGGCCAGTACCCGCGCCGAGATCTTGGTGGCACCGTTACTAGCAGTGGAGCGCGGACACAACATCCTCGACCTTGACCGCGAGCATGCCGCGATTGGGTCGATCTACTTCCTTGCCCGACCCAACCCGCGCCCCGACGACCTCAGCCTCGCCGTACACGCGATCAACGACTGGATCGTGCGGGCCATGAAAGGCGGGGCGTTCAACGAATGGGTACGAAGCGAGACCAGCCTCGGTCTCGGTGCTCGTAAGGTCAGGGATCTTGCTCGGTCTCAGTGGTACCGGGTGCTCGCCCGGCGCATGGCATGGCGTTCCCTCGGAGATGACCGGGAAGCGATCACCTGGGATCTGCTCGTACTGATATGGCAAGTGATCGGCCGTTCCGTGCGTGGTGCGGTGCCTACCAGGGTTGCCTTCGTCGACGCAGCATTCTCCCCCCACCTGGCCGCTGGGGGGGCGTCCCAGGAACCGGACACTCCGAAGAGCAGCCTCCTGCACAGCATCCACTCCGTCCTTGAGCCCTACTTCACCCCCGGGACCGATGTGCCTGCCGACGATCGTCACATCGCCCGAGCGCTCTACCGCCCGATGTGGACAGCTCTCGACCGTTGTCTCAATCCATCCCCCGATGAAGGGAACACCGCATGTATCACCTGATCAGTACCACTGCCTATGAACCGAACGTGGACAGTGAACCCTGGACCGAGCAGTACCGGGTCATCAGCTTCCCCGAAGAGTGGCGGGCCGAGTTCATGGACCTCTACCGGCGGCGCTGGCGCCGCCGGGAACTGCCGGCGACCTTGCCTATCAGCAAGTTCAACGACCTGCTCCGAGCCACGGCTCCGGGCCTGGTGGCCACGGGCAGGGGGGCTGGCAGCAAGGCCGAGGTCCCGTGGTTCTACGCGTCTGAGGAGATGCCGGCGGAGCTGATCTCCCCGCTTCTGGCCTCCTGGGTGATGACCCTGCCGCCCGGCACCGATCCCGACCCTGAGCGCATGGCCGACCACCGGACAGCCCTCGACCGGGCCCTTGCACTGATCGACGACCACACCCCGCAGTGGCGCACAGAGTCGGTGGACCTCACGGCTGCGGAACCCTCTCCGGGCGGCACCGCCCAGCCCGACCGCAGGCTCTATCATCTGCTTCCCGAGCGGATCGGTGCGAGGCTGGCCGCCTCCCCGCTCCGACTCAATGGCGTCGATCTGTCCTTCCGGCTGGTCACCCGCGACCAAGGGGTTGAGCTGGTCAGCTGGCCACCACGGTCGTACACCAAGGACAGACGCACGTGGTTCTACTCGGGACTGGTGACCGTCACCGTTCAGACGGTGCCCTTCGCCCCACGGTTTCGCGTGCATGTCTCTTACGGGATCCGTCGCTGGGCCACAGGATCACCCGTATGGCTGCCAGAGGGGCACGGTGCGACCGTACTGCTCGACGCGCCCCTGCCGTGGCCAGGTGTCCACGGCCCGCGCCGACGGCTCACAGCCAATTCTCTTGCCTACGACCGCAGCCTCGGGATGCTCGCCTGGAGTCGGCAGAGTCTGGTCGGCCTGCTACCCGAACTGGACATGACGCGCGCCTATCCCAAGCCGCCGGATCTGGTTGCCGAACCGGTCGGCTGGATCGAGGGCCAGAACGGAGTTGCAGTCGGCATCCTGCACAGCACCGCGATGGGTCGGCACGGTGTCGGCGCCGGGGTCATGCCTCTGGAACGGATGCTGCTCGATCACTGGGTCGAGGAAGGCATCCGCCCCTTCCTGCGCCGGGTACCCGAACTTGAACGCGTGCACCGGAAGTCCAAGCCTGTCCTGCTGCCCACCTCCCCGACGAAAGACCAGGCGGAGCAGGAGAAGCGGACCCGGCACCGTATCCAAGCCCGCCGCGACGCGGTGCGTGCGATCCTCGACGGGCGGCCGCTGCTGGTGGACGTGCTCTGGCAGACCGAGGAGACCCGGGACGCAGTGGTCGTGGCGCTTCGTGAGTGGCTGGGCTTCCCGGCCGGACCTCGCGGTGTGGATGGTGGCCAAGAGTGGCAGGTCGGAGATTTACGCGTTGTGCTGCGTACCCGTCCGCTCGGGACCTTGGGTGCCCCACTTGAGATCAACCGGATATCCGGCCACTCGCGAGCACAGGCGCTCGCTTTGGCCACACGGGAGCGCGCTGCTCGGACGGCTGACCACTTCGTCGCTCGGTCGGCTTCGGAAGGGCTGGTGATCGTTGAGACGCTCGGCCCCGAGCGTTTCCCGGCCCGGGACTCCGATCCCAAATCTGCACTCCGGATCGGTTGCGCCATGGCGTGTCGAGTCAGCCAGTTCATCGTGGTACCGGAGGACTCCGACGGAGCCGTGGCCCATCGAGCCAAGTCCGCTGTGGCCGACGGGATGCGCCAACTTGGTGCTGTGGTCCCACCGGACCAACGCCTGGACGAGAAGCTGCCGGACGGCATTCAATACCTGGCGCTCTGGTACGTCCGGCGCCAGGCAGACGGTCCGACCCGGCAGGCGGGACAGCGCTTGGTCGCTCTCCGTGTCCGGCCACGCGATCCCGTGCATCCCGTGTGTGGCTGGGACGACACCCGCAAGAAGTGGCTCTCGTACGCCCAACTACTGCTCACCCTTGCTGTCAACGGGCCCGCGTCGGGGAGCCCGGCGCAGACCCGACCAGCCCGGGTCTTCTCCACCCACGAAGAGCGGCGCGACGAGGTCGAACGCCAGGTGAGGTCGCTGTTCTACCAGGTATGTGACCGACCGACCCTGCTGCTAGCAAACAGCGGCAACCTACGCGGGGTATGGCCCGGCCTGAACAACGGGCAACTGGTCAGGGACATGGTCACTTTCTACGGGGAACAGCCGACGCGGCTCGCGCTCCATGGGGGTGGCTTGCGAGCGGTGTTGATTCGGGACGCCAACAGTCGTGGCGAGACGCCCGAGTGGTATGCGCCCGGCGAGACCGACGAGGATCCGCCAGGCTTTTCCGCCGGCCTCTGGGCCGCCCGCGACACGGGCCCGGATAACCGAGTGTTCGTCAGCACTGTCGGTAAACCGCCGACGGCGGGTGCGGTGCGGCGTGACCTACGCAAACTGGTGCCTGACAAGGCCTGGCCCCACGGCCCCGCGGCTACGGCCTGGAATCCACAGGCATTGGAACTCACCGTGCTGGGATGCCTGTCGGAGGCAGCTTTGGCCGCAGCGGGAAGCCCCGGCTCGACGCCAGAACGACCCGCGGTAATTGCGGCGGCCGTCCACCAGCTGCGTTTCCACGATGAGTACCACCCGCTCGCCCGGCCGCTCCCGCTGCACCTGGCGAAACTCGCCGAGGAGTACTTCCTACCACTGGCTCCAGCCCCGGCAACCGAGCAGGTCGACGAATAGACGTTGCTGAGCCGGAGGTGCCGTGCTAGCCCTCGGGCCTTGACCCAAGGCCGGGTAGCTAACGGACTTCGGTTGGTGGCATGGGGTTTGACGGCCCGAGCGCAACGCTCGACGGGTACGGCGAAGGAGGCGTCCAGGTAGACGATCTGGAGCGTGTCGCCCATGAGCTGCTTGAGCTCGGCGATCGAGGCGTCGTCGTGGACGGACTCGATGGTGAACAGCCAGGTGGCGACGTGGGCGTCCGCGAAGCGGTTCAACTCGCCGAGCAGCAGCTCGGCCTGTCGCCGGGCCGACAACGCGTACGGGTCCGCAAGGCCCTCCCGGTGGGCGGCTTGCCTCAGCAGGAAGCCGATCTTGAAGCGCTGGGCACCGCACGTGCGCTGGACGGACTCGGCGCTGGTGCTCTTGCCGCACTCGCTCAGCCCACCGAAGGCGATGCCCCGGCGCAGGTGCCGACTCGGCTTGATCTCTTCAGGGGTGGCGTCGTCCCGGCCGTACAACTTGAAGCGGGCCGGTACGGGGAGACGACGGCGTCCGGCGACGACGTCGGAGACCAGCGTGTCGAGGGCTGCGCACAGCTCCTCCCGCTCGCCGTGGAGGGCGGGGACACGGCGGCGGGCCAGCTCGTCCCGGGCCGCCGCCCGTCGCAGTGCCAGATCCGCAGCGTCAGCACCGACAGGCGGTCGACGACGGAGGCAAGCGTCTCGGTGTGCAGCGGCGCATCGGCGCGGCCTGCGTCTGCCAGCGAACCGAGGACCTCGTCGGCCCGTTCGGCGAGCACGTTGCGTTCGGCGTTGAGCTGGTCGATCTCCCGCTTGCAGTCAGCGACCTGGACGGCGGGAGTAAGGCGCCGCGCACCCGGTCCTCGGTGCCCCACAGGTGTCCGATGACGGTGAGGAGTCGGGTGACGGCGTCGTCCAGGCGGTGCCGGTCCTTGTCCCGGAGCGTGGCTATGGCGCGGGCGAGGCCGGGCGGCAGGACCAGGGGCGGGGAGTTCTGGGTCATCGGGGACTCCCGTTGGCGAGTTGGCTGAGGTCAAGGTGATCAATCACGTCGGCGTGGATGTCATCCAGGGAGCGGTTCTCGCAGTCCACGACCGCGGTGTACGAGCCGTGGTCGACCTGGTGAAGCAGGACCGCGTGCGGCGACTTCTGATAGGCCGGGTAGATCCCGGTCCACGGGCGGCCCTCGCGAGCGCTCGCAATGGCGTAACTGCGCTCGGCGTCAAGGGTTCTTGTAGACGGCTCGCGAACCGGCAATGCCCGTCACGGTCTTGAACGTCTCACCGACCGTCAGCCCGTCCTTGACCACGCATTTTGCGGTGGCCACGGCGAGAAAGCATGGGTAGGCCCCGGTCGAGCAGGCCCGTACGCCCGGCCCCGCGGGCGGCGGCCCGCTTGGCGTGGCCGGCGAGCAGTATCTCGGTCAGCTCGACGGTCGTGGCCGTCTCGAACCACCACCGGGCGTAGTCGTCGGCCCGCGCCCAGCGGCTGAAAGCCGTCCCACAGCTCGGTCAGCCGCACCAGGTGGGTCGTCTTGCCGACGTTGTCAGGGCCGTTGAGGCTGACGAATTCCGGGGCCTGCGTCATTGCCCACGCCTCGCGGATCGGGGTGTCGAGGACGGAGACGATCGCGTCCGTGTTAGCGGCGATGAACTCGGCCAGCTTCGGCGGCATCAGGTTCAGCTCACGGACGGCCTTGGCGGTGAACGGCACCCGGACCACGTCGTACCCACCCCGCTCCGGCTTGGCGAACTCCGTCCCCGTACGCGCGGCCAAGTCCATCGACTCCAGGCGCGCGGCGAAGATGTGCTGGACTCCGACGCCGCCCTCCAGCTCGTCGGTGAGCAGGTGGACGAGCTCAGCGCGCTCCAGCTTGCCGACCAGTTCCTCGAACACCTCCCGGTACAGCGCCGCCTCGATGGTCGCGTCGTTCGCCTCGACCCCTCCGCCAACGGTCACCCAGTACGGCCCTGCCCGGCTTGGTGCGCTTGATGAGGACGAGCTCGTCGCCGTCGAGGAGGATGGCGCGACGAGGACCGCGAGAGGTGGGGGAGCGCCTGGGTGGAGACCGGTCGCGTCTTCACCCGGGAGAACGGCGAACTGCTCCATCCTGCCAACGTCACCCTCCGGTTCATCGAGCTGTATGAGGAGATCGGCCTCCCGCCGATCCGCTTCCACGACCTGCGCCTCGGTGCCGCGACCCTGGCTCGCGCGGCCGGAGCCGATCTGAAGGACATCCAGGAGATGCTCGGCCACTCGTCGATCACCATCACGGCCGGCACGTACACGAGCCTGTTCCCCGAGGCGGACCTGGCCATCGCCGAGGCTGCGGCCCGGCTCGTGCCGCGCGCACGACCCACCGCCGAAGCTGAGCCCCAGCTTGAGTCCGAGCCCGACGAGGCGGAAGAGCCCAGCCCGGAGATCGTGCCGGATGGTGCTGATCCGTTGGGAGAAATTTCGGAGATCAATTCTCCGTCCGCTCACGCACCGCTCACGCACCGCTCACGCCCGCTCACGCCCGCTCACGCAAACGGCCCCGGACGACGAGTCCGAGGCCGAATAGAACCCCCACCTGGGGAGAAACCCCAGGTCAGAGTGGTAATGCGTTGTGCCCCCGGCAGGATTCGAACCTGCGACACCCGCTTTAGGAGAGCGGTGCTCTATCCCCTGAGCTACGAAGGCGCTGCCCGACAGTGTAGCGGGTAGTCCATGGTCCCCCGAAGGGGTTGATCATGTGGCCGCGGAGCGGCAAGGTGGCTCCGATGCCCCCGTGAGTGATGCCGTGAGTGATGCCGTGGGTGGTGTTGGTGTTCGGGAACGTGAGTGGGCTGGGGAAGGGGCGACCGTGTCGCATGTCGAGGACAGAGCGGCGCGGATGCTTACCGCTCCCGGGGCTCCTTTTGCCGTGGCGCGGGGGGAGGACGGGGGGCTGTTCTATGTCGACGGGCCGCGGACCCTGGTGGAGTTCGTTGAGGTGACCTGGGGCTTTGGGGACCAGGTTTTCCTTGTGGGGGAGCGTTCCTCCTATAGCTATCGTGAGTTCCTTGCCGCCGCCTGTGCCCTCGCCCGGCGGTTCACCGAGGGGTATGGGCTGCGGCCGGGGGATCGCGCCGCCATGGTGATGCGCAACTGCCCCGAGTGGCAGATCGCCTTCTGGGCCGCCCAGTTGGCCGGGCTGGTCGCCGTGCCGCTCAACGCTCGGTGGACCGTGGCCGAGTTGGAGTACGTGCTCGACGATTGTCAGCCACGGGTGCTGCTCGTCGACGGTGAGCGGCTGGCGCTCGTCGATGACTGGCGCAGGCGGGCGGGGGCGCGGGTCATCACCTTTGAGCATGAGGGGGTGGCTGAGGGCGGGGAGCGGTACGAGGACTTTCCGGCCGTTGATCCCCGGAGCGCACCGCCCCAAGTCGAGGTGCGCGCCGAGGACGATGCCACCATCTTCTATACGTCGGGAACCACCGGAAGGCCCAAGGGGGCCGTGGCCACCCATCTCGCGCAGGCCGGGGCCGCGCAGCATCCGCGCTATCACGCGGCCGCGGCAGCCCTGGGCAGTGGGCGGTTCCCGGGGCAGGGGGCCGCGCCCGTTGCCCTGATGACGTATCCGTTCTTCCATGTCGCCGCCCTCACCGCCCTGTACTCGACGATGAGTGTCGGCGGCACTCTCGTCCTGATGCGTCGCTGGGATGCGGATGACGCCCTTGCGCTGATCGCCAGGCATCGAGTGACCCACTTCTCCGGGGTGCCGACCACCGCGCTCGATCTGTTGGATGCCGCTGAGCGCACGGGTGACGATCTGGCCACCCTCACCCACTTCTCCACCGGAGGGGCCGCCGCGCCCCCAGCCCTCGTAACGCGGCTCGCGGCCCGTTACGGGCACCGGATCGAGCCCCGTACCGGCTATGGGCTGACCGAGACCAGCGGTGGTGTACTCGCGGTATCGGGTGATGAGTATCGGAATGAGCCGGCGGGGGCGGGTGCTCCGGCGCCTGCGGTGGAGGTGCGGATCGTCGGCGTGGACGCTGAGCCGGTGCCGGAAGGCGAGCCCGGTGAGCTATGGCTGCGCGGGCAGTCATTGATACGCGGCTACTGGCGCGATGAGGCCGCCACCGCCGCGGCCTTCGAGGGCGGCTGGTTCAAGACCGGCGACCTGGCGACCGTGCGGGATGGGCGGGTCGCCATCGTCGATCGGATCAAGGACATCGTGCTCAGGGGCGGTGAGACCGTGTACTGCGCTCAGGTCGAGGCGGCTCTGCACGATCTGCCCGCGGTCGCGGATGCCGCCGTGTTCGGGGTGCCGCACGATCGGCTCGGCGAGGAGGTCGCGGCGGTTGTCCGGCTGCGTCCGGGGGCCGCCGTCACCATGGGGGAGTTGACCGAGCAGCTCGCTGACCGGATCGCCGCCTATCAGGTGCCGACCCTGCTGTCCGTGGGTGACATCCCGCGCAACGCGGCGGGGAAGACACTCCGCGGCGTTCTGCGCAGTCGTGCCCAGGGGCTCAGGAACGGGTGACCCGCACCTTGTACTTGCCCTGGTCCTCCCGTACGACAGAGATCTTGATGCCGTTCTTCTTGTCGGTGAAGCTCTGACCCGGCCGGTAGGGCGCGTCCGACAGTTCGGCGTGCACATTGGGCCGGCGGGTGCATCCCCCGCTGTCTGCCTCGCTGTCCGCCACGATCACCGGGCCCTGTCCGGTGTCCACCCCGGCGTGCACGCGGTAGATCAGTACTCCCGGTCGGCAGATCGCCTCGTCGTTGCCCGCCCGGGTGCGTACCTCGACCGCGTACCCCTCATCCGCGCTCAGGGGAACGATCGTCATCTTCTCGCCGCCCGCGGTGGCGAGAGGAGTCAGGGTGTGTTCGGTGGTGCCCGGTATCGAGGCGCAGCTGATCTGGGTGGAGTCGAGCCAGCCGAGCTTCCATTTGTGCCAGCCGAGTAGATCGTTGTTGGCTCCCCAGTCCTCGGACATGATGTCCCAGTGGCCGACCGAGCCGCCGCCTTCGGCGGTGTAGAGGTCGGGGAGGCCGAAGACATGGCCGTTCTCGTGCGGCAGCACCCGATAGCCGGTCTCGGCGTACGATCCCGAGCCGTCGTCCTGGCGGCTGTAGACGAAGGACGTGTTCGCCAGCGGTACGCCATCGGCGATCGGGGCCTCCGCGTTGCCGGAGAAGGTCACCGAGAGCACGGTGTCCAGCGCCGAGGGGCCGGCGTTCGGGGTGACGATGATGTTGACGAGGTCGTAGGCGCTGAAGTCGACCTGGGCGTCGGCGACGAGGACGATGTCCTCCACCAGCTTGCGGTACCCGGGCTCGTAGGGTGACCCGCGCTCTATCCCGTACTCATCGAACGCCAGGGGCATGCGCAACCAGTCGGTGACGGGGGCGTGCGGCTGGTAGCGCAGTCGCCCGTAGGAGCTGGTCGTGAACCAGTCAGAGGTCTGTGGGAAGAACTCAGCCAACCGGTCGAGTGCCGGTTCCTCGCCCTCGGCGTCGGGGAAGTCGATCATGAGGTTGAGGGCGCGGACCTCGCCGGTGGAGGGGGAGTAGCCGGCGGGTGTGGGCAGTCCTTCCGACATCTGGATCCCGAGCGAGGGAGGGAGTCGGCACGGCCCGACGCCGCTTGCGTCCGGGGCGGCCACCGGGCCGGCTGAGGCCCGGGTGGGGGCCGGGATGGTGGCGCTCGCGGTGGTGAGGGCGGCGAGGGCCAGCGCGGTGAGGGCGGCGAGACCGCCGAGGCGGCGGCCTCTGGGCGCCGGGCGTATCCGGTGGCGTGTGTGGTGCATGCATCCGCCTTCGGGTCCGCGGCAGCAGGCCGGGCCCTCGCTGCGCTCTGTGCGATCAGCCTGTGGCGGGTGGTGGCGAGCCGCGCGCGGAGTGGGCCGTTCGGGGAGTCTTCACCTGGAGGGGAGTGACCCACGTCACGCTGCGAGATGGAAATAAACGGGGATCGCCTCCCCGTTTGGACTGGTGGCCCCGGGAAACGGGGAGTTGGCCCCCGCTTAGTGGGGGGATTCGATCGAGTAGGGGAGTGGACCCGTGAGCGCCGCCGCTGAGATCCAAGCGCGTCAGGTCGCCCGGCCGCGCGCGGACGCCCTGCGGAATCGCGAGCGGATCGTGTGCGCGGCTCGGGGGATGTTCGCCGAGCTGGGTCCAGATGTGCCGCTCGATGACATCGCCCGTACGGCGGGTGTCGGCAATGCCACGCTCTACCGCCACTTCCCCGATCGCGCTGCCCTGATCCACGCGGTCGTGGTGTCAGTCCTCGATCGCGTCCATGAGCAGGTGCGGCGAGCGGCCACGGAGGAGAGCGACCCCTTCGCTGCCGTCCGCCGTTTCGTCCATGCGGCTGCTGATGAGCGCATCGGGGCGCTCTGCCCGATGATCACCGGAGACTTCGACCGCAACCATCCGGATCTGCTGGCCGGACGCGACCGGCTCGAAGACGCGGTGCGTGAGCTGATTGAGCGAGCGCAGTCAGCGGGCAGGATGCGGCGAGATGTGGCTGTCGGGGATCTGTTGGTGGCCCTAGGGCAGCTTGCCCGACCACTGCCGGGGACCGGATGCACGGAGTTGGACCGCTTTGTGCACCGCCATCTCCAGTTGTTCCTGGACGGCTTGGAGGCGCCCGCGCGCTCCGAGCTGACCGGCCGGGCTATTACCTTGGAAGACCTACGGGGACCGGGGGCATACTGATGACCGGACTTTGACCGGGGGCCAACCCGACCCCGACCAGACACTCACCGTTGCGGCGGGGATCGTCATGATCCGCAAACCTTGAGTGTGGCGGCGCCGAAGTGAAGACACTGAACGTTGCGACCTTCAGTGTTGTGATCTTGGACGGCGTTGCCTGGGACGGGAAACGAGCTACCGACTTGACGCCCTGGGGAACTGCCCGATGCAGCCGGGGTCATGCATTCCAGGGGGACGGCCGACGGGGGCACCCAACCTCGTGAGGCTCACAACGTGGTGAGCCAAGCTCCCGACGGCCCGTACGCCAGCTGAGGCCATGGGTCTTCACCCTTGTTGACCGGCTCAAAGCACCACTGGTGGAAAACCTCTTGACCAGACGGTTTCTGACCGTTTTGACCATTCCGCACGCTAGGTGGCTAGACCCATGCCAAAAACCGATATACCCGGATCCGACCCGCAACGCTGGAAAGCCCTGGTCTTTATCGCCCTGGCCCAGCTGATGGTGGTGCTCGACGCCACGATCGTGAACATCGCCCTGCCCACCGCCCAGCAGGACCTCGGCATCTCCGACGGCAACCGGCAGTGGGTCATCACCGCCTACGCCCTCGCCTTCGGAGGCCTGCTGCTCTTCGGCGGCCGTATCTCCGACCTCTGGGGTCGCAAGCGCACCTTCATCGTCGGACTGGCCGGCTTCGCCGCGGCCTCCGCACTGGGTGGAGCCGCCAACGGCGAAGCGATGATGCTGGGCGCCCGGGCGCTCCAGGGTGTCTTCGGCGCACTGCTCGCCCCTGCCGCGCTCTCCCTGCTCGCCGTGATGTTCACCGACGCCAAGGAACGCGCCAAGGCGTTCGGTATCTACGGCGCGATCGCCGGTGGTGGTGGTGCGGTCGGGCTGATCCTCGGCGGCTTCCTCACCGAGTACCTGAACTGGCGCTGGACCTTCTACGTCAACATCCCCTTCGCGATCGCCGCCGCGGTCGGTGCCTACCTGGTGATCCGTGAGCCCGCGGGCGCCCGTAACCGCGCCTCGCTCGACATCCCGGGAGTCGTTCTCTCGACGCTGGGTCTGGTGGCGCTGGTCTACGGCTTCACCCGCGCTGAGCACTCCGGCTGGTCGGACGGGCTGACGGTGGGCATGTTCATCGCCTCCGCGGTCCTGCTGGCGGCCTTTGTCATCACCGAAGCGAAGGTCAAGGCTCCGCTGCTGCCGCTGCGCGTTCTGACTGAGCGCAACCGTGCCGGTGTCTATCTCTCGCTGGGCCTTGCGGTCATCGGGATGTTCGGACTCTTCCTCTTCCTCACGTTCTACTTGCAGATCGTGAAGGAGTACTCACCGGTCGCCACGGGCTTCGCCTTTATGCCGATGATCGTGGGCATGATCGTGGGATCCACCCAGATCGGCACCCGGCTGATGACCCGGGTCCCGCCGCGGATGCTGATGGCACCCGGGTTCCTGGTTGCCGCGCTCGGCATGCTGATGCTGACGCAGTTGGACATCAACACCTCGTACGCCGGTCTGATCATGCCCGCTCAGCTGCTGCTGGGCCTGGGTATGGGTACGGCCTTCATGCCGGCGATGTCCCTGGCCACGCATGGGGTCGACCCGCGTGACGCCGGTGTCGCCTCCGCGATGGTCAACACCTCCCAGCAGGTGGGTGGCGCGATCGGTACGGCACTGCTGAACACGATCGCCGCCTCGGCCACCACCTCCTACATCAGCTCGCACACGGCCGGCGCTGCCGACCCCAAGCTGCTCCAGCTCCAGGGCATGGTGCACGGCTTCTCCTCCGCGATCTGGTGGGCGGTCGGCATCCTGGTGCTCTCGGCGGGGATCGCCTTCTCGTTCATCACCACGGGACGGCCGGACATGGGGGCGTCCTCGAAGTCCTCCGGTGACGGGGACGGTGCCGGGACCGAGGGCGAGGTACGCGTGCCGGTGGTGCTCCACTGATCGGGTTCTCGCGCGGGTAGCGAGCGTGCGGATTCTCACGCGCCTGGCGTAAGGAAACGGGGCCCTGCCCGGAGTCACTCCGGGCAGGGCCCCACGCCGTTCTGGTCCGCCCGGTGACTATCGGCCCGTGAGGGTGGCCGGCTGGTGGCCGGGCGGGCCCTCGCCCGACGCTGAGAGCGGTTGATCCCGGTCAGCCGGTCAGCCGGTCAGGCAGTCGAGCGGTCAGCCAGCCAGTCGATCAGCGCAGCCAGGGCAGATCCGCTGCCGAGTCCTGCGGCTGGAGCCCTTCCGCCAGAATCCGCATGATCTCGCCCAGCTGTCCGACCTGCTCCGGTGTGAGTCGGTCGAACATCGCCTGTCGTACCGCCTCCACATGGCCGGGCGCGGCCTGCTGCAACACCTGCATGCCCTCCTCGGTCAGGATGGCGTTCTGCCCGCGCTTGTCGGAGGGACAGTCCTCCCGACGCACCCAACCGTTCCTTTCCAGCCGAGCCACCGCGTGCGACAGCCGAGAACGGGTGATCTTGAGGGCGATGGCCAGTTCCGTCATTCGCCGGCGTCGATGGGGAGCCTGCGCCAGTTGGACGAGCAGTGCGTAGTAGATGTGCGGCATCCCCGCGTCCCGCTGCAACTGGCGGTCGAGGTAGTCGTCCAGGAGCATGGTCGCCTGGATGTAGGAACGCCAGGCCTGCTGTTCGTGATCGGTGAGCCAGCGCGCCGGGCGCTCGTCGCCGCCGGGGGATGCCGTGTTCATACCCCTACTGTACGACTAGTTCTTGAAAGTTGAACTACATTGGCTTACTCTGATCCCTAGCTTGAACTTTCAAGTAGATCGGTTGCGATATGGCTCCCACCCCCGCCGCTCCCGCACCGGAGCGGATGCCTGCCCTCTATCTGTCCCACGGCGCGCCGCCGCTCGCGGATGACCCCGTCTGGCCGCAGCAGCTCGGGGCCTGGTCCCAGGACCTACCCCAGCCCAAGGCGATCCTGATGGTCTCCGCCCACTGGGAGGAGGCCCCGCTCGCGCTGGGCGCGACCGGGAGTGTTCCGTTGGTGTACGACTTCTGGGGCTTCCCGGAGCACTACTACGCGGTGCGATACCCGGCACCTGGCGCCCCGAAGTTGGCCGACTCGGTGAGGAAGATGCTGCGCCGCGCTGGCCACCCCGTGCAGGACATCCCGGACCGGGGTCTCGATCACGGTGCGTACGTACCCCTGGTGGAGATGTATCCGACCGCTGACATCCCCGTACTCCAGATCTCCATGCCCACTCTTGATCCGCAACAACTGATGGCGATCGGTCGCAAGCTGGCGCCACTGCGGGATGAAGGAGTGCTGATCGTCGGGAGCGGCTTCTTCACCCACAATCTGGCGGCGCTGCGACACACCGGTGTGCCCGGCTGGTCGTCGGAGTTCGACGACTGGGGGCAGCGGGCACTCGCGGCGTCCGATGTGGATGCCCTGTTGGACTTTGAGAACAAGTCCCCGGCCGGGCGGCTGGCCCATCCGCGTACGGAGCACTTCGCCCCGCTGTTCGTGACCCTCGGCGCTTCGGAGGGTGAGCTCGCGACGGGGCGCAGTGTGATCGACGGCTTCTGGATGGGCCTCGCCAAGCGTTCGGTGCAGTTTGGCTGAGCCTGTTCGACATCCCTCCGAGGGCCTGTTCAACATCCCTCAGAGGAAAGGGGTATTGAGCTCAATCGAGCGGACAGCCGCGGTCAGCGCCACGCCGTCCCCCACATCGAGAGCCGTGTCGGTGAACTTGATCGTGTGGTCATCGCCGTGGGCGGCCGCCCGCTCGAAGACCTCCTCCGGGGCGGCTCGGGTGGGCGTGGCAGGCACGGCATGGGCCGGGGTGTACGCGGCCGTGACCGCCGCACTCGCCGCCCAGGCGGCTGCCAGGCTCGGGGCCCACAGCTCCCGGGGCAGCGCGGGCAGCGTCCGGAGCACGGCGTTGGGCGCGGTGGCCGCGTGGACCAGCATCACCGGCTCGCCATGACCATGCGTGGCGTAGCGGTGGGTCGCGGCAGCGACCAGCTCAATGAGCTGCGCATGGGCCAGATCCGGCGCGGATGCTTCGGTGGTCGGCTGGCCCGCGCTGCCGGACTGGTGCAGAGGGCTGGGCCAGTGGGGGAACGCGGTCAACTGGCGAAGGCGATGCTCGATGCCCTCAGACCGATCGCGCACCGCGGGCACCAGGTCCAGCGCGGCTGCCGCACTCGGCGCGCCCGGTAGCAGTTGCAACCGCGGCAGCGGCTGATGGCGCGCAGCCCAGTACCCCAGCGCATGCGCCAGCTCGGTGACCCTGGGACCGGTCTCCTCCTCGGACAGCAGGGTGCGCACGGAGTGGCCGACCCGAATCACCGGATGCGTCGCACCGCCGGCGATCCCCGGGAGTAGCCGGGGCCACCACTCGGCGAGCACCTCACGCCACGGGCGGTCAGCGGTCTCCCGCTCGAAGTAGATCGCCCAGTCGGCGATCCGGCGCGGATCGCCGAGGGCCGTGCGCCAGTCAGCGGATGTCACCGCAGTCGTGGGACGCGGCATCTCCTCCAGTTTGTCGCGGTACTGGTCGAGCCAGCGGTGTACGGACCGCCCCTGACCGTGGCGCACCAGCGCTTCGACGGCCATGGGGGCGTGGTTGCTGAGCCAGCCGTCGCGCTCGGGGCCCGAGACATGGATGCGATCCAGTGCTTCATCGAGGGTGCCGGTGGTGTCCATGCGCTGACCGTAGGGCTGGCACCCGGTGGACCGTAACGGGCTGCGGTCCTAGACCTTTCTGCCCAGCGCTCCTGGTACCCGCGCATCCGACTTCGACCCGCCCGGACTACTCCCGCGCAGTTTCTTCTCGTACCAGACGATGTCCCAGTAGCGGTCGAACTTCCGTCCGGCCTCGGTAAACGTGCCGATCGGGCGAAAGCCGAACCGTGCGTGCAGCCGGGCCGACGCCTCATTGGGCTGGGTGATTCCCGCA
The DNA here is from genome assembly GCF_023701525.1 of Streptomyces albipurpureus. Taxonomy (GTDB): domain Bacteria; phylum Actinomycetota; class Actinomycetes; order Streptomycetales; family Streptomycetaceae; genus Streptomyces; species Streptomyces albipurpureus. The sequence continues at coordinate 130,807 of NZ_JAMQAW010000070.1, forward strand.
TAGGCGCGATGGACGTCCTCGCCCTCCAGGGCCTGGAACAGCCGCTCGTAGAGAAGCGTTCCTATACCGAGCCCCGCGGCCTCGGGCGCGCAGTAGACGCTGACCTCGACGGAAGTGCTGTACGCCGCTTTGGGGCGAAATGCGCTACTGGTCGCATAGCCGAGCAGCGTGCCCCGGTTTTCGGACGACCCATCGGCATTTCGGACATCCCGAGCAACCAGAAGGCGGTACGGGCCGTCTTCAGGGTGAGAAAGCAACCAGGGCAGCCGCTGCGCGGGGGTGAAGGTATCTATGTCGAATGTGATGGGCGTCTCGCGGATGTAATGGTTGTAAAGCTCCGTCAGAGCCTCAAGATCGGCCTCCGCACCCGCTCTGACCTCGCATTCTTTACGTTCTCGCAGCATCTGTCCTCCGTTGCTGGTCGCACAGGGTACTGCAAGATCGTAAAAATTGAAGTGATCCACGGGAATTCTGTCTGGATTCCAGTCGTTGATTCCATCGGATGCAGGGCACCCGAAAGGGTGTCGCGACTAACTCAGCAAGGGAGCTCGCATGGCAACCCGTGCCGTCGCCCGTCGCCAGTCCGAGAACAAAGGGACCACCGACCGGGTACGCAGCGTTCGCGCAGTAGGCGGGGAGATCGCCGACCGCGACCTGGTCGGCATGTACCTCGACGAAATCGCGCGTACGCCGCTACTCGACGCCGCAAAGGAGGTCGAGCTGTCCCAGACCATCGAGGCTGGGGTGTATGCCCGACAGGTCCTGGAGAAAGAGGTAGAGAGCGAAGCCGGCGGAGCCACGCGCGAGGAGCTTGAGACTCTGGTGGCCGATGGCGAACGTGCCAAGGACGTCTTCATCCGGTCCAACCTACGACTCGTGGTCGCCGTCGCCCGCCGATACCCGCGCAGCGGTCTACCCCTACTCGACCTCATCCAGGAGGGGAACGCCGGCCTGGTGCGCGCGGTCGAGAAGTTCGACTACGCAAAGGGCTTCAAGTTCTCCACGTATGCGACCTGGTGGATTCGCCAGGCGATCACCCGCTCCATAGCGGATCAGTCCCGCACCATCCGGCTTCCCGTCCACCTGGTGGAGGAGCTCGGCCGAATTCGCAGGGTCCAGCGCGAATTCAACCGTGAGAAGGGCCGCGATCCGGAGCCGGCGGAGGTCGCACAGGAGCTTGACTCGACGCCGGAGCGCGTCATTGATGTTCTCGACTGGGCGCGTGACCCGGTCAGCCTTAACATGGCGGTGGATGACGCTGGCGAGACCCAGTTCGGTGATCTGCTGGAGGACACCTCCGCTGTGTCCCCCGAGCAGTCCGTGCTCACCCTGCTGCGCAGTGAGGGCCTAGAGGACCTGATCGGCAAGCTGGACCAGCGGACGGCGTCGATCATCAGGATGCGATACGGAATCGTGGATGGCCGGGAGCGCACGCTGACCGAGGTCGGCAAGGAGCACGGGCTGACCCGTGAGCGCATCCGGCAGATCGAGAAGCACGCACTGCTGGAGCTGAAGAAAATGGCGAGGGACACCGGCTTCGACGCGGCCGCCTGACCCCGCCCCCTATACGGACCCCGAGACCCACCCCCCCTGGTCTCGGGGTCCTTCCACGCCCAGCCAAAGCCTCACCCCGTCGGAGCCGATCGAGTGTCTGCCCCGCCGATCCGCCAGCCACGGCCCAAGACCTCCGTCATCTGTCATCTGTCACCTCTGCCCTGTCACCTGTTCCTCTCTTCTGGCCTTGGGCAGGGCGGGAGGGGCTGCCTTGGCCCCTCCCGCCCCAGATATTCGGGGCCGGCAGCCTTCCCCCTCTGCCCTTCTCCCTCTACTCCTCCGGGAGACAAGGCCCCTGGGGCAGCGGACTGGCCGGGCTGGGGCGGAGGGCCACATGGTTGCTCTCCTCCTGCCTCCAGCGGACAGATAGCCAGGTAGCCCAGGGGCGGCGTGGCCGGCTTGGGTGATTTGCGGTGACAGGTACCCGGGGCAAGGGCGACCGGGCTTGGGCGTGGGGCGCAGAGGGTTCTCCTGGTTCCTCCGCAGGGCGGGGCAGGGCAGGGACCCTGGGGGCAGGGGACACCAAGTGTCGGCTGGGGGCTCGCAGAGGGCGTCCCGGGGCCTGGTGGCTGGGGATGCAAGCTTCGGCGTGGGGGCGCGGGCAGATCGTGCCCCCTGGTTCCTCGACGGGACAGGGACCCGGGGGCAAGGTGACCAAGCCTGGGCGTGGGGGCGCGCAGGGGGTGTCCCCGGAAGCGATCGACGGCAAGACCCGCATGCCGGCTCGGAGTCGCTTCGGGCCGTCGACGCTGAGGAGTCACCCCCGATAGCACCCCCCAACCCACGCCAACACAGGCTCCCCAGCCCCAAGAACCAAGGCCTCACCCCGGGCAACCCCCACCAAGACAGGCCCCTGCCAGGAACCCGCCTCAGCCCGTCCGACGTTTGAGGACGGAACCCTTGACCCCGGGTGGGGACAGCCGGTGCAGGGGCGCCGGGCCCGGGGTGCTCAGGGCTCCAGGCACGGTCACCCCGCCTAGCCTGAGGTTCCCCCGTTGTGTGGGGGTGGTTGGTTAGCTGGTCAGGGTGGGTTGGTGTGGTGTGGGTTTCG
>NZ_JAMQAW010000071.1 GCF_023701525.1 Streptomyces albipurpureus
CGCCCTTCGGGGGTGTGGTGTTCGCCGAGGTTGAGGGTGAGGTCGAACTTCGCCACCGCACCCTCCAACGCCTGGTGTTCGACGTGAAGACCGGGGAGGTCGAGGGTGGGCTGGGCGTTGTTCTGGAAGGCCAGCATCACCTGGAAGAGGGGATGCCGGGCCATCGAACGCTGCGGGTTGAGGACCTCCACCAGACGCTCGAAGGGCACATCCTGGTTGGCGAACGCCGCCAGATCCGTCTCCCGTACCCGTCCGAGCAGTTCACGGAAAGAGGGATCACCGGACGTGTCGGTCCGTAGGACCAGGGTGTTCACGAAGAACCCGATCAGCTCATCCAACGCGTCATCCGTACGCCCCGCCACTGGTGTCCCGATCGGGATGTCCTCACCCGCGCCCATACGCTGGAGCAACACCGCCAGCGCAGCCTGCACCGTCATGAACAGGCTGGTGCTGCTCTCCCGCGCCAGAGCAATCAGGCGTTCATGGACGTGGGCTGGCACACTGACCGGGATGGTGCCGCCGGTGTGCGAGGCCACCGGGGGGCGTGGGAAGTCCGTCGGCAGCTCCAACTGCTCCGGTATTCCGGCTAGCGCGTCGGTCCAGTAGGTCAGTTGGTGGGAGATGACGCTGTCGGGGTCGTCCTCGCTGCCGAGTACCTCGCGTTGCCACAGGGTGTAGTCCGCGTACTGCACCGGCAGTACCGGCCAGGCGGGCGCCTCGCCTCGGCAACGGGCCTGGTAGGCCAGGGACAGGTCCCGGGCGAACGGGGCCATCGACCAGCCATCCGCGGCAATGTGATGCACCACCGCGATCAACACGAACTCATCCGGCCCCACGACACACAATCGCACCCGCAACGGCAGATCCACCGACAGATCAAACCCGGCAGACACCTCCGCCACCAACACCCCACCAAGCCCCGACGCATCCACCTCCGACACCGTAAGAAGCCGGGCGACACGGCTGTCATCGGCCAGCTCTACGATGTGCTGATAGGGCTGGCTCGTCTCTGTGTGGCGAAAGACGGTACGCAGGCTCTCATGCCGGCCCACGACATCCATCAACGCCGCCCGCAACGCCTCCACATCCAACGCGCCACGCAACCGCAGGGCGAAGGGAATGTTGTAGGTCGCTGACGGGCCCTCCAACTCGCCCAGGAACCACAACCTGCGCTGTGCGAACGACACCGGAACCAACTCCGGACGCACCCGCCCCGACAACCGCACCCGCACCACACCCGCAGCATCATCAACATGCGACGCCAAACCAGCCACCGTCGGCGCCTCGAACAACGCCCGAATCGACACCTCAACATCCAAGACACTGCGGATCCGCGACACCAACCGAGTCGCCAACAACGAGTGCCCACCCAGATCGAAGAAGCCGTCATCGATACCAACCTCGCCCACGCCCAAAACCTCGGCGAACAGCGAACACAACACCTCCTCCCGAGCATTACGCGGACCACGACCAGAGACCTTGGCAGTGACCTCGGGAATGGGAAGAGCCTTGCGGTCGAGTTTCCCGTTGGGTGTCAACGGCAAGGCTTCCAGTACTACGAAGGCGGAGGGCACCATATAGTCCGGCAGGCGCTCCGCCACCACACCCTTCAACACCGACACGTCGATCGGCGGCACGACACCGGAGTCGGCGGGGACGACGTAGGCGACCAGGCGTTTGTCGCCCGGCCGGT
>NZ_JAMQAW010000072.1:0-7420 GCF_023701525.1 Streptomyces albipurpureus
CGAACCATACGCGAATCGCTGACTCCTGCGCCAGAGTGAGAACGAAGTCATGGCGTACCAACTCCCCCCATTGGCAGATCACCCTCCGGCAGACCTTCAGTCCCCGGCGGAAAGACATCGGAAACGAACGGGAACACACCGCGTGCGGGCTGGCCGGCCGAGGTGCGTGGCGTCCGATCCCACCCCTGGACGCCAGGCGACGGGCGATCGGTCGAGGTGGCAGAGGTGGGCGGCTCCGGAGGCTCCGCGGACCACGGCGACGGCCCCCGGGGTGGATAGGAATCCGGCGTTCCATAACGAGTGCTTATCCCGTCCACAGGAATCCCAAGGATTCTCTTAATGCCGTTCGGCGGCATAGCGTGCCGATCAACGGTCCGCGCGGGGCCGGTTCACCGAACGGCCGGACGCCGGGGCCACGACTCCGGCCTGGACAGGGAGCGCGCATGGAAACAACCGCGGCACGCGATCCCTGACCGGCTCCGACGGCCCGGGCAGACAGGGCAGAGCGTGAACGACAGACGGAGAAAGGGTGGACATGCAGGGCGTACAGCGTGTGTTGTACCTGCTGGAATTGGTCTCCGAGCACCAACCGGTCGGCGTGGCCGACCTCTCCCGCGCTTCCGGCCTGCCGAAGTCCACGGTGCAGCGTGCCCTGGGCGCGCTTGCCGACTCAGGCTGGATCCAGGCCGTGGGCAGTGAGCACACCCGCTGGGAGCTCACCTCGCAGATGCTTCTCCTCGGCCGCCGGGCCACCCAGCAGGTCGATCTGCGGGCGGCTGCGCTCGGCCCCATGCGAGAGCTGCGCGACCTCACCGACGAGACCGTCACCCTTCAGGTGCCCGACGGGAACAACCGAATGGTGCTGATCGAACGGCTGGACTCCCAGCAGCCGGTCCGCACAGTCAACCTCCTGGGCGCCAGCTCACCCATGCCGATCACCTCGGCCGGGATCGCCGTACTGGCCCTGATGCCTGAGGAGGAGCTGAACCGGGTGCTCGCTGAGCCCGTGCCGCGGCTCACTTCCCAGACGATCACCGACCCCGAAAGGATCAGGGCCGGCATCGATCGCGCCCGCGAGGCCGGATACGCGGTGAACACGGGACAGAACCGGACCGGTGTGTGCGCGGTCGGCGCCGCCGTGGTGGACGGGGCGGGCGTACCGATCGCCGGAGTCGGAGTCTCACTGCCGGAGAGCCGCTTCACCCTGGAGCAGGCGCCCTGGTGGGGCAGCCGGATCCGGGCCACGGCTGAGGCGATCACTGCCGCACTCTCCGACTGAGGTCAGGGCGCACCACAACGGATTGCGAGTCGTACGGGGTGCGACGACTCTCCCCCTTTCGAGCGGAATACATGGAGCAGTACCGATGAGTGATCACACCGAGGCATGTACAGAGCCGTTCCTCACCGAGGATCGGCTGGCGATTCGGGCGCTGGCGCGGGAGTTCGTGGCCAGGGAGGTGCTGCCGGTGGCCAACGAACTGGACCCGGTGGCCGGCGAGATCCCGATGGAACTGCGCGCGAAGATGGCCGAGTTGGGCTTCTTCGGCATCCTCATCCCGGAGGAGTACGGCGGTCTGGGTCTGGGGGTTTCGGAGTACGCGTTGGTGGTTGAGGAACTGGCGCGTGGCTGGATGAGTGTGGCGAGTCTGATCGCGCGCGGTCAGCAGTTCGCCCATGGCTTTGACGCCGGGCAGCGCGCCGAGTATCTGCCGCGTATGGCGCGGGGGGAGTTCCTCAGTGCCTTCGCCCTGTCGGAGGCCGAGGCCGGCTCGGATGTGGCGAACCTGCGCTGCCGGGCCGAGCGGGACGGCGACGGCTGGCGGATCACCGGCCAGAAGATGTGGTGCACCTTCGCCGACGGCTCCGACTATCTCCAGGTCTTCGCCCGCACCGAACCCCTCGATCCCAGTCACCGCTCCCGAGGCATCACCTGCTTTCTGATGCCCAAGGAGCGCGGCACCCTCCCGGACGGTGTCACCGGCACCCCGGTGCGGAAGATCGGCTATCACGGCTGGAAGACCTGGGAGCTCTCCTTCGAGGGCGCGCGGGTGGAGCCCGGGATGATCGTCGGCGAGGAGGGGAGGGGCTTCGGGGTCGCGATGGGCGATCTGGTCATCGCGCGGATTCACACCGCCGCCCGAGCGATCGGGCTGGCCCGGGGTGCGCTGGAGGACTCGATAGCGTACGCGGCGCAGCGTGTGCAGTTCGGGCGGCCGATCGGGGAGAACCAGGCGATCCGTTTCAAGATCGCCGATATGGCGACCCAGATCGAGGCGTCCCGTGCCCTGCTGCACCGGATCTGTACGGACTACGACGCCGGTCAGCCGTCCAACCTCCAGGCGTCCATGGTGAAACTGCACGCCACGGAGATGGCCGAACGGGTCACCAGCGAGGGCCTTCAGATCCATGGCGGCGCCGGGTACACCACCGATTTCGCGGTCGAGCGGCACTGGCGCGACGCCCGGCTCACGAAGATCTTCGAGGGTACGTCGGAGATCCAGATGAAGATCATCTCCGATGCCCTGCTGGGCCGCTGAGATGACCGCACCAGAAGGACCGCTGACCGGTCTGACCGTACTGGACCTGAGCCGGATGCTGGCGGGGCCGTACTGCACGATGGTCCTCGCCGACCTCGGTGCCACCGTCCTCAAGGTGGAGCCGCCGTTCGGCGACATGATCCGTGATCAGGGGCCGTACGCCGACGGCGATGAACTGAGGGCCTACGGGGGCTACTTCCAGAGCGTCAACCGCAACAAGCAGGGCTTGGTCGTCGACATCACCCGACCTGAGGGGCCCGAGGTGATCCGGCGGCTGGCCACGACCGCGGACATCCTGGTGGAGAACTTCCGCCCGGGCGTCATGGAGCGCAAGGGCATCGGGTACGAGCGGCTCGCTGAGGCCAACCCGCGGTTGATCTATACGGCGATACGGGGTTTCGGCGATCCGCGCACCGGCGCCAGCCCGGTCCAGGACTGGCCCAGCTTCGACATCGTCGCCCAGGCGATGGGCGGTCTGCTCGGCATCACCGGACCGGCGGGCGGTCCCGCCGTCAAGACCGGTCCGGGCTTCGGCGATATCCTGCCCGCGCTGTTCGCGGCCACCGGGACCCTCGCGGCGGTGCACGAGCGCGAACGCACCGGGCGCGGTCGGTTCGTCGACGTCGGAATGTACGACGCCGTGGTCGCCGCCTGCGAGCGGATCGTCTACCAGTACTCCTACAACGGGGTGGTCGCCGGACCCGAGGGCAACGCCCATCCGCTGCTGTGCCCCTTCGGCGTCTTCCCCGCTCGCGACGGCCACATCGCACTCGCCGCCGCCCCCGCCGACCACCACTGGGTGCTGCTCTGCGAGGCGATGGGCCTACCCGAACTCGGCCGCGACCCCCGGTACGCCGGCAACCTCGACCGGGTCGCCCGGCAGGCCGAAGTGCAGGGCATCGTCGGCGAGTGGACCAGCCGCCACACCCGGGCCGAACTCACCGAAGCACTCGGCGGCAAGGTCCCCTTCGGACCGGTCAACACCGCCGACACCCTCTTCGACGACCCCCACCTCAAAGCCCGCGCCATGCTCCAGCAGGTCCAACACCCCGGCCTGGAGCGCCCGGTCACCATCGCCGCGACCCCCATCCGATACGCGAACGGCGCGGAACCCGCCGTACACCGCGCACCACTGCTCGGCGAGCACACCGACGCCGTCCTGCGCGGGGCCGGATACAACGATCAGGAAATCGAAGCCCTACGCGCAGCGGGCGTGGTCGCCGGGCCCGCCTGACGCGGGTCCCCGCAACACAACGGATCTGCCACGTAGGTCCCGCCCACGCGCACCGCGCTCCCCCCGAGCGGCTCCCGCACACCCAGGGAGCACCACACCAGGAAGGACGCCATGGAGCTCGGAAACAGCCTCACACGGAACGCCGCCCGGCATCCGGACAAGCCCGCGGTGGTGTTCGAGGGCCGGGAGCTCTCGTACGCGGATCTCTACGCGCGCGCCCGCCGGGTCGCCAACGGCGTTCTGGCCATCGGGCTCGCGCCCGGCAGCAACGTCGGAATCCTCTCCCGCAACCGGCCCGAGTTCCTGGAACTGTGCTTCGGCCTCGGCATGGCCGGAATGGTGCCCACCCCACTGAACCACCGCCTCACCGCCAAGGACTGGGCCGGGATCGCCACCCGCTCCGACCTCCAACTGCTCTTCATCGAGCCGGAGTCGGCTGCCACCGCCGGGGAACTCGCCGCGGTGATGCCTCGGACCGTCCTGCTCGGCCCCGAGTACGAGGACCTGGTGGCGAGCGCCGCCACCACGGCCCCGCCGGAGGACGGATTCCGGTCCACGCTGATGCTGAACACCTCGGGCACCACCGGGCTGCCCAAGGGGGTGGTGCGTTCCCGGCACGGCTTCTACGAGCGCTCGCTGGAGCAGGGCCTCACCCCTGAGGACCGCTGGCTCGGGGCGCTGCCGCTGTGCCTGTCCGCCGGGATCGCCTACACCCTGAACACGCTCTTCCTCGGTGGCACCGTGATCCTCATGCGGGACTTCGATGCCGAGGAGGCGGTGCGGCTCATCGACGAGTACCAGGTCACCAGCACCCTCATGGTGCCGACCATGCTTCAGCGGCTGGTGGCCGCGCAGCGTGCCTCCGGCCTGGGGGCCGACTCGCTGCGGTCCATCGTCGGTGGCGCTGGGGAGATCACCGCCCGGCTCAAGCGGGACACCATCGACACATACGGCCTGATCCTCTCGATCTTCGCCGGCTCCTCGGAGGCGGGCCACTACGCGAACCTCCGCCCCTACGAGGTACTGGACCGGCTGGAGGGCAACTGCGTGGGGCGGCCCAGTTTCGGTGTGGACCTCAAGCTGATGCGCGACGGTGCGGAGGTGCCCCGCGGCGAGGTCGGCGAGATCTGCGTCCGCAGCAGCTACCAGTTCGACGGCTACTACAACGATCCGGTGGCCAGCGCGGCGCTGTGGCGCGGTGACTACCTCACCGTCGGCGACCTCGGCCGGATCGACGACGCCGGCTATCTGTGGTTCCTGGGGCGGGAACGTGACGTCATCAAGTCGGGTGGCATCAACGTGCACGCCGTCGAGGTCGAGGCGGCCCTGCTGGAGCACCCCGGCATCGTCGAGGCCGCGGTCGTCGGTGTCGCGCACCCCGAATGGGCCGAGGCCGTCACCGCTGTTGTCGTCGCGGCGCCGGACGCACGGCTCACCGAAGCCGAGGTGATCGACTTCACCGCGGGCCGGCTGGCCGGCTTCAAGCGTCCGCGCGCCGTTCACTTCACCGAGCGCCTACCACGCAACCTCATCGGGCGAGTCCTCAAGAACGAGGTCCGCGCGCTGGCCGCGAGGCTGAGCGCGGGGCACTGACGCGGCACCCGGGGCGGGTGCGGCAGCCATTCCTGCCATGCCTTGCGCAACAACCCAACAATCCAACCCAGCAACGCTGACCAGGGGCGCGGGCAGTCCGCGCACCACAGACCGGACCGCCCCAGGAGGCAACCATGGTCACCATCGCCGAGTCGCTCGCACAGTGGGCGCACGGCTACCGACCCGACGCCGCGGACCTCGCACTCGCCGAGCGCTCCCTGCTGGACACCCTCGCCGCCGCGCTCGCCGCCCGGGAACACGACGTCGCGACCCTCGCGTCCGTGCTGCCCGACGCCGCCCGCTGGGCCGCCGTCGGCCATGTGCTCGACTTCGACGACGTACAGGTCGAGACCAGCAGCCATGTCAGCGTGGTGATCGTCTCCTCGGTTCTCGCCGTGGGCGGCGACGCCCGTGCCTATCTCGCCGGGGCGGGCGTCATGACCCGCCTCGGCACCCTGCTCGGCTGGCCGCACTACTCCGCCGGCTGGCACATCACCTGCACCGCGGGAGCACCGGCCGCGGCCGTGGCCGCCGGAACCGCGCTCGGACTGACCCCGCACCAGCTCGCCACCGCCATGGCCCTGGCGCTCCCCGCCGCCGGAGGAGTGCAGGCCGCCTTCGGCACCCACGGCAAGTCACTCCAGGTCGGCTTCGCCGCCGAAGCCGGAGTACGCGCGGCCCGGCTCGCACAGGCCGGTGCCACCGCAGACCCACGCGCCCTCGACCAGTGGCTCACCCTGCTCGGGGGAGTCGGCGGACTCCCTGACAGTGGCGGCCCCGCGGTGCCCGGCGGGCTCGCGATCAAGCTCCACCCCTGCTGCTACGCCATGCAGCGACCCATCGCAGCCATCCGCGAACTGCGCGAAGCCTTGGGCGGCCTCGACCCGGCCGAGGTCGCCCGCGTTGTCGTCACCACACCCGAGGCGGGCATGCAGCCGCTCCGCCACGACCGGCCCCGTACCGGCCTCGAAAGCAAGTTCAGCATGCCGTACGCCGTCACCACCGCCCTCCTGGACGAGTTCCCCGACTTCGACAGCTTCACCGACGCGGCCGTCAACCGACCCGAAGCCCAGCGCCTCGTCGCCGCTGTCGAGACCGTCCGCACACCAGGGGGCGACGACCTGCTCACCGGAGAGGTCGACATCCGCCTCGAACTCTCCGACGGCACCACCGTGCGCACCAGCCTCGCCCAGCCCCCCGGCTCCCCCCTGCGCGCCCCCACCCCCGCCGAACTGGACGCCAAGTTCGCCGCCTGCGGCGCCGACATCCCCGCCCTGCTCGCCGGTATCAACTGGGCCTCTGCCCGCGCGCTGCTCAACAAGGCACTCCCGGCCGGCCCGCTCGAATCCTGACCGCCGGCCGGACAGCCGTTTCCTCAGCGGGCGGCCCCGTCCAGCAGGAGCGCCGTGCCGAGGTCGGTGAACCGCTCGGGAGGTCGGCACGGTGGGCCGGACGTGGAGCGGGCGCGTTGCCGACGATGGTGAGCACTGAACAGGCCGGTCCTGCTGCCCCAGTGCCGGTTAGACGGTGGGGCCGAGGATTCTCGGCGGCCTCGCCGATGTCGTCCGTACGGACGGAGTGGAAGCCCCGCTGGTCCAAGAGCCGGATCGCCTCAGTGGGCAGCGAATCCCTGCGGGATGCAGATGCCTGCCCTCGCGCCGCTACGGGACCGGGCCCGCGCCGCGCGGCCATGTCCGAGGACAGCGCTCGCGGCGCCTCGATCAGTCAGCCCGCGTTCTCCACCATGCCGGCCTCGGGCTCCGGGCCCGCCAGGAACGCCCGTCAGAGCAGTTCCCGCTGGCTACGGAAACGCGGGGACAAAGCAGGCGTGGTGACTTCGGCACAGCGACTTCCGCGACGGAGCGTTGTGATAGCGACGTTCCTTGAACAGGTCCCCGGCCGCGGCGAAGACGCGCTCCTTGCGGTCGCGGGGCCTTCGGACCACCACGATCACCTCCTCTTCGCCGTGCGTCACCTCCCCGCCCGGGCCGATACGGTCGTTCACCGGGCTGATCCTCCTGTTCCCCCACCGGCCCGGTGAACGACGGGGCGGTGC
>NZ_JAMQAW010000072.1:7444-15221 GCF_023701525.1 Streptomyces albipurpureus
GACGGGTGGCACCGCCCCGACAGCGAAGGGCACTCACGGGGAAGGCCGAGGCTGGCAGTTCACATCAGTCCTCTCCCTCTCCCTCTCCCTTTCCCGTTCGGTGAGGAGCTGCGGTGGCTTCTCCGATATCCGGTTCGGGTCGTGATACCACCAGATGGAGACATGGGCCCTGGGGCGGGAGTCGCGGAACGAGTCCTCGTGCCTCTCGGCACCCTGCGCGCGGAAGGCACGGAAGGCCGCTGGAGTGCCCAGGGGAGGGGCGGGCCGGCTCGGGTCGCTGTACTACGCGGGCCGCGGGCACCGCTCAGTGCCCCGGTACGGATGCCACACGTCTCGCACCGGTGGGCGCGGCGGGCAGCCTCGCAGCGGCACCATGGCGCCGTCGTCACACAGGCGACGTGCGGCGTCCTGGATGGGCTGACGCCGTGTTCGACAGCAGGGTTCTGGCGATTCCGTTCTTCTGGATCTCCGACGATCCGGTCAGTACCCGGAACATGCGCAGTCGCCTGAAGAGCCATTCGATCTCCGAGCCCCGGGTCAGGCCCGCCTTGCCGTGGATCTGTACTGCCTCGTCCGCGATACGGAAGGCGTTCTCGGCCACGAAGAGCTTGCACATAAATGCTTCGGTGCGTACCTCGGCCCCGTGATCGAGGGCGGTGAGGGCGTCGTAGGTCATGCTCCGGGCCGCGTAGTAAGCGGTCGCCATGTCGGCCAGTTTGTGCTGGATGGACTGTAGTTGGCTCAGCGGTGCGCCATTGACCTGCCTCGTTGTGGCGAAGTCCAGGGTCAGTTCGATGGCTCGGCGAGCCTGACCGAGGATGGTCGGGCAGTGCAGCAGGCGGTTGACGGTGACGCGGCCGAGACCGATGCGCAGGCCGTCACCCACCTTCCCGAGAAGCTGTTCCGGGCCGACGTAGCAGTCGTCGAGGACGATGTCGCTCTCCATGTGCTGCCCGGACATCGGTACTTCACCGTCCTCGACGGTGCATCCGGCCGCGTCGAGGTCGACGAGGAAGGCGGAGTACGACTCCTCCTCTGTGCCGCCCATCCGGGCGATGAGCACCGAGAAGTCGGCGAACGGCCCGGCGGAGCTGAAGACCTTGTGGCCTGTCAGCCGCCAGCCGTCGCCGTCCGGTACGGCGGTGGTGCGCAGGGCCCGGACGTCGGAACCGGCGTTCTCCTCGGTGAGGGAGAAGCAGCAGGCGCGCTCACCGCGGATTACGGGCAGGAGGTACTTCTCCAGTTGGTAGGGGGTGGCGTGTTCGAGTATGGGTCCGGCGCGCAGCGGGCCGCCCATGTCGCCGAGTACGGAGGTGGCCAGCACCCGGTTGGAAGCGCCCACCTCTTCCTTGAGGGCGGCGAGTTCGGTGTATGTCAGGCCCTGGCCGCCGTGCTCGGGGGGGAGATGGACACCGTAGAAGCCGAGTTCCCGGCTGCGCCGCCAGACGGGTTCGAGCATGGCGCGGGTGAGGCGGGATTCCTGCTGGATTCCCAGCTCTGACTCATATGCGGCGAGTTCGCCGTGGAGGTAGTGCCGGAGGCGGTCGGTGAGGTTCTGGATCCGGGGGTTGTCCGGGTGCGTGGGGGTCAGGGTGAAGGGCATATCGGCCTCGGTTCAGTTGACGTGACGGGCGGCGTCGGCCCAGTAGGGTGCGCGGACGGCTCGGCGGTCGAGTTTTCCGTTGCGGTTGACGGGCAGGTGCTCGGCGAAGTCGACCGAGCGGGGTTTCTTCATCCGGGCCAGCCGCCCCGCGCAGAACTCGATGAGTTCGTCGGTCGTGACGTCGCTGCCCGGTCTGCGTACCACCACTGCTTTGACGGCCTCGCCCCAGTGTTCGTCCGGGACGCCCACCACGCAGGTCTCCAGCACGGCCGGGTGCTCGTAGAGGGCGGCTTCCACTTCGCTGCAGTAGATGTTGAAACCGCCGGAGATGATCATGTCCTTGATGCGGTCGACGATGAAGAGGTAGCCGTCGTGGCGGAGATAGCCGATGTCTCCGGTGTGCACCCAGCCGTTGCGGAAGGTCTCGGCGGACAGTTCGGGTTCGTTCCAGTACTCGCGGGCGCAGTCCGGTCCGCGGGCCACCACTTCGCCGCTGACACCGGCGGGCTGGGGCACGCCGTTCTCGTCGACGACCCTGACCTCGGTGTCGAACCATGCCCGGCCGCAGGACATCAGCAGGTCCGGGTCGGACGTGACAGCGCGCTGCATGTCCTCGTGGGTCATGATGGTGATGCCGCTGGTGGTCTCGCCCTGTCCGTATCCCTGCATGACGACGGGCCCCAGGGTCGCCATGGCCTCGCGCAGACGTTGCGGTGGCACGGGAGCGCCGCCCACGCGTATGTGCCTCAGGGACGACAGGTCCCGGGTGGTGACGTCCGGGTGGGCCAGCACCATGGTGAGCATCGTCGGTACCAGGAACGCGCTGGTGATGCGCTCTGCCTCGACCGTTGCCAGGAAGGTGCCGGTGTCCCACTCGGGCAGGACGACGACCTTGGCGCCGCGTGCCAGGCAGGCGAGGACGGCCATCCCGGATGCATGGGTGATCGGGCCGGGCGCCAGGAAGCGCTCTTCACAGGACGGGGGGCCTTCGGGGGACATGATGCGCTTGCGCATGTTGGCCAGCCGGTTCCCGTGGGTCTGGACCGCGGCCTTGAGCTTGCCGGTCGAGCCCGAGGTGAAGTTGAGGACGGCCGGATCGTCCTCCGACACTTCCACGGCGATGGGTGCGGTCGAGCCCTCAGCGAGCAGGTCCTGGTAGCCGCTCGTCGAGGCGGTGCGCTCAGCTGTCGCGGTGCCCAGGGGGTGGTGCCCTCGGGCGGTGGCCTGATCCGTGCCGTGGTGATCCGCTCGGCCCTCGTAGTCGACGACGGCGCAGTCCAGTCCACCGCGCTCGATCGCCTTGAGCACCGAGCCGGCGTGGGCGGTGTCGACGAAGACCATGCGGACGTCCGCGTCGGTGAGGATGTGCGCCACTTCCTCCGCGCCGAGGCGGGCGTTGATCGGCACCCGCAGGAGTCCGCTTTTGTAGAGGGCCATCTCGGTTTCGACCAGCTCACCGCAATTGCCCGCGAAGGTGGCCACGGCGTCGCCGGGTGCCAGCCCCCTTCCCAGGAGTGCCGAGGCCAGGCGGTTCGTCGAATCCTCCAACTCGCGGTAGCTCCACCGTCGGTCGCCGCAGACCAGCGCCTCCAGATCGGGCCAGTACATGCTGCTGCGACTCAGATAACCGCCCAGGTTCATCAAGGAACTCCCCACAGAAATCATACTCAAAGAACAATTCAATACATCGTGTTCAGTAACGGCCGCTCTGTCAATGGCTGGTAATATCGCCAGGTCTCAGCGCGTTAACAGGGAGGGGTCGGGTCACTTGGCCACGGAGGACCGCCGTACGCGGCGCACCAGGCGGGCGCTGCGCGATGCGCTGGTGAGCCTGGTGATCGAGCACGGCTACGCGGGCGTCAAGGTCGAGGACATCACCGAGCACGCGGATCTGAGCCGCGCCACGTTCTACGGGTACTACACCGACAAGGACGACCTGCTCGACACCGTGGTGTCGGACCTGCTGGTCGCGCTGCGACGGGAGTTGCGACCGCTCTTTTCCGCTTCGTCGGAGGGTTTTACCGGCAAGCCGCTACTGAAGATCTTCCAGCACGCGCAGGAGGAGCGGGATCTGTACCGCCTCATCCTGCGCGGCGAGGGCGACGGACGGGCGCTGCGCCAGTTCACGGAGGTGTGCACGCGGGCGGGAGCGGAACTGTTCCGGGCCCGCGCCGAGCATCTGGGCATCGCACCGCGCCTGGATCCGGAGCTGCTGACGCAGGCCTGGGCCGGCGAGTGGATGGCGGTACTGGCCTGGTGGATCGAGGCCGACTCGCCCGCGCTCTCACCGGAACAGGCGACCGAGATGCTGCTCAGTCTGTCACTGCGGGGCCGCTACTGGGCCGCGGGATTCGACTCGGAGACCGCGCCCGGCTCCCCCTGAGACCCACCGAGCACCTCGTCGTTGTGCTCGCCCAGCCCGGGCGCCGGGTCGCGGAACGTCTCCATTCCCAGACCGAACCGCACGGGGAAGCGGACCTGCGGAGACGATGTCCCGGTAGCCGGGTCGGGTATGTCCGCGAACATGGCGCGCGCCTGGGTATGGGGGTCGCCCAGCAGCTGGGCGGCATCCGTGTACACCGGGCCCCAGGGGACGTTGAGCTCCGTGAGCCGCTTCTCCCACCAGGCGTAGTCGCGGGACGCGAACACGCCGACGAGCAGTTCTCCGACCTCCCGTTTGGCCGCGGTCCGGGCCGCCCTCCGGTCGTACGCGGTGGTGCCGAGCTGCGGGAACTCGTCCGACAGCGCGGTCCGGAAGGAGTGCCAGAATTTGTCCTCGAACGTGGCCAGCGACAGAACCCTTCCGTCCGCGGTCGTGAAACTGTCGTTGTCGCCCTGGACCGTGGTGCTGTCCGTGGCGTCGTCGAGATGGCGCAGCGGGAAGACATACGGAGCGCACCAGGCGGTGGCGGCCTCCGTGAGGGAGAGGTCGATGTGCTGCCCTTGGCCGGCGCGCTCCGCGCTTGCCAGGGCGACGGACAGGGCGAGTGCCGCGTACATCGATCCGATGAGGTCGCCCACGCGTACGCCGGGCCGCAGTACTTGTCCGTCGGGGCGGCTGGGGACCGCGAAGAACCCTGACTGCCCGAGGAAGTTGAGCTCATGGCCTGGCTTGTCCGCGTACGGTCCCGACTGGCCGTAGCCGGTGAGTGAGCACAGCACGATGCCCGGGTTGGCCCGGCTGAGGACCTCGTAGCCGACGCCGATCTTGTCGAGTACGCCGGGCCGGAAGCTCTCGACCACGGCGTCGGCCCCCTTCACCAGGCGCAGCAGGGCGCTTCGGTCCGCCGGGCTGCGTAGGTCGAGGGTGACGGAGCGCTTGTTGCGGTTGAGGTTCGAGAAGTGCTCGCGATGAGCGCGGGCAGGGTCGCCTCCGTCCGGGTCCTCGATCTTGATCACCTCTGCGCCCAGATCCGCGAGCAGCGAGGTCGCGAAGGGTCCCGGCAGTAGGCGGGAGAGATCGAGGATGCGTTTCCCGGCGAGGAAGGACCAGCTGTGAACGGTTGACACGGACTCGCTCCCCACTAAAACGTGATGTTTTATGTCGGACAGTCTGGACGAGAATCGACATCGTGTCTAGATTCGACCGCACCGCTCCTACCGCCGGTCGGTTCCCCTCACCTGCCGACCGGCTATTCACCTCCCGGGTCAACATGACCGACTCCCCCCGCGCAGAGACTGCTCAACCGCGGCGTATCCCTTGCCCCACTCGATGAGCGCCGCTCCACTTCTGGCCGTTCAGAGGCACTTCGTCCCGTAATGAGGGAGAACGTCAATGACTACCGATCAGCACGCCGATGCTGCGGCGACGCCTGCATCAGGCACCGACAGCACCGCGGTGAGACGCCGCGCGTGGATTGTCCTCGCCGTTCTCGTCTGCCTGATGTTCGTCAACTTCGCCGACAAGGTCGTCGTCGGCCTGTCCGGCGTCGAGATCAAGGAGGAACTGGGCATCGGCCCAGAGAAGTTCGGCGTCATCCAGAGCAGCTTCTTCTGGCTCTTCGCGGTCGGAGCCGTCCTCGGGGGCTGGCTCGGAGGCAAAGTCAAGGCGCGCTGGCTGCTGGCCGGTATCGCGACGGTGTGGGCGATCACGCTCGCCCCGATGGTCGGTCAAGTCGGCTTCACCACCCTCATCGTCTGCCGTGTGATCCTCGGCTTCGCCGAGGGACCCACCACCGCCCTGGTCATGCAAGTGGTCCACTCCTGGTTCCCGGCCCACAAGCGCGCCCTGCCCAGCTCGCTGATCTTCGCCGGGGCGGGACTCGGGCCGCTGGTCGCGGCCCCCGTCCTCACCTGGGTCATCACCACGTACTCCTGGCACATGGCATTCGCCGCGCTGGCGGGGCTCGGCGCACTTGTGGCCGTCCTGTGGCTGCTGATCGGGCGCGACGGTCCGGCCGAGGTCGCCGGGCAGGGAGGCGCGGGCCGGGCCGCCGATTCGCTGACGCTGCTGCCCGACCACGTACCACTGCGGAAACTGTTCGGCACCGGAACGGTCATCGGCATCATGGTGCTGTTCGTCGCCTCGCACGCCATCACCTCGACCAAGATCAGCTGGCTTCCTCTGTATCTGCGCGAGGGCCTCGGCTACGACGCGACCACCACAGGCCGCCTGGTCGCCCTGCCGTACCTGGGCGCGACCGTCGCCGTCGTGCTGACCGGGGTGGTCTCTCAGGTCATGACCAAGCGCGGCATGAGCAACCGGGCCACCCGGGGATGGCTCGCGGCCGGGCTGGTGCTGATCGGCGGATTCACCACCATCACCTTCTCGGTGCTCGACCGCGGCGCACCCCAGATGATCCTGATCGTGCTCAGCGCCTGTCTGAACGCCGCCGGATACGGCGTGGCCTACACCGGACTCGCCGACGTGGTCCCGCCCAAACAGCGCGGCGTGGTCACCGGCATCGTCATCGCGGTCCACAGCGTGGGCAGCCTGGCCGCACCGCTGGTCATGGGCGTGTTCGTCGGCGCTGGTGAGACAGCCGCAGCCGGTTACAGCGACGGCTTCCTCGCACTCGGCATCACCCTGGTCGTCGGAGCGGCCATCGCGATCACACTGATCAACCCCGAACGCGACGTCGCCAGACTCGCCGCGGACACCCGCCCCGGACAACCGGACCCGGAACCCGTCACCAAATGACACCCCCCAGCGGCAAACGCCCCCCGCGCCGGTAGACACCGCGCGTCAGACTCCGGGGCTCGGGATCGGCCGGGTGCCCGATGCGAAAGAGTGGCTGATGAGCCGCTCGCCGCGGATTCCGGCGAAGGGCAGGGCACGGATCGCGCTGTCCGTCATGGCCGGTGGGGATGACGCCCGCCGGGGCGGGCACGATCGCATCTCCTAGCCGGACAACCATGAAGCCACCACCACTCCGACCCGGGCCGGCCGGCCCGGACACGCGACCGATTTCCTGAAGCAGTGGCGCAGGGCCCCGCCCTCGAACGTCCACCGCACCTGCGTACGCGGCGGATGTGGGCAAGCCTGACCCGGCTTGCCCACATCCGCTTTTCCCCGGAGCGCCGGGGCGGTGCTCCTCAACGGGAGATCGGCTGGGCCCGGTGTGCGTGCGGCGGCCGCCGCCGTGTAGCCGGTGTAGGTGTGTAGCCGGGGTAGGTGTGTCAGCCCGACGTTCACGGTCGGCGCGACAGGCTCTTCTCCAGGTAATGCCTATGGTTGATAAAAGAATCTCAAGGATTTACTGATGTCGCTCTGCGACATAGCGTGCCACTGGACGGGTCACGGCGGCCGATTGGCCAGCTGCCGAACCTTCTGAGAGCTCCGGGCGCGGGGGAGGCCCTGAGGAAGACCGGGGCACGCCCCCCCGAGAGGGGACTGCGCGCGATCTGACGGACCGGACCCGCCACCTCAAACACCCCTGATTGTTCTGGCAGTTCCACGGGAGCCGCGGTGCCGAAGGTGTAGCCCGCTCCGGGCCCGTCGGCTGATCCCGATCCCGGCGACATCCTCCTGGTAGCCGCACCCCGGGCCGCCCGCGGAATAGATGCCGAGGCGTCTCCGCTTGCCGCGGCCGACTGATCTGGCCGTGGTTCACCCCGCCCTCTGAAGGAAGGCAACATCCCTGCTATGAAAGCCCTCAATCGCCTGCGCCCCCGTCGTTCCTGTCTGGCGGTGCCCGGCTCCAACCCGCGGTTCCTGGAGAAGGCCCAGGGGCT
>NZ_JAMQAW010000073.1 GCF_023701525.1 Streptomyces albipurpureus
GACGGCACCGTGGTCTGCGTCTTCCGCCGCAAGGTGATGGTCCCCAACGAGACCTACATCAAGGAAAGGGGCGGAGAGCAGCCCGGCCGCCCCGAGCCCGCCACGCCCGCAGTCAAGCCCGCGGCAGCTGCCGAGAAGACGGAGAAGTGACGCCATGAGCCGACTCGCCCAGACGCCCGGGCTCACCGATGTCCAGGAGGAGATCCTGGCGACGGTCCGCGACTTCGTCGACAAGGAGATCATCCCGGTCGCCACGGAGTTGGAGCATCGTGACGAGTACCCGCAGGCGATCGTCGAGGGGCTCAAGGAGCTTGGGCTCTTCGGGTTGACGATCCCCGAGGAGTACGGCGGTCTGGGCGAGTCACTGCTCACCTACGCACTGTGTGTGGAGGAGATCGCCCGGGGATGGATGTCCGTTTCCGGGATCGTCAACACACACTTCATCGTGGCTCATATGCTCAAGCAGCACGGCACCGAGGAGCAGAAGGACACCTTTCTGCCGCGGATGGCACTGGGCGAGGTGCGCGGTGCGTTCTCCATGTCGGAGCCGGCCCTGGGCTCGGATGTGTCCGCCATCACGTCCAAGGCGGTTCGGGACGGTGATGAGTACGTCCTCACCGGTCAGAAGATGTGGTTGACCAATGGCGGTACGTCATCGTTGGTGGCCGTGTTGGTACGCAGTGACGAAGGACACCCGGACGGCACCGCACCGCACAAGTCGATGACGACCTTCCTGGTGGAGAAGGAGCCGGGCTTCGGCGAGGTCCGCCCCGGCCTCACCATCCCCGGGAAGATCGACAAGATGGGCTACAAGGGCGTCGACACAACCGAGTTGATCATGGATGGGCTGCGCGTCCCCGCAGATCGAGTGCTGGGCGGAGCCACGGGTCGGGGTTTCTACCAGATGATGGACGGCGTCGAGGTCGGCCGGGTCAATGTCGCGGCGCGTGGTTGTGGCGTCGCTCACCGCGCCTTTGAACTCGGGATCTCCTACGCCCAGCAGCGACACACCTTCGGAAAGCCCATCGCCGAGCACCAGGCGATTCAGTTCAAACTGGCCGAGATGGCCACCAAGGTCGAAGCCGCCCATGCAATGATGGTGAATGCGGCACGCAAAAAGGACTCTGGTGAACGAAACGACCTAGAGGCAGGGATGGCCAAGTACCTCGCCTCCGAGTACTGCAAGGAGGTCGTCGAGGATGCTTTCCGCATCCACGGCGGCTACGGCTTCTCCAAGGAGTACGAGATCGAGCGTCTCTACCGCGAGGCCCCGATGCTGCTGATCGGCGAGGGTACCGCCGAGATCCAAAAAATGATCATTGGCCGCCGACTGCTTGAGGAGTACCGGTTCCAGGGCTGATTGTCACTTTTGAGTTGATTGTTCGCGAAGAAGATCACACCTGATCCACACCTTTCGACCTTCGACTCGGCTGCTGGCTTTCCCAGTTGCGGCTTGTAACCGATAACATCGACGGAAAGCCGCCGTCCCCGTTGCCAGCGCGGCATCATCCGCTACGAAGGTCATCCATGCCCCACAGCCAAACCTCTGCACCTCGCGGCCGTGTCCGCCTCGCACGCGGAGCATCGCCGTGGCTTCTGCCGACCGTCGCCACCGCTGCACTCAGCCTGGCCTGTGCGCGCCGCTCCCGGAGCGCCGCTGTCATCGCCGTGCCCACTACCGCGCTTGCGGCAGGGATGCTGTGGTTCTTCCGCGACCCCGAGCGTGAGATCACCCAGGGAAGGGTTATCTCCCCCGCCGACGGCGTGGTGCAGAGCATCATGCCGTGGAAGGACGGCCGCACCCGCGTTGCGATCTTCATGAGCCCGCTGAATGTTCATGTCAATCGCGCGCCGCTGGCCGGCACCGTGACATCCGTCGAGCACATCCCCGGCGGCTTCGTCCCGGCGTTCAACAAGGAGAGCGAGAACAACGAGCGCGTTGTCTGGCACTTCGACACCGAGCTGGGCGACATCGAGATGGTGCAGATCGCGGGGGCCGTTGCCCGACGCATCGTGCCGTATGTGCCGGAGGGCACCAAGGTCGAGCAGGGCGATCGCATTGGTCTGATCCGCTTCGGCTCACGCGTTGACATCTACCTTCCCGAGGGTGTCGACGTCGCGGTCGAAGTCGGGCAGACCACAACCACGGGGGTGACTCGCATTGACCGTGATTGATCCAGATACACAGGCCGGCTGGGTTGCCGAGGACGAGGATGACGACGACGCGGAGGAGATGCCACTCTCACTGCGGCTGTCGATAGCGGACACCCTCACCCTCGGCAACGCGACGTGCGGCTTCATGGCGGTGTACTTCACCACCACCGGAATCCTCATTCCGCACCTCACCGGCAGCGGTGAATCCGGCATGGCGCGGCACAGTGCCGCGACCGCCGTGATCCTGATGCTGCTGGCCGCGATCTTCGACCTCTTCGACGGGCTGGTGGCACGTAAGCTGCGCAGCTCGCCGATGGGCGCCGAACTGGACAATCTCTCCGATCTGATCAGCTTCGGACTGGCTCCGGCCTACTTCGTACTGGTGTACGGCATGGTCGCTGAGGACGCGCATCCTCAGGTCTCGGCGGTGGCCGCGATCGTGGTGCTGCTGGCGGTGGTGCTCCGGCTTGCCCGGTTCTCCTGCGTGACGATGAAGGACGGCATGTTCCAGGGGATGCCCAGTCCCTTCGGCGCGCTCACGGTCGTCTCGATCGTGCTGCTGGAGCTTCCGTTCATCCCGACGCTGCTGGCGATCATCGGTACGGCATGGCTGATGGTGAGCCGGGTCGAGTACCCCAAGCCGCGAGGTGTCCTCGCGGTGGCGATGCTCGGCTGGATCGTCTCCGCCATGGGGCTTCTGGCTGCCTGGGCGTTTGACGCCCCGGGCGGACATCTGCTGCTACAGACCGGTTGCGCGCTCCAGGTCGTGCTCGGTGCGGTGATACCGCTGTTCGCCACGGCGCGCCGGGTGAACACCTTTCGCGACAATCGTCGTGAGGCGCGGGCGGCACAGCATCTCTAGTTCCGTATACACATAGAGTGAGGGCCCGGAAGCGCATCGCTTCCGGGCCCTCACTCTTTCTGGCGCGACGCCGGCGACAGCGAGTGCCGGGCCTGAGGTGCCGGGCGGCAGTCGGCTCGGAGGCCCGGGGCTCAAACGGGGTCCACCTCCCATGACGGACGGTGGTCGCCGAAGGCCTGGGAGTGGCTCGGCTCTCACCCGTCGGGAGCGTCGAAAGCATCGTCACTGAGCCCATCAGCACGCCCTCAGCAGTCGCTGGGGGCTCTCCCGGGAGCGGGAAGGGCTGGCCGGAAGCCCTGGGAGGGCCTAGCGCAGACAGTCACGCGCGATGGACTGGGCCACCCGCTCCAGCAGCGGCCCGGCATCCGCCATACAGCGAGCAGGGTCAGATTCCAGCTCCAGCAGGGAGTACGCCCGCTGGATGCCCAGCCCCGCCAGGGCCTGCGGGCTCAGGGTCAGTCGGCCGCAGACCGCCACCACCGCGATGCCCCGGGCCCGAGCAGCCGCTGCCACCCCGGCCGGGGCCTTGCCGTGGAGGGTCTGTTCATCGAGCGATCCCTCGCCCGTGATCACCAGCGTCGCCCGGGTCAGCGCCTCGGCGAAGCCGAGTACTTCGAGCACCACCTCGATACCGGGTCGAACCCGTGCGCCAAGTGCCGCCAGCGCCGCGTACCCGACCCCGCCTGCCGCACCCGCTCCGGGTGTGCTCGCATGGCCAGGGCCCAGGAGCGAGGCAAAGTGCGTCAGCGCCGCATCCAGCTCGACGACCTCATCCGGTGCGGCGCCCTTCTGCGGTCCGTAGACGGCGGCTGCGCCGGCTGGGCCGGTGAGCGGATTCGTCACATCGCTGGCCAGGATCAGCTCCACCTGGCTGATCCGGGGATCGAGCCCGGAGAGATCCACCGTGGTGAGGGCGGTCAGGGCGCCTCCGCCCGGCCCGATCGGGGTGCCGTCCTGGTTGAGGAGGCGCGCACCGAGCGCGGCGAGCATTCCGGCGCCCCCGTCGGTGGTGGCGCTCCCGCCGACGCCGAGGATGACCCTGCCCGCACCCGCGTCAAGTGCGGCACGCAACAGCTCACCGGAGCCAAAGGTCGTCGCGGTCAGCGGAGCGAAGACTCCGGCGGGTAGCCGCCGCAGCCCCGAGGCCTCGGCCATCTCCACGACCGCGGTACCACTCCGCAGGGCGTACGCCGCGGTCACCGGTTCCCCGAGCGGCCCCGTGACCCGTGTCTGACGGCGGTCGAATCCGGCGGCGATCGCCGCGGCAACCGTGCCATCGCCACCATCGGCGACAGGCAGTGATTCGACGGGCAACCCAGGCAGCACCTGCCGTAGACCGGCGCTCACTCGCTCGGCGACCTGGACCGCCGTGAGCGAGCCCTTGAACTTGTCCGGCGCGACAAGCACATGCGCCGGCTGGGTGGCTGCTGCGTCCGTCACTTCGCACCCCTTGCTATCGCACCGGCAATCGCACCACGGTTGACCCTAGCCCGCGGACCGCCGACCGAGCCGGCAACCCCGAACGCCCGGGGTTGCCGCATCCTTGGCTCTCCCGGCGGCCGGGGCCATGACAGGGCGGTCGACGCCGCCCTGAACTCGGCCCGGAAACCAGGCGGTTGGCACCGCGCCCGGCGCGCGGACAGCGCACCGTCGCGCGAAATGGTGGCGGCCCGACCAGCGGGACAAATCGATTCGCGCGGGCTCCCGGGTGCTGCGTACGCTCGCGATATGACTCTCGTGGCCATCCTCAGTGGTGCCGGCCTCTCCACGGACTCCGGCATTCCCGACTACCGAGGGCCGAACGGTCTGTGGCGGCGCGATCCGGAGGCCGAGAAGCTGGTCACCTACAGCTACTACATGGCCGATCCCCAGATCCGTAAGCGAGCCTGGTTGATGCGGCGCGACAGCCCCACCTGGCGGGCCCAGCCGAACGCGGCGCACGGCGCGGTGGCGGAGTTGGAGCGCCGTTCCGGGATCGCCGTCAGGGTGATCACCCAGAATGTCGATGGCTTGCACCAGCTGGCCGGGATGCCCGAGCGCAAGGTTCTCGAACTGCACGGCACCTCACGATCAGTTGTGTGCACCCAGTGCCATGCCCGCTCAGCCATGGCGGAGGCATTGGAGCGGGTGGCGGCCGGGGAGGAGGATCCGCTGTGCCGGGTGTGCGGCGGAATCCTCAAGTCGGCAACGGTGATGTTCGGGCAGCGGCTCGATCCCACGGTGCTCGCCGAGGCGATGTCGATCGCGAAGGCGAGCGAGGTGTTCATCGCTGTCGGCACCAGTCTTCAGGTGCAGCCGGCGGCGTCATTGGCCGGCATCGCGGCTGAGCACGGGGCGCGGCTGTTGATCGTGAACGCGGAGCCCACCCCGTATGACGCGCTGGCGGACGAGCTCATCAGGGAGCCGATCGGGACCGCGTTGCCACAGTTGCTGAGGCGTCTCGGCTGATGCCTCCCGGGCCGCTGGACGCCTGGCCGACGAGGGTTGTTCCATAGGGGCGCTGCCCGGTATCCCGACCCGGCGGCGCTGGGCTCCCCGCGCCGACGACCGGTATGAGGACGACCGGTTAGAACAGGGCGTCCTCCGGTGTGCTCGACTCGAAGTCCAACAACTGCTGCTTGCGCCCGAGCCCGCCGCCGTAGCCGGTGAGGTTCCCGGTTGACCCGATGACCCGGTGGCAGGGCACGATGATCCCCACCGGGTTCTTCCCGTTCGCGAGACCCACCGCGCGGGAGGCGTTGGCGTTGCCCAACTCCTGGGCCAGCTCACCGTAGGTACGTGTCTCGCCGTACGGGATGGCCAGCAGCCGCTGCCACACACCGCGTTGGAACGGCGTCCCGTCCAGCTGTAGCGGCAGATCGAACTCGGTGAGTTCGCGGGCGAAATACGCCTCCAACTGTCGGATGGTCTCGGTGAAGGGCGCCGGTGAAGGGGCGCCGAAGGTCTCCTCAGCGGGACGATGGCGTTGGTCGGTCATATAGAGGCCGCTCAGCACCCCATCGCTCGCCACCAGTGTCAGCGGGCCATAGGGGCTGTCGACAACCGTGTGTTGTCTGGTCATGGTGCGTTCCTTCTCCCTCAGGAAGGTTGTCCACGGCACGGCGTGCGGGGCTTGTGCCGCACCGTTTCCCTTATGCCGGAAGGTAGTTGATGGGATGGTCCTCGGTAGCCCACAGGTACTGGACGGCGTAGGCGCGCCAGGGTCGCCAAGCCGCGGCGTGCGCGGTGAGGGCGGCCGGGGTCGCGGGGAGGCCGAGGCCGGCGGCGGCCCGACGCATGCCGAGATCGCCGGGGAGGAACGCGTCCGGATCACCGAGTGCCCGCATGGCGATCACCTCGACCGTCCAGGGGCCGAAGCCGGGCAGTGCGTGGAGTTGCGCTCGGGCCGCGTCCCAGTCGCTGTCGATGCCCAACTGAAGCGAACCGTCGGCCAGCGCGCCGATCAGGGTGGTGAGGGTGGTGCGACGGCTGCGGGGCAGGGCCAGGGACTCGGGGTCCAGCTGGGCCAGCGCCTCGGGTCCCGGAAAGAGGTGGGTGAGACCTCCCTCGGGGTCCTCGATGGGCTCGCCGTGCGCGGTGACCAGCCGGGCGGCATGGGTGCGGGCCGCAGCCGTGGAGACCTGCTGGCCGAGCACCGCCCGTACCGCGAACTCCGCCGCGTCCACCGTCCGTGGCACCCTTCGGCCCGGCCCCTTGTCGACCAGTGGCGCGAGGGTCGGGTCCGTACGCAACTGATCATCGACGGCGACGGGGTCGGCGTCCAGGTCCAACAGCCAGCGGCAGCGGCTGATGGCGATCCGCAGATCGCGGGAGTCGGTGAGGAAGAGCCGGCAGGCGATGTGGTCGGGGCGGGGTGCCAGAGCGACGATGCCGTGGCCGTGGGGCAGACGCAGGGTGCGCCGGTAGGCACCATCGCGCCACTCCTCGACACCGGGAACGGCGGTGGCGGCGAGGTGTCCGAAGAGATTGTCCGGGTTGAGGGGGGCCCGATAGGGAAGTCGAAGGGAGATCACTCCGGGGGTGTGGGGGAAGCCGTTGGAGCCCGAGGTGCGACGAGCGGCCCGGGTACGCAGTTCCCCGGGGGTGAGGGCGAACACCTCGCGAATGGTGTCGTTGAAGGTGCGGATGGAGGCGAAACCCGCGGCGAAGGCGATCTCCGCCATGGGAACCGCCGTGGTCTCGATCAGAACCCGCGCGGTTTGGGCGCGCTGGGCCCGAGCGAGGGCGAGCGGGCCGGCACCGAGCTCGGCGTTGAGCTGCCGCTCGATCTGGCGGGTGGAGTAGCCGAGCCGAGCCGCGAGGCCGGGCACGCCTTCGCGGTCGACGATCCCATCACCGATCAGACGCATGGCACGGGCGACGGTATCGGCGCGGGCGTTCCACTCGGGTGAGCCGGGGCTGGTGTCGGGGCGGCAGCGCTTGCAGGCCCGGAACCCAGCCTGTTGGCAGGCGGCGGCGCTGGGGTAGAAGGTCATGTTCTCGACCTTCGGCGGCACGGCCGGGCAGCTGGGACGGCAGTAGATCCGGGTGGTGAGCACGGCAGTGAAGAACCAGCCGTCGAAGCGGTCGTCCTTCGACTGGACGGCGCGTACGCAGCGCTCTGTGTCGGTGTGCATGACCCAAGCATCCGTCACGGGAAGCGGCAGTGGCTAGCGAGAAACCGACATGGACTCTCCGCGGCCTGAGGCTCGGGTTCCAGCCCTTGACTCCCCGCGCAGTGGCCCTGGGGGCACGGCAGGGAGATCGGCGAGGAAGCGCGCCCCCGTCTCCCGACTGTGCCACGGCCCGCAGGGTGCCTGTCGGTGTCGCAGGTGGGGCCCATCGTGCGCACGCCGACGACTCGATCCGCTACTCCTCACCTCGCTCGCGGCGGACTCCGGCTTTCGCCGTGTGCAGGGCGGTGGGCGCTCGGCGTACGCTCCTTGCCCATGAGCGACACGGGCGGTCTCCGGGAACGCAAGAAGCAGCAGATGTACCGACGGCTTTCCGACACCGCCATCGCACTGTTCCTGGACAGGGGTTTCGAGCAGGTGACCGTGGCCACGGTGGCAGCCACCGCCGACGTCTCCAAGCCAACCCTCTTTCGGTACTTCCCGACCAAAGAGGATCTGGTGCTGCACCGGCTGGCCGACCATGAGGGGGAAGCAGCCCGGGTGGTGACAGCGCGGCCGACGGGCGACTCCGTCCTCAATGCACTGCTACGGCACTTCCTCGCCGGGCTGGAGCGGCGCGATCCGGTCACCGGGTTGAATGACGAAGCCGAGGTGCTCGCCTTTCACCGACTGCTGTACGCGACACCGTCCCTGGTGGCACGGCTGCACACATACCAGGAACGGGACGAGGCCGCGCTCGCTGCCGCACTCGACGGGGGAATGAGTGAGATCGAGCGCCGACTCGCCGCCGGACAGATCGCGGCGGTGCGCCGCATCCTGGCCCAGGAGAACTGGCGGAGGATCGAGGCGGGCGGCACCGCGGCGCAACTCCATCCGGACGCCGCGGCAGCGGCCCGGGCCGCGTTCGCCCAGCTGGAGAACGGATTGGCAGCCGTCTCCCGCATGGACGAACGCCCCGGGGGATCGACATAGGTCGACAAAGGCCCGGCCTCGCAGCCGAAGTTCACTCCATCTGGGGTGGCATCCACCAGCAAGAATTAACTAAGTCACAAATCTTACTCGGTTGCATTATTATCCAGGGATGACCGACCCCAACGCGCCCATCAGCGACTTCAGCGAAGCCCTCGGCCGGGAACGTGCGTACCACGACCGTTGCCGTGCCGCCCAGAACGCGATGAGCGAGAGCGCCCAGGAGCAGGTGATCATCGGTGAACACGCTTCGGCATCGGGGCCGGATGCCGAAGTCCTCGGCCATCAGCTGCGCACCCGAGCGAAAGAACTACGCGAACTCCCACCAGGGCCGCTGTTCTTCGGGCGCCTCAACTTCCATCAGGACGCCACCGCGGCGGGCGAGCACGCCGGCCAGAGCTACCACATCGGCCGCTTACGTATCACCCGAAGGCCATCCGACCCGCCGCTCGTCATCGACTGGCGCGCGCCCATCTCCCGGGTGTTCTACCAGGCCAACCCAGGCGATCCCCAGGGCGTCACCATCCGCCGCCGGTACGGCTGGCTGCCCGCGAGCCGCGGTGACTCCGCCGATCTGACCGGCCTGGAAGACGAACACCTCCATGCGGGCGACACACGCGAGAGCGCGATTGTCGCCGGAGAGATCGGGCGTCCCAGGATCGGGCCCATGCGGGACATCGCAGCCACCATCCAGCCCGAACAGGACGATCTCGTACGGGAGGAGTTCACCGCCTCCCTCTGTGTGCAAGGCGCGCCCGGCACCGGGAAAACCGCCGTGGGACTACACCGTGCCGCCTATCTCCTCTATGCCTTTCCCCAGCGCATTCAACGTGGTGGGATGCTGGTCCTCGGGCCCAGCCAGACCTTCCTCACCTATGTCTCCCAAGTCCTGCCGGCACTCGGTGAGGGCGAGGTACGACAGTCCACCGTCGAGGACGAGATCGCCCGTCACCCCGTCAGAGCGCAGGACCCCAGGGCGACGGCGATCGTCAAACACGACGCCCGGATGGCCGAGGTCCTGCGGCGCACGCTGTACGCACGGGTGCGCCCGGAGTGTGCCGACGCTCTGGTGCTACCCGATGGCTCCTACCGCTGGCGGATTCCCCCGGATGTACTGGCCCGGACCGTACGGGATGTACTGGCCGAGGAGCCGCCCTACGCCATGGGCCGGGAGCGAGTGCGTACCCGCGTCGTCCACCTCGTCCAGCAGCAGGCCGAACGGCGAGCCGGGCCCCGGCCGAACTCCTGGGCGCAGAAGGTGGCAAGGGCTCGCCCGCTCACCGCTCTACTCCATACGGTCTGGCCCAACGCACAGGCCGAGCAGGTGCTGACCGAGCTGCTCGGCAGCCCAGAAGCGCTGGCCCTCGCGGCTACCGGCGTACTCGACAGCGGGGAACGAAAAGCGCTCCTCTGGGCCGACCCCCCACGCTCGCCCGCCTCAGCTCGCTGGTCGGCGGCTGATCTGGTGCTGCTGGACGAGCTCGCGGGTCTCATGGAGCGTCCCCCGGGCTATGGGCACATCGTGATCGACGAGGCACAGGACCTCTCCCCCATGGAGTGCCGGGTCATCGCCCGCCGCTCCCCCTTCGGCTCACTCACCGTCCTCGGCGACCTCGCCCAGGGCACCACCCCGTGGGCGGCGCGGGACTGGCCCCGACTCCTCACCCACCTAGGGAAGGCGGAAACCCCGGTCATCTCGCTGACCACCGGCTTCCGGCTCCCCCAGGCCATCGCCACACTCACCAACCACCTGTTGACACAACTGAACGTACCGGTGCCGCCCGCCCGCTCTCTGCGCCGTGATGGCGAGGTGCACATCGAGCGCACCGGCAATCCAACCGCCGCAACCATCACAGCGGTACGGGCCGCACTGATCCACGACGGGTCCATCGGCGTCATCGCAGCCGACACCGAGGTAGGCGCACTGCGCGATGCCCTCGCCGGTGCCGGCATCCCGGCATCCGGACCAGACACACCGCAAGCCCGGGTGAGCGTGGTGCCGGCCTCAGCCGCCAAGGGGCTGGAGTACGACCATGTGGTGGCCGTCGAACCGGCCGCCATCGTGCACGCCGAGCCCCGCGGTCTGCACCGCCTGTACGTGGTACTCACCCGAGCGGTCTCCCGGCTCCATGTGATCCACTCCCAACCCCTGCCGTTCACGCTCCCCACCGAGGCGTGACCAGCCAGGACCCGTCAGTACGCGGCCTTCCGCAGGGCGCGCCAGACCGCCTTGGCCGCGTTGTGGCCGCTCATCCCGTGTACCCCGGGGCCGGGCCAGGCCGCGGATGAGCAGAGGAACACCGAGGGGTGCCGGGTCGTGTAGGGAAAGAGAGTGGCTTTCGGGCGCAAGAGCAACCCCAGACCACTGGTGGTGCCACAAGCGATGTCACCCCCCACATAGTTGGCATTGCGCACAGCCAACTGCGGGGGGCCCGCGGTGGCCCGGGCCAGCACGCGATCGCGGAAGCCGGGCGCAAAGCGCTCGATCTGCCGCTCGACGGCTTCCGTGAGATCCCCGTCCCAACCGTGCGGGACATGGCCGTACGCCCAGAACACCTGCTTGCCCGCAGGGGCCCGGGAGGGGTCCACAAGGCTGGGTTGGGCGGTGATCAAGAAGGGGCTGCTGGGAGCGGTGCCACTCACCGCCTGCCGTAGCGCGGTGTCGATCTCGGCGCTGGACGGTCCGATCTGAACCGTCCCGGCCCGCCGCGGCTCCTCCGCCGTCCACGGCACCGGCCCGTCCAAGGCGTAATCGATCTTGAAGACCCCCGCGCCATAGCGATAGTGCTCAAAGGTGCGACCCAGTCCGGCGATCCTTGCCAGCGCGGTCGGCGAAGTGTCGAAGACATACGCCCGTGCGGGAGGGAGGTCATCCAGCCGCTTCACCTCGAACCCGGTGTGCACCACCCCGCCGAGGTCTTCGAGGTACGCGGTGAGCGCATCCGAGATGGACTGCGAGCCCCCCCGCGCCACCGGCCAACCGTTCTCATGCGCGGCCAGGGCGAACAACATGCCGACACCGCTCGTGGCGACCCCGTTCAGCGGGGCGATGACATGGGCCACCAGGCCCGCGATCAGTGCACGCGCCCGATCGTCCTGGAAGCGGCGCATGAGCCAGGTGTACGGAGGAAGGCCCACGCTCCCAAAGCGGGCGAGGCCCAGCGGATCACGTGGGAGTGCCGTCAACGGCAGTGACATGAAGTCCTGGGCCAGTACGTCCCACCTGCCGAGGAAGGGGGCGACCAGACGTCGGTAGGTGCCGGCGTCCCGTGGCCCGAGGGAAGCCGCCGTCTCCGCAACCGAACGGGACAGCACCGCCGCCGTGCCGTCGTCGAAGGGGTGCGCCATGGGGAGCTCGGGGTGCAGCCACTCCAGCCCGTAGTGAGCGAGCGGCATACGCCGGAAGGCGGGGGAGCCGATACCGAGCGGGTGCACGGCGGAACAGGGATCATGACGAAACCCAGGCAGCGTCAGCTCCTCGGTACGCGCACCACCACCCACGGTGTCCCGTGCCTCGAAGACCGCCACGGAAAAACCCCTCCGCGCCAGCTCAACAGCGGCCGTCAGCCCATTGGGCCCCGCCCCCACCACCACGGCATCGAGCATCGACGACACGTTCGGGCTCCTTCGTCAGACGATGGGCAGGACACCAGGGTATTCCTGGAGGGGGGTGCTTGTGCTGGTGCTGGTGCTGGTGCCCAGGGCTTTGGGCGCACGCGGCCAGTGCCCCTGTGCTGGTTGTCCTCTCCCGGGGTGGAAGGTTCCGTCCTCAAACGCCGGACAGGCTGAATTTGCTCGCCATCGAGACATCCCTCCTCGGCGGGGCTGCTGGTGCCCAAGGCCTTGGATACCAGGGCCGGGCGACCCCGTGTCGGCCATCCCCACCCGGGGAGGAGGGTTTCCGTCCTCAAACGCCGGACAGGCTGGGGTGGGTGCCGTGTCGGGTGCTTGTCTTGGTGTGGGCTGCCCGGGGCGGGGGTTTGGGGTCTTCCGTCGCGAGGGTCTTGTGTTGGTTGTGCTTGGGGGGTGCTATCGGGGGTGACTCCTCAGCTCGGGTAACCCAAGGCCTTGACCACCAGCAGCCCCGCCAGAGAAGGACACCTCGAAGGCAAGCAAACTCAGCCCGTCCGGCGATTGAGGACGGAACCCTCCACCCCGGGTGGGGATCGCCGACACAGCGGCACCCGACCCTGGTACCCAAGGCCCGGGCACAGCCACCCCCACCGACCCAGGCCCCCCGCCAAGGGATCTCCCCAGCCCGTCCGGCGATTGAGGACGGAACCCTCCACCCCGGGAGAGGACAACCAACACAGCGACACCCAGCCCAGGAACCCAAGGCCCACGCACCCAGGCCCCAGGCACAGCCCCCCGGGCCGCCACCCCCGCTACCCCGAAGCCAGCAGGGCGCGGATGCGTTCCGCCGTGGCCGAAGACCTCGCGGCCGTGAACGGCAACACGTTCGTGCCGCCGATCCGAAACTCCTCCCCTGCCAGGGTCAGATGCGCTCCCCCGGCCTCCACCACCAGCAGCAGACCCGCCGCGTGGTCCCATGCCTGCTCCCAGGAGAAGGCCACCGCGTCGAGCGTTCCTCGGGCGACCGCCAGATACTCAAGCCCGGCCGAGCCACAGGGGCGGGCCTGTATGGCGGATGTGTTGAGGGCGAGCAGGGCTCGCTTCTGGGCGTCGGTGGTGTAGTCCGGGTGGGACATGGCGACGGTGAGTACCGCGTCGGGCTCCGGTGCGCCCGCTCGAAGCGGGGTGCCGTTGAGTTTGGCTCCCGCGCCTCGTACCGCGGTGGCCATCTCCTCGCGTACCGGCGCGAAGGTCCACGATGCGAGGACCTCCCCGCGGACGGCCAGCGCGACCAGGGTGCAGAACCCCGTCTCCCCGCGGACGAACTGACGGGTTCCGTCCACCGGGTCAACGATCCATACGGGAGCGTCACCGGCCAGGGCCTCGTAGACCGAGGGGTCAGCGTGCACCGCCTCCTCGCCGACGACCACGGAGCCGGGCAGCAGGGCGGTGAGGGACGCGGTCAGGTGTTCTTCGGCGTTGCGGTCGGCTGTCGTCACCAGATCGTGCGGACCGTTCTTCTCGACGATCTCGTGCGCGGCAAGTTGACGGTAGCGCGGCATGATCTCCGCGGCCGCGGCCTTGCGAATCGCCTCTTCGACAACGGACAGATCCCCAGCGAGAAAGTCATCGATCATACGAACAGCTAAGCATGGCCCTCAGATGCTCTGACGTTGGGTACTGCCGGAAGCAGCAGGTCGCGGCGGTGGGCCAGGGGTTTGCGCTGGCCCATGCCGCTGGCTACGGCTGGCAGCGGATGGGTGACGGCCCGCAGTCGGCCTCTCCAGCCGCCGGCCCGCGTTCGACGCCATGCGCCGGGGCCTGGGTGGTGCGGAAGGTCCTGGACGTCGGCCGAGACAGGGGGCGACCTGCTCACTGGCCTGGCGAGTCGTGGGAGCACCGCCGTCGGTGACGCTGTCGGGTTCAGCTTCGGCTTCGGCTCGACGGCGATACCCGGCGGATGGG
Organism: Streptomyces albipurpureus; assembly: GCF_023701525.1. GTDB lineage: Bacteria > Actinomycetota > Actinomycetes > Streptomycetales > Streptomycetaceae > Streptomyces > Streptomyces albipurpureus. The sequence goes on from NZ_JAMQAW010000073.1 coordinate 14,137, forward strand.
TCGGTCGCGGCGCCGTACGGTCCGGCCTGGTCCGGGCTCGCGGGCCCCGCCCGTGCCGCTCGACGTCGCCTTTCCTCGAACCCGATTACCGTAGGGATCGGAACATATCGTTATCTGAGGGCAGAAGGCCCCGCAGCTGCGGAGGATGCATGCACGGCGAATACAAGGTCCCCGGCGGCAAGCTGGTGGTCGTGGACCTGGACGTGGAAGACGGTCTCCTGAAAAACGTCCGGGTGGCCGGGGATTTCTTTCTGGAGCCCGACGAGGCCATTCTCCAGATCGATGCCGCGCTGGAAGGTGCCCCTGCTGATATCGACACCACCGGTCTGAAAACCCGTATCGACGCCGCGCTTCCCGGATCGGCGGTCCTCTTCGGATTCACCACCGAAAGCGTTGCCATCGCGGTGCGGCGCGCTCTCGCTCAGGCCACCGACTGGAGGGACTACGACTGGCAGCTCATCCATGAAGCTCCCCAGTCACCCGCCCTCCATATGGCGCTCGACGAGATCATCACGACCGAGGTGGCCGCTGGCCGACGCCCCCCGACACTCCGGGTCTGGCAATGGGATTCCCCGGCCGTCATCATCGGCAGTTTTCAATCACTGCGCAATGAGGTCGACCCCGAGGGGGCAACCCGGCACGGAGTCACCGTCGTGCGCAGGGTCTCCGGCGGCGGAGCCATGTTCGCCGAGCCGCAGAGCACCATTACCTATTCCCTTTCCGTCCCCGAGGCCCTTGTCTCAGGACTTTCCTTCGCGGACTCGTACGCGTATCTCGATGACTGGGTGCTCGGAGCACTCGGCGATATGGGTATCAAGGCCTGGTACCAGCCGCTCAACGACATCGCGACCGAGGTCGGCAAGGTCGCCGGCGCCGCCCAGAAGCGCATGGTCGGACCGGATGGCGGTCCCGGGGCGGTACTGCACCACGTGACCATGGCCTACGACATCGACGCCGACAAAATGCTGGACATCCTCCGTATCGGCCGCGAAAAGCTGTCCGACAAGGGCACCAAGAGCGCCAAGAAGCGCGTTGACCCGCTGCGCCGCCAGACCGGGCTCCCCCGCGAAACGGTCATCGAGCGCATGATCAACTCCTTCCGCACCCGCTATGGCCTCACCGAAGGCAAGGTCACCGACGAGGAGATGGCCCTCGCCCAGGACCTCGTACGAACCAAGTTCAGCAACGACGAGTGGACCGCCAGAGTGCCCTGACCCGCGCTGTTGTCGAGGCGGCCAACCCGGCGGGCAGGGGTGGATCGACCGTGGGGACAGACTCCCTTGTCCCTGCCGCTGGGTGCGCCATCGTGGCGGTGTTCAGTAGCAGGGCCGTCTGGGGAGTGCGGCTCCGCTGTTTCCCTGGTCCGCCACCCGAGCAGTGGGTACGGTCCCCCGGTCGCGGCTAGGCGAGCTCGACATGGCAGGGCGCCTGGGAGGGAGTCCGTGCCGGCGAGTCAACGGGTGAGCGCCGGGATGATCTCGGAGCCATAGGCGTCGATCGTGGCTTCCTTGGCGTCATGCATGTTGTAGATGGCGAACTGATCGACCCCGAGCTCACGCAGGGCCGTCAGCTTCTCGATATGCGCCTGGGCGGGTCCGAGTAGACAGAATCGGTCGACGATGTCGTCGGGGACGAAGTCCGTGGAGGGGTTTCCGGCCCGTCCGTGGTGGCTGTAGTCATACCCCTGGCGGGTCTTGATGTAGGCCGTGAGGGCCTCCGGCACCAGATCGGAGTGCTCCCCGTAGCGGGCCACCAGATCGGCGACATGGTTGCCGACCATGCCCCCGAACCAGCGGCACTGCTCCCGGGCGTGCGCCAGGTCATCACTGACGTAGGCCGGTGCGGCCACACAGATGGTGAGGGCGTCGGGGTCCCGCCCCGCGTCCGATGCGGCGGTACGGACCGCTGAGATCATGGATTCGGTCAAATAGGGATCGGCCAGTTGGAGGATGAAGCCGTCGGCGCGCTGGCCGGTGAGGGCCAGCGCCCTGGGTCCGTAGGCGGCCATCCACACGGGTAGCCGGCCCTCCCGTACCCAGGGAATCCGTACGGCCTGCCCGTCGACCTCGGCTTCCCGGCCCTCGGCGAGATCGCGAATGGTGTCGATCGCCTCGCCCAGCCTGGCGAGGGTGTTGGGTTTGCGCCCGGCGACCCGCATCGCCGAATCTCCCCGGCCGATGCCGCAGACGGTGCGGTTGCCGTACATGTCGTTCAGGGTGGCGAAGGTGGAGGCGGTGACCTCCCAGGTCCTGGTGCCCGGGTTGGTGACCATGGGACCCACGATGAGCCGTTCGGTGTGTTCCAGGATGCGGCTGTAGATGACAAAGGGTTCCTGCCAGAGCACCGCCGAGTCAAAGGTCCAGCCGTAGGTGAACCCCTGGCGTTCCGCTCTGCGCATCAGATCGACCACGGCGGATGCCGGCGGGTCCGTCTGGAGGACAAGTCCGAAGTCCATGCCTCTGTCACTCCTTGCTCCGCGGTTCTCGCGGTCTCTTACGGACTGGCGCAGTTCGCCAGGGTTGTTCAGCCGAGGTACTGACAGGTGCCACGCGGTGTGTACTGGCCGTGCCCGATCCGACCGGTGAACTCACGTCGGTCGATGATGGCTTCGCCCCGTGAGAGAACGGTCTCCACCTGGCCGGTGACGCTTCTTCCCTCGTACGCCGAGTAGTCGACGTTCATGTGTTGGGTTTCCACACCGAGGGTTTGCTCCGCGTGCGGGTCGTAGATGACGATGTCAGCGTCAGCGCCTGGGGCGATGGTGCCCTTCTTGGGGTAGAGGCCGAACATCCTGGCCGGGGTGGCACAGGCGATCTCGATCCAGCGACGGCGGGTGATGTGCCCGTCGATCACCGCCTGATGCAGCAGGTCCATCCGGTTCTCCACCCCCGGCAGACCATTGGGGATCTTGGAGAAGTCACCGCGGCCCAGGTCCTTCTGACCGGTGAAGCAGAACGGGCAGTGGTCGGTGGAGACCACCTGGAGGTCATTGGTGCGCAGTCCCCGCCAGAGCGCCGCATGATGCTCCTTGGGCCGAAGCGGCGTACTGCACACGTACTTCGCGCCTTCGAAGCCCGGCTCGGCGAGGTTGTCCGTGGAGAGGAAGAGGTACTGCGGACAGGTCTCACCGAAGACGGGGAGCCCCTTGTCGCGGGCCACCACGAGTTCGGCGAGGGCCTCCTCCGCGGAGACGTGCACGACGTACAGGGGCGCTCCCGCCACCCGGGCCAACTGGATGGCGCGATGGGTCGCCTCGGCCTCCAGGAGCGCCTTGCGCACCTCGCCGTGGTAGCGCGGATCCGTGCGGCCCTCGGCGAGTGCCTGCTCCACCAGGACGTCGATGGCGATGCCGTTCTCCGCGTGCATCATGATCAGCCCGCCGTTGCCGGCCGAGCGCTGCATGGCCCGCAGGATCTGGCCGTCATCGCTGTAGAAGACGCCCGGGTACGCCATGAACAGTTTGAAGCTGGTGACTCCTTCCTCCACCAGCCGGTCCATCTCCCGGAGCGAGGAGGAGTTGACGTCGGAGAGGATCATATGGAAGGCGTAGTCAATGGCGCAGTTGCCGTCCGCCTTGGCGTGCCAGGCATCCAGCCCTTCGCGCGCGCTGTGCCCGACCGACTGCACCGCAAAGTCAACGATGGTGGTGGTGCCACCCCAGGCGGCGGCCCGGGTGCCGGTTTCAAAGGTGTCCGAGGCGAAGGTGCCGCCGAAGGGCAACTCCATATGGGTGTGCACATCGACACCGCCGGGGATGACATAGCGGTTTGCCGCGTCGACGGTGCGATCCGCGGTCCATGAGTCGGCGACGGCGGAGCCGTGCGCGGCGATCGCGGCGACGCGGCCGTCTTCGATCAGTACGTCCGCGTGGATCTCGTCCGCCGCGGTGATGACAAGGCCGCCCTGGATCAGGGTGCGGGTGCTGCTCATTGCTGGTGCGCTCCCTACTGATGCGTACGAGGTCGGTGCGGGCCGTGTCGCTGTCCGGGGTGCGGAGCCGGTGGTGCCGGAGCGAGCGCCCCGGGACGGGTGTGGTTTCCGGTTCCCCTGCGCTGACCAGCGGTGACCATCACAGCCGCCCCGTGGTCACCGGAGCGGTTGCGGCCCTGGAGGCGAGGTGCCGGTGGACGAAAGCGGCGGGGGCGGTGGGGCCGCGTTGGTATCTGAGGTGGGGTATCGGCAACCATGGACAAGGTCTCGCGGGCGCGGCTAGGCGGAGCGCAATGCCTGCTCCATGATCGATGCGCCTTCCTCCGCTTCGGCGACGGTCAGGGAGAGCGGCGGGGCGATCCGCAGCACGCTGGTGTTGTGACCACCGCCCTTGCCGATGAGCAGCCCGCCCTCCCGCGCGGCCTCCAACACCGCTGAAGCAGCCACTGGATCCGCCTCGTCGGTGCCCGGGCGCACCAACTCGATCCCGATCATCAGCCCACGTCCGCGCACCTCGCGTACGGCCGGCACATTGACGGAAATGGCCCGCAGCCGTTCGATGAGCAGTCCGCCGACCCTGCGTGCGTTGCCCGGCAGATCGTGCTCCAGTAGATAGCTGAGGTTGGCGTTGCCCGCGGCCATGGTGATGGGCGAGCCGCCGAAGGTCGAGATGGAGTTGGCGTCGAGGCAGTTCATGATGGGAGCCGGTGCGACGACTCCGCCGATCGACATTCCGTTGCCGATGCCCTTGGCGAAGGTGAGGATGTCCGGCGGGCCGTTCTCGGCATGCGCCTGCCAGCCCCAGAAATGGTCTCCGGTCCGTCCCCAACCGGTCTGTACCTCGTCGGCGATCCAGAGGATGCCGTGTCGGTCGAGCACTTCGCGGAAGGCCGCGTAGAGCCCGTCGGGCGGTGAGGTGAATCCGCCGACGCCCTGTACGGGTTCGGCGATCAGCGCCGCCACATCGCGGGTGTGGCCGAGGAGGTCTTCGAGATCGGCGACACAGGCCTTGATGAACCGTTCGTCGGAGAGTTCGGCGTAGGGGCCTCGGGTGCGCACTCCGCCGTGTACGTAGAGCGGCTGGATGGGGGAGAGCGAGGTGGTGGTCCAGGCCCGGTTGCCGGTGATGGAGACGGCGGAGAAGGACCGGCCGTGGTAGCTGTTGCGCATCGCCAGAACCTGGTTGGAGCGGCGGTGGGCGGTAGCGAGCAGCAGGGCGGTGTCATTGGCCTCGGTGCCGGATGTGGTGAAGAAGACCCGGGCGTCGGGGATGCCGGAGAGCGCGGCGATGCGTTCGGCCAGCTCGACCATCGGCCGGTTGAGGTAGAGCGTGGAGGAGTGGATGATCCGGGCTGCCTGGTCGGCGACGGCTTTGGTGACTTCGGGCAGCGCGTGGGCGGTCATGGTGGTGAGGATGCCGCCGAAGAAGTCGAGGTAGCGGTGGCCTTCGGCGTCCCAGACATGGCGACCCTCGCCATGGGTGAGTTCGATGGGCCGCTGGTAGTAGAGCGCCACCCAGTCAGGGATGACGGCGCGGTGCCGGTCGTGGAGTGTCACGGCCGCACCAGCCCTTCGTAGGCGTCGGGCCGGCGGTCACGGTAGAAGGCCCACTGCTGCCGTACGGTGTCGATCAGGTCGAAGTCGAGGTCGCGTACGAGCAGTTGCTCCTTGCTGTCGCTGGCGGGCTCCCCGACGAACTGGCCGCGGGGGTCGACGAAGTAGCTGGTGCCGTAGAAGTCGTTGTCGCCGTACTCCTCCTGGCCGACCCTGTTGATGGCGGCGATGAAGTACTCGTTGGCCACGGCGGCGGCCGGCTGCTCCAACTGCCAGAGGTAGGCGGAGAGTCCACGGGAGGTGGCGGACGGGTTGTACACCAGTTGGGCTCCGTTGAGACCGAGTTGGCGCCAGCCCTCGGGGAAGTGGCGGTCGTAGCAGATGTAGACACCGACTCTGCCGACAGCGGTGTCGAACACGGGCCATCCGGCGTTCCCCGGCCGGAAGTAGAACTTCTCCCAGAAGCCCTTGACCTGGGGGATGTGGTGCTTGCGATATTTGCCGAGGTAGGAGCCGTCGGCGTCGATCACCGCCGCGGTGTTGTAGTAGAAACCGGCGCCCTCGATCTCGAAGACCGGAACGACGATCACCATCCCGGTCTCGCGGGCCAGATCCTGCATCCGGCGGACCGTGGGTCCGTCCGGGACGGGCTCGGCCCAGCGGTAGTGCTCGGGGTCTTGGACCTGGCAGAAGTAGGGTGCGTTGAAGACTTCTTGGAATCCGATCGCCTTGGCACCCTGACGGGCCGCCTCACGGGCGTGTTCCTCGTGTTTGGCAATCATGGATTCGGTGTCGCCTGTCCAGGTCGCCTGGACGAGTGCGGCGCGTACGACATTGGCCATGAGCTGCTCCTTCGGCCGGGCGTCAGCGAGCCTCTACGCACGTAGACGCGGTGCGTAGATGGAGAACGTAAGCCCCGTCACACACTGGGGCAAGACCATCGGAGTCAACCCGCAGAATCGATCTTGTTTCACCCGAGCGGTCGAGGGACCCCTTCGCAACAGGGGGCACAGCAGGCCTCACAGCACAGATGTGCAGGTGACACGGCATCAAAAGGGGTGAGGAGAGAGGCTTGAGCCACCCGGGCCCGCCCAGGTGGGCCGTTTCGGGAGCGGATTGGAGAAGCAGGCGTCAGCAAAAGCGCTGCGGGAAGCGCTCGCGTCCCAAGCTCCTCGACCCCTGAGCGGTGGCGTCAGAGAGTGATCGCGATGCCGGTGTGGGGGCGCTTACCCCGCCGTACGACCGTCGCGGGCCAGTCGACCAGCCAGTACTGCCAACTGTACTTACGGGCCAGCAGCTTGCGCACCCGGGCGGTACCCGCCTCGTCGAGGAGTTCCCCCGTGCCCTCGGCGCTGGGCGCACCCTCGGCGACCCGACCGCGCATATCGCAGACCGTGACCACCACCCGAGGGTCGTTACGCAGTCTCTTGACCTTCCAGGAGTCGCTACGGGTCCAGGCGTACAGCTTTCCCTGGTCCTCCGCGAACCACACGGGGGTGGCGACCCCGGTCCCGTTCTTGCGGAAGGTGGTCACGCTGATGTAGCGGGCGGCGGCGAAGTCCTTGGCGGTCACCTGGATGACCCTACGCGGTTTCGCGCGCCATCAGCCCGAACAGCTCGCGGTCGAATCAGGCCGCCGGCGCCAGCGCGCACCGCACCACCAGCTCGTCCATGGAGAGCCCGAGAGCCGAAGCCAGGGCGGCGACGGTGAAGAACGCCGGGGTCGGGGCGCGGCCCGTCTCGATCTTACGGAGGGTCTCGGCGGAGATGCCGGCGACCAGGGCGATCTCGGCCATGCTGCGCTGGCCGCGCGCGGCGCGCAGCATGCGGCCGAGCCGTTCGCCGCGTTCGCGCTCTTCGGGGGTAAGGGGGGTGCGGACCATGACGGTATTCTAATGCCGGTATTCAAATACCGCCAGGACCGGTATAGTAATTGGCATGGTAGAGATCAAAACCGATACGTCGATAGAGGCGATGCGCGAGGCCGGCCGAGTCGTGGCCGGGGCGCTGACCGCGGCCCGGGAAGCCGCGGCCGTGGGAGTCAGCCTGCGGGATGTGGATCTGGCCGCTCGTGCGGTCCTGACCGAGGCGGGAGCGGATTCGCCCTTCCTCGGCTATCACCCGTCCTGGGCGCCGGTGCCGTTCCCGGCGGTCATCTGCGCCTCGGTCAATGACACGATCGTGCATGGCATCCCGGACGGCTATCGACTGCGGGACGGCGATCTGCTGAGTGTGGACTGCGGCGCGGTGCTGGCCGGCTGGGTGGGCGACGCGGCGATCAGCTTCACGGTGGGCCGGGCCCGCCCCGATGACACCCGCCTGATCGCGACCGCCGAAGCGGCCCTGGAAGCGGGCATCGCCGCGGCGGTCGTCGGCCAGCGGATCGGCGATATCGCCCATGCGATCGGCCGGGTGTGCCGCTCAGCCGGGTACGGCCTCCCGGACGGTTACGGGGGCCATGGCATCGGCCGTCGGATGCACGAGGATCCGGGCGTGCCGAACGAGGGCCGCCCCGGCCGCGGGATGGTGCTCCGTCACGGGATGGTGTTGGCGATCGAGCCCATGGTGATCGCAGGCGGCTCGGACGGGCACTACACCACCCAGGACGGCTGGACCGTGCGGACGCTCGACGGCAGCCGAGCGGCTCACGCGGAGCACACGGTGGCGATCACGGACGAAGGGCCACGGATCCTCACCACTCTCTGAGGGACTCGCTGGGGGAACTCGCTGGGGGAACTCGCTGGGGGAACTCGCTGGGGGAAATCGCTGAGGGGCGCATGCCACGCTCCGGCGTCCGCCGGGCCAATGGCTTGACGACGGCGCCAAGCCAAGGGGACCCGGGCAGGTCACCGCGGGTGGGGCCGGATCAGCTCGCCGCGACGAACTGCTGGGCGAGCTGATCCCCGAGTGTCACCGCCGCGCTGTGGCTCTCGATCGGTGACACCGTGGAGTTCTTGAAGAGGATGTAGGTGACGCCTGAGCTGACCCCACCCGTGGCCGGGTCGGGATCGATGCCCAGCGACTTCGCCATGGCGTAGGACGCCTCACCGATGATGGTGGTGGGGCCGGTGTCACCGACGACTCCGTACCGCACCTTGCCCTCGTAGATGACGGCCACCACTCCCCCGCCCTTGATCCCGTAGTCGCTGTACCTCCAGGTGGTGCTGGGGCTCGGGACCACGATGAAGGGCAGCTTCTCGGCGTTGAGCGGCTTGCCGTCGGATTGGTGGAACGCCGTGTCGGAGAGGAACCAGGGGTCGGTCTGGGAGTTGCACGCGGTGGTGGACTGACCGTCGCAGTCGATGTCCATATCGGCCTTCCAGAACACCGCTCCCTCGGTGCCGCAGACCGGGATCGACTTGGTGCCCCCGGCGTCCTTGGCGTACTTCGCCTGGGAGATCTGGGTGCAGGTCTCGGTCTTGGCGAGCAGCGCGGCCGCCCCCACCGTGCCCTCGCGCACACCGTAGGCGTCGGGAACCACAACACGCTGAACCGTTCCGGCAGCGGCTGGCAGGGCCGCCGCACTGAGGAGGGCGGCCCCGGAAGCGATGGCGACGATGGCGGGGATCAGCGTACGAGAGTGCATGAGAAGGTCACCTTTCTATGCGGAACAGCGTCCTTACCCGCTCCCGCACAGAACGCATCACCCGCCCTCACCAGGTCGGTCACGGAGGCTTGGGCAACGCGAGCGGCCCGCCCGGCAGTTGATGCCGGGC
>NZ_JAMQAW010000074.1 GCF_023701525.1 Streptomyces albipurpureus
GACGGCACCGTGGTCTGCGTCTTCCGCCGCAAGGTGATGGTCCCCAACGAGACCTACATCAAGGAGCGGGGCGGAGAGCAGCCCGGCCGCCCGGAACCCAGGGCTTAGCGGATCGCCTGTCGTCTGGTGAGCGACGGGGAACAGGAATCTCCCGCCCGATCAGGCGGCAGCCGAAGGCCGCGAGGGGGCATCTGCCTCTCGCGGCCTTCTTGCGGTGGCGGGACTCCGCGTCGTACCGGGGGACTCATGAGGGTGGTCCGGCCCGGCCCGGCGGCGAGAGCGGATGATCCGCCCTCGCCGCCGGGTGGGGCCGTGGCCGTGAGTTCGGTGAGCCCATATGCCGACGACTCCGCCCGTGTTGAGACGGGGCGCCCCACCTGGGCAGGCCGCCCCCGCCCTGCCCGAGAATCTGCCCGAGTGCCTGCTCGGACGCTTACGAGGTGTCGGAGGACGCGCCGTCTCACTCAGCGCGCGTGGCCGAAGTCCGCCTCGCGGCGGTCCAGATGGGCCGCCAGACCCTCGTGGGCGTCCGGTCCGTGCAGCGCGAGATTGACGGTGACCAACTCGGTGTCCAGGAAGTCGCGGAAGGCCGGGGTGCGTTCGGCGGCCCGTACCAGGTGCTTGGTCAGCCTGAGGGCGTCCTGGGGGCCGGTCGCCAGCCGTCCGGCCCAGTCGAGCGCCTCCTTGAGCGCGGCACCGGGGGCGGTGACCTGGTTGACCAGACCCAGTTCGGCGGCGCGGGAGGCCGGCAACCGCTCACCCAGGGTCAGCAGTTGGGTGGCGCGGCGGGAGCCGAGGGCCTGGGTGAGGAACCACGCGCAGCCCCCGTCCGCGACGAGGCCGAGGCGGACGTGGGGGGCCATGAAGAAGCTGTCCTCGGCGGCGACGGTGAGGTCGCAGGCGAGGACGAAGCTCCAGCCGATGCCGACGGCGCACCCCTCGACGGCGGCGATGGTCGGCTTGGGCAGCCGGTGGAGCCGGTCCAGGACCTCTTGACCGCGGACGAGGCCCGCGCCGGTCGGCGAGAAGACTCCCTTGCTCTCCGGGTGGCCGCCCAGTTTCATCTTCCTGACATTGCCCCCGGCGGAGAAGTAGCCCTCGGAGCCGGTGAGGACGACAGCGCGGACCGTGTCGTCCTCACCGGCCCGGGTGACCGCCGCCCTGAGCGCGGGCATGACCTCCGCCCCGGCCGCGTTGCGTTGGTGCGGCCCGTGGAACGTCAGGATCATGACCCCGTCCGGGGTGATCTCGGTGAGCAGCCGGGTGGGCTCCGCCTCTGCGGGACCGCTGGTCATCTCTTCTCCGCTCTCGGTGTCTCGCTCGGATCGCCGGACGGCCGGGGGTGAGGATGCTGCCGGCCACGGAAGGTGGGGCGGGCCCGCTGTGGTCGAGCGGGGCGTTCAGGACATCGACGCAGGCCGGGGCGATATCCATCGGGACAGCGAACCGCTGTGCTCGCCGGCTGCCGGGCGCACGATGTTCCCGATGGCAGCGTCACGCACGCCGTCCGACTTCCCTGAGGGGCGCCTTGCCCGGATCACAGACCGAGGTCCTTGGCAATGATCGACTTCTGTACTTCGCTGGTGCCGCCGGTGATGCGGCTGACCCGGGTGTCGGTGTAGAGACGGGCGATGGGGTACTCAAGCATGTAGCCGTAGCCCCCGTGCAGTTGGAGGCATTTGTCGATGACGCGGCCGGACATCTCGGTGCAGAACAGCTTGATCTTGGCGGCGTCGGCGGCGGTCAACTCACCGCTGTCGTCGAGCTCCACACCCCGGTCCACCATGGCTTCGGCGGCCGTGGTCTCCGCCTCACACTCGGCGAGGACGAACTTGGTGTTCTGGAACGAGGCGACCGGCTTGCCGAAGACCTGCCGTTCCTTGACGTACTCGGTGGCGAAGCGGATCGCTGCGCGGGCCTGGGCGACGCCGCAGACGCCGATGTACAGGCGCTCGCGCACCAGATTCTGTCCAAGGTAGGTGAAGCCCTCGCCCTCCTCGCCGAGCAGGTTCTCCACCGGCACGCGGACATCGGTGAAGGACAACTCGGCGGTGTCCATGCTGTGCCGGCCGATCTTCTCCAGGCGGCGGCCGCGCCCGAAGCCCTCGCTGGTGCTGTCGACGACCAGCAGCGACAGGCCATGGCGGCGATTGTCCGGGTCGTAGGGTGATGTGCGTGCGGCGACCACGAACAGGTCGGAGACAAAGCCTCCGGTGATGAAGGTCTTGGCGCCGTTGAGGACGTAGTGCGTGCCGTCGTCGGAGAGTTTGGCGGTGGTGCGGATGTTCGCGAGGTCGGAGCCGGTGCCCGGTTCCGTCATGGCGATCGCCAGCAGGATGTCACCGTTGGCACAGCCGGGCAGCCAGCGTCGCTTCTGCTCCTCGTTGGCGAGCCGCAGCAGATAGGGCAGGACGATGCCGGTGCTGATGTGGTGGTGACCTATCCAGACCGCAGCCCTCGCCACCTCCTCCGTCATGATCGCCTGGAACTTGTAGCTGGTCTCGCCGAGACCGCCGTACTCCTCGGGAACGTCGAAGCCGAGGCAGCCCAGCTCACCCAGTCGTTTGAACAGCCAGCGGGGGGCCTGGCCCGCCTTCTCCCACTCGGGGAAAGCGGGCACGACCTCCTTGGTGATGAAGTCCCGGATGACGGACCGAAACGCCTCGTGGTCCTTGTTGTAGAGGGTGCGCTTCACAGGATCACTCCAGCTCTGATGGTGTTGGGCGGCTCCGGGCGGAAGTGCCGAACCGCCGGGGAGCAGCGTGGTGCTCGGTGTGGTCAGGGACGGGTCGCCGCGCTGGTGTGAGACGGGAGGCACGACTCTTCGGAGGCTTCGGCGGCCAGTGCGCGGGCCCAGGCGTAGTCGGCCTTGCCCGCGGGGTTGCGGCGGATCTCGGGCACCTGGAGAAAGGCCTTGGGGAGTTTGTAGCGGGCGATCTGCTCGCCGGCCCGGGCACGGAGTTCCTCGTCGTCCGGAAGGCCCGCCGCACCGTCGAGTCGGATCAGTGCGACCACCTCGCTGCCCCAGCGTTCGCTGGGTCGGCCCACCACCAGCACATCGAGAACGGCGGGGTGGGTGAAGACGGCGCGCTCCACCTCCTCGGCGAAGACCTTCTCACCGCCGGTGTTGATGGTCATGGAATCCCGTCCGAGCAGCACCAGCGTGCCGTCGGCGCGAAGCCGGACCAGGTCGCCGGGGATGCCGAGGCGCTGTCCGTCGACGGTCTGGAAGGTCTCGGCGGTCTTGGCCTCGTCCCCCAGGTAGCCGAGGGGCAGTGGTTCGGCGCCCGCCAGCCAGCCGATGCCCTCTTCGCCGGGACCCAGTAGACGGGTTCGAGCCTGGTCGACGACGCGTCCCCGGGGCAGCATGCTGAACACGCCCGCCTCCCGGGTGGCGCCGATCGGGATCTCCGTCCTGACCACCTGCATGATCTCGCTGGAGCCGGCCGCGTCCGAGAACACCGTCTGGTGCATGTGCGCGGCAAGCCGTTCCAGTGTGCGTGGCTGGGTCGCTCCGCCGCTGAGCAGGACCGCGCGCAGCGAGGACATGTCATAGGTCCGCCGGTCCAGCTCGTCCGCGATGGGACGGCAGAATGCCTCGCCCACCAGGGACGCCGTATCGATCTGCTCGCGCTCGATGAGCGCGCAGACATCCGGGGGGTCGAGGCGGTGCGGTGCGTCCGGGATCACCACCACGCCACCGAGGAGCAGGGTGCGCAGTGCGCCGACCCAGCCCGTGGCGTGCATGAACGGTGCGGTGCCGAGGTAGTGCGGGCCCACGGCGGCGGCGACCGCGGTGGCCGCCTCGGCGGGGGAGGCGTCCGGTGGGTACAGGATTCCGGCGAGATTGCGCATGAGGTCGCCGTTGCGCCACATGGTGCCCTTGGGCATACCGGTGGTGCCGCCGGTGTACAGCAGGAACAGGTCGTCGGGGGAGGCGTCGGGCGGAGTCGGGTCGCGAGGTGTCTCGTCCAGGGCCCGGTCGTAGTCGAGCGCGCCGGGCAGCAGCGGGTGTCCCGAGCCGTCCTCGACCTGGAGGAGCAGTGGGGTGGTGGGTAGCTGGGGCAGCACCTCCGCGATGACGGGTGCGAAGGTGGCGTGGTAGACGATCACGGCGGGCCGGGCGTCGCCGAAGAGATGGCGCAGTTCGGCCGCGGTGTAGCGATAGTTGACACTCAGCGGTGCCAGCCGGGCTGCGAGGGCGCCGAGAGTGGCCTCGAAGTAGGCCGGGCAGTTGTGGAGGTACAGCGCCAGGTGGTCCTGCCCGGATTCGCACGGGCCGAGGCGGGGGCGTTCACGGTGGGCGCCGAGGCCGCGGCCGGCCAGTAGCGAGGCCAAGCGCTCGGCCCGATCGTGCACCGTGGCGTAGGTGTGGCGGGTGGCACGGTGTACCAGGCATTCGCGGTCCGGTAGAGCTGTGGCGATTGCGCGGAAGACATCGATGATGCTCGACTGCATGGCGTTTCCTTCTGCTGGTGCAGGGTGGGTGGTTGGCAGCCGGTGCGGTTGGGTGGGTGACCGGTGTTATGGC
>NZ_JAMQAW010000075.1 GCF_023701525.1 Streptomyces albipurpureus
GCGTTTCCAACCTTACCAGACCGTTTTCTCATTCCGTTTCCGGACTTCGAATTCAATCCAACACCTGATTGGAAGGGCTTTTGCCTTTCGGCTGATCCGAACTTTACCAGCCCTTTTCCGGCTTCCCGACCGACGCTCCGCAGACATGCAAAACACCGGGCCGGTTTGGGTCTCAGGTTGGTAAGTCGCCGCCGACCTCAGACGCAATGTCATGTTGGGGCCAGGCAGGGGTACGACACTACCTGGCACTGAGAGGCGGAGGCAAATCGCCTCCGAGGTACCACCTACGCCACCAAACACTAGCTATCAGTCTGAACTAGGACTTCGCATGACATACGCTGCTGAACAGTACGTCGTCTGATACGGGCAGTGACGGCGTTCAACCGAATCTCCGCCTCTGGGAGGCCCCATGACCACAGTGACGTCCCCGATTGCCGGACTTGTCATCGGACTCACGGCGGTACCGGACCCGGTGTTCTCCGGTGCGATGGTCGGCCCGGGTACGGCCGTAGACCCCGTGCGTGAGCCTTCGGTGGCCCTGGCTCCGGTCGACGGCGTTGTGGTGTCCCTGCATCCGCACGCCTATGTCGTCGTGGATGGCGAAGGGCACGGCGTACTGACGCATCTGGGCATCGACACCGTCCAGCTCAATGGCGAGGGCTTTGAACTGCTCGTCAACAAGGGTGACACGGTGAGCCGGGGGCAGGAGATGGTGCGCTGGAACCCGGTCGCCGTGGAGGAGGCCGGTAAGTCCCCCATCTGCCCGATCGTGGCTCTCGAAGCCACCGCCGACTCGCTGACCAACGTCCGGGAGAAGGGCGATGTGAAGGCGGGGGACGAACTGTTCGGGTGGCAGTAGCGGCGGGGCAGCATCCAGTACGGCGGCGCAAGTCGTCGCTCAATCGGAGACGGGTGACATGGAGACAACTCTGCGAGGCGTCGGTGTGAGCCACGGCGTGGCGATCGGCGAGGTCCGACACATGGGCACGGCGGTGCTGGAACCGCCCGCGAAGCAGAACCCGGCGCAGGACACCGGGCGGGAACAGGGCCGTGCCCGCCAGAGTGTGGAAGCTGTGTCCGCTGATCTGATCGCCCGGGGAAACCTCGCCGGCGGCGAGGCGCAGGCGGTCCTGGAAGCCCAGGCCATGATGGCGCAGGACCCCGAGCTCATGGCGGATGTCGAACGCCGCATCGCCGTGGGCAGTACGGCCGAGCGCGCGGTCTATGACGCGTTCGCTTCGTACCGTGCCCTCCTCGCAGGGGCAGGGGAGTATCTGGCGGGGCGGGTCGCCGACCTGGATGACGTACGCAATCGCATCGTGGCGCGGCTGCTGGGAGTGCCGATGCCTGGCGTACCGGACAGCGACGAGCCCTATGTGCTGATCGCCCGCGACCTCGCGCCGGCGGACACGGCTCTGCTCGACCCCACCTTGGTGCTCGGCTTTGTGACCGAGGAGGGCGGGCCGACGAGCCATAGCGCGATTCTGGCGCGGGCTCTCGGCGTTCCCGCCGTGGTGGCGCTTCCCGGTGCCGGAGAGTTGGCCGAGGGAACGTTGATCGCCGTCGACGGCAGCACCGGTGAGGTCTTCGTCGAGCCGAGCGACGAGAAGCGGGCTGCTCTTGAGCGCGCCGCTGCCGAGCGGAAGGCGGCGCTGTCGACTTCCAGTGGGCCGGGTACGACGTCGGACGGGCACAAGGTGCCGTTGCTGGCCAATGTCGGTGGTCCCGGGGATGTGCCGGCGGCTCTGGAGGCAGGTGCGGAAGGCATCGGTCTGTTCCGTACCGAGTTCCTCTTTCTGGACGACAGCAAGCAGGCTCCTTCGGAGGAGAAGCAGGTCGAGGCCTACCGCCAGGTGCTGACAGCTTTCCCGGAGGGGCGGGTGGTCGTGCGGGTACTGGACGCGGGCGCGGACAAACCGCTTGACTTCCTGACGCCGGTCGACGAGCCGAACCCGGCCTTGGGTGTGCGAGGTCTGCGGAGTCTGCTGGACCACCCCGAGGTGCTCCAGACCCAGCTGAGCGCGCTGGCAAAGGCAGCCGAGGGGCTGCCGGTGCATCTTGAGGTCATGGCACCGATGGTCGCGGACCGCACCGACGCGCGGGCCTTCGCGGAAGCGTGCCGTACGGCGGGGCTGCGAGCGAAGTACGGCGTGATGGTGGAGATCCCGTCCGCCGCGCTACGGGCGCGCTCCCTTCTCCAGGAGGTCGAGTTCCTCTCACTCGGCACCAATGATCTGGCGCAGTACACCTTCGCGGCCGACCGGCAGGTCGGTGCCGTATCCCGGTGGCAGGATCCGTGGCAGCCGGCGCTGCTCGATCTGGTGGCGTTGTCGGCGGAGGCGGCCAAGGCCGAAGGGAAGAGCTGTGGGGTCTGTGGTGAGGCAGCGTCCGATCCCCTGCTTGCCTGTGTGTTGACAGGGCTGGGTGTGACATCACTGTCGATGAGTGCGGCGGCCATTCCCTATGTACGGGCGACACTGGCGAAGTACACAGTGGCTCAATGTGAGCGGGCCGCGGCCGCGGCCCGCGCCACCGACACGGCCGATGAGGCACGCACCGCCGCGCGGACAGTGCTCTCCGGCGAGTAGAGCGCGCTCCATCCCGGAGGGGCCCTGCCACGGCGGGGCCCCTCCGGCACCCCCTAGTGGTGGGTCTCCGGATCGTCGATGGTGATGCCGAAGCCGGCGCGGTACTCGACGCCCGGCTCGGGTGGGAGCGGATCGCCCGTCTCCGTATCGGTGCAGTAGGCGCTGAAGACCTCGGCCTCGGTGAGCGGAAGCAGACGGCCCTGGTGCAGTCGCCAACCGTGGAGGTGGTCGGGTGCCTCCGGACTCCTGGTGCGCAGGACCAGTCCTCCTGCGGTGCCCAGGGCGATTCCGGTGGCGAGGACGCTCACGAATTCCGCCCCGTCGGACGTGTCGAGCTCCATGGCGTGCGGCGGGGAGTCCTCGGTGCTGGCTGCGTGAAGTGAGGCGAAGAGTTGTTCGCTGGGGGCGGGGACGCTGCATACCAGGTGGTGACTGCCGGGACCGGCTCCTTCGAGCAGGCGGCCCAGCATCCGGGACGCCTTTTCAAAGGCCGCTCGGCCGATGTCCTGCCCGCAGTCAGCGCACTCTCCGATATCGGCGAGGAGCTTGGTCGCGTACTGCCAGGTGGCCTCGCGGACGGATCGTTCGATCAGCTGGGGCACCAGACTGTCCAGTGCCTCTCCGCTATAGGGGAGGGTGCCGAATCGCCCCGCGGCGTCAGCCGTGTAGCGACTGCGGCTGAGTGGGGAGTCGGGGTCGATTCCCTCCTCGGAGCAGAACGCGCTGAAGTCGTCCGGGTCGAAGAGGACGACGGTGGTGTGCAGATGGCGGGATGCCAGGGATCGCAGCAGGACCTGGAGCTGGCGAAGGTAGTCAGTGTGATCGTCGAAGGCGAAGGTGCGATATCGGCGCATGGCCGCGAAATCCGAAGCGTCGGCCAGCACACCGATGGTGCTGACGGTCTCCTGACGCAGGGCGCGCCGTGGCGATGTCTTGTTCCGAGGGCGGTCGCCGGTGCGGCGTGGGTGGCCGCCACGGCCGCGACGCCTTCTGGTGGTGCGTTCGGTGCGGCTGCCGGATGTGTTGTCGTACGCCATTTCTCCCCCTGCGGTCTGTCACTACTGATGACTCACCGTAGAGGGCGCCACTGACATCGGTCCTCGTACCCGCGGCTGAGGACCTGCCGGACTGCCTTGCCCGCTGTTTCGTCGCGTCGCCGGAGCCTGTGCGGCGGCGGGATCGCAGGGGAGCCTTCATGCCTTTCTGGTCCGCCCGAGTTCTGCGTAGAACGAGAGCAGTTCGGCGTTGTCGACGGAGCCGGGGTTGACCGCCTTGGCCAGGGCGATGCCCTGGAGGAGGCGCTTCACCGGGACTTCGAGGCGCTTGCCGGTGAGGGTGTGCGGGACTGCGGGGATCTCGATGATCTCGTCAGGGATGTGTCGAGGGGAGAGCTCCTCGCGGATCGTGCGCTTGATCCGGTCGCACAGAGCGGCATCGAGGGTCGCGCCGTCGGCGAGGTGGACGAAGAGGGGCATCCAGTAGCCACCGTTGGGCTCCTCCAGACCGATGACGAGGGATTCCCGGATCTCCGGCAGCCGCTCGACGGCTTCGTAGATGTCCGCTGAGCCCATGCGTACGCCCTGTCGGTTCAGGGTGGAGTCGGAGCGGCCGTGGATGACCACGGATCCCCGCTCGGTGATGGTGATCCAGTCGCCGTGGCGCCAGACCCCGGGGAACATCTCGAAGTAGCTGTCGCGGTAGCGGCTGCCGTCGGGGTCGTTCCAGAACCGGATGGGCATCGACGGCATGGCTTTGGTGACCACCAACTCGCCGACCTCGCCGATCAGCGGCTTGCCGTGGGGGTCCCAGGACTGGAGGTCGGTGCCGAGGCAGGGGGCCTGGATCTCTCCGATGTACACCGGGAGGGTGGGTACCGCTCCCGCGAAGCAGCTGCAGACATCGGTGCCGCCGCTGACCGACGCGATCCAGATGCCATGGCCGACCTCGTCCCGGATCCAGCGGAAACCGTCGGGTGGGAGCGGCGATCCGGTGGTGGCGACGCAGGCGATGCGGGAGAGGTCGTGATCGCGCGCGGGGTGGACCTCGGCCTTGCCACAGGCCATCACATAGGCGGCAGACGTACCGAAGAAGGTGGCTCCGGTGCGCTCGGCGATGCCCCATTGGGCTCCGGTCTCGGGGTAGCCGGGGCTGCCGTCGTAGAGGACGACCGTGGTGCCGGTGAGAAGGCCGGAGACGAGGAAGTTCCACATCATCCAGCCGGTGGAGGTGTACCAGAAGAAGCGGTCTTCCGGGCCGAGGTCGCAGTGGAGGGCGAGCTGCTTGAGGTGCTCCAGCAGGATGCCGCCCTGTGAGTGGACGATGGCCTTGGGCAGCCCGGTGGTGCCCGAGGAGTAGAGGATCCAGAGGGGATGGTCGAAGGGAACCTGCTCGAAGAGGGGCTCGACGGTGTTGGCCGTGATGTCGGACCA
Source organism: Streptomyces albipurpureus (assembly GCF_023701525.1). Classification (GTDB taxonomy): domain Bacteria; phylum Actinomycetota; class Actinomycetes; order Streptomycetales; family Streptomycetaceae; genus Streptomyces; species Streptomyces albipurpureus. The sequence goes on from NZ_JAMQAW010000075.1 coordinate 5,018, forward strand.
GTTGAGAGCGCCTTCGGGGGTGTCCTTGCCGAGCAGCGGGATGTTGATGACGGCGCGCACGGTGGGCAGTTCCCCGCGCAGTTCGGCGACCGTGTCGGTGCGGTCGTGCTCCTTGCCGCCGTAGCGGTAGCCGTCAACGGTGAAGAGGACTACGGGTTCCACCTGCTGGAAGCGGTCCAGGACGCTGCGGGCGCCGAAGTCGGGGGCGCAGGAGGTCCAGACACCACCGACGGCCGCGGTGGCGAGGAGCGCGGTGACGGCCTGGGGGATGTTGGGCAGGTAGCCGCTGACGCGATCGCCGGGGCGGACCCCGATGGCGCGGAGTTCAGCGGCGACGGCACCTACCTGGCGGCGGAGTTCGGCCCAACTGACGGGGGTCTGTTCCTGGGTCTCGTCGACGTAGAGGAGCGCCGGGTCGGCGGGGCGTTCGTCGGCTGCCCGCAGGGCGTGCTCGGCGTAGTTGAGCGTGGCGCCGGGAAACCACCGGGCGCCGGGCATCGCCGGGTCGGCGAGGACCGTCTCGTAGGGGGTGGCGAAGCGGACGTCGGACCATTCGGCGAGGGCTCGCCAGAAGCTCTCCAGCTCATCCACGGACCAGCGGTGCAGGGCTGGGTAGCCCCCCTCAGCGGGGGCTCCGTGGTGGTCGGCCGCCCATGCCTGGAAGCGGGTGATGCGCGCGGTGGCGATCCGGTGGGGATCCGGTTGCCACAGGGGCGTGGGGTTCGCTGCTGAGGTCATGGGGTTCCGCTCCCGGGGGCTGTGCGCGGTGGGGGGTGCCGGTCGGTGTCCAGTCGTGGTCCGGGTACGCGCGCGCGTGACTCGGTTGACAGGACGATGCCATGTGATCGTCCCTCGCACCAGGGCGCTCTCCGCCAGGCGCGGAGGAGGGACGCGTTCGGGGCCGGCGGGGTCCTTTGTGCTCTCGCTGGGTGTATTTGTGCGGGTGAACCGGGGCGAAACAGCTCCGCGCATATGCCGGGCCGGTGGCAGGGTGAGGTGTATGGAGTGTCGGGGACTGGTGCGCGGGGTGCGGAATCTGACGACGCCCCGGGGAGTGCGTGCGCTGCTGTCGGCATGGCGGCACCGCCGGTTGGACTCTCGGGAGCTGCCGCCGCGGGCTGTGCAACGGGCCAGGGTGCCGGGAGCGCTGGTGGGCGCGGAGCCTCTCGCGGGTGGTGGGGTCATCCGGTTCGCCCGTTCTGAGCTGCGGATCTGTGTGGTGGCGGGCGGCGCGGTCTTCTGGGGCTGGGACGGGGCGGGCCCCGAACCGTCGTACGCGTTGGCGGGTGCTCCGCCGGAGCCGGATCAGCGGGCGACCTTGGAGCCGGACAAGGACGGCGGTTGGCGTGTGGTGTCCGAGCGGGTGATGGTGCAGGTGTCGCGGATGGGCGCGGTGGAGATGCGTACGCCTGGTGGGGTGGTGCTGCGCCGGGATCTTCCGCCTCGCTGGTGGGAGTCGGCGGCCGGCGGGCCGGCTCGGTGGATGGTGCGGTCCGAGGTGGCGGCGGACGCGCGCTTCTTCGGTCTGGGCGGCCGGTCGTCGGGACCGCGGCTGCGGGATGGGACGTACGGTCTGTGGAACACCGATCCTGAAGGTTCCCTCGGTCCCGGTGATGACCCGCTCTCGATCACGATGCCCGTTCAGTTGGTGGTCGCGGATGCGGGCACGCACCTTGCGTTCCATGACAATTCCTGGGGTGGGAGAGTCGTGCTGCGCGAGGGTGCGGAGGGTGCGGGTTCGGGCCATGACCGGCTCGGGAGCGTCGAGATCCGGATGGACGGCGGCCCGTTGCGCTGCTGGGTGGTGGTGGGGACGCCGGCCCGGGTGTTGGCCCGTTGGGCCCGGTTGACGGGGGCGCCCGCCGCGCCGCCTTCCTGGGCGCTGGGGTTGCAGCACGGACCCCGGGGCGCCACCGGCGAGCGGGACGTGCGGCGGATCGTGGCGGGCTATCGGGAGCGCGGGTTGCCGCTTTCCGCGCTGCATCTCGATGTTGATCACTATGACGGGCACCGGGTCTTCACCGTCGACCGGAAGCGGTTTCCTGATCTGCCGGCACTGGCGAGGGAGCTGGGCCGGGACGGGGTGCGGCTGGTCTCGGCCGTCGGTGCGGCGGTGAAGGTGGAGCCGGGGTATCCGGTCTACGACAGTGGGGTGGCGGTGGGGGCGTTCGTAGGGGACGCGCGTGGCGGCGAGGTACGGGGTGCGGCCCGGCCGGGTGAGTGCGTCTATCCGGACTTCACTGATCCGCGGGTGCGGAGCTGGTGGGGGGCGTTGTACGAGGAGCGGTTGGCGCAGGGGTTCTCGGGGGTGTGGCATGACGTGAGTGAACCGTTCTCCGGTACGCCGTTCGGTGGCAACGCCTGGCCGCGGTCGGCCCGGCACGCGTTGGAGGGGCGTAGCGGTGATCATCGTGAGGCCCACAACGTGTACGGCCTGGCGATGGCGCGAGCGGGCTATGAGGGGCTGCGACGGCTGCGGCCCGATGAACGCCCGTTCCTCTTCTCCCGCTCGGGCTGGGCGGGGCTGCAGAGATACGGCGGGACCTGGTCCGGTGATGTCTCGACGGGTTGGCCGGGACTGCGGGCCTCGCTGTCCCTCGTCATGGGCCTGGGGCTGTGTGGGGTGCCTTACTCCGGTCCTGATGTGGGTGGGTTCGATGGGGTTCCATCGGCCGAGCTCTATCTGCGTTGGTTCCAGCTCGGTGCGTATCTGCCGCTGTTTCGCACCCGCGCGACGATGGCCGCGGGACCTGGGGAGCCATGGGAGTTCGGGCCGTTCGTCCTGGAGCACGCGCGGGAGGCGCTCGTGGAGCGGGAGCGGCTGCGCCCCTACTTCGTGACGCTGGCCCAGCAGGCGCGACTGACCGGAGCCCCCTATGTCCGCCCGTTGTGGTGGGGCTACCCGAAGGACAGGGCGTTGCGTGCGTGTGAGGACGCGTTTTTGCTGGGGGACGCGCTGCTGGTGGCGCCGGTTCTGGACGCGGGGGTCGAGCGCCGGCCGGTAAGTCTGCCGCGAGGCCGTTGGTATGACACGGCGACGGGGCGGGCCTACCAGGGGCCGGGTCAGGTGGTGGTGGATGCTCCGCTGTCCCGGATTCCCGTGCTGGCGCGGGGCGGCTCGGTGGTGCCGGTGCGGGGCGCGGACGGGGCGACGGAGTTGGAGGTGTGGGCTCCGGCAGCCGGGCGTAAGGGGGGCGGTGTGGTGGCGTCGGGCAGTGGTGACGGGTGGGGACGGGCCGAAGTCGAGCGGTACACGACCCGACTGGTCGATGGCCAGGTGAGGGTGAAGCAGATCAGGGGAGATGGAGCGGGGCCGCCCAGGCGACCGGTACGGGTGCGCGGGCTGGGTGCCGGATCGTAGCGGGGCTGCTCGGTGAGCTGGCCAATGCCTCAGCCGAGCTGGCAGGACCGGGTGCCACTCATTCGTAGCGGCCCATGAACCATCTGCGTACCGCGATGGTGTGCAGCGGGAAGGCGAGCTCCGTCGGGGTGCGCAGCAACTGTCGGTCCGATGTCTCGTCCGTAGCCGCCATCGGTGGCAGTTCGGTGTGCTGACGGATGGGCAGCACACCGAAGAGCAGCAGATGGCCGGCGGGCGCGCTCATCGCGTCCGCGAGGCGGACTTCGCTGGCGGCGGCTTCGATGCCGGTCTCTTCCTTCAGTTCTCGGATGACCGCGTGCTGCCACGCTTCACCGAAGTCGATAAAGCCACCTGGTAGGGCGACTCCGCCCAGGGCCGGTTCGATGGCGCGGGTGATGACGACCAACCCCGTGCCGTCCTTGTCGCGTACGGGCTGGAGGGCAACGGCGACCGGAAGCGGATTGCGGTATGCGGTGGATCCGCACGCCGAACAGGTGCGGGGCCAGTCGGTGCGGGAACCGTACGGTGCTCCGCAATTGCCACAGAAGGAGTCGTTAGGCACCTCGCGGACTGTAATCGATCGATTGGTGCGCCGTGGGCGGGAACGGAAACTGATGGCTGGTACGCCCTCCGCCCCTGGTACGCCCGTCCCCGCGCAGGGTCACGGTCCGCACGGGTTGGCCCGTCCCGGCGCAGGGCCGTGAACCGCCTTTCTCCGCCGTCGCCATCGCGGGCGGCGACTGCTGGGGCTGGGCCGCCGGCTTCGGCAGGGTCCATGCGGTGGTGACTCGCGCCGGAACCGTCGACCGCATGGCCCGTACCCCGGTTCGGTGGGAGTACGGGCCATGTCGTCGCAAGGAGCCGCGTCGGTCTAGGTGGTGACGTGGGGACGCTGTCCGCCTACGCGGGCCAAGGCGTGTTCCACCACGGACACCAGCACCATCTTGGCCGACTCGCGCTCACGTGCGTCACACAGGAGCAGCGGCACCTCGGAGTCCAGGTCGAGTGCTCCCCGGACGCTCTCGGCGGGGAAGCGGTCGGCTCCCTCGAAGCAGTTCACGGCCACGGTGAAGGGGATACCGCGGCGCTCGAAGTAGTCGACCGCCGCGAAGGAGTCCTCCAGGCGACGGGTGTCGGCCAGCACCACCGCGCCGAGCGCGCCCTGCGCGAGTTCGTCCCAGAGGAACCAGAAGCGGTCCTGGCCGGGGGTGCCGAAGAGATAGAGCACCAGGTCGTCGCGGAGGGTGATGCGTCCGAAGTCCATGGCGACCGTGGTTGTTGTCTTGTTCTCCACTCCCGCCGTGTTGTCGACCGGACGGCCCACTTCACTGAGGGTCTCCTCAGTGCGCAGGGGCTTGATCTCACTGACTGCCCCCACCAGGGTCGTCTTACCGACGCCAAATCCACCCGCGACCAGAATCTTGAGGGTCACGGGTTCGACGGGTCGTCGGCTGCTAGAGCGCCCGAAGACCATCAATCACCTCGCGGAGAATACTCACATCCGGCAGTTCGGCCGGCGGAACGGGACGGGTTACATGGACCAGCTCGTCCTCGACGAGATCGCCGACCAGGACCCGGACCACCCCAACGGGAAGATCCAGAGCGGCCGCGAGTTCGGCGATCGACTGCGGTGCTTGACCGCAGAGTTCAACGATTTCGACATGCTCGGGTGAGAGTGACTGATCCCGGCCAGGATGATCGGCCGCCGGCTCCGTGACGACCAGGGCGATGAGATCCATCCGGTGCTGGTTCACACTGCTCGTTCGACCACGGGTCATCGCGTAGGGGCGAACGACCGGGCCGGCATCAGCATCGAAGAAATGGTGCGGGTGCTGGGCGTGATGAGTCGATTCACTCATGCCAAACCCTCACCCGCCGGGGGCGTGACCGGTCCGTGGCGCGGTGGCGAGGTGGACTCCAACCCGCTTGACCATGAGCGTCATCTCGTACGCCACCTGGCCCACATCCGAATCGGCGTCGGCGAGTACGGCAAGGCAGCTGCCGTCGCCGGCAGCGGTGACAAAGAGAAAGGCCTCGTCCAGTTCAACGACGGTCTGGCGGACCTGACCCGCGTCGAAGTGCCGCCCGACCCCCTTGGCGAGGCTGTGGAATCCGGAAGCGACGGCGGCGAGATGTTCGCTGTCCTCCCGGGTCAGCTCACGGGAGGTGCCGGTGGCCAGTCCGTCGCTGGAGAGCACCAGGGCCTTGTGGATACTGCCGACTCGGTCCACCAGTTCGTCGAGCAGCCAGTTGAGTTCGCCCGATCCTCTCGTGACCGGGCGGGCGCCTGAGGCGTTCGCTGCGGTATGCGGTGCGGTCATCGACCGTCCCCCTCTGATGTCGTTCGTGGTGCTGTCTGACCGGGGCTGTTGCCGCCGGCCTGGGCGGCGCCGTCCACCCCGTGTGCGTTTCTGAGGCGGCCCCGCTGCCAGCCTCGTTGCATGGAAGCCATGCGGTTGCGTACTTCTTCCGCGTCGCGTTCGACTTCCCGTGCCGTCTCCCTGGCCGGGGTCCGTTCGGCAGCGGCGTTCTCCCTGAGTTGGGGGGCGAGACTCGCCTGGCGCACCCGGCGGGGCAGACCGTCGATCCGCGCGGGTGACGTCCCTTGGGCCCCGGGGTGGGAGGTGTCGGTTCGGTACGCGCGCAGGGGTTCCTCGGCGCGTGCGGATGTGGCGGCCGGGTGGGTCCGGCCCTGGTCGTCCACTCTGCGGCCGTGGTCGGTCACGAGGGTGGGCGGTTTACGACGCGGCAGCGGCACGGTTTCTGAAGTCCGTTCCGGCGCCGGGTCCAGCGCCTGTTGGTGCTGTTCGTCGGAGATGGCTCGACGGGAGCCACGAGCGCGTGGGCGGAACATACCGCTGTTGTCGCCCCCGTTGTCACCAAAATCGCCGACCTCGGATTCGCTGCGGTCGGATTCACTGAGGTTGGGGAAGCCAGCGAAGGGATCGCGGGAGTCATGGCCACCACCGGCTCCCACGAGTCCATCGCCACGGACGTTGCCCCCGTGGTGTGTCCCCAACGGACCCAGATCGGCGGCGCCCTCAAGGTCGGCCTGGCCGTCGAAGAGCGCGGGCAGGTTCCTGCGGCCGGGGCCGGAGAGCGCGGAGAGCGCCGTCAGTTTGCCGTCGCCGCCGCGTCGGCCCGCCTGCGCATCGCTCTTTCGGTCGAGGCGGAAGCCCACGCCCCGGGTCTCTGGTGCGTCGGTGAGCAAGGCGGCGGGAATGAAGACGATCGCCGTCGTTCCTCCGTAGGGAGACGGCTGGAGCGAGACCCTGACGTTCTGGCGTTGCGCAAGGCGGCTGACGACGAAGAGACCGAGGCGGTCGGTGTCCGAGAGTTCGAACTCGGGTGTCTCCGCGAGGCGCAGATTGGCGTCGAGGAGGAGTTCAGGGGCCATGCCGAGGCCCCGGTCATGGATTTCCAGAGTGAAGCCGTTGGCGACGCGCTCGCCATGCACCTGCACGGCCGTGTGCGGCGGCGAGAAGACCGTGGCGTTCTCCAGCAGTTCGGCTATGAGGTGGGTGAGGTCGGCGACGGCCGGGCCACCGACACCGATGCGCGGCAGCCTACGCACTTCGATGCGCTCGTAGTCCTCGACCTCGGCGACCGCGGCCCGCACGATGTCCATCAGCTGGATCGGCTTGCGCCACTGCCTGGAGGGGGCCGCGCCGGAGAGGATCACCAGCCCCTCGGCATGTCGCCGCATCCTGGTGGTGAGGTGGTCGAGACGGAAGAGGTCGGCGAGCTCGTCGGTGTCCTCGGTGCGGCGCTCCATCGCATCGAGGAGGGTGAGCTGCCGGTGGAGGAGCACCTGATTGCGGCGGGCGAGATTGACGAAGACCTCGGAGACCCCGCGGCGCATATCGGCCTGCCGGACGGCGGCTTCGACGGCGGCGCGCTGAAGGGTGTTGAGCGCCTGGCCCGCCTGGCCGATCTCGTCCTTGTCGTACTCCAGGCGCGGTGCTTCGGTCTCCACATCGACGGTCTCGCCGCCGGCGAGTCGACGCATCACGCTGGGCAGTCTGACCCCGGAGACCTCATGGGCCTCCTTGCGTAGCCGGGTCAGGTCGCGGATGAGCGCGCTACCGATGCGTACGGAGACGACGATCGACACCAGCAGCGCGAGGAAACCGACCACGCCGGCGACGCCAGCGAGGATGAAGACGTTGTACGCGGCGGGGGCGACGCGGTCCTGGTAGCGCTCGCCCGAGGCCTTCGCGGTCTCCCGCAGCTCGTCGAGGACCGGGGTCGCCGCCGACTGCCACTCCTTGGCCTCGGCCTCGCTCGCGTCCCTGACCGATCCCTCTTCGATGAGGCGTTCCTCGGCGTCGCGCAGGGGTTTGGTCTCGGGGCTGCGCCAGAGCTGTAGGTACACCGCCCGCTCCTTGGCGGGCATGGCCTCCAGATTGAGCTCGTAGTACAGCTCGCGGTTGGCGACGAAGTCGGAGAGCTGGCGGACCTCCTTGGAGCTGACCTTGCCGGTGGCCAGGGCGGAGGCGATCAGGGCGTCCTCGCGGGAGAGCAGTTCCATCGCGCGGGAGAGACCGACGAGGCCTCGGCCCTGGCGTTCCATCTCCTCGTCGTGCAGGGCCTGGAGGGTGGTGAGGAAGCCGAAGCCGGGGTCGACGATGCGGTTGTAGAACTCCAGTGCCTCACCGCGCGAGACGGCAGCCGACTCCACGGAGCGCCGCAGGGCGATGAGGCCGTCGAGGCCCTCCATGAGGGAAGTCAGCTTGCGCTCGGTGTCCGAGCGCAGATCGTCGCGGACATCGGGCTTCGCGGCATTCCTGGTGATACGCGCGACCGCCCGGTCGGTGGCCACGCGCGTCTCACGCAGCGCGGGCAGCGCTCCGGACGCCCGGCGGTCGGCGAGATAGATCAGCGTCTGGCGTCGTTCTTCTTGGATGTCGTGGAGCGCATCGGCTACCGGTTCGCCGATCTCCTCGGCGACAGAGCTGGCCTTGAGAAGCTCGCTGGCTTCCTGACCAGTCAGTACCGTGGCAAATCCCCACAAAGCAGTGAGAGAAATAAGCGGCACCAGCATCAACGCCACGATCTTCCGGCGGATGGACTTCCCGCGAAAGCGCATGGCCTCCCCCTGCTCAACCTCGCCCGGTCTGGGCCAAGTTCCGTCAACAAACGGCGTGAGCCTACTACTGCCACACAGACAACTCGAAGACGCGTCCGGACGATTTTCGGCCTACGGGGGGCGAATCGATCGCAGGTTGTCCCGGTATTCAAGGAGTTGGCATTCCCGGCGTGTCGTGCTGCGGCCAGGGGTACGTCACCTTCTGGACAGCGGTAGATGGCTGGAATTGTTCGCTCTTGGGCCAGTGCTAGGGAATCATCCGGGCTCGTCATTCGTCATGACATACGGGGGTTGTGCGGAGTCGTGGGGCTGTCCGGCCCAGGTGATGCCCAGCCCCCTCGCCAAGTCCGGTGGGTCGCGGGCGGTTTACCCGACCGCCCTCCTTCACTGGACCATCCCGCTCCGTTTGCCGGAGGGGGCGCAGGGAAGATGCAAGGCTGGAGTAAAGACGAGTAAAGGCGTGAAAATCGGGCAGCCACCCTGAAGCCGGACAGACATGGGGGGCGTGGGGAGTGAGTACAACCATGGATACGGATGAGCGCCGCGGCGAGCGATGGGCAACAGGCCCTACTCCGATACCGCGGCAGCTCTGGGTAGAAGAGCCGACAACACGCAGACGGATGGCCGATCCGGTGCGCACAGCCGCGGTCCGGGCGGTGCTCATCGTGGCGCTGACCCTGATTCAGGCGATGGTCGCCTTTCTCTCCACCTTGGCAGGCTCGTGGCTAGCCTTTCCGATGGTGCTCAGCAGCGTCGCCAGCACGGTGGTGGCGACCTGGGGGGTGCTCGATGTGTGGGTGACCCGCCAGGTGTGGAACCAACGCAATGGCGTGATGTCGGAGCCGAGCAGCAGCGCACGGCAGTTGCGGCGTGAGCGCCGCCGGGCGCGGCGGGTGGCACGAGCAGAGGCTCGTCAGGGCGCTCGTATACGGCGACGGGGGCCCGGGCGACTCTCCCGGGCCTGAGACTCTCCCGGACCTGAGACTCTCCCGGGCCTGAGCGACGGACGGTACGCGGAGGGAGCCAGGGTTCGCGCTGGTGGAAGGCCGACGCCAGAGCGCCTGAGCTGGCGGGAAGAGCACCGCGAGCGGTGCGGCCGCGGGGTCGGCCATGGGCCCCTGGCCGCACTGGCACCCGGTGCTCCGAGGCTCTGGTGCCCTGCTCTGCCAGCGGTGAAGGTGGCCCGAGGGCTCCTCCAGCGGTGGCCTCGGTCCGGCGGGGACACCCGGTGCGCCACAAGGGCTTCGTAGAGCAGGCCCCTGACGGCCACAGCGTGGCGCGCCCGCAGAATCCGTCTGACGCAGGCTCGTCGCCCCGCGAGGAACAGAGAAGAACAGATCCGTGATCGCTCCCGTGCTCGCGGTTGGCCTGGCCGTGCGCGCTCGGCCGTACGGTTCATCCGCCATGCCGAGCCAGCTGTCCTCGCCAGATGTTCTCCATCGCTGCTTCGGCCCGTATGTCCATGTCACCGAGCAGACCGCACCACCCAACGCACCGCGTCACCGGATGTGCCCCGGAGTTGGCCAAGGCAACCCCGTCGAAGGGGCCACGGCGGCAGTGAACAGCTTCTACGTCCTGGCGAGTGTGTCAGGACAGCTGGAGACCTTCCCTGACCGCGGCTGACCGGCAGGGCAGGTTCAGCCGTCCCATTGAGCCGGCGCGCGGTGTACTGCCTCCGCCCGTCCGCCCATGAGCCGTGGCTCGCTACTTCCTGGTGGACGAGGCGGGCGCCGACTGGTCGGCGGTGGCGGAGCTGCGGCGGAACATACGCGTGGCGGTGATCTCTCCGTGCACGCTCTCGTCCGAGGGGTCCTGTTGCGGCAGACCAGGGCGCAGATGCTCCTCGACGCTGATGTACTTCAGCCCGGCTCGAAGGTCGGCGTCATTGCGAAGCCGAATCACCAGGGGGAACTCCGCGAGCGCGGTCGTATCGAACAGCCCTGTCGTATAGAGCAGCTGAACTCCCAGGGCGTCGGAGACCGCCCGCTGGAGCTCTAGGAGATAGGTGGCGTTGGCCCGGCCGATGGGGTTGTCGAGGAAGAGGGTGCCCGCATGGCGATGGCGGTCCCGTCCTCGGTCATTGCTGCGCAGAGCCGCCATCGTGCAGTACAGGGCGATGGCGGCGGTGAGGAGCTGACCTCCGGAGAAGACATCACCCATCTGTCCGACGGGGACTCGCTCGGCCCGCAGCACCGCGTCCGGTTTAAGGATCTCCACGGCGATGCCCTTCGGTTGCAGCGCCGCTTGAACCCCCCGGAGCAGCAGTGACATGCCGTCCCTCCGGCCTTCGCCGTACGCGGCCGTGGAGTTCTTCCGCACCGCGGTACGCGTCGCCTCGTCGATCACTTCGCCCAGGCGCTCGGCCAACGTCGCATGATCGGGCTCCTCAAAGCGGATGCGGAGGAATTCCTGGCCCGACCACTCCCCCAGCCCCTCGGGCAGTCTGGACAGGCGTTGGGCTGAGCGGAGCGTCGCCAGTGCGGACTCCACCAGCCCGCGCAGCCGGTCCACGATGGTGTCACGGTTGCGATCCAGTTGCTGGAGCTCATCGGTGAGTACGCGCAGCCGAGGGGCGAACGCCTCGGCCCACTTCGCCGCGTGCTCGGGCAGTGCGGCAGCGGGCAGTTCGCGGATCTGCTGGCGGGCGGGGGTGCGCACCTGCTCGTAGCGGGTGGAGTTGGCGTGGCGCACCAGCACATCGCTCGCCTCGCGTACGGCGGCTTCGGCCGCGGATAGTTCCGCTGCGCAGCCGCGTAGCGAACGACGGGCCTCAGCGGCGGACTGCCGGGCCTCGGGAAGACTGCCGGGATAGGACTCGACGGTCTCGGCCGCCGACTCCTCGTCATCGCGGTCTCGCAGCAGGTCGCGCAGGAGCGCTGCGGTCTCCTCGAAGCCGCCAGCGGCGTCCTCGGCGGCCCGATGGGCCTGGAGCAGACCGGTGTGGGTGTCGCGAGCCGTCGCCAGAGCATCGGTGCCCAGGGCGAGTTCGCCGGTGGCGCTGCGCAGGAGGGTCTGTGCCTGCGCGGCGTCGGCGGGAACGAGTTCATCGGGGAGACGGGTGTGGGACTCGGCGTCGGCCGGGGCCAGCCGCTCGGCTTCACCGCGCAGCCTCCCCAGTTTCTCGCTGGCTTCCGAAGCGCGTGTCTCCAACATCTGCACCAGCGACTCCGCGCGTGCCGCAGCCGCCTGGCGGGATGGTCCGTCAGCGCCGTCGGTGCCCTCCAGCAACTGGGCGGCCCTGGTGCGGACCTTGTTGCTCAGCCGATCGAGGTCGGTGAGGGAGGCGCTCTCATCGCTTTCGGCGCGGGCCTGCTCGGCACGGAGGTCCGCGCCGACGCCGACCTTCTCGTACAGCTGTGAAGCCGTGCGATAGGCCTCGCGGAGCTCGGGCAGCGCGGCCCGGGGGGCGTTGGGGTCGGGCTGCGGGAGGCTCTCGGGCGCGCCCGCGATTTCGGCGCGCTCGGCTCGCAGGGCCCGGGCCGTCCGGCGGGCGTCGTCGCCCGCTCGCTGGGCCGCCCGGCGATCCTCGTCGGCGGCCTTCGCCCGCTCCAGGCAGACCGTGGCGCGGGCTTCGGATTCGGCGGCTTCATCGGCCAGTTCGCGCAGCTTGACCTGCCAGCCGGCCCGTTCCCGCAGACGGTAGGCCAGTCCGGCCAGCGCGTCAGCCGCACGGCGGGCGCGCTGGGCCGCTTCCTGGCGCTCCTCGCGGACGCGGGCGGCGTCGGCCGCGGCGTCGTCGACCTCCGCGCGTACCGTACGGGCCTCGGTCAGCTCTGCCTGCGCTTCCTCAGCGAACTCGCGGGCGGTCTGAGCGGCGCGGGCGAGCTCGGCGAGCATTCCGGGAGGGCAGTCAGCGCGCCAGGAGGCAAGGCGCGCGGCAATCGAACGATCACCCGCGAGGCGGGCCGCCAGGGTTCGGATCTCGTCATCACGGGCCGCCGCGCGTGCCCTGAGGGTCTGCCGTTCTTCGTCGGCGGCCTGCTCATCGTGCATGGCTGGGTTAGGCGGGACGAGAAAGACGCTGGTCGCGGCCGGGTGGTCGTCGGTGCCGGGCGCTGGTACGGGTGCGAGCAGCGCGGCGGCGGTGCCGACGGCCACGGCCGAGCGGGGTAGCAGTGCGGCGCCGGTGAGTGCCTCACGAGCTCGGTCATGTGACGCGGGGTCGGTGATGACGACTCCGTCGACCAACTCGGGCCGAGCGCTCAGCACGGCCGCGTGGTCCACGGGGTCGACCGCCTGGGCGAGGTAGCGCCATCCGGGGAGCGCGGGGATGCCGTGCTCACCCAGGTATTCCACGGTGGCGAGGACATCGGGGCTGGGGGGCAGCAGGCCGCCGTCGCCGAGGGCTCCCAGGATGCGTGCGTCGTCGGCGGCGACGGTCCGCAGTTCGAAGAGCTGGCGCTCGGCGGAGGTGACCTGTTGGTCGAGGAGCTCACGCAGCTCTTCCGCGTAGCGGTCCAGTTCCTCTGCGGAGAGCGGGCTTGCGGCAGGGCGCGGTGCGGGGTGGCCAACCGTTTCGGAGCGGTGTCGCTTGCGCTCTCGCCCGGTGTGGATGGGGGTCTCGGCCGCCGGGGGGTACTCGGAGACGTCCTCGGCGGCGGCGGTTGAGGTGTCGGCGCTGCCGGTTGGGGCGTCTGTCGACATATGGACCGCGCGCGGGGGGCCGGCGTGGGTGGATGGCGCGGGTTCGTCGAGCGCGTCCTCCTCGGGGCAGGGGTCCGGGTCGGCTGCGCCGTGCTGTCCAGCCGTGGGTTCATCTGGTCGGGTGCGGGGCCCGGAGGAGCCGTCCGTGGCCCCTTCTGGAGCGGCTTGGGCCGATTCAGGGGTGACGGGATCGCGGTGGGCGGTGTCCGCTGCCACGGCGGATGATGCATCGGAAGGCTCTGTCCCGGTGCCGGATCGGGCGCCCGTAGCCGTGTCCGCGGCGGTCGGCCCCTGTCTGTCGACCGCTGGGGTCGGCCCGTCCGCGGAGGCGTCGGGCAGCGCCGGGGGGCCGTCGACTCTCGCGTGCACCGCGCCCGGCTTGCGGGCGTCGGCCGCGACGGTGCCCTTGCGGGGCGACGGCACAGGTGTGGCCACCGGCGCCGGCAGGCTCAGCAGCTCGGCCAGCCGATGGTCTTCGGCGATGGAGGCCGCGGCGCGACGTTCTGCCTCGTAGGTGTGCTCGGCCGCCCGGGCCGCGTCGGCCGCGCGTGCCGCGGCCAACTCGGCCCGGGCCTCGGTCGCCGCGGTTTCCTTCGCCCGGTCGGCGGTTGCCTGTCCGGCTTCGCGGGCGGCGTCCCAGGCGGCGACGGCCGCCTTCTCGGCGTCATTCGCGGCCAGTGCCGCCCTGGCCGGGTCGGCGTCCGGAGCCGTGTCGTCGAGCCAGCCGGCCCGTACCGCTTCGGCTGTCTCCTGTTCGACCTCGGTCAGGCGTTGGCGTAGATGGCCGATCTCGCTACGGGCGCGCTGGGTCTCGGTGGCCGCGGCGGTCGCGTCCCGGTGCGCGGCTTCCCCCATCTCTTGGAGGGCGGCGGAGCGTTCTTCCTGCTCACCAGCGAGTTGCTCACCGCTTTCCGCTGCCGAGTGGAGCGCGCGGACGAGGTCAGCGGCGGCTCTGGCCCGGGCTGCGAGGGCGGGGGCCGCATCGCGCTCGGCGTCTTGGATCGCGGCGGCGACCCTGGCGCTGCGGTCGGCGGCGGCCCGGTGTCGTAGGACAGCCTCGGTGGCCTGCCAGGCCAAGTGCAGGGTGCGGGCGTCGCTGAGTTCGCGGCGTTGGGCGGCGGCGCCCTTCTCCGCGACGGCCAGGGCGAGCGATGCGTGGCGGTAGGCCAGCTCGGCGGCGATGAGCGAGCTTCGGCCGCGCCGCTGCTCGGCCTCGGTGACGGTGTGCGCTGCGGCGGTGACCTGCGCGGCGAGGTCGGTGGTGCGGGTGCGCTCCACCACGGCGCGGGCGGAGAGCCGGCGGGCGAGGGTGCGCGTACGTCGCTCGGAGCCGGTGTGGATCTCTCGGGCGCGGCTACGTGCTTCGGCGGCTTCCACGATCCGGCCGAGCAGATCGACGGAACCCGCGGTGAAGTCGCGTTCGGCGGTGAGTTCGGCACGTCGGCCGAGCTTGTTGCCAAAGCTGCTGACGAGGTCGGCGAGACCGTCGGTGTCCCGGGTGTCGGTGACCGCGCGCAGCAGGAGATCGGTGAAGTCGGAGTCCTTCTTGACGGCGAAGAGTCCCGCCGCCTCGCCTTCGTCCGCGTTCATCTCACGCTGGTAGCGGAACAGTTCGGGGTCGAGGCCGAGATCACCGAGATGCTCGTTCCAGCGGTCGTGGATCTCCTCCCAGGAGACTTCGAGATGCGGATACACCTTGCCGGCTTCGGTGATGGCGTCCCGGAAGCCCTTCATCGTGCGGCGACGGCCACGGGCACCGGATGCACCATCGGTCGAGGGGCGCATCGCGGTGGATTCGGCGACCGGGAGTGAGTCAAGGCTGAGGCCGGGGCCGGGGCGGAAGGAGTACCAGGCTTCGGCGAACTTGCGCGGGTCGTTGGAGACCTGGCGCCCGCGCCACTCGCTGACCTTGCCGACGACGATCAGTTCGCCGGTGAGGGTGTGCTGCCACTCCAGGGCGACATGGCCGCAGTCGTCGGCGAGGAGGAATTTGCGCAGTACACCGGAGCTGGCGCCGCCCAGGGTGTTGCGGTGGCCCGGCAGCATCACCGAGAAGATCAGTTTGAGCAGGACCGACTTCCCGCCGCCGTTCTCCAGGAAGAGGACTCCGGCGGGGGCGGGGCGGCGGGGCGGGCCGACGGGCTCTTCCTCGAAGAACTCCGCCTGGGCAGGGGCGGGATGGGGTACCGGCGCACCCACTCCGCGTAGATCCAGCACGGTGTCGGCGTAGCGCGCACCGGCGGGCCCGATGGAGTAGAGGCGAACGCGGGACAGCTCGTACATGGCGGCGGACTCTCGTGGTTGGCAGGCCGGGTGGGGGGATGGGGTCGACGGGTGTCAGGTGTGGAAGGGGAGCCCGGCGTCGGCGACTAGCTCCAGATCGTCGGCCTCGGACGGCGGGACGAGGGTGGCGGTGCCGTCGCTGATGGGTACGACGCCGAGTTCGAGTAGTTCGGCCATGGCGGCGCTGCCCGCCATATCGCGGACTTGAAGCTGGTAGCGGGCGGTGGTGCGGTAGGCGCCTCCGGCGTCGTCTCCGGTGCGCTGGAGGAAGCCCGATTCGGTGAGGAAGGCGACTGCCTTGCCGATGATGCCGCTGGTCGAACCGGCGAGTCTGCGGGCGTCCTTGGTGGCTCCGGTGGCGCTGCGGCGGGCGTAGATCCGCCAGGCGGACTCCAGGCCCGGGGCGTCGGTGGCGGGGTCGGTGTTCTGGCCCTGGTCCTCGGCGCGCTCTTCAAGACGGCGGCAGGCCTGTCGTACGAAGGCTTCGACGCCGTTGACCGTGATGCGGCCGATGTAGCCGTCGTCGGCGAGGTCTTCGGGGCGGGGAAAGGACATGGTGGCGACGGCCAGATGGGCGAGACCGTGCAGAAACCGGTCGGCGGAGTCGACGGCTGCTCGACGGGCGTAGTCGCCCATGCGGACGGCGAAGACGGAGTCCTCCGCGGCGGCCAGCGCCATCCCGGCACGGGGGGAGACCTCAAGCACGATCAGCCCCAGACCGGTGGCGACAGCGTCGGCGAGCCGGGCGAAGGCTGTCTCCTCTCGGTAGCGGCGGAGTAGTTCGGCGTACTCCGCGTCGCGTGCGGGCATCAGTTTGGGCTGAAGCCCGCAGGAGACGAGGCGGGCGGCGTCGGCCGCGTCGGCGGGGGTGATGCGGGGACCGCCGGCGGCTGCGGGGTCGGCGGGCACTTCACCGGTGTCCGAGGCACGCCAGGGGTCGCGCTCGGCGTGAGGGTCGGTCACTTCGGTGACTCCTTCGGACGGGGATGCGGACAGGTTGGGGAGGGCGGAGGGCCGGCCGGGTCTCTGGTGGTCAGCCGATGGCTCGTCATCGGAGGGGAGCGTCGGACCGCCGCCGTGCGGGGGGATGGGGATATCGCGTGTGGTCCTGCGGGCGGCGCGCTGTGGCCACTCATGCGGCCTCCGCGCGGTCCGCGGCCATCCCGGCCGCGTCCAGGAGGGCGGTGCCCACGATCAGATCCGCGCCACCGAACTCCGGATCGGCCAGCTCGGTGCCGTCGTCCACGGCGAACAGCAATCGCTCCTCGCCCTGGCGATAGGCGGTGCCCACAGGCGGGCTGGCCGCGTGGACCGCCAGGAGCGCCACCAGATAGGGCAGTTCGGGGTCGATGCCACGGGCTTCGGCAAGCAGGCCCGAGAGGCGGCGCGGGGCATCGTGTTCCAGATCGAGCAGTCGCAGGGCTCGGGTGAGCTGCTCCTCGCTGAACCGGCTGTCATCGGGAGTCGCGATCAGATCGGGCTCGGGCATCTCGGCGCCCAGATGCTCGCGCTCCAGGGGTGGGGTCAGCAACATGTCGACCAGGTCCCCGACCCTTACCGACGACGGCGTGCGCAGTCCCGTGCCGCGGGCGAAGAACGCGTCGGTGACCTGGATCGCGCCCTCCAGCGGAAGCGACAGCACCGGGGCCATCAACTGTCCGTAGAGATCGAGTCCGGTATGGGTGGTCGGCCGGGCGAACGCCTGACGGTCCTGCTCAGCGCGGAAGAGCGGACCGGCTTCCAGCAGCCTCGACTGGAGCTGGGTGTGACGGCGGATGCAGTCCTTCACGATGTCGACCAACTCCGCCGCACGACGCCTGTTCTCGGGCTCCTCGGCCTCGTCACGCGCCTTGCGGATGTTCGTCAGGATCGCGTTCTCATGGCGGTAGCGGTCGGCGACATGGTCGAGGGCTTCGGCGATCATGTCCGGGACGGCGTTCAACCAGTCGACGGCGCGGACATTGCGACGGGTGGCCTCCAACGTACGGCGGAGGGTCTCGGCATACTGCACGGTGCGGTATCTGGCCTGCTCGGCGGCGAGCTGGGCGTCCGCGAGCTTGCCTCGGCTGATCAGGACCTCCAGCTTGACCTCCGCCGCGATCTGCGCGCTGGTGACATCGGTATCGAGGGCACCCACCAGGACGTTGACCGCTTCATCGGTGGTGCGGAGATAGACACTGCCGCCGGGGCCCGGGACCTCCTCGATCAACTTGAAGTCGTAGTCCCGGCGGATGTAGACGCCATCGGGTCCGAAGGTGCCGTACACCGCGCGGAATCCTCGGTCGACGCTTCCCACGTTGATCAGATTCTCCAGCACCCAGCGGGCGACCCGCTCATGCTCGGACACCGGTCGCGCCGGGGCCTGCGCGGCAACCCTGGGCAGAAGCCTGGCCACTATCTGGTCGTGATCCGCGCCGGTATCGAAATCCATGTGCAAGGTGATGAGGTCAATGGCGGAGAGAGCCACCTCCGCCATGGCGTAGACCGTGTACTCACCGGCGAGATTGGCCTTGCGGGCGTCCAGATCGTGCAGCGGCGCGGTGCACGCGAGCGCGCGCAGGCGCCGCGCGAGCCCTTCGTCGGCGGCCGGGCCCAGCGCGAGCCGCGGCCCCACGCTGAGCTGGGGCGGAACGAAGTCCGTCGGGGCTGGCGAAGTCACGTTGCACAGACTAGGTCCTCGCACTGACAACGGTCGAAACGGCGCAGAAGCGACCGCCCCACAGCGGCGCCGCGGCTCGGGCGCACCACTGACCCGGGTAACGGTTCAGACTGCCCCGGAACAAGGGAACAGCCTTGGCTCTCGTCCTCCAACACCAGGTGTGCGGAGGTCTCGACCCGGCGTTCACGGGCGTCTTCGAAGTAGGCCGGTGGCCGTTCCGCGCCAGCGCCGTCTCCCGAGCGCAGGGGTTTTGCCGCAGTCGCGGACGAGGCAGGGCTGGTGGAGGTCGCGCGGGTTCTCGACCAGGTGGAAGGCGAAGCTCAGTTCGGCCGGCACGCCATGCGACAGTTCCCGGTGCGGGCACTGCCCCGGGGAGGGCGACCAGCCCCACGGTGGAAGTGGGCGTTGGCGGTGGAGACGCCCGTCCAGTCGGCCCTTGCGCCCCGCGGACGACCGCCTCGAACTGCCCGAGCGCACAGGGCGGCCCATCGATGCCGTGGACTACGGCGCACCCGACGGCTGCGGGGTGCGGCAGCGGTCAATGGCGCCCCGCACGGCCAGCGGCGGCACGAAACCACCGCGTCCGAGTTCACGGACCAGGAGACGTTCACGGGTCGGTGACGTTCACGAGTCAGGAGACGTTCACGGGTCGGTGACGTTCACGGGTCGGTGACGTTCACGGGCCAGTGGTCGAAACCCCTCCCGCGAGCTGTCATGGGAGACGAGCAAGAGCCTTCAGCCCGCAGGTCCGCTCCATGGAGCGATGGCGGGCATCGATGTGCCCGATGCCACCCGAGGACCTCGACACGGCGGCCGGACAGAGTGCCATGATGCCCGCAGTGCATGGCGCGGCGCGGTGCACCACGGCAATCCAAGCGGGCTCGGCACAGCGGACCTCGAACGTCCGGACTTCGACACCGTCCGGGCTTCGGCGATCCGGTGCTGGCGAGCCCCAGCGCCATTCCGGTGTTCTGTGTTGTCTGTTCTCTGTTCTCTGTTCTCTGTTCCGGGCAGATGGAGTCACCCCGCAGACAACGGCGACGGCTTCGCCCGCGGCGTTCGCCTTCGTCGATGCGCCGGGGCAGGTGTTCCGCACAGACGTGCGGGACGCGCACTACCGCGTGGCTTGAGGCCGGGCACAGCAGAGGAGGAGTACATGACCTGGGCGTCCATCGATCTCAACGCCGACCTCGGTGAGGGCTTCGGCCGCTGGCGGCTGACTGACGACGAGGGGCTGCTCTCCATCGTCACCAGCGCCAATGTCGCCTGCGGCTTCCACGCGGGAGACGCCTCGACCATGCAACGGGTCTGTCGGCTGGCGGCCGAGCGATCCGTACGCATCGGTGCCCAGGTCTCCTACCGCGATCTCGCCGGGTTCGGCCGCCGCTCCATGGACGTCCCCCCGGACGAACTGGCCGCCGAGATCGCCTATCAGATCGGTGCGCTCCAGGTGTTCGCCAGAGCCGCGGGTTCCCGGGTGTCCTACGTCAAACCCCATGGCGCTCTGTACAACCGCGTGGTCCATGACGAAGAGCAGGCTGCCGCCGTGGTCGACGGCGTGCTGTTGACGGGTGAGCGACTGCCCCTGTTGGGGCTGCCCGGCTCCAAGCTGCACGCCATGGCCGAGAAGGCCGGACTCCCCGTGATCACCGAGGCCTTCGCGGACCGGGCGTACACCGCCGAGGGCACCTTGGTACCGCGTCGCGAGGAAGGCGCGGTGCTCACCGATGAGAACGCCGTGGTGGAACGGTCGGTCAGCATGGCCCGCTTCGGTGTGGTCACCTCACGGTGTGGAAGGTCGGTGGCGGTGCGCGCCCGATCGCTCTGTCTCCATGGTGACACCCCGGGGGCCGTCACGCTGGCCCGTCAGGTGCGCCACCAATTGGAGACCGTGGGTGTGCGGGTGGAGGCTTTCGTATGAGAACGCTTCCGGTCGGTGACCGAGCCCTGCTGATCGAGATGGCGGACGGTGAACAGGCCGGGGCGCTGCACGCCGAACTGCTGCGCCGCCGGAGCGCTGGGACGCTCCCCGCGGTACGGGAGATCGTGCCCGCGGCCCGGACCGTGCTGCTGGACGGGGTGGACGATCCCGGCCGGTGGGCTCGGGAACTGCCCCACTGGAAGATCCCCTCCCTTCAGATCGAGGAGATGGATGTGATCGAGGTGCCCGTCCGTTATGACGGCCCCGATCTGGCAGAGGTCGCCAGCCGATGGAGGGTGGCACCGAACGAGGTCGCCGAAATCCACTCCTCGATCGACTTCCGGGTCGCCTTCTGCGGCTTCGCCCCCGGGTTCGGCTATCTGACCGGGCTTCCCGAGGACCTGGCGGTACCCCGTAGGGCGACCCCGCGCACCGCTGTGCCCGCCGGGGCGCTCGGGCTCGCCGGCAGCTACACGGGTGTCTATCCCCGGTCATCCCCAGGAGGCTGGCAGTTGATCGGCCGTACGGATCTGAAGCTGTGGGACCCCGCCCGGGAGCCCGCCGCGCTGCTCTCGCCTGGTGCCAGGGTTCGCCTGGTGGCGCGGCGATGACGGACGGTGCCATCGCGGTGGTCCGGGCAGGTCTGCTGACCACGGTGCAGGATCTGGGGCGGCCCGGGCATGCTCATCTCGGGGTGTCCCGCTCCGGAGCACTGGACAGGCGGGCCGCCCGGCTGGTCAATCGACTGGTGGGCAACCCCGAGAGCGCGGCCGTTCTGGAGAGCACCTTCGGTGGCTGCGCCATCAGGCCCCGCCGGGCCGTGATCGCCGCCGTCGGTGGAGCGCCGTGCCCTGTCCTGGTCAACGGGCGTCCGGTCGCTTGGGGTGCCTCGGTGCGGGTGGAGGCGGGGAGCCTGCTGGAGGCCGGCTGGGCCACTTCTGGGGTGCGGAGCTATCTGGCCTTCGCCGGCGGGATAGCCGTCGAACCGGTGTTGGGCAGCCGTGCCACCGATCTGCTCTCCGGGCTCGGTCCCCCGCCGCTCGCGGACGGCGCCGTCCTGCCGCTTGGCACTCCGACCGGTCAGCGATCGCCCGTGGACGGCACGCTGCCGTGGGTGGCCCCGCCCCTGGAGTTGGTGCTGCGCGTCCGGTTGGGGCCACGAGCCGACTGGTTCACGGCTGCTGCGCTCAAGGCCCTGACCAGCGGCGTCTATCGAGTGTCAGCTGCGAGCAACCGCATCGGGCTGCGCACCGAGGGCCCCGCGTTGGAGCGCGTGCGCCCTGAGGAGTTGCCCAGTGAGGGCATGGTGCTCGGGGCGGTCCAGGTGCCGCCGGATGGCTGTCCGGTGGTCTTCCTCGCCGACCATCCCACCACCGGCGGCTATCCGGTGGTGGCGGTGGTCGACGATCGCGATCTGGGGGCGGCGGCGCAGGCCGCGCCCGGTACGCCTCTTCGATTTGCCCTGCTGGGCTGAGAGGAAGGCGGTGATCTGGGTTGCGCACGGTCCTCCCAGGGCAGGCCGGTCCAACCCAAGGAGGTACGCACGGTCCTCCCAGGAGCAGGCCGGTCGGGCGCGAGGAGGATGGACCGGCCGAGATCAAGTGGCCGTCCCGCTCTCGGTGGCCAGCCGCCCATCACGCGCGTCAACAACCCCGCGGGTCATGGCACCCAGCGCCCAAGGGCACGGGACGGACGCGGAACAGGGACGTAGTTGCAGACGCAGGACGTCGAACAGACGCAGACGGTCTCTAGGAGTCTGCCTGTTCGACACGTGGCCCGTACCCGCCACCTCCCGGGGTCTCGATGACCAGCACATCCTGTGGGCCGACCTCGACCGAGTCGACCCCCGCCAGCGCGGCCACCGAACCGTCCGCGCGCTCCACCGCGTTTCGTCCCAGCGCACCCGGTCCGCCGCCCGCCATGCCGTAGGGAGCAACCTTGCGATGGCCGGTGAGCAGCGTGACCGTCATGGGTTCCAGGAAGCGGATTCGACGGATGGCTCCCCGACCGCCGTGCCACCGTCCCCTACCGCCGCTGCCGTCCCGGACGGCGAAGGAGTCCACGCGAACCGGATAGCGCCATTCCAGTACTTCGGGGTCGGTGAGACGGGAGTTGGTCATATGGGTCTGCACCGCGTCGGCGCCGTCGAAGCCGTCTCCCGCGCCCGAGCCACTGGCGATCGTCTCGTAGTACTGCACCCGGTCGTTTCCGAACGTCAGATTGTTCATGGTGCCGGAGCCCTCGGCCTGGACACCGAGCGCGGCATAGAGCGCTCCGGTGATGGCCTGGGAGGTCTCCACATTGCCCGCGACGGTGGCGGCCGGGTACACCGGTGCGAGCATCGAGCCCTCCGGCACCCGTACCTCCAGTGGTTCCAGACAGCCGCTGTTCAGCGGGATGTCCTCACCGACGAGGGTGCGGAAGACATAGAGCACGGCGGCCATCACCACCGAGGTGGGGGCATTGGCGTTGCCCGGCTGCTGGGGTGAGGTGCCGGTGAAGTCGATAACGGCGGAGCGGTTTTCGCGGTCGACTCGCACGGCGACCTGGATGAGGGAATCGTCATCGGTCCGATAGCGGTACTCGCCATCGCTCAGTCCGGCAATGATCCGGCGCACCGATTCCTCGGCATTGTCCCGTACGTGCCGCATATAGGCATGCACCACGTCGAGGCCGAATTCATCGACGGTACGGGCCAGTTCCGCAATTCCCTTCTCATTGGCCGCGATCTGCGCGCGGAGGTCGGCGATATTGATGCCGGGGGCCCGGGAGGGATGGGACGCACCGGTGAGGAGCCCGCGGGTCTCCCGCTCGCGCAGCCTTCCGTCCCGTACCAGCAGCCAGTTGTCGAAGAGGACGCCTTCGTCGTCGATGGTCTGGCTGAAGGCCGGCATCGAGCCGGGGGTGATGCCGCCGATCTCGGCGTGGTGACCGCGCGAGGCAACGAGGAAGCGCAGCTGGTCCGCTGCGAAGACGGGCGTCACGACCGTCACATCGGGAAGGTGGGTGCCGCCGTGGTAGGGGTCGTTGATCGCATAGACATCGCCGGGTCGCAGCTGTCCTTCATTGCGACGCAACACCTCTTTGATCGACTCGCCCATCGAGCCGAGGTGAACGGGGATGTGCGGGGCATTGGCGATGAGATTGCCCTCGGGGTCGAAGAGAGCGCAGGAGAAGTCGAGCCGTTCCTTGATGTTGACGGAGTGCGCGGTGTTCTCCAGCCGGACGCCCATCTGCTCGGCGATGGCCATGAAGAGGTTGTTGAACACCTCAAGGAGCACCGGGTCCGCATCGGTTCCCACGGCGGTTCTGGCCGGTCGGGGCCGTACGCGGGTGAGCAGCAACTGCCCCGTGTCACCAGCCCGTGCCTGCCAGTCGGGGTCGAGCACGGTGGTCGCATCGGCCTCGGCGATGATCGCGGGGCCGGTCACCGTGTCGCCGGGTGCCAGAGCGCCGCGGCGGTGGAGCGGCACTTGACGGCTGGTCCCTGCCACGAACATCGCTACGGGGACGCTGCCCGGCGTCCCCGGGTCGCCCGTTTCGGCGATCTGTTCGCCGTGGCCGCCCGCCGTGCCGACGGCTTCCACCGATACGGCCTCCGCGATGAGGGGCTTGTCCATGGTGAACGCGTAGCGGGCGCGGTGGACGGCGGTGAAGGCTTCCCTCATGGCGCTGGCCGTGTCCAGCGGTACGGGCAGGCTCGCATCGGTGCCCGCGTACCGGAGCAGTACCCGGGTCCGGGTGGTGATCGACGCGGCCGGGATGTGGTCGGCTCGCAGTTCGGCGCTGGTGCGCTCGGCGAGTTCGGCGCTCAGGGCCCGGACCCTGGTGAGGGTGGTGGCGTCGAGTTCCGCTTCGATGGACTGCTCCCGCATGGCGGTGGCATCCGCGAGGCCGATTCCGTAGGCGGAGAGCACTCCGGCGAGCGGAGGCACGATCACCGTGGTGATGCCGAGGGCGTCGGCGACCGCGCAGGCGTGTTGGCCTCCGGCGCCGCCGAAGGAGTTGAGGGCGTAGCGGGTGATGTCATGGCCGCGTTGTACGGAGATCTTCTTGACGGCGTTGGCCATGTTGAGCACGGCGATATCGAGAAAGCCGGCGGCGACCTCCTCGGGGGTGCGGTTGCTGCCGCTCTCCTGGCTGACCCGCGCGGCCAGTGCGGCGAAGCGCTCCCGTACGGTCTGGACGTCGAGGGGCTGGTCGCCGTGCGGGCCGAAGACCGCGGGGAAGTGGGTGGGCTGGACGCGGCCGAGCATCACGTTGGCGTCGGTGACGGTGAGCGGGCCGCCTCTGCGGTAGCAGGCGGGGCCGGGGGCCGCGCCCGCCGAGTCGGGGCCGACTCGATAGCGGCGGCCGTCGAAGTGGAGGATGGAACCACCGCCTGCGGCGACCGTGTGGATGCTCATCATGGGGGCGCGCATCCGCACTCCCGCGACCTGGGTCCCCAGCTCGCGTTCGAACTCGCCCGCGTAGTGGGAGACATCGGTGGAGGTGCCTCCCATGTCGAAGCCGATGACCCGGGAGAAGCCCGCCTGTTCGGCCGTACGCGCCATGCCGACCACTCCGCCGGCCGGGCCGGAGAGAACGGCGTCCTTGCCACGGAAGTGGGCGGCCTCGCGCAGGCCCCCGTTGGACTGCATGAACATCAGCCGAATCCCGCTGAGTTCCCGGGCCACCTCATCCACATAGCGGCGCAGGATCGGCGAGAGATAGGCGTCCACTACGGTCGTGTCACCGCGTGGGATCAGTTTGATCAGTGGGCTGACCTCGTGTGAGCAGCTGATCTGGGTGAAGCCGGCGGCCCGGGCGGCGGCTGCGAGACGGGTCTCGTGGGCGGGGTTTCGGTAGCCGTGCATCAGCACGATCGCGGCGCTGCGAAAGCCGTCCGCGTGGGCGGCGCGCAGCCGTTCGACCACGGTGGGCAGGTCGAGCGGGCGGACGACGGCGCCGTGGGCGTCGAGGCGTTCGGGGACTTCGATGACCCTCTCGTACACCGCTTCGGGAAGGATGATCCGGCGGTCGAAGATCCGGGGACGGTTCTGGTAGGCGATGCGCAGGGCGTCGCGGAAGCCCTCGGTGATGATGAGCACGGTGGGTTCGCCGCGTCGCTCCAGCAGTGCGTTGGTGGCGACGGTCGTCCCCATTTTGACGACGGCGACCTGGTCGGCGGGGATGGGGAGGTCGGGTTCGATGCCGAGGAGGAGTCGGATACCGGCGACGGCGGCGTCCGGGTAGCGCTCGGGGTCGTGGGAGAGGAGTTTGTGGGTGACGAGCCGTCCGTCCGGGCGTCTGCCCACGATGTCGGTGAAGGTACCGCCACGGTCGATCCAGAATTCCCAGCGCCCGCTCATCTCCCCATTCTGGCAAGCGGAGCCCTCGCTGACGCGGCGACGCGAAGCGCTATCGGTGGTTCTCGGCCGGTCCCGGCCGTCCGGGGACCCTCGCTGTCCGCTCTGCGGGGCATCGCCTCCGCGCGCTCGCGCAGCGAGGGCTGTGACCAAAGCCCTCCCATGCCGGCACTCTCACCGCGGCGGAGCGGCGGCGATGTTGGGCATGTCCGGTGTGCGGCAGCGGTGAGGCCGCCGGCCAACGGACATGCCCGTACCCGTGGCAGGTCATCCGACCGGTGCGTCAGGGCCCATTCTGCTGCGTACCGCCGTTTGGACCTCGGCTTCCTCCGCGGGGTCCGCGGCGAGCCGGCGCAGTCGTTCGGCGACCCGTACGTCACCGGTCGCCGCGTGCCGTGCGGCGACCTCTCGGGTGGTCTCCTCGCAGTCCCACAGGCATTCGACGGCGAATCCCGTGGGGAAGGAACCGTCGGTGGCAGCCAGTGCCCGCGCCGCGCGCCCCCGGAGTTGGGACGAGGCGGTCTCGCGGTAGATGTGGCGCAGGACGGGTGCGGCGCAGGTGATGCCGAGACGGCCGGTGCCGTCGACGAGCGTGAAGAGCATCGGAGCGTCGGGGCCATCGGCCCGTACGGTCTCGCGCAGCGCGCCGAGGACGAGTCGGCCATCGCCGGCATCGCCCCGGCAGGCGAGCACGCCGGCCGCGGACCTGCCGAGGGCGTCGGGCCGGTGGACCCAGCCGCGGGCCCGGTCGACGGCCTCGGTGCCGCACATCCGCTCAAAGGCGGCGACCGCCGCGTCGCAGACCGTGCGGGAGCCGTACGAGACCGCTGCTTCGATGAGGTCGAGTACAGCGGGATCGCGGGACTCGGCGAGATAGTGCAGGGAGGCGCAGCGGGCACCGTCGGTGCCCGCCCGGGCCGCTGCCAGGATGGCCGGCCGGTCGTTGGTACCGGCGACCGCGGACAGGCAGCGGGCTGCCGGTACATGCAGTGCGGCGCCACGCTCCAGGCCCTGGTCGGCCCAGTCGAACACGGCTTGCACGCTCCAGCCGGGGCGCGGACCGCTGGGCCGCATCTGTCGCTGCCAGCGGTCGAACGAGCCCGATTCCTGGGCGGCGCGGACCCGGGGGCCCACGCTCTCCCGCGGGTCGTCGGCCCACAGTCGCCAGGGCCGGGGCTCGAAGGCGTCGCGGACGGTGACGGCCAGTTCGGCGTTCCCCTCGGCGGTGCTGGGGAATCTGGCGAGGATCGGCACCGCCAGCGAGCGCAGTCCCGCATCGTCGTCGCGCAGTGCCAGCTCATCGAGGGCCCAGGCCCAGTTGGCTCCGCGCTCGGCGTAGCGGCGCAGCAGCACGAGGGCGTCCGCCCTGCCGTAGGAGGCGAGATGGCCGAGCACCGCGAGCGCGAGGCCGGTCCTGGCCTCGTCGGTGTCGCAGAGGTCGTCGGTATCGCAGAGGTGGTGCTCGATCGCCTCAAGACCACCGTGGAGATCCAGGTAGAGGCGTGCGTAGTAGAGGGAGCGGTTCTCGACCTGCCAGTCGTGGCGGGGGTCGTGAAGCACACAGTGGTTGAGGGCGGCTAGCGCTTCGGCGCGAGGTGCAGCGAGGGCGTGCAGCGTGCCGTCGCCGCGGCCTCTCTGCAGCAGGCCGAGCAGCGTGCCGCTCGGCGCTATGACTGGATCAAACATAGGGAAAGCCTCACATCAAGCTCTCGACGCAACCGGGGAGTGAAGTGCCTAGGCCGCGCAGCAACATGTAGGGCCGCCCGTCGTCTGCTGCTTGGTGTAGAGCATTTTCCTACCTCTCGTCGGTGGCCCCAGGGGGAATTCCCGGTGATGTCCGGGATAGGGCTCGACGTCATGATGACCCACCCATATCGCCACCGCGACCACATTTACGACGCCCCTGTCGGGACCCCTTGGATGTGACGCCCAAGAGCGTCATCTGCCACGGAACAACTCCAGAAGATCTGTCTTCCCAAACATCCGCGCGGTATCCACGGCGGAGAGCGTTCCGGCGGCCGGATCGGCTCCACCCGCCAGCAGGACCCGGATCACCTCGTCCTCGCCTTTGAACACGGCTCCCGCCAGCGGAGTCTGGCCGCGGTCGTTGGGGCGGTCGGGCTGTGCGCCACGGTCGAGGAGTGCCTGTACGGCGGGGGCGTGGCCGTGGTAGGCGGCCAGCATGACCAGGGTGTCGCCCCGGTCATTGGTGAGGTTGGCCGGGACTCCGGCGTCCACATAGGCGGCCAGGGCCTCGGCCTCACCGCGCCGGGCGAGGTCGAAGACCTTGGTGGCGAGCTCGATCACCTCGGGGTCGGGAACCTCACTCATCGGGTGGACCGCCTTTCCTTCTGGTGACCATCGTCTGTGACCCAACTAACTCGTGTCGCCCGGCCGCCCGCTCCGCCCAGTACGCCCTCGCTCGCCAAGGGCGACCCGAGGCACCGCCGCGGCCGGCCGACTCACCGAACACACCGGACGACCCAGGTGCGCGACCGGCACACCCGTACGGATGACACGCCAGAGTACTGCCCTGGCCTCTGGCCGGAGCGAGCCCGTCCATGGTCCTGGGCGGTGCCGGAAACGGCGTCGGCGAAGGCACTGTGCCCGGTGGCGGCGGAGTGTGCCCCTCGGGGGACCTCCTCCCTTCCGCCAGTTCAGTGAAATACCGGATTTTTCACTCATTTGCACCTTTTATCGCATAGATACTTCCTGTGAGGTTGGAAGAACTCATGGTGACTGTCCCCTCGACCAGGAGAAACCTCATGATCCTTTCCATGTCAGGTGTGGTGCTGCTCGCGATCATCGTCTTCCTCTTCTTCCGAAAGGGCGGGCTGAAGGCGTCCCACGCCGTCGCCTGCGCGCTCTTCGGGTTCTTCCTGGCGGGTACCGCCATCGCCCCCAGCATCGAGGCCGGTAGCCAGAGCCTGGCCAGCCTCCTCGGTGGGATCAAGTTCTGACCTCGACAGCCCAGCCCAGCGCACCCCGCCCCACCACCCTCAGGAGAACGATGTGCCCCGGCGCCCACTCCCCCGCATTCTGAGCAGCGGAACCGCGCGGATCGCCCGCGGCAGGGAGATCGCACGCACGGCCGCCGACGGCGCCACGGATGTCCTCCATCCACTGATCGTCGTCTCCCGGGGGCTACGGAAGCTGGCGGGGCTGGCCGGACAGAGATGGGCCGCCACCCCCAAGGAGAAGCGTGGTCCCACGCTTCTCCTGGCCGCCTGCGGTGTCATGGCGGTCGCGCTCATCCCCTACGGGCCGGTGACGGCCCTCATCTCGGTGATGGGCGCGGCGGCCTGGCAGGGGCGCGCGCGCGATCCCGCGAGGACCGGCCCCGACGAAGCCGAGACCGCGCGGCTGCAAGCACTCTACGAAGCTCTCGTACCGTATTTCTCGGTGGCCGAGGACCCCGCCCCGCTCTACGCCCACGGCGGTGCGTGGGCCGATGCCTTCAGCGACTACGCCTTCGACGGGAACGGCAGACTCACCGGTCTGCGCATCTCCTACCCCGCGTACTTCACGGATGGCGAAGACGAGTCCCGGGCCCGGGTCGAGCAGGTGCTGCACGCCAAGTCGGGCCGTGGGCGCGAGTACCGCTTCGTCTGGGACGAAGAGGGCAACCGGCTGGTGATGAACGTCCTGCCGGCCCTGTCCACGGCCATCGCGGCCCAGCGGTTCATCACCGCCCCGGGTGAGACCGTGCTCGGTTTCACCGACTCCGAGGCCGTGCAGCGCACCGTACCGGTGACGGACGGGGAGGAGACCTGGGACGCTCCCCCGGTGATCTGGCGCACCGGGCCCCGATCCACCGAGGCCCACCTCCTTGCGGTCGGCGAACCCGGGAGCGGCACCACCACCCTGCTGCGCTCCATCGCCCTCCAGGCCCTCCCGCACGGAGACGTGCTGATCGTGGACGGCTCAGCGACTGGTGAGTACTCCTGCCTCACCGGGCGCTCGGGCGTCCTCGCCATCGAATGCGGACTGACCGGGGCGCTCAGCGCTCTGGAGCGGGCGGCGCAGGAGACCGAACGACGGCTGGTCGCCGCCAACCGCGCCCGGCAGGCAGGAGAGCCACCGCCGGACGACATCCGTCGCCCGCTGTGGATTCTGGTGGACCGGCCGAGCATCCTCGGTCATCTGGCCGCGGCCGACGGGCAGCCCGATCCCCAGCAGCTCCTGGAGATTCCCCTGCGGCACGGGCGGGCGGCACAGGTCACGGTCGTGGTGGCCGAGCAGTTCGACAGCCTGGGCTCGCTCACCGAGACCGTGCTGACCCACACCCGGGCCCGGGTGGCCCTGGGACCCGCCGGGTTCCATGAGATCGCGGCCGTACTCGGTACGGTTCCGCACACCACCCCGACCCCCGATGTCCCACCGGGCCGTGGCTACGCGCGGCTCAGCGCCGGGCCGGTGGTCAGACTTCAGGTGCCGGCCACCCCCGACCCCTTCGACGACGCGACGAGCGAGGCGCACCGGCAGGCGGTGCTGGCGCTGCTGCCGGAACGTCGTGCGACAACTCCGGCCCAGGTGCCGGCGCCCGTCCCAGCGGAGGGCTGACCCACGCCTGCACCCGCTCGGAAGTGCTCGGGCGCTCCTGCCGCCGCGCCGGGGCCTTGGGAGCGCCGCGCCCGTGAAGTGGCGACGGCCGCACCGCCCCCAGCGCCAGACCCGTCTGAGGGCCCGACGGGTGGGTGCTCAGGCGACGAAGGTGCGCGGTGCCTCTGTTCCCGTCGTCGCGCCCGTCTCCACCAGCCGTGCCGCCGCCGCCAGCCGGGCGGCCGCCTCATCCGCGACCGGCCCACCGACCGTGAACGGCAGTCGCACAAACCCCTCGAACGCGCCGTCCACCCCGAACCTCGGCCCGGACGGCACCCGCACCCCCACCCGCTCGCCGACCTCGGCGAGCCGGGAGCCGGACAGCCCACCGGTGCGCACCCAGAGCGTCAGCCCACCGCGCGGCACCGCGAACTCCCAGGACGGAAGCTCCCGACGCACCGCGCTCACCAGCGCGTCGCGGTTCTCCCGCGCCTGTGTGCGGCGCGCCGCTACCGCCTGCTCCCAGTTGCCGGTCCGCATCAGCCACAGGATCGCGAGCTGTTCCAGTACGGGCGTACCGAGGTCGGCATAGGCGCGGGCGGCGACCAGCGAGCGGATCACATCGGGGGCCGCCCGCACCCAGCCGATGCGCATGCCCGCCCAGAACGCCTTGCTGGCCGAGCCGACCGTGATCACCGTGCTGCCCGCTGGATCGAAGGCACAGGCCGGTCGGGGCATCTGGAGATCGTCATCGAGACGCAACTCGGTCATGGTCTCGTCCACCACGAGCACCGTGCCGGCCGAGCGGGCGGCGTCCACCAGGCGCCGCCGCTGGTCCTCGTCGGCGAGGGCACCCGTCGGATTGTGGAAGTCCGCGACGACATAGGCGAGCCGGGGGGCCGCGTCCCTGAACACCTGGCGCCACCGGGAGAGATCCCAGCCGCCGAGCCCCTCCTCCATGGCCACCGGCACCAGCCTGGCACCTGCCTCCCGCATCAGCTGGAGGATGTTGGCGTAGGACGGTGACTCGACGGCGATGCGCTCACCGCGCCCGGCGAAGAGGTGGCAGATCGCGTCCATCGCGCCCATGGCGCCGGTGGTGACCATGATCTGCTCCGGCATCGTCGGGATGCCCTGTGCGGTGTAGCGGTCGGCGAGCATCTGACGGAGCGCGGGGATGCCGGCCGGATAGTCGCCATGGGTGTGGGCGTAGGGGGGCAGTTCCTCCAACGCGCCCTGGACACTGCGGGTGAGCCAGGGCTCGGGCGCCGGCAGCGCGGCGCACCCCAGGTCGATCATGGAACCGAGTGATTCCGGTGGCAGCGGCTCCAGACCGCGTGCCGGCAGTGGATTGCCGGCCGGTACGGCGGTCCAGCTGCCCGCGCCTCGCCGTGACTCCAGAAAGCCCTCACCGCGCAGGGCCTCGTAGGCGGCGGCGACGGTGGTACGGCTCATCGACAACGCCACGGCCAGTTCGCGCTCCGCCGGCAACCGGGCCGCGACCGGTACTCGCCCTTCCAGTACCAGCAGCCGAACGCCGTCGGCGAGCGCACGGTACGCGGGTGGCTTGCGGGTGCCGGGCCCGGCCGGGCGAGGCTGCTGTGCGCTCAGCTGTCTGGCCAGCTGAGCCGCACCCACTGCGGAAGTCCACTGAGCCATAGAAATCAGTCCACCTTCCCGGAATTGGCCATGGTTGCAATAAGTTCTCTAGCCACAGAGTGTCATGAGTCAGTCCAATGCCTCCAGAGGGGTCGCCATCGTGTCCATGGATTCAGCCGATTCACCAGCCAGCAAGGCGGCGGCCGTGACACCGGTCGAAGCGGTCGGCCCCCCGGAGGTCCCGGTCACCGACTCGGCCGGAAGACCACCCGCGGCGCTCCCCCGGCGACTGATCCAGCTGTACGCCGGTCTGGTCCTCTACGGGGTGAGCTCGGCCCTCCTGGTGCGCGCCGGCCTCGGTCTCGAACCGTGGAATGTGCTGCACCAGGGCATCTCCGAGCGGACCGGGCTGACGATCGGCACCGTGGCGATCATCGTCGGCGCCGTGGTGCTCCTGCTGTGGATACCCATCCGGCAGCGGCCGGGGCTCGGAACCGTCTCCAATGTCGTGGTTCTCGGGCTGGCCATGGACGCCACCTTGGCGTTCGTCCCGGACGTCCACGGGCTCCTCGCCCAGATCCCCCTGATGGCCGGGGCCATCGTGCTCAACGGCATGGCCACCGGCCTCTACATCGCCGCGCGCTTCGGTCCTGGGCCGCGGGATGGTCTGATGACCGGCCTCCACCGGCTCACCGGCCGATCGATCCGACTGGTGCGTACGGGAATCGAGGTGACCGTGATCGCCACGGGCTTTCTGCTGGGCGGGTCCGTGGGCATCGGCACCGCCGCCTACGCGCTGTCGATCGGTCCGCTCGCCCAGCTGTTCCTGCGGCTGTTCGCCGTCCCTGAGCGGAGCTCCGCCACCACCGTCGTCGCCTCCGGTTCACCCAAGCGGGCGATACTGCGACGGTGACCGGCGTTCCCCACCCCTATCTGGACCATCCCGCGGTGCTGCCGTTCGCCCACCGGGGCGGCGCGGCCGACGGGATCGAGAACACGGCAGCGGCCTTCCGCCGCGCCGCTGGGCTCGGCTACCGCTACTTCGAGACCGATGTGCACACCACCGCCGATGGGCGTCTTGTCGCCTTTCATGACGCGACGCTGGACCGGGTGACGGACACCCGAGGCCGGATCGCGCGGTTGCCCTGGAGCACGGTCCGGCGAGCCCGGGTGGGCGGCCGGGAGCCGGTGTCGCTGTTCGAGGAGTTGCTGGAGGAGTTCCCCGACGCGCGCTGGAACGTGGATGTCAAAACGGAGTCCGCGGTGCGCCCGCTGGTGGATCTGATCCGCCGGACGGGTGCCTGGGACCGGGTCTGTGTCGGCTCGTTCTCGGAGCGCCGGGTGGCGCTGGCCGTACGGCTGGCCGGCCCCCGACTCGCGACCTCCTACGGTGTCCGGGGCGTTCTCGGGCTGCGCCTGGCCTCGCTCGGACTGCCTGCGGGGGTGCGCGGGGGCGGAGTGTGCGTCCAGGTCCCCGAGGTCCTGAACGGGGTGCCGGTGGTGGACCGTCGTTTCCTCCGGGCAGCGCACGCCCGGGGGCTCCAGGTCCATGTCTGGACGGTGAACGATCCGGATCGGATGAGAACCCTCCTCGACCTGGGCGTGGATGGCATCATGACCGATCATCTGGAGACGCTGCGCGGGGTGCTGAACGATCGAGGCGCCTGGGCCTGATCCGCGCGTCCACATCGGGGCGACGAGTGAGGGGGCGCGGATGACGGTCGAACCTGCCGACGGCGCTGACACGGGGACCGGTACGGACGGCGCTGCGCTTCGGGAACGCCGGCGTGAACAACAGGGCTGGTACTTCTACGATTTCGCCTGTTCCGTCTATTCGACGAGCGTTCTGACCGTTTTCCTCGGCCCCTATCTCACCTCGGTGGCGAAGGCGGCGGCTGACGCCGAGGGCTTTGTCCATCCGCTGGGCATCCCGGTGCGGGCGGGCTCCCTCTTCGCCTACTCCGTCTCCCTGTCGGTGATCGTCGCGGTCCTGCTCATGCCGCTCGCGGGCGCCTGGGCGGACCGCACCGGCCTGAAGAAACCACTGCTCGCGGTGGCCGCCTATGTGGGCGCCGCGGCCACCACGGGAATGTTCTTCCTCTCGGGAGACCGCTATCTCCTCGGCGCGCTCCTCCTGATCATCGCCAATGCGTCGCTCTCGGTGTCGATGGTGCTCTACAACGCCTTTCTTCCGCAGATAGCCGAGCCGGCGGAGCGTGACGCGGTCTCCGCGCGGGGCTGGGCCTTCGGCTACGCCTCGGGCGCGCTGGTGCTGCTGCTGAACCTGGCCCTCTACAGCGGCCATGACACCTTCGGCCTGTCGGAGTCGGCCGCGGTACGGATCTGTCTGGCGTCGGCGGGACTGTGGTGGGGGGCGTTCACCCTGATACCCCTGCGCAGACTCAGGGACCGGCGCATCCCCCCGAGCGGAGAGGGCGCCGTGGGCTCCGGATGGCGGCATCTGGTGGCCACCATCAAGGACATGCGCCGATACCCGCTGACGCTGTCGTTTCTGCTCGCCTACCTCGTCTACAACGACGGCGTGCAGACCGTGATCTCCCAGGCCTCCATCTACGGCTCCGAAGAGCTGGGCCTCGACCAGACCACCCTGATCATCGCCGTGCTGCTGGTGCAGATACTCGCGGTGGCGGGGGCGCTGGGCATGGGCCGGCTCGCGAGGACCCACGGCGCCAAACGAACGATCCTCGGTTCGCTTGCCGTCTGGACGCTGATCCTGGCCGCTGGCTACTTCCTGCCCGCGCGCTCTTCGTGGTGGTTCTTCGCCCTGGCCGCGGGAATCGGTCTGGTACTGGGCGGCAGTCAGGCGCTTTCCCGATCCCTCTTCTCCCATCTGGTCCCGCGCGGAAAGGAAGCGGCGTATTTCTCGGCGTATGAGATGAGTGACCGTGGGCTCAGCTGGCTCGGTCCGCTCGTCTTTGGGCTCGCCTACCAACTGACCGGCAGTTATCGGGACGCGATCATCTCGCTCGTGATCTTCTTTGCCTTGGGATTTCTCCTGCTGGCGCGGGTACCCGTACGAGAGGCGGTGGCCGCGGCGGGTAATCCCGCACCGGAACGGATTTAGACGTTGAACTGAAAGGGCGGTAGTGTACGCGTTTGGCCTGCCAGGCGGACCGTTACTGCGCACAAAGGGAAGTGGAATCTACGGGTGACACTTTCTGCCAGATGTGACAAACCGGGCACTGGTGGGTACCCCAACGTAGGGGCAAGCAGCGGCACGACGGGCGACGCGTGACCCGGAACGGGAATCTTTACGGCCGACCGGACGTTGACCGGATGACGACGACAGCGACACCTGTCCTGTGGGCGACAAGCCCGGGAGGCACGATTCATGAGTGAGCGAGCTCTCCGCGGCACGCGCCTCGTGGTTACCAGCTACGAGACGGACCGCGGCATCGATCTGGCCCCGCGCCAGGCGGTGGAGTACGCATGCCAGAACGGACATCGGTTTGAGATGCCGTTCTCGGTCGAAGCAGAGATTCCGCCGGAGTGGGAGTGCAAGGCGTGCGGCGCCCAGGCACTCCTGGTGGACGGGGATGGCCCCGAAGAGAAGAAGGGGAAGCCCGCGCGGACGCACTGGGACATGCTCATGGAGCGGCGTACCCGCGAGGAGTTGGAGGAAGTGCTGGCCGAAAGGCTGGCGGTCCTGCGCTCCGGTGCCATGAACATCGCCGTGCATCCTCGGGATAGCCGCAAGTCCGCATAACCGGCACTGCATCGCGTACCACCGCACCACCAGATAACAGCGTCAAGCAGTACAAGAGCCGCGGGCTGTGTGCACACCATGTGTGTGCCGCAGCCCGCGGCTCTTGGTGCGTTCCGGGCGCTGCTCTCGTGTTCTGCCCGGCGTCTCGCGCTCTGCCCGCGAGTCTCACAACACACCCCCGGCCCATCAGACTCGGCCGGAGGCTCGGTGGGCGCGCGGCGCGCCCGGATGCGGAGACACCGAGGAGGCCAGTGGCGCGGCCCTCCTGCGGGGAGCGGTCCGATCAGGGGGTCAGAGGCGGCTTGGGGCCGGTGGAACCGGTGCCTGACGACCCGCGCTCACCTTCTGGACGGCCCGCGTCCTGGCGAATGACCTCGCCCGGGACGACCTTGCCATCGGGCCGATGGATACGGGCCTGCTGGAACGCGTCCTGAAGACTGCCGGGGTTGGCCGCCCGCATCCGGCGCTCCAGCGACCTCTCCGCGTACCGCCCCAGCAGGGAGCGCACGGGGGGCACCAGCAGGGCCAGACCCAGCACATCGGAGAGCAGACCGGGGAGCATGATCAACAGCCCACCGAGCATCAGGAAGCCGTTGCCGTCGCCCTTGCCGCCACCGCCGGCCTGAGGCTCCGAAAGCCCGCTCTGCTGGCGTTGGAGCGTCTCCGAGAGGTTACGGAAGGCTCGGCGGCCCGCCCGCTTGATGACGGCGCCTCCGAGCAGCCCCGCTCCGATCAGCAGGGCGAAAACGGTCAGCCCGCCCGCGACGTCGGCGACAAGGATGAGCAGCCATACCTCCAGGACCAGCCAGGCGGCGATGGCGAGCGGAACAAGGCTGCGGGCGCGGGAGCGCTTGGGTGCGGTCGGGGGCGTGGCGCCGGTCGTCATGTCCCCAGTGTGCCTGGCCGTGCGCGGAAGTGGCGTAAGGGGGCGATGAAGAGGACCCCGCTCCGGCGGAGCGGCCGCCGCTGAGGCCCCCGGCCTCCCGGCTATCGGCCTCAGAGGGGCTTTCGGCCGCGGAGGCCGTTCGCCCGGGCTCTGACTCCCCAGCCGGCCACGCGCCACAGGGCCTCGACGGCGATCTCCCGGTTCATCTTGGAGTCACCGAGTTCCCGCTCCACAAAGGTGATCGGGACCTCCACCACGTGATAACCCGCCGCCACGGCCCGGCGCGCGAGGTCGACCTGGAAGCAGTAGCCCTGTGAGGTGACCTCGTCGAGCCCGAGGCCCTGAAGGGTTTCGGTGCGGAAGGCGCGGAAGCCGCCGGTGACATCCCGGATCGGCAGTCCCAGCAGCAGCCGGGAGTAGGTGCTGCCGCCGCGGGAGATGAACTTCCGGTACTTGGGCCAGTTGACCACTCGGCCGCCGGGCACCCAGCGCGAGCCGAGGACCAGGTCGGCGCCCTTGAGCGCGGTCAGCAGTCGGGGCAGCTCTTCCGGCTGGTGGGAGCCATCGGCGTCCATCTCGATCAGTACGCCGTAGCCGTTCTCCATGCCCCAGGCGAAGCCGGCGAGGTAGGCGGCGCCGAGACCTTCCTTGCCCTTGCGGTGCAGGACCTGCACCTGGCTGTCCGCGGCCACGATCTCATCGGCGATCTTGCCGGTGCCATCGGGGCTGTTGTCGTCGGCGATGAGGATGTCCGCGGCGGGGACAGCGGCCCGTACTCGGGAGACGATCTTCTTGACGTTCTCGGCCTCGTTGTAGGTCGGAATGATCACCAAGGATCTGCCGAGCGGCCCGTACCGCTTCCCCTGGGCTTCGCTGTCCCTAGCGCCGTCGTTCACTACTTCCCCTTTTAATGTCCGTGCACAGAGCCCCACCTTAACGAGCGCCCCGCACCGGCTCACGACGGCACGGACCTGGGGTGCAGTCATGGGGGCGGCGCTGGTTGGCGGTGCGGGTCCGGCCCCCGCGACGGGGAGGATTCACCGGTGGTCCCACGGACGGTATCGCGAGAACGGGGGGTATCGCCAAAGGTGCGGATCGGGGCCCGGCGTCCTTCGGGCCGGCCTGGGACCCGCTGGCTGCGGGTCGACCGAGAGCCGTTGTCTACTGAACACCGGACCCCATCCGGGTCGCACCTGCCGGCCGGCTGAAACCTTCCCTCGCCCCCGAGGCGCGGATGCTGGACCTGGCTCCCAGTGGCGGTGCTCCGGTGCGGCGCACTGCCCCCTGACCCAACGGCGTTCAACGACTGCGTGGAGGTCCCACCGGCCGGACGTCCTGTGGTGGACTCGGCCGAACCTACCCGCCCGTGGGCGCTCCGTGTCAACAGTCGTGCGATCTGCGCGGTTTGCCCATTTCGGCCGGGTCCATGGCGAAGATGTGCAGGTCGTGGCTAACCGTCCTGGACGCTGATCGACCGTACGAAATGTCCGTACGTCACTCGTTCGGCCGGTTGAAGACGGTCTCCCCGCTGACCACCGTCCGCAGGCACACCGGCAGTTCGCCGCCGGGGGTGAGGTCCGGCAGCCCGGGGGTGCCGGAACGGGGGTCGGTGGACCAACGCGCCACCCGGTCGTCCGGGGCCTGGACGACCAGTTCCCCGGTGCGCCACAGAGCGTAGTCAGCCGCGGCCCCGGGCACCAGGGTGCCGGCGTCGTCACGGCCGGCCGCGCGCCAGCCGCCTCGGGTGTGGGCCGTGAAGGCGGCCCGGACCGAGATGCGGTGCTCGGGCGTGCGGTGGAAGGCGGCCGCGCGGACCGTGCCCCAGGGGTCGAGCGGGGTGACGGGGCTGTCGGAGCCGAGCGCCAGCGGCACCCCGGCCCTGAGCAGGGCGGCGAACGGATTGAGCGTACGGGCGCGCTCGACGCCGAGCCGCTCGACGTACATGCCCTCCTCGCCGCCCCAGGCCGCGTCGAAGGCGGGCTGTACCGAGGCGGTCAGCCCGAACTCGGCAAAGGCGGCAATGGTCTCGGGCGTGAGCATTTCGGCGTGCTCGACGCGGTGCCGAGCGGCGCGCACCCGGTCATGGCCGAGCCTCTCGGCCGCCGCTCTCACGCCTTCGGTGACGGTGGTGAGCGCGGCGTCCCCGATGGCGTGGAATCCGGCCTGGAGCCCGGCTTCCGTACAGGCGGCGACGTGGGCGGCGACCGCGGCCACGTCCAGCTGCGCGAGGCCGGTGTGGGCGGCGTCGGCGTATGACGAGTGGAGGCAGGCGGTGTGGGAGCCGAGCGAACCGTCGACGAAGAGGTCGCCGGCCGCTCCCACCGCGCCCAGCTCCTTGATCCCCTGAGCACCCTTCGCATCCGTGATGTGCTCGGCCCAGTAGCCGACGACCCGCGGCCCGGAATGAGTCGCGGCAGACGCCAGCAGGGCGGTGAAGTCATCCTCGTCGGAGATGTCGGGGCCGGCGCACTCATGGACGGTGCCGATGCCGAGCGAGGCCGCCTGATCCAGTGCGGCACGCTGGGCCGCCGCACGCTGGGCCGGGCTGACGGCGTCATGCGCCGCGGCCCGTACCGCGTGGTGGGCCGCCGCGGTGAGCGGCTCGTCCGGACGGTATCCGGTCAGGTCGGTGACCCCCGGCACCAGGTCAAGCAGTGCGGTGGTGACCACAGCGGAGTGAACGTCGATACGGGTGAGATAGAGGGGGCGTCCGCCGCTCGCGTCGTCCAGTTCCGCACGGCTGGGATGGCGCCGCTCGGGCCAGCGTGCGGCGTCCCAGCCGTGCCCCAGCAGGACCCGGTCCGCGGGGTGGGCGGCGCTGTGCTCCCGTACGAGCACGAGGGCGTCGGCGAGGGTCCGGGCGCCGGAGAGGTCAAGGCCGGTGAGGGCGAGCCCGGTCGCCGTTGTGTGCACATGTGCGTCGGTGAACGCGGGGGTGACCAGAGCACCTTCGAGGTCGACGATCTCGTCGACGCCGTCGGCGAAGGCATCGGCGGCCCCCTCCGAGCCGACCCAGGCGATATGGCCTCGTTGGACGACCATCGCGGTGGCGAAGGGGTCGGCCGGGCTGTGGACCTCTCCCCCGCGCAGCAGGGTGGTGCGCTGTGCGCCGGGGGCGGTGGTGCTCTCGATCATGTGCCTAGCCTAGGCGTGGCTCAGACGCGCGGCGGGCGGGCCTCGTACGGAGTCGACAGGACGACCGTGGTGCGGGTGGAGACGCCGGCGAGCGAACGGATGCGGGTGAGGAGGTTCTCCAGGTCCAGGGGCGTGGCGACCCGGACCTTGAGGATGTAGTTCTCATCCCCGGCGACGCTGTGGCAGGCCTCGATCTCGGGTACGTCGGCGAGGCGTTCGGAAATGTCGTCGGGCGCGCTCGGGTCGAAGGGCTTGGCCGAGATGAACGCCGTGAGCGGTAGCCCGACCGCCTCCGGATCCACGACCGCCACATAGCCGCGGATGACTCCGCGCTGCTCCAGCCGACGCACTCGCTGATGCACCGCTGATGTGGACAGACCAGTGGCCTTGCCCAGGTCGGTGTAGCTCATACGCCCATCTTTAACGAGCAATTCAACGATCTGACGATCCAGCTCCTCCATGCGGATCAACCTAAGTCCCCAGGTCGGCTACGGCACAGTCATATGTGATCCCGGAGGGCACTTACGGCCACCATGTGACGAACGCCACACGATCGGCGAGCGCTCGGCCGTGACCGGATGGTTATGCGCCGACCCGGATGGGAAGTGCTTGCTGTGGTCGAGGCCACATGTGCCTGGTTGGCCCACCCGAGGGGGAGATCCCATGCAGAGTGTCAGGAACATCAGCCGTATCGAACCGGAGTCTCTTGCTTCGGCTGAGCCCGCCGAAGCCGATGAGCTCGACGCGTACGACACCTTTGAGATGTACCGGGTGATCTGCCCGGACTGCGCCCAGCCGATCGCGCTCCTCGCGGACGAGGACATGCTGCCGGAGCACGCGCTGTGCCCCACGCCGTGGAATCCGTTCGGGCTCACCGTGTGCAGCGGGACCGGCCGGGCCGCAGCGCAGGCGCGTCCCGCCGATGAGAGCCTTGAGGCCCAGGAGCAGGAGATGGGGCTGCTTCTGACGCTGCCTCAGGGGCTGGACTGGCGGATGCAGCCGTTCTCGCATGTGGGTGGCCCGGGCTCACGCCCCCGGCGGGTGCCCCCGATGCGCAGCCGCGCCGCCTAGCGGCCGCAGCGGCCCTGACGCCGCGCGCTCGACCCCGTACCTTCCTTGCACCATGGCGGCCGACCGGCGTGGTGCGGGAGCAGCCGACACGGGCTCTTCACCCCCGCGCGAGCGGGCGCCGCGCCGTACGGCATTCTCGACCTCGCCTGATGCGAGGCGACCGGGACACAGCGCCGCCGCCACGGGACAGACCCTTCCCGGAAACAACCTCGGCGCCCCGACTGCTCGGGCTCGGACCACGCTGCCGCCCCGCGCTGCACCACCGGAGCGTGTGGACGGATCGAAGGCCAGCGGCCCCGTGATCATCTTCGACCACTGAGCCGTCCGAGGTAAATCGTCCGATGAACCGGCTGGCACCGATCCCCCGGTGCTGCCGGTCGAGCGCCCCCGGCACGGAGCTGTCAGGGTTGCTCGACCGACCGCTACCGCCGCGCCGCGATCAGCGCGACTCAGGGCCGATCAGCTGGCGGGCGATCACCATGCGCTGGATCTGGTTGGTGCCCTCGACGATCTGCAGCACCTTGGCCTCGCGCATATAGCGCTCCACCGGGAAGTCCAGTGTGTAGCCATAGCCACCGAGCACCTGAACCGCGTCCGTGGTGACACTCATCGCCGCGTCCGTACAGAACAGCTTGGCCATGGCGGCCTGCCGGGAGAAGGGCCGTCCCTGGTCGCGGAGCCGGGCGGCAGCGAGATACAGGGCGCGCCCCGCCTCGACCCTGGTGGCCATGTCGGCGAGCAGGAAACGCAGCCCCTGGAAGTCGGCGATGGGGCGGCCGAACTGCTGACGTCCCGAGGCATAGGTGAGCGCCTCGTCTATTGCCGCCTGGGCGACACCGATGGCACAGGCGGCGATGCCGAGGCGTCCCGAGTCCAGTGCGGAGAGCGCGATGGCGAATCCCTGGCCTTCGTCGCCGATGCGACGCGTATCGGGGACCCGGACGCCGTCGAAGTTCAGTTGCGCGGTGGGCGACCCCTTCATGCCCATCTTCTTCTCGGGAACGGCAGCGCTCAGGCCCTCGGCATCACCGGGGACCAGGAAGGCGGTGATGCCTCGGGCGCCCTCTTCGCCGCTGCGGGCGAGGACGGTGTAGAAGTCGGCGATCCCCCCGTGGGTGATCCATGACTTGGTACCGGTGATCACCCAGTCACCGCCGTCCCGTACCGCCTTGGTGCGCAGGGAGGCCGCATCGGAGCCGGCAGAGGGTTCGGAGAGGCAGTAGGCACCGAGGAGGCCCCCGCCGAGCATGTCGGGCAGTAGGGCGGCCTGCTGCTTGTCGGTGCCGTAGCCGGCCAGCGCATGACAGGCCAGGGAGTGGACGCTGACGCCCAGGCCGACCGTCAGACGGGCCCCGGCAAGCTCCTCCAGGACCTGGAGGTAGACCTCGTAGGGTTGATCCCCACCGCCGTACTCACCGGCGTAGGGGAGGCCGAGCAGCCCTGACTCGGAGAGGAGCGCGAAGAGTTCGCGGGGGAAGTGCCCCGACTCCTCCTCCTCGGCTGCGTGGGGAGTGATCTCCCGCTGAACGATCTCTCGTACCAGGGCGATGAGGTCCCTGGACTCCTCAGTGGGCAGCTGACGTTCCACCGGCTGCGGGGCGCGGTCGGACATTACGGCGCTCTCCTCCCTCTTCGGGCGCTGCGGCGTTCGCGCGCGAAGGGTGTGGCGCGCGTCGCCGGTCTTGCTGCCAGACCGATGCTGCCCCTCCGGATCACGGAAAGGGCCTGATGACAGCGGTGGCGCGTTGAGTATGCCCGATCAGCGGAGTTCCGTCACTGGTGCGCTTCGGCACGTTTGCGAGCTCAGGGGACCGGATGGGGCGGTGGACGCACCGGGGTACCGCTGAAACGTCGATCCGCCGCGGTGCTGCCGGCACCGGCTCTTCACGGCGCCCCTCCCCACGGAATCCGCTGCCGCTCGGCATCAGCGTGGGGGTCTCACCCGGGTGGACTGGCGGGTGGTGGGTCCCACTGGTCGCGGTATTCGATGTGGATTTCCCGCGCATGGCCCAGGACGCCATCGCGGGAATGGAGTTCGGAGCAGTAGTGGTGGTTCGGGTGGGTGGAGCTGTGGTGGGGACCGTTCTGGGCCACATCGAGGAAATGGTGGGCGGTTTCCCTGAAGACCCTGGCACTTCCGGTCATCAACAGCGTCTCCGCGTGCAGATGTTGGTGGAAGAGATCCCGGTTGGCTCGATGGTGCCGCGCCCGATGGCCCGCGTCGGCTTCGCCGTGGGGCACCGAGGTGGGGAGCGTCATCGTCCGTGGACGCCCCGGGCCCAGCCGTCCCCGTATCTCCTTCCAACGCGATGGCCGGAACTGGAGCGAGTGGTGCAGGAGGACGAGATCGAGCTGACGCGGCCCCTCTTGGCGCGGCTCGTCGGAGGGCAACTGGTTGCCTCGGATGGGCAGATGAATCAGCGAGCGGGGCGAAGACGCGGCGAGCTTCCATAGGTCGCCGATGGATTGGGCGGCGTCCTGGTCGAGATAGGCGCCCAGATATCGATCGTGGTCGATGAGCACGGCGTGGGCCAGGGGGAGGGCTGGCCGGATGACGGTGAACTCGGTTGATCCGAGTCGTGCTTGGTGAAGGGTGATGGGTAGCTTCATCGGCTCTTCCGGAGACGGTGGCTGATGTCGACGGCAGGGGTTACCAGGGCGTTCGCAGGGGGTTCTCGCTGGAGTGGTGGGCGTTCTGGCGCGCTGGAATGACCGGCACCGCACCCGGCGGGAGGAGAGCTTCAGTAGATTGGTCCAAACCATTGACCCAATGGTCTAGTCCTCCTACCGTTTGCATCAGCGCACAATCGAGTCGGTGTCATAACGCCCGCCGGTTGCCTGCGCCTCCCCGCTCGATTCTCCCTCCCCCACGAGGAGAACCTGATGCCATCCCCATGCCGTTCGCATGCCCGCCTCAGGGCACAGCTCGTCGCCCCAAACACCGCCACCCGTGAAACAGTGCAGCTCAGACCTATGGTGACGGTAACCAGCGCAGGGCACTTCGCCATCAGCTCCGCTATCGCGCCAACGGGCACACCGTCCGCTACGCAGCCGCTCAGGAAACGCCTGACCGCCACCCTCACGGAGGCCGTCAGCCGGGTGATCAATAGCCGAGGCCATCAGAACGTGTACGGTCGCAACTATCGATCCTGGGGCATCCGCTCCCTGAGTCAGGGCGATGCCTCGCCTCCCATCGACGCGGGGAGCGCCATGCACCACCGATGCCACTCCACGCCCGGGTGGAGTGCCGCCGTTCCCGCCCCCCGCTCGCGAGGAACGGCCCGCCATCGCCGGAGGCCGGGCGGCGCCCGCCCGAGCACGCCGAGCGACGATATCCCGATCAGCGCGCCGATCCGAGCGATTTACTGAGCGGGGGCAGGCGGGAAGCGATCCGATGGCTGATGCTCCCCGACTGGCCGACGCACGGCAGGGTCCGACCCTCCGCCCGCCGTCAACCGGACGTCGGCCTACCCGCTCGCCGCACCCGAGATCGCCACTGCACCGGCCCACCAGCCCGCCCGGCTCCCGGCTACACCTCAGCGGAGAAGCCCTGGAGCACCGGACCACCGGCGGACGGTTCCTCAGCCGGCGGCTGGGGGCAACTCGGCTCGAACTCCTCGATGGTGGCGAGAGTGGCCCGCAGCAGCCGGGTCAGCAACGCGCCGACCGCCTCCCGGTCCGGCACCTGGTCGCCAATCCACTCCAGGGCGATCAACTCCACGGCACTGAGCCAGCCGAGCAGCGCGAGCCGGGCCAGCGGCGGTATCTCGCGCCTGCCGTACGCGCCTTCGGCGATGGTGGCAACCAACTCGGCGCGCACCACCTCGCGTATCGACTGCACATCCGTGTCGAACCCCACGCCACCCGTGACGATGGTCCGAAAGGCAGCCTCGTTGTGCTGGGCATACCGCAGATATCCATCCACCGTGCGGCGAACCCGCTGGGCCCTCGGCAGTTCGGTGTGCCCCGCGGCGCGCGTCACCAGATCGGCCACCGAGTCCTCGATGATCGCGAGGTAGTACCCGCGCTTGCTGCTGAAGTAGTAGTAGATAAGCCCCTTGGCGACCCCCGCACTCCGGGCGATGTCATCCATCGACAGTGCGTCATAGGACGTATGGGCGAACAACTTCCGCCCGGTCGCTATGAGTTCAGCGCGGCGGGCCTGCGATCTTCCGCTGGTGCCACGCCGTTCACCGTTAATCATTTTGGTCCTCGCCCCGACCTGACTCAGGATTTCCGCAGTATCGCAGACCGTCTCACGACGGCATCCCGTGCGCCTCCCCTCGCGTCATACGCACTCGGAGCCCCATCCGCAGCCCTACCGAACCTGGAGAGACCTTGCCGGTACACATAACCCCGCTCACCGACCCGAGCCCGTCCGCGTCCAGCCGTCGGCTGGTCCTGCTGGCCACCGACACCTCGGGGCATCCGGTCGGATCGGCGTGTCTGCGGCTGTTCACCGCGGCCGGCCAGCGGCATCTGGTCGAGCTGGATCTCCATGTCCACCCGGCCGACCGACGCCTCGGC
Source organism: Streptomyces albipurpureus (assembly GCF_023701525.1). GTDB lineage: Bacteria > Actinomycetota > Actinomycetes > Streptomycetales > Streptomycetaceae > Streptomyces > Streptomyces albipurpureus. The sequence goes on from NZ_JAMQAW010000075.1 coordinate 49,810, forward strand.
ATCGGCACCCGGCTGCTCAAGGCCGCAGTTCAACGAGCCAAGGAGGAACACAGACGGAGTGTGATCGTCCAGGCCGACGCCGGCTCGCCCGGCGATGCCTTCCTCTCCGCACGGGGTTTTCGACGGGTACTGTCGCTGACCTTCGCCCGGTTGCCGCTGCCCGATGCCGATGCCCATGCCTTGGCGGAGACCCCACGCCCCGGCTACCGGCTGCTGTCATGGCTGGGGAGTGTCCCCGATGAGCTGGCCGAGAGCTTCGCCGCCTCGCGCAGCGCCATGGACGACATGCCGATGGACGGGACCGACTACGGCACGGTGGTCTGGGACACGGACCGGGTGCGATCCGCGGCCAAGGTGATCGAGGAACGAGGCGATCTACTCCGTACCGTCGTCGCCGTGGACGAGTCGGACGGCACCATCGCGGGATTCACCGAGCTGGTGGTTCCGGGGGATGGGCACGGTGATGCCCAGCACTACGGAACCGGGGTTCTGCCACGGCATCGCGGGAACGGCCTCGGCCGGTGGATGAAGGCGGAGTCGATCCGCCAGGCACAGCAGGCCCACCCTGGCCTCGGCGGGCTGCTCACCGACACCGCCGAGTCCAATGCGCCCATGCTGCGGATCAACGACGCGTTGGGCTACGCACCCACCCACCGGGCGTTCGAGTACCAGCTGGATCTCTGAGCGCCAGGCCTCGGACCAGGGCGGGGCCCGGGGCCAGCGGGGAGGCTAGAGCAGACCGAGCTGGGTGACCAGCATCGCCAGCACGACCACCAGGGTCCAGCCGAGGACGTGTTCCAGCACCCGGGAGCCATCATCAGGGCCACCGGTACGGGTCTGGGCGCGGGTTTCACTGACGTATGTGTTCATGGGCGTCTCGCTCGGTCGACGACAGGTGCCGTCGCCGTCGAATCAGAAGACGGGCGGACGAGCACTGGTGACGCGACCACAGTGCCAGCGCTACGGCATTCCGGGTAGAGACGCAGATCACTCCCCCAGCGGCCGCGAACGCGCTCAACGGATGCCGAGGGACGCCAGTACCTTGCGCTGCAAGGGCGTGGAGCGCTCCGGCCAGTACAGGTAGCAGACGCCTCCTGTGCCGGAAGACACTTTTCCACTGGCGTTGTACCGCTTTGTCCGAAGCCAGATGTTCTCGAACTCCCGGCGGCGGTAGACCCTGCGTACGGCCTCGTTGGTCGGTGCCGCCGGATCGTTGGCGATCACATCACCGTCGGTGGTGAACCCGACGACGGTCATCAGATGACCGGCGGTGCCGTAGCCCGCTCCCGTGAGCTCCTCCTGGACGAAGGACTGGGAGGTGATGACGGGGATTCCGACGCGAACGAGCCGCTCCGCGTCCGCCAGCGAGGAGAGCCGGGTGACCACGGCGTTCATATCGCGGTAGGTCGCCGCGTAGGCGGCGTTGAAGGGCCAGTTCCCGCAGCCGTCGTACTGGTGGTCGAAGCTGAAGCGGGCCGCATGGGCGACCTGGGGATCGGAGAAGTCGGGATCGACCCAGTCCAGCTGCTGCGGGGAGGCTCGACGCCCCCAGTACTCGATGATCATCTGCGATGACGTGGGGCTGCACCAGGCCTCGCCGCCGTTGTCGTATTCGGGGTACCGACCGATATGGGTGTTCTGCGAGTAGCGCGGCACATCCAGCTCCCGGGCGTACCTGGGCTCCGCGGCGGGCACGGTGAAGCGATCGGGCAGGGCAGAGGCCATCGCGCCGAGCCGCCAGACCGTGGGGGTGAGCCGGGTGCCGGGGCGACGGTAGAGAGTGAGCCTGAGCTGATAGGCGTCAATACGTGGCCCGCTCGCCGTGTCGTCGATGGCCAAGGTGTCGGTCCAGACCGAGGACCTGCCATCGCTCTGGCCGTCCACGGACGCCCTCTTGATGTCATCGTCGCCGGCCGCCCAGCGGCCCATCACCAGCCAGGGCGTGCTGGTGGAGTCCGAGTAGCCGCCACGCAGCTCGATCTGGAGCCAGGTACCCGCGGGGGTGTCCGCGTTCCAGGAGGCGATCACCTCGGTCGCGGGCACCCGGGGGCGGTGCGGGGGTGAGGTCCAGGTGGCGTACTCCCACGTGGCGGTCCGACCCGTGTGGGGGTCGGTGTGGTCCACGCTTCCACGGGGGCGGGCGATGCCCACCCCGGGTCGGGGACCGGCCACGGTCCGGATGCCAGCCGCCGAACCACCGCGCCAGTCGGTGGCGGAGGCCCAGAATCGGTTGTCCACATCACGAGGCTTCCCACGGCGCTCCACACCCTCCCCCTCAGGGGTCGACAGCATCGGTCGGGCCAGGGCGGACGAGGCGGACAGCGTGCCGGCGCCCGCTGCCACCGCTACCGCGGCGCTCAGGACGGTTCGGCGCGAGGTGCCTGTGGCCATGGGTCCCCCAGGTCGACTACGTGGCTTGCGCATGGGCTGTACCGAGGCCCACTATCGCCGGTCGCGACCGAGGATTTCCAGCATCCGAACCCCGCGCCCCGGCACCAGTACCGGTCTGGTCGACCGGTATGACCTGCGAGGGCAGGCCGTAGGGTGGTCGGGTGGAAGATCTCGACCGACTGGGCACAGGACTGCGCGCCCTGCCGCCCTCCTGCGGGCCGATGCGGCTGATCGGCGTCGACGGGCACGCCGGGTCGGGCAAGAGCACCTTCGCCGCCCGACTGGCAGCGGCACTCGGGACGGACTCCGAGCCGGTACCGGTGCTTCATCTGGATGACCTCGCCAGCCATCGGGAGCTCTTCGGCTGGACGGACCGGATGATCACGCAGGTGATTCGACCGCTGTCCGAGGGGCGCCCGGCGCACTACCGCCCCTACGACTGGGACGCGCGCCATTTCGGCCGACCCCGCCGGCTGGCTACCGCCCCCGTCATCCTGATCGAAGGGGTGGGGGCCGGTCGGCTCGCGCTGCGGCCCTGGTTGGCGGGACTGCTCTGGATGGAGCGGGACGCGGCGGACTCATGGCGACGGGGCCGCGAGCGGGACGGAGACGCGCTCAGCGGCTTCTGGGACGGCTGGACGGCGGCGGAGACACGGCACTTCTCGGCCGACCCTTCGCGCCCTTTCGCCCAAGCGCTGGTGCGGGAGCGACCTGAGGGATATGAGGTACTTCCAGGACCCGCTATCACCTCAGAATTGAAACGTATCTTCACACTCTGTAATCGGAATTAATCCCCTATCGACCAGCCGGAAATCTGCCGGAAGACTGTCTGAACTCTGCTTGACCGACCAGGCGTAGAGGTCTTACGTTCTCAATGTGCGGCTTTTCAGTCGCCCAAGGACGCGAAGCCCCCGGTTGTTCCCCCGTGACCGGGGGCTTCGTTCTGCCCTTTCCCCACATCGCGTCTACCGGCCTTTTTCACCCTCGGTTACCGCGATCCGGATCACTTCACGGCAGCCTTAAGCTGGGCGACCTTGCGCAGGTACGATGCTCTGCGGTGGTGGTCAATTCCCGTCCGCGGCAAGGCGGTTCAATGCGTTTCCCGCGCCGCCCACCCGGCGGGGGACCACCGGCATCGCAGGTGCTCTTTGTGGGGGACTGATGGACATCGGCACACAGGGCGCACCGGTCCCAGCCGAGCGGGCCTGGTTGCGCGGCGTGGACGCGTACACCATGGGGGCCTACCCCCAAGCCGAGGAGGAGTTTCGCACCGCCGTGCGACTCGATCCGCAGATGGCCGACGGCTGGCTGGGGTTGCACGCGCTCCGGGTGGACACCACCACCGCGCTGCTGCGGATGTACCGGGCCCGCGACCGTTTCGGCGAACAGCGCTCCCGACACCATCGCACCCTTAACTCCTGGTACTGGCTGGGCTGGTGGGTGCAGCCGGTCCTGGAGAGCCCTCGCGATCTCCTGCTCGCCCATGCCTCCCACTGGCTCGACGGCCGCCATGTGCCGGAGCTGGATCGGGCACTCGCCGGGCTGCCCCCGATCGACGCCGACGCTCAGGTCCGGTTTCTGCACGCCTGCCGCTCCTATCTGGTCAAGGACTGGGAACAGCTCGTACGACATACCGAACCCCTGGTCAGCGATCCGCTGCTGGGGATCGAGGCCGGGCTCTTCGGCGGCATGGCCAGGGTGCGGCTGGAGATGTACCGGCAGGCCGAACCGTTGCTCGCCACCGCCTTGATGCGCTGCCGCAGTGAGCAGCCCCAGCGCAAGGAGTTGCGCTACTGGCTGGCGAGGGCCCGTGAGGGATCGGGGCGCAGTGCCGCCGCGCTACCGCTGTATCGAGCGGTGCACCGGATCGACCCGGCTTTCATGGACACCTCCGCCCGGCTCGCGGCCATCTCCGAACTCGACGGTCTCGGCAGCCTCGACGGCTTTGACGGGGTTGACGACCCCGACCCGCCGGGCGGGCTGGCCGTGTCCTTCGCCGGGTTCGGCCAGGAGACCGCTGAGGCGTCGGAAGGCGACCCCACCGCGGCGGAGACCGTCGTGGGCGCCGAGCCGGGAACCCAGCTGCCCGGTTCGGTGCCTTCCGCGCCCGTGTCCGACGCGATCCGTCAGCGCGCGGTGGTACCCCGACAGCCGGCGCCGCCGCTCTTTCCCGCGGGCCCCACCGATCCCGGCCTCTTGGCCGAGGCGCTCTCCGAGCTGGAGCGGATGGTGGGCATGGAACCGGTGAAACGGCAGGTCAAGGCGTTGTCCGCGCAGTTGGAGATGGCCCGGCTCAGGGCTGGTCAGGGGCTCCCGGTCCAGCCGCCGAAACGCCACTTCATTTTCTCCGGTCCCTCCGGTACGGGCAAGACCACGGTCGCCCGCATTCTGGGGCGGGTGTTCTACGCCCTCGGGCTGTTGGGCGGTGACCATCTGGTCGAGGCGCAGCGCTCGGACCTCGTGGGCGAGTTCCTGGGGCAGACCGCGGTCAAGGCCAATGAGCTGATCGACTCCGCGCTCGGCGGTGTGCTCTTCGTCGATGAGGCGTACAGCCTCTCCAACACGGGCTACTCCAAGGGCGACGCCTACGGCGATGAGGCACTCCAGGTGCTGCTCAAACGCGCCGAGGACAATCGCGATCATCTGGTGGTGATCCTCGCCGGCTATCCCGAGGGCATGGATCGGCTGTTGGCCACCAACCCCGGGCTGACATCGCGCTTCACCACGCGGGTCGACTTCCCTTCCTACCGTCCGCTGGAGTTGACGGCGATCGGTGAGGTGCTGGCCGCGGAGAACGGCGATATGTGGGACGAGGAGTCGGTGGACGAACTGCGCTCGATCAGCGGCCATGTCGTGGATCAGAGCTGGATCGACGAGTTGGGCAATGGCCGTTTTCTGCGCACGCTGTACGAGAAGAGCTGTGCCTACCGCGATCTGCGTCTGTCCGGCTACCCGGGCACCCCGACCCGCGATGATCTGGCCACTCTGCGGCTGCCCGATCTGATGCAGGCGTACGGGGAGGTCCTCTCCGGGCGCGGTCCGCTGCGGCGTCCCCAGGAACCCCCGCTGGGCTAGCACGTCTCCGGGGGTGCGTACGGCGTCGGGCGCGGCGGGCTGTGGCACTCGGCACGCACCCCTGCTCTCAGCGCGGTTCCACGGTGCGAGGAAACCGGGAGGGGTGGCCGAGCATCGGCCCGGCCACCCGAACGGTCAGCGCTGTTCGGCGCTGCCTCCGCGAGCATCGGCGAGCGCGCGCAGGGCGCGGGCGTCGGTGATGGCCCGTTCCCTGGCGATGCCCGGCTGGATGCCGAGGACCGGGAGGCTGCTGCCGTCGCTGAGGTCGAGGAAGACCCAGGGGTCGCCCGGGCGGAGGTTGACCCGAAGGATCTCCGCCCACTCCAGTCGACGGACGCGGGTGATGTTGACGACGGTGACGCCGTTCTCGTCGGCGACGACCTTCGGGCGGCTGAGCAGCCAGAGCCCGCCGAGGAAGAGCAGCGCGGTGAAGACGAAGCTGATGCGCTCCCCCGGGCTCAGGCGTTCCAGGGTCACGGCGATGGCGGTGATCACGATGAACATCACCGCGCCGATGGTCAGCAGGACGATACGGGTCTGCGTCGGCCGGAAGGTGACCGGGAGCGCGGGGGAGGGCGATGTGGGGGTGGGCATGGTGTCGGTGGTCCCTCAGAGCCGGCAGGCGTGGATGGCGGTGGTGAGGATGGCCCGGGCGCCGAGGTCGTAGAGATCGTCCATGGTGCGCTGGGCTTCCTTGGCGGCGACCATGGAGCGCACGGCGACCCAGCCCTCGTGGTGCAGCGGGGAGATGGTCGGGGACTCCAGGCCGGGGGTGAGGGCGACGGCCTGCTCCAGGTGCTCGACCCGGCAGTCGTAGTCCATCATCACGTAGCTCCGGGCCACCAGGACGCCCTGGAGGCGGCGGAGGAACTGCTGGACCTTCGGGTCCGTCGCGTCGGCCCCGACACGTCGGATGACCACGGCCTCGGAGGTCATGATCGGCTCCCCGATCACCTCCAGGCCGGCGTTGCGAAGCGATGTCCCGGTCTCGACCACATCGGCGATGATCTGGGCGACGCCCAGTTCGATCGCGGTCTCGACGGCCCCGTCGAGGTGGACGACGGAGGCGTCGACACCGCTGTCGGCGAGGTGCTTGGCGACGATCCCCTCGTAGGAGGTGGCGACGGTCATCCCGCCGAAGTCGGCGACGCCGTCGGCCGTGCCCGGCTTGGTGGCGTAGCGGAAGGTGGAGCGGGCGAAGCCGAGCTGGAGGATCTCCTCGGCGTTGGCACCGGAGTCAAGGAGTAGGTCGCGGCCGGTGATGCCGATGTCGAGTCGGCCTGAGCTGACGTAGATCGCGATGTCCCGCGGGCGCAGATAGAAGAACTCGACGTCGTTCTCGGGATCGACGAGTACGAGCTCTTTGGACTCCTTGCGCTGCTGGTAGCCGGCCTCATGGAGCATCGCCGACGCAGGTCCGGACAGTGAACCCTTGTTGGGGACGGCGATGCGCAGCATGAGGTCGGCTTCCTAACGTGATGTGCGGGTGAAAGGGCGGTACGAGTAAAGAACGGGCGGAGCTGTGTGCTCAGAGGTGGGCGTAGACATCGTCGAGGGAGATCCCGCGCGCGACCATCATCACCTGGACGTGGTACAGCAGCTGGGAGATCTCCTCGGCGGCGGCTTCCTTGCCCTCGTACTCGGCGGCCATCCAGACTTCGGCGGCCTCCTCGACGACCTTCTTGCCGATGGCATGGACGCCCTTGTCCAGGAGCTCGGCGGTACGGGAGGTGGCAGGGTCGCCGTTCTCCGCCTTGAGCTGGAGCTCCGCGAAGAGTTCTTCGAAGGTTTTGTTCGCCATGATGGTCTCAGGGTACGGGGTCCGAAGCGACTCCTCAGCGCCAGGGTTCGCTGACGGTGCGCAATGTGGCGGCGGTGGCGACGGCCGCGGTCACCGCCTCATGGCCCTTGTCCTCGGACGACCCTTCGATGCCCGCCCGGGCCAGTGCCTGCTCCTCGGTGTCACAGGTCAGCACCCCGAAGCCGATGGGGACTCCGGTGTCGACGGCGACCTGGGTCAGGCCCTGGGTGACGCCCTGGCACACATACTCGAAGTGCGGAGTGCCGCCGCGGATGACCACCCCGAGAGCGACGATCGCGTCATAGCCGCGGCCTGCGAGGACCTTCGCCACGACGGGAAGTTCAAAGCTCCCGGGCACCCTGAGCAGGGTGGGTTCATCGATGCCCAACTCGCCGAGGGCGCGGAGCGCGCCGTTGACGAGACCGTCCATGACCTTTTCGTGCCACTGGGCCGCGATGACCGCGACACGGAGGTCCTGACAGTTGCGTACGGACAGTTCGGGTGCGCCGTGGCCGCTCACGCTTCTCCTCGGTTGTTGGCTGGGGTGGGTTGGCTGGGGTGGGTGGTCTGCTGGGGGTGACTACTGGTTGCCGCAGGTGGGCGCGGCGGAGGTTTCGAGCCAGGGCAGATCGTGCCCCATCCGGTCGCGCTTGGTCCGCAGGTAGCGGAGGTTGTGCTCGCCCGCGTGGACGGGCATCGTTTCCCGGCCGTGCACGATCAGACCGTGCCCGATCAGGGCGGCGATCTTGTCGGGGTTGTTGGTCATCAGCCGGAGGCTGTGGACGCCGAGGTCGACCAGGATCTGGGCGCCTGCGGCGTAGTCGCGGGCGTCGGCGGGGAGCCCGAGTTCCAGGTTGGCGTCGAGGGTGTCGCGTCCGCGCTCCTGGAGTTCGTACGCCTGGAGCTTGGACATCAGGCCGATGCCGCGGCCCTCATGGCCACGGAGATAGACGACGACCCCGCGGCCGGCGCGGGTGATGTGCTCCATGGATGCCTGGAGCTGGGGGCCGCAGTCGCAGCGCAGCGAGTGGAAGACATCGCCGGTCAGGCATTCGGAGTGGACCCGCACCAGCAGGTCCTCACCGTCGCCGACCTCGCCGTGGACGAGGGCGACGTGTTCGACACCGTCGGCGAGGGAGCGATAGCCGTAGGCGGTGAACCGGCCGAAGGCGGTGGGGAGGTCCACCTCGGCCTCGCGCCTGACGGCGGGTTCGGCGGCGCGGCGGTAGGCGATCAGATCCTCGATGGAGATGATCGTCAGACCGTGCTTACGGGCGAAGGGAACCAGTTCGGGCAGTCGGAGCATCGCCCCGTCCTCGCCGGCGATCTCCACGATGGCTCCGGCCGGGCGGAGTCCGGCGAGCCGGGCGAGATCGACGGCTGCTTCGGTGTGGCCGTTGCGGACCAGGACTCCCCCGGGCCGGGCGCGCAGCGGGAAGACATGGCCGGGGCGGACGAAGTCATCCGGCTCGGCGGTGCCGCTCGCCAGCAGTTGGAGGGTGGTGGCACGGTCGGCGGCGGAGATTCCGGTGCTGATGCCATAGGTGGGGGCGGCGTCGACGGAGACGGTGAAGGCGGTCTGGAGGGACTCGGTGTTCCGCTCGACCATCTGGGGAAGTTCGAGTCGGTCCAGTTCGTCGCTCTCCATGGGTGCGCAGATCAGCCCGCGGCACTCGCTCATCATAAAGGCGATGATCTCGGGGGTGGCCTTCTCCGCGGCGATGACGAGATCGCCTTCGTTCTCCCGGTCCTCGTCGTCGACGACGACGATGGGCCGGCCGGCCGCGATATCGCGGATGGCCTGTTCGACGGAGTCGAGGGCGAGGTCGTCCCCGGCGTCGAGGGGGTACCAGCTGGGGGTTGTCGGCAGCGGACCGGCGGCACCATCGGCCACCTCGGGCGCGTCCCGCGGGGTCCCTCGTGGAGTGGGTTGGGGAGATGGGACGGGGAGCGGATGGGAGGTCATGCCGGGGCTCCTTCCAGAACCGGGGTACGAGAGCGCAGCCACCACTCGCGCAGCCCCCACAGGACCAGCGCGAAGTAGACGACGTAGACCAGGCCGGAGAAGGCGAGGCCGCTGCTGAAGGCGAGCGGCACACCGACCAGGTCGACAAGCAGCCAGGCGAACCAGAACTCGATCAGACCGCGGGCTTGCGCGATCATCGCGATCAGGGTGCCGACGAAGATGTAGGCGTCGGCCCAGGGGCTCCAGGACAGTGCGGGGTAGAGGGTGAAGAGCCCGCCCACCGCGAGCGTCCCGACGACGGCGCCCCCGGCGAGGAAGCCGCGCTCCTTCCAGGTGGCGAAGCGAACGGCGATGGAGCCGTCCGGTGCGCCGTGTCGACCCCGGGTCCACTGCTGCCAGCCCCAGAGCGCGACCAGGATGACCAGGAACTGCTTTCCCACTCCCCCGGCCAGCTGGGCGGAGGCGTAGGCGGTGACCAGAATGGCACCGGACAGGAGTTGGGTGGGCCACGTCCAGATCGAGCGCCGCCAGCCGAGGGCGAGAGCGAGAAGACCCATGAGGTTGCCGATCATGTCGGACCAGATGATGGTCTGTCCGAAGGCGGTGAAGGCCTCGGCGTTCAACCAGGACAGTGCGTTCATCGGGCCGTGTCTCCGGTGTGCGCGCCCAGGAGCCGCTCGACGTACTTGGCGATGACGTCGACCTCGAGGTTGACCGGGTCACCGGGCTGTTTCACACCGAGTGTGGTCAGGGCGAGGGTGGTCGGAATCAGACTGACCGTGAAGTAGTCGGGGCCGGCGTCCACCACGGTGAGGCTGACACCGTCGACGGTGATGGAGCCCTTCTCCACGACATAGCGGGCCAAGCCCGCGGGGAGGGAGACCTTCACGACCTCCCAGTGCTCCGACGGGGTGCGTTCGACGACCGTGCCGACTCCGTCGACATGGCCCTGCACGATGTGCCCGCCGAGGCGTCCGCCGAGGGCCATGGGGCGCTCCAGGTTGATGCGGGAGCCCTCGGTCAGGGCGCCGAGGCTGGAGCGTTTGAGGGTTTCGGCCATGACGTCGGCGGTGAACTCGCCGTCCTGTGTCTCCACCACGGTGAGGCAGACGCCGTTGACGGCGATGGAGTCGCCGTGTCGTGCGCCGTCGGTGACCAGGGGTCCGCGCAGTCGGAAGCGGGAGGAGTCGCCGAGGTTCTCGACGGCGGTGACCTCACCCAGTTCTTCAACGATTCCGGTGAACACTTCAGCGCTCCTTGGGGGCGGTCGAGGGGATGGCGGTGATCCGGAGATCGGGTCCGATGCGTACGGTCTCGGTCATGTCGAGCCGCAACGCTTCGCCGATCGTGGAGATTCCTGCGTCGGCGAGGGCCGTGGGCCCCGCGCCGAGGAGTACGGGGGCGAGGTAGCCGATGACCTTGTCGATCGCGCCGAGCGCGGCGAAGGCTCCGGCCAGGGTGGGGCCGCCTTCGAGCAGTACGGAGCGGACCCCGCGCTGCTGGAGGGCGTCCAGGAGCGCCGGTAGGGATACGCCTCGTTCGCCCCTCGGGAGCCGGATGGCCTCGGGAAGGACCGGGTGGACATCGTCGGCGACCGCGATCAGGGTGGGGGCCGCATCGTCCAGGACCCGGGCGCCGGGCCGCACGGCGGTGCCTTCGGTGTCGATGACGACGCGCAGCGGCTGTACCGCGCCCGGAATCCCGCGCACGGCGAGATGGGGGTCGTCGGCGCGGGCCGTACCTGATCCGACGACCACCGCGTCGCACTCGGCGCGCAGCCGGTGGACATCAGCGCGGGACTCGGGCGAGGTGATCCAGCGGCTGCTGCGGTCCAGGGCCGCGATCCGGCCGTCGAGGGTGGCGGCGTACTTCCAGCTCACATGCGGGCGGCCGAGGCGTACGGAGGTGAGCCAGGCGGTGTTGCCGGCTTCGGCCTCGGCGCCGAGGAGGCCGTGCTCCACCCGCACGCCGGCGGCCCGCAGGGTGTCGGCGCCCCCGGTGGCCTGTGGGGTGGGGTCGCTGACCGCATGGACAACGCGCTGGACGCCGGCCTCGATCAACGCCTGGGCACAGGGGCCGGTGCGGCCGGTGTGGTTACAGGGTTCGAGTGTGACGTACGCGGTGGCACCGCGGGCCCGGCCAGCCGCCGCCCGTAGGGCGTTGACCTCGGCGTGCGGGCCGCCCGCTCGCTGGTGATGGCCTTCGCCAACGGTCCTGCCCGAGGCGTCCGTGATGACGCATCCGACGACCGGGTTGGGGCTGGTGGAGCCGAGCCCGCGGGCGGCGAGGGCGATCGCGCGCCGCATGGCGGTGATGTCGGCCGTGGTGGCCACCGGGTCCTCCTGCCTTTCGGGCATGGACTCCGGGGCCTGTCGATGACGACAGAGAACGGGACGCCGGGCTCTGGACCGCGCCGAACCGCCAGTTACACCGACCGCCCACGCGGGCGATCAGCTGATGACGGCCTGCGGACCGGAATGGGCCACCCGCCGCGCACTGCCTCCCATCCGGACTTTAACCGTCGGTCCAGGAATTTCACCTGGTCAACCGGCCACTGGCAGTGGACGGGTCGCGGACTATAACCGCCGGTTCGGAATTTCACCGACCCCGGAGTGCGCTTGCTGCTGATACAAGGCCAGTGTGCCATGAGGCCCCATGGGCCAGACAAGTGAGGGAATGTGGAGTGACTCACAGCGACCTCTTGACAACCCGATAGCGGTAGCCAATCCTCCGCTTAACCCGGGTTGCCACAGCTTGCCCCGGCCTATTGACCCCTCTGGTCTAGTCCATTTAATGTCTGCGGCATCTCCGCGCGCGCGGGGTGTGGACGCCCGGCGGCGGAGTCCCGGCCCTTGCCGCCGTCGGGCTTCCATGACTTCCGGCCTCCCACCCTCGCCCGGACGCGGGAAACCACCTCGACCGTCGGACCACGGGTACGGGCACGATCTTGGTGACGGGGGCAGGAGCACGGACACACAGGGCGGCTTCGGAGCGGCCATACAGCGGAGAACACGCCACGCGCCACCGGACGACAGCCCGCTGTTGACTCCGTCGCCCCCGGGGCCGGACCGCGCGGTTTCCGCGGTGGGCGCCGTCGAGCACGGTGACCCCAGCCCGCGCGGCCGGGAATGAGCGGGAACCGCGAAGCCCCTGGGAGCCACCACCCGGAGCCCCCGTCCGCACCACCCCTCCTGGACCGGGAGGCTCAACCACCGAGGTGTCGGCTACCGATGGCGAACCCATCGGCCAGCTGGCGAAGCCGGACGCCCAGCATCTCCACTTTGGCGAGTATTCGATGCCCCTACCGGGTGCGCCGAGATCGGCTTCGCGGTCGACCAGGCGTGACCGGGCCCCCTCGGCGGCAGTTCGCCCAGGCGGTCGGTGTGCGGTACAGCAACGCTGGGGGCCGGCCAACTGGGGCGGAGGCACCCTGCGGGGCGTGCGACGCGGAACAGCCGGCGTAGGAGCCGGAACGGCAGGCCGAACCGGTCAGGAATCGAGAAGCACGGTCCCGGAGCGGCCCCTAGCCTGGCTCCCGGAGACAGCGGACCGTTGCGGCGACCGGACCGACGAACCAGACGTATCGCGGGAACCAGACGTACTACTCAAAGCTGGTTAGATCGAACTGGGCGACGCCGACGGAGACCGCACAGGTGACCCCGCCTCACAGATGGAGACACGATCAGCATGGCCAAGAGGACGGAGCGGCAGTCGCCTGCGCCGCACATCGCCGACAACCACGACCTGATCCGCGTGCACGGCGCCCGGGTGAACAACCTCAAGGACGTCAGCATCGAGATCCCGAAGCGCCGGCTGACCGTCTTCACCGGTGTCTCCGGCTCGGGCAAGAGCTCGCTGGTGTTCAACACGATCGCCGCCGAGTCACAGCGGCTGATCAACGAGACCTACAGCAGCTTCGTACAGGGCTTCATGCCGACGCTGGCGCGGCCGGAGGTCGATGTACTCGACGGGCTGACCACCGCGATCATCGTCGACCAGCAGCGGATGGGCGCCGACCCCCGCTCCACGGTCGGCACCGCCACCGACGCCAACGCGATGCTGCGCATCCTCTTCAGCCGACTCGGTAAGCCGCACATCGGCTCGCCCAGCGCCTACGCCTTCAATGTCGCCTCGGTGCGGGCGAGCGGTGCGATCACCGTCGAGCGAGGCGCCAAGAGGACGGTGAAGGCCACTTTCAACCGCACCGGCGGCATGTGTCCGCGGTGCGAGGGCCGGGGCGCGGTCTCCGATATCGACCTCACCCAGCTCTACGACGATTCCAAGTCGATCGCCGAGGGCGCGTTCACCATCCCCGGCTGGAAGTCGGACAGCTGGTGGACCGTGCGGACCTATGCCGAGTCCGGCTTCCTCGACCCGAACAAGCCGATCGCCCAGTTCACCAGGAAGGAGATGCGGGACTTCCTCCACCACGAGCCGATCAAGGTGAAGGTCGAGGGCGTGAACCTCACCTATGAGGGGCTGATCCCCAAGATCCAGAAGTCGTTCCTCTCCAAGGACCGGGAGGCGATGCAGCCGCACATCAGGGAGTTCGTGGACCGGGCGGTCACCTTCACCACCTGCCCCGACTGCGCAGGAACCCGACTCAGCGAGGCCGCCCGATCGTCGAAGATCAAGAGGAAGTCCATCGCCGACGCCTGCGCCATGGAGATCAGGGACCTGGCCGAATGGGTCCGTGGCCTGCGCGAACCCCCGGTGGCACCGCTGCTCACCGCGCTCCAGGACACCCTCGACTCCTTTGTGGAGATCGGCCTCGGCTACCTCTCGCTCGACCGGTCATCGGGCACCCTGTCGGGCGGCGAGGCGCAGCGCGTCAAGATGATCCGCCATCTCGGCTCCTCGCTCACCGATGTCACCTATGTCTTCGACGAACCCACCGTCGGTCTGCACCCCCATGACATCCAGCGGATGAACGACCTGCTGCTGCGGCTGCGGAACAAGGGCAACACCGTGCTCGTCGTGGAGCACAAACCGGAGACGATCGCCATCGCCGACCATGTCGTCGACCTCGGTCCCGGCGCCGGTACGGCGGGCGGCACCGTCTGCTTCGAGGGCACCGTGGAGGGACTGCGGGTGGCCGGCACCATCACCGGCCGGCATTTCGATGACCGGGCCACCCTCAAGGAGACGGTGCGCAAACCCACCGGCGCCCTGGAGATCCGCGGTGCGACCACGCACAACCTGCGCGATGTCGACGTCGATGTCCCCCTCGGGGTGCTCACCGTGGTCACCGGTGTCGCGGGCTCCGGCAAGAGCTCGCTCGTACACGGGTCCATCCCCGCCGGCGAGGATGTGGTGTCGATCGACCAGGGCGCGATCCGCGGCTCCAGGCGGAGCAACCCGGCGACCTACACCGGGCTGCTCGATCCGATCCGCAAGGCATTCGCCAAGGCCAACGGTGTGAAGCCGGCGTTGTTCAGCGCCAACTCGGAGGGTGCCTGCCCCAACTGCAACGGCGCCGGCGTCATTTACACCGACCTGGCGATGATGGCCGGCGTCGCCACCGTCTGCGAGGAGTGCGAGGGGAAACGGTTCCAGGCGTCGGTACTGGAGTACCACCTCGGTGGCCGCGACATCAGCGAGGTGCTCGCGATGTCGGTGACGGAGGCGGAGGAGTTCTTCGGTGCCGGTGAGGCCCACACACCCGCCGCGCACCGCGTTCTCGACCGACTCGCCGACGTCGGACTCGGCTACCTCAGCCTCGGCCAGCCGCTCACCACGCTGTCCGGAGGCGAGCGCCAGCGCCTCAAACTGGCCACCCATATGGCCGGCAAGGGCGGTGTCTACGTCCTCGACGAGCCGACCACCGGCCTCCATCTCGCTGATGTGGAGCAGTTGCTCGGTCTGCTCGACCGGCTTGTTGACTCCGGCAAATCGGTCATCGTCGTCGAACACCACCAGGCGGTCATGGCGCACGCGGACTGGATCATCGATCTCGGCCCCGGCGCCGGTCATGACGGTGGTCAGATCGTCTTCGAGGGCACACCCGCCGACCTCGTCGCCGCCCGCTCCACCCTCACCGGTGAGCATCTCGCGGAGTACGTCGGCACCTGACCGATGCGCTCTCGTCTCTCGTCAGACCTTCCCACCCGCTGTTCTCACTCATCCCACTCGGCTGGTAGCGGTACCTGTTCGAGGAGGGCGGGCAGGCAGCGCTCTCCCCCCTGGGGAAAGTGCCCATGCGTTGCGGCCGTGATCGCGGCGCATACGCACCTCGCGGTCGTTCGTCGTTGCCCGGGGCGCCGCTCAAAGCTGCGAGCAGTGCGTCTTGGCTCGTCCTCGGTCGGCTCCGGTTCCGGGGTGCCGCCGACGGTCCCGTCGCCGGCATCGGACGCGGCGGGAACGCTGTGGGAAACTGACCCGGTGAAACGGCAGGATCTCGATGACCTCGTCCGGCTGCGGCGAGCCCGCGACCGGATGGACCGCGACTACGCCGAGCCGCTCGACGTCCCGGCGCTGGCGCGGGACGCCCTGATGTCGTCCGGCCATTTCTCCCGGAGCTTCCGCGCCGCCTACGGCGAGAGTCCGTACAGCTATCTGATGACCCGCCGCATCGAGCGCGCCAAGGCCCTACTGCGTCGCGGGGACCTGACGGTCACCGAGGTCTGCTTCGCGGTCGGCTGTATGTCGCTGGGGTCGTTCAGTTCGCGCTTCACCCAGTTGGTAGGCGAGACCCCGAGCGCCTACCGGGCCCGCAGCCATGAGGATGGCGCCGCCATCCCGGCCTGCATCGCCAAGATCCACACCCGGCCGGTCAGAAACGCAGAACAGCCGGTCAGAAACGGAGAAGCGCAGCACACGGCTCACCAGTAGCGTGAACGGCATGAATATCAAGCTTTCCCAATGCTTCATCGCCGTCGACGATCACGACAAGGCGATTGCCTTCTACCGCGATGTGCTCGGCCTCGAAGTACGCAATGACGTCGGCTTCGAGGGGATGCGCTGGGTGACCGTCGGCGCGCCGTCGCAGCCCGATGTGAACATCGTCCTGGAACCGCCCCTCGCCGATCCGAACGCCTCACCGGCGGACAAGCAGGCCATGGCGGAACTGATGGCCAAGGGCCTGTTGCGGGGCGTGATCTTCGCGACGGACGACTGTGACGCGACCTTCGAGCGCATCAGCGCCGCGGGCGGCGAGGTGCTCCAGGAGCCGACAGACCAGCCCTACGGTGTCCGCGACTGCGGGTTCCGCGACCCCGCTGGCAATTTTCTGCGTTTCACCCAGCCCCTGGGGAAGTAAGTCATCGGCGGGCCTCGTCCTCGCCCTGCTGGCTGGTTGGTTGGCGTATGTGGGCCACACCCCAGGTCCGCGGTGTCCATGCCCCCTCGGCGGATGGCGGTCGGTCGGTGCCTCGGAAGGGTACGGGGCTGGGGCCCGGGTCCGGCCGCCCCGGAAGGCGTACGAGGCTCAGGGCCAGGTCCGGCTGGATCGGCTCCGAAGAGGCATGGCAGCGGAGCTCAGCCGCCCGGGCCGAAGAGATCCTCCTGAGCCACATCGCGGGCCGTGAGCAGCGCGCCCCGCAGGACCGCTGTCCCACCGAGTTCCCCGGGGCGCACCTGCGTGGGTAGCGGGATCAGTCCGGCGAGCTGGGACTCCACGCGCAGGGCGAGTTCCATGCCCCCGGCCAGCCCCATCTCCCCACCGAGCACCAGCTGCCCCGGGTCCACGATGGACACGACCGCCGCCGCGGCCAGTGCCAGCCGCAGGGCAAGGGCGTCGAGGAACCCGTCCCGCCCTGCGGCGATGGCCTCGGTGACCAGGGCGGCGGCGGCCGCGCCCCGGGCCTCGGACGCCGTGATCCCCAGGATGCCGCGGGCATCGATCCCCTGCTCCTCGGCGAGGGCGAAGACCGCTGTGGCGCCGCCCAGGGAGTGGAATCCGCCGCCGCAGTCCGTCGCCGACGGTAGCCCGCCCGTACCGGGCACGGGCAGAAAGCCGATCTCGCCGGCCCCGCCTGAGAGCCCCCTGCGCAGCCTGCCGTCGAGGAAGAGCGCGGCGCCCACTCCATCGCCGAGCCAGAGGAAGACAAAGGTGTCGTGCCCACGCCCGGCGCCGGCGCGCTGTTCGGCGACTCCGGCCAGGTTGGTCTCGTTCTCCAGGACGATCCGGGCCGGAAGCCGCTCCTGGAGGGCGGCCACCAACTGCCGGTGCCAGCGAGGCAGCCCCGTGGTGTTGCGCAGTTCGCCGGTGCTGGGATCGATCAGTCCCGGCATTCCCACGCAGACGCTGTGCAGCCGGTGGGCGCCCCCCTCCCGCACCGTGCGTTCGAGCAGTGCGGCGACCCGCTCGACGGTGGGCTCGGTGCCGACGTCGCCGTCGATGGGCATGGATGCCTCAGCGAGTGTGGTGCCCAGGAGATCGGCGACGATGAGGGAGACGCTCTGGGTTCGGATATCAAGCGCTGCGAGATGGGCGCGGTCGGCGACGATCCCGTAGAGGCGGGCATTGGGGCCCCGGCGCTCCGCGCCGGACTCGCCCACGATCTGGATCAGCCCCGATCGCTGGAGGCGTTCGACGAGGTCGGCGACGGAGGGGCGGGAGAGCCCGGTCCTGGTCTTGAGCTGACCTGCCGTCAACGGGCCTTCTTGCTGGAGCAGTTGAAGCGCCACCCGGTCGTTGATGGCCCGGGCGGTGCTCGGAGATGCGGGCATGGGCCCAATCTTTTCAGATTGACGAGCCCACTATTTAACAGGCAGGCTTCCTGATAGTTTCTTTTCACGCCACCAACGGGGAGGGGTATCGCCATGACCTTGGCAGCAGCCCGGGAACGACAGCGGCTGAAGCGGGCGCGGTTGGCCATCGCCGTCGTCTTCTGCGCACACGGCGCCGTGACCGGCAGCTTTGCTACACGTATCCCATGGATTCAGGACCACACAGCCATCAGCGCCGGCCAACTCGGCCTCGCCCTGGCCTTTCCCGCCCTCGGTGCGTCGCTGACGATGCCGCTCGCGGGGCGAATCATGCACCGCTTCGGCGCCCGCAGCGCACTCAGCGGACTGCTCAGTCTGTGGACACTGGCACTGATCCTGCCGTCCCTGGCCTCCAACATGCTGACCCTCTGCGGAGCGCTCTTCCTGATGGGCAACGCGGCCGGCATGTCCGATGTGGCGATGAACGCGCTCGGGGTGGAAACCGAGAACAAGTGGGGCCGCTCCATCATGTCCAGCCTGCACGGCATGTGGAGCACGGGTGCGTTGATCGGCTCAGCGGGCGGCACGCTCGCCGCTCATCTGGACGTCAGCGCACCACTCCATCACACCATCGCCGCCCTGCTCCTCACCGCTGTCGGACTGGCCGCCTGCAAACGCGTACTCGACATCCACAGCGCACCCGAAGAGGACCCACCGCCACGGTTTGCCCTACCGCCGAAATCAGCGCTGGTCTACGGCTTGATCGGGTTCTGCGCGGTGTTCGCCGAGGGGGCGAGCCTTGACTGGTCGGCCGTCTACCTCCGGGACGAGTACGACTCTTCGGCGGGGCTCGCCGCGGCCTCCACCACGGCCTTCGCCCTGACGATGGCCGTGGCACGGCTCGCCGGCGATCGGATCGTCGACCGGTTCGGACCGGTACGCACGGTTCGCGGGGGCGGAGTGTTCGCGACGCTGGGCGGACTGCTGGTGGTCGCGGCCCCACATCCCCTGCTGGCGCTGGTGGGCTTTGGGCTCATCGGACTCGGCATCGCCGTGGTCGTACCGCTGGCGTTCGCGGCGGCGGGACGCAGCGGCCCCAACCCCAGCCAGGCCATCGCGGGTGTTGCCACCATCACCTACACCTCGGGACTGATCGCCCCCTCGGCCATCGGAGCGGTGGCCGACGCGACCAGCCTGGTGTTCTCCTTCACCCTGGTGACGGCGCTCGCGCTGGGGCTGGTGCTGGGCGCGGGGGTACTGAAATCGGCTCGGGAGAACCCGCCCGGAGAACTGGCCCCTCCAGCCGAGGGCGCGGAGGGCACTCGCCAGCGGGCGCACTCACAGCACGGCCCCTGACCCGCGCCGATCGGTGGGCGGCGGAGCGGCCGAGAGCCGGTGCTCGTGGGCCCGACTCCCGATGGCGGCTGCCCCTTCCCCCACCGCCCATCGGAACCCGCGACCGACTCCACCGCGTCCGCCATGCCCCCGTATCGCGTGATCAGGCCCTTGCCACCGGGGACCCACCAGGGGCGTTCAGACATCCGTCGCCCGCCCGAGCCTCCACGGTGTGAACTCAATCCATGAGTCGGACCGATCGCCGCCGAATCAGCGGCCGCCCCAGAAGAGATCCATAACAGAGTTACCGGAGGGGACTCCGCCCCAAAAGTCCTACTACGATTGCGCCGGTCACCAGAGCACCGGACACATGCGCCAGTTGCTCACGATCATCGATCGTGCGCCGGTCTGGAACGACCTTCGCCATCGACTGCGGAAGTGGAGCGGACCGTGAATCTCGGCGTGCGCTGGACCCTGCACGGCGACGGGCGGACCCCCGCTCCGGGCGCCGTCGTACGCCCCGAGGAACGGCTCACCTGGCCCCGCACGATGGGACTCGGTGCCCAGCACGTGGTGGCGATGTTCGGCGCGTCCTTCGTCGCCCCGGTTCTGATGGGCCTCGACCCCAACCTCGCGATCATGATGTCCGGGGTGGCGACGGTGATCTTCCTCCTCGCCACCCGCGGTCGCGTCCCCAGCTATCTGGGGTGCTCGCTCTCCTTCGTCGGTGTCGCCGCCGCCATCCGGGCGGGCGGCGGCGACAGCGCCACCGTCACGGGCGCGGTCTTCGTCGTGGGTGTCGCGCTCTTCCTCGCGGGGCTCGCGGTGCAGCGCTTCGGGGCACGGATCATCCACGCGGCGATGCCGCCGATCGTGACCGGCGCGGTGGTGATGCTGATCGGCTTCAACCTGGCCCCCGTGACCGCCAGCACCTACTGGCCACAGGACCAGTGGACGGCCCTGCTGGTGATGCTGTTCACCGGGCTCGCCGTGGTCTGCCTCCGCGGCTTCCTCTCCCGTATCGCGATCTTCCTCGGCCTGGTCTTCGGCTATGTGCTCTCCTGGGTACTGGACCGCGTCTTCGGTAAGATCCACTCCCCCGCCGGCGGGGCCGAGGCCGTCGACCACTGGCGACTGGACCTCTCCGGGGTGGGCAGCGCCGACTGGATCGGGCTGCCGTCGTTCCACGCCCCCAGCTTCGAGTGGTCGGCGATCTTGGTGGCGCTCCCCGTGGTGATCGCCCTCATCGCGGAGAACGCCGGGCACGTCAAAGCCGTGGGTGAGATGACCGGCGACTCGCTCGATGACAAACTCGGCACCGCGATCGCGGCCGACGGAGCGGCATCCATGCTCTCCACCGCCGTGGGCGGCCCCCCGAACACCACCTACTCCGAGAACATCGGGGTGATGGCGGCGACCCGGGTCTACTCCACCGCGGCCTACTGGGCGGCGGCCGGCTTCGCCCTGCTCTTCGGCCTCTGCCCCAAGTTCGGTGCGGTGGTGGCCGCGATCCCCGGTGGAGTGCTCGGGGGAATCACCGTGATCCTCTACGGCATGATCGGACTGCTCGGCGCACAGATCTGGATCAACGCCAAGGTCGATCTGAGCAATCCCCTGAATCTGGTGCCGGCCGCCGCGGGCATCATCATCGGGGTCGGCGGGGTCAGTCTGAAGATCAGCGACACCTTTGAACTGGGTGGGATCGCGCTGGGAACGCTCGTGGTCATCACCGGCTACCACGTGCTGCGGGCCTTCGCCCCGGCCCATATGAAGCAGCAGAGGCCCTTGCTCGACTCGGGCACATCGGCCTACGACTCCACCACGCCCAACCCGGCGGCTGACCCCGGCTCCCCCACGGACGGACCCCCACCAGCCACTGGCCCTGGCAAGCCGTAGCGCCGTATCCCTCTTTGTGGGGAAGTCCCCGCCGCCAACCGCAACCTCGCCCCCACTGCTGGGACCCTGCCTCCATGGCGCAGAGGGAACAGTTCGCGGCGACCGAAGTCACGCCCCGCCACCCGCGGGAGGAAACCGCCCCATCGGGCCCGGACTGCTCCGCCCTGGCAGAGGTGGTCCAGCGCATGCGAGCGCTGAGCTCACAGTGGCCGGCCCGGGACGGGGTGGCGGTCTTCAACCGCGTCTACCTCCAGGTGACCGAGGAGATCGCGCGGCATATCGCGGCGGGCGGGTTCCCCGATCGGCGGACGGCCATCACCCTCGATGTGCTCTTCGCCCGGCGCTATCTCCAGGCCGTGGACGCGACGGGAGCGAGCGCCCGGCCGCCTGCCTGCTGGCGCCCGCTGCTCCAGTACCGGGGCCATCCGGGCGTACGCCCGATCCAGTTCGCCTTAGCCGGTATCAACGCCCATATCGGGCACGATCTAGCACTCGCGGTCATCGACACCTGCCGACTGCTTGAGTGCGAACCGGATGACGTGGAGGACGAGTTCGATCGCGTCGGCGACCTCCTCACCCTGATGGAGGAGCGCATCCGCGAGGATCTGATGCCGGGGCCCGATCTGCTGGAGATCGCCGACCCGCTCACCCATCTGGTGGGTGCCTGGAGCCTTGACCGGGCCCGGGACGGGGCGTGGTCGGCAGCCCGGCTGCTCTGGGGGGTCCGGGAGCTGCCGGGACTGTCCAGGGAGTTCAGCGGGCGACTGGACTCCAGCGTAGGACTCGTCGGGCGCTGTCTGCTCACCCCCTGGTCCTGATCCTTCGTCCAACCCTCGCCGAGCGAGGGTGCGCATCACCACGGCCCCGGCATCGGTCGAGCAGGTTCCTGACCGACGCCGACGCCACCCCTAAGGGCGATCACCAGGACGCCGGCAGCGGGCCGTCAGCGCCCCGGGAGCAGGCCGGGCATCAGTCCTCCGGCAGTTCGACGGGAGCGAGTCCGTCATAGAGATCGCCCGGTCCCGGGTTGCTCGGGTCCGTCGTCCCGCCAAGGTGGTGCATCACGCCCCAGACCGCGTTCAGCGCGGTCTGCACCGCGCCTTCGGCCCAGCCCGCGGTCCAGGAGATATCGTCACCCGCCAGGAAGATGCCCCGCTTGTCCTCGGGCAGCGAATCCTGCATGAAGTGGGTGAAGAGCCGTCGCTGATAGCGGTAGTGGCCGGGCAGGTTCGCCTTGAAGGCGCCCATGAAGTAGGGCTCGTTCTCCCAGGACACCGTCACCGGGTTGCCGATGATGTGACGTCGGATGTCGACCCTCGGGTAGATCTCACCCAGCGAGGTGAGCATGACCTCCATCCGCTCCTTCGCCGAGAGCGGCAGCCACTTGAGGCTGTCATCACACCAGGTGTACGAGAGACAGATGACGGCTGGCTTGTCGGGGCCGTTGTCCAGTAGATACGTGCCACGTGTCATACGGTCCGTCAGCGTCATCGACATGGTGTCCCGGCCGGTGGTCTCGTCCTTGTCCAGCCAGAACGGCCGGTCCACCGGAACGAAGAGCTTGGACGACTCCATGTAGTGGGTGCGCTCGATCGCGGTCCAGTGGTCGATGGGGAAGAGCGAGTCATCGCAAGCGATCTTGGAGAGCAGCATCCAGGACTGCGCGGTGAAGACGGCGGCCTGGTAGGTACGAATGTCACCGGACGCGTCCGTCACGGTGATCCGATTGCCCGCCGTGCGGTGGAGACGGGTGACGGCGGGCTTCGGCGCACCCTCGTGGAGCGAGGAGAGCGAAGTGCCCGGCGCCCAGTAGGTGATCTTGGCAGGCGCGCGCTCCCACAGCCGCAACGGCAGTTGCTGACTGCCTTCGGCAATCCCGCGGTGGTGGTCGTCGGCCTCCGAGTAGACCACGCGGAGGATCTCCAGAATGGAGTTGGGGAAGTCCGTGTCCCAACCGCCCGTACCGAAGCCCACCTGGCCGAAGATCTCCCGGTGCCGGAAGGACTTGAAGGAATCGGAGTCGCACAGAAAGCCGTAGAAGGTCTGGTTGTCGAGCCTCTCCACCAACCGGGCCCAGATCTCCCGGATGCGCGGCACATCCCGCTCGCGCATGGCGCGATTCATCTCGGAGAAGTCGGCCCCCTCCTCCAGACAGGCGTTCCAGGCGTCCATCACATCGCGGTAGACCTGGGGGAGGTCGTCGATGGTCTCGGCGTAGTGGGATTCGCCCTTGAGGTCGACGACCGTCGAGGGGGTGCTGGGGGCCAGTGGATTGGGGAAGGGCGTGGTGGTCAGCCCCACCAGATCGATGTAGTGCTGAAGCGCGGTCGAGGACGGCGGGAATCGCATCGCCCCCATCTCGGCACTCAACTCGGGGTCGCAACCCTCAAAACCGACCGTCCGCAGCCGGCCGCCGATCTGGTCCGCCTCGTAGACGACGGGTCGCAGCCCCATCTTCATCAGTTCGTACGCGGCGACCAGGCCGGAGAGACCACCGCCGATCACCGCCACCTCGGTGCCGTGCTCCGTGGCGGGAATCTGCCCAAGACCGGCGGGGTGGGCGAGGAAATCGTCGTACGCATAGGGAAAGTCCGGCCCGAACATGGTGATCGGCGGCTGCGCGTCGGTGTGCTGGACAGCGGTGGGCACCGTGGACGTCATGGGGTACGGACTCCTTGCACATGCGGTACGGGCGGGGCCTGGGCAGCGGGGTCGAACGGCTGCCCGGTGTCATGGGGTGAGGCGTCGGTTCGGGGACGGTCCCCCGAGGTACGGGACGGTCTCCGGCCAGGGGTCGGGCAGTGGTCCGGCAGTGGTCCGTCAGTGATCAGGAAGCGGTCCGGCAGTGGTCAGGCAGTGGTCAGGAAGCGGTCCGGCAATGGTTCGTCAGTGGTTCGTCAGCCGGCTGACTGACTGCCTTGCGGGGCGCCGCTTGGGGCAGCCGGGTTTCCCCGGCCAGCGGACCGGTTCAGCCCTCCGGTCGTCCGTCCGGTCGTACGCGTCCCAGGCGACAGCACCGGTGGTCCAGCGGCCGCGCCACCCGGGCTGAGGCTGTGTCGCGCGGGTGCCGGTTCCGGGCCCGGGGAACCGACCGGCCGAAGCCGTGCGGCCGGTAGGTACGCGATGTGGACATGGCTGACCTCGGACGAAGTGGGTGAGCGGTGGTGCAGCGGACGGACCGGTTCAGGATGAGAAGGACGTTTATGACGGTACGGTCCGACTCATACGGGGACAAGGCGCGACCGTTGCGCGCCAATGAGCGATCCATTGCGTAGATCGCTCCCCATCCGACGATTCATTGCGCCATACAGCGGATCCCCGTTCCGATGGAGCGGGAACCCGCTCTCCAGCGCGGCCCCGGCCGGGCCCGCCGACGGGTGGATGGCAGGCGGCAGGCCCCGCGATGGCCCCCGATGCGGCTGGAGTAGCGGCCCTTCGACCGGGCTCGGCTGTTTTCGGGGAAGCCAAGAACAGCGACCCCGCGTCAGAGCAACCCCGGCTCCCCGTCAGCCGGGCGCTTCTCCTCAGGCCGGGGAGCCTGAGGAGAAGCGCCGAAGCAGTGGCGAGAGCACCAGCACCGACTTGGTCCGCTCGACGAAGGGCTCGCCGGCGATCCGTTCGAGGACCCGCTCGAAGTGGCGCATGTCCGAGGCGAAGACCTGGACGATCGCGTCCGCCTCCCCGGTCACCGTCGAGGCGGAGGCGACTTCCGGGTAGCGCTCAAGACCTCGTTCAATGGCCTCGGGCGAAGTGTTGCTGCGGCAGTACAGCTCGATGTATCCCTCGGTCTCCCAGCCGAGCGCCGCGGGATCGACCCGTACGGTGAACCCGGTGATGGCCCCCACGGCACGCAGCCGGTCCACCCGTCGTTTCACCGCGGGAGCCGACAGTCCCACCATCGAACCGATATCGGCGTAGGAGCGACGGGCGTCCTCCGCGAGGGCGTGGACGATGCGTTCGTCAAGGTCGTTGAGTCGCACTGCGGGTGGGTCACTTCTTCGCTGGAGTCGGGCAGGAGTGCGGGCGGAGCGGCGATTGCCGTCATCGCAGTAGAACACGGCCATGGACATGATCCAGCACGACGGCGAAGGGGTGTCGCGGGTCGATCGCACCGGGCCCGCCGTCCGCGGTCCGCAACGGCCGGAGCGCTGAGCCGTCATCCCACCGAGCGATCTCCAGGGGCCTTGTGGCCGGACCCGTAGCGGCAGGGCGTACGGGCCCGCTCCCGCGGGGTGTGCCAGGCGAGAAGCGGCCCGAGCGGCGACAGACCGAGCGGCGACAGTCCGATGCGAACCGGCTCCGAGCGGCAACCGCCCGGACCGTACCGGCCCGAGCGCCACCGCCCGGAGCGGGCTCGCCCCACCGGCGCGGCATCCGGCCCGCCACTCACGGCCCGGTCAGAGGCAGAGCCATCGCGTCGCCCGGGACCTCGGCACCCATGACAGTCTTGATCCAGCCGACGTGACCCGTCATCAGGTCCCGTGCGAACGTCCCGCGGCACCGCACGACCTCTCCACACCGCCCCTCCGGAGGCCCCATGACCTGGCTGGACCCAAACCCGTTCCTCCGTGGGGTGGCCTGGCTCGACCAGGGGCGTCCGGTGCGCGCGGACCCCGTTGACATGGGTCGGCTGCCCTGGCACACCGGTGTCAGGGCGGCGCTGCCGATCGGGGTGCGGCTGGAGTTCACCGCGAAGGGTGCCGACGCGGTCGATATCCACTACCGCACACCGCTGCACGACACACCGGACGGACCGTCGGGACTGCCGGATTGCTTCGCCCTCTGGCAGAACGACGAACTGGTCTCCGAGACGCTCGTCGAACCAACCGCCGAAGGTGTGGCGACCCTCGTCCTCCCCCGTACTCGGGCAGCCAGCTCCGAACGCTTCATCGTGCATCCACCGGAATCCCGCTCACCGGTGGTGTTGGGCCTGCGGGCGGTCGGTGGTTCCGTCACCCCCGCCGCCAACCAACCGCGCTGGCTGGTCCATGGGGACTCGATCACCGAGGGATGGTGGTCCACTCGCCCCGCTCATTCCTGGCCGGCGCGGGCGGGACGGCTACTGGGCCTGGACACCGTCAATCTGGGGTACGCGGGTTCGGCCCACGGAGAGCCCGCGATCGCGGAGCAGCTGTCGACCTTGCCAGCGGACGCCCTCACGCTTGCCTTCGGGACCAACTGCTGGTCGGAGGTGCCGTACTCGCCGGCACAGATGTACGAGACGGTCCGCACATTTCTGGCGGTGGTGAGGCAGGGGCATCCGCGCACTCCGCTGCTGGTGGTCTCCCCTGTGCTGCGCCCGGCGGCCGAGGACGCACCGAACCGGCTGGGGGCCACCCTCGCCGAGTTGCGTACCGCACTCGAACGGGCGGTCCTGGACCGGATCGACGGCGGGCCCGTGCGCAGAACGGGCAGCGATGGCTCCGTCGCGGGCCCCATGGTGGCCCGGCAGGTTCACGGCGCGGGGCAACCGGCTGGGCAGGGCGACGCATGGCTTGCTCTGCTACCCGGGCGCGATGTGCTGGTGCCCCAGCAGCTGACCGATGGTGTTCATCCCGATGACGAGGGGCATGCGGCGATCGCCGCCGCAGTCGTCGATGCCCTGCGGTCCTTGGGACCGCAGGGCATCGGAGCACGGTGACCACGGATGTTCATCCGCATCGGGGCACGGTCCGGGCGGTGGATGACAGCGCCCGGCCGGGCCCCGGCGGTGGTTCTCAGCGACTGGTTCGCCGAGTCGGCTGGCTCACTCGACGACGAGCAGTCCTTCCCTCAGCTTGGTGGTGATCCGGGTCAGCAGACGCGATACGTGCATTTGCGAGACGCCCAGCACCTCACCGATCTCCGACTGGGTCATCTCGTCGCCGAACCGCATCTGGAGGATCTTCCGATCCCGCTCGTCCAGCTCCTCGATCAGCGGCTTGAGCGCCTGGACGTTCTCCGCGATCTCCAGATCGGCGTCCGGGGCTCCCAATCGGTCGGAGAGCGGTGTCGCGGCGTTGTCGGACGAGTCGTCCATCGGGATGTCGATCGAACCGGCCGTGTAGCCGTTGCTGGCGACGACGCCCTCGATGACCTCGTGCTCCTCGATTCCGAGGTACTCGGCCAGCTCTGCCATGGTCGGCGAGCGGTCGAGCCGCTGCGAGAGGTCATCGGTGGCCTTCGCCAGATCGATGCGCAGCTCCTGGAGCCTGCGGGGCACATGAACCGCCCAGCTGGTGTCCCGGAAGAACCGCTTGATCTCACCGACGATGTACGGGACGGCGAAGGTGGCGAACTCAACCTCACGGCTCAGCTCAAACCGGTCAATCGCCTTGATCAGGCCGATGGTGCCGACCTGGATGATGTCTTCCATCTGTTCGGCTCGGTTGCGAAAACGCCCGGCCGCGTACTTCACGAGCGCGAGATTCAGCTCGATCAGCGTATTGCGGACGTACTGGTGGTCCCGGGTGCCCTCTTCGAGCGAGGCGAGCCGCACAAAGAAGATCCTGGAGATCTCTCGCGCGTCCTTCGGGGCGACTGCCCCGGGGTTGGTCACCTCCGGAAGGTCCAGCTCAGTGCTCAGGCACCGGGTGCCAGGCTGTGAGAGTGCGGTCGTGACCGTGCTCGCCGTAGACACTTAGTCCTCCCCTGCTCCGTGGTCAGTGCAGGGCGCGTATACCCCGGCCCATCCACCCCATGCCAAGAAAATCCAAAGAAGTTCGGCACTCGGGTGGGAAGACGCCGCCGGCCCCGGATTTCCCGGGGCCAGCGGCGATCTTCAGGGTCGGTGCCGGAGTGGGTCAGACCCAACTGGCGTGCAGCGGCTTGCCTTCGGCGTAACCGGCCGCGCTCTGGACTCCCACGATCGCCCGCTCGGCGAACTCCTCCAGCGATCCCGCACCCGCGTAGGTGCAGGAGGAGCGAACGCCCGCGATGATCGAGTCGACCAGATCCTCCACCCCGGGCCGGGAGGGGTCGAGGAACATCCGCGAGGTGGAGATGCCCTCCTCGAAGAGGGCCTTGCGGGCCCGGTCGTACGAAGACTCCTCACTCGTACGGTTGCGGACGGCGCGCGCGGACGCCATGCCGAAGGACTCCTTGTAGTACCGCCCGTCCGGGGACTGCTGAAGATCCCCCGGGGACTCGTAGGTACCGGCGAACCAGGAGCCGACCATCACGTTGGAGGCGCCGGCGGCGAGTGCCATGGCGACATCGCGCGGATGACGCACCCCTCCATCGGCCCATACGTGCTTGCCGTACTTCTTGGCCTCGGCGGCGCACTCCAGTACGGCCGAGAACTGCGGCCGGCCGACGCCGGTCATCATGCGGGTGGTGCACATGGCACCGGGGCCCACGCCGACCTTGATGATGTCGGCGCCCGCCTCGATCAGATCCCGCACCCCTTCGGCGGCCACGATGTTGCCGGCGACGATCGGCACCTGCGGGTCCAGCCCACGGACCGCCTTGATCGCGGCGATCATGGATTCCTGGTGGCCGTGGGCGGTGTCGACGACCAGGGTGTCCACGCCCGCGTCAAGGAGCTGCTTGGCCTTGCCCGCCACATTGCCGTTGATTCCGACGGCGGCGGCGATACGCAGCCTGCCCCGGGAGTCGACGGCGGGGGTGTAGAGCGTGGCGCGGAGCGCGCCCTTGCGGGTGAGGATGCCGGCCAGCCTGCCGTCCGGGTCGACGGCGGGAGCGTACCGGCGGTTGGCGTGATCCAGCCGGTTGAAGGCATCACGGGGATCGATGTCCGCGTCGAGGAGGAGCAGATCCTTGGACATGACCTCGGAGAGCTGGGTGAAACGATCCACTCCGGTCAGATCCGCGTCGGTGACGACACCGATCGGCCGCTGGTCCTCGTCGACGACGACACCGGCGTCATGTGCCCTCTTCGGCAGCAGCGCCAGCGCGTCGGCGACGGTCTGGTGGGGAGCGAGCACGATCGGGGTGTCAAGGACGAGATGACGGGTCTTGACCCAGGAGACGACCTCGGTGACGACCTCGATCGGAATGTCCTGCGGGATGACGACGAGCCCACCGCGGCGAGCCAGCGTCTCCGCCATCCGACGGCCCGCGATGGCGGTCATATTGGCGACGACCAGCGGGATCGTGGTGCCGGTGCCATCGGGGGACGCGAGGTCCACCGACTGGCGGGAGCGGACGGCCGATCGACTCGGCACCATGAATACGTCGTCATACGTCAGGTCGTACGGCGGCTTCAGATCATTGAGGAAACGCACGTGCTGGACATCCCAGTCGATTGGAGTTGACCCCCGGGCACATCAGCCGGGGAGACGCACGTACTTCATTCTCCCATGGGGAGAAGATTTCCCGCTCTGGGAGAAACCTCCAGCTCACCGGGGTCGCGACAAGCACATCCTCCAAGGGTCCCGGCGGTGTTCCCAGCCGGGTGGGCTCGCGCTCACATGGGGTGATCAAGCTCCTTGGTGCTGTGCCAACGGTCGGTGCCGACCTGCCATGCCCCGGGGCGGGCGCTGACCCGCCCGGAGGGCTCCCGACCCGCCAGCACCTCCCTCGGTGCGTCGTCCGGCGGGTCAGAAGCGGCTGGGTACGGTCAGCTGTCCGGGTCCACCCGCTCCAGGGCGGCCCGTGGTCCGGCCGCCACCGTCAGCAGATGGTCGGCCGCCGCGGTGTCGGTGACCAGACTGGTGACCAGGCCCGAGCGGAGTACCGCCGCGATCGCGTCGGCCTTGCGCGCTCCGCCGGCGATCGCCACCACTTCGGGAATGCGGCGCAGCCGGTCCGCCTCGACCGTGATGCACCGCTCCCCCAGGTCCCGCCCGACCCTGCGGCCATCGCGGTCGAAGAGGTGCGCGGACATCTCGGCGGCGACCCCGTACGAGGCGTACCGGGCACGCTCCTCCGGGCTGAGCATGTCGTGGACGGTCGAGATGCCCGGTTCCCAGGAGCCGATGGAGACGGCCGCGACGGTCACCTTGTCGAAGTACTCGAAGGCACGAGCGATCCCGGTCTGGCTGCGCAGCGCGGCAGCGGTCGCCGCGTCGGGCAGCAGCATCGGGGCGTAGATCGGATGGGCATCGCCACCAGACACCTGTGCGGCACGTCTGACGGCCTCCACCGAACCCCGCTCGGCTGTTCCCGCGTCATACACACCCGTGAGCTGGACGACCGTACAGGGGGGCAGTCGGTCAAGGGCGGCGGCCATATGGATGGTGGACCGGCCCCAGGCCAGCCCCAGCACATCGCCCTCGTTCACCAGTTCGCCCAGCAGATCGGCCGCCACCTCACCCAGGTTCTCGGGGTCGGGTGACTCCTCGGCCTCGGCGGGGGACTCCACGACGACCGCGTGCCGCAGCCCGAAGTGGGCGCGGATCGCGTCGGAGCGCTCGGCGTCCAGTTCCGCTGGAACCCGGATCTCGATGCGTACGAGATCGCGTTCCAGCGCGGTTTCCAGGACCCGCGCGACCTTGAAGCGGCTGACGCCGAATTCCTCGGCGATCTGGATCTTGGACTTGCCCTCCAGATAGAAGCGACGGGCCATGGCCGCCGCCTGAACCAGCTCCGCGGGTCCCATCCGCAGGGCAGACCGTCCCGCCGACCTAGCAGACACCGCGATCTCCTCACTGCTGTTCACACTTCGGACCCGTAATCCTGTCAGATCCGACGGTTGTTGATCAGCCCTGATGGGCTGAGTTCATTTGCTTCTGGCTCAATGGCCGTAACTGTGCGGTTTCCCGATGCGCGGCCGGAACGATTCGCTTCACGGCCGTCGGGGTGCTCAGTGCCGGCAGGCCCAGCCCGCCGTGGCGATGGTCCCCTCGGCCTTGGCGCGCAGGGCGCGCACCGCCTCGGCGGGGTCGCTCGCGCCGTAGACCGCCGAACCGGCGACGAAGACATCCGCGCCTGCTTCCGCGCACCGCTCGATGGTGGCGTCCGAGACCCCGCCGTCCACCTGGAGCCACAGCTCAAGGCCGTGCTTGGAGATCAACTCACGGGTTCGCCGGATCTTCGGCAACATGATGTCGAGGAAGGCCTGACCGCCGAATCCGGGCTCCACGGTCATGATCAGCAACATATCGAGTTCGGGGAGGAGGTCCTCGTACGGCTCGATCGCGGTCCCGGGCTTCAGCGCCATCGAAGCTCGCGCGCCCTTGGCGCGGATCTCTCGTGCCAGCCGTACGGGAGCTGCCGCCGCCTCCACATGGAAGGTGACGGAACCCGCCCCCGCCTCGACGTACTGCGGTGCCCATCGATCGGGGTCGTCGATCATCAGATGGCAGTCCAGCGGCGTCTCCGTCGCCCGGCTGAGGGATTCCACGATCGGCACACCCAAGGTCAGATTGGGCACGAAGTGATTGTCCATCACATCGACGTGGAGCCAGTCGGCGCCTTCGACTGCCTTGGCCTCATCTGCCAGGCGGGCGAAGTCTGCGGAGAGGATGCTGGGATTGATCTGTACGGCCATGGCCCAAGCCTGCCATGCCCGGACGCGCTTCCCCGCCCTGGTTGAGGTTCCGGTATGGACCAATGCGGTCCGAGGTCAATTGAGTACGCACATTCCAGCCTTTTTCGCCCCTGCCGATGGGCTCTGCGACCGCACGGGCCTCGCCAAGACGTCATCTCACGCGGTGATGGCGCTTCCCGCGGCTCATCACCGTGTGGTGCGAGTGAGCCGACCCCTGCCATGACCGCGCCAAACGACTACCCGCGCCGCGTCGACCGGTGTGGGTGGACGTTGGGCGCAGGCCCTCAGGCAGTGCGTCTGAGCAGCGCCAGATACATCGCGTCCGTGCCGTGGAGATGCGGCCAGAGCTGTACGTCCGGACCATCCCCCAGGGCGGGGACACCCTCCATCAACCCTCTGGCGTCCACCCACTCGGCCTCGACCGGTGCGCCTCCGCGTCCGCGCAGCACATCGGTGACGACCACCCGGGTCTCAGCCAGATGCGGCGAGCAGGTCGCGTAGCCGACGACTCCACCGACGCGTACCGCCCGCAGCGCCTCCCGCAACAGCGACCGCTGGAGCGGGGCGAAGCCGTCCAGATCCTCCGGGCGCCGGCGCCAGCGCGCCTCGGGGCGGCGCCGAAGCGCCCCCAGCCCCGAGCAGGGGACATCGACGAGCACCCGGTCGAAACTGCCCGGTGCCCACGGCGGACGGGTCCCGTCCGCGGCGATGACCTGGTAGGGCCCCGGATTGCCGGCCAGTGCCTGCGCCACCAGTCGGGCCCGGTGGGGCTGCTTCTCGGACGCGAGGAGTGACGCACCGCGCTGGGCAGCCAGCGCCGCGAGCAGGGCGGCCTTGCCGCCGGGGCCGGCACAGCCGTCGAGCCAGCGGGTGTCGGGGCCGTCCACGGGTGCGTTGGCCAGGGCGATGGCGACGAGCTGACTGCCCTCGTCCTGGACCCCGGCCCGACTCTCCCGTACCGCGGCGATGCTGCCCGGCTCCCCCCCTTCGACCATCCGTACGGCATAGGGGGACCAGCGGCCCGGCAGGGTGGTGTCATCCCCCAGCGCGTCGAGCAGTTCTTCGCTGGTCGCTCGGCCGGGGCGGGCCACCAGGGTCACATCGGGCCGTTCGTTGTCGGCCTCCAGCAGGTCCTCGATCCCGGCGCGAGGGCCCCCGAGCGCGTCCCAGAGCGCGGAGACGATCCAGCGCGGATGGGAGTGCACCACCGCCAGATGCTCTTCGGCGTCCTCGTCATAGGGCGGCGCGACCTGCTCAAGCCAGCTGTCGAGATCGGCGCGGGAGATCTTGCGCAGTACGGCGTTGACGAACTTGGCCCGCCCGTCGCCCAGCACCACCCTGGCCAACTCCACGCTCGCCGAGACGGCGGCATGGGTGGGGATACGCGTCCCGAGGAGCTGGTGCGCACCGAGCGAGAGCACATCGAGCACCGGGGGGTCCACCTCACGCAGCGGCCGGTCGATGCAGGCCGCGATGATCGCGTCGTAGGTTCCCTGCCGGCGTAGCGTGCCATAGACCAGCTCGGTGGCGAGAGCCGCGTCACGGCTGTCGAAGTCGCCCTTCTCACGGGCCTTCCGCAGCAGTGGGGGAAGGACGAGGTTGGCGTACGCATCGCGCTCGTCGACGGCCCGTAGCGCCTCGAAGGCAAGAATCCGCACGGGGTCTCGCTGGGGGCGGCGATAGGGCTTGTGGGGGCGGCCAGGCCCCTTGGGGCGTGCCTGCTGGTTCAAAGGTGCTCCGGCTGTCGAAAAGGGTCTAACCCCGCCAGGGTAGTCCTTGGCCGGCCCAGTGCCCGGTGGGCGACCGTTCGGGGCGGCTTCCGGCGAGGAACAGGCGCCGCGAGGGCCGCCCTCGTCATCGGGGTCTCGCGGGCGACCGAGTCCTGCCGGGGCGTCGGGGAGCGCAGCCCCCGCGCTCATCGCGTTCGGCCCTGTCGGCTCAGCCGCCGTGGACGGTTCCCATCGGGGTGGACGGATTGCGCGCGCTGACGCGCGACCCGACCGTCCCCGTTGTCCCGAACCCGTTTCCGGCGGTCCCGCTCGACCGATCAGGGCTTTGCGCTGTCCGCGTCCTGCACGCCCACCCGCTCGCCGGCGGCGATCCGCACCCCGCGCGCCCAGTCGGCGGCGCGCATCGGCTTCTTCCCCTGGGGTTGCACCCAACCCAACTCGACGGCGTGCGATCCGGTACCGACGTGCACATGGTTCTTGCCGGCGGACAGTTCGCCGGGGCTCAGCTCGGTGCGCTCCGGATCGAGTTGTACGGAGACCAGCTTGAGCCGTTCGCCCCGGAACTCGGTCCACGCACCCGGCGCGGGCGTACAACCCCGGACCACGCGGTCGACACGCAGCGCGGGCGCGGTCCAATCCACCCGGGCGTCCTCGACCGCGATCTTCGGCGCGAGGGAGACGCCTTCGGCGGGCTGCGGCACGGGGTGCAGGGTGCCGTCCTCGATGCCGTCCATGGTCGCGGCGAGCAGACCGGCGCCCGCGAAGGCGAGCCTGGTGAGCAGGTCGCCGCTGGTGTCCGTGGGCCTGATCGTCTCGGTGATCACTCCGAAGACCGGTCCCGAGTCCAGGCCCTCCTCGATCTGGAAGGTGGCGGCGCCGGTCATCTCATCCCCGGCGAGCACCGCGTGCTGGACGGGCGCGGCACCGCGCCAGGCGGGGAGCAGCGAGAAGTGGAGGTTCACCCAGCCGCGTGCGGGGACGTCGAGGGCGACCTTGGGCAGCAGCGCACCATAGGCGACGACCGGGCAGCAGTCCGGCGCGATCTGCCGCAGCCGGGCGAGAAAGTCCTCGTCCCTCGGCTTGACCGGCTTGAGCACCTCGATCCCGGCCTCTTCGGCGCGCTGGGCGACGGGGCTCGCCACCAGCCGCCTTCCCCGCCCGGCCGGGGCGTCGGGGCGGGTGATGACCGCCGCCACCTCGTGCCGGCCGGAGGCCAGCAGGGCGTCCAGAGCGGGTACGGCGACCTCGGGGGTGCCTGCGAAGACGAGCTTCATCGGTGCTGACTGCCTCTCAGGCTGATATGTACGGTGAGCCGATCATGAGCGGCGCACCAGTCTATGGCGGATGACGGTAGGGGGCGTACGGGAGCCCGCGCGCCCTCAGTAGATGCATATACGCCCCCGCAGCGTGACCACATCGACGGGTAGCGCGTTGGTCAAGAGAGATTGACCGAAGCGGGCCGCCGGGACGCGGCCCGGCCCCTTTCAACGCCGGTTCGAGAGGCTTCCCAATGGCCGACCACGCAACCCACGATGCCCAAGCCCGGGCGAGTCTGCATCTGTTGGTGCGGGACATCGAGCGGGTCCGCCGGCAGGTGGACGCATTGCGCACGCTGACCGCGCAGCTGGGCAATGTCTACCGCCCGCGGCGCTCCGGTCCTTCCACCGGTTTCGTCGTCTACGGCAGAGCTCCCGCGCCGACGGTCCGTCTCGCACAGGAGTTGCGCGACAGCGTCGAGACGCTGGTAACGGCTGCCGTGGACTTCGACCGCTCGCTGGGCTTCTCATGGGATGCGGTCGGCTCGGCGCTCGGTGTGACCAAACAGGCGGTGCACCGCCGCTATGGCGCACGCCGGGCGGTGCAGCAGCCCGGAACCACCGATGACCTCCCCATCGATTCGACCACGACCCGTACGCTGCCGAGCTCGCCGCTGCCCGCCGCGGCGGTGCCCGCGGCCCGAGCGATGCCGCCGCAGCCGTCGGTGGCCGGCCAGTCCCTGCGCGAGGAGATCCGTCCGAGTGCCTTCCCCGGTCCGCGCAACGGTTGACCTCCCGCGCCTGCTGCCTCCTGCCCGGCCGGGTAGGGGGCAGTGGTGTGTGCCGGGCGGGGTGGGCCGTGGCGGCCCGCCGAACCCATCGGTCGGACCGGGGCGTTCGGCGGCACGGCGGGTGACGTGCCCGGAGGCGGGGACAGCGTGCGGAGTCGCGTCACGAGGGCGGGTGCTGACCTGGGTGGACTTCGACAGGCCGCACCGAACCGCAACGGCTCCGGCTTCGGGCCCGACGAGGAACGGACCCACCAGCGGTAGAAGTCGGGCAGCGACTGCGAATCGACCAGCCGGCGCAGGACACTAGCCGAGGTCCAGCGGGTCGATGCGGATCCGCACCTGCTCGGTGCCACCGCGGGCCAGCCGGCTGGCCTGGGCCGACTTCAGTGCGGTCGCCAGCGCGGCGCCGCTGCCCGGTGGGACCCGGAGCAGGGCCCGCACCCAGGTCTCCCCGATCGGGGGATCGCCGGGTCTGCGCGGTCTCCCCGCTGGGGGGTCCGGTAGCGGTACCGGGCCGAGAACCTCCACATCGCCGGGAAGCTCAGCGGCGGCGACGAAGGCACCCACCACATCCGTCCGGCCTATGACCGCTGCCATCCGGGATACCGGTGGGAAGCCCAACTCCGCTCGCTCGGCCAGTTCGCGCTGAGCATGGCCGATCGGGTCCCAGCGGACCAGCGCCTGAACAGGACGGAGAGTGGGCTCCGCGACGACCACCACCGTGCCGCCCTCGCTCTGCCCACGCACCAGCGCGGCCGCGTCGATCCATCGCCTCAGAGCGTCCTCACCGGCCCTGAGGTCGGGCCGTCCCAGCATCGCCCAGCCATCGAGCAGCAGCGCCGCCGTGTATCCCCCTTCAGCGATCGGCTCGGCCCCCGGGGTACTCACCACCAGCGCCGGCCGGCCGGGAACGGCGTCCAGCACATGGTCCCGACCCGAGGTGCGCACCGGGACAGCGGGAAAAGCGCGGCCCAACTCCTCAGCGGTGCGTCGCGCCCCGACGACCCGCGCCCTCAGTCTCGT
This sequence comes from Streptomyces albipurpureus, assembly GCF_023701525.1. Classification (GTDB taxonomy): domain Bacteria; phylum Actinomycetota; class Actinomycetes; order Streptomycetales; family Streptomycetaceae; genus Streptomyces; species Streptomyces albipurpureus. The sequence continues at coordinate 86,155 of NZ_JAMQAW010000075.1, forward strand.
ACCGCCGCATTCGGGGCAGTGCCAGTCACCCGCGTCGCGACCGCACCAGCGACAGGAGACATCGCGCTGATCGGGCGCTTGCAGCGGCCCCGCGCAGTGGGCGCAGCGGGCGGTGGCCCGGCAGCGCTCGCACGCCAGCGCGGGCACATAGCCTCGCCGGGGCACCTGAACCAGCACCGGCCCGGTCTTCAGGCCGTCGCGCACGACCTGCCAGGCGAGACTGGGCAGCCGGGCCGCGCGGGCGGCCTCATCACGCGCCAACTCCGCATCGCCGACGGTACGGACCAAAGGGGCGGCCTGTCGCACCGTCTCGCGTGCGGCGGTCAGCGGCAGGGCCCAACCGCTCTCCACCAACTGGGCGGCTTCCACCGTGCAGCTGGTGCTGCCCAGCAGGAAGGCGCATTTGTCATGGGTGGCGCGCAGCTCCAGGACCTCACGGACATGGGGGAAGGGCGCGTTGTCGTCGCTCAGGCTGGAGTCGCCGTCATCCCATACGGCGACCAGGCCGAGGTCCCGCACCGGGGCGAACATCGCGGCTCGGGTCCCCACGACGGCCCGTACCGAGCCGCGACGGACGGCGAGCCACTGGCGGTAGCGCTTCTCCGGTCCTGACTCGGCGGTCAGCAGGGCATGGCGGCCCTCGCCCAGCAGGGCCGTGAGCGCGGAGTCAAGCCGCGCGGCCCGCCGCCCGTCAGGCACCACCACCAGCGCACCGCGTCCGGAGGCGAGGGTGGCAGCGACGGCACGGGCCAACTCATCCGGCCAATGGGGGCCGGGCAGTGCGGTCCAGACGGCCCTGGGCACGCCACCACCCGCGAGTGCCGACAAGAACGCCGGGCCGCGGCCGTATCTCTGCCAGGTCCCGGCATCCGGCGCGTCGGGAAGGGGCAGCGGCTCGGGGGACGGCTTGGACTCCGCCCGTCCGTTCCGTGGCGGGACGGCGAGCTGGAGGACATCGGCCAAGGACCCCGCATAGCGATCGGCGACGGCCCGCGCGAGGGTGAGCATCTCGGGGCTGAGGACAGGCTCGGGTGAGACCACATAGGCCAGCGCGGCCAACGCCCCCCCGTAGTCGGTGTCGGCCCGGCGCTCGACGATAAAGCCGTCGATCAGCCCGCCCCCCTCCCGCCGCCCCTCCCGCACCCGATGCCCCCCGGCGCCGAACCGCACCCGCACCCGCACCCCGGGGCGGGCGTCGGCGTCGAGCTCCTCCGGCACGGCGTAGTCGAAGAACTGATCGAGATGAAGCACACCCTTGTTGACCAGCACCCGCGCCACCGGCAGCTCCTTGGCGAGCACCGCCCCACGCCAGGTGCGCGGTTTCGCCTTGGGCACCTTGGCCTTGCGGACGGTCTCCCGAATGAGCGCAAGCTGCTCGGGCCCACTGGCCGCGGGCTCTTCCGGCTGCTCGTTGTCGCTGCTCACAGCCAAATTCCTACCAGACCTCACTGACACCGCCACTGGCCCGCACAGCTCCCGCGAGCTCGGCGGGCGGCAGGAGAGGGCTTCGCGACCGGTGACCCGCTGCCGAGGTGGTGCGATGCCCCCATCGGGGCGAGCGACGGCCCGAGCTGCGCCACCCCGGCCCGGCGGGAACACCGCACATCGCGGTGAGCCGGTGGCCCCGGCATGGCCGAGGCCCCGACCGCCCCATCCGGGCGGCCGAGGCCTCAGTGGTGCCTTGGAGCGGCGTGCCTAGAGGCCAGCCGCCGTCCGGAGGGCGTCCACGCGGTCGGTGCGCTCCCAGGTGAAGTCCGGCAGCTCACGACCGAAGTGGCCGTACGCGGCCGTCTGCGCGTAGATCGGCCGGAGCAGGTCGAGGTCGCGGATGATCGCGGCCGGGCGGAGGTCGAAGACCTCGGTGATGGCCTGTTCGATACGGTCCACCTCTACCGTGGCCGTGCCGAAGGTCTCCACGAAGAGGCCCACCGGCTCTGCCTTGCCGATCGCGTACGCGACCTGGACCTCGCAGCGCGCGGCGAGGCCGGCGGCCACGACGTTCTTGGCGACCCAGCGGGTGGCGTAGGCGGCGGAACGGTCGACCTTGGAGGGATCCTTGCCGGAGAAGGCGCCGCCGCCGTGGCGGGCCATGCCGCCGTAGGTGTCGATGATGATCTTGCGGCCGGTGAGCCCGGCGTCGCCCATCGGCCCGCCGATCTCGAAGCGTCCGGTCGGATTGACCAGCAGACGGTATCCGTCGGTGTCCAGCTTGATGCCGTCCTCGACCAGCTGCTTCAGAACGTGCTCGACCACGAACTCACGGATGTCGGGCGCGAGCAGGGAGTCCAGGTCGATGTCCGACGCGTGCTGCGAGGAGACCACGACGGTGTCCAGGCGGATGGCCTTGTCACCGTCGTACTCGATGGTGACCTGGGTCTTTCCGTCCGGTCGCAGATACGGGATGGTGCCGTTCTTACGGACCTCGGAGAGACGGCGGGAGAGCCGGTGCGCCAGGTGGATCGGCAGCGGCATCAGCTCGGGCGTCTCATCGCAGGCGTAGCCGAACATCAGGCCCTGGTCGCCCGCGCCCTGCTTGTCCAGGTCATCCCCCTCCGCACTGGCGGCAGAGCCCTGGACCCTCTTCTCATAGGCGGTGTCAACGCCCTGGGCGATGTCGGGCGACTGCGCGCCGATGGAGACTGAGACACCGCAGGACGCGCCGTCGAAGCCCTTCTTGGACGAGTCGTAGCCGATGTCGAGGATCTTGTTTCGCACGAGCGTCGGGATGTCGGCGTACGCCTTGGTGGTCACCTCGCCGGCGACATGCACCAGGCCGGTGGTGATCAGGGTTTCGACGGCGACGCGGGAGGTCGGGTCCTCCGACAGCAGGGCGTCGAGAATGGTGTCGCTGATCTGGTCGGCGATCTTGTCGGGGTGACCCTCGGTCACAGACTCCGAAGTGAAGAGACGGCGGGACACATCGCTCCCTGGGGTTGCAGCGGCTGCTGGCTGATCATTGGCGGACCGGCAGGGGGCTGCGCCCCGCGACGTTCCACGACCAGTTTATCCGTGACCCCTCGAACGCGGACCACCCGTCTCGATCCGTGGGAGTCTGGCGGGAAGTCTCCCACCTGCGGCTGGAAGGCATCGGGCAGGAGAATAGGCCGAAATCCACCGCCGGGATGCCGCTTTTCGGGTGATTTCATCCACTCGCCCGAGGAAGTGCGCCATCACTCGAAACGTGGCACAACCAGATCCCAGACGACATCCGCCAGAGCCTCCTTGGGCCCGTACGGCACCGGCGTGTCCACCCCGTCGGCCGCGAGCACCACGGCCTCGTTCTCCTCCGAGCCAAAGGTCTTCCGCTCCCCCACCTCATTGACGACCAGCAGATCACAACCCTTACGGCGCAGTTTCTCGCGGCCGTTGGCAAGGACGTCGTCAGTCTCCGCGGCAAAGCCCACAATCACCTGACCGGCTCGGGGCCGTTCGGCTGAGATCTCGGCGAGGATGTCGGGATTGCGCACCAGCGCGACGGCTGCGGGCTCGACCCCGTCCTTCTTCTTGATCTTGCCGGTCACATACTCCGCAGGGCGAAAATCGGCTACGGCGGCAGCCATCACCACCGCATCCGCGTCGGCGGCGGCCTTCAGCACGGCCTCGCGCAACTGAACGGCCGTGCCCACATGAACCACATCCGCACCAGCCGGATCGCTCATGGTGGTGTTGGCTGCGATGAGGGTCACCCGTGCGCCACGGGCCACCGCGGTACGGGCCAGGGCGTACCCCTGCTTGCCGGAGGAGCGGTTGCCCAGGAACCGAACCGGGTCGAGCGGCTCCCGGGTACCGCCGGCGCTGATCACCAGATGGCGACCGAGCAGATCCGGCTCGGCCACCCCGCGGGCCAGTACCCGCCGGCACACCTCAAACAGCTCCCCCGGCTCCGGCAGTCGCCCCTTGCCGGTGTCCACCCCGGTCAGCCGACCCACGGCCGGCTCGACCACCACGGCTCCGCGACGGCGCAGGGTCGCCACGTTCTCCTGAGTAGCCGGGTTCTCCCACATCTCGGTGTGCATCGCAGGGGCGAAGACAATCGGGCAGCGCGCGGTCAGCAGCGTGTTGGTGAGCAGATCACCCGCGAGCCCGTGGGCCGCCTTCGCCAGCAGATCGGCGGTGGCCGGGGCCACCACCACGAGATCGGCGCCCTGGCCGATCCGCACATGCGGCACCTCGTGCACATCGGACCAGACCTCGGTCGAGACCGGATGCCCGGAGAGCGCGGACCAGGTGGGGGCGCCCACGAACTCCAACGCGGCGGCGGTCGGCACGACCCTGACGTCATGACCCGACTCGGTGAGCCTGCGCAGCAGCTCACACGCCTTGTAGGCGGCGATGCCCCCGCTGACCCCCAGGACGACCTTCGGCTTGTCCACTACGTCTCCCCACGCTTCGTCCGTACTCACCCGCACTCCCCTATGACACACCACAGGCCCGACGGACGCGCCGCCGGGCCTGGGAGGGAATGCTGTGACGCTGTTCCGATACGGCCTCAGGTGGCCGGGCCGTCAATGGCCTCGGAGGTCAGCAGGCCCGCGTTGATCTCACGCAGGGCGATCGAGAGGGGCTTCTCGTGGACATGGGTGTCGACGAGCGGACCGACGTACTCCAGCAGGCCCTCGCCCAGCTGGGAGTAGTACGCATTGATCTGACGCGCACGCTTCGCCGCGTAGATCACGAGACTGTACTTCGAGTCCGTGGCCTCAAGCAGCTCGTCGATCGGCGGGTTGATGATGCCCTCGGGCGCAGTGATGGAAGAGGACACGCTCTACCTTCCGAAGTGGGAGAAAACCGGGTGGTGTGCTCGGGAATCACTCCCCGTAGCTGAAGGACTCGCCGTAACTGGAAGAACTCACCCCGGTCGGGGGATTCCAGATAGCCGAAGGTCACTCTCCAGCGGACACCATGAGCAAGGCTAGCAGCTCACGGGCTACGTCCTCGACGGAGGTATTGACGAGGGTGGTGTCAAACTCCGATTCGGCGGCCAGTTCGATACGAGCGGCGGCCAGTCGACGGTCGATCACCTCGGCCGATTCGGTGCCTCGGCCGGTGAGCCGGCGAACCAGCTCCTCCCAGCTCGGTGGAGCCAGGAACACCAGCTGCGAGTCCGGCATGGATTCCTTCACCTGTCGGGCGCCCTGGAGATCGATCTCCAGCAGTACGGGCTCGCCCGACTCCAACCGCTGGAGAACAGCCTGGCGGGGTGTGCCATAGCGGTTACCGGCGAACTCGGCCCACTCCAGCAGTTCGCCATTGGCGATCAGCTTGTCGAACTCATCGTCGGTGACGAAGAAATACTGCACGCCGTGGCGCTCGCCCGGGCGCGGCCTTCTGGTGGTGGCCGACACCGAGAGCCAGACCTCGGGATGAACCTTGCGCATATGCGCGACGACCGTGCTCTTACCGACCCCGGAGGGGCCGGAGAGCACGGTCAGCCGCGGACGTACCTCTGCTGCCATGCAGCGATTATCCAGGTTCCCAGGGGTGCCCGGGAACGTCAGGCGGGCTTGGCGCCGAACTCGCGCTCCAAGGAGGCGATCTGGTTGGAGCCAAGACCGCGAACCCGGCGGCTTTCGGAGATGCCAAGCCGCTCCATGATCTGCTTGGCGCGGACCTTGCCCACGCCCGGCAGGGACTCAAGAAGGGCGGAGACCTTCATCTTGCCGATGACGTCGTTCTCCTGACCCTGCTTGATGACGTCTTGGAGCGAGGCACCGGAGTGCTTGAGTCGATTCTTGACCTCGGCCCGCTCCCGGCGAGCCGCGGCGGCCTTTTCGAGCGCGGCTGCGCGCTGTTCAGGGGTAAGGGGCGGAAGAGCCACGCCTACGTCACCTCGGATGTCGAACTGTCGGATACGGACCAGCGCGGAGCCTTGTGGCCCCACACCAGGCGAGGAACGAGCAACAGAGTGCTCGTTCGCTCTTCGACGGAGACTAGCGGCCAACACCGCTCTAGTCAGCGAGAACAAGCGAAAAGTCCTGGTCAGCATCGACCGACCAGGACATTTCCGACATAACGAGCAGGATTTGCGCCAAGATTCCGTCAAGCGAGCCTCGGGTGTTTCCCCTGGAGATCCAGGTGAGCGCCTACCCGCGGTGCGCAAACATGTACGAAGAGGGCTTCAGGCCCCGACCGCCACCCTGGTTTCGTCGACGAAACGCCGCGCCGCCGACCGCAGGCCCGCAATGTCGGGTCCGTACCGAAGTACTCCCCGGCTCACGCTCGGTAGGACATCGCCCACGGCGTCCCCGAAGACCCGCGGCAGATCGGCGGGGGTCGCGCCCTGTGCGCCGATGCCGGGAGCCAGCAGGGGGCCGTTGATCGAGAGGTTCACCCCGGCGTCGGACAGGGTGGCGCCGACGACCGCGCCGACCGAGCCCAGCGGCTGGGCACCGGCGTTCTCGTCGGCCATGTGGTCCAGCATCACCTGGGCGAGGGAACGTCCGTCCGCCACGGTGGAGCGCTGCACCTCCGCCCCCTCCGGGTTGGAGGTGAGGGCGAGTACGAAGACCCCCGCGCCCGCGGCGGCCGCCGCGTCCAGCGCGGGCCGGAGTGAGCCGAAGCCCAGATACGGGGAGAGCGTCAGCGCGTCCGAGAACAGCGGGGAGTCCGGATCCAGGAAGGTCGCCGCGTACGCCGCCATCGTGGAGCCGATGTCGCCGCGCTTGGCGTCCATCAGCACCAGCGCGCCCGCCGCCCTGGCCTCCACGACCGCCTTCTCCAGCACGGCGATACCGCGGGAGCCGAAGCGCTCGAAGAAGGCGGACTGCGGCTTGAGAACGGCGACCCGGTCCGCGAGCGCCTCCACCGTGGTGCGGGTGAAGCGCTCCAGGCCCGCGACATCGTCGTTGAGGCCCCAGTCCTTCAGGAGGGAGCCATGCGGGTCGATGCCCACACAGAGCGGGCCGCGGGTCTCCATCGCGGCCCGCAGCCGGGTACCGAAGGGGGTCATGCGGCGGCCTGCTTCCTGGCGGTCTCACGGGTGTCAGCGCCGATCGCGTCGGCGAGGGTGGCATGGGGGCTGGCGGCCAGCCGGGCGGCGAGGCCCTTGTGGATGGAGCGGCTCCAGAAGGGGCCCTGGTAGACGAAGGCGCTGTATCCCTGGACCAGGGTCGCTCCGGCGAGGATGCGCTGCCAGGCGTCCTCGGCGTTCTCGATGCCTCCGACGCCGACCAGGGTGACGCGGTCGCCCACTCGGGCGTACAGCCGTCGCAGGACGTCCAGGGAGCGTTCCTTGAGGGGTGCCCCCGAGAGCCCACCGGTCTCCGCGGTCACGGCGGCATCGGAGCGCAGCCCCTCGCGGGAGATGGTGGTGTTGGTGGCGATGATCCCGTCGAGGCCGAGCTCGATCGCGAGATCGGCTACGGCGTCGATGTCGTCGTCGGCGAGATCGGGTGCGATCTTGACCAGAAGCGGTACGCGTCGATCGGTGACCGTACGGTCGGCGGCCGCACGGACGGCCGTGAGCAGCGGCCGGAGCGACTCGGTCGCCTGGAGGTCGCGCAGTCCTGGGGTGTTGGGCGATGAGACATTCACCACGAGGTAGTCGGCGTGTCGGGCGAGCCGCTCGGTGGAGGTGACGTAGTCGTCGACCGCTTCGGTCTCGGGGACCACCTTGGTCTTGCCGATGTTGACTCCGACGGTGGTCTTCAGGACCGGACGACGCTCCGCGAGCCGCTGGGCGACGGCGGCCGAACCCTCGTTGTTGAAGCCCATGCGGTTGATGAGCGCACGGTCGACAACCAGCCGGAAGAGTCGCTTCTTGGGGTTGCCCGGCTGGGCGAGTCCGGTGACCGTGCCGATCTCGACATGGTCGAAGCCGAGCATGGCCAGACCGTCGATGGCGACGGCGTTCTTGTCGAAGCCGGCCGCGAGTCCGAAGGGGCCGTGCATCCGCAAGCCCAGCGCCTCGGTCCGCAGCTCCTTGTAGCGCGGTGCGAGCACCGCGGCGATGTAGGTGCGCAGGACCGGGACGGACGCGGCCAGTCGGATCCAGCGAACGGCCTGGTGGTGGGCCGCCTCGGGGTCCATCCGCTGGAAGACGAGGTGGAAGAACAGCTTGTACATAGGAGATGTCCTCATCGGAGGCCTCATGAGAAGGGGGACACCGTGGTCCGGTGTCCCCCGCTCTCGTGACTAGGCTCGGGCGGCGGTCAGATGCTGTGCGTGCTCCTGGAGGGAGCGGACGCCCACCTCGCCGCGGCCCAGCGCGTCGATGCCCTGGACGGCGGCGGCAAGCGCCTGGACCGTGGTGAGGCAGGGGACCGAACGCGCCACCGCGGCCGTACGGATGTCATAACCGTCGAGCCGGCCGCCGGTTCCGTAGGGGGTGTTGACGATGAGGTCCACCTCGCCGTCGTGGATCAGCTGGACGATGGTCCGCTCGCCGTTCGGGCCCTCGCCCTCGCTCTGCTTGCGCACGACGGTGGCGTTGATCCCGTTGCGCTTGAGGACCTCGGCGGTACCGGAGGTGGCCAGCAGCTCGAAGCCGTGGGCGACCAGTTCGCGCGCCGGGAAGATCATCGATCGCTTGTCGCGGTTGGCGACGGAGATGAACGCCCGGCCCTTGGTGGGCAGCGGGCCGTACGCCCCGGCCTGCGATTTGGCGTAGGCGGTACCGAAGACGGTGTCGATGCCCATGACCTCGCCGGTGGAGCGCATCTCCGGGCCGAGGATGGTGTCCACGCCCCGGCCGTGGATGTCGCGGAAGCGCGACCACGGCATCACGGCTTCCTTGACCGAGATGGGAGCGTCCATCGGCAGGGTGCCGCCGTCGCCCTCGGCCGGGAGGAGGCCCTCGGTGCGCAGTTCGGCGATGGTCGCGCCGAGCGAGATGCGGGCGGCGGCCTTGGCCAGCGGTACCGCGGTCGCCTTCGAGGTGAAGGGGACGGTACGGGAGGCCCGGGGGTTGGCTTCGAGGACGTAGAGGATGTCCCCGGCCATGGCGAACTGGATGTTGATCAGTCCGCGGACGCCGACCCCGCGGGCGATGGCCTCGGTGGAGGCGCGCAGGCGCTTGATGTCGTAGCCGCCGAGGGTGATCGGGGGCAGTGCGCAGGCCGAGTCACCGGAGTGGATGCCGGCTTCCTCGATGTGTTCCATCACACCGCCGAGGTAGAGGTCCTCGCCGTCGTAGAGCGCGTCCACGTCGATCTCGATGGCGTCGTCGAGGAAGCGGTCGACCAGGACCGGCCGGGTGGGGCTGATCTCGGTGGACTCGGCGATGTAGGACTCCAGCCGGGCCTCCTCGTACACGATCTCCATGCCGCGTCCGCCCAGGACGTAGGAGGGGCGTACGAGGACGGGGTAGCCGATCTCGTCGGCGATGGCCTTGGCCTCGTCGAAGGTGGTGGCGGTGCCGTGCTTGGGGGCGGGCAGGCCGGCCTCCTTGAGGACGCGGCCGAAGGCCCCGCGGTCCTCGGCGGCGTGGATGGCCTCCGGTGGGGTGCCGACGACCGGTACTCCGTTGTCCTTGAGTGCCTGGGCGAGACCGAGCGGGGTCTGGCCGCCGAGCTGGACGATGACGCCCGCGATGGGTCCGGCGAGGGACTCGGCGTGCACGATCTCCAGGACGTCCTCCAGGGTGAGCGGCTCGAAGTAGAGCCGATCGGAGGTGTCGTAGTCGGTGGAGACGGTCTCGGGGTTGCAGTTGACCATCACGGTCTCATAGCCCGCGTCGCTGAGTGCGAAGGAGGCGTGGACGCAGGAGTAGTCGAACTCGATGCCCTGTCCGATGCGGTTGGGGCCCGAGCCGAGGATGATGACCGCGGGCTTCTCCCGGGGTGCGACCTCGCTCTCCTCGTCGTAGGAGGAGTAGAAGTACGGGGTCTTCGCGGCGAACTCGGCGGCGCAGGTGTCGACCGTCTTGTAGACCGGGCGGATACCGAGGGCGTGGCGGACCTCGCGGACGACGTCCTCACGCAGTCCGCGGATGTCCGCGATCTGTACGTCGGAGAAGCCGTGGCGCTTGGCCTCGGCGAGGAGTCGGGGCTCCAGCTTCTCGACGGCGGCCAGCTCGTCGGCGTACTCCTTGATCAGGAACAGCTGGTCGACGAACCAGGGGTCGATCTTCGTGGCGTCGAAGACCTCTTCGGGGGTGGCGCCGGCGCGGATGGCCCGCATCACGGTGTTGATCCGGCCGTCGGTGGGGCGGGCGGACTCGCGTAGCAGTTCGTCCTTGTCGCCCGGCTCTCCGGTGAAGTCGAACTGGCTGCCCTTCTTCTCCAGGGAGCGCAGGGCCTTCTGGAGGGCCTCGGTGAAGTTGCGGCCGATGGCCATGGCCTCGCCGACCGACTTCATGGTGGTGGTGAGGGTGGAGTCGGCGGAGGGGAACTTCTCGAAGGCGAAGCGGGGGGCCTTGACGACGACGTAGTCGAGGGTGGGCTCGAAGGAGGCCGGGGTCTTCTCGGTGATGTCGTTGGGGATCTCGTCCAGCGTGTAGCCGACGGCGAGCCTGGCGGCGATCTTGGCGATCGGGAAGCCGGTGGCCTTGGAGGCGAGCGCGGAGGACCGGGAGACCCGGGGGTTCATCTCGATGACGATGATCCGGCCGTCGACGGGGTCGATGGCGAACTGGATGTTGCAGCCGCCGGTGTCCACGCCGACCTCGCGGATGATGGCGATACCGATGTCGCGGAGCCGCTGGTACTCGCGGTCGGTCAGGGTCATCGCGGGCGCGACGGTGATGGAGTCACCGGTGTGGACGCCCATGGGGTCGAAGTTCTCGATGGAGCAGACGACCACGACGTTGTCGTGCTTGTCGCGCATCAGCTCCAGCTCGTACTCCTTCCAGCCGAGGATGGACTCCTCCAGGAGCACCTCGGTGGTCGGGGAGAGGGTGAGGCCCTGGCCGGCGATCCGGCGCAGTTCGTCCTCGTCGTGGGCGAAGCCGGAGCCGGCGCCGCCCATGGTGAAGGAGGGGCGGACGACGACGGGGTAGCCGCCGAGGGTGTCGACGCCCTTGATCACGTCGTCCATGGAGTGGCAGATGACCGAGCGGGCGGACTCGCCGTGGCCGATCTTCTGCCGTACCGCGTCGACGACTCCCTTGAAGAGGTCGCGGTCCTCGCCCTTGTTGATGGCCTCGACATTGGCGCCGATCAGCTCGACGCCGTACTTCTCCAGTACGCCCTGCTCATGCATGGAGATGGCGGTGTTGAGCGCGGTCTGGCCGCCGAGGGTGGGCAGGAGTGCGTCGGGGCGCTCCTTGGCGATGATCTTCTCAACGAACTCGGGGGTGATCGGCTCGACATAGGTGGCGTCGGCGATCTCCGGGTCGGTCATGATCGTGGCCGGGTTGGAGTTGACCAGGATGACCCGGATGCCCTCGGACTTCAGGACCCGGCAGGCCTGGGTGCCGGAGTAGTCGAACTCGGCGGCCTGCCCGATGACGATCGGGCCAGAGCCGATGACCAGGACGGACTGGATGTCGGTGCGCTTAGGCACGCTGGCCCTCCATCAGGGATACGAAGCGGTCGAACAGGTACGCGGCGTCGTGCGGGCCAGCGGCTGCTTCGGGGTGGTACTGGACGCTGAAGGCCGGCTGGTCGAGCAGCTGGAGGCCCTCCACCACGTTGTCATTGAGGCATACGTGGGAGACCTCGGCGCGGCCGAAGGGAGTGTCGGAGACCTCGTCGAGCGGGGCGTCGACGGCGAATCCGTGGTTGTGGGCGGTGACCTCGACCTTGCCGGTGGAGCGGTCCTGGACGGGCTGGTTGATCCCGCGGTGTCCGTACTTCAGCTTGTAGGTGCCGAATCCGAGCGCCCGGCCGAGGAGCTGGTTGCCGAAGCAGATGCCGAAGAGGGGGGTCTTGCGCGCGAGGACGGCCTTGATGACGGTGAGGTCGGCGGTGGCGGGGTCGCCGGGGCCGTTGGAGAGGAAGACTCCGTCGGGCTCGATGGCGTACACCTCATCGGCGGTGGCGGTCGCGGGCAGTACGTGCACCTCGATGCCGCGCTCGGCCATCCGGTGCGGGGTCATGCCCTTGATGCCGAGGTCGAGCGCGGCGACGGTGAAGCGCTTGGTGCCGATCGCGGGGACGACATAGGTCTCGGCGGTGGCGACCTCGGCGGAGAGGTTGGCACCGGTCATCTGGGGCGCGTCCTGGACCCGGGCGAGCAGGGTCGGCTCATCGGCGATGCGGTCGCCGGAGAAGATGCCGACGCGCATCGCACCGCGCTCGCGCAGATGGCGGGTGAGGGCCCGGGTGTCGATGCCGCTGATGCCGACGATGCCCTGGGTGGTGAGTTCGTCGTCGAGGGTGCGGCGGGATCGCCAGCTGGACGGGACGCGGGCGGGGTCGCGTACGACGTATCCGGCGACCCAGATGCGCTTCGACTCGTCGTCCTCGTCGTTGATCCCGGTGTTGCCGACGTGCGGCGCGGTCATCACGACGACCTGGCGGTGGTACGAGGGGTCGGTCAGCGTCTCCTGGTAGCCGGTCATTCCGGTGTTGAAGACCGCCTCGCCGAAGGTCTCCCCCACGGCGCCGTAGGCACGGCCGCGAAAGGTGCGGCCGTCCTCCAAGACGAGTACGGCGGGAGCTTGGGCGGCTCTCCGGGTGGAGGTGGTCATCGTGCGCCTTCCGTCGTGTTGATCAGGTGGTTCAGGGTGGTGACCCACTCGTTGTGTTCGGCCGCCCGGTCGGAGCGGAAGCCGGAGTCGATCAGGGTGTCGCCGTGTTCCCAGGTGATGACGAGCAGCCCGCCATCGGCCAGGACCTTGCCGGCGATGCCCTTGTCGAGCCGGACCTCGCGCAGGGCCTGCTGGGGGACGAAGAAGTCGGTGGCCCCGGTGCGTACGACACTCAGACCGGCGTCGGTGAGGGTCAGCTCGACCCGGCTGCGGACGCCCAGTCCATGGGCGACGATCCGATCGAGCCACTGTCCCGCGGTGGTGGAGCCGTGGTAGCGGCCGGTCAGCGCGAGGCGGGTCCCGCCCGGCTCCGCGGGGGCCGCGGGCAGCTGCGGCAGGCCGGATTGCAGGCTGCCGCGCCACTTCCAGCCCTGCCGCATCAGCCAGTAGACCAGGGCGATGAAGAGGAGCAGCCCGACGACCCAGCCCAGGCGGGCCGTCCAGTCGGTGACCTCCGCGGACTTCTTTTCCGCGGCGATGCCGATTCCGGCTGCGATGGTGGTGAGAGATGTCACGCGAGTTTCCCGTCGACGACCGTTGCCCGGCCCCGCAGGAAGGTGTGGGTGACGCGTCCCGGCAGCTCACGGCCCTGGTAGGGGGTGTTGCGGCTGCGGGATGCGAAGCCCGCGGGGTCCACCGTCCCACGGTAAGCCGGATCGACGAGGGTCAGGTTCGCGGGCTCACCAGCCGAGATGGGCCGGCCGTGGCCATCGAGGCGGCCGATCACCGCGGGGCGGAAGGACATCCGGTCCGCGACGGCCGCCCAGTCGAGCAGTCCGGTCTCCACCATCGTCTCCTGGACCACCGAGAGCGCGGTCTCCAGGCCCACCATGCCCATGGCCGCGGCGGCCCACTCGCAGTCCTTGTCCTCGTGGGGGTGGGGGGCGTGGTCGGTGGCGACGCAGTCGATGGTGCCGTCGGCGAGCGCCTCGCGCAGGGCGAGCACATCGGTCTCGGTGCGCAGCGGCGGGTTCACCTTGTAGACGGGGTTGTAGCTGCGCACGAGTTCATCGGTGAGCAGCAGGTGGTGGGGGGTGACCTCGGCGGTGACGTCCCAGCCCTTGGACTTGGCCCAGCGGACGATCTCGACCGAGCCGGCGGTGGAGAGGTGGCAGATGTGGACGCGCGAGCCGACGTGGGCGGCGAGGAGCACATCGCGGGCGATGATCGATTCCTCGGCGACGGCGGGCCAGCCGCCCAGGCCGAGCTCGGCGGAGACGACGCCCTCGTTCATCTGGGCGCCCTCGGTGAGCCGGGGCTCTTGGGCGTGCTGGGCGATCACGCCGTCGAACGCCTTCACGTACTCCAGCGCCCGTCGCATGATCACGGCGTCGTCGACGCACTTGCCGTCGTCGGAGAAGACCTTCACTCCGGCGGCGGAGTCGTGCATCGCCCCGAGTTCGGCGAGCTGCTTGCCCTCCAGGCCCACGGTGACCGCGCCGACCGGCTGGACGTCGCAGTAGCCGGACTCCTTGCCGAGCCGGTAGACCTGCTCGACCACCCCGGCGGTGTCGGCGACGGGGAAGGTGTTGGCCATGGCGTGGACGGCGGTGAAGCCGCCGATGGCCGCCGCCCGGGTGCCGGTGAGGACGGTCTCGGAGTCCTCGCGGCCGGGCTCGCGCAGATGGGTGTGCAGATCGACCAGCCCGGGCAGCAGGATCTGGCCGTCGGCTTCGATGACGGTCGCGTCGCCGGCCTCGATGGAGCTCGCCACCTCGGCGATGGTCCCACCGTCGATCAGTACGTCCTGCGGCTCGCCGCCGAGCACCTTCGCACCGCGAATAAGGATCTTGCTCATCTTTACTTGGTCTCCTCGATACGCGAGTGGGTGACGGCTGGTTCAGCGCCGCCGAGCAGCAGATAAAGGACGGCCATCCGGATGGAGACACCGTTGGCGACCTGCTCGACCGCCGTGCAGCGGTCGGAGTCGGCGACATCGGCGGTGATCTCCATACCGCGGTTCATCGGGCCGGGGTGCATCACGATGGCGTGCTCGGGCATCCGGGCCATGCGCTCGCCGTTGAGGCCGTAGCGGCGCGAGTACTCGCGCTCGGTGGGGAAGAAGGCGGCGTTCATCCGCTCGCGCTGCACCCTCAGCATCATCACGCCATCGGACTTGGGCAGCACCCGGTCGAGGTCGTAGCTGACCTCGCAGGGCCAGCTCTCGACGCCCACGGGCACCAGGGTCGGCGGAGCGACCAGGGTGACCTCGGCGCCCAGGGTGTGCAGCAGCAGCACATTGGAGCGGGCGACCCGGCTGTGCAGCACGTCCCCGACGATGGTGATGCGGCGGCCGGCGAGGTCCTGGCCGAGTCCGGTATCACGGCCGACGAGGCGCCGGCGCATGGTGAAGGCGTCCAGCAGGGCCTGAGTGGGGTGCTCGTGGGTGCCGTCGCCCGCGTTCACGACGGCGCCGTCGATCCAACCGGAGTTGGCCAGCCGGTAGGGGGCGCCGGAGGCGGGGTGGCGGATGACGACGGCGTCCGCGCCCATCGCTTCCAAGGTCAGCGCGGTGTCCTTGAGGGATTCGCCCTTGGAGACGGACGAGCCCTTGGCGGAGAAGTTGATGACGTCGGCGGAGAGCCGCTTGGCGGCGGCTTCGAAGGAGATCCGGGTTCGGGTCGAGTCCTCGAAGAAGAGATTGACGACGGTACGGCCGCGGAGGGTCGGTAGCTTCTTGATCGGCCGGTCGGCGACCCGGGCCATCTCCTCGGCGGTGTCGAGGACGAGGACGGCGTCATCGCGGGTGAGATCGGCGGCGGAGACGAGGTGATGCTTCATCTGTGCTCCGGTGTGTCGGCGTCGGGGGCGGGGGCTCACGGGGGTCACCCGCTGGTGTCGCGTCCCCGCAGGCCCTGGGGCGCTGCTGGACATGCGGGCGCGCGGAACCCGCCGGTCGACGGGCCGCGTGGGGGTCTGGGACGGGCTACGGTCCGGTGACCGGGGCGGTCTCACGCACGCCGAGCAGCACGGTGTCGCGACCGTCCTCCTCGGCGAGTTGGACCTTGACGGTCTCGCGCAGCGAGGTGGGGATGTTCTTGCCCACGTAGTCGGCGCGAATCGGTAGCTCGCGGTGGCCTCGGTCGACGAGGACGGCGAGCTGTACGGCGCGCGGCCGGCCGATGTCGCCGAGCGCGTCGAGAGCGGCGCGGATGGTGCGGCCGGAGAACAGCACGTCGTCGACGAGTACCACCAGCCGGCCGTCGACGCCTTCCGCGGGGATCTCGGTGCGGGCGAGCGCGCGGGCCGGACGCAGCCGTAGGTCGTCGCGGTACATGGTGATGTCGAGGGAGCCGACCGGGATCGAGCGACCGGTGATCTCCTGGAGCTTGTCGGCCAGTCTGCGGGCGAGGAAGACACCACGGGTGGGGATGCCGAGCAGCACGACATCGTCGGCGCCCTTGGCGCGTTCGACGATCTCATGGGCGATACGGGTCAGTACCCGTGCGATGTCGGGCGCCTCAAGCACGGGGCGTGCCGCATCGGAGCTGTGCGTGTCCATACGAAACGGACCTCCTTCTCCGCCTCACGGGACGGACCTTAAAGGACGTCGAAAATTGCGTTACCCACCGTATCAGGGTCGCCCCGCCGTCCCGCCAGGCCCCCTCTCACCCCCGGAAGGCAGCCCCGGAGGCGCGGCGGAAGCCTGGATAGGGGACCCTGGGACCAGGACGGTCCCGATCATGACAACAGACCGCTCCAGACCATTCGGCTTGACGCATCCAAGTAACGCTGCGTAACCTCACAGTGAGTTACCAGACTTCGTCCGGGGAGCTATATGTCCAGCGAATACGCAAAGCAGCTCGGGGCCAAGCTCCGTGCCATCCGCACCCAGCAGGGGCTGTCCCTCCACGGTGTGGAAGAGAAGTCCCAGGGCCGCTGGAAGGCCGTGGTCGTCGGTTCGTACGAGCGCGGCGACCGTGCCGTGACCGTACAGCGTCTGGCCGAGCTGGCTGACTTCTACGGCGTCCCGGTGCAGGAGCTGCTTCCCGGGACCACGCCTGGCGGGGCGGCCGAGCCGCCGCCGAAGCTCGTGCTGGACCTGGAGCGGCTCGCCCATGTGCCGCAGGAGAAGGCGGGTCCGCTCCAGCGGTACGCGGCCACGATCCAGTCCCAGCGAGGGGACTACAACGGCAAGGTCCTCTCCATCCGCCAGGACGACCTGCGGACGCTGGCCGTCATCTACGACCAGTCCCCCTCGGTCCTGACGGAGCAGTTGATCAGCTGGGGCGTGTTGGACGCAGACGCACGCCGTGCGGTCAGTCACGAGGACAGCTGAGTCGGCTCCCCTGGGCTCCAGGCTCCACCCAAGGAGTCAGGGCCCTAGTGGAGAAACGTCACGTCTCAGGGCGTATCCGCAGTGCGCGGATACGCCCTGAGACG
>NZ_JAMQAW010000076.1 GCF_023701525.1 Streptomyces albipurpureus
CCCTTCACACGGTCGCACAGAATGCGAGACGGTGTATCTCAATGCGTGACGGAATGATGACCGCGCCCACCCCGGATGCCTACGGTCAACCGTGGCGACGGCCACCGGCGGTTTGTCGTCCCCGCTGGTTCGGCTCGGAGTGTGGCGGGACGAGCCACCCGTAGGCCGACCTGGCCGAACTGATGTCGTCCGGGATGGTGCCGCGCACGAGCGGATCGGCGGTCAGGTGCTGGTGCGCGTTGATGAACCCCGGCACGGGAACCCGGCGCGAGGGTGTGGTCCCGCGCGTCGAGCTCGGCCGGGCCGGTTAGCGCCGCCGCAGGCTCTCGACCGACCCGATCCCTGCGATCAGGCCGCCGGCGCCGGCGGTCCCGGCGCTGGCGGCGGCCTGTCGGCTCGCGTCCATGGTCATGACATCACCGCCGATGACCAGCGGGTCGGTCGAGGAGCGTGCGGCCGGCTCCGTACTCAGCCCCAGAGCTCCTGGATGGTCGAGAACACCTTCTGGTTGTGCGAGAACTCGATCGTGTTGCCGTCGGGGTCGTTCACGGCGCAGATGTACCCGATGTGGGCGGCCATGTCCACCGGCTCCCACCGCAGGTTGCCCGTCTCGCGCGCCTTCGCCGCGACCTCGTCGACGTCCGCACGGTTGGGCAGCTCCATACCGAGGTGTGCGAACGGCGCCAGCGTCGGCACCTTCTCGCCCGGCTCGATGCCGAAACGTGCCCCGACCTCGGGAATGAACTCGGCCAGGACGAGAACGAAGGCCGAGTCGACCTGGCCCTTGTTCGACAGCCAAGCGCTGCGCCCGTTGCTGTCCACGTTCTTGGTGACCAGCACCAGCGGGGTGAGGTTCTCGTAGAACTCGATCGATCGATCCAGGTCGCTGACCGGGACGGCGATGTGGGTCCAGCGGGGTTCGGTCAGTTCTGCCATGGTTCGGCTCTCCTCATTCATTCGTTCTGTTCGTTCCGACCGCGACGCGTGGTGCGGTCAGATGGTGGGCCACTTGGCCCGGTTGGGCAGGCCGGAGCGGGCCACGATGCCCTCGCCAGCGGTCTGGGCGCGGCGCAGCAGGTCGTCCTCGTCGATCGTTGTGCAGCGGTAGTCGTCGACGACGCGCCGCCCGTCGACGAACACGGTGTGCACACCCCGCCCATCGGCCGACCACACGAGTTGGTTGGCGACGTTGTGCAGCGGCCGCCACTCCGGGCGGTTTGTGTCGTGCAGGACCAGGTCGGCCTTCTTGCCCGTCTCGATGGAGCCGATCTCATGCTCGGCTTGGAGCGCGCGGGCACCGTTGCGGGTGGCCATCGCGAAGGCGTCCTCGGCCGGGAAGATCGTGGCGTCGCGCCGGGCGTCCTTGAACAGGCCGGCGACCAGATAGGTCGCGCGCATCAGGTCGTGGTAGTTCGAGGCGTTGTTGCCGTCGGTGCCGATCGCCACGTTCACTCCGGCGGCCACCATCTCGGGGAACTTGCCGATCTGGGTCACGCCGTAGGACACCTTGAGCGCCGTGGTCGGACAGTGCGAGATGCTCGTCCCGGTCCTGGCGAGCAGCGCCACCTCGTTGTCGTCGACGTGGACGGCGTGGGTCAGGGTCACGTTCTGGCCCAGCACGCCGATCTCGTCGAGGTGCACCATCGGCCGCTGCCCGAACATCGCGAGGAACCCCTCGGGGTCCATCGCCGCCGGCGACATATGGGCGCTGAACCCGGTGCCGCACTCGATCGACAGCCCCTTCGCGGCCCGCCACAGCTCGTCGCTGCAACAGGTGTGGCCGATGATGATCGGCCAGGCCTGGATGCGGCCATTGGCCACCGAACCGTATTTGTCCATCGTGTCGTTCAGGCGCGAGATCGCCTGCGCGGTCGACAGGCGCAGCACCTCCGGCTCGGGTACGAGATCCCATGCCCACGGCCCGACACGGGCGCGGATGCCGATCTCGGTCAGGGCCTCGACGACCGGGTCGATAAACCGGATCGTGCCGGCTTCGAGGAACGAGGTCGTTCCGCTCTTGAGCATCTCCAGCGCCGCGAGCTGGGCCGAGATGTGCTCGTCTTCCTCGGTGTAGTGCGTGTGGATCGGGGTGAGCCACTCGAAGACGTTCTCCAGGAACGGGGTGTCGTCCGGGACGAAGCCGCGCGTGAGCGGCTCGCCGGTGATGTGCACATGGGTGTTGATCAGCCCTGGGGTGACGACGAAACGCTCACCGGCGATGACGGTGTCGCTGTGCCACTGGGAGGTCACGTCGGCGGTCTTGCCGACGGCCACGATCAGATCGTCCCGGATGGCGACCGCGCCGTCGGTGATCACATGGCGGGAGTCGTCCATGGTGACGACGAGGGTGTTGACGATCAGGGTGTCGGCGAACGAGGTGGAGTTCGGGTTGTTCACGAGGTGACCTCCGGGGTGCGGGAGCGGATGAGGCGGATGTGCTGGCGCGGCACCGGTTCGAACGAGTCGACCAACTCGGCTCCGGCCTCTTCGGCCCACGCGCGCAGGTCCGCGACCGTGACACCGAGCCCCGCTGTCGAGGCCAGCATCGTCAGTGACAGCAGCAGTTCGTGGCGCGCGGCGATGCACGTGGCGCCGCGGTCTTCGCCGTCTTCGGCGCTGTCGTCCTGTCGGGCATGGGCCGGGTCGGGACGCGTGTAGTCGACGACCACAACGACCCCGCCCGCACCGGCCAGTTCGACCGCGCGGGCGAGCAGCCGCCGGGCCCGCTCGGCCGGCTCGGCCCGCAGCACGTGTGCCAGGACGACGACATCGGCCGAGGCGACCGGGAGCGCGACCTCAAGGTAGTCCCCGGCAACGGCGATCACCTGTTCACGCAGCCCCGCGTCCGTGGCCGCCTGCTCGGCGATCGGCAGTACGTTCGGCCGGTCGACCGCGATCACCGTGCCGTTCGGCCGGGTGCGCAGCAGCGCGGTCAGCCACGCCCCCGAGCCACAGCCGAAGTCCACGATCGTCGGCTCCTCGGGCCACAACCCGCGGCGCTCCAACTCGGTTGCGACAGCCGTCGCCACGCCGGTCTGGGTCGGTCCGGTCGCGCGCACGAGCGCCGGGTACAGCTCGGCCAGCTCGGCTGTCACAGCCGGCTCGGGTGCGCCGGTGCGAACGGTGTCGGCCAGGCGCGGCCAGGCCTCGGGCGGCCCGGGCGAGTACCGCACGAGCGCTGCCATCGAGGCCGGCGCCGTCGACACCAGATAGCGCTCGGCCGCGGGTGCGAGCCGGAAGCGATCCTCCTCGGCGGCGAGCAGGCCGAGCGCCACGAGGGTCTCGGCGAGCACCGTCACCTTGCCTGGTTCAGCCGCACCGATCGCTGCCGCCAACTCTGCGGCATCCAGTCCGGACCCTGACTCGGCGTCCTTGGCCAGCGCGTCGAACAGACCGAGGTCGAGCGCGGCCGAGAGCGCCCAGTAGGAGGTGAAGCCGTTGATCACGTCCCACACCGGCGCCGGGCTGACCGGGGTGGAGTCCACCGTACTCATGGGCGCAGCACGATCTTGCCGGTGGCCTTCCGCGACTCCATCCGCTCCTGTGCCGCCGCGGCATCCTTCAGCGGGAACTCGCTGTCGATCGGAGTGCGGAACGTCGAGGCCCAGTAGGCGTCGAGCATCGTGGCGAACTCGCGGCGGTCGTACGGGTCCGAGCCGAGTAGTTGCAGGCCGAAGTGGTAGGCGTACACCAGGTCGAACTCGGCCCGGTTTCCGGTGGTGTTGCCGAAGAACACCAGCCGCCCGCGCGGCGCGAGGCTGTAGATGCCGGTGTTCCAGGTGGCCGGGCCGACGTGATCGAGCACGAGGTCGACGCCCCGCCCACCGGTCGCCTCACGCGCGGCCGCCACGACGTCGCCGGTCGTTGAGTTGACCACGACGTCGGCGCCCAGACCGCGGGCGTACTCGACCTTCGCGTCCGAGCTGACCGTGGTGATCACGCGGGCACCACTGGCCTTGGCCAGTTGGATCAACGCGGTGCTGACACCGCTGCCGGCCGCGTGGATCAGCACCGTCTCGCCGAGCCGGACCTTGCCGATCTCGATCAGCGCGTGCCAGGCCGTCATCCAGATCGTCGGCACGACGGCCGCCTCGACCAGGTCGACCTCGTCCGGTACATGGTGCACATTGGCCGCCGGGGCCAGAACGTACTCGGCGTATCCGCCGGCCAGGGTGGCGCCGATGACACCTGTGCTCGGGCACCTGCCGTCGGCTCCGTCGACGCAGCTCTGGCAGTGATCGCAGGGCACGGCCGGATTCACCACGACACGCGCGCCCTCAGCGAGCACGATTCCGCTACCCGCCCGCCCGGAGCCTGCCGGGCCGACCGCAGCGATGGTGCCCGCGACGTCCATGCCCGCCACGTGCGGTAGGCTGAACCCGGGGATCAGGCCGGGCCCGCGTCGCTGGAGGACGTCGAGGTGGTTGAGCCCGCAGGCTGCGACGCGGACGAGTACCTCGTCCGGTCCCGGCTCGGGCACCGGGACATCGGCGACCTGGAGCACATCGGGACCGCCGTGCGTTCTATGGAGTACAACCTTCATGCGAGAGACCTCCGCTGGCTGTGGGACTTCGGTCACCGGCCAGCTCGTTGCACGCCTGGTCGGCATGCAACGGTCTCCGCAGAGCGCTGTAAGCGCTCCCCCGATCGGTTTGTTGCCCACCGATCGGATCGGCCCGAACGCTATGGCTGCCTGTCGGCGGTTGTCAATGGCCAGGACCAATCACATCGAATGCAACGAGTTCGGTGTGCAGTTGGTTGGTTCCCGACAGCCCGTGGAAGCTCGCCCGGCCGTTGATTCCGACCGGGCCGGGTGCGGCCCGCAGCCCGTGGTGGAACGCCGAACAGGGCTGCTGAGCCGTTGTTCGTGGCGATCATCTACCCGCTGGTCAGTGGGTTCCCCTGGCGAGAATTGCCACTGCGCTTCGGTCGAGGCCAACGGCCCAGCGCCGGTTTCTGATCTGGTCCCGGGCCGGTCTTTGGGGCAGGCCGCGCGAACGCGAAGCGTTCCCGCGCCGATCCGATGACGCCGATCCGATGACGCCGATCCGATGACGCCGATCCGATGACGCCGATCCGATGACGCCGATCCGATGACGCAGGCCCCATCGGTTTCTCCATCGGTGTCTCCAGCAACGTCAGGGCGGGAACGCGAAGGCGAACAGACAGGTCCGCCGCGTGGGCTGGGCTGGGCCAAACCGGGTCGGCGCCTGCGCTGCCCACCTTCACGACAGCGAAAGTCCAACGCGCCATGCGATACGCCCCCACCGCGGCACTTCAGGCCGCAACGTCCGTCTGCCGACAAGGCCGGCGGCATCCGACCCGCGGAAAGGGTCGGACGGCGAGTCCTTGGCAAGGTCACCGCCGGCAAGGCATCGACTCCAGCGAACGATCGGGCCGCCGTCGGTGAGGGTTGAGTGCACGACCTCTCCCTGTCCGCAGCGGTAGCCACCGCGTCGACCTGGCCTTTCTCTGCGCCGTCGCGGCCCTGCGCGGTGGCCGACGGCTCCTGCGGCCTCGCCACGGAGGTCACCCCCAGCCCGCCACCACCTCGACAGCCCTCACCGTGTTCTCCGCTGGCAACGGCCCCGTGCCACCCGGGGCGTCTCCCTCTTCGCCTCCGCCGTGCTCCCCTCACGCACTGCACGGACTGCGGTACAGCGGCGCGGTGTTGGCCCTCCAACCCCCCGTCCAGCTCTTGCGCGGACGGGGTCCCCGGCGCCCCTCAGCCTGGCCTTTCGTATCACTTGACATGATGCCGTCTCGCATTGAAAGATGCTCGCCATGCAAGTAGTGACGACACAGGCCGGTCTTGGCCGGATCGAGGACGGGGCGTTTGCCCTGCTGGACACTGCTTTTCCGCACATCGGCGCGGTCCTCGAACAGGAGGGCTCGCTGCAGTGCCTGGCGTCCTGCGCGGTGCGCCGGCGCATCCCGCTCGACGAGATCACACCCACCGCACTGCTGGGTCGTCCCCACGCGGTGTGGGGCGTCGGGCTCAACTACCTGTCGAAGGCGGCCAGGGCCGGCCGGGGAGTGCCCGAGCAGCCGATCCTGTATCTGGCCGCGTCGTCTGGCGTGTCGGTTCCCGGCGCACAGGTGGTTATCCCACCGGCCGTGACCGAACCCGACTACGAGGGGGAGATCGCGATCGTCGTCGGGCGCCGGCTGCACCAGGCGACCGAGTCAGAAGTCTGGCCCGCGATCGCCGGCATCACCGCCGCCAACGACATGACGGCGCGTGATGTCATGCGCACCACGGGCATCCCCGCCCTCGCCAAGAGCTACCCGGGGTTCACACCGCTGGGCCCGTCGCTCCGCACCCCCGACGACCTCGCCGACCGTGCTGCGATCCGGGTACGGACCCAGGTCAACGGCGAGCTCCTGCAAGACGACACGAGCGCCGGGATGATCTTCCCGATCCCTGACCTGCTCAGCAGGCTGTCGTGGTTCGCCGCGCTCGAACCCGGCGACGTCGTCCTCACCGGAACCCCGGCCGGCACCGGCCAGGACCGCGCATGCTTCCTCGCCGACGGCGACGAGGTACGAGTCGAGGTGGACGGCGTGCTGCCCCTCGTCACCCGCATCGCGCGTCCCCTGGACGCCGCACCGCGTGATCACCGGCTGACCGCACCGGTCAGCTGACCGCCCCTCACCCTGGAGGCCCACACCGATGTCCAATTCCTCCGTGCCGTCCTATGACCTCGTCCTGGCCGGCGGCACCGTCATCGACCCGGCATCGGCCACGAACGCCCGGCTCGACGTGGCGATCAGCGGTGACCGCATCGCCGCGATCGGCGATGGCCTGGCGGCGAACGCGGCCCGCACGATCGACGTCAGCGGCTCTACCGTGCTGCCGGGCCTCGTCGAGGGCCACACTCACATCTTCCAGTACGTATCCGCCGTCGGCGCCCCTGCCGAGGAAGCCCATCTGCGCCGCGGCGTGGTCGCCGCGGCGGATGCCGGCACGGCCGGCGCCTCGACGTTCGCGGCCTTCCGCAAGCTGGTGGTCGAGCCGAACCCGATGCGCATCGTCAACTTCCTCAACGTCTCGGTGCTCGGTCTGATCGACTTCCGGTTCGGCGAGCTGTTGAACCCGGACACCCTGGTCGTCGAGGACGCGCTCGCGATCGCCGAGGCCCACCCCGACATCGTGCGCGGCTTCAAGATCCGTCTCTCCGAGGACGTCGTCGGCGAGAACTGGGAGTCGTTGCTGAAGAAGTCCCTGTCGCTGGCCGAACAGGCCGGTCTACCGCTGATGCTGCACATCGGCGAGACCTCGGAGCCGCTGCCCATCGTCCTGGACTACCTGCGCCCCGGCGACATCGTGGCGCACTGCTACACCGGCAAGCCGCACGGGATACTCGACGGCGACCGTGTGCAGCCCGCCGTGGCCGCCGCGCGTGAGCGCGGCGTGCTGTTCGACTCCGCCCACGGCCGGAGCAACCTCAGCTTCGAAGTGGCGCGCCGGGCGATCGCGGACGGATTCCTGCCCGACGTCCTCAGCTCCGACACCAGCGCACGCAACTGGCGCGGCCCGGTGTTCGATCTGCTCACCAGCATCTCCAAGCTGGTCGCGCTCGGCGCACCGCTGGAGGAGTGCGTTCGCCGGGCCACCGTCGCGCCGGCGCAGCTGCTCGGGCTCGATACCGAGGGTTACGGGCGTCTGGAGGTCGGTGGCCGGGCCGACGTCACGGTCGTCACCGAGACCGAAGAGGTCACACTGCCGGACGCCTCGGGCAACACGATCGTCGCGCCCCGCCTGGAGCCGACCGTGGTGCTGCACGGTGGCGCCGAGGTCGACATCGTGCCGTGGCGTGGTCTGTAGTCGGCCTCACCCACCCGCACTCTTCGAGGAGGCGATCCGGTGACCGCCGGTGATGTCCATCTGTTGCGGCGCCGACTGCGAGCGGCCCTGACGGCGGGGAAACCCGCCGTCGGTACGTTCGTCAAGCTGGCGTCGCCCGACGTGGTGGAACTGACCGCGGCGGCCGGGTTCGCGTTCGTGGTCGTCGACCTCGAACACTCCACCCTCACCGAGCGGAACGCCGTCGACCTGGTGCGCCACGCGGACGCCTGCGGCCTACCGGCCCTGGTTCGGGTGCCAGAGGTGGACGCCCCCGTCATCAACCGACTCCTGGAGGCCGGGGCGGCTGGAATCCAGCTCTCGATGCTCACCCGCGTCGCCCAGGTCGAAGCGCTCGTGGCGGCCGCCCGGTTCGCTCCGGTCGGCCGCCGGTCGGTGAGCCTGGCCAACAGGGCCGCCCGGTTCGGCGCGATCCCGCTGGCTGGGTTCCTGCGCGCCGAGCAGGACGACCCGCCGGTGCTTGTGGGCCAGATCGAGACGGCGGGGACCGACCCGCTGCCGGATCTGGTCGCCGCTCTCGACGTGTGCTTCGTCGGCAGCACCGACCTCGCGGTCGATCTGGGGCTGCCGGCGGACCCGGCGGTGCTGCGCGCCGCGGTGAGCCGGGTGAGCGGCGCCGCTCGTTCGGCGGCGGTGGCGTTCGGCGGCTGGGCGCCGACCAGGGGCGCCGTGGCGGAGCTCGGTCTCGGTGACGCCGGCTACCTCGTAGTCGGTTCGGACCTGCAGATGTTGGCGGCCAGCCTGCGGGCGACCGCCGGAGAGGGAAAACAGTGAGCACACGCAACGCAGCACTGTTCAACACCACCGTCAACTGGGACGAGCTGCCGGTGACCCAGGTGCGGGCGGGGGTTCGCCGCCGCGTCTACGCGACGGACGAAGTGATGATCTGCCACCACGAGCTTGAGGTCGGCATGGCGCTCAACCCGCACCAGCACGAGGACTTCGACCAACTGGTCCACATCGCCGAGGGGCGTGCGAACTACTACGTGGACGGTGTCGCGCACGATATGCGTGCGGGATCGTTCCTGCTCGTACCCCGCGGCAGTGAGCACTACGTGGAGCCGACCGAGGCCCCCTGTGTGAACATCGACTTCTTCGTTCCGCCGCGGGCCGACCTGCTGCCCTGAGCGGCGCACGGATTGCCGCGGCACGCGGTAGTGCTGGCGGGACGGTGAGCGTCGCGGCGCGAGGCTGCGACGCTCCGGTGTTCTCCGGGCGCAGGCGTCCGCGACCTACCGGGACACCGCAGGTCGCGGACCGGGCCGCGGTGTGGTGGGGAGATCCCGCACAGACGGTGTCGCGCGCCCGTTCGGCAAGTCGTGTCGCCGCTCTCGTGGGAGGAGAGGGAACGCGAGGCACCGCCGCCCGGCAGATACCGGGCGGCCCGTACGTCTGCTCCGGAGACCGGCTGCCGGCGCACTCTCACTTGGCCGAGAGGCAGCTGCCCGCACCGGCCACACAGCGCAGGTCACGACAGAGGGCCCACCGCGTCCGCGGTGGGCCGGCCACTGCTGCCGCAACCGAGTCAGCCGCCGTTGGGTGTGCCGTCGGATGTGCCCAGCCGCTGAGACAACGCACGGGCGGTCTCCAACAGTGCCTGGGCCATCGGCGACTTGACGTCATCGGGCACGGTCACCGCCGTGCCGACGATCGCCAGTGTTCCGCTGATCTTGTCCCCCTCGAAGATCGGCGCCGCGATGGTGCGGACTCCGTTGACCGTGGGGGAGTTGACCGAAAGACCGTGCAACCGGATGGCGTCGAGCTCTTCGGTGAGCTCGGCCGACCTGCGGACCGAGCGCGGCAGTACCGGGACCTGCTCCGGGGGCAGGAGCGCGAGGAAGACACGTCCCTGTGCCGATGACGTGAGATTCAGACGCGAGCCGACCCGGACGCTGATGCGCACCATGTGCTCGGTGTTGTCCACCGAGCGCACCACGGTCGCGGACTCGCCGTCCCAGACCGACAACACGATCGTCTCGTCGATGCGCCGGACCAGTTCCTCCATGTACGGCTCGGCGGCGGCGACGATCGGCAGGCCTGCCCGGGCCGCCGAGGCGAGCGTGAGCACCTGGGGGCCGAGGGAGTACAGCGAGGTGCGCTCGTCGTACCGCAGGAGGTTCGCTGCCCGCAGTGCCTTGGTGTAGCGGTGCGCGGTCGCCTTGCTCGCCCCGAGACGCGCGGTGATCTCGTTGAGGCTCATATGCGGCTTGCCGACCGTGAACGAGCCGAGGATCAGCGCCGCACGCTGCACCGTCTGGATAGTCGGGGCGGTCCTGTCGGGACCGCCCTGCTCGCCGGTGCCGTGCTGCACCTTCGTGGCCATGAATTCCACGCTCCTGTCCATGCTCAGTCAAATCGGTAAGGGCGTCAAATGAAACGCTGTCTTGTATAACGTCATGGTAAGGGGGTGCGGGGGTGTTGCGGTGCCCAACGGGGAAGAGCGGTGGCGGTGAACGGGAGGACGGCTGGCACCCGCGTTACTGCTGCCGTTCACCGCATGGTGGGGGTCTATGTGTCGGTGGAGTGTCCTGGTGTGGTGGAGCGGGTGGGGTCGAGGGTGGTGGTGATGTGGTTGACGGCGAGGGCGGCTTCGCCGAAGCCGATGGCGATGAGGTTGACTTTGCCGTCGTAGTCGGCGATGTCGCCGGCGGCGAAGATGTGTTGTTGGTTGGTGCGCATGGTGGGGTTGACGAGGATGCGTCGTCGGCGTAGTTGGAGTTGCCATTGTTCGATGGGTCCGAGGTCGGCGATGAAGCCGAGTGCGGCGACGATGGTTTGGGCGGGGAGGGTGATGTGGTTGCCGTTGGTGTGGGTGATGGTGACTTCTGAGAGGGTGTTGGTGCCGGTGAGTTTGTGGACTTGGTAGGGGGTGAGGATGCGGATGGTGGAGGTGTGTAGTTGTTCGACGGTGCGTTGGTGGGCTCTGAATTGTGTGCGTCGGTGGACGAGGGTGACGGTGGAGGCGATGGGTTCGAGTGAGAGGGCCCAGTCGAGTGCGGAGTCTCCGCCGCCGATGACGACGACGTCTTGGTTGGTGAGTTCGTTGAGGCGGGGGACGAAGTAGCGGAGTCCTCGGCCGAGGTATTCGGTGCCGGTGGGGAGTTCGCGGGGGGTGAAGTTGCCGATTCCGCCGCAGATGAGTGCTGCGCCTGCGGTGATGTGGGTGCCGTTGTCGGTGGTGGCGGTGATGCCGTGGCCGGTGTCGTTGAGGTGGGTGACGCCGTGTCCGAGGAGGTAGGTGGGGTTTGCTTGGTTGGCTTGTTGGGTGAGGCGGTCTACGAGGTCTTGGCCGCGGATGGCGGGGAAGCCGGCGACGTCGTAGATGAGTTTTTCGGGGTAGAGGGCGCTGATTTGGCCGCCTGTTTGGGGGAGGGCGTCGG
>NZ_JAMQAW010000077.1 GCF_023701525.1 Streptomyces albipurpureus
CAGTAGCATCCGGTCTTCGGGCGTGACGTCGAAGTGGGCCAGACCCCATTCGATGCGGTTCATGATCGACCGGTGTGACACCTGCACGCCCTTGGGGCCACCGGTGGAGCCGGAGGTGTAGATGACATAGGCGGCGTTGTCCGGTGACAACACACGCTCCGGGTTGGTCTCCGGATATGCGGAGACTTGTGGGAGTGTTTCGTCGAGTGTCAGCACGGGGTCGGCGCTGTCCAGGAGTTGGCGTACGCGGTCTTCGGGTAGTTCGGTGTCCACGGGCAGATAGGCGGCGCCGGCCTTGACCACCGCGTAGATCGCCACCATCAGCTCAACCGAACGGGGGATACGCACCGCCACGATCCGTTCGGGGCCCGCGCCCTGCTCGACCAGCCAGTGCGCCAACTGGTTGGCACGCCGGTTGAACTCCGCGTAGGTCAGCGTCTCCTGTTCTCCGATCACGGCTTGTCGCTTGGGGGAGTGCTCCGCCTGGGCCTCGAACGCGTCCGGCAAAGTGCCCGCCACCACGGGATGCGCTGTCTGGTTGACCTCCCGCAGCAGCCACTCGCGCTCCTGCGCCGAGAGCACCTCGATCGCACCGACCGGCAGCTGCGGGTCGGCGGCCACCTGCTCCAACACCCGCACCAACCGGGTAGCGATCGCCTCCGCCACCGAAGGGTCGTAGAGGTTGTTCTGGTAGTCGAGGGAGAGCCGCAGGTTGGGGTCTGAGGCGTTGAGGGTGAGCGCGTAGTGGGCGCCTGCGAGCGGCCGGATGGCGTCGACCGTGATTCCCGCCGAGGTGTTCGCCTCGCTGATGCCCTCACGGTCGACCGGGTAGTTCTCGAACACGACGATCGTGTCGAACAGGGCGGGTAGTCCGGTGCCGCGTTGGATGTCGGCCAGTCCGTAGTAGTGGTGGTCGAGTAGTGTGGTCTGCCGGTCCTGCAGCTCGGTGATGACATCGCCCACACTCTGCTCGGGTCGGCAGAA
>NZ_JAMQAW010000078.1:0-50515 GCF_023701525.1 Streptomyces albipurpureus
CCGGGGCGTCAGGTGCCAGCCGGCCGGTACCAACTCGCCCTGTCCGCTTCGTACTTCGAGGGAGCTGTCCCGTGCCCCTGCCGGGCCGCGCTCACATACAGGCGCTCGTCGCCGCGTTACCCCTGCTCGACACCGGCCGTCTCCAGACCTGGGGCCGCCGGCTTGCCGAGCGGCTGCCCGCAGGCGGCCGGCTGTTGGTCGCGGGCAACGGCGGCTCGGCGGTCGAGCCCCAGCACCTGACCTCCGAGCTCGTCGGTCGCTTCCGCGCTGAGCGGACGCCGCTATCCGCCATCGCGCTGCACGCCGACTCCTCCTCGGTGACCGCCATCGCCAACGACTACGGGCCAGAGGAGGTCTTCGCCCGGCAGGTCCGCGCGCACGCCCCCCGGCGACGTCCTGCTCCTGCTCCTGCTCTCCACCTCCGGCACCAGCCCCAACGTGCTCGCCGCCGCCGAGACCGGCCGGGAGATCGGCCTCACCGTCTGGGCGCTGACCGGCCCGGCCCCGAACCCTCTCGCCGATGCCGCGCACCAGGCCGTGTGCGTGGACGCTGCCCAGGTCGCCACCATCCAGGAATGCCTACCTGGTCGCCGTGCACCTCCTGTGCGCGGCCGTCGACACCCACCTCACCGAACCGGCACTTCCCCCAGGCGCGGAGCCGCACGGCGCACGGCGGCTGGCGGTGGTCGGCGACGTGCTGCTGGACCGCGACATCACCGGCACAGCCGACCGGCTCTCCCCGGAAGCCCCCGTCCCCGTCATCTCCGCCGCCCGCAGCTCCGACCGGCCGGGCGGCGCCGGGCTCGCCGCCGTCCTCGCCGCCCGTGAGCCGGGCTGGCCCCTCCCGCCCTGGTGAGCTTGTGCGGGAGGGGCGGTCTGCGGCCGAAGTGACCTACGCGGTGGTCGGGGGCTGCTGGACCGTTGTGTGGAGGAAGGCGTTCCAGGTGCTATGGCGGATGGTCAGCGGGGCCTGGTGGGGTTGCTTGGAGTCGCCGAGCAGTATGAAGCCGGTCGCGTGAGGGTGGGGGGCTGCCTGGACGCAGTTGCCGCCGCCTCCGCTGTAGGAGGAGACCGTCCAGGTGATGGCGGACGGGTGGGGAAGGGGCGGGTGCTGACGGTTCACGAGTGGAACTCCTGGATCTGATTCTTGAGGTGGTTGCGGGTGCGTGCAGGGTCGAGAGCCCGGGGCCACAGATGGGTGAAGGCATCGGTGTAGCGGGCAACTTCCGTCTCCTGGTCGAGGTAGACCGAAGTGCTCAGCGTTTCGATCCACACGATGTCCCGGGCGTGGGTGGCCTCGGGGAAGGTCATGATGACGAAGGGCCCGGCGAGGCCCGGGTGGCCTCCGACCGCTGTTGGGAGGACCCGGATGGTGGTTCCGGGCGATTCGGAGGCTGCGAGAAGGCGTTCGAGTTGTTCGCGCATGACGGCGGGGCTGCCGATGGTGCGGTGCAGAGCGCTCTCGTCGATGAGGGCGTGCAACTCGCGCGCCGCTCCGGCGGCGATGGTGCGCTGGCGGTGAAGTCGTACGTCGCACAGGCCGTCGATCGCCTCGACTGTCAGGTCCGGGCGGAACGCGGTGATGGCGTGGCGGGCGTACTCGGCGGTCTGCAGCAGGCCAGGGATGACGGCCAACTCGAAGTTGCGCAGCCGGGTTGCCTGGGCTTCGAGTTCGAGGAAGTTTCCGAACTTCATCGCGTCGAGGAGGTCGCCGTGGCGGCGCCATAGGGGTGGCCTCTGGCGGCGGCCGGTGGCTGTGGCGTCGGGTGGTGGGAGGAATCCCATGACTTCGGTGTGGTCCCGCTTGTCGGCTTGGTACAGGTCGAGGAGCGCGGTGACCAGGTCGCGGGGAACGGTGCGGCGCCGGCCGTTCTCGATGCGGCTCAGCGCGCTGGCGTCCGTGCGCAGGCCCAGTTCCTGGCAGTGCGTGGCAGCGGCCACGAGGGTGAGACCTCCTCGGAGGCGCAGTCGCTCGAGGCGGCGGCCCACCTCGCCCAGTGCCACGGATCCTGGTGCCTGCTTCTGTTCCGGCATGGCCACCAGTGTGACGGTTCGCCGAACTCCCCGACAAGGCACATCGTTCGAGCAATTTGTTCGGGCCTGTTGCTAAGAGTGTCCGACAGGGAGCATTCTAACGAGCGTCACGAACCGTGCATGCTGCGTTGCGGGTTGTGGCATATGCGTGTGGGCCGTCGCGGTTGACGGCTGTCTCCCAGGGTGTGAGGAGGACGGTTCCATGATCGGCCGTCCGATCCTGCTCGGAGCTCTGCTTGAGGAGCGCGGATGGGAGAGCCGGCAGGTGTTCTGCCTCCACTTCAACCACACGGCGGTGAAGCTCGCCCGGGAGGCGGACGTCCCGAGGCTCGCCGAGGTGACCGCGCCGAGGACCACCTTCCAGCGGTGGCCGACGGGCGGCTCGCGCCCGTGGTCGGGGCGGCCATCTACTCGCTGCCGAGGTCCAGTTCATCAACGAGATCCACATCGTGGAAGTCGCCCAAACCCATCTCCTGCGGCGGCGCAACCCCGGGCTCTACGGCGTTCCGATCCTCAGCTTCAGCACCTGACAGCGGCCCCGGTAGAGAGGAGCGGCAGATGACTCGGGCGACCCGGTTCGGACAGTTAGTCCGGGACCGCGGCTGGACGTACGAGACCTTCAGCGCGCACTTCGGCCGCGCCGCGAGAGACGTCGCACAGCGCTCCGGTGACCGCCGTCTTGCCTCGCTGATGGTCTCGCGCAGTACCTTCGAGCGGTGGATGGCCGGTGATATCAAGAACGTGCCTCGCAGCGGCCCCCGCCGGATTCTGGAGCATCTCTTCGGTGAACCCGCCGCAGTTCTCTTCTCCAGCCCTGACACCCCAACTCACCTCCCCGACCTGGGCATCCTGGCCCTCGCTACCCCGGAGCTGACGACCGACGACCCGTACCTGGCGGCGATGGAAACCTTCCGGAACACCGACCGGCGGCAGGGCGGAAGTAGCCTCTACCCAGCAGTGCTGCACTATCTGCGCACCACTCTCGGGCCTGTGCTGTTCGGCGCCACGGCGCAATCCGCCGGGGAGACGGCCTTCCGGGCGGCTGCCGTGCTGACGGAGATGGCCGGGTGGATGGCGCACGACACCGGCCGTGACGCACTCGCCCGCAACCACTTCACCCACGCGCTGCGCCTGGCCCGCGGGGCCGCCGCGCCGTCCGTCGCGGGCAACGTGCTCGCGGCGATGAGCCATCTCGCACTCCAGAACAACGGGCCCGACCATGCCCTTCAGCTCGCCCGGACGGGGCTCGCCAGCCTGCACGGTTCAGCGCCGGTCCCGATGCTCGCCGCCCGGCTCCACACCATGAAGGCCCGTGCCCTGGCCCAGCGGCAAGACCACACCGGCGCCGTGAAGGCCCTTGACGCCGCCCGCCGACAGCTCGACCAGATCCCCGCGGAGCCCGTACCCGACTGGATCGCCCCCTTCGACCGGGCCGCGTTCACCAGCGGAGCCGCCTGGGTCCACCATGACCTCGGCGACCTGTCCGCCGCTGCGGTGGAAGCCCAGCGCGCGGTCACGCTGCGCGGGCCCGAACGGCGGCGCAGCCGCGCCTTCTCCCAGCTCTGTCTGGCCCGCATCCTCCTCGCCCAGGGCGAACTGGAAGGCGCGTGCGCCGTCGGTCACGATCTGCTGAACGCGTGCGCCGACCTCGGCTCCGAGCGCATCACCGAGCAGTTGACCGGCCTGGAGCGGGCACTGGCGCCCGAGCGCGCGCAGAGCGCCGTCGGGGAGCTGCTGACGCGGATCACAAACACTGCCCGGCACCGCCAACTGCTCTTTCCCACCGTGCCCGTCGGCACCGGCCCGGGCGGGGAACAATCCCCGGTATGACGACACCGCGACCCGGTGACCCGGGCTGGATGGACTACCTGGCCGAAGGCAACGCCCGGCAGGCCCGCAAGAGAACCTGCGCGGATGCGGTCATCCGCGATGCGGACGGCCGCGTGCTGCTGGTCGAGCCCAGCTACAAGAACGGCTGGGACCTGCCCGGTGGCATGGCCGAGGCCAACGAGCCCCCCGTCGACGCGCTCCGGCGCGAACTGCGTGAAGAGCTCGCCCTCGACCTGCCCGTCCGGCGGCTCCTGTGCCTCGACTGGGTGGCCCCGCATGAGCCCTGGGACGATCTGATCGCCTTCGTCTTCGACGCCGGGACCCTCACCGCCGGCCAAGCCGCCGCGGTGCGACCCCGGGACGAGGAACTGAAGGCGTGCGCGTTCTTCTCCCCCGCCAAAGCGTTCCCGCTGCTGCCCCGCGCGCAGCGCCGGCGTCTGGAACGGGCTCTGGCCGCGCTCGACAGCGGGCAGACGGCCTACCTCCACAACGGAATACCCCCGTGGTAGCACCACTGCCCGCCGTTCCGGGCGGGCCCGGAAGGAGTCGCGCCCCATGGTCCGCACTACCGTCTTTTCCGTCCTGCTCGGGCAGTTCGGTCTGACGGCGTACGAGAAGTTCCGTCCCGCCTTCCACGACGCCGCCGCCCGGGCGTCCGAGGCGCAACGGGATCCACGGCTGGCTCGCGTCATGGTCTCGCGTGCCACCTTCGACCGGTGGTCGAGCGGCCGGCTCAAGGGCGTGCCCCGCCGCGAAGCCGCCACGATCCTGCGCTATCTGTTCGATGTGCCCGCAGAGCAGCTCTTCGAGGACGCCGACATCGCCTCCCCTGCCGGTGGACCGTCAGCGGAGGCCGGGACGGTGGAGTTCGACGGTGCGCTGGAGATCGGCGCGCAGGCACGTCTGCTGACCGGTTCGAACGCGGACCCGGCCCTCATCGCGATGGTGAGCAGATCCCTGGACCGGGTCGTCGATCGCTACGAGGCCCTGGGCCCTCAGCTTCTCGCGGGTGAGACCCGGCTGCTGCGCGGCATGCTGCACACCCTCCTCGCCGGGCAGCAGCCGCCCCGGGCCCGCTCCGAGCTGTTCCGGCTCGCCGCCCAGGCGGCCGGTCTCCTCGGATACATGGCCGTGAACGCGTCCGCACCCTTTGCCACGGTGAGCGCGTACTGCACCGAGGCCGAAGTCCTCGCCCGCGAGATCGGGGACACGGAGATGGAGATGTGGGCGGCGGGCACCCGTTCCCTCGGCCTCTACTACACCGGCCGCTACCACGAAGCCGACCAGGCCGCCCGCGCGGGCATCGACCTCGCGCCCACCAGCCCGCAGGCGATCCGTCTCCTGGTCAACGGCCGCGCCCGGGCCCTGGCCCGCACCGGCGACCGCCGCGGCGCCGAAGCGACCATCGCCCGGGCCATGACCCTGTCCGACCGGCAGACCACGCTCCCTGCGGGCGTGACCTCATGCATCGCCTTCACCCCGTACTCCCTGGCACGTACGCTCGCCAACGCCATCACCGCCCGCCTCGCCCTCGGCGACACCCCGGCAGTCCTGGACCACGCCGCCGAGATCGACCCCCTCCACCCCCACGGATCACTCATCCGCACCAGCACCAGCACACCACTCGGCTGGTCCGGACCCCAACCGCCCCACCGCCACGCCGGACAGACACCCTCTGGACTACCCATCAGAACCCCCCGTCGACAGGGGCGCCGCCTAGCCCCCTCAGCCACTCCCGGCCCGGCCGACCGCCGCTCAGGGCGGGGAGTCCGACCCCCCTCGCCCACGAAGAACAAAGCCCTGAAACTCAGGGACTGATCCGCTGCCCTCCACCCCAATTCGACATCACCCAGGGGCAAAAGGGCCCCAAGCGGAGAACATCACCCCCGCCTGACCAGCTACCTGACCAGCTACCTGACGGTGCCCCGCACGGGTGCGGGGCACCGTCGGCTTCCAGCGGGTTCGTGCGCGTTCCACGTTCACCAGTCAGTCCAAGACTCTGTGTCTACCACCTGTGCCAGTGACATCGCGCGGGCCGCAGACCACTAGAGCCTTACAACGCCCAGATGTTCATCCATACTGTCCGACTGCGATGAACCGACGCTAGGTCGCTCGGTAGCGACGCAGTGCCACTGGCTTCTCGACTAGGAGCCTTCTGCCTCGCCGAGGGCAGCACGCGGGGCGAGCCGGGCTGACAGCAACGCGGTAGTGCCGCACGGACCGGTACATCGCGGCGGCGACCCGTCCGCCCGGAGGGGGCGCGGCGGGGTCGGCGCCGTGGCCGGATGTCAGGACCGAGTGGCTCAGGGTGGCGAACAGCGCGTGTATCTGCCCTGAGATGCCGCCGCAGCAGCACGGGAATGATGATACGGAGGGCCGGTCGGGGCGATCCGGGCAAGGGGGATCGGTGCCTGTCGAGGCCGGGCGGCAGGGGCCGGACGGGGTCGACCCAACCGGGGGGTACCGGCCGGGGGACTTCCGGGGCAACGCGGCCGAGGGCCAGCCGGATGTACGGGGCGGAGGCGGCAGTGCGAGCAGCGGAGGGGGTGGACCCGTGACGGAAACCGCTCCGGACAAGGGCCTCGCCACCACGCCCGCAGTGGTCTACCGCAGGAGAGCCATGCTGGTGAGCACGGGCTCGGCCGTGCCACTTGGTTGTGGCGTGATGGATCTATCAGACGACGGCCTGTCCGTATCGGGCCAAGCACACGGCCAGTGTTCGGGGGCCTGCCGGTCCGTTTGAAAGCGGTCTCGGCCATGTGAATACGCCATCGTTTCGGACATCGCAGTGCGGGCGCACGGCCGTGCCTACCGTACGGGCATGACGACACAGGTGAACGGGGCAGCGGTCTTCGGCGCTGCGGGACGGCGCGGGGAGAAGGGCTACTACTGCGACGCCCATAGCGTGTTCCGGGACGCGGGGGCCTAGGCGGGCGGTCGTCGCGACGATCGCGGCGGAGGTGAGGGATCGGGCGACGGCTACGGCGGCGAGTGTGAGGAGGGCGAGTTCGGCGCGGTCGAGGCGTTCCAGTGGGGCGCCGGTGGCGAAGAGGGCGGTGAGTGCGGTCCGGGTGAGGTGGAGGGCTACGGCTGTGAGGGCGCCGACTGCGCGTGCTGGTCATGCGGTTCCTCGCGGATGGCCGTAGGCGGACGGACTTGGTGGGTGGTTCAGCGCTCCACCGGCTCGGGACTCACATCAGCGGCATCGGCGTCCAGAGCCTGGTAGGCGTCCGGGTGTCGCCGGCGTAGCCAGAGGGCACGGCCCGCGCCGCCGGCCGCGGCGACTAGGAGAAGGACCGGTAGGCCGTTGACCGCGGGCGAGTGAGTGCCGGTCAGGTCGGCGTAGTGCCCGATGACTAGGACGATCGCGGCGCCTAGGCCGAGCAGGGAGAGCACCGGGGCGAGCACGGTGCGCCACCAGTGGCGGTCGGCCGGGTTCCGGGCGAAGTAGACGACCACGGCCAGCGAGGTGCCCAGCAACAGCACCATGATCCCGACGGTGCCCAGGGTGATCAGGCTGATGCCGAGTGTGGTGTACGGGTGGAGACCGGCGGCGGCGAAGGCACCGATCACCAAGACCGCCAGCACGGACTGTACGGCGCTGGCCCGGTATGGGGAACCGTACTTCGGATGGGTGGCGCCCAGCACGCGGGGCAGCATGTTCTCGCGCCCCAGGACGTACAGATACCGGCTGGTGGCGTTGTGCAGGGCCACGGCCGAGGCGAGCACGCTGGTGATCATCAGCAGCGCCATGATCGCGGTGACCCACTCGGCCGTGTACTCGGTGGCGAGGTTGAACACCAGGTCGCCCAGTTCCTCGTCGGCCCGGGTGCGGACGTTCTCCGGGCCCACGCCGCCGACCGCGATCCAGCTGGTCAGGCCATAGAGGAAGGCAACGATGCCCACAGCCCAGTACGACGCCAGGGCGACTGAGCGGCGCGGGTCGCGGGCCTCCTCGCCGTAGAGCGCCGCAGACTCAATGCCGGCGAAAGAGGTGAAGGCAAAAGAGAGGGTGACCGCGAGGCCCGCGCCCAGCGCGACCTTGGGCTCGAAGGAGACCGCGGGGAAGGCGGCGGCGCCCTTGTGCGCGACGATCCCGATGTTCAGCACGACGAGGATGGCGATCTCCGCGCCCATCAGTACGCCCAGCATCCGGGCGGAAAGGTCGATCTGCCGTCGCCCCAGCAGGGCGGTGAGCGCGATCGCGGCAGTG
Organism: Streptomyces albipurpureus; assembly: GCF_023701525.1. Taxonomy (GTDB): domain Bacteria; phylum Actinomycetota; class Actinomycetes; order Streptomycetales; family Streptomycetaceae; genus Streptomyces; species Streptomyces albipurpureus. Next base: position 8,078 of record NZ_JAMQAW010000078.1, read on the forward strand.
GTGTACCAGTACCAACTCAGGCCGCCGAGGATGAGGTTGGCGAAGTAGCCGATGGCCGCGAACAGGCCGATGGTGAGCGCGTTATAGGCGAGAGCGGCCAGGTAGGCGGCCGCCGCGCCCGGGACGCGGCCCAGGGCCGCGCGGATGTAGGCGTACAACGCACCGGCGTTGACGATCCGCCGGCTCATTGCCGCGTATCCCGCAGCGAAGCAGAACATGATCGCGCCGGCTATCAGATAGGCGACGGGCACACCGGCCCCGGTGCCCAAGGAGAAGCCGTAGGGCACGCTGCCGACCATCGCGGCCATGGGCGCGGTGGCCGCGATGATGAAGAATGTGATTTTCGGCGCGGTCAGGGTGCGCCTGGAGGGCGTTTCGGAGGGTTCGGGCATGGTGGGCTTCGCTTTCAGCGTGTGGCGGTGGCGGACAGGGCGGCGTGGATGTCTGCGGCGACGCGGTGACCGGATCGCACGGCGCCGTCCATGTAGCCGTTCCAGATGGCAGCGGTCTCGGTGCCGGCCCAGTGGATGACGCCGACTGGCTCACGCAGCTGCGGACCGTAGGCCGTCCAGACGCCGGCGCCGAGGCGTCCGCCGTAGCAGCCCCGGCTGTACTCCTCGGCGCTCCAGTCCAGCTCCAGGTACTCCAGCGGCTCGGCGGCCTCGGGGCCGAAGAAGTTCACCAGACACTCCACCGCGACGGCACGCCGTGCCTCCGGGCTCGCCGCGCTCAGCCGGCGCGCGTGGGCGCCCTCGAAGAAGCCCGCCAGCACGCCGTGCCCAGACCCGTACGGGGTGTTGTCGGCGACGGCGGACAGCGCCCGGTCCGGGGCCGACACCAGGCCGCTGAGTCCGGCCTCGCGCCAGAACGGCCGGCCGTAGCGGACGTTGACCTTGATGACCGAGCCCATCGGGACCTGCTGCGTGAGCTGGTCGCGCAGCGCGGGCATCGCGGGTGAGTAGCGCAGCCGGCCGGCCAGGGTCGGCGGGAGTGTGACCACGACCTGGCGGGCGGCGACCTCGCCGCCCTCGTGGCGGACCACGGCACCGTCGGACGTGTGCGCGATCGAGTAGACGGGCGAGTAGAGCCGCACCGCCTCCCCCAGCGACCCTGCGAGCGCCTCGGAGATCAGGTGGGACCCGCCGACCACGCGGCGGTCCTGGGCGCAGCCTTCCAGGCCGAGCAGCATGTCGAGCATCCCGCCGGAGGCGGTGTAGAAGAGGAAGTGCAGCAGCGACATGTCGCGCGGCTCGGCGGCGAAGATGCCGGGCACGATGAACCGCCAGAAGGCCAGGGCATCCTCGTCCTCGGTGGCGTTGTGCAGCCAGGAGTGCAGGGTGATCGCATCCCAGTCGTGGGCCCCGGGCGCGGCCCACGGCTGCTCAAGGTCCAGCGTCGCCGCCATGGCTTCTAGTTCGGTCTTGGTCCGGATGAACTCCGCGGCTGCCTCGGGCGCCAGCCGCATCTCGCCCTCGCGGTACCGCCTGGCCTCACCGCCCCAGCTGAAGACGTGGTCACCGGCCGCGTACTGCGGGTAGGTCTTCAGACCGTAGGCGTCGCACAGGGCGAGCACCGCGTCCTGGGTTGGGCCCAGCCACTGGCCGCCTACCTCGACCAGGTGCCCGTCGGACATCACCTGGCCCGCGGTCCGACCGCCGACCCGGTCGCGGGCTTCCAGGACCACCACCCGATGCCCTCGGTCCGCTAGGTCCACCGCGGCGGTCAGGCCGGCTAGGCCCGCGCCGACAACAGCCACGTCAAGACGTTCCATCTGTGCGCTCCTCGTGATCGCGAGAGATTGTGATCGCCGACGTCCCCGGTGGCTCCTCACATCCGGGCAATTTCTCGGTCGGACGTCCGACTTTTAGGGAGATTGGCACGGTGGTGACCCGCACCACAAGAGGCGGACCGGATAATCTGCGGTAACGGGACGAAAGGCGGGGACGTTGGCAACGGTCTATGTGAAGGCGGACACACGGCGGCGGCAGCTGGTCACCGCGGCTCGGCGGGTACTCGCCCGGCAGGGTCTAGCCGGCGGCACGCTGCGTGCAGTCGCTGCCGAGGCAGGGGTGGCGCTGGGCACGGTGCACTACGCCTTTCCCAGCAAGGAGCAGTTGCTGCGTGCGGTGCTTGAGGACGTGGTGGAGGACATCTCGACCGTCCTCCGCGAGGCCTCCCAGGCCAGCACCGACCTGGAGTCCGGGATTCTCTCCGCCGCCCGCACGGTCTGGTCCACGGTGATCAGGAGCGAACCCGACGAGCATCTGATGCAGTACGAACTGTCCATATGGGCACTGCGCACAGCCGGTATGGCGGAGCTGGCGCGGTGGCAGTACGACCGCTACCTGGATCTGATCACCACGCACTGGCAGCGGGTCGCCGCACGGGTCGGCGTCACCTTGTCGGTCCCCGCCGAGCAACTCGCCCGGTTGCAGCTCGCCGGCACTGACGGACTACTGCTTCAGTACCTCGTCTCCCACGACGCCCGGCGCAGCACGGCCGACCAGGAGACCCTCATCCGTCAGCTGGTGCGGTACGCAGACCCGCAGCCCGTAGCCCGGGAGCAGTGACCCGGCGCCGGACACAGCGGACCCGCGCGGACGCGAGGTCCGCTGGTGCCGCCGGTGACGTGGAGGGGGCCAGCCAGCCCCTGGTGGCCAGGTACCCAGCAACCGCGGGACCGCGGCTGCCTCCTAGCCGTTCTTCAGGTCGCCCGGACACCCTGCGGCGACCGGGCATCCGGCCCCAGGGCGTTGACATGCCTGGCTGACCTGCGGTGGCGGTACGGCGTGCTGAGAGACTGCACAGGCTGAGCCTGTACGCCGCCTGCACGCCGGTTTCCCTCATCTGCGACCGGCGCCCGGGTGAGGACCGTTGTGAGGGCAGGGGCTTGTTGTGACGTCAACTCCGGCCGTAGCGCGCATCCGCCGATCCGTCTTCGCCGCCCGGCGCACGCCGACAACCCTGGTCACGCCCATGGTGACCAGGGCTCGCAGGGTCTCCTGCCCGGCTCAGGCGATTTCGACGACCGTGCGCAGGGCCTCGCCGGTGTGCATCTGACGCAGGGCCTCGTTGATTCCGTCGAGCGGCACACGGTGGGTGATCATGGATTCCAGGTCGAGACGCCCGGCCCGCCACAGGTCGATGACTTTCGCGTAGGTCTGGCGGACGTCGGTGCCGCCGTAGAACGAGGGCAGAATGCTCTTCTCGTTGCCGACCAGCTCGCCCATGCTGATGTCGGGGAAGTCCTGCTGTCCGCCGACGCCGACCAGGCAGACAGTGCCGCCGTTGCGTGCGGCGTTGTATGCGGCGCGCAGGGTGGCTGGTTTGCCGACGGCTTCGAAGGAGTAGTCGAAGCCGAAGCCGCCGGTGAGGCGTGCCTTCGCCTCCTTGACCGCTTCGGGGGCGACCGCGTCGGTGGCGCCGAACTCCAGTGCCCAGTCGCGCCGGTTGGGGATGGGGTCGACGGCGAGGATCCGCGCGGCGCCGGCAACCTTCGCGCCCTGGACGATGCTTATGCCCACGCCGCCGAGTCCGATGACGGCCACGGAGGAACCCGGTGTCACCCGGGCGGTGTTGAGTGCTGCGCCGATGCCGGTGGTGACGCCGCAGCCGATCAGCGCGGCGACGTCATAGGGCAGGTCGTCCGGGATCGGGATCGCGGCGTAGGCGGCGATGACGGCCTCCTCGGCGAAGACGCCCTCGCCGAACATGCCGGATACGGCGGATCCATCGAGTTGGAAGTTGGGAGTGCGGAGATTGCCGAATCCGCTGCGGCACAGATGGCCGTCACCGGCCTTGCAGGACAGGCAGGTGTCGCATGGGGGCATCCAGCAGACGATAACCCGGTCTCCGGGCTTGACGTTGGTGACGCCCTCGCCGACCTCGACCACCTCGCCCGCGCCCTCGTGGCCGAGGACGCAGGGGGCGGGGTGGGGTACCAGCCCGTTCATGACCGAGAGGTCCGAGTGACACAGGCCGGCCCGGTGCATCCGCACCCGGACGCGTCCGGGGCCGAAGGAGATGGCTTGCACGTCGACGATGTCCAGTGTCTCGTCGCCGGCCTTCCGGAGGATTGCAGCGCGCATGGGGTTGGTTCTCCTCGGGTGGCGGGGGTCAGCCCTGGCGGGGCGGGATGGGCAGGTGAACGGTCTGGTACTCGAAGTAGGCGGCCAGGCCCTCGGGGCCGAACTCGCGGCCGATGCCGGAGTTCTTGAAGCCTCCGAATGGGGCGGTGGGGTCGAAGCGGAAGCCGTTGATGGTGAAGGTGCCGGTGCGGATCAGGCGGGCGAAGTGCTTGCCATGCTCGGCGTCGGCGGTGAAGACGGCGCCGGAGAGGCCGTATTCGGAGTCGTTGGCGATACGGACCGCGTCGTCCTCGGTCTCGTACTGGATGAGACAGACGACGGGTCCGAAGATCTCCTCGCGGGCGATCCGCATGTCGTTGGTCACGTCGCCGAAGAGGGTCGGCTCCACGTACCAGCCGGTCGTCCGGTTGGCTGGGGTTCCGCCGCCGGTCAGAAGCTTGGCGCCCTCTTCCTGGCCGATGCGGATGTAGTCCAGGACCCGCTGTTGCTGGGTGCGGGTGACCATCGGGCCGACGACGGTGGCGGGGTCCGTCGGGTCGCCGACCTTCAGTGCGCCGAACGCCGCGGTGAGCCCGGCGGCGACCTCGTCGTAACGCGAGGCGGGCGCGAGAACGCGGGTGAGGGCGACGCACGCCTGACCGCTGTTGGTGGCACAGGTGGCACCGACGATGACGCGCAGCGCCGTGTCGAGGTTGGCGTCCTCCAGGATGATGGCGGCGGACTTGCCGCCGAGTTCCAGGGAGACCCTGGTGAGGTTCTGGGCTGCGGCGGCCATGACGGCTTTGCCCCCGCCGACCGAGCCGGTGAAGGCGACCTTGTCGATACCGGGGTGGGCGGCGAGGTAGGCGCTGGTCTCGCGGTCAGCCGGCAGTACGGAGAGCACGCCCTCGGGCAGCCCCGCCTGCTCGCAGATCTCCGCCAGCAGATAGGAGTCGAGCGGGGTTTCGGGTGAGGGCTTCAGTACGACGGTGCAGCCGGCGAGCAGGGCGGGGGCGAGCTTGCCGGCGATGGTGAATTGGGGGACGTTCCACGGAGTGATGGCGGCGACCACTCCGACGGGTTGACGTCGTACCAGCATGGGGCCCGTGAGCCCTTGGCGTTCCTCCTCCAGGGGCAGCTGCGCGGCGGAGGCCAGCGCGGCGCCGAAGATCGCGATCGCGGAGAGGGCCTGACCACGCACCGAGAAGCTGATCGGCGAGCCGTTCTGCAGGGTGATCAGTTCTGCCATCTCTTGATGGCGCGCGAGCAGGGCGTCCTTGATCCGAGTGACGGTCTCGGCGCGCTCGGCGACGGTCAGCCGTGGCCAGGGGCCGTGGTCAAATGCCTCGCGGGCGGCGGCCACCGCCTTGTTCACGTCCTTCGGGCCGGCATGCGGGACACGGCCGACGATCTGCTCGGTCACGGGCGAGACCACCTCGATGGTCTCGCCGCCGGCGGGCTCGACCCACTGTCCGCCGATGAAGAGCTTGCCGTGTTCGATGATCTGCGCCATGTGTTGTCTGAGCTCCTCGGATAGCAGGTGGCGGGTGGTCACGGCAGGACGATGGGGAAGGTGGCGCTCGGCTGCTCCAGCAGGTCCTGGAAGGTGGCGAGCGTGCCCGCGTCGCCGTCCAGCTCGATCGCTCCGGCGGCGACCGCGTCGGTGAAGGAAGTGCGCCCGGCCAGGATCCGGTCGAGCCCGGGGCGTTCCAGGCCGAGGGTGAGCCGGGGCTTCTCCCCGCCGGGCGCGTCCCCACGCAACGGGGTGAGGACGCCGTTGCCGAGCAGCAGCGTCCACACCTCGCCCGTGTCCGAGAACTCCCAGCGCATCAGCAGCCGGTGGGCGGCGGCGCGGGGCCCATCCACGCACACGGCCAGGCTCTGGAACACCTGGCGCGTGGTGAGGGCTGCGATCATGTCGATGCTGCCGAGGGTGAGGCCGGGTCTTACCGGGGGCCGGTCGTACGGGGCACGCAACTCTTTCGCTCCGGTGAGGTAGAAGTTGCGCCAGGTGCCGTTCTCCTGTGCGTACCCCAGCCGTTCGTAGGTGGTGGCCAACAGCTCCCGGGCCTCGGTGTTCGAGGGTTCGGCGAAGACCACGTGGTTGAGTACCTCGGCGACCCAGCGGAGATCGCCTTCCTCGGCCGAGATCCGGGCCTTGGCCAGGACGGCATCGGTGCCGCCCATGTACGCCACGTAACGCTTGGCCCGCTCGACCGGCGGATGCTGCCACAGATGGGCGGGGTTGCCGTCGAACCAGCCCATGTAGCGCTGGTAGACCGCTTTGACGTTGTGGCTGAGCGAGCCGTAGTAGCCGCGGACGCTCCAGGAGCGGGCCAGCTCGGCTGGAAACTCGGTGAGTTCCTCGGCGATCTCCGCACCGGTCAGGCCGCGGTTCATCAGGCGTACGGTCTGGTCGTGGAGGTAGGCGTAGGCGTCACGCTGCTCGGTGAGGATGCGCCGGACGTTGTCGCGGCCCCAGGTCGGCCAGTGGTGGGAGCCGATCAGCACCTCGGCGTCATCGAAGAGCTGGAGGGATTCGGTGATGGAGGAGGCCCAGGCGTGGGCGTCGCGGACGAGTGCTCCGCGAAGGGTGAGCACGTTGTGCAGGGTGTGGGTGACGTTCTCCGCGATCAGCAGGACCTGGTGGTCGGGCAGTGCCAGGTTCATCTCGCTCGGCGCCTCGGTGTCGGGCGTGAGTTGGAAGACGAACCGCACGCCGTCCAGGGTGAGTTCCTGGCCTGTGGCCTCCACGGTGGCTGTCGGCGGAATGAGGCCGAAGGTGCCACGGGACATGGCTTGGGCCAGTCCGAAGCCGACCATGCCGCGAGGGCTGGCGGGGAGTGTCGCCCCGTACATGTAGACCGCGCGGCGACGCACGGCCGGTCCGGCGAAGATGTTCTCGCTGACCGCGTGCTCCATGAATTCCGCGGGCGCCACGATCTCGCACTCCCCCGCGGCGACCGTGCGTGGATCGGTGACACCGTGCACGCCGCCGAAGTGGTCACCGTGGCTGTGGGTGTAGACCACAGCTCTGACCGGGCGGTCGCCGCGGTTGCGGTGGTACAGCTCCATGGCGGCCGCGGCGGTCTCCTTGGAACACAGCGGGTCGATCGCCACCACCCCGGTGTCGCCCTCCACCAGAGTCATGTTGGAGCCGTCCAGGCCGCGCGCCTGGTAGATCCCCGGTACGACCTCGAACAGGCCCTGGTGGGCGTTGAGCTGTCCGATCCGCCACAGGTTCGGGTGGACCGTCTCTGGGCAGTCCTGCTCCAGAAAGCCCCAGCGGTCGTTGTCCCAGATCACGCGTCCCCGGCTGTTGCGGATCACGCAGGACTCGAACCGGTCGACCAGGCCGCGGGTCGCGTCGGCGAAGTCGGTGTGGTCGTCCCCGTCGGGGCCCGGGGAAGGGACGTCGGCGGTGTTCATGGCTCTCCTTGTGCTGACACGGTGCGCAGGCGCGAGCGGACGGTGGGCATCCGCCACTGCACCTCCCCGTCGGCGGCGCGGCGCGGGGGTGCCCTCGGCGGCGGGGTTCCTCAACGGGCCGCGGATGCCGCGCGGTCCTGCGGACGGGTGTAGAGCGCCTCGATCTCCTTGGCGTATTTGTCGGTGACCGCCTTGCGTCGCACCTTCATCGTGGCCGTCAGCTCGTCGCTGTTGGCCTCCCAGAACACGGGCAGGATGGTGAAGTTGCGGACCTGCTCCACGCGGGCCAGTCGGGTGTTGCCCTGGGCGACGCCTTCCTCGACTGCGGCATGGACCTCCGGGTCGCGTGCGAGAGACTCCGGGCCGCGGCCGGCGAGCCCGTGGGCTGCGGCGAAGGTGCGGGCCTCCTCGGGGTCGAGGGTGATCAGGGCGGTCACATGGGGGCGGGTGTCGCCGATCGCGACGATGGACCCGATCAGCGGGCACTCCAACTTCACGGAGTTCTCGATGTGCGAGGGCGCCATGTTCTTGCCTGACGAGTTGATGATCACGTCCTTCTTGCGGTCCACGATGCGCACATAGCCCTCGGTGTCGATGGTGGCGACGTCGCCGGTGTGCAGCCAGCCGTCCGCGTCGACGGCCTCGGCCGTCTTCGCGGGGTCGTTGCGGTAGCCGCGCATCACTCCCGGGCTGCGGAGCAGTAGTTCGCCGTCTGGGGCGAGCCGGACCTCCACACCGTGCCTGACCTGGCCGACGGTCCCCGGCCGGCGTTTGCCCGGCATGTTCGCCACCCCCGCCGCTGCGGTCTCGGTCATGCCCCAGACCTCGCACAGCGGCACGCCCAGCGCCATGAAAAACTCCAGGGCCTCCGGTGCGATCGGGGCGCCGCCGGAGGTGGTCACCCACATCCTGTCGAGGCCGAACTCCTCGCGGATCGGCCGGAGAACCTGCTCGTCGGCGAGTGCGAGTTGCTCTCGCTCCGATGGGGGCAGAGGGGTGCCGGCCACTTCCGCGCGGGCCTGTGCGGTGCCCAGCCGCAGCGCCTGGTCGATCCGGTCCTTGGACTGTCCTGGCCTGGTCGCCAGGGCCTGCTCGATCTGCGCCTTGATCTTGTACCAGATCATGGGCACGCCCATGAACCCGGTGGGGTGCACCTCTCGCAGGGCCTGGATCACGGCCCTGCCGTCGCGCACGGTGGTGACCATGGATCCGGTCGACATCGGACCGTAGTGGGCCGACCAGCGATTGGCGAGGTTGGCGTCGGGCAGGTACGAGACCATGCTGCCGCGGAGGTCTGAGCTGCCCGTGATCTCCGCCTGCGCGGTCATGTTGCTGCTCAGCGAGAAAAGGAGGTTGCCGTGGGTCAGCTCGACTCCCTTCGGGGCCCCGGTGGTACCCGAGGTGAAGATGAGGGTGAGCAGGTCGTCGCGGGTGACCGCCTGCCACGCGGCGTCGAAGTCGAAGGCTGAGCAGCCCCCAAGGGACTCAAGGTCGGCGAGGCAGACGACACCCTCCGTCTCCGCGTCGACGCAGACGACGGTTTCGACGCCGGTTTGCTCGCCGGCCGCGCGTACCCTGTCGAGGAACTGCTCCTCGCAGACGACGACATCGTTCTCCGCGATGGAGAACAGGTAGCCGATCTGGTCGGCCGGATAGGTGTTGTAGATCGAGAACGACGCGGCCCCGAGGTGCATCAGCGCCGCGTCGACCAGGTGGAACTCCGGGCGGTTGGTGAGCATCAGGGCGACGGTGCTGTGCCGGCCCACGCCGAGCGAGGCGAGCCCGGCCGCGATCCGGCGGACCCGCTGGTCGTACTGGCTCCAGGTGAGGGTCACCGTGCCGTCCGACGAGCGCAGTGCGATCTCGTCGGGTCCGGCGGCTACCGTGGCCTGGAAGACCTGGCAGAGACTCGCCGCCTCCGCCACCTGTCCGGGTGACATCATGTCGGACACGTTCAGCCTTTCTTCGTTCGAGGGGCGCTGACGCCGGGTCAGGCCGACGCCTCTGCGACGGCCTTGGCGGCCTTGGCCTCCGCGTGGGCCTTGCGGAAGGCATCGACCGCGAGCGCGTGGTCCCCTGAGGCGAAGCACTCCTTCTCGGTGGCGAGGGCCGCGTCGAGGGTGAGGTTGGCGGTGTCGAGCCAGATCCGGTTCAGCGCCTGCTTGGTGCCCTGGACGGCACGGACCGTGCCGCCGGCCAGCCGGGCCGCCAGGGTGCCCGCCTCTTCGAGCAGTTGCTCGGGCTCGACGACCCGGTTCACCAGGCCGATCCGCTCCGCCTCCACGGCGGTGAGCTTGTCACCGGTGAGCAGATACTCCTTGGCGCGCGCCATCCCAATCAGCCAGGGCCAGGCGATCAGACCGCCGTCACCGGCCACGACCCCCACGGTCACATGCGGGTCGGAGATGATCGCGGTTCGCGACATGAGGGTGATGTCGCAGAGCAGCGCGAGGGTCGCCCCGAGGCCGACGGCAGGCCCGTTGATTGCCGCGATGACCGGTTGAGGGACCTCCAGCAGATCGGTGACGATCTTGCGGGCGTCCTTGAAGAAGGCGTCGAGCGCCGGGCCGGCCGTCGGCCGTGGGCCCTTGAGGACGTTACCGCCTGCGGAGAAGGCCTTGCCCCGCCCGGTCAGTACCACGGCGCGGACGTCGTCGTCCCTGCGGATCTCCGCGAAGACCCGGGCCAACTCGCTGTGCATCGGGATGTGGATCGCGTTGTACTCGTCGGGACGATTGAACTCCACCGTGAGCACGTGTCCATCGCGGTGGAAGGTCAAGTACTCATAACTGGAGTAGCGCGCGATGCCGTTCATACAGTCCTCTTCCAGAGCTGAGCCAAGCCAGCTACTCGTTACACTAGATCGATTCAAAATAAACTTAGATCGACATAGGACCCGACCTAGAGGGGTACGATTTTACGAGAGAGGCTAATCATCATTAACCTAGGCGTCAATGGTGTGCCGGGTGGCCGCCGCCCGCAGGTGCTGTTGGTGCTCGCTCCGGGTCAGTGGCCTCCGCCGGGCGGTGGGCCGCTGCGAAGGCCGCGGCATCGTGTTCGGGCCTGACCAGTCAGGTCGCGATCAGCCCCGCGACCAGCAGGAGGGTGCCGAGTCCGACGAAGCCGGGCCGGTAGCCAGTCAGTGGGTGCGATGCGCTGTTCACCAGGGCGCGTTGACACCGCCCACGCTGTAGCAGGAGACCATCACGCCGGGCCGATCACCGGCTGTGTGGGCACACATCGCAACGGGCCCGGTCCTCCCTGCGGAGGGCCGGGCCCGTGCTGTCTCCGGCTGGTTCAGTCCGACGAGGGCACGTCGGCGGGAAGTCCCAGCACGGCGCGGCCCAGTGTGACGATCTCGTCGCGGAGCGCGGGACGAGCCCAGATCTCACCGTTCTGGCTGAGCGTGCTCACCACACTGTGCGTCGCGTGGACCAGCAGCTCGGCCTCGGCCGGGAAAAGCTCGGGCCGGTGGCCGATGAGCAGCGCCGTCCACTCGGCCACGTAGTCGTGTTGCATCCGGCGGACTGCCTGGCGCTCTTCCGCGGGTACGTTGACGATTTCGTGGAGCAGAGCCCTCATGGCGTCACCGTGCTGGATGCTGATCCGGACGAAAGAGTGCAGGGCGGCGTCGAGTGCCTGCCCGGGTTCCTCCGCGTACTCAAGGGCCGCCGAGAGGTCGAAGAGCATCGCCTCCAGGCAGCGGGTCAGCGCCGCGACCAGGATCGCCGACTTGCCGGCGAAGTGGTGATAGAGGCTGGGGCCGGCCATCCCGGCGGCGGCGGTGGCGATGTCCTCCATGCCGACCGCCTCATAGCCCCGCTCGGCGAAGAGCCGGGTGGCGACGGTGAGGACCGCCTCACGCCGAGAGACCGGAAGTAGCCGCCTGTACGGCACCGGCCGCAGGCCTCCCTCCGTGCCCTCCTCCCGTGGCTCAAGCCCGCGGAATTCGCAGATGGTCAAGGCAAGGTCGGTCATCAGCAGCCGGGCCCGCGCCGGTTCGACCTTCCCCGCGTGCTGGCTCATGGTGGCGAAGACGGCCATGACCGCCCTCAGCAGCAGCTCCACGAGATCGGCCGACAGCTCCGGACGGGATGTGGCGATCGCGGAACGCAGCGGCTCTATGGTGGCGACGTAACGCGCACGCAGCTCATGCCGCTGTTCCTGCGGCAGATGTGCCAGTTCCCGTTCCCACAACACGCCCGTATGGCGCCGGTCCAGCATGGCCACGGCGACGGCGTCGAGCATGCCGCGCAGATCGCGGAAGTCGCCGAGGAAGGGTTCGGTGTTCTTGTCGATCGCGTCGACCAGGGTGGCCTGCAGCAGCTCCTGCTTGCCCCGGAAATGCCGGTACAGGGCGGGGCCGGAGATGCCGACCGCTTCGGCGATGTCCGAGATGCCGACGTTGTGAAACCCGGACGTGCGGAACTGCTCGGAGGCGGCAGCGATGATCTGCTGCTTCCGGTTCCGGGGGCGCGTGCTCCTCGGCCGGGCTTCGGTCATCGGCTCGCTTTCTCCACTGTTCAGTTCCCCGCATCGGTAACAACCGATGGTAACCGCCCTGCCGGCCAGCCGTTCTCCGGTTCGTCGTTCTCCGGGCGGGCGGAAGAAGGCCGGGTCAGCGATAGAGGTGGAGGATGTGACCGGACATGAACTGCGAGTCCGGACAGGCCAGGTAGCGGACGGCGCGGGCCACGTCGGCCTCGGTGCCCACACCGGCCATGAGCGCCTCGGCACGCCGGGGGTCGCGCTCGCCGATCTCCCGGGCCCGCATCCGCAGCCGGCCGGTCGCGATGGGGCCGGGCGCGACGCAGTTGGCACGGACGCCCGACGCGGCGAGGTCGGCGGCCAGGTACCGGGTGTAGTGCATCACGGCGGCCTTGCTGACGCCGTAGTGCGCGTAGGTGGCGCTGTCGGTGGGCTGGACCCCGGTCACCGAGCCCATGGTGACGATGGCGGGCCGATCGGCGCCGAGCAGGGCGGGCAGCGCGGCCTGCACCGTGGTGATGGTGCCGTAGAGGTTGCGGCGCATGACCTCGTCGAGTTGCTCCAGGTCGACGGCGGAGCCCCGGTTGCTGTCCAGGGGCCCGGATCCGCCGCCGGCGTTGCAGACCAGGGCGTTGAGAGAGCCCCACTCGCCGGTGATGCGCGCGACCAGGTCTTCCATCGCGGCCGTGTCGGTGGTGGATGCCTCGGCCGAGATGACCTTGGCGCCCGTGGCCTCCAACTCGGTCATGACGGATTGCGTCTGATCGTCCTCGTAGGCGCGAAAACCCTCGAAGTCGACGTCGACGACGGCCACGTCGTAGCCGGCGCGGGCGAGTTCGAGTGCGACGGCCCGGCCGATACCGCGCGCGGCACCGGTCACCAGAGCGGTCCTCCTGCTGCTGTCAGACTCCTGCATGTGGTCTCCCGACAATCGTGTGGTGGTGCCCGGCGAGATCAGCCGGACACGGTTGGGTGGCCAGGACAGGCCCGCCCGGCAAGATCCGTCAGAACCCGTCAGGATCCATCGGAAGCGGCCTAGCGAACGACGCCCTCGGCGCGCAGTTGGGCGACGGCTTCGGGGCTGTAGCCGGCCTGGGCCAGCACTTCGTCGGTGTGCGCCCCGACGACCGGCGCGGGCTCCGGCTCGGTGGCGGGTGTGTCCGAGAACCGGGGTACGGGCGCGGGCTCGATGCCGCCGTGCGCGCCGGTACGGAATGTTCCGCGGGCCACGTTGTGGGGGTGGTGCGGGGCCTCGGTCAACGAGAGGACCGGGCTCACACAGGCGCCCCGCCCTTCGAAGGTCCGCGCCCAGTCTTCGCGGGTACGACCCGCGAAGACCCGGGCGAGGGTCTCGCGCATGGCCGGCCACGCCGCGCGGTCGTACTGGTCGGCGAAGCGGGGGTCGCTGCCGAGCCCGAGGGTCTCCACCAGCGCCGTGTAGGAGCGCCGGTCGCCGATGCCGAGGGCGACATGGCGGTCGTCGGAGCAGCGGTAGACCCCGTACCAGGGGGAGCCGCCGTCGATGGTGTTGGACTCGCGCCGGTCCTGCCACCGGTCCTGGGCCAGGAAGCCGTGGACCATGGCCAAGAGGGAGGCTGAGCCGTCGGACATGGCCGCGTCGACCACCTGGCCGCGGCCGGTGGTGCGGGCGCTGACCAGCGCGCTGATCACGCCGAAGGCCATCAGCAGACCGCCGCCCATGTCGCCGATCAGGTTGAGTGGGATGACCGGAGTGTGGGCGGGCCCGATGGCGTGCAGCGCGCCGGTGAGGGCGACGAAGTTGATGTCGTGCCCGGGCTCGTGGGCGAGCGGCCCGTCCTGGCCCCAGCCCGTCATCCGGCCGTAGACCAGAGCACGGTTGTGGGCCAGCAGCGCCTCGGGGCCCACGCCGAGGCGTTCGGTGACGCCGGGGCGGAACCCCTCGATCACGATGTCCGTTTCGGTGGCGAGGGTGAGCACGATCCCGGTGCTGTCAGAGTGCTTGAGGTCGACGGTGATGGACCGCCGCCCGCGGTGCAGCACCGGCGCGGGGTTGTCCAGACCGGCCTCCTGCGGCCGGTCGATGCGGATCACGTCCGCGCCGAGGTCGCCGAGCAGCATCCCCGCGTACGGAGCGGGGCCGATGCCGCCGAGCTCCAGCACGCGTACGCCCGTCAGCGGACCGTTGGTGTCGAGACCCGTCCGGGTCAGGGTGTTCATGGAGACACTCCTCGTTCTCGTGGATCGATCCCGGCCCACGCCCGCAGCTGGGGGCAGGGACGAGGGCGGGGCCGGTGGTCAGCCGGTCGCTCCGAAGCGGGGCGGGCGCTTCTCGATGAACGCCAGTCGCGCCTCCTCGGCGTCGGGCGACGCCGCGCACCAGGCGTAGGTCTCGGCTTCCAGCGGCAGGTAGTCACCGAGCGACAGGCTCTGGGCGGCGAGCAGGTTGCGCCGGGTCGAGGCGACCGCGTTCGGTGAGTAGGAGGCGATCCGGGCCGCGGTCTCCCGGACCTTCGTCGAGAGCTCCTCGGGCGGCAGTACTTCGTTGACCAGCCCGTAGTCGGCGATCTCCTGGCCTCGCAGCTTCGGTGAGAGCAGCATCAGCTCTCTGGCCTTGGCGGGGCCGACCAGCCGGGTCAGGTGCCAGGAAGCTCCCAGGTCGCCGGCGAAGGCGACCTTGATGAAGGCGGGGCTCAGCACGGTGGTCGTGTCGGCGTACCGGAAGTCGCAGCCTAGGGCGAAGGACATATGGGCGCCGGCGCAGCCGCCGCGGATCTCAGCGATGGTGGGGGTGTTCATGTCGTACATGAAGTGGACCAGCCGTGTGTAGTGAAGCAGCGAGGTCCGACCCTTGAGGTGGTCGCCTGGTGGGTACGGGGGCGGCGCGGTGTCGGCGTTGTCCCGGCCGACGCCCCAGTGGGCGCCGGTACTGGTGAAGACGACGGCGCCGACGGCCGGGTCGTTCTCGGAGCGCTCCAGCGCGTCGAGCAGGCCGTCGGCCATCTCGAACGTGAAGGAGTTGCGGCGCTCGGGACGGTTCATCGCGATGGTCGCGACGCCCTCGGCCACGGTGAAGACGACGGTGTCCGTCATGGTGTGTCTTTCTGCTCGAAGGGCATGAGGGGACCTGGATCGGCACGGCGGCGCGGGTTGGGTCTGTTCGGTCAGCCGTTCGCCGCCGCTGCCGCCGGGCGGGGCCACGGGGCCCGCTCGATGACCTGGGCGCGCAGTGCGCGCGCCTCGCGCGGCATGTTCCAGGTCACGCCTGCGGTGATCCGACCGTTCTGCCCGTAGACACCGGCGAAGGGGCCCCCGTCCGGGCCGCCGGAGACCACGGTGAAGTCGGCGTCGGCGCAGGGACGGCCGTAGGCCTGGATCTTCACGTCGTACTGGTCGGTCCAGAAGTACGGCACCGGGGCGAACGGGAGCCGTCGGCCGAGCAGGGTGCGGGCGGCGGCCATGCCCTGCTCCGTGGCGTTCATCCGGTGCTCCACCCGGATCCTGCCGTGGTCGGGGTGCACCCAGGACGCGACGTCCCCGGCCGCCACGATGCCCGGCGCGGCCTCGCAGAACTCGTCGCACAGCACACCGTCGCCGACCGGCAGACCGCTGTCGCGCAGCCACTCGACTGCGGGCACGGAGCCGATCGCGACGAGGACCACCTCGGCGGGGATCTCCGAGCCGTCGTCCAGCCGCACTCCTGCGACCCGGCCCCGGTCCTCAGTAAAGCCCGTCACTCCGGTGTCGCAGCGCACATCGACCCCGTGTGCGCGGTGTAGGGAGGCGACCCGGGAGGCGACATCGCCGCCCAGCTGACGCACCATCGGGGCGCTGAGCGGGTCCACGAGGGAGACCGGGCAGCCGAGTTCGCGCGCCACCGCGGCGGCCTCTGCGCCGAGGAACCCCGCGCCTATCACCACCACGGAGGGAACCGAGCGCAGGGAGTCTCGCAGCTTCAGCGCGTCCTCTAGGTCGCGCAGTGCGTGTACGCCGTCGAGCTCTCGCGCGAACGGTAGGCGGCGCGGTCGCACGCCGGTGGCGACGACCAGACCGTCGAACGGAACCTGAACGCCGTCCGCCAGCTCGATGGTGCGCCCCGCGACGTCCAGGCTGACTGCCTTCCGGCCGAGTAGCCACTCGGCGTCCAGCCCGTCGAGCGCCTCCGCAGGGCGCAGGGCGATCCGCTCGGGCTGCCATTCGCCCTTGAGGATCTGCTTGGAGAGGGGAGGTCGGTCGTACGGCGGATGCTGCTCCTCGCCGATCAGCGTCAACCGCCCGGTGAAGCCCTCGCGGCGCAGGGTCTCGGCCGCGGTGAGTCCAGCCGCCGAGGCGCCGACCACGACGATCCGTGACAGCGTCATCGCTCGGCCACCGCGATGGCCACGGCGGGGCAGAGCAGGGCTGCCTCCTGGACTGACGCGTGCAGCTCCGATCCGGGGTTCTCCATCAGCAGGAAGGCCACGCCGTCCTCGTCGCGCTGGTCGAACACCTCGGGCGCCGCGACCACGCACTGCCCGCCGCCGACGCACTTGGCCTCGTCGATGTGGATCTTCATGAGTCGAGGTCCTCTCGGTATTACCAGGTCACCAGGAGCGAGTGAGCTCCGTAGATCGACATGTCGTGCTTGAAGTGGATGTCGCCGAGCGGCTCGGCGAGCGCCAGGGTGGGGATACGGCGGAACAGGGTGCTGAAGACGACCTGCAGCTCCACCCGGGCCAGTTGCTGCCCCAGGCACTGGTGCACGCCGAAGCCGAAGGCCAGGTGGTGGCGCGCGGGGCGGGTGACGTCCAGGTCGTCCGCCGGGAGCGTGGCATCGGTCTCGAACGCCGACGCGTCCCAGTTGGCGGTGTCGATCGGGCAGATGATGCCCTCGCCCTTGCGGATGAGCCGGCCGCCGATCTGGATGTCCTCGCCCGCCACGCGGCGCAGGCCGCTGTGGACGACCGTGAGGTAGCGCAGCAGCTCCTCGACGGTGCTCGCGATCAGCGCCGGGTCGTCGGTGGAACGCACCTTCTCCAGCTGGTCGGGGTGGGTCAGCAGGGCGGCCGTGCCGAGGGCGATCATGTTCGCGGAGGTCTCGTGGCCCGCGGTGAGCAGCAGCAGGGCCATCTTCGCCAGCTCGTCGAGGCTGCGGATTCCGGGCTTCAGCTGTTCCTGGGCCAGCCGGCTGAGGAGGTCGTCGGCGGGCTCGGTGACCTTCTTGTCAAGCAGCCCGCTCAGCAGTTCGAGCAACTGGTCGGTGGCGGCGACGGTGTCCTCGGGGGTGGAGGCCCGGTCCACGAACGCCTTGGTGAGGCTGTGGAAGCTGTCCTGCGCGCTGTATGGGACGCCTAGCAGCTCGCAGATCATCAGCGACGGCACGGGCAGGGCGAACGCCTCGACCAGGTCGACCGGCTTGGGGCCGGCCAGCATGTCGTCGAGCAACTTGTCGGTGATCGTCTGGATGTGCTCGCGCAGCGCCTGCATCCGCTTGGCGGTGAAGTCACGGGCCAGCACGCGACGGGGCTCGTCGTGCTCCACCGGGCCGTCGCTCGTGAAGAAGCTCTTGGCCCGCTTCCGGCGGGCCTGGATGGCGGCCGACTGGTGGGGAAAGTCCGGGTTGTCCGTGTCGGAGCTGATGGCCGGGTGGCTGAGCACGGCACGGATGTCCTCATGGCGGGTGACTAGCCAGGGCTCGCTGCCATTCCAGATGCGGACACGGGTGATGGGCGCGCTCTGCTGGAGGTCGAGGAGTGCCGACGGCGGGTCGAAGGGGCAGCGGGCGTCCCGTTCCATCGGAAACGCGGGGGGTGCGGTGGTGTGGGCCATGGGTTCTCCCTGGAGTCACGAGCGGAGCGCCGCCGCCCTCTCGGCCACTACTATGATTCGAATCATAATTAACTTACTATCGCCCATGTCAAGAGTTTCTCCACTACAGCGCACTATCGATCACAGACTTACCTCTAATCGCTGATCACATTTCAACCCACGGCGCGGACTGGGCCCCGCCGCCCGCAGAACCTTGACACCGCTCACCCTGAGGGTTGAAAGTTAATTCTGATTAGCCAATGAAGGGGAGGTCTCATGGGTCGCAGAGTGCTGGTGGCAGGCGTCGGCATGGTGCCGTTCGCCAAGCCCAGTGCCGCCAAGACATACGATGATATGGGGGCTGGAGCGGTCAGGTCCGCCTTGGACGACGCCGGCCTGCCGTACGACCTGATCCAGCAGGTGTACGCGGGCTATGTGTATGGCGATTCGACTTGTGGGCAACGGGTGGTCTACCGCTTCGGCAAGACCCGGGTGCCGGTACTGAACGTGAACAACAACTGCGCCTCCGGCTCCTCCGCACTGTGGCTGGCCCGACAGGCCGTCGAGAGCGGCGCGGTCGACTGCGCGCTCGCGGTCGGCTTCGAGCAGATGCCACCAGGCGCCCTCGGCGCCAAATGGGCCGACCGGCCGACCCCACTGACCGACTTCGCCGCCACTCTGCACGACGTCTACGCCGTCGACCCGGACCTACCGATGACGCCGCAGTACTTCGCCGCCGCCGGGGCGGAGTACATGGCCCGGTACGGCATGGCGCCGGAGACCTTCGCGAAGGTCTCGGTCAAAGCACGCACCCATGCCGCGGGCAACCCGTACGCGGTATTCCGCGACCCCATCACCCTGAACGACGTACTGGGCTCGCCGACCGTCGCCGGAACGCTGACCAGGCTCCAGTGCTGCCCACCCACCTGCGGCGCCGCCGCGGCGATCGTCTGCTCGAAGGAGTTCGCCCGCGCCCACGGCCTCAGCCCCAAGGTCGCGATCGCCGCCCAGACCCTGCAGTCCGACGCGGACGACGTCTTCGACAAGAAGAGCGCGATGTCCCTGGTCGGGACGGACGTCACCCGCGCCGCGGCGAAGAAGGTCTACGAGCAGGCCGGGGTCGACCCGCGCGACATCCAAGTCGTCGAGCTGCACGACTGCTTCACCGTCAACGAGGTCCTCAGCTACGAGGGCCTCGGACTGTGCGAGGAGGGCGGCGCGGAGAAGTTCATCCTCGACCAAGACAACACCTACGGCGGCCGTGTGGTCACCAACCCATCGGGCGGTCTGCTGTCCAAGGGCCACCCGCTGGGCGCCACCGGACTGGCCCAGACCGCCGAGATCACCTGGCAGCTACGCGGCGAGGCCGGTGCCCGCCAAGTCGAGGGCGCCACCCTGGGGCTCCAGCACAACCTCGGCCTCGGCACCGCCGGCGTCGTCACCCTCTTCGAGAAGGTCTCCTGATCATGCCCATCGATCCCGCCATCGTCGGCAGCCGCAGCCCGGAGTTCTCCACCGTGGCCGAGCGCGGCCGGCTGCGCTTCTTCACCGCAGCCACCGGCCAGAACGACCCGATCTACAGCGACATGGAGGCCGCCGGGTCCGCCGGGCACCGCGACCTGCCGGTGCCGCCGACATTCCTCTTCTGCCTGGAGATGGACCATCCCGACCGCGGCTCGTTCCTCACCGACCTGGGCATCGACCAACGGACGATCCTGCACGCCGGACAGAAGTTCGAGTTCCACGACCAGGCGTACGCCGGGGACACCCTCACCTTCTCCACCGAGGTCAAGGACGTGTACGCGAAGAAGAGCGGCGCCCTGGAGTTCATCGTCCGCGCCACCCACGTCACCCGTGACACAACACCAATCGCCACCCTGACCAGCACCATCGTGGTGCGCGACC
This sequence comes from Streptomyces albipurpureus, assembly GCF_023701525.1. Classification (GTDB taxonomy): domain Bacteria; phylum Actinomycetota; class Actinomycetes; order Streptomycetales; family Streptomycetaceae; genus Streptomyces; species Streptomyces albipurpureus. The sequence continues at coordinate 27,733 of NZ_JAMQAW010000078.1, forward strand.
CCAAGGCGGGCCAGTGATGACCACCCTGGAACCGGGCGACACCCTCACCCTGGAGTGCCCGAAGATCACCCGTACCGTCCTCGCGCTCTACGCGGGCGCCTCCGGGGACCACAACCCGGTGCACATCGACACCGACGCCTGCCAGGCGGTGGGCATCGACGACGTGTTCGCCCACGGAATGCTCTCCATGGCCTACCTCGGCCGGCTGCTGACCGACTGGGTACCGCAGGAGCGCATCAAGTCCTGCGAGGTTCGTTTCTCGGCGATCACACCGGTCAACTCGACGCCGATCTGCACGGGAACCGTGGCCGGTGTCGAGAACGGCCTGGCCCGCCTCGACCTCACGGTCACCCTCCCCGACGGCACGGTGACCCTCCGGGGGGCAGCCGTCGTCACCGCCAACCTGCCTACCACGTAAGGACATAGAGATCATGGGAACCCTGGACGGGAAGGTCGCCATCGTCTCCGGCTCCGGCCGCGGCATCGGCCGTGAAGTCGCCCTCAAGCTCGCTTCCGAGGGTGCCGCGGTCGTGATAAACGACCTGGACAAGGAGCCGGCCGACGAGACCGTCGACAACATCGTCGCCGCCGGTGGCAAGGCCGTCGCCTGCCTCGGCTCCGTCACTGAGGACGACTTCGCCGAGCGGTTCGTGAAAACCGCCGTCGACTCCTTCGGCGGACTCGACATCATCGTCAACAACGCCGGATACACCTGGGACACCGTCATCCAGAAGATGACCGACGAACAGTGGGACGCCATCCTCGACGTCCACCTCAAGGCACCCTTCCGGATCCTGCGCGCCGCCCAGCCGTACATCAGGGCCAACCCGACCGACTACCACCGCAAGGTCGTCAACATCTCCTCGGTCTCCGGCGTCTACGGCAACGCCGGCCAGGTCAACTACGCGGCTGCCAAGGCCGGAATCATCGGTATGACCAAGACCCTCGCCAAGGAGTGGGGCCGCTACAAGGTCGGCGTCAACGCCGTCGCCTTCGGGTTCATCCTCACCCGAATGACCGAAGCAGTGGCGACGGACGGCGACACCACGGTCGAGATCGAGGGCCGCCAGATCAAGGTCGGCGTCAGCCAGCACACGGTGGACGCCGTCAAGCGCACCAACCCGCTGGGCCGCCCGGGCACCCCGGCCGAAGCGGCCGGCGCGGTCTACCTCTTCTGCACCCAGGACTCTAACTACGTCTCCGGCCAGGTACTAACCGTCGACGCCGGAAGCCGCTGACACGCTGAACCGCGCCCCGTCGGCCGCTCCGCCCCGCCTTCGGCGGGTGACCCAGGAGCCGACGGGGCGCACTGCTGTCTCCACGGCGCACCAGGCACAGCATGCCTGGACGGAAAGCCGTGTTCGAGCTCGGTTCCGCCCGGTACATGGTCGAGCCCCCATACGAGGGCTTCAGTACGGGGGCTCGATGTCGTTCGTCAGGCCGCGGCCCATTCCGCATGCAGTGATCCACCACGTCGGGCAAAGTCCTCCCAGCGGCGGCCCGACCGGGAGGCGGTTCGTCAGGCAGCCGGCCGGGGAGCGCCGACACGGTCGCGGAAGGCAGGCCGCGGACCGGGATACCGGCTGAAGATCGCCCGGCTCTCCTCATCCATCGGCCAGGGCCGTCCGGTGTCGCAGGCCACCAGGACCGCGCTGGACTCGGCGACGACGGCCGGAGCCTCATGGCCGTCCTCGTGGATCGCGGCGGCAAGGGCCAGACTGCTGCGTCCCAGTTCTGGTATCCACATCCGCACCTGGAGGGAGCGGACGGGGTGCCAGACCTCACGTCGGTACTCCACAAGGTGCTGGCCAATGACCATCCGGGCACGGTCGCCGAGCATCTCAAGAATGCCGCCTTGGTGTCGCTTCGCACCCGGCAGGTCAGCCCCGAAGAGCAGGCTGCGCGCCTCGTCCAGCAGCCGCAGGTAGGCGACATTGTTCACATGGCCGCTCGGCCCGAGGTCGGAGACCCGGATATCGAGATCGACGACAAGTTCAGACATCGGTATCTCTCTTGGAACGTCTCCAGGCTCGGGCCTGGAGAGGGATGTGTGGGTTGCACGCCGCCTACAAACGGCTGTCCGGGCTCCTAGTGAAAGGCGTCCTGTCCGGTCAACAGCTTGCCGATGACCAGCTGGTGCATCTCGGGGGTGCCCTCGTAGGTGAGCACCGACTCCAGGTTGTTGGCGTGGCGCATGATCGGGTACTCGTAGCTGATGCCGTTGGCGCCCAGGATGGTGCGGCTGGTGCGGGCTATCTCGATAGCCTCGCGGACGCTATTGAGCTTGCCGTAGCTGACCTGCTCCGGACTCAGGGTGCCGGCGTCCATGCGGCGGCCGAGGTGGAAGGCGAGGAGAAGGCCCTTGTTCCCTTCCAGGGACATGTCGGCGAGCTTGGCCTGGGTGAGCTGGAAGCCCGCCGATGGGCTTGCCGAACTGCTCGCGCACGGTGCTGTACTCGCGGGCGGCCTCCAGGCAGGAGCGGGCGGCGCCGATCGCGCCCCAGACGATGCCGTAGCGGGCTTGATTGAGGCAGGAGAGCGGGCCCCGTAGGCCGCGCACCGCGGGGAGGGCCGCGTCGCCCGGCAGGCGGACGTGGTCCAGGACCAGCTTGTCTGGTCAGGCTCGTTCTTCTCCGGGACAGGACCGCGAGGAGTCTCACAAATCCATGTCTTTGGCGATGATGGTCTTCATGACCTCGCTGGTGCCTCCGTAGATGCGGGACACGCGGGTGTCGGCGTAGAGGCGGGCAATGGGGTATTCGGTCATGTAGCCGTAGCCGCCGTGCAATTGGAGGCACTTGTCGATGACCCTCCCGGCGGCCTCGGTACAGAAGAGTTTGATGCGCGCGGCGTCCGCCGCTGTCAGCTCGTCGGCGTCCTCCAGCTCGATGCCCCTGTCGGCCATGGCCTGAGCGGCGGTGACCTCGGTCGCGCACTCAGCGAGCACGGACTTGGTGTTCTGGAAGGCGGCCACCGGTTTACCGAAGACGGTGCGGTCTCTGACGTACTCCGCGGCGAACCGGATCGCCGCCGCGGCGGCGGCGACGGCGTTGACAGCGATGGAGAGCCGCTCCCGCGGCAGATTCCGGCCCAGGTAGGAGAAGCCCTTGCCGACCTCCCCAAGGACGTTCCCCACCGGGACCTCGACGTCGGTGAAGTGCAGCTCGGAGGTGTCGCGGGCATGCAGGCCGATCTTTTCGAGCAGCTTGCCGTAGCTGAAGCCATCGCTGCAGGTGGGGACGACCAGCAGGGTCAGTCCGGCCCGGCGGTCCCCCGGGGTGGAGGGGGAGGTGCGGACCGCGACGATGCACAGCTCGGAGTTGAGCGCCCCGGTGATGAAGGTCTTGGAGCCGTTGAGGATGTAGTGGGTGCCATCCTCGGACAGCTCGGCCTTGGTCCGGATGCCCGCCAGGTCGGAGCCGCTGCCCGGCTCGGTCATGGCGAGGCACAGGCAGATCTCGCCGGAGGCCACCCCCGGCAACCAGCGACTCTTCTGCTCCTCGGTGGCCAGGCTCAGCAGGTACGGCAGGGCGATGCTGGTGTTGATGGTGTAGTGGGCGAAGGAGACACCGGCAGCCGCCGCGGTCTCCTCGGCGATGATCGCCTCGTACTTGAAGCTGGTCTCCCCCGGGCCGCCGTACTCCTCGGGGATACCGAAGCCCAGTACCCCGAGTGTGCCGAGCCGGTGGAGCAACTCCCGCGGGGTACGGCGGGCGGCCTCCCATTCGGCGAAGTACGGCGTCACCTCCTTGGCGACGAAGTCACGGATCACGGAGCGGAACGCCTCGTGCTCCTCGGTGTAGACGGTGCGCTTCATCAGCGCTCACTCCTCAACTCAGATGAACACCTCTTGCACCAGGCCCTGGGGAAAGGTGCGTTCGGCGCAGGTCGGCAGGTGCGGGTGAGTGTGGGATTCTCCGGCCTCGGCGCTCCTGCCCCAGCGCCGGAGATCTGCGGCTTAGAGCAGCTCCAGGATGGTGGCGTTGGCCATGCCGCCGCCCTCGCACATGGACTGCAGGCCATAGCGGATGTTGTTGTCGCGCATGTGGTGGACCAGAGTGGTCATGATGCGGGCGCCGGATCCGCCGATGGGGTGGCCGATGGCCATGGCGCCACCGTTGGGGTTCATCTTCTCGTAGTCGGCGCCAGTCTCTCGCAGCCAGGCGAGGGTGACCGAGGCGAACGCCTCGTTGATCTCGTAGACGCCGATCTCGTCCAGCGCGAGCCCCGCCCTCTTCAACGCCTTGGCGGTGGCCGGGATCGGGCCCTTGAGCATGGCGACCGGGTCGGTGCCGGCGACCACCGCCGTGTGGATGCGGACCATCGGGGTCCAGCCCTGTGCCGTGGCGAACTCGCTCGTGGTGATGAGCAGCGCGCCGGTGCCGTCGGAGATCTGCGAGGCGTTGCCCGCGGTGATGGTGCCTTCCTCCTTGAAGGCGGGCTTCAGGGCTGCGAGGGCCTCCAGGGTGGAGCCGCGGCGCACGCCCTCGTCGGTGTCGAAGACACGCTCGGAACCGTCCGTGCCGGTGATGGTGATCGGGGCGATCTGGCCTTTGAAGCGGCCCTCGTCGATGGCCCGGGCGGCGCGGGCGTGGGAGTCCAGGCCGTGTTGGTCCATTTCGCTACGGGTGATGCTGTACTCGTCGGCGATCATCTGGGCGCCCATGCCCTGGTGGAAGCGGATGCCGTTGTAGCGGTCCCAGACCTCCGGGCCATGCGGCTCGCCGTACTTGCCGTCGAGGTAGGTGAGGCTTGGCGGGACGGCACTCATGTTCTCCACGCCGCCGGCGACGGCGACGTCGTACTGACCGGAAATCACACTGGCGGCGGCAAAGTGCACAGCCTGCTGGGAGGAGCCGCACTGCCGGTCGATGGTCACACCGGGGACGGACTCCGGCCAGCCGGCCGCCAGCGCCGCGGACCGGCCAATGCAGCCGGTCTGCATGCCCACCGGAGCCGCGCAGCCCCAGATGACGTCGTCGACCAGGGCTGGGTCCAGGCCGGTGCGCTCCGCGAGAGTCTTCAGGACGTGGGCGGACAGCGAGGCCGAATGTAGCCCCGACAGCGAGCCGTTGCGCCTGCCGACGGCGGTACGGACGGCGTCGACAATGACTGCGTCTCGCATGGGTACTCCTTGCTGAGGGTGGGCGATAGTCGTGGACGCCGAGGTCCTTGGCGATGAGGGTCGTCATGACCTCACTGGCGCCGGCGCGGCGACGGTGAAGCGGGTGTCGACGTCCCGGGCGCCCGGTCGTGTACTCCGGGGTGTGGCCGTGGCCGCAGTGCGACCGGCGGCGTTGCCGAATGCCTGCCGACAGGGCAGGCCTTCAGATATGCACCGAGTGGGCACCCAACGTCACGCCGCCTGAGGGTCTCCTCCCCCGCCCGGCCCGCCGGACGCCTCGGGCACCTGGATGCCGAAGACCTCCGTGGTCACGCGGCTGGTGATCCGGCTCTCGCGGCACACGCCCCCGCGCTCCCGGTCCTCGTGATGCGGGTGGCCTCGTTGGCGGCGAACTTCCGAAGGGTTGCCCGTAAATCCTCATGATTCTCGGTGAACACACTGCGGCGCACGGTGCGTGTGTCCTCCCTTGCAGCGCGGTGGCACAACCGGGCGACTTTAAGTTAATCAAAATTAGCTTCTATGTCCATAGTCATTCAGGAACCCCGACCCGGCGGCGAAGGCCCGCGTCGACCGGTCAAGGACCTGCAGGTTCAGTCGAGATCATGGGTCCGCCGCGGCCTGGCGGCAGCGCTCAGGCGTGGGGCAGAGCGCTCGCCATGCGGTGGTTATGAACAGAGAAGCCAGGGCGATATGCCGACGCGGGAGGGGTTCGCCAGCCGCCTGTTGCCACATATTCACCCTCGCCGATCTCCCGACCCAGCAGGGGCAGCAATGATGTGCCCACCTCGGGTGAACCTATGCCTCCCAGCGCGTCCTTGCCCCTCGGCGCCCGCTGGAACCACTCCCCACCTCAACCGGCGAGGCCCTCTGGGCACTGTCTCGGCAGCGTCGAAACGGTTGACACGCAGGGATAGACATAGAGCCTAGCCACGATTAACTTGGTGGCGTCCGGGTGGCCCCGTCCCCGGCGAGTGAAGGGTCTATCAGCCGTGTACCGAACCGAGCCCACTACAGACGGTGCCGAGCCTGCCGGCTCCTTGCTGCCGTACGCCGCGTGCGAGCTCGTCGACTTCCTCAGCCTGGAGCGGACTGGGGCCGACCTGTTTCATGGCTGGTGCCACTCCGGAGTGCCCCGGCAGGCGTTCGGCGGACAGGTCGTGGCCCACTCGCTCGCCGCGGCCGGACAGACGGTGGAGTCCGGCAGGCCGGCGCATTCCCTGCACGGGTACTTCCTCCGGGCTGGAAACCTCCGGAGCCCCATCGTCTACAGAGTCGAACGGCTGCGCGACGGCCGGCGATACAGCTCCCGTCGGGTCACCGCGACTCAGGGCAGCACGGTGGTCTTCACGCTGTCCGCCTCGTTCAAGGAACCCGAGCCGGAGCGGCCTGAGCAGCCGGAGCGCCAACCGGTCATGCCGGTGGTAGTGCCGCCCGAGGGGCTGCCCGACGCGTTCGAGTTCTGGGCGACGCACAGCCCTGAGCAGCACCGTGAGGCGGGCCATGCGCAGGTGGTGTCCATGCGCGTCGTGCCGGAGCGGCCCGGGGCGCGGATGGGCGGCTCCCGCGGGATCGGGCAGAATGTCTGGTTCCGTGCCCGCCAGCCGCTGCCCGACGATCCGCTGCTGCACTTCTGCGCCCTCACCTACTTCTCCGACCTGAGCCTGGGGCCGACCGCGGCACTGGACTTCGAGACGCTCTACCCCCTCCGAGCGGGACCGTCGCAGGCGATCCTGGCCTCGCTCGACCACGCGATCTGGTTCCACCGCCAGTTCCGGGCCGACGAGTGGCTGCTCTTCGCACAGCGCAGCCCCTCCGCGAGTGACGGCCGCGGCTTCAACACAGGCGAGTTCTGGGCCCGGGACGGCACGCTGGTCGCCTCCGTGGCGCAGGAGACCGCGCTCCGCCGCGAGCCGAGCTGAAACGGCTGGCAGAAGAGAATCCGCACAAGAAAGCGAGCACTCCCATGGGACAGTTGGATGGCCGAGTAGCGGTGGTGACCGGCGCGGGCGGTGGTCTGGGCCGCGAGCACGCGCTACTGCTTGCCGCCGAGGGCGCCGGGGTCGTGGTGAACGACCTGAGCAACGCCAAGGCCGTGGCAGAGGAGATCGTCGCGGCCGGAGGGGAGGCTGTGGCGGTTGAGGGCAGCGTCGCGGACATGGCCGTGGGCGAGCGGCTGGTGGCCGCGGCCGTGGAGTCCTTCGGCGATCTGCATGTGGTGGTGAACAACGCGGGTGTGGTCCGCGACGCCATGGTGTGGAACATGACCGAGGAGCAGTTCGACCTGGTCCTCGACGTCCACCTCAAGGGTGCCTTCTCGGTGATCCGGGCGGCGGCCCGCTACTGGCGCGAGCAGTCCAAGAACGGCGCCACCGCCGACCGGTCGATCATCAACACCACCTCCTCGGCGGGCCTACACGGCAACGTCGGCCAGTGGAACTACTCGGCCGCTAAGGCGGGGCTGGCCATCCAGGTGGTCAATGCCGCCATCGAGCTGGGGCGCTACGGGGTGCGGGCCAACGCGATCGCTCCGATGGCCCGTACCGCAATGCTGGCCGGCAATCCGGGCTTCAGCGCCGCGGTCGCCGCACCCCAGGGCGAGGGTGTGCTGGACCGCTACCACCCGAAGAACGTCTCCCCGCTGGTCGGCTATCTGGCCGGCGCCGACTGCCCCTTCAGCGGTCAGGTCTTCTCGGTGACCGGCGGCCATGTCGGCCTGTACGGGGGCTGGTCCCTCGGCCACCGGATCGACGCCGACCGGCAGTGGTCGGTCAAGGAGCTGGCCGCCGAGCTGGGCGCCGACTCCTTCCCCAAGGCGATCGAGACCGCCCGCCAGCGCCTCATCCCGGTCGAGGGCGTCACGCCGTGACCGTCCGGGCGGGCTCGGGAACGCCGAGCCTGGCCGTGCGGTCGGCTTCGGCGACGCCGAGCCCGCAGTAACCGACTGTTCCCCGGACCTCTTTCCCCCCTTCTTTCTCTCTTCGGCCGGCAAGGCCGTCGGGCCGTGCCTTGGAGGATGTCGTGTACCTCACCCAGTCATTGCACCGGGCGCTCCAGCAGTACCCCGACCGGCCCATGACGATCTGCGGCGACCGGGTCCGCACCACCCGTGAGGTGGTCGACCGGGTGTCCCGGCTGGCCGCCGTCTTCCGGGGCCTCGGAGTGCAGACGGGAGACCGGGTGGGCCTGCTGGCACTGAACTCCGACCACCACCAGGAGTTCTTCTTCGCCAGCTGGTGGATGGGCGCCGTCGCGCATCCGCTCAACACCCGCTGGGCGCCCGCCGAGATCGCGTACGCGCTGACCGACTCGGGCACCGAGGTGCTGCTGGTCGACGACACCTTCGCGGCTCTCGGCCCGGAGCTGCGCGAGCGCGCCCCCGGCCTGCGCACCCTCGTCTACTGCGGGACTGGAGAGACCCCCGAGGGCATGCTGGACTACGAGGAGCTGATCACCGGCTCCGAGCCGGTACCGGACATCCGCCGCGGCGGCGACACCGTGGCGTTCCTGCTCTACACCGGCGGCACCACCGGCACCCCCAAGGGTGTGATGGTCACCGACCGCGCCCTGCAGACCTCCATGATGAGTTCCCTCATCCTGACCCAGGCGGCGACCCCCGACGGGGTGAACATGCTGACGGCACCGCTCTTCCACATCGGCGCCCTCACCGGCTGGTACGCCCAGAACCTGATCGGCGGCACCCTGGTCTTCCTGCCGAACTTCACCCCGGAGGGTGTCCTGGAAACCATCCGGAGACACCGCGTGACCACGACCACCTTCGTTCCGGTGATGGTCCAGATGGTCTGCAGCCACCCGGACTTCAACGCGTACGACACCAGCAGTCTGCGGCGGATCACCTACGGTGGCGCGGGCAGTCCCGAGAGCCTGCTCCAGCTGGCCATGACGTCCTTTCCCCAGGCCCGCTTCACCCAGGGCTACGGCATGACCGAGACCAGCGTGCTCACCGTACTCACCCACGAGGACCATGTGGCGGGCGGGCAGCGACTGCGGTCGGCCGGCCGGGCCACTTGCGCCATCGAGCTCGCGGTGGTGGGTCCGGACGGAGCACGGATGCCCACGGGCGAGGTGGGCGAGGTCGTGACCCGCGGCGACCACCTGATGGCCGGGTACTGGGGCAAGCCGAAGCTGACGGCGCAGGCCGTCCGGGACGGCTGGATGCACACCGGCGACGGTGGCTATCTGGACGAGGACGGCTACCTCTACATCGTCGACCGTCTCAAGGACATGATCATCACCGGTGGGGAGAACGTCTACTCCGCCGAGGTGGAGAACGCGGTGGCCGCCCACCCCTCCGTGGCCTCGTGCGCCGTGATCGGCGTGCCCGACGACCACTGGGGCGAACGGGTGCACTCCGTAGTCGTCCTCAAGCCGGGGCGGACCGCCACGGAAGAGGAGATCCGCGCGCACGCCAAGACCCTCATCGCCGGATACAAAGCCCCACGCTCGGTCGAGTTCATCGACGCGATGCCCCTCTCCCCCGCCGGAAAGATCCTCAAGCGGGAACTGCGGGCCGCCCGCACCGACGGCTGACCACCCGCGCGTACCCGCCCTCAGCAGAAACGAGAACCATCCCCATGAAACGCACCGTCTACAGCAAGGACCACGACGCCTTCCGGATGATGATCCGGGAGTTCATCGCCAAGGAGGTCGTGCCCCACTACGAGGAGTGGGAGGCCCAGGGCACGGTCCCGCGCGAGCTGTTCCGCAAGCTCGGAGCGCTGGGTGTGACCGGCTTCGGCATCCCGGAGGAGTACGGCGGCCCGGGCGAGGTCGGCTACAAGTACCAGGCGATCATCACCGAGGAGAGCGCCCGCGCCGCGGTCATGCTCGGCCACTACGGCCTGAGCACCGGCATGGTCCTGCCCTATCTGCTGACGCTGGCCACCGAGGACCAGAAGCAGCGCTGGTTCCCGGGCCTCGTCAGCGGCGACATCACGCTCTGCATCGCGATGACCGAGCCCGGCACCGGCTCCGACCTCGCGGGCATCCGCACCTCGGCCAAGCTCTCGCAGGACGGTGACCACTATGTCCTCAACGGTGCCAAGACCTTCATCTCCGGAGCCCGCAACTCCGAACTGTGCGTCGTGGTCGCCCGTACCTCACCGGCCACCCCGGAGGACCGGCGCGGCGGACTGAGCCTGCTGGTGGTGCCGACCGACAGCGACGGCTTCGCCTACGGTCGCAAGCTGGACAAGATCGGCCTCAGGTCCAGCGACACCAACGAGCTGTCCTTCACCGACATCAGGGTGCCGGTGGAGAACCTGCTCGGTGAGGAGGGCAAGGGCTTCTCCTACCTGGGCCAGAACCTACCCCGCGAGCGCATCTCGGTCGGAGTCGACGCTACCGCGCGGGCCGCCGCGGCGATCGAGCTCGCCAAGGCGTACGTCAAGGAGCGCAACGTCTTCGGCAAACCGGTCGCGTCGTTCCAGAACACCAAGTTCGTCCTCGCCGAGTGCGCCACCGAGGTGGAGGCGGCGCAGGCCTTGGTCGACAAGGGGATGGAGCTGGAGGAATCCGGGGAGCTGACCCCCGCCGACGCCGCGAAGATCAAGCTGTTCACGACCGAGGTGTGCGGCCGTGTGGTCGACAAGTGTCTCCAGCTGCACGGCGGTTATGGCTACATGCTGGAGTACCCGATCGCGCGGCTGTACGCCGACGTCCGCGTCAACCGCATCTACGGCGGCTCCAGCGAGGTCATGAAGACCATCATCGCCAAGGACCTCGGCCTGTAGGACGGGATCCGTGTCGACCTGCTGCCCACCGGGTGCCGATCGGCCCGGCCGGTACAGACCCGGCGCGCACAGCCCTGTAGCGGCGGGACAACCGGAAGGAAACCGGTAACCACCATGAAGGTCTACCAGCAGCTCGCAACCGCCCTACTCGAACACGGAGTCGACACCATGTTCGGGCTGATGGGCGACGCCAACATGCTGTACCTCTGCGACTACATGGAACGCGGTGGCCGCTTCGTGCCGGTGACCCACGAAGGCGGCGCGGTGGGCATGTCGGACGGCTGGTCGCGGGCGAGAGGCCGGGTGGGCGTGGCGTCGGTCACCCATGGACCGGCCCTGTCCAACACCGTCACCTCACTCATCGAGGCCGTCCGGAGCCGCAGCCGGGTGCTGCTACTCACCGGCGACACCCCGGCGGAACCGACCCACTTCCAACGGCTCGACCTGGCCGCGGTGGCCACCATGGCGGGCGCGGGCTACGAGAAGGTCCACAAGCCGGCCGACCTGGTCCGTTCCCTCAACCAGGCCCTGCGACGCGTGGTCGCCGAGGACCGTCCCGTCCTACTCGACCTGCCGATCGGCCTGGTCCGCAAAGACGCGGGCGAACAGCAACCCGCGGCCCGTCCGCTCTCACGGGCCATAGGTCTGCCCACCGAGGAGCAGTTGAACGGCGCGCTCGGGCTGATCGCCAGCGCCAGACGGCCGGTGGTGCTCGCCGGTCGCGGCGCGGTGGCCGCGGACGCCCGTGACGAACTGATCGCGCTCGCCGACCAACTGGCCGCACCGCTGGCCACCACCCTGCTCGCCAAAGACTGGTTCCACGGCCACCCGAGCAACCTCGGCATCTTCGGCAACCTCTCGCACAGCGTGGCGACGGCCGCCATCAGCGAGGCCGACTGCATCATCGCCTTCGGCGCAAGCCTCAACTCCCACACGAGCTTCCACGGTGAGCTCCTGGGGGACAAGAAGGTCGTCCAGGTGGACAGTGATCCGAGCGCGTTCGGCTGGTTCACCCCGATCGACGAGGCCGTTTCCGGCGATGCCAAGGCGGTGGCGGCGGCCATGGGCGACACACTGCGGGCGGTCGGCCACGCCCCAACCCGGAGCCGGCTGGAGAAGATCCAGCAACGACTCCGCGAGCACCGGCTCACCGACGACTTCCAGGATCGGACGGGCGCGGACACCGTGGACGTACGGACTGCGGCAATCCGCCTCAACGAGGTCCTTCCCCGCAAGCGCGTCCTGGTCAGCGACATCGGCCGGTTCGCGGTCGGGGTGTGGCCCGCCGTCCGAGTGGCCGCCCCCCGGGACTTCGTCTGCATGGGCGGCTTCGGCTCGATCGGCCTGGGGCTGAGCGGCGCCATCGGCGCAGCCGTCGCACGCCCCGGAGACCTCACCGTTCTCGTGGTCGGCGACGGCGGGTTCATGATGAACATGGCCGAGTTCACCACCGCGGTGCGGGAGCGACTGCCACTACTGGTGGTGGTCCTCAACGACGGCGCGTACGGTGCCGAGCACTTCAAGCTCGTACACATCGGCGTCGACCCGGACTACTCGCTCAACGCCTGGCCCGAACTGGTCCCGATGGCCGAGGCGATGGGCGCGCGCGGCATGACCGTCCGCCGGCCGGCGGACCTCGACACCCTCCGGAACATCGCCCGGGACCTCGACGGACCGTTCCTGGTGGACGTCAGACTCGATCCGCACGTCAACATCGTGGCCTGAGCCCACGGGATGCCGGTCGCACGAACACTCTTCAGAAGCGGACCAGCACCACCACGACCCATGCGCGCCCTATAGACGAACCAGTAGTCACATAACGAATGCGGTGACTTACCTACCCAGCCTCAAAACCCTGCCCCGCTCCCCCACCCCGAAGGAGCTGATTCCAGCTGCGAAAAGGGTGCCTCCTGCAGGCCACAATCGCACAGCTGTCACCCGTGGACTTCCGATCGACAAGCCGGGCTCCGCATGTTTCGAGTTGGACATCCTTAGCTAACGAAGATTAACTTTGAGCGTCCGGGCGGCCACCGCCCCGGAGCGTGAAAGGTTGTCGAGCGTGTACGGAACCAAGCCGTCCGAGAGCGGGCGCAGCGCCGACGCCGAGCACCCTGGCACCGCCCCCACCGGGCTGGTCGACTTCCTCAGCCTGGAGCGCCTGGAACTCGACCTGTTCCGGGGGTGGTGCCACGACGGAGCGCCGCTGCGCGCTTTCGGCGGACAGGTCGCCGCCCAGGCCTTGACGGCCGCCGGGTACACGGTGGCGCGCGAGCGGCCGGTGCACTCCCTGCACGGGTACTTCCTGCGGCCGGGGGACACCAGGCGCCCTGTCATCTACAGCGTCGAGCGGCTGCGCGACGGCCGCAGCTACACAGCCCGCCGGGTCACCGCGGTTCAGGACGGCGAGGCGATCTTCACGCTCTCGGCGTCGTTCAAGCTGCCCGAGGACGAGCCGGACCGCTATCTGGTCATGCCGGACGTGCCCCGACCCGAGGACCTACCCGACGCCTACCAGTACTGGGCCGAGAACAAACCCGACGAATACCGGGAGGCCGCCTACGCGCAGGTCATGTCGATGCGCGTGGTCCCGCCGTCCGCGATCAGCAGAGCCGGCGAGGGCGGCCGTGGCCAGACCGAGCAGTACGTGTGGTTCCGGGCGGTCAAGACGCTGCTCGACGACCCGCTGCTGCACGTCTGCGCGCTCGCTTACTGCTCCGACCTGAGCCTTGCGCCGACCTCGGCACTGGACCAAGAAGCGCTCTATCCCTTCCGCGAGGGGCCCTCCCAGCTGGCCTTGGCCTCTCTCGACCACGCTATGTGGTTCCACCGCCCGTTCCGCGCCGACGACTGGCTGCTCTTCGCCCAGCGCAGCCCCTCCGCCGGAGACGGCCGAGGCTTCAACCTGGGCGACTTCTGGACCCGCGACGGCACACTGGTCGCCTCCGTAGTCCAAGAGGCCGTGCTCCGCCGGCGCGCCCCCCTCCGGCCGTCCACCGCAACGAGCGAGCCCACGTAACCCCGGCGGCCACCCGGCGGGGGCAGGAAGCCGGGCAGCACGGGGCACGGCTCCCGTTCGGCCCTTCGAGTGTGGGCAGGAACCGCGCTCCACGGCCTGGCGGAAGGGGGCATGCCAGGAAACCCGGTTGCGGCGAGTCCGCAGCCGCTGAGCAGGAGGGCTGGGTGAGTCGCCCATCGCCCACGCCCACCACGACCGCTGCGTTGGTGAGTCGCAGGTGGCGACAGTGAGGTCGGCTTCACTGTGCCCCCGGGTCCGTGCACGCCTTCATCGGCCCCAACGGTGCGGGGAAGTCCACCACCTTCAGTGTGCTGTCCGCACCGAGCGTCCGCCGCACCGGATCATCGCTCTGGGTGTGGCACCGACAACTTGACGCGGGCCGACATACCTTCACCTGTGCGGCCTTCACCGCTAGCACCCTGTGCGACGGTCGGGCGCCGTCCGCGAGCCGTGGCGCCCACAGTGAACGGGTTCGGGAAGTCGACGAGTTCACCGGCCTGCGACCCGTGTCGGCGCTCCGGTCGCGCTCCTCGACCGCAAGCGCGTCGAGCTGGCCCGGGGCCTGTACATGGAGCCCCAACTCCTGCTGCTGAACGAGCCGGTGGCGGGCATGAACTCGGTCGAGCGTCTCGACATGGCGTGGGCCATTTCCGCGATCAGGAAGGCCCTGGGCATGCGATCCTGATCGTGGAGCTCGGCTTGGGGCTGATCTTGCGGCTCGCCGACGAGGTGACCGTCCTGGACTTCGGCCGCTGGATCGGCGGCGGCATCCCGGAACAGGCCCAAGAGGACCCTGCCGTGATCCGGGCCTACCTCGGTACATACATCACCGACGAAATGCCGAAAACCGGCGGTACCTCCTTATCGGACGGCCGGGGTCTGGAGGAAACTCTCCCCCGCCGTTGTCAAGCCGCTGTCGTGAGTGGTGGTGTGGCTTGATGGCACGCTCCGTCGCGGATCATGGCCCACGGGGCGTTGGCCTGGCGGCCGGGCGATGTGGTGAAGCCAACGGCCTTCGTCGGCGTCGAGCCCGAGTGCTGCGCGTACGTCGAGTCCGTGCGCCCAGGTCTCCATGAGCCTCGCGGTTGTCATGGAACGGATGCTCATCGGCGGTCCGGCCCATGGGATGCCTGTCCCCGGCGTGGTGTTGGCAAGGGTGGCAAGCTCGTTGGCGAGGTCGTCGCGCTCGAACTCAACTCATGGAGCGGCCGACCGGGAGCGTTACACGTCTGCTCTGCGGTTCGTGCCGTCTGCTTCCCGGCTGCGGGCAACGGAAGCGAGGAACTCGTCCGGGGACCGAATCGCGAACGGCGCCATCACATCGCGTCATCTGGGCGAGATGGCCGGCCTGGTGGGCAAGCGTCCACCCGTGGGCCGGTGTCGAGGGCCTGTGGTCGATCGCGAGAGATCGGTGAGTACCTCACGGTCAGGCACGGCATTCTCCGAAGACTGTGGTGGGAGGCGAGTGGAGCGCCAGATCACTTCAGGGACTGGCAGTCATTGATGACGGTGTCGTCGTACTCCGGGTCCAGCTTGGCGTCGAAGTAGCCGACGTTGGCGTCCCAGAGCTTCTGGTCGAGCGCCATCGACCAGATCTTGTTCTCGCTCTCGACGACCTTGCGTGCGGCCTTCTCGGGCAGGCCGGTCCACTTGGCCATGAGCGTGGTCGCCTCGTCGAGGTTCGCGTCGTCGGCGATCCAGTCGATGGTGGTCTTCATGCCGCGGCAGAACTTACCGACGGTCGCGGGGTTCTCGTCGAAGTACTTCGTGGTGCTGGCGAACACGCCGGTGATGTCGTTCTTGCCTCGCTCGCCCATGGTGCCGGCGGCTGAGTCGCCCAGGATGCGGAGCTTGATGCCCTGCGCGAGCAGGCTTTCGTAGGTGGTCAGCCCCAGGACGCTGGCATCGGCCTGGCCGTTGGCCAGGGCGGCGGCGGTCGTCTGTGGTGCGCCGGTGCCTATGAAGTTGATTTTGCTACCGTCGATGTCGAACTCCTTGAGGACTTCGAGGGTGCGCTGCTCGTTGGTGTCACCACGCTGGGGGACGGCGAACTTCTTGCCTGGCAGTTCCTTGAGGGAGGAGATCCCGGAAGCCTCGGTCGCGACGATCACCACGCGGCCGCGCGAGTATGGTCCGATGACCTTCATGCCCTGGCCCTGGGCCTTGGCCGGAACGATAACGCCGGTCTGCCCGAAGATGATCTGGGTACTTCCGCCGATCATGCCGGACAGGATCTCCGGGCCGGACTTGCCGTTGATCAGCTTGACGTTGAGCTCTTCATCTCTGAAGAAACCTTTCTTCTCAGCGACGGAGAGGGGGTAGGTGAAGAGCGTGCCGGGGAAGGTGCCCACGGCGAGCTCATCGGAACCACCGGTGCTGGCCTTGTCCGACCCGCAGGCTGCCGTCGCCAGCAGAAGCGCGACGGCGCCGAAGAGGGACAGGATCTTTGTCTTCATGATGGGATGGATCTCCTGCGTCGAAGGTGCCCGAGAAACTCAGATGGATGCCCGGAAGCGGTCGTACAACTCCTGGTAGCGCGGGTGGGCGGCCACGCCCTCCAGGTCGCGCGGCCGCTCGATGTCCACCTCGACGTCGTCGAGGATCCGACCCTCGCCGAGGAGAACCACACGGTCCGCGAGTGCGATCGCCTCTCCCAGGTCATGGGTGACGAAGACGACCGTGCGTTGGGGTCCCGACTGCCACAACTCGAGGAACTCCTGCTGGACCGAGACGCGGGTCCGGGCGTCGAGTGCTGCGAAGGGTTCATCCATCAGCAGGACGTCGGGATCGAGTGCCCAGGTGCGGGCGAGAGCCACGCGCTGGCGCATGCCCTGGGAGAGCTGCCACGGCCACAGCCGTTCGGAGCCGCTGAGGTGGACGCGACCCAACCAGTCGCGCGCGACCTGCCGGCGCGTGGCCCGGTCGGTGCCGCGCAGTTCGAGGCCGTACTCGACGTTGCCCTGGGCGGTGCGCCAGGGGAGCAGTGCGTCGCGGGCCAGCATGAAGCCGAGGTGCGGGCGGGCATCGCGCGGGCTGGTGCCGCGGACCTCGATCGCGCCGGACGACGGCTCGACCAGTGCGGCGATCATGTTGAGCAGAGTCGTCTTGCCGCAGCCGCTGCGCCCGACGAGGGCGACGAACTGCCCGGCGGGGACGTCGAGGTCGATGTCGTGCAGGACGGTTCGGCTGCCGCCCTCGGGATTGGCGAAGGTGACCCCCGACTTGCGGAGGCTGATCATGGTGCCGAAGCGCTGGGCGTTCGCGGTGTTGGTGTGGAGCGTGGGGCTGTTCATGAATGTCATCTCCTCGGATCAGTGGTCGGCGGGGGGTTGCCATCTGAGGAGTCGCCTCTCGATGGCGGCCATGACCTGGTTCAGGACGACGGCGATGCCGGCGAGCAGCAGCAAGATCGCGTACACCGCTTCGAGGCGGAACAGCGACGAGTACTCCGCGATCAGCTGGCCCAGACCGTCCTCGGCCGCGATCAGCTCCGAGCCCACGACGCCGAGCAGTGCGTAGATCAGCCCGAGCCGGAGTGACGCGAGGATCGCGGGCGTTGCGACCGGGAGCATCACCTTCCAGAACAGGTGCCGCTTCTTGGCGCCGAGGACGGCCGACAGGCGCAGCCACTCGGCGTCGGCGGAGCGCACGCCGGCCCGGGACGCGGAGAGCACGATGAAGAACACGAGCGTGCTGGCCAGCGCGACCTTGGCCTGGACGCCGATACCGAAGGCGACGATGAAGAACGGCGCCAGGGCGATGCGCGGCATCGCGTTGGCGGCGTCCAGGAACGGCGCGAGGATCCGCTCGAACGTCGGGAGAAGGCCAAGCGTGATGCCGACGACAACGCCGACCGTGCTGGCCAGGACCCAGGCGATCACAACGGCGAGCATCGTGGCCTGGGCGTTGGACCAGAGCTCGCCGTTCTCGACGGCTGCGACGAGGTAGCTCCACGATTGCTTGGGCGATTTGGCGAGTACGGGGGTGATCCACTGGTTGCGCGCGGTCAGGTCCCACGCGACAAGCCAGACGGCGACGAGCACGAGTTGGGCGGCACGAACTAGCAGCGTCGTCCTCGACACGCGCAGCCGCCTCGGCTGCCGGCCTTGTGATGAGGCGGGAACGTCGGCACCCGGGGGCGCGTCGTCCTGACGGTGTGTCGACTGCTCGCTGGCAGTGATCTGCGACAAGATGGTCTCCTCAACGTGCGGCGTGCCGGCATCATTCGGTGCCGGGCTCGAAGCCAGCCAGGTAGCCGCCCAGGATCGCGCCGACCGCGAAGAGCCAGGAGAAGGCGCTCTGCACGAGGCCGAATTGGCTCGCGTCGATGCCGAGGTCACTCATCAAATCGACATTTGCGAGACCGGCGATGACTTTGTCTGCGAAGTTCAGCATCAGGAACAGCGAGAGCATCGTCACGACGATCCAAGCTCGGGACCTCACGGCCGAGCGACGTGCACTGGGCGGGGTTGTTGCCGAAAACATGCGGTCGACAGCCATGGGCGGCCTTCCTCGGAGGATGAGCGACTCGGAGTGGGGCCGGCCCCACACGAAATCCGCGGCGTCGGCCCGGAGGACGTGCGGGTCGCGGGTTGTGCCGCTTCCGTGAAGTGAACCACCTCCCGAACACCCCCACAAGGGTCATGCCTATCGGGGATTAACTTATGGCGTCCTTCTCAGCGAGCAGTGTGCCTACCCGATCAAACAGCAGCTCACCTGTTACTGCAGTGACGGGTGTTCGAATGCGCCAGGCAGTCCGAGAATTATGCGGCCGAGGGCGACGATCTCATTCCGGTGCACGGGCCGGTGTCGGGCTCGAAAAGTAGTCGCTGCTGGTCAAGCGACGTAGCCGCGCTCGTTGAGAGTGCCGCCGAGGACGCAGGCGCCGGTGACCGCTTCGGTACGGCATCCGTAAGGCCGGGCCGGGGGCGATATCGTCTGATGGCGACAGCCTGAGGTTCCAGGTCCGGCCGCTCGCCGTACCGGCATCGGAGCGTCGTGACGGTTGTCCGGGAACCTCGCTCGGCGTGGGCTGGTTGGCTCCGGCCCGGGGCAGGTGCGCATGCGTCCGCCGGCGGGTTCAGTTCTCGCAGTTGACGGGCGGGTTGCCGGAGCCGACCTTGCAGGTGTCGAACCCGCTTCGCCGTTGACCATGTAGTCGTTGGTGCCGTCCACGGTGAGGTCGCCGTTTCCCGCTCCGCCTCTGACAGTGCTGTAGTCGTTGTTGTCGCCGGTCACGGCGGCGGTGTCGGCTCCCTCTCCGCCGTCCAGGATGCTGCCGTGCGTGCTGGTGCCGTTGACGGTGAGGGTGTCGGTTCCCGCTCCGCCGTCCAGGGTGCCGTTGAGGTTGGTGCCGTTCACGGTGAGGATGTCACCCTCGGTCCCGCCGTCGAGTGTGCTCTGGCGGTTGGCGGGTGTGGTGATGCGGTCGGCTCCCAGGCCGCCCAGCACCCGGCTCGCCCACGGGATGGCGCGGAATTTGATGGTGTCGTCGCCGCCCTGCCCCTCGACGTCCGCACCCAGGGCGCAGGCGGGGGCCACCCCCAGATCGCCGAGGCACGCGATGCTGCCGGGACGGCCGGTGCCGATGATGATGTGATCCCTGTTGCCGAGGAGATCGGAGGTCGAATCGTCACCGAAGACGTGGCCATAGCGGATGGGATCGCTCTCGCGCCGGTCCTCGGGCGGGCCGCTGATGCCGCCGGTGACCTCGATGGTGTCCCGGCCGAGGCCCCCCTCCACCATGGCGTCGTCCGCGATCCCCGTGCCCTCTTGCGAGGGGGAATCATTGTCACCCCCGCGTACGCGGATGGCGTCGTTGCCCGGCCCGCCAGTGACCCGGCTGTCCATCGCGACGGCCGCCGCGACGTCTGACGGATTCCTGCCGGCGGTGATGGTGATCTCGTCATCACCGTCAAGTAGATCCCCGATGATGCCCGAGCCGCCGTGGATCTCCGCGTGGTGAATACCGGCGTCTTCGTCGTAGCCGGTGATGGCAATACGGTCGGAGCCCGCACCGGCGTAGAATCGCGCGCCGGAAACCGTGGTGTCGCTGGTGAGCGTGTCGTCCCCTCCATCCCCGTACACCACAGTTGCCCCGGTCTCCCAGTTGGCGTTGCGGAAGGTGATGGTGTCCGCGCCCAGCCCGGCGCGGACGATGAGGCCAAGGGTGGCATCGGTGAACGAGATGTCGTCACTGCCCCCGTGCCCGTACACCGTCAGGAAGGGGACGTCACCGGTGCACGCGATGACATCCCGCCCCGCTGTCCCGTGGATATCGACCTCACGCTGGGGGACGATCGAGACGCCGTTGACCGTGCACTCCGCCCACCGCCGTACCCCACCGCACTCTTCCCACGATCATTTCTGTCTCTCCCTATCACCCGGCGCACGGCATCCCGCAGGACACCGCACGCCTCAGGACCCCCAACCAACACCAGGAGGCGGTCACCCGGGGATGGTGACAACACCCCGCCTGTACCGCCTGCTTCTCGGGCCGGGGGAACGGGACACACATCTCACACCCCGGTGATGAATACCTGCCCCACCGTTCGCCCGTCGCCTCCGGGCTTACCACCACACGCCCCCACCGACACCCCCGCACCACCCCTACGGGGCAGACACAGGGTTCAAGAACGCGAAGCCGTCGGCAAGAAGGACGCCTGTCCCGAAACCAGGCGGATGACCTGGCCAGCACACCCAGCCCCGGGAGCACGATCAGACAGGCCAACCATCCCGATGAGCAGCCGAGTTGGTGCCCGGCGCCTGTCAGCATCCGGCCGTCCAAGCCCCTGTGAGGGCATCGGCGCATCAACCACGGCTGAGGCGGGGCCACCCGCACAAGGCACGACCTGCGGCCATCGGGACTGCCCCGGAGTCGACTTCGGCGGCACCCATTCCTCCTACGCAGTCACAGGTCACCCGGGCCTGGTGCCGTCAGCGCCCTGGGGTTGCAGTGCGGGGTGCAACACACCCGGCCAGATCCCCGGGTGCGCCAGGGTTCGCGCAGGTCAGGTGGGAAACGCACGAGCTGTTGCACTGGTGCGTGGTGCGGTCGTGCTGGTGAAGCCGGCCTGAATCGGATGCCCGTCCCCGGGTTTGGCGACGTAGTGAGCCGCCACCGGGTGAGTGCGTTCGCTGCGTGGCTGCCGGGAAAGGGTCAGTCACCAGGCGATGACGACAAGGGCGTTGCCGCCCCGCTGTTCCGCATCGCCCGTGGTGCCCGCGCCACCGGCTGGGTGCTGGAGAAGTCGACCGTCAGCCGGTGCCGCCGCGTCCGCCGTCGCTTCCTGTGCCGCGCAGGAGAAGATCCAGGCGGCTCCAGTCAGACGGGTACGAGCGGGCGAGGCCGGCGTGCGCCACCGGTTGGCGGTCATGGCGTCGAGCATCGTCGAGGCGGCGTCCGTCCGGGTCCGCCCGCTGATCTGTTACCAGGCGATGAGGACGAGGGCGTTGCCTCCGGTGCTGCCGTTGTGGCCCGCGGCACCAGGGCTGCCGTCGGTGGAGGAAAGGCTCAGCTCGACACCCCCGTTGCCGCCGTCTCCGCCTTCACCGCCGTGGCCGCCGCTTCCTCCTGCTCCGGTGCCCGCGGGCGGGGTGAACGATGTGCCGTCAGGCAGGGTGACGGGTGTCAGGGGCAGACGGCCGCCTTCGCCGCTGAAGCTTCCCACACCGCCCACTCCCGCGGTGGGCCTGTTGTCGTAGGTGTCCCTTCCCGTGACGCCCCTCGCACCGGTTCCCCCGGCCGAGGACGGCACGCCCTTGCTGCACAGGACGTCCGGGATGTTGTCGGTCGCTGCCCCGCCGGGTGCGGGAGAGGTGCTGCCGGCTCCCCCTCGCGCGCTGCCCGCTCCGCCCTGTCCCGCGCTGCCCGCTCCGCCCCCGGTCCGGGGGCGGAAGCCGCCCTGTGCAGACACCACGCTCCGCGTGAGGCCGCCCGCACTGGACTGCTCGATTCGGATGGTCGCTCCGAATCTGCTCTGTTCGCCCTCGGAGCCGTCCCCGCCCGCGCTGCCGTTCTGACCGATCGTTCCCACACCCCGCGAACCCCCCGGGCCGCCGGCTCCGCCGACGCCGCCGATGCCGTGGGGCGTCACCTCGATCGACAGGGGCCTGCCCACCAGCGGCAGAGCGGTGACCGCGACGGTGCACTTCTGGTACCGGCCGCTCGCACCTCCACCTCCTCCACCTCCCCCTCCACCGCCGCCGCCGCCCGCCCCGGACGTCGACGTTCCCAGGGGCACATAGGCGGCCTCACCGCCGCCGCCCCCGCCGCCCCCGCCACCTCCCGCACCCCCGGCGCCCCCGCTCCACATGTGGAACGTCAGGACACTCACCACGGCGGGAACCTCCCACTCGGTGGTCACCGTGAACACCTGATAGCGAGGTTCCGCCTGCCGCCCCCGCTCAAGCGCCGGACTGTCCGCCCACACAGCCGGAATTCCCGCGACCGACACCGCACAGACCGCCACACCAGCCAGCACACACCGTGCACGCGAACCCATCAACCAGCCTCGTTTCTCACAGGAGTGGACAGAACGAAACGCGCCACAGGTCTCCCCTTTCCCGCGCCGGGCATATCCGCCCGCACTCCATCAGCCGTACCCGGCAGACCGGCCGCGCAACTCAGCGCTGCCGAGACGGACGGAGGTGACGTGGGTGATCTCGGCGACGTCGGAGCGGTTGCAGCCGCCGGAACAGGAGGGGCCGTAGACGCGAGCCGGATCGTGGGAGCACACCCTTCCCGGGCGTGCAGCCATAGGCGGCCCGGTCGGTTCCGTAGCGGCTGCCCAGGGAGGTGTCGGCATTGCCCTGCCAGCGGCCGGCCTCCCCGGAGATGAAACTGTCCCCGCGCGAGATCACGGCCGCCTCCAGCTTGGCCAGTTCCGCTGT
>NZ_JAMQAW010000078.1:50536-109170 GCF_023701525.1 Streptomyces albipurpureus
CCGCGGCCGGGACCACCCCCGTACAGAGCAGTGCGCCCAGGATCACGCCGGCCGTAGTACCCCGGCGATGCCGCCTACGCATACGGCGTTGGGACTGGTAGGCCCGCATGTTGAGGTGTCGCGTATTCGCGGCTGAGGCCCACGGACCGTGACGCTGGGTGAGAAGTCGGGCCGGTTGATCGGGTCTGGCATGATCGCGCGGTGAGTGATGCGAGGCTGCTGGCCGTGGAGGCCGTTGAGTCACATGTCCGTGCGTTCTTCGAGGGGCATTCCGTTGAGGTCGTCGTCTGCGACCTGGGGCCGGAACGGCGCGAGGTTCTGCCCGGCCTGCGGGTTCTCGTTGTCGGCCCCGGTCCGCGCAGCGATAGCTGGGCCTATGTGACCCGCCGGGTGCTGGGCCGCGATGGAGAAGGACGGTCATGGGCTTGAGTTCGTCATTACCGCCCACGTCCGCGACCAGCAGTTCATCGACCTCATGGCCATGATCACGTACTACCACTGCAGTGGCCATCAGCTCAACCTGGAGCACAGCATGCCGATCGGCGAACCACGGGTGCCGGGCTCGAACTGCGACCACCTGCTGATCAGCCTGCCCTATCTCCACGGACCTGACTTCGAACACTGTCCGCTGCCCGGGGGGGGCACGCCCGCATCCTGTGGACCTTGCCTGTGACGGCCGCCGAAATCGAGCTCCGCAGGCATCACGGTCATGAGGCGTTGGATCACCTCTTCAACGAGGCGGAGATCATTCCCACTGACCTTTTTCGGGCATCGGCCGTGTGAGACAACGACCGAACCTCTCCCGGCGCCCTCCTGGGACATCCGGGCAGCAGGGGGCCGCCTATACGCTCATCACGGCCACCCCGGATGGCGGCGGCAGTGCGGCGGGGGCGGCGCAGGAGCCCCCTCGCCTCCGATCCAGGGCTTCTGCCGCGGGCACCGGACCGGTGGGACCGGCACGGCCGGTGCGGTGCGGGGCCCGGAGCGGCAAGGGCTGGTCTCCGTGCCGCGCGCACCAGCCTGTCTCCGGAGCGGTCCCCGCCCGTCTGGGGATTGAAGCGCGGATCCGCCGTGCCTCTCGTCTTCAGGGCTGCCGTCACCGCCCTCCACTCCGCCTCACAATGAATGGGGTGTAGGCAGGGTCACGGGTTGTGGTCAGCTGGTCAGCTGGTCAGGAGGAGGCTGTCGACGAGGCCGGTGGTGCCGGAGATCGGTGTGCCGAGGAGGCAGCCGATGACGCTGCCGACGTAACTGACGCCGGAGGTGATTTTGGTGGCGGCGTCGCCGAGGTAGCGGCCGGAGGTGACGGTGCCGGTGAAGACGATGGTCTGCGCGACGACGGTGGGCTGGGACCAGGTGATGACGCTGCTTCCGCCGGTGGGGTCGAGCCAGGTCACGGTCTCCGTCTCGGGCGGGCCCGCGGCGAGGGGGATGCACGAGATGGTCAGGGTACTGCTCGCGCTGCCGCTCCCGGTCGAGCCGATCGCACAGGTGTTGTAGGTGTAGGTGGCTGTCCCGGTGACGCTCTGCGGGGTGAGGGTGATGGCGGGGCTGAAGGTGCGGGAGAAGCTGCCGAGACATTCCACGTCGATACCCGCGGCCTTCGCGGGTTTCGCGGCTTTCGCGGGGACTGCGGCTTTCGCGGGCTGCGCCGTCGTGAGGGAGGCACCGGTAAGGAGGAGCAGGGCGGCGATTCCGAACGTACCGGCTCGCCGGCCGGCCGTGATGCGGGCAGTGGCGGACATCTGGTCCTCGTCTCTGTGGGGGGGCGGCCCCCGGGACTCACCGAGGGTCCGTGACTCTGTGCTGGGGAACGTACCGCCGTCCCGCCGGGCCGGAAAGGAGAGGCTCTGCCCGCAGACGCAATACGGCCAACACCACAGGTACGGCGGGGTCCCGCGTGTCCCGTGACGCTCCCCCATCACCTTCGGGCCTGCGAGCTGTGGTCTGCCGTCGGGGCTGATCGACGTCGTGAACTCCCCCTCAGCAGACCTGATACCGGGACTCGCCGCCCCCGGGGGATGCGGGGCGGCAGGACGGTTCCCGGGCCGGGGGGATGCGGAACGGTCACCAGGCGATGACGACCAGTCCCGGGGCGCCGGCCTGTGCCGCGCGTCCGTCGGCGCCGTTGCCTCCGGGCTCTCCGTTGACGATTCGCTGCTGTCCGGAGCTGTCGCGGTAGGTGTAGCCGCCGTTGCCGCCCTTGCCGCCGGTCCCGCCACCGCCGCCGGTCCCGCCGCCGTAGCGGACGCTGTCGGGCACGTGGAAGTCGGTTCCGTCGGGCAGGGTCACCCGGGTCACGGGCAGGGCGCCGCCCCCACCGCTGTCGCCCGCGCCTCCGCCCGCGCCTCCGCTCGACCCACGTACCGTGGTGCCGTTGTTCCCGGGCACTCCCCTTGAGCCCCGGGAACCCTTGGCGCCGTCCACGATGTTCTGCCCCGCGCTGGTGCAGGTGCTGCCGTTGACCGAGGTTCCGGCGTCTCCGCTGTCCCCGCCAGCCCCGCCCTTCCCGTCACCGGGTGGATCATAATTGGGCGGATAGTTGGCCCATCCCCGGTTCCCTGGGGCGCCTCCACCGCCCCACCCGCCGGCCCGGCCCGGGTTGCCAGTCGCCACGATCTGATGTACCGCACCGGCCAGCGTGACCTTCGACAAGGTGCCCTCGCCCCCGCTCCAGCCGCCCACACCCCTCGTCGCGAAGGTCTTGATGGAGGGGATGCTGAGGCCACCGCCGTTGCCGGTTACCCCGCCCGTGCCGGACGCACCCCCGCCGCCGCCCGCACCCCCGGTGCCGGGGCCGGCGAGCAGCAGCCGCCGAGTGCTGTCGGTGAACTCAAGGTGGCATTCCACGAAGTCCCCGGCACCGCCGCCTCCGCCGCCGCCTCCGCCTCCGCCGCCTCCGCCGCCCAGCCGGGCGACATCCCCGCTCAGCGAGCTCACGTCATTGCTGCCGCTCCCGCCGCCGGCACCTCCGCCGCCCCCACCACCTCCGCCGCTGCCGCCCCACACGTACACGGTGACCTTGTCGACCCAGTCCGGCTTCGACCACGCCTTCACCTTGGTGTCCGTCGTGAACACCGCGTACCCGTGCGCTTCCTCCGCCGCGGCGGAGCCGGCCGGGACAGTCACCGAGGCCAGCACCGCCATCCCGCACACCGCCACCGCCGCCCGTGAACCGGGCCTGACACGTACCGTCATAGTTGCTTCCTTTCTCTTCGCACCTCCGGATGCGGCAATCCGCACCCGGCACTGGTCTGCCCGCAGGCTCGCCGGTACCGCGCCCTGCTGCCGGCCCGGCGACCGCATCGCCGGCGCCTGCCGTCCCAGCATCCGCACCACCGGTGTTTCCGGCCAGCCGCGCTAGGCCGAACAGCCTCGCTCCGGGCACTGCATCAGCCGGAACAGGGCCGGCCCGCCCGGCTGAATGCCCGTCAGAGCCTTGTCCATCCCCTGGACGCCTCCGCGACCTTCCGACGCGAATCAGACGGCAAGCCCCAGGCCATCCCGCTTCCCTGTGATGGCGTCCAGGAGCCCTGCTCCTGGACGCCATCACCTTCGAACCGGTGTTCGCAGCACACGGCCCTCCGGCCACCCCGGCATGGTGTGAGCAGATGAGTAGCAGCGGAGGAGACAGTGTCTCCACGGTCCGACCGGGGTGTGAAGGACCAGCGGCGTGCGGGGTGTCGCCATGCGATGCGCGGCCGCTGCGACGGCGCTAGGTCCTGCCGGCGTCCGGGAACGCGCGGACGGCAGCATCCCAGGGGCGGCAGGCGCGGCAGGCGCGGGGATGGCAGAGACCTGCCCCTGCCCCGGCTGGGCGATGACCTGCTCCCTGCCGGGTGGGCGGATGCCGTGAAGGCATCGTTCGGGTGATCGGGTGAGGGGCCGAGGGCGGGGCAGAGACAGTACCCGAACGGGCGGGGCGGCACCGGCGGCTGCGGTGCGGGCGCTCGGCTTTGAGGTGTTCGCCAAGGGCGGCCGGTGGCGGGTCCCGGCGGGGTCGAGCAGTTCGTCATCCATGTGTGGGGTCCATGGCTCCCGCCCCCTGACCCGACCGGCACCCGGACTCGCAGGAAGGCCCGGCCACGCCCTGGCTGCCCCGGGGCGCGCTGAGGGATTCCTGGGTCTTCGCCGTGCGACTGCGGGACCCCGCGTGCGGGGCGGCATCATCAGCGGCAGGAAAGCGCACCCGGTATCAGGCCGGTTCCGGCGCGGACGGCGGAGAGGGTGATGGTGTGGGCGGGGTGACCGGCAGGCTGGAGCCGGAGGCCGCCGTCGGGGACGTAACCTTCCGCGGGCGGCGGCCGTCGCCTGCGGGTGAGCGTACCGGTGATGCCTGCGGCTGCCAGGAAGCCTTCCGGGTCGCGGTCGCCCCGCCACTCCCACCGGGGCCGGATCATCAAGGATCGGCCCAGTCCCGCCCGCCGACCTGTCCGGGCCGGCGGGCGGGGCTGGGCTGAGAGCCGTCAGAAGGCTCCGAGGTCGGCCGGGGGGCTCGGGGGGCTGATGCCGTACTGGTTGCTGGCGATGACCTGGACGTAGGCGCCGGGGGACTGGTGGATGAGGTCGATGTCCTTGGTGGTGTTGAAGGTGCCGGCGGTGGTGGTGCCCAGGACGTAGGGGCGGGTGCCGGGGAGGGTGAGGACGATGGTGTAGGTGATGTGGGGGTCGCCGCCGTCGTACTGGGGCGGGGTCCAGGTGACGTCGGTGTCGGTGACGTCAGCGAAGGCGCTGACCAGGCGGGGTTCGGTGGGTCCGGTGTGTCCGGCGCGGACGACGGCCTCGGCGGTGGCACGGGGGCATTCCCCGTAGGCTTCCTGGGTGGCGGTGATACGGGCGGTGCCGCCGAATGCCGTCGAGGCGTAGACGCCGTTCTGGTTGATGGTGCCGGGATCACCGGGGGCGAGACTCCAGGTCACCGGGGCCTCGCACCACCGGACACGTTCCAGGGTGAACTCGGCACGCTGGCCGGGTTGGAGGTCGCGCACCGGATTGTCGATGTAGATACCGGGCCGCGGCCCCGCCTTGCTGTAGATCTCCTGGGAGATGTCCCCGAGCGGCACCCGGAAGCCCAGGGCCTCGGCCCCGGCGATGCTCACGGTGAGGTTGCCCGCCACTCCCACGGTTACGGACTCCGCTGGGTCCTCCGCCGGTGCGGCAACGATCTTGGCGTAGGGGGCGATCTGGAGGCCGGGGCCGCCGATTCCGTAGAGCTGGAGGTCGATCTCGACCGGGAAGGAGAACTGGGTGGAGATGTTGCCCGTAACGGAGCTCACGTCGGCGGTGGCCCGGGGGGCGGTGGTGGTGTTCTCGCCGTCCCAGGACCCGCCGCTGTAGGTGGCCCGGCCGCCGGCGGTCTGGGCGTAGGTGAAGTCCGCGCGGACGCGCAGGCCACCGCCGAGGGCCGTTTCCAGATGCAGGGACAGCGTCGGCACGATGACGATGGGGACCTCACCGGCCAGCAGCGTCACCGGCGGGAGAACGGTCTGCGCCAGCGGGACACTGAGGACCACGGCTGCGGAGAGGTCGATCTCCGCCTGGAGGGAGGCCGTCACCTCGGCTTCGGCGGAGAACTCCATCTCCTGCACGCCCGCGTCGTTGGCGGTGAAGGTGAACTCCCAGTGCGGATCGACGACGATCGTCCCGCGGACCGTGCCCGACACATCGCCCGCCAAACCGCCGCCCCCCGGCCCGACGAGGGCCGCGAGCCCGAACGACATCTCACCGCGGCCGATCTGCGGACCGGGTGAGACACCCTGGTGGTAGACGGTGCTACCGGCCCGGTCACTGTCCAGGTCCCCGGCAGCGGCGACCTGGGCATGGTCGAAGACCTCGGGCAGGGCGGCGTCCTGGGTGGTGACGATGAGGGTGGTCCCCTCGGTACGGGTGGAGACGACCTTCCGCAGCAGCCCCTCCGGCGCCTCGCCGCCCGCAGCGGCGACCAGGGTGTCCCCGCGCCTGAGCGCCCGCAGTTGGGCGTTCGGCCGGGTGAACCGCAGCTCCTGCGTCTCCACTTCGGTGAGCTTGTCCACACTGTCTGCGGTCAAGACCTCGATGTCCTCGGCGACCTCGACCTTCGGCGACACCTCCTGCTGGGTGCTGGCGACCGGCCCCGCTCCGACCTCGTTGATCGCCGCCACCCCCATCCGGTACGTCCCGACCGGGTCCAGACCGGTGATCACCGCCTCCCGCGCACCGCCCCCGACGCGGGCGAAATGGCCGCCGATACCGACCACATAGGCGGTGATCCGGGGGCCGCCGTCGTCCTCCGGCGCCGACCAGCGCACCACCACCGCACGGTCACCCGCCCCGTGCGGGGCCGCCGACACATCGGTCGGCGCACCCGGCACCCGGTCGGGTGCGGGCTTCACCCCTGTCCTCTCCGCCGCCTCACCCCAGCCCGCCTCGTTACGCGCCCGGACCCGGACCGTGTAGGGGGTGCCGTTGGTGAGGCTGGGCACCCGAGCGGTGGTCTGCCCGACCCCGGTTTTCACCGTCACCTCCTGATCGTTCTCGTCGGTCGCGGTAACCTCGTAGCCGGTCAGAACACTCCCGCCGTCGTCCGGCGGGGACCACTCCACCTCGATTGCCCCGTCCCGCCCGTGGACACGGTCCACGATGGGCGCGAGCGGCACCTGCGCCGGGCGCGGCGCGATCGCGTCCGAGGGCCGGGACGTGCGCACATACTGCGGATCGGCGGACTCCTGCGTGACCGTGAACCGGTACGCGGTCCCGTTCACCAGACCCGGCACCCGCGCATAGCGGTCCTCCGCCTTCACTTTCACCCGGGCCCCGCCCGGTGTCGCGTGAACGGTGAACCCGGTGACCTCCTCATCGGCCGACCCGGCGACGAACTGCACATCGACCGCCCCGTCCCGCGGGAAGAGGTTCGTCACCACCGGGACCGGCTCCACCTCAGCCGCCCGCCCCACCGGGGCGGCGGACGCGTACGCGGTCCGCCCCGCCCCATCGGGGACAGCGGGCAGCCACACCGCCAGCACTGCCACCAGCAGCACCCAGACCCGCAACCGGCCCATACCCCTCACCACTCCTCAACGCAGGCGGTGGGCCCATGGCTGCCCCGGGCTGCTCCCGCACCCCACACCGTGACAGGCCCCGGACCTGTACCACCCGCACACCGGGCCACCCCCGGCGCCGATTCACACACACGGCCCCCTACCCATGAGCAGCCCCGTGCCGCCGGCGTATCAACGCTTGGTGACCGTCGGCGCAGTCCCGTCTTGTCCCTGTTCGTCCGGCCGCATCACGCCAGCCGCTCCGGGCGGACGAGGAGGCCGGATGGGCCTGCCGCCGGGGGCGCTTCCTTTCGTGCGGGCGGCCTCGGGGCGCCCGGGGCCCCGCACGGCCAGAGAGCGCGGGGCAGCGGTCGGCTGAGGGGATGGCGCTTTCGGATGATTGAGCGTGTCGGTGCGGTGAGGGCTATCGGGCCCGGGCACAGTGCCGCCTATACGGCGGTGCCCATCGGGCACGGGCCGGCCGGGGCCTGTCCGGCCCGGGAGGCGAGGAGCGGCTGATGAGCCGACAGCGTGTGTCCGTGGTACTGGTCATGGCAGTGGTGCTGGGGCTGCTGGGAATGCTGCCCGCAGCCGGGGGTGCGGGCGCCCGGGCGGTGGAACGGGCGACGGAGCGGGCGGCGGCCGGTTCCGCGGATCCGGTGGTGACGAGTGTGTTCCCCCGGGACGGGGCAGTGGATGTGCAGTTCGTCGCCGGGTCGGGCGCGGCAGCCGATTTCGTGGTGATCGCCGACCCCGGCGAGGCCCGGACCACGGTCGGTCCCGATGACCGGTACGCCCGGGTGACGGGCCTGCGCAACGGAACCGCGTACCGTTTCATGGTCGTCCAGAGGAAACTTCCGAGTCTGTGGCGGTCGCAGTGGTCACAGGAGGTGACTCCGGAGTCGGCCCAGCTGCCGCTGGCGCCGATCCTGGATCACGCCCACGGCCGTGACGGATCGGTCGAGGTCGAGTGGACACCACCGGACGACGGCGGCTCCCCCCTCACCGGCTACACGGTCACCGCGTCCGGCGGCGGCGACACGGTCACCGTCAAAACAGCGGCGTCCCAACTGAACGCACGGGTCCCGGGCCTCGTCGACGGCACCGCCTACAGAGTGGCCGTCCGCGCGGTCAACAAGGCGGGCACCGGCGAGCCGGCCACCAAGACGGTCACCCCCGGCCCGGACCGGGTACCCGGCGCTCCGACCGATGTGTCCGCGGTCCCGCAGGGAAATTCGGACCGTGAGCTGCTGGTGCGCTGGTCGGCACCGGAAGACGACGGCGGGCCGAGGATCACCGGCTACACCGTCACCGTCGGCGACACCGTCGTGCAGGCCAGTGGAGGGCAGCGGCAGGCGGTGGTGACCGGCCTCGATGCCGCCGAGCTCTACGCGGTGAGCGTGTCGGCGGACAACGCGGTCGGCAGCGGGCCGGCCGGGGAGGCGGAGACCGAGGTCTCCCCGCGGGTGGACGTCGACCGCGAAGCGAAGGTCCTGACCGCGGGGTCGCTGGACCAGCTCACCGCGACCAAAGACAAAGAGCTGCGCTTCCTGCGTCCCAACGGGCAGTTGCGGGGCCTGAAGCGGGGAGACGTCATCGTCTCGAACACTGACAAGAACGCCCCGGCGGGGCTGCTGCGGAAGGTCACCGCCACCCGCATGGACGGCGAGACCCTCGTCGTGACCACCGAAGACGCCGCCCTGCCCGACGTACTGGACCACTCACAGCTTGCGATGGCCGGCGACTGGGACACCGACCGCACCGGCACCACCGTCTACCACAAGGGAGTCTCTCCAGGGCCTCTGGTCGCCGACGGGGAACTGTCCTTCGGCCTCGCCGTCGCCCCCAACACCGACCACCCGGGCGCCACGGCCAGCGCCGGTGGAACCATCCGCGGCAGCATCACCATCGACCCCCACTGGGATCTCACCTGGACCACCAGCAAAAGCAGTTGGGGCGTCGACGCCCTCGACTTCACCGCCGAAGCCGACGTGAAGGCATCGATCGACGCGGACATCGGCATCAGCGCCGGCTACACCTCCACCATTCCCCTGGCCCAGACCACCCTCGCCCCCATCGTCTTCACGGCCGGCCCCATCCCCATCGTCATCATCCCCACCCTCTCCCTGAGCGCCGAACTGACCTTCAGCGGCGGCTTCGACATCCACGCGAGCTTCACCTACGCCCAGCACATCGGCGCCCGGGCCGGCTACGACAGCCAGGAGTGGTACAGCGAGAACACCACCACCGCCCCCGTCGCCACCGCGGACGTGTCCCTGGGGCGGACGAAAGCCACCCTGCAGGCGTCGCTCCCCATCGATGTGTCTCTGCAGTTCTACGGACTCGCGGGCCCCGGCCTCCAGATCGCTCCCTACCTTCAGGCCGTCATCGCCGCCCAGGAAGACCCCTGGCTCACCGTGCGGGCCGGCCTGAGCGGAAGCCTGTCCGTGTCCATCGCGGCCATCCCCTCCCTGACCTTCCGGCTGCCGCTCCTGGACGTCTCCCGGGACATCCTCACCCTGAACGGCACCCGCCCCGGCCTCTACATCGACGACCCTGTCCGCCATCTCCAGCCCGGCACGGACACCGCCTTCGAAGTGAAACGCGCCGATTGGTGCACCGCACCCGTCACCTTCAGCCTCGCCCCCGGCAGTCCCGGAACCCTCACCCCCGAGGGCCGCTACACCGCCCCCGCCACACCCGGGACCGCCCGGATCATCGCCACCCAGGCCGCGTACGGGGAGTGCGGCGCCTCCACCGCCGAGGCCATCGTCCTGACCGGCAAGACCCCGCCCTCGGTCCCCCGCTACGTCCGGGGCGTCCTCAGCGACTACTACGCCAACCTCCAGACCGGCTGGGAGCCCCCCGAGGACGACGGCGGCGACCCCGATATCACCTACGCCCTCGTACTCACCCTCCCCGACACCCGCTCCCACGTCGTGTCCACCACCGCCTCCACCCGATACACGATCACCGATCCCGCCACCCTCAGCGAGATCCGGGACCAAGGCGGCACCCTCCAAGTCATCGCCAGCAACAAAGCGGGCGACGGCCCGATCAGCCCACCGGCCGACATCACCATTGTCACGGTCGACTGACCAGCCAGCCCATCCCCCAAGCACACACCTGGCACAGCAAGGTCATGTCCCCGGGGCGTCGAGACCGGGCGGACCTGGTGGAGGCGGAGCAGTCACCGCTGGCCGTGCATCACGGAGGGTGCCCAGGAAGCAGATCCCCACTTCGAGCAGAGCGAACGAGTCGTTGCACGGAGCCTCTTCCCGGTCCAGGTTGGGCAGGCTGATGACCGGGATGACGGTGCGCTCGGCGACGTCCAAGAGCGGCATGGGCATCCGCGGCTCGGCGGCGAAGAACTCGGCGGCGGATTCGGTGTCGTCGGCCCCAACTGCCGGGAGTAGTTGAAGGCGCTCATCGCTGCGTCCGCAGTCATGGGGCGAGCGGGGAGGCGTTCCGCCCCAAAAAGCCCTTGGACTGGCGGCTCAGAGCCTCGGTGTCCAGTACCTGTCCCGCCCGCTGAACTCCGGCTGCGCGGTGTGACGTCGGCCATGGATGAGCCCGCCCGGACATGGTGCGCTCAGGGCAGAGTCGGACACTGGTCGGCGGTGATCGTCAGACAGCGGACAAGGGGGAGCTCCACGGTGGGCCCGGCTCGTGCGCAGATTCGCGTGCGGGCCGCAGCAGCAAGCGAGCGGCGCGGAAGTGCGGGAAGTCATTCGGGTCTCCGGGACGTCTGGGACTGTTGGCGCGGGCGGGTGTTGTTGGTGTGGGAAGGCGGGGTGTGGAAGGGCGGGGTGAAGCCTGCTGGTGGTGGCCCACGCCGCAATTGGCGCGGGTTTTCATCCGTGACGGGCTTCGGGTGGCGGAGTCTGCACGGTTACCTCGAGGGTCGGTTTCATGGCCTGTTCCGCTGCCGGATCGGCTAGGTGTTCCCACATGGTGTCGATCATGGGTTGAAGGAACATCTGTCCCAGCTGACGCACCATGATCGCGACGATCTGGGTGGACGCGGGTCTGCTGGTCGACGCGAGACCGGCTTCTCGCAGTTTGGTGATCTCGCTGCGGGTCAGTTCGGTCAGGCGTTCCAGCAGTTGGCTCTGGGGCCGGTTCGGTTCGAGTAGCACGCGGCGGAGGTAGTCGGCCACGGGCGGGTTCGCCCTCAGCATGAGCTGGACCGACGTGTCCCGGGCCGCGGCGACCTGTGCTGGGCCGCCGTCGGAGCTGGCCCGGCTGATGGCCTGCGCGTAGTAGTCGACGACCAGTTGCTCGACCGCGCTCCGCAGGCCGTTCTTGGTCTTGTAGTGGTGCTGGACGAGGCCGACCGTCACGTCCGCAGCGGCGGCGACTGTACGCAGGGAGACGCGGTCCTCGCCCCGCTCCGCGTAGAGGTCTAGCGCGGCGTTGCGGATCCTCGCCTTGGCTGTCAGGTCATCCGCGCCGGCGCGTGGATCAGTCATTGGTCATCTCCTCATTACCTTTTTGGTAGCCCGCAACGGGTGTCCGGCCTGCGGGGGCGGCATGACTTTCTCCCCGGTCGATCGCATGTCTCGGGGGTGGTGTCACCCGGCTCCGGAGGCATCGGCAGACCGCTGGTCCTGGCGCCCATGCCGGGGGTCGGCGTCAGGGCCGGAGTAGGACTCCTCATCGACGTCGGCGACGGCAGCTCGTTTCCGTCCGCCGCCCACCTCGCGTCCGCGTCGGCCTCTCCTCGGCCACCCGGAGCCCAGGCTCCTCGATCTGCGGCGAGCAGCCTTCCCGGTGAGGGAAGAAGCAGCCCGGAAGGGCCTTCTTCCGCACCGTGTTCGCCGCCCTGGGGCCGAGGGCCTGTCACGACAGGGGAATCAACCAGGGCAGACATCACACCCAAGTACTCCTCTGCCTCGCCCGACGATGAGTCGGCGCCCTCTTCGCCAGGCTCCGAGACGGCACCTTCCACGACCCCCGCCCCACCGGTGACGAAACCCAGGAGGCCACCCCACGAATAATACAACTCACCCCAGAGTCTTTACATACGCATTGGTAGCGATACATTTGTATAGTCGAGGGAAGGAGAGGCGATGCAACAGACCCTGCCGTTGGCCGGAGTGCGGGTCGTCACGCTCGCGGTCAATCTGCCCGGCCCGCTCGCAGCCGCGCGCCTGCGCCGGCTGGGCGCCGATGTCGTCAAGGTGGAGCCGCCGGGCGGTGACCCCCTGGCCGGCGTCGCACCGGGTTGGTATGCGGAACTCGCCTACGGACAGAGCGTGATCACGCTCGATCTCAAGGACTCGGGCGATCGCGTCCGGCTCGATACCGAGCTGGCGCGCGGCGATATATTGATCACCGCTATGCGCCCGGCGGCGCTGGCCCGGCTCGGACTGGACGACACCCACCTCGCGTTTCCGGGGCTTTCCTCCATTGAGATCGTCGGGCACGCTGGAGCCTTCGCGGAAGCACCGGGGCACGACCTGACGTATCAGGCGGTTCACGGGACGCTCACGCCCCCGGTGATGCCGACCGTACCCATCGCCGACCTCCTCGGCGCCGAACAAGCCGTATCGGCGGCTGCGCTGGCGCTGCTGGAGCGGTCGGTCTCGGGTCGCGGTGGGCGTCATCGCATCGTCCTGGAGGACGCCGCCGCCGTCGCCGGCGCGGCGATCCGTCACGGGCTCACGGGCGAAGGCGCCCCACTGGGCGGCGGCAGTCCCGCGTACGGGATCTACGCGACCGCGGACGGCCATGTGGCCCTGGCCGCGATCGAACCGCACTTCTGGTCCCGCACCCGTGAAGCCCTAGGTGGCGCCGGGACCCGCGACGGGCTCGGCCGCGTCTTCGCGACCCGTACCACCGCCGAATGGGAGGCCCTGGCCAAGCGCGCGGACATCCCGCTGGCCGGTATCCGTCAGCACACAGAGAAGGAGCGGCTATGAGCGTACGAGAGGCCGTGATCGTCGGTGCCGTCCGCACACCGGTCGGCAGACGTGGCGGAGCACTCAGCCGCTGGCATCCAGTGGACCTGCTCGGGCAGACCCTGCGGGCGCTGGTGGAGCGTACCGGCGTGGAACCGGCACTCATCGAGGACGTGATCGCCGGATGCGTCCTCCAGCAGGAACAGCAGTCCGGGAACCTGGCCCGGCACGCCGTACTAGCGGCCGGACTGCCCGAATCCGTGCCCGCAGTGACGGTCGACCGCCAGTGCGGCTCCGGCCAGCAGGCGGTGAGCTTTGCCGCCCAGGCGGTCATGGCCGGCACACACGATCTGGTGATCGCCTGCGGCGTCGAGTCGATGTCCCAGGTACCGATGCCCCCGGCGATGGCGCCGGGAGCACCCCTGGGCCCGCAGTACAGCCCGCACGAGCTGGCCCGCTACGACGGCGGACTGATGGCGCAGGGCGCGTCCTCGGAACTGCTGAACGAAAGGTCCGGGTTCAGCCGGGACGCGCTGGACGCCTTCAGTGCCCGCAGTCATCAGCGGGCCTGGGCCGCCTCCCGGGCGGGCCGGTTCACGGCGCAGACAGTGCCGCTGCCGAGCGATCCCGCCGACCCCGCGTCCCCTCTGGTCGACACCGACGAGGGCATCCGCGAGCACGTCGACCCCGCGAAGATGGCATCACTGAAGGCCGTGTTCGCCGCGAATGGGCGCACCACAGCGGCGAACTCGTCTCAGCTCAGCGACGGAGCGGCTGCGCTACTGATCGCCGACCGGGAGTTCGCGGAGCGCCGCGGGCTCATCCCGAGGGCCCGCTTCCGGGCCCTGTCGGTAGCGGCCGGGGACCCTGTCGTCCAGTTCACGGCGGTCCTCGACGCCACCCGTAACGCCCTCATCCGTAGCGGACTGACCACGAACGACATCGACCTGTTCGAGGTAAACGAGGCGTTCGCGGGTGTTCCGCTGCTGTTCAAGCGGGAGTTCGGGATCGATGACAACCAGCTCAACGTCAACGGCGGTTCCATCGCCATCGGTCACCCCCTGGGCTCGACCGGGGCCCGCATGCTCACCGACCTGCTGTGCGAACTCGAACGCAGCGGCGGGTCCACCGGCCTCCAAACCATCTGCGAAGCCACCGGTACGGCCAACACCACCATCATCGAGCTCATCACAGGGAGCAGCGCATGACCGCGATCGTCCGGGGACTCCCGTCCACACACGGCGACTCCTACCAGCTCAACACCACCACCCTCATCCGACACTCCGCACGGACCTACCCCGAGCAGGAAATCGTCCACCGCACCGGGGACGGAGGCTGGGGCCGCTACACCTACGCCGACGCCTACACCCGGGTCAAGCGCGCAGCCAACGTCCTGTCCGCCCTCGGCGTCACCCCCGGCGACGTCGTGGGCATCCTCGACTGGAACAGCAAGCGGCACTTCGAGCTGTACTGGGCCATCCCCGGCACCGGGGCCGTCATGCTGCAGATGAATCTACGTCTGGCACCCGAGGACCTCGGCCACGTCGCCGCCCACAGCCGCGCCTCCGTCGTCCTGGTGGACGAGAGTCTCCTACCGGTAGCGGAGGCGCTCGCCCCGCACGCCCCTGACGTGCGCGCCTGGGTGGTGATGACGGACAAGCCACTCTCGGGGATCACCACCACCCTGCCGGACGTCCACCACTTCGAGGACCTGATGGCCGACGCCCGCGACGAGATCGCATGGCCGATTGTCGAAGAGCGCTCCGCCTACAGCGCCTGCTACACCACGGGGACGACCGGCCGCCCGAAGGGCGTGTACTACTCCCATCGCGGCATCTACCTGCACACCATGGCGCAGGCCGCAAGCCTCGGCATGAGCGCCGACGACACCGTCATGCTCATCACGCCGATGTTCCACGGCCAGTCCTGGGGCCTGCCGCAGTCCGCCGTCTACAGCGCCGCGAAGATCGTCCTCCCCGGCCGGTACACAGCGGAGGACACCTCGCTCCTGGTCGACGCCATGATCGCCGAGAAGGTGACGGTCGCCAACGGCGCACCCGCCATCTTCCAGCCCATGCTCGACTACATCAGAACCCTGGCAACCAGACCCGACTTCAGCCGGGCGCGGCTGCTCTCCGGCTCGACCGAACCGGCACTCTCACTGTCGCGGGGCTTTCACGAATTGACCGGCGCCGACATCATCCACGCCTATGGCGCCACCGAGACCACCCCGACCGTCACCGTCAACGCAGGCGTCAAACCGACCATCGCCGGGGCTCTCTCCCCCGAAGAGCGGTGGAACCTCAAGCGCTCGCAGGGGCTACCGATCAACGGGGTCGACATCCGGATCGTCGACCCCGACGGGAATGATCTGCCGGCCGACGGCAGGAGCCAGGGCGAGGTACTGCTGCGCGGTCCCTGGATCACCGAGCGGTACTACCGGGGGCACGACGACGCCGACCGCTTCACCGACGGCTACTGGCGATCCGGTGACGTGGGCACCCTCTCGCCGCACGGCTACCTCAAGCTGACCGACCGCCTCAAGGACGTCGTCAAGAGCGGTGGCGAGTGGATTTCCTCCATTGACATGGAGAACGCGATCACCGGGCACCCCAAGGTCGCCGAAGCCGCCGTGATCGGCGTCGAGCACCCCAAATGGCAGGAACGGCCCGTGGCGCTCGTGGTCACCACCGACGGTGAGGAACTGCCTCTCGAAGAGATCCACGGCCTGCTGCTCGGCGCCTTCGCCAAGTGGCAGTTCCCGGACACCGTGCTGTACGTCGACCGGCTGCCGCGCACCAGCGTCGGCAAGCTCGACAAGAAAGCCATGCGGGCCGAGCACTCCGGCATCTACCGGGAGGCCCGGTGACCGCCACAGGCGCCGTACTGACGGTGGTACGGCACGGGCCCGTCACCGTCCTGGAGATCGACCGGCCCACCGCGAAGAACGCCCTGAACGAAGCGGTCATGACGGGCCTGACCGCCGAACTCGACCGGATCCGGCACGACGAGACCGTCCGAGCAGTGGTCCTCACCGGCGCCGGCGGCGTCTTCTGCGCCGGCGCCGACATCACCGCCTTCAACCGGATGCGGGCAGAAGCCCTGCTCGGGCCGCGCCCGACGCTCGGCGGCAGCCTCTGGTCAGATCTGGCCACCTTCCCGAAACCGGTCGTCGCCGCAGTCGAGGGCCTCGCCTTCGGCGGTGGCTTCGAACTGGCGCTGGCATGCGACACCGTCATCGCGGGGACATCCGCGAAGTTCGCCGTGCCCGAAGTCCGGCTCGGCGTCATCCCCGGCGGGGGCGGCACCCAGCGACTGGTCCACGCACTGGGCAAGGCCCGGGCGATGGCGTTGCTGCTCACCGGAGACACACTGCCGGCCGACGAAGCCGCCATGGCCGGTGTCGTCTCCCAAGTGGTGCCCGACGGCGAGGCGCTGTCGCGGGCACTGAAGCTCGCGGGCCGTATCGCACGGAACTCGCCGCTCGCGGTCGCCCTCGCCAAGGACGCCGCTCTGCGGGCGTTCGAGACCTCCCTGGCTCAGGGGCTCGAACACGAGAAGCGCAATTTCCATGTGGCCATCCACTCGGCGGACAGCCGAGAAGGCGAGCGCGCGTTTCTGGACAAGCGCACACCCGAGTTCACCGGAGAGTAAAACCATGTCCCCACTGTTTCCCGGCTACCACCCTGCGTGGGAGAGCGAAGACCAAGCGATGCTGCGCAAGCACGCCGCCGTGTTCTTCCGCAGGGAAGCCACCCCACACCAGCAGCGCTGGGCCGATCAGCGCCAGGTTGACCGAGCGTTCTGGAACAAGGCCGGTGACGCCGGTCTGCTCTGCCTCGACATCCCGGAAGAGCACGGCGGCGGGGGCGGCGACTTCGGCCATGAGGCCGTCGTCCAGCAGGAACTCATGCTCGCCCATGACTCCGCCTTCGGCTTCGCCGTGCACTCGACGATCGTCGCGCACTACATCAACGCCTACGCCACCGAGGACCAGAAACGCCGGTGGCTGCCCGGGTGCGCCTCCGGTACGAGCGTTCTCGCGATCGCCATGACGGAACCCGGCACCGGGTCGGACCTCCAGGCCATCCGCACCACCGCGGTCCGCGACGGGGACCACTACATCGTCAACGGATCGAAGACGTTCATCTCCAACGGACTCCACTGCGATCTTCTCGTCATCGTCGTGAAGACCGACCCCTCCCAGGGCGCCAAGGGCATATCGCTCCTGGTGGCCGAAACCAGTGAACTACCGGGATTCTCCCGGGGCAGGGCCCTGGAGAAGATCGGCCAGCACGGACAGGACACCTGCGAACTGTCCTTCACAGACATGCGGGTCCCGGCGGCCAACCTACTCGGCGGCGTCGAGGGCCAGGGCTTCTACCAGCTCATGAACCAACTCCAGCGAGAACGCCTGATCATCGGCGTGGGCGGGGTCGCGGCGGCCGAGGCGGCCGTGGTCGAGGCCATCGCATACGCCAAGCAGCGCACCGTGTTCGGGAAGCCGCTCATCGAGTTCCAAAACACCCGCTACGTCCTGGCCGAGTGCAAGACAGACGTCCTCGCCGGCAAGACACTGACAGACCACTGCGTCCAGGAGCAGATCGCCGGAACCCTCGACCCGGCGACCGCCTCGATGGCCAAGCTCTGGGCCACCGAGAAGCAGGTCGAGATCACCGACCGCTGTCTCCAGATCTTCGGCGGCTACGGCTATGTCATGGAGTACCCGATCGCCCGGCTGTACGCCGCAGCCCGGGTCCAGAAGATCTACGGCGGAACCAGCGAAATCATGAAGGAACTCATCAGCCGCTCCCTGTAGTCCGGAGCCGCTGAGCCACACGAACGGACGCCACAGTCATGCACATCGCAGGAACCACCGCGCTGGTCACCGGAGGAGCCTCCGGGCTCGGTCTCGCCACCGTCACCGCGCTCGCCGCTTCGGGGGCCCGCGTGGTCGCGGTCGACCTCCCGGGTGCGGACACCACCGCACTCACCGCACTCGGCGGGAGCGTCTCCTTCTCCCCCGCCGACGTCACCGACGAAGATGCGGTCACCGAGGCAGTCGAACACGCCAACGCCGAAGGGACGCTGAGAATCACCGTCAACTGCGCCGGTATCGGCAGCGTGGCCAGGACAGTGGGCAGAAACGGCCCCTTCCCGCTCGCCGACTTCGAGAAGGTGATCAAGGTCAACCTCGTCGGAACGTTCAACGTCATCCGGCTCACCGCCGACGCAATGGCCCACAACGAGCCCGTGGCCGACGAGCGCGGAGTGATCGTCAACACCGCATCCGTCGCCGCCTTCGAAGGGCAGATCGGACAGGCCGCCTACGCAGCCTCCAAAGGCGGAATCGTCGGCGCGACGCTACCGATCGCCCGGGACCTAGCCGGACTGCTCATCCGAGTCAACACCATCGCCCCCGGCCTCTTCAAAACCCCGCTGCTCGGCAGCCTGCCCGAAGAGGCACAGCGCTCCCTCGGCACGCAGACGCCACACCCCAACAGGCTCGGCGACCCCGCCGAGTACGCCCACCTGGTCGAGGCAATCATCACCAACCCGATGCTCAACGGCGAGACCATCCGCCTCGACGGCGCCATCCGCATGGCACCACGCTGAACCGCCTCTGAAGCCCGGCCCCCTGGCAGCCGGCCCCGCACCGCGAGCCAGATGATGTGCGGGTGTCCGTGGTGGTTCGGCATCGATACGTCAGTGGGCTGGTGTTCGGCTTTCAGCTGCTCGGCGAATTGTCCTGCGTGGTACGACTGCTGTCATGGTTGCCGATCTGGTGCTGCCGTCTTGATGATGATGTGGGTCGGTTGGTTGCCGGTCGGTACGTCATGGCGTGTGTTGTCGCTGGTCAGGGCGATGCCCGGAGGATCCGCCGGGCAGACTTCGTCGTCGACGCGCAGGGTGTCCAGGAACATCCCGCCGAGTGCCGCCGTCACCAAGGAGTCCGCGCTCAGCTCCTAGTCCCGGTCGTCCAGGGCGGTGACCGGGATGACGATGCGTTCGGCCACCGCCAGGAGCAGTCCGCGCAGTTCCGGCCCGGTCTTCTCCGCGACCACACAGGCGATGTCGGTGTTGCGGGCCTGCACGGGCCGGATGTAGCCGAATGATGCCGAGACGTCGTCTCGGTTCATCGGGACGAGCGGCTCGGTGGCGGTGATGTTCTCGGGCGTGACGGCTCCGTAGCTATTCGCGGGGCCAGGCACCTGCTGCGCATCAGTGTGCGTCACGCTGGTAACCGCGGTAGCCGGTAGTGCCTGTGTCATGGCGGTCGCGGCCGGCGCGGCGACACCGAACGCCACCGCGACGGCGACAGAGAGGGCGATCGCGCGGAACTTGTTCTGCATGATCCCCCTGCTTTGTTCTCGGGAGATCCGTAAACGAAGCCAAAGAGGGCCTCGTCCACACGGTCGAAACAGAGGCGACCCCGAGTTGCTAAGAGCAGGCGGTCGCCCTGTTCCACTCCGAGTCTTCGGCCGCTGAGGATTGTTGAGCACCCCCTCCCACACCCCCGACCCCGCCTATGAGGGAACGTCGTCCGGGACCACTGGGCGCCGGAAGTTGCTCGGATTGACCGCTCCCGGTTCTTGCCCTCGCCCTGGTCCGTCTCTGTCGCGGCGGACCTGGCGGACACCCACTTCACACCTCGCCGTAGACAGATAGGGAAGAGGCGCTCTGGGAACTGACCGGGCCTCGACACAAGCACGCGCCTCAACGCCACCCTGGGTCTTGCCTGGCCTGCCGCCCTGCCAGCGCGCGCTGATCGGCCTCACACCTCACCGTGATCGACTAGGCCGAGCTCGCTGCCCTCCACCAGATCACGCCGCCGGCAGGGGGAGAAGGGCCAGCGGGAGCAGTCCAGCTTCGACGGTGGCATGGTCGATCGTGAGCCCGCAGTAGCGGCCGCCCCCGGTGAAAACCCGCGCCTATGCTCCTCGTTGTACAGCGGCACTTCCTCCGCGGTGGAGGCGCCGTCGTACAGGGACGGGAACACAGCCTCCGCTGCCCTCAGCGCTGCGTCCAATCCCGTCAACCCATTGATGCCCTCGCCGAACTCGGCCTCCCACGTCCCCCCGGCGTCTCTGGGGGCGTGCAGGATCAGTCAGGGAGCGTCATTCCGGTTCAGCGTGAGACGGACGACTCCTCACCCACGAGGGGATCCATACCGGCCCGCCCCGATAACCGACGAACCAGGAGTAGACCAACTCCCCGCAGACGCCATGCATCGCACTACTCGCCCGCGACATATCCGCACTCGGCGGTATCGCCAACTCACCCCGGTCCTTATACAGATCCTGACACCACAGCTGCTCCCGATCCACTTCAAGGCGGACCAGCGCTTCCTCCGCCTCTCATCGGCCGTCGAATCGTAGGGAAATCCCCATTCACCGAGGTACGCCTACTCGTAGGCGTCTGTACGCGCGGGTCACCCCCGCACAAGAATCGGCATAAACTGGCACATTATTGGCGGACACCACGCGCCGTCGCTTTCGCGCCGCGGGGCAGCTCGGCGTCTTCCTCGACCGGTGAGCGGGCGCCTCGTATGTTTCGGGGATGGACATCCGGCAGTTGGAGTATTTCCTGGCAGTCGTCGACAACGGTGGGGTGAACCGGGCCGCGGCCGCGCTGCGCGTCGCTCAGCCGTCGCTCTCGCAGGCCGTCAGGAAGCTGGAGAAGGACCTGCGGACCGAGTTGTTCTTCCGAGTGGGCAGGGGTCTGGTGCTCGCCCCCGCTGGTGAGGCCCTGGTGGGCCCGGCCCGGCAGATCCTGCGGGACGTGGACTCCGCGCTCCAGGCGGTGCGCGAGGTGCGGGATGTGGAGCGCGGGCGGATCGACATCGCGGCGCTGTCGGACCTCTCGACGGATCCGCTGTCGGTGTGGGCGGCCAACTTCCGGGTGAAGAATCCGAACGTCAGCCTGCGCATCGAGGAACGCGACCACATCTCCGACGTCGTCGAGCTGGTCAAGTCCGGTGCCTGCGAGCTCGGCGTGACAATGCTGCCCGTGCCGAGGGAGGGGCTGGCGGACGAGTTCCTGACCCCACAGAGATTCGTGCTGCTCCTCCCGCCCGGGACGGGGTCCGAGCTGCCCGAGACCGTCTCGCTCGGGTCGATGTCGGGCCTCCCGCTGGTGATGGGGAAGCGCAACACCACGACCCGGGACTACGTCGAGGCCATGCTGCGCGAGAACGGGGTCCAGCCGCGGGTGGCAGTCGAGGTCCCGCAGCGGGGGGCGGTGGTGCCCATGGTTCTCTCCGGCGCCGGCGCGGCGATCGTGTCCATGCGGGTCGCGATCGAGGCCCGCCAGCGGGGGGCGGCGGTGCGCGAGATCGAACCGCGGCTCCAGAGGCGGATCGGTGTGGTGCACCGGCCCGGCAGGCTCACTGCGGCGGCCGCGGTTTTCCTTGCGGAGACCAAGGCCGACCTCGCGTCCTGGGACCGGGCCGTCGAACGTCGTACGGCCTCGGGGCTGAGCCGGATCGAGGCCACGGGGCACGTCATGTCCGCGATGGAGAAACGTCAGCTCGACGGTTTCAGGAAGCGGTCTCCGATCGCGCGTGAGGAGAGACGGAGCGACCTCGATCGATAGGCGATTGCAGTCATTCCAACCGGATACTGGTCTTTGACGCTGTCGATCACCACGGCGTTTGATGTGGCGCAGGTCATCACGCGGACGGCACGTGATCGACCCACACTCACCGGAGGCG
The DNA here is from genome assembly GCF_023701525.1 of Streptomyces albipurpureus. Classification (GTDB taxonomy): domain Bacteria; phylum Actinomycetota; class Actinomycetes; order Streptomycetales; family Streptomycetaceae; genus Streptomyces; species Streptomyces albipurpureus. Next base: position 72,169 of record NZ_JAMQAW010000078.1, read on the forward strand.
CCGATGCCAGTTCAGGTCTCGTGCTCGATCGTCCGCGAGGTCGCGACAGTGACCCTTGACAACCCGGGGCGCCGGAACGCCGTCTCCGCCCAACTGCTCCGTGATCTCGAAAACGTCCTCGGGCAACTCGAGGCGAACCGTGACGTGCGTGTCGTCGCGCTGACGGGGTCCGGATCGAGTTTCTGCGTCGGTGCCGATCTCGCCGCTCCACCGGAGCTCCGCATACTCCAAGGCGACTCGATCGAGGCGGACACGGCGCGGCTGCGAGCGGCCAGCCATGTGGCCGAGCGTCTCCACCTGATGCCTCAGCTCACCGTGGCCGCGATCAACGGCGCCTGTGCGGGGGCGGGTCTGTCGCTGGCCCTGGCGGCCGACATCCGGATCGCCTCCGGGGCCGCCGTCTTCAACACAGCTTTCCTGAGTGCGGGACTGCCCGGCGACCTCGGCGGAATCTGGTTCCTCACGCGGCTACTCGGCGCCGCGCGAGCCCGCGAGCTCTTCTTGCTGCCCGGGAAGTTCGATGCGCACCGGGCGGCCGAACTCGGACTGGTGACCGAGGTCTCCACCGCCGCCGAGTTCGGTGAGCTGACGGATCGCGTCACCGCCCGCCTGGCGTCAGCCGCCCCTCTCGCGGCCCGGGCCATGAAGCAGAACCTGCTCGCCGCGCAGACCATGCCGCTCGGCGACTTCCTCGGGGCCGAGGTCGACCGCATGGTCCGCTGCTTCCACACCGAGGACGCCCGCGAGGCGGCGGCCGCGTTCCTGGAGCGGCGCGAGCCTGTGTTCACCGGTCACTGAACCATCCCTGCTTCGCCGCGCGCCGGTCACCGCGCACCGCTGCCGTTGGGAAACCGCCATGAACCCAGCGGTACCCACGTCGCCCCCGAAGCCGATGACCTCCGGCCCCGCCGTGAGCGGTACGCAGCGGCAACGCACAGCCGACCGTCGCCCCGGCCGCGGACATCATGCCGACCGCGGACCGCGTGGTCGTGGTCTGTGCCTACTTGGTGCCGCACTTCGAGAAGCTGTGCCGACTGATCGAACAACCCGATCTCGTACGGGACGAGAGATTCGCGACCAACCAGGCGCGGGTCGCCCATCGCCCTGCGCTGGTCGTCAAGTTGCGTACCGCCCTCGCGGGCCTCACCACCGACGAGGCGCTGGACCTACTCACCACGAACGGCGTGGTGGCCGGCTGGATCAGCGGGTACGACGAGGCGCGTGAGAACCCGGACGTGCGGGCGAGCGGACTGTTCATCGGGGTGGTGGGCGCCGTCGGCCCGAGGAAGACCCCGCTGTCATCTCCGTAGTCAGCGACCAGGGCGCACATCTCAATCAGTAGCCAGGGTGCCCCGGAGAGCCGGGCGGCCACTCCTGGAAAGCCACTGAAGGCAGAGAACCATAAGCCACACCCGGCCCTCCCGGGCCGCCTAACAACTTACGGAGAACCATGCTCAGAGAGATCTACACCGAGGACCACGAGGCGTTCCGGCAAACCGTGCGGGAGTTCGTCAGCAAGGAGATCGTGCCGCATCTGGAGGAGTGGGAGGCCGCGGGAATCGTGCCTCGGACCCTGTTCCGAAAGACCGCCGAGATCGGCATCAACGGGTTGCAGATCCCCGAGAAGTTCGGCGGCGGCGGTATGCGGACCTTCCGCTTCAACGCTGTCGTACTGGAGGAGAGCGGGTACGCCGCGGCAACACTGGGCGGGCTCCAAGTACACCTGAGCACGGTGCTGCCGTACTTCCTGGAGTTCGCCAACGACGAGCAGAAGGCGCGCTGGTTCCCGGGGTTCGCGGACGGCTCCCTGGTCAGCTCCATCGCGATGACCGAACCGGGAACCGGATCTGACCTCGCCGGTATGGCCACCACGGCGGTGAGGGACGGCGACGACTACATCCTCAACGGGGCGAAGACGTTCATCACCGGCGGCATCAACGCCGACCTCATCGTGGTGGTTGCCCGTACCTCCGACGGCGGGGGCAACCGGCGCAAGGGACTGTCGCTGCTCGTCGTCGAGTCGGACATGCCCGGATTCAGCCGCGGCCGCAACCTCGACAAGATGGGACTCAAGGCGCAGGACACCGCAGAGCTGTTCTTCGACGACGTCCGGGTGCCGGCCGCGAATCTACTCGGGGCCGAGGGCGATGCCTTCGCCACGCTCACCGCGAACCTGCCGCAGGAACGACTGACCGTCGCGATCACCGCGCAGGCGACCGCGACGGCCGCGCTGCACCTGGCCGTCGACTACGTCCAGAAGCGCACGGTCTTCGGGCAGCGGGTCGCGGACTTCCAGAACACGAAGTTCGTGCTCGCCGAGTGCGCCACCGACCTCGAAGCAGGCCAGGCACTCGTGGACCGCGCCATCGCCGCGCTCGACGCCGGCAGGCTCACCCCCGCCGACGCCGCGAAGACCAAACTGTTCTGCACCGAGATGCAGGCGCGGGTCATCGACAAGTGTCTCCAACTGCACGGAGGCTACGGCTACATGCGCGAGTACCCAATCGCCCGGCTCTACACCGACGCTCGCGTGTCCCGCATCTTCGGCGGCACCAGCGAGGTCATGAAGAGCGTCGTCTCCAAGTCCATGGGCCTTTGATGATCGACGAAAGGGGGAGCTCCGCCGATGACTGACGGTACGAACGCCGGCGGCGCCCTGCGCACCCGGTTCACCGAGACTTTCGGAATCACCCACCCCGTGGTGCAGGGCGGGATGCAATGGGTCGGCCGGGCCGAGCTCGCCGCCGCCGTGTCGAACGGCGGCGGGCTGGGCATCCTCACCGCCCTGACCCAGCCCACCCCCGAGGACCTGGCCCGCGAGATCCAGCGCACACGGGACCTCACAGACGCACCCTTCGGCGTCAACCTGACGACCCTGCCGACGATCACCCCACCCCCCTACGAGGAGTACCGCCGGGTCATCGTCGAATCCGGTGTGGGGATCGTCGAGACAGCGGGGTCGAACCCCGAGCCGCACCTGCCACTGTTCCAGGAGCACGGGGTGAAGGTCATCCACAAGTGCACGAGCGTGCGCCACGCGCTCAAGGCACAGTCGTCGGGGGTGGACGCGGTCAGCATCGACGGCTTCGAGTGCGCCGGCCACCCGGGCGAGGACGACATCCCGGGTCTGGTTCTGATCCCGGCCGCTGTGGACCGGCTCACGATCCCCGTGTTGGCCTCCGGGGGGTTCGCCGACGGCCGGGGCCTGGCCGCCGCGCTGGCCCTCGGGGCCGACGGCATCAACATGGGCACCCGGTTCCTCTGCACACAGGAGGCTCCGGTGCACGACGCGGTCAAGAAGGCGATCGTCACCGGGTCCGAGCGCGATACCAACCTCATTTTCCGGACGCTCCGCAACACCTCCCGGGTGTCCCGCAACGCCGTCAGTGACAAGGTCGTTGCCATCCTCGACGCCGGTGGCACCTTCGACGACATCCGCGAGCTCGTCGCGGGTGTGCGTGGACGGCAGGTCTACGAGAGCGGAGACCTCAACGCGGGCGTCTGGTCGGTCGGGATGGCGCAGGGCCTGATCCACGACATTCCCCCCGCCGGTGAAGTGGTCGGCCGCATCGTCCGTGACGCGATCAACGTGCTCAGTTCGAGGCTCGCCCTCGTCGCCGGGCCGACGGTCCGCTGAGGCCACGCCCGCTCCAGGGAACGCCGGGAGCCCAAGGAGCCGGAACAGCAGCCGTCACGCAAGGTCCCCGCCTCCGCAACGGACACCGTTTCCTCGGTGCTCGCAGCCACCAGGCCGAAACCGTAAACCGCCCGTGCACCGGCGGTGCGGCCCGTCCGGTGAGGAGGCCGAGAACAGCGGCCACCTGCTGTACGACCTCACCGGGCACGAGGTGCGGATGCGGGCGGCCTCCGGTATGACAGCGCCCCGGCTCTGTATCCGCCCGAAGGCCCCACTGTTCTCCAACGCCCCCGCCCGGACATGACAACACCCGGGTGGGACGGGTCGCGGTGGTCAGCTTCCAGAACGCCCACGTCCGCTACCGGATCGCACTCGACCGCGGCCCCGAGGTCGAAGCCGTCGTCGGACGCAGCCGCGGGAAACTGCTCGCCACTGGCTCAGACGTCTGGGTCTGTGCCAACCCCTCGGCGGTCCAGGTGCTGCCGCTGGAGGTATCGGCATAACCGCCCCGCCCACGATACCCACCGAAACCGCCGCGCCCCCATATCTACTGGGCCGGGGAGGGCACCTGCGCTCACCACGGCTCTGAACCGCGCACGCCGTGCCCTGCCCACCGGTGTCCTGCTCGGCGTCCTCGTGGCCCTGCCGATGCTGTTGATCCTGCTCGCCGCGTTCAGCGACTCCTTCCTCCGGCCCGACGACATCGGCCTCGACTCGCTGACACTCGCCAACTTCTCCGTCCTGGCCTCGACGCAGGCACTCACCACGCTCGGCAACTCCGTGCTGATCGCCGGCTGCGCCTCGGCGCTCGCCCTGCTGATCGGCTGCGACCCCGCATTCATCACCGCCCGCACCAGCTCGCCGGCACGGCGGTTTCTCTACTGCACCGGCATCGCGCCGATGTTCCTGCCCTCACTCGGCGGCGCCCTCGCCTGGTCCCTGCTCGGCAGCCCGGCGGCCGGCTACCTCAACCTCGTCGTGCAATCGGTGGGACTGGACATCACCGTCAACATCTACAGCACCGGGGCCTCGTCATGGTCCCCGCCCTCTACTACGCACCCCACGCGTTCCTGCTCGCCCACAGCGTGCTTTCCCTCATGAACCCCGATCTGGAGGAAGCGTCCTTCGTACACGGCGGGACGCTGCGGCGCACCATGCGTTGGGGGACCCTTCCCACTCGCGCTGCCCGCGATCCTTGGGTCCGGGGTGCTGATCTTCACGCTGGCTACGGAGAACTTCCCCGTAGCCCAAGTGATCGGCAACCCCTCCCAAGTAAAGACGCTGCCCGGCTTCATCTACCGCCTGATGAACGCCTCGCCCTCCCGCGGCAATGAGGCCGCCGCCGTGGCCATCGTCCTGACCGCCCGTTGCTGGTGATCACGGCACTTCGGCAACGGGTGGTCATACGCGAGAAGTTGAGCAGCGTCACCGGCAAGGGCGTCAAGGCCAAGCAGGTCCCACTGGGCCGGTGGCGACTGCTGCCCGCATTCGGCTTCGCCCTGTTGTACTTCCTGCTCGCCGTGGTACTCCCGGTAGGCGCCCTGCTCCTCGCATCCCTCCAAACCTCCCCGTATGCCGCGAGCCTCGGCCAGCTCACCGAGAGCGGCGCCCTGTCGTTTTGGTCGCTGGGCAAGACACTGCGCTCCGCCGACTTCCTCCAGGCGGTGCCCAACAGCGCGATGACGGCCGTCATCGCCGGTGTCGTCGGTACGGCGCTCGGCTTCTGCCTCAGCTACTGCGTCTACCGTGCAAGTCCGCGGGCAGGCGAGTGCTGGAGTTCGTCGCCATGGAACCGCTCGCCGTCCCGGCCATCGTGCTCGGCCTCGGTCTGCTGTGGACCTGGCCGGTGCTGCCGGTGCCGGTGTACGGAACGGTCGTCGTGCTAGTGATCGCCTTCGTCGCCGTCTTTCTGCCGCAGGGGTACCGGGGCGTCACCTCCTCGATCCTCCAGGTCGACAAAGATCTGGAAGACAGTGCGGTCCTTCTCGGCTCCCGCCGCACCAAGGCCATGTCATACGTGACGCTGCCGCTCATGCGGGTCGGCCTGGTCTCCACCCTGCTGTTGCTGCTGTTGCTCTGCATGCGGGAACTGTCGGCCGCACTCTTCGCCTCCGACACCCGCCTGCTGTCCATCCTGATCTTCGACAACTACGACAACGGCGCGATGCAGGGAGCGGCCTCGGTGAGCCTGCTCTACTGCGGCGTCATCCTCGTGATCACCCTGCTCGCCAAGTCCCTTGGGGCAAAGAGCGTGGACGGTGCCCGATGAAGCGCACAACGACAGCAACGGCGGCCCCGTGCCCGCCCCGGCCACGCACGGTCACGCGGACCGAGTCGGAGGCCGCGAGCAGCGGTCCGCGACGTGTCCTGAACACCCCGGTCCCCGACTGTCCGAGCGTCACATGCAGGACGTACGCGGCGACGGGCCGTGCCCCGGCCGCTTCGAGGACACCCTCTTCAATCATCAGGCGCGCGCCGTCGTATCCCTCCTCGCCCGGCTGGAACATGAACACCACATCGCCCGCGAGCGACGCACGGCGGGCACAGAGCAGCTTCACGGCACCGACGAGCATCGCTGTGTGCAGGTCATGGCCGCAGGCGTGCATATGTCCGGGGATGCGGGAGGCGTACTCCAGCCCAGTGCTCTCCGTCACGGGCAGCGCGTCCATGTCGCCGCGCAGCAGTACGGCCGGGCCCGGCAGGCCGCCGCGCAGGACGGCGGTCACCGAGTCGAGCACGCTACCGGTGGTCAGCTCCAGCGGGAGCCCTTCGAGTGCGGCAAGCACCTTCTCCTGTGTGCGGGGCAGTCGCAGGCCGATCTCGGGTTCGGCGTGCAGGACGCGTCGCAGCCGTACGAGATCGCCCTGAAGCGCCTTGGCATCGTCCAAAATCGTCACGAATCACTCCTCGGGTGGTGCACCGGCTCCCCCGGTGGTAGGGCATTGTGTTGTCGAAGATCCGTGTTGGCTCGAAAATCACAGGATTGTGCCGAAGGGGCTCAACTCATGCAGGAATCTGCCGCCGACCCCGATGAGTTGGACCTCGCCCTCATCCATGCGCTGCAACTCGATCCCCGGGCGCCCTGGTCCCGGGTCGGCACCGCCCTCGGAGTGGACGCGGTCACGGCCGCGAGGCGCTGGTCACGGCTGGCGGAGGCGGGAATCGCCTGGGTCACCGCCCATCCGGTCGGCCTGCTCCAGACCGCCGCGTTCATTGAGGTCGACTGCGAGGCCGGAGAGGTGCTCGCCACCGCCGCCACACTGGCCCGCTGGCCCCATGTGGTCAGCATCGAGCACACCAGCGGCGCCCACGACCTGCTCCTGACTGTGGCGACACCCGGCTTGAACGCGCTCTCGCGCTATCTGCGCGACGGCATCGGGACGGTGGCAGGGGTCCGGGCCACCCGCACCCAGTTGGTCACCAGGGCGTACGCACTGGGCGGCGACTGGCGGCTCGGGGCGCTGGACGCGCGACAGTTGGAGCAGATGGGCTCGCCGGTACAAATCAGCACCGGCACAGTCAGACCGCTGCCCGAGGTGGAACGCAGGCTCCTGCGGCTCCTGTGCCACGACGGCCGCGCCTCGCTGACGGAACTGGCCGTCGGGCTCGGGTGCGGGCTCAGTACCGTACGCCGCCGCCTGCGGTCGATGATCGCCGACCGGGCACTGGTCCTGCGCTGCGACGTCGCCCAGCCGCTGTCCGGCTGGCCGGTCTGTCTGACACTGTCGGCACAGTCACCCGCCGATCAACTGGTCGCGATCGCCAACGGCCTGGCCACCCTCCCCGAAACTCGCTCATGCGCCATCACCACCGGCGGCTCGACCAATGTCGTACACAGCACCTGGCTGCGCTCCCTCCACGACGCCCACCGGCTGGAACTCCTGCTGGCCGAACGCTATCCCGCCCTGCGAATCACCGACCGCGCGGTAACGCTTGGGCACGTCAAGCGGACGGGACGGCTGCTGGACGACGAGGGCCGCAGCATTGGAATCGTCCCGATGGACGTGTGGACGGACCCTGTCGAGGCCGCGAGAGCGGCGGGCCTCAGCCGGTCAGGGATCACCGGTGGGTGACCGAACGGCCCGCCACCATGACCAGGTGGCAGTGCGCCCGACCATCGGCGCTGTAGACGATGCGGTAACTCCCGGCAGAGTCCTGCACGACGATCTGCCGCGGGCCCGGGCCTCGGAGCCGTCCGTGCAGCCCGTCCCGTGCTGGTGGTGGTGCTCAGAAGTCGGAGGGCGTCCTCGCCGATGGCGGTGATCCTGATCTCGGGCCGGTGGGGTTCGGGCCCGGACGGACCGGACAGCCGGGCGGCGGCGTCCCCGAAAGGATCCGGCGAGTCGCGTTGAGGTGTTGCATCCCAGGAGGTCGAGCGTGAACACGATTCTGGAGGACCGGCACCTGCTCAACCAGGTGCTGGCCCTGCGCGGATGGACCAACGAATACTGAGGTAATCCCAAGGCCGGGTAGTTAGGGCTTGTAAAGAATCAACGTGTTGGTTTGCGGTCTCTCTGTCGTTGGTGTGGTATGCGCATACCGAGTGACCTTCGTGACGAACTGGCCCTGAGATACGGGGTGTTGTTTCCTCATGTGAATGAGCGGCAGCAGCGGCTGGCGCTGGCTGTCGAGGGGGCACGGCGGGGTCCGGGCCGTCGCGCGTGCCACAGCGGTGAGTGAGACGACGGTGCGGAAGGGGGTCTTCGAGTTGGAGGGCGGTGAGGATCCGCTGCCCTATGGCCGGGTCCGCCGGGACGGCGGCGGGCGCAAGAGCGCCGAGGAGCTGGACCCGCTGCTTGTTCCGGCGTTGCTGGCGCTGGTGGAGCCGGACGAGCGGGGTGATCCGACGTCGCCGCTGCGGTGGACGATCAGATCGCTGCGGTCTCTGTCTGGGGAGCTGACGCGGCAGGGCCATGCCGCGTCAGCGCCAACCGTGGGCTGCTGCGGGAGAACAGTCTGCAGGCCAATGCCAAGACCCTCGAAGGCGCTCAGCACCCCGACCGGGACGCGCAGTTCTGGTACATCAACGACCAGGCCAAAGACCATCAGGCGGACGGTCAGCCGGTGGTCAGCGTGGATGCGAAAAAGAAGGAAGTCGTCGGGGAGTTCAAGAATGCCGGACGTCAATGGCGGCCGACCGGTGAACCCGTGCGGGTCGATGTCCATGACTTCCCCGGTGATGCACTGGGCAAAGCCCTGCCCTACGGCATCTACGACCTGGCGGCGGACACCGGCTGGGTAAACGTCGGTACGGATCACGACACCGCGGCCTTCGCCGTCGAATCGATCCGCCGCTGGTGGAACGGGCAAGGACGCCTCGACTACCCGCAGGCCACCCGTCTGCTGATCACCGCCGATGCCGGGGGCTCCAACGGCTACCGCACCAGAGCTTGGAAGACCGGCCTCGCGGCGTTCGCCGCCGAGACCGGCCTGGCCGTCACCGTCTGCCACATGCCTCCGGGCACATCGAAGTGGAATCGGATCGAGCACCGGCTGTTCTCCCACATCACCATGAACTGGCGGGGCCGCCCGCTGACCAGCCATGACGTCATCGTCAACAGCATCGCCGCGACCACCACCCGCACCGGCCTGACCATCCACGCCGAACTTGACACCGGCGTCTATCCCACCGGCGTGAAGGTCAGCGACGCCGAGCTCAACGCAGTACCCGTAACCGGACATGCCTTCCACGGTGCATGGAACTACACCGTCCACCCCCACCCCGTCGACCCCACCGGACCAACCACCGACCCGGCGGCGGTCTTCGACCGCGATGCTCTGTCGCACCCCGCACTGACCGGCATGACCCGCACCGCACTGACCGAGCTGACCCAGGCCCCGACCGCCGGCTGGCAGACACTGCAGAAACATGACGCCACCACACGCCGCGACGGCGCCCAACGACGCCGGGCCCCGGGCGGCCGCCGCAAGGCCAAACTCGACCTGCCCGACCGGGTCCTGCTCACCACGCTGCAACACAACCTCGCCCTGCCGCCCACCGTGCTGGCCCGCCTCTTCGCCGTCAGTAAGGACACCATCCGCCACGCCACCAGCGAGATCCGGCGGCTGATGGACCAGCACGCTCACACGCCCCGGCTCCCAGCAGCACACATCAACACCCTGGCAGGACTCCTCGTCCACGCCACCACACACGGCGCGACCCTCACGACGGAAACCAAACCAACACGTTGATTCTCTACAAGCCCTTATCTTGGCGTTTATGCTGCGCGACTGTTCGTGACGTCCTCGGTGATGTCCGGTTTGCCCTGTTTCCCGACGGGGTGTTCGCGTGCGCGGCGCCTGTTTTTCGAGCCTGCTGGTCGTCCGGGGCCTGCGGTGCTGACTTTCGGTGCGCCGGCCAGCTGTGCGCTCTTCCCGTGGAGGCGGCGAAATCCGCGGCGGACGCGGGCGGGTGTGAGGCGTCCTTGGCGCGCGGGCCGCTCCCAGGGTTTGCGGAGGTCTTCTGCGAGTGGCCGGGCGAGGCGGAGCTGGGTGTACGCGGCGACGACCAGCCACGTCCAGCGGTCGGCGGCTGCGGGCTCGCGGAGTTTGGGAACGGTCCAGCCCAGCGTTTGCTTGATCATTCTGAAGGTGTGTTCGAGATCCAATGCCGTTAGGTTAAGGGTCGGGTGGGGGGTGGTATGAGCGTGGGGTTGCGGGGTGGAGTGGGTGACTGCCGGTCGTCAGGCTTCTTGACGAGGTACCGGGAGATGATGCGTTTGATGACACGCGGGCTCGTCCGCGGTCGCCTGGGTGGGTTCACGTTGGCGAGGAGTTCATCACGCATCAGGTGGGCAGGGCAGCGGTGATGAGGGGGAAAAGTCCGCCGGAGGCATCAGGGCGATGCGACGGGCGGCGCGCAGGCAGGTGGTGAAAGACAGCCGGTCGGGGTCGAGCGCATCGGTGTTGGTGCGGGCTGCTTCGAGCATGTGCACGCGCAGTGCGTAGTGCACGAGCAGGTGGCCCCAGATTTGTTGGAGGATTCCGTCCGGGGTCTTGCTGGCCAGGACCGTGCCCGCTCCGATCTGCTGGGTCTTGAGTTCTTTGAAGGTCGTCTCCACTTCCCACCGCTCGGTGTACAGGGCGGCCAACTCCGGTCCCGGGTAATGCTCATGGTCGAGCAACGTGGTCAGGAGCGTGTAGGTCTCCTGACCCTCGTCGAGTTGGTAGCGCAGCGCGCGGACCTGGATACCGTGCTCGCGTCGACGGTCCTGGTACCCGTAGATCGTGGTGATCCAGGACCCGTCGGACAGCAGCCGGTCAGGCTCGAGTTTGTAGCGTTGGCCGGCCAGCCGCAGGAGAAGATCCGCACCGGAGGCCGACCAGGCCCGCCAGAGATCCACGCCTGGCAGGCCCCGGTCGCCCAGGACCAGCATGCCCGGGCCCATCGACCGGCCCAGGCCCTGGGCGGTCAGCGACTCGTGGACCGAGTATGCGCTGACCACCGCGTCGACGACGGCATGCGTGCCGCACTCCACCAACCCCACGATCTTGGCCTGCGGAAACGCCGCCCGCTTGTATGGCGCCTTGCCCGCCTTCGGCCTGCCGCCATGTCGGCCGAACTCCTCTTCGTTGGCCGCGGTGTCCGCCAGGTCGACGCAGGTGCCGTCCACCGCCATCAACCGCAGCCCACGCCAGAAGGCCCAGGTGTCCGCAGGCCCGGCCAGCGGTACGGCGGCGCGGGTGAACAGCTCCCGCAACGGTTCGGCTCCCAGCCGCTGACGTGCCAGAAAGATGGACGGCTTGCTCGGCTCCCGCCACGCCCTCAGCAGGCCGATCTGCCGCAGCCCGAACGTCGTCTTGCGCATGACCTCCAGATACGGATCCGGCGAAAACAACGCCATCCCAAGGACGAAGTACACCATCAGCCGGGCCGGTAGCAGCCGAGACCGTCGCTCCACCCGCCCGCACACCTCAAGCACTTCGTCTACGAGCCCAGCCGGATACACCCGCGCCAGCAGCCCGACGCTGACCACATCGCGCAACTCGGGCTCCACAACCACCCCTGAACGTCCGTCATACACGATGGAGGAGCAGGTTAACCTAACGGCATTGGTTCGAGATCGAATCTGCGCAGGAATCCTTGCCAGAGCCGGTCGACGTCCCCGCCTGTCGCGTTGGTGCCGGACCACCACAGCCAGATCGGCCTGGGCTGCGGTCTCCGCGCAGGTGCTCTACGTGAAGACGGATGACTGTGCCTTCGATGACGGGCAGGTGACCTTCGGGGTAGTCGGCCCAGGCCGAGCGCCGGACCAGCAGCGGGTGCAGCCGGTCCCAGGCCGTGGCCTCGGCCCGCCCGTAGTGGGTGGTGTCGGTGACCGTGGTGATGGCGGGGGCGGGCCAGGTGGCGGGCTTCTCGAACTTGAACTCCGACCCGCGCTTGGGTTTGCGTCCGACCTTGCCGGGTGGCTGTGGCGGGGGCGGGAAGTACAGGACACGGTCCGAACGCATCCGGCCCAGCAACTCGACGGGCAGGTCGGAGAGGAGGAAGGCCAGGCGGGTTACGTCATAGCCGGCATCAACGACGATCAGCACGGACGGGTCACCGGCCTGCCACTGCCCAGCGGCCAGCAGTCGTTGGACGACCTGACGGATCTGGCAGGCGGTGACGGCGATCTCGTCGTCCCACGGACACAGGCGGACCACGTCCAGTACGGCCGTCCACGAAGTCCGCCCGGGCTCCAGGGCGGCGACGAAGGAGTAGGGCCAGCCAGGGACCATCTGAGCCGAGCCCCTCCCGCGGCCGTAGGTGTGGCAGAACAGCCGGTCCGGGCTGGTGTTCGCGTCCGGGCGTAGCCAGTTGCTGACATCGACGGCCAGGACGAGGCGCCCGTCCGCCGCCCGTGGCATTGACAGACCGGCCAGAGTCCTGCGCAGCCGTGCCACATCCAGCCGCCCGTGGTTAACACCGCCGTACAAGGCACCGTGTCCGCGCCGGTGCTCCGGCGCCAAGGACAGCTCGACGAGCGTCTTTACCGGGCCGTCCGAGCACAACAGGGCGTCTGACAGCTCGAACAGCGCGTCTCCCCGCGCGGTGAGGCAGGCATAGAACTCCCCTCGGAAGTGGGACAGTTCCTCAAACGCATTCCGCGGGACATCCCGCTGCAGCAGACTCATCGTTACGGCCTTCGTGCTGATCAAGCGACTCTGTGACGGAGCACATGATCAGACGGAGGCCGCCCTCATGTCCGGCCAACAGCCGATCCCAGACAAGTTCGACACGCCGTTCGACCGCAGACGATAAACGCCAAGCTTATGTCCCGTGGCGGCGACGGGGTCGGACAAGGCCGGGGCCCATGCGCATCGTGGATGATCTTCAGCGCAAGGGTCGCGCTGGAGGTCGCCGCGACGGCCCTGAGTACTCTGATCGGCGCCCCGTACCTGAGCACGGCGGTACAGCTGGCGTTCATCGCACTGAACCGGCTGGGCCGGACCGTCGCAGACGTGACCGAGGGGGACATCGCCTCCGTGCTCGCCATCCCGCACCAGCGCCTGGAGGCGGTGCTCGCCGACCGTGCCTCGATCCGCTCCGGCAGCGCCCGACTCGTCCCCCTGCTTGCCTGCGTCGACCTCGCCCTCGCCGAGGAACTCGCCCGCGCGCAGGCCTCGGCCGCGGTGTCGAGCAGCAGGTCGTTCCACTGCGTGGCCTCCGCCATGGTGCGTCGGCTCACGTCTGTGTGGAACGGAGCGTTGAGGAATCCGCGGACCGGGCAAGTCGGCTGCGCGCCCATGGGCAAGAATGTGTAGAGCCTGCCGCGCTTCAGCGGCTCGCCCGCCGGCACCGCCACGCTGACCACGGCCGAGTCGCCCAGGGCCTGCCAGTCATCCCTCAGCGGTCCGGATTCGATGCCAGCGGCGATGGCCTCGTGCGCGCGCTCACAGTGCACCGCGGCCGTCACCATGACCAGGCGTATGCGACGACGCAGTGTGATCTGCTGGATCTTCAGACCGCGCGATGCGAAGAGCCGATCCACCTTGCGTGTATAGACGCTCGGGCGCCCCCGGCCGCCCACACGATGCGTCACGGACACCTTGCCGAGACGGTCCAGGAAGAGTTCGAACGGCACCCCGTCGTCCGTCAGTTCGCGCAGCTGGCGTACCGCCTCCTGCCTCGCGTCGGCGTTTCGCAGTGGGAGCCTGACCACGGTCACCAGTCCCCGTCGACGGAAGGGCACCACTGCGGCCGGGACGTCGTCCACCGGCACCGGGACCTTCAACGACGACAGGTTCGCGCGCAGTTGACCGGCTGCCTCCGGGCGGCCGGGCGCGACCTGGTCCGCCAGCCAGTCGAAGTCCTCGTCCCGGGCGAAACGGAAACAGAAGCCGTCGAAGATCTTGGACGTGGCTCGCATGACGCTGTACAGCTCTGGGGCGGAGGTGAGTTGCAGGACGCTCTTGAAGCCGACGCCCTTGTGGCCGATGCCCTCGTCGGGGCGCTTACTCGACAGGCCGATGCTGCACAGCGCCTCGAAGTTCCTGTACCCGAGGGGCCTGCCACCGTTCGCCACGTACAGGACGCCGTGTTCGCCCTCGTCCTCGTCAAGCACGATCTCGACGCGGCCGACGCCGTCCCGGGCGGGGTGCGCGTCATGGGCGTTCTGGAGCAGTTCCACGAGCACGCGCCCCTTGTACTCGGGCGACAGCATCCGCTCGGTGACCTCTTTGATCTCGAGGGCGGCACGCCGTCCGCGCTTGAGGTCGGCGAGGCATCCCTGGGCCTCCATGACCGCCGTCGCCACTACCTGCTTCCGCCTGGCCGGGCCGCCGGCGCCCGTGGACCGCCTCGCCCACACCTGTCCGTCGGTCACTGTTCCCCCCGAAGCCCCATGAACGCACTCATGCCGACGATAGGGGTGACCACTGACATTCAGACGCACAACCCGGAACATGCCGGTCGGCGGGGGCCCCCGGATCGCAGCCATCACGTGATCGAATGCTGGCGCGTCTCCGGCTTGTCCGGGCGGGAGCACCAAGCACAACGGGCGGCAGCCGCTGGCAGCGGCGAGATGGATCGTCGTCGTCAGCCCTCCCTCCGCACATAAAAGGCTAGAAGCCGCCCCCGTGTCTCGCACCACCGTCTTCGCTGCGCTGCTCAAACAGCGTGGCCTGACGGCATTTGAGAAGTTCAGCAACGGCTTTCGCGACGCCGCCGCGCGGGCCAGCCGTACCGAGGACGGCAACCTGCGGCTGGCCCGGGTGATCGTCTCCCGCAGCACTTTCGACCGATGGGCGGCGGGCCACATCAAATGCGCGCCTCATTGAGCACGGAGATCAAAGGGCTCGTGAAGAACTTCCTCGCCGCCTAGCACCTGACGAGCATCAACGCAGACGAGCGCCGAGAGAACCGAGGATGACACCCTGGCATTTCTGGGGCCAGCGCCAGGCGCGGGCGGCGACGCTGGGCAGGCCGCCCCACCGAGCGATAGCCCGATGAATGAGGTTCGCCACGGGCGGTGCGGGATGGAACCCAAGCGTCGCAAAATAGGGTCAAGGACACCGCGACCGCGTCGTGCGCCAAGGCAAGTAGGCCTGCAAAAGGCTGTTCTGATAGCGCCGTACCCCGCCTCATGGTCAAGACACCAGCGACGGCCGAAGCATCCGCTCCCGCTCCACGGTCGACTCCGGGGATTCCGGCGTCGTCATCACCATGAACCGGGGCAACGACCACGAGTGCAAGACCGTGTTCGCCAGACTGAGCCCCGGAGAGTCCAACGCCGTTATCGCCGAAGTCGGGGCCACCCACTACACGACCAGCCCCGCCGCGTAGACGCGCGACCGCGAACAGGCCGCCCGCGAACACCGCGACGGAACGCCCGCCGACGTCCGGACGGAATCCGGCACTTCAGCACCCCGTGAATTCCTGGAGGAAACGTGCTACGTACTGCCCTGCTCTCCGCCACGCTCATGACCGTCGGCCTCACCGCCGCCCCCGCCGGCGGCCGAGCCCATCGGTCCGTCCGCCATTTACCACTTCTCGGGATCCGACTGCCGGGCCGACAGTCTCTGCCTCTACAAGGACGGCAACTACAGGGGCGGTGGAGTCTCCTTCGAAAGCGGGGACCGCCTCCCGGACCTCAACAACGTCCTCATGAACGACCAGCTGACCTCCTGGTCCAATGACTCCGGCGTCACGTGCTACTGGTACCAGCACGCGAACTACCGGGGCGCCTCACACGAGATGCGGAACGGCTACCGCATCAACCTTCCAGGCAATGAGAACGACACCGCGTCCTCCATCCGCTGCTGACCGACCCGGCCGAGTGGCTTTCGCCGTCCGCCGAGGCCCACTGTACGTCGCGGCGATCGAACTCCGCTGGGACCTCGCCATCGACCAGGCCGAGCAGGACCGGCCGGTGTCCCTGGCGGCAGGCTGCCCCGGCCCGGTGGTGGAGTACGCGGCCGCACCGTAACTCCGAGCCCGTGTGCTGTTCCCGGGAGGCTGGGCTCCCGGGAACAACCGGGGACACGGAGCCGTCCACCGCGTTCGGGTCCGTGCGCGGGCTGGGGTGCGGGCGGTCCTGTTGGCTTTCGGCGGGCCAGTGGCTGTGTTCCATGTGTTCTTCGAGTTCGGCGGCGAGTGCGGGGGCGGGGCGATCGCCCGGCGAGGATGGTGCGAGCCGGTGAGGGGTTTGGGCTCGGGGGTGTCGATGCGGGGGCGTCCACAAAGTGGGTCATCGCCTCCACCGTGTCGGGATCGCTGACCACCCTCGCACGACCGACGGATGATGGCGCTGCCCTCGTACGGCCGACCCGTAGCGAGTCACACAGGACCGTGTACGGAACGGCCCGGGTATGCCCCCGCCAGAGAGGGGGCGTCCGGCGGAGCGGGGGTCGCCATCGCCGAGAGCACGGTGACGCCGCGGAGGCGGTCCCCGCAGCTGTCAGTCGATAGAGTCGGATCAACAACGAGCGAAATCCGCACAGGCTGAGTGTTGCCGAGAGACTGCCCCGGACCTGGACCTGGACCTGCGGGCCTTGGGGCATCAGGGGTCGACCTCACGGCAGCCGGCCGCGCCTCCGTCGCCGTCGCCGTGGCGATTCGATTCCCGGTCCACGATCGGCGCGGGCGGGCCGGCCGTGAGCGGCAGTCACGACCACCGTGGTCAGTGAGGTGCCGCGGAGGCCGTCCGCGGGGTGCCGGGGGTCCTCAGGCCAGTCCGTTCTCGCGCAGCTCCAGCCAGGTGCGGCTCGCCGTGTCCGGGTCGTCGAGGTCCGCGCCGAGCAGCCGGGCGGCGGTCGCGATGCGGTTCCGCAGGGTGTTGCGGTGGACGCCGAGGTCGGCGGCGGCGCGCTCCCAGTGACCCCGGTGGCGCAGATAGGCGGCGACCGCGCCGACCAGATCGGTGCGCCGGTAGCCCAGGAGGGCTGCCAGGGACGGGGCACCGGGGGTGCCGTGGACTGCGTGGTCCCGCAGGGTGCCCGGCGGGACGGCCGCCAGGGTCCGCCGGAGTGCCGGGAGCTGTCGGTGCAGTTCGGTCACCGAGGTCTCGGGGCCGAGGACGGCCCTGGCCCCGCGGGGGCGTTCCGCGGTCAGCCGCAGTGCGGCGGCTCGGACGGCCGCCACGTCGTCGCCGCCCGTCAGGGCCCAGACCTCGGCCGGTTCGGCGACGGCCAGGAGCTGTCGTCCCCGGCCGGCCGCCGCCGGTTCGAGTACGTCGAGCACGTCGTCGGTACCGTCGGTGAGCCCGGCCATGGCGAGCAGCCGCACCCGGGGGGCGATCGCCGGCAGGCCAAGGTCGGCGGCGAGGGAGCGGGCCGCGTCGAGATGGCCGCTGAGCAGCAGGCGGGCCACGCAGGCCCGCGCGGTGCGTGCCGCCGTGATGCCCCGCCGCCGCTGCTCGCTCTGCAGGGCGAGCAGGGCGCAGGCGGTCAGGACGAGCTGCCGGTCGGGGGCCTTCATGGGGCGGGGGCAGCCGGTGGCCACGAAGCCGCTCAGTTGCCCGCGTCCGGCCAGCGGATGGAGGACGACGTCATCCCCGTCCAGGGGGAAGGTCGCGGAGGAGTGCGGGCCCGCCATGCGCAGCCGGGCGACCTCGGCCGCGATCCGGCGGGCGCTCGAACGGTGCTCGTGCGGCCAGACCGCCATCACCTCGCCCTGGGGGGTGAGCTGGGCGGCCCAGCCCTCCACGGCGTCGGCCAGGGTGCGCACCACCGCACGGACGGGGTCCGGTCCGGCCGCCGCGCGGACCAGTTCGCGTTGGGTGCCGAGGGCCGTGCTCAGTTCCTCGTGCCCCGCCGCCGCGGTCAGCGACCAGTAGGTGCGTGCGACGGTGAGAAAGGGGGTGGGAGCGGGGACGGCGAGCAGCGGCAGCCCCGCGGTCTCACAGGCCCGTAGGAGGGTGTCGGGGACGGTGGCGTGCACCGGCCCGAGGCCGATGCCGAGCGCGGTGACGCCGTGTGCCGCCAGCCGGGCGGTGTACGCACGGGCCTGTGCGGTCTGACCGGTGAGCCCCATGCCGGTGGTGAGGAGCAGTTCCCCGCCCGCGAGGTAGGGCGTGGGATCGGTCAGCTCGCTGACGTGGACTCCGGTGATCTCCCGGGGCGGCGGGTCGAGGGGGGCGACGGGTTCGAGGTCGGCGCCCAGCAGGCGTACGAGGTCTTCGAGCGCTGGCACGGGGCTCTCCCGGAGTCGGATGATGTGCGATCTGTACAGGGATTCATCATTATTGTGCGGAACATCCAAGGATTTCCAGGCCCCGCCGCGCGTAGTTTCGGGACCATCAGCAACCCCCGCGCTACGGAAGGACGTTTCGGATGTCCCCTGCTGTCCCCCCTGCCGAGGTGCAGCGCGACGCCGAGCCGGGTGCCGGGGTGAGCCGTGATCCGCGCACCGGCGCCGCGACCGCCGGACCGCCGGTGACCACGCCGACGCAGCTGTCCGCCCTCCTCGCCGCCGCCGCGCGGGACGCGGCAGAGGTCGCCGCCACCGCTCCCGCCGTGCGGGCGGCCTGGCTCGCGGCGGTCGCGGACGCGCTGGCGGAGCACACCGATGAGCTGACCGCGCTCGCCGACGCCGAGACCGCGCTGGGCCCGGACCGGCTGGGGGGCGAGGTGGGCCGCGCGGCGGCGCAACTGCGCTTCTACGGGTCGGTCGCCGTCGAGGGCGGGTGGCTCGGCGTACGGATCGACGGGCCGTGGACGACCGGCGCGGTGGAGCTGCGGAGACTCAACCGGCCGTTGGGCCCGGTCGCGGTCTTCGGCGCGAGCAACTTCCCGTTCGCGTTCGGGGTCGCCGGGCACGACACCGCGTCCGGGCTCGCCGCCGGCTGCCCCGTACTGGCCAAGGCGCACCCCGCGCATCCCCGGCTGAGCGCGCGGCTCGGCGGCCTGGTCTCGGCCGCGCTGCGCGGTGCCGGAGCGCCGGACGGGGCGTTCGCCCTGGTCACCGGCTTCGACGCGGGTCTCGCTCTGGTGGATGCGCCCGAGGTGACGGCCGTGGCGTTCACCGGGTCGCAGAGCGGCGGCATGGCGCTGGTCGAACGCGCGACCCGCCGCCCGGTGCCCGTGCCCGTCTTCGCCGAGATGGGAACCGTCAACCCGGCGGCTCTCACTCCGGCCGCCGCCGCGGACCCGGCCAGGCTGACCGCTGCGGCGCAGGGCTTCACCGGGTCCTTCACTCTCGGGCAGGGCCAGTTCTGTACGAAGCCCGGTCTGCTGCTGGCCCCCGCGGGCGCGGGCGCCGCGGCCGCGGTCGCCGCCGCGCTGAAGGGTGTACGGCCCGGCCTGCTGCTGACCGAGGACATCGCGGCGGCCTGCCGGCAGGGTGTGGCCGATCTGGTCGCGGCGGGGGCCGAGCAGGTCGCCTCCGTGCCACCGCTCGCGGAGGGGTTCGCCGTCGCGCCGACGGTTCTGACGGCGCCCGCGCGGGCGCTGCGGCCCGGCTCCCGGCTGCTGGCGGAGTGCTTCGGACCGGTGGCGCTGGTCGTGGAGTACGAGGGCACGGCGGGCTTGCGGGAGGCACTGGACGCGCTCCAGCCGTCCCTGGCCTCCTCGGTGATCTCCGCCGGACCGGCCGACCCCGACCTGCCGTGGCTCGTCGAGCATCTGGCACGTCGGTCCGGGCGCGTGGTCGTCGACGGCTGGCCGACCGGGGTCGCGGCCTCCTGGGCACAGCAGCACGGTGGCCCCTGGCCCGCGACCAGCAGGCCGGACGCCACCAGTGTGGGGGCGGGCGCCCTGGACCGGTTCACGCGTCCGGTCGTCTATCAGGACGCGCCGCAGGCGGCGCTGCCCGAGGTGCTGCGCGACGGCAACCCCTGGAGTGTGGTCCGGTGGCTGGACGGGGTGCCGGTGGAAGCGGGGGCCCTGGTGACGGGCGGTCGGGCATGAGCGGGCCGCTGGACGGCGTATTGGTCGCGGACTTCAGCCGGGTGCTGGCCGGGCCGCTGTGCACTATGACTCTGGCGGACCTGGGCGCGACGGTCGTCAAGGTGGAGCGGCCCGGTTCCGGCGACGACACCCGTTCGTGGGGGCCGCCGTGGTCGGCGACGTCCACGACGTACTTCGAGAGCGTCAACCGCTCCAAACTGGGCGTCACCCTGGATCTGGCGGACGACGCGGACCGCGTCCTGGCGCAGGAGTTGGCCCACCGCGCCGACGTGGTGGTGGAGAACTTCCGCACGGGCGCGCTCGACCGGCTCGGCCTGGGCTACGAGCGGGTGGCAGCCGTCAACCCCGGGGTCGTGTACTGCTCGATCAGCGGTTTCGGCAGCGGTGCGGGCGCCGGACTGCTGGGCTACGACTTCGTCGTCCAGGCCGTCGGCGGTCTGATGAGCATCACGGGCGAGACGGACGGCGGGCCGACGAAGGCCGGCGTCGCCCTGGTCGACGTGCTCACCGGCAAGGACGCCGCGATCGGCGTGCTAGCCGCGCTGGCGGACCGGGCCCGGACCGGACGCGGCTGCCGGGTGGAGGTCAATCTGCTCTCCAGTCTGCTGGGCTCTCTGGTGAACCAGGCCCAGAGCTGTCTGGAGACCGGCGTCCCGCCGGGGCGGATGGGCAATCGACATCCTTCCATCGCCCCCTACGAGACACTGCGCTGCCGCGACGGGCTGCTGGCGGTCGCCTGCGGCAACGACGTCCAGTTCGCCCGGCTGGCCACGGCGATCGGCGCGGCGGAGCTGGCGGAGGATGAGCGCTTCGCCGCCAACGCCGACCGGGTCGGCCACCGTGAGGAGCTGGTGGCGGCCCTAGAGGAACGCCTCGCACTCGGCGACGGCGCCGACTGGCAGGCGCGGCTCACGGAGGCGGGCGTACCAGCCGGGAAGGTCGGCACGATCGCCGACGGGTTCGCGCTCGCCGAGGAGCTGGGGCTGTCCCCGACCGTGGCCCCGGCTGGCGGCGGAACGCCCGCACCCCGGCATCCGGTCACGTACTCCACCGGTCTGGTCCGGGGGGCTTCGCCGCCGCCCCGGCTGGACGAGCACGGGGAGGCGGTCCGTGCCTGGCTCGCCCGGCCGGGGAGCGGGCCCCTTCCGCCCGCCGACTGACCCGGCCGTACCCGCAGCCACGGACCTCCGGGTCCGCCGTACACCCTTGTTCCCACACGACCGGCAGGTCGGCTCCGTATCCGAAAGGCAGGACAGACCCATGTCCAGCACATCCGACAGCCAGTCCGGCGCCGCCCGCGTCAGGACCGACCCGCTCGACCTGGCGGGCATCGACGACATGCTCAGCCCCGAGGAGAAGGCGGTCCGGGCGGCCGTCCGGCAGGTCTGCGACTCCGCCGTGGACCCGTACGTCGCCGAATGGTTCGAAAGCGGCGAACTGCCCGCCATCCGTGAACTCGCCAGGGAACTCGGCGGGCTCGGCCTGCTCGGCATGCACCTGGAGGGGTACGGCTGTGCGGGTATGAGCGCCGTCGACTACGGCCTCGCCTGCCTGGAGCTGGAGGCCAGCGACTCCGGCATCCGCTCCCTGGTCAGCGTCCAGGGCTCACTGGCGATGTTCGCGATCCGGCAACACGGCAGCGAGGAGCAGAAGCAGCGGTGGCTGCCGCCCATGGCGGCCGGTGAGGCCATCGGCTGCTTCGGTCTGACCGAGCCCGACCACGGCTCCGACCCGGCCGGCATGCGGACCCGGGCCCGCCGCGACGGCGGCGACTGGGTCCTCGACGGCCGCAAGATGTGGATCACCAACGGCTCTGTCGCCGATGTCGCCGTGGTGTGGGCCCAGGCCGAGGAAGGCGTGCGCGGCTTCGTGGTATCGACGGACACCCCCGGGTTCTCCGCCCCGCTGATCAAACACAAGCTGTCGCTGCGCGCGTCGGTCACCAGTGAACTCGTCCTGGACGGGGTCCGGTTGCCCGGCGACGCGGTGCTGCCTGAGGTGCGCGGGCTGCGTGGCCCGCTGTCCTGTCTGAACGAGGCGCGCTACGGCATCGTCTGGGGCGCGATGGGAGCCGCGCGCAGCTCGCTGAAGGCGGCCCTGGAGTACGCCGGGCAGCGCTCGCAGTTCGGCAAGCCGATCGCGGGCTTCCAGCTCACCCAGGAGAAGCTGGCCCACATGGCGGTGGAGCTGACCTGCGGCACCCTGCTGGCCCTGCACCTGGGCCGGCGCAAGGACGGTCCGGGGCTGCGGCCCGAGCAGGTCAGCATCGGCAAGCTCAACAATGTGAACAAGGCTCTGGACATCTGCCGCACCGCGCGCACGGTCCTGGGCGCCAACGGGATCTCGCTGGAGTACCCGGTGATCCGGCACATGACCAACCTGGAGTCGGTACTGACGTACGAGGGCACCCCGGAGATGCACAAGCTCGTCATCGGCCAGTCCATGACGGGACTGCCCGCCTTCCGGTAGGCGGGCCGGCGCCGGGGCGGGACGCTCTCAGGCGTTGCTTGTCCGCGGATTGATTCCCCCAGCGTGCAACGGTGCCGCGGGCAATGGACCCATGGCTCGTTCCCAGGTCCTTCCACGGGAGCTCGGGGGATTGCGGCGCCTTGGGATTCGCCGTGGTGCCTTCGCGCCGAGCGGGGAAGCGCCGGGCCCGCCTCGGCTGAGAGTCACCGCCTCGTCCTCGACCACGAAGAGGTCACCACTGCTCCCTTGTACTCCGTCGTGTCGGTCCTGGGCTGCGCAGGGCCGCGTAGCGCGGCCGATGGGCAAATGCCGGGGAGAGCCCACCCGGTCTCACACCTGACCCTCGACCCTCGGCCGAGTGAAGGAGCCGACGTCTGAGTTGCTGCGGGGGCGTCGCGTGATCGGAAGCCGAATCCGCGCGCTCCGCTACGGGGGATCCGGAGAACACGGGGTCGGCAGGTCGGCGGAGCCGCCCGGTATCGGCGAGGTCGGCGGGGTCGGGGAGCTGATGTTCTCGGCGCCGTGGCAGATGTCCGGATATCCGGTCGGCATCGCATGGTGGAGATGCTCGCGGACCAGCTCTTCCGACCTGGTTCCAGACCACCGCCCGGCCTCGTATCCGAGGTGGGCTACCTCGGACGAGTCACGGGCAACCGCCAGATCGCCGACTCAGTGGGCGGTCAGGCGGTCCTACGTTGTCGGTGGGCTGGACGGGCCATCGTAAGGTCCAGAGATCCGGGGAGACCGGGTGCGACTCTCAGGCTCTCAGAAGGTGACGACGACCTTGCCACCGACACCACCCTCGTCAAGCAGCCGGAACGCCTTCTCCGGGCCCGGCTTGAGCCGTTGCTGCCGCTGGGCAAGAAGCCGGGCCGTCCACCGGTGTGGACCCGGCGGCAGTTGATAGACGGCATACGGTGGCGGACCAGGACGGTGCACCGTGGCGCGAAGTGCCGGAACAGTACGGGCCGTGGGACCGGGCTTACGACCTGTTCCGGCGCTGGCAGCGCGACGGCACCTGGAAGCGGATCTTCGAGCAACTGCAGGCCGAGGCCGACGCGAAGGGCCTGATCACATGGGGCGTCAGCGTGGATTCCACGATCGCCCGGGCCCATCAGCATGCTGCCGGGGCGCGTAAAAAGGGGCACTGCAGAAGGAACCTCCCGGCGGCGTCGACACCGAGCCCGACAACCACGGCCTCGGACGCTCGCGTGGCAGGCTGACCACCAAGCTGCACCTGGCGGTCGAGCAGGCGCAAAAGCCGCTGTCACTGCTCGTCACCGCTGGTCAACGGCATGACAGCCCCCAGTTCCAGCCGGTCTTGGAGGGCATCCGGGTGCCCCGCATCGGTCGAGGCCGGCCGCGGACCAGGCCGGACAAGGTCCGCGCCGACAAGGCGTACGGCTCCCGCGCGAACCGCGCCTACCTGCGCTGTCGCGGCATCCGCTGCACCTTCCCGGAGAAAGCCGACCAGGTCCGCAACCGCAAGAAACACGGTTCCTGCGGCGGTCGGCCGCCGAAGTTCGACGAGGCCGACTACAAGGAGCGCCACGCGGTGGAGTGCGGGATCAATCGCCTCAAACGCCACCGGGCTGTAGCCACCAGATACGACAGTGAGGATGTTGGGGTGCCGCTTCGGGCGGTGGCCTGACTCGCGATACGACTGGCCCTGGTGCCTTGGGTTTGATCTGTCGGCCACTGCTCGGGGCGGTACTCACTGCCGCCGGGCAGGGGCCGTGTCCCGATAGGGGCCTTCGCGACAGGCACCGTCACAGTCTTGACCGCCCCCGGCCCGGCGACGGCCACCGGTTCCCGAGGCGATCAGGAGACAGGCGACCTTGACCAGCATCACGCAGTCCACCGCCCCATGTCACGTTCTGGCGGACGCCGAGGACATCCTGCTCGGCGTGGATACCCACAAAGACGTCCACGCCGCAGCCGTCATCACCCTGCTCGGCTCCGCCCTGGACGTTCGTAGCTTTCCCGCGACCGCCGATGGCTACCGGCAACTCCTCGACTGGGCGCGGTCATTCGGCGCCCTGCGGCGGGCCGGCGTCGAGTGCACCGGCTCCTACGGAGGCGCTCTGACCCGCCACCTACGTGCCGAGGACATCGAGGTGACCGAGGTGTCGGCGTACTTCTGTGAGTGGCTCTGACACGAAAATAGGGTGCACCCTATTTTCGTGTCAGAGCCACGTCCACTTGTACGCCGACACCGTCGAGCAGACGACCCGCTCACCCATGGCCTGCACTCACGGGACAACCCTTAGGCCGGCCGATTCGCGGCCATGTTCCAGAACTCCCGTGCCGCGGGGGAGGGCGCCTCGTCGGAGCGGACGAGCACGGCGGACCGTCTCATCTCCGGCGTCAGGTCGGCCACCAGAGCACCGGCCGCCCCGGCCAGCTCCCCCATGAACCGCGGCAGGAACGCTGCGCCCGCGCCCGCGACGAGGAGAGGGATGTAGGCCTCTCGGTGATCAGTTCGCACCGCCACATGCCTGCTCCACTCGCGACGGCCGTACCTCTGGTCGAGGTAAGCGGCCGGCCTAGATGACTCCCACCACGGCCCAATGATGAGGCCGCAAGCAAGGACCTCATCCCACGTGGCCACCCCCGGCTCCTGTAGCCGCGTCTCGGGCGGGAGGACAGCGACGAAGTCCTGATGCCCCAGTGGGAGCGTGAGCAGGCCCTGAGCGTCATCGAGCCCCTCGGTGAACCCCAGCTCGCACACTCCGAGCCGCACCATCTCGGCGATCTCGGGAATCCTCGGCTGCGAGGGGCCCTGGATCGTCACCTTGACCTGCGGGTGACGCGTCCGGAACTCGGCGACCAGCGGGCTCACCGGAGATTGCGACAGCGTAGGGAGGGAGGCGATGTCCAGTGTCCCACCGGTCAACCCGACCACGTCCATGACGGCCGATCGGATTGCGCTCATCCCCCGCAGTGCGCGCCGTGCCGGCTCGATCGCAGCCTTGCCGGCCGGCGTGAGCACCACACCTTTCGAGGTCCTCCTGAACAACTGCACGCCCACTTCCCTTTCGAGCTGTGCCATCGCCTGAGAAAGAGTCGGTTGCGTGACGTGCAATTCGGCGGCAGCCCGACCGAAACCTCCTGAATCAACGACCGCCACGAAGTATTCGATTTGTCGCCGTTCCATTTGAGCATTATGCAGCACGTCATGGCCCCGGTGGGCTGTACTGAGGTTTGTGGAGCCCCTGATGCCCAGGGTTACCGTCCTGGCGGAGGAGAATCACCAGCACCTGACAGTACCCCGTGAATTCCCTGAATGGGATCCGTGAGGCCCGCCACCGGCCGCCCCGCATCGCCAAGGATTTGCGCATCCACCGCCGAGCAGGCGTGCTCTGGCAACTCAGCTAGGAGGTGGGCACAGTTGATGCGGGGCCGGCGAGATTCTCACAGCGGCTACGCGGGGTCGGGCGGCACCTATGCGCCCGCCGGAACACCTTCCTGATCCCGAAGTGCGCGATGATGGTGAATCCGTACTGACCACCGAGTGTGTACAGGAGCCAGGTTTCTGCGTCTGTGGATCACCTCGTACGCGGACACCTAGGCGAGGACCTGTTGGCCGCCGGCACGCTCAATGCCAGGGCCACCCGGGCGTGTACAGCGCTCTCGATGGCGCGGTAGTCGGTCAGTCTGTCCCGGTCAGCGCGCGCCGCGGATTGTCGATGAGGAGACGGTCGATCTCCTTCGCTGAGAGCCCTCGTGCTCGCAGCTGGGGGACGATGGTCGTCGCGATGACGGTCAGCCCGGCGCCGCCGTGCGATGACAGGTCGGGGCGGAACGCGAGGTCGTGCGAGAGCAGCACGTGATCGATGAGTCCCGCCTCGGCCATGGCGAGCACGTATTCGATGCGGCGGTCGAGGTCGACGCCCTTGCGGATGTGGTCGAACTCGACGTAGGCGCCGCGTCGCGCGATCGCGCGGTGGTAGTCCGTCACATCTTGGAGCCGTGTCCAGTCAGGGGATCCGACGCTGTCGCAGTGGCCGATGATCACGCGTTGGGGATCGACGCCGGCCGACTCCAGCAGATCGAGCTGCTCGAGTCCGACCGGCCAGTGGGCGGCGTGTGTGCTGATCGTCGCTCCGGTCTCGCGGTGGGCGATCGCGGCGGCGCGGAAGACGCGTTCCTCCTGGGCGGAGATGTACTGCTCACAGCCGATTTCGCCGATGATGCCCGCCCGGACCTCCGTGTCATCGATCCCCACGGTCAGGTCGCGGACGAACAGCTCGGCGATCGAGCGGGTGCTGGTCCGGTCCATCCAGTCGCGGTCGAAGTACGCCTGCCGGTAGAACCCGGTGCCGAGCACGATGTTCACCCCGGACTCCTCGCTCAGCCTCCGCAGGTCGGCCGGCCGTTGCCCCAGGGACCGATTGGTCAGGTCCACAACTGTTCGGCCGCCCTCCGAGCGGAACCGGACGAGTTCGGCCAGTGCCTGGATCCCGTCGTTGAGGAGACCCGCTGCGCGGTGTTCGCGCATCGTGTTGACGAGGAGGTGCTCGTGCATCAGCGTCGAGCCGAGCTCCTCCGCGGCGACGGGGCCTCGCACCGTCATGACGTCACGTGTCATTGCTTCCTCGTTTCTGTTGTGTTGCGCTGACTCGTCACGGAATGACCGGTGGCTCGTAGTCCAGTGTGCCCGCGAGAAGCCACACGAGGACTAGGACGATGGGGAAGTGGACCAGGAACTGGACGAAGGTGAAGCCGATGACGTGGCGGGCACGCAGGCCCAGGACGCCGAGGACCGGAAGCATCCAGAACGGGTTGATCAGGTTCGGGAGCGCCTCGGCGGCGTTGTAGACCTGCACGGTCCACCCCAGGTGCACCTCTGCGTCCTGTGCCGCTCCCATGACGTAGGGAGACTCGATGATCCATTTGCCGCCTCCGGACGGCAGGAAGATTCCGAGGACGACGGAGTAGATCGCGACCGCCGGCGGGAAGAGGCTTCCCGTGGCCACTTCGGAGAACCAGTGAGCCATCGTCGTCGACAGCGTCGTCCCGTCGGGCGCGGCTGCCTGCGTCAGGATCGCCGCCACACCCGCGTAGAACGGGAACTGGATGATGACACCACCGACCGAGGGGATCGCGCTCATCGCCGCACGGATGAACTTGCGCGGCGTCCCATGCAGCGCGAGCCCGAGCATGATGAAGAAGAAGTTGTACGTGTTGAGGTCCGAGACCGTCGCCAGCCATCCCGCCTCCATGACCTTGAACACGAGATACGCCGCGCCCGCACAGACGATCACGGCCGAGAGCAGCCTGGAGCATTCCAACCAATCCCCCGGGCGGGACCGCTTCTCCGGCTCTTGTTCCCGGTCCGTCAGATCAACGCCGAGATCGGCCGCGCGTACGGCGTTCGTCCCTTGGGGTGCGGAGAAGTAGGCCACCGTGACCGTGACGACTGTCAGGACCCCGACGAGGAGCAGGGACTGGGGCAGGAAGATGGTCTCGCTGAACGGCAGTACGCCGGAGATCTGCAGCAGCGCCGGTGGCATGCTTGACGCGTTGGCCTGCATCTGGGCGGGGGCCGAGCTCAGGCCGAGGGCCCAGACGCCACCGACTCCGAGGAGAGATGCGGCGCCCGCGGCGCGGTAGTCCATGTCCAGGCGTCTGCGGGCCAGTTCGCGGACCAGAAGGGCGCTGAAGATCAGCGAGATGGCCCAGTTCAGCAGCGACAGCAGTGTGGCTACCGCCGCGACGAACGCCACGGCCTGGCGGCCGTTGCGCGGGATTCTGCAGAGCCGGTCGATCGCGCGTGCGGCGGGTGGTGACGTCGCAACCGTGTGGCCACCGATGGCGACGATCGACACCTGCATGGTGAAGACGATCAGGTCCCAGAACCCGTTGCCGAAGGAGGTGACGATCGCCTTCGGCGGGGCCCCGACAGCAGCCGCGCCGAGGCCCGTGACGACGACGGCGATCAGTGCGAACACGAAGGCGTCGGGGAACCATCGCTCCATCCATGCGGCGAGGCGGAGGGCCACCCGCTGGAGGAACCCGCCTTCCACCTGCTCCGGCTCGGCGACGGCTTGCTGCCCGCCCTTATCCCGCGCGGTCATGCGCTGACTCTCAATACGAGTACCGGGCCGCCGCAGAGGCCTTGCGCGCCCTCGACCGTTCCCGCGCTCCCCGTAACGAGGTCCACCACTCGTGTCCCGGGTTCGACGGCGGTGCCCACGGCTGACCGGACCGCGTCCCACGAGCACGTCTTCTCGGGGATGACGACAACGCCGTCACCGAAGTCGATCCAGGTCAAATCATCGGACCGGTGCTGGGCCAGGGAGGACGCACGACCTGTCCGCTTTGGCAGTGCCGCCGTGAGGTGCTTGGCGACCAACCCCGCCGAGCGCAGGTTGGAGCGGCGGTCGACCAATCCGTTCCGCGGGAAGTAGCCGCGGTCCATGTCGCCGAAGGTGTCGAGGTTGATCTCGAGGCTGTGGAGCTCATGCGCGGCGACCAGCGTCTCCGCGACCCGGCTGGCAGTTGTGCGGTCGTCGTGCTCGGACGAGCCCGGGTGGTCGGCGGCGAGCTTGACGAGCACCGTGGCACGGAGCCCAAGGCCGGCCACCAACTCGTCGATGGCAGCAAGGGAGTGCACGGGGCTCTCGCTCCTCGCTACCGTGAACGCCAGCCCTGACACGGCGTCGCCAAAGCCTGCCGTGGCAATCAGCTCCTGCAAAACCGCCTGGTCGTCGAGGGTGAAGCCGTGGCGGACATGGTGTGCGTAGTCGTCGCCTCCGTGTTCGTCGTTGGCAGAGGTCCTCACCGCCGACAGGTGCACGGGGAGCCCCGTCGTACGGCTGATCCGGGAGATCTCCGTGAAGCGCGTGGTCAGCTGGCTGGGCGGGAGGATGACCTCCAGCGAGCTCACGAACCATCGGCACTCCGTCAAGAGGCTTACGGCCTCGTTGCCGGGCACGCCGTAGGTGAACACCTGGAACTGGTGGCCGGAGTGCGCGAGCTCCTCCATCCGGCCCCGGATCCGGTCGTCGAGCAGATCCTGGACCGGCACCCGCAGCCGGTTGATGCCCATCTCCCACATCGCCATGAGGGGGTAGTCGTTGCGAACTGTCTTGCGCGCGAATTCGTCGACCACGCCCGAGTAGGGGATCTGCGTCTCCTCGGTCCAGAGCTGACGGGCGTCGACCCCCACCGCGGACGGCTGCTCGGCCGCGACCAGCAGTGACCGCCCGTCCGACCCGCCCGCTGACGCCTGCGCGTCGTCGTGACGGAGGTAGTCCCGGACCACCCGGGTGACGTGCCGGTCCGGATAGACCTCGACCAGGAAGAACCCCAACTTGGCGGTGTCGTTCCGTCCGTACTCGTGCCCTTCCTCGGGTGCGATCCGACTGAATTCGCTGTAGTCGTGCCGCACGAAAGCCACAGACGGAGCGACGTAGTGGTCGCTGTCGCGGTGCCGGTTGTAGAAGAAGTTGTGGACGTGCCCGCCGAACGCCCCCTCCACCCGGAACTCGGCGAACCTGTCCAGGAGCCACGACCGGGCCGGCTCATCGATGTTGTCGTAGTGCCCGATCTCCGTGGGCGACGTGATGAAAGCCGGGTAGTGCGTGAACGCGAAGGTGCGCTGTTCCCTGCTGCGCTGCAGATCGTCCTCAAGCCAGGTCCTCTGCTGCTGCTCGGCAACGAGACCCGAGTTCAGGAGCTGGGCGTTGATGACGACGAAGTGACATCCTCCGTGGTCGAAGGAGTAGTAGTCGCGTCCGAAGATGGACCGGTACTTCTCAAGGAAGGGCTCGGTCACACTCTTCGCGGGAAGCCACTCCCCCGGCTTGTCCCCCACATCGTGGTTGCCCGGCACGAGGTAGAGCGGACATGCCAGCCCGGAGTAGATCTCCTGGAAGCTGGTCGCCGCCGTCGTGAAGGTCTCCAGCGCGGGCACGGGATGGACGAGGTCTCCAAGGTGGACGACGAAATCCGGCGACAGGCGGTTGAGCTCCGCGACCGCGCGCCGGGACCGCTCATTGGCTAGGCGATTACTCGCCCACGGCGAAGAGGAGTGGTCGTCACCGGGATTGACGTGCGAATCCGCAATCACAGCGAAAGTGAAAAGCAGGTCTGCGGGCGCACGGTCACGCGAAATCGGACTGGTCATCAATTTCTCCACCTCGACTCGTCAGGCATGTGCGCACAGCAAACTGCCGACTACCTTCGAGGGTCAACACGGAAATTCCTATGGCCGCCCATAGGCCGAATCAATGGCCCCCCTTTAGACGCCGATTTTCGAGGGGAACGCGCCCTGTGCCGCGAGCAGCGCGTCGTCTCAATATGGTTACTGACGCGCGCAGTTCCGGTCTGAGACTGGCTGCCCTGCTCTTGAGACAGCCCTAGCTGAGTGGTTGCATCCCGCAGCACTGGTGAGACCGCCCACGTTCCGGCACACCATGTCGATTGGGACCCTTCTACTGATCCTTTCGTAAGTTCGGTGGGTGTGGTGACGGTTTGGACGGGAGGCTGTCGGGGTGGCTTATCGACCTTCGTCTTCTGCGCCCGGTTCTTCGCTTCCTCCTTTGTCGAGGCCGCAGTTGGCGGAGGCGCGGCGTGTTCGGGCAGTTGAGTTGTTCGAGGACGGTGTCTCGAATGCGGAGATCGCGCGGGCGGTGGGGGTGTGCGTGGAGAGTGTGCGGCGGTGGCGGCGGGTGTGGGAGGAGGGTGGTGTTTCGGCCCTGCGCCGGTGTTCGGCCACCGGTCGTCCGCCCAAGCTGGACGACGCCCAGGTCGAGACGGTCCGGGGCGCGTTGGAGCAAGGTGCTCAGGCTCATGGTTTCGAGGCCGATCTGTGGACCCTGGAGCGAGTCGGCGCGGTCGTGGAGCGGGTGACGGGAGTGGTGTTGTCGAGGGCGTCGGTGTGGCGGTTGCTGACCTGCCGGCTCGGATGGAGCTTGCAACGGCCCGAGCGTCGGGCGGCCGAGCGGGACGAGTCGGAGATCGCCCGCTGGATCGCACACGAGTGGCCGCGCATCAAAAGGGGGCCGTGAACACACGTGCCTGGATCGTCTTCCTCGACGAATCAGGCGTCTCCCCGCTCCCTCAGATCCGCCGCACCTACGCACCCCGAGGTCGGACCCCGCTGCTGCGGCACCGGCTGAACTGGAAGCACGCGTCGATGGCCGGGGCCCTGGGCTACCACGCCACCGACCCCGATCGAGGGGCCCGCCTGAGCTTCCACCTCAAGCCCGGCAGCTACGACACCGTCGGGCTCATCGAAGTCCTGGAGCAGATGAAGGTGTTCTACCGCGGTAAGCGAGTGGTCCTGGTCCGGGACGGCCTGTCCGCCAACTGGAGCCGGGCAATGCGGGGATAGGTCGCCGAGCAGGACTGGCTCACCCTGGAACGATCACTTGCCTACGCACCCCAACTGAACCCGGTCGAGTTGTTGTGGTCCTCACTCAAGAAACGCGAACTCGCCAACCTCGTCGGCGACCACCTCGCCGACGTCGCAGACGCCACCGAACAAGGCATCCACCGCATCCACCACAACCCACAACCGCCATGGTCATTCCTCGCCCACACCGGCCTCACCATCCACCCACCACACCCACCGAACTTACGAAAAGATCAGTAAGTGGTCCCTTCCGGAAGTCCTTCGGGGGGTTGATCAGGCTGCCAGGGCGACGGAGGAATCTTGGTGTCGGTCGGCGGGTGTGTGCCGGTCGAGTCGGGCCAGCAGATCGTCCAGGTCGGAGGTGGTGAACCTCCACTGGAACGGCTGTGCCGTGGCGTTATAGCGGTCTTCGAATGCTCGGAGCCGGCCCCCGACCTGGGTCAGGTAGGCGAAGTCGTTGGGTGAGACGACCTTGCGCTGCACCACGGAGAAGTAGCGCTAACCTCGCTCTCCGGTCTGCGGGCTGTTCTTGATGCGGTCGCTGGTGCGGAGGTGTTTCATGGCGATGTGATGGATCCGGAATGCTGCGTCACGGACGTTGAAGGCAATCCCGAAACAGATCACCGCGAAGATCCCCGGCCATGCCGCACTCGCGTAGCCTCCTGCGTCGCTGACAGCGTTTGTGAGTTCGCTGGTCGACAGCATTCGTATGTCCCCTCAGTGGCGGTGGGGGCTGCCGTTGGGTCGGCGCGGCGGTCAGAGTGCTGGAGTCCTCGGCGGGCGACTTCGTGGACGGCACCTCTCGTACAGGGTCAGGCGGGCCGGGAGTCAGGTCGGCGTGGGGGTGAGCGCCCCGCTAGCGCACGCTCCAGGCGAACCCGTCCGGGTCGGTAAAGGTGTCGACGGTGTTGCCGAGGACGAGGCGGTGCGAGCCGGTGCCGTCGGCGGGGACGCCGAGGTCCTTGGCAAGGGAACGGCGCTTGTACAGCGCCAGCTTGATGGAGCCGGACTCGTCGGAGGTGAACTCGGTGTACTTGCCGCCGAAGCTCCTGGCCACGGTCAGGCCCCGGCCGACGTAGAACTGCTTGCTGGCCTTCACGTCCTCGACGCCGAGCAGGAGCACGATCTCGTCGATCTCACGAGTGGCGGGGCCGGTGTCCTTCTTCGCCGCTGTGGCGATCTTCCAGATCGTCCCGTCTGGGGCCTGGACGACGCCGCCGTAGCCCCACAGCGACTTCGTGGCGGGCTTCAGCACCGTGGCGCCGGCGTCCAGGGCGGCGACGACGAAGCTGTCGACGGTGGCCGGCTGGGACACCGTGAGCGCCAGGGTGAAGCCGCGGAATCCGGTGGAGTGCGCCTCGGACGCCCGCAGGCGTATGTACGTGTCCACTCCGAAGGCGCTGGAGAAGCGGCGGGCGGCCTCGGGGTCGGCCACCTCAAGCGTGACGGATGCGAGGGATGCGGTGGAAGCGGTGATTGCCATGGCCATCACGCTAGGGGCTGCTCGGTGGCCGTGACTTCTCGATTCCTGACCGGTCTTGCGACTTGTTTCGCCACGCACGCCGGCATCCCCTCCACCCTGATCGCCGACCCCCATCGCGGGCCGTACCCGCAGCATCGGCACGGTCGGCCGCCGCATCCGCAGCCTGGCGCCGGAAGATCCCTGGCGATATTCCGACGAGCTCGGTGAAGCGGGTGGTGAACGTGCCCAGCGACGCGCAGTCGACCGCGAAGCAGACCTCGGTGACGCTGAGGTCGCCCCGCCGCAGCAGCGCCGTCGCGCGCTCGATGCGACGCGTCATCAGATACGCGTACGGCGACTCACCGTAGGCGGACCTGAACTGACGGCTGAGGTGCCCGGCGGACATGTTCACACCGCGGGCGAGCGCCTCCACGTTCAGCGGCTGCGCGTACTCCCTGTCGATCCGGTCGCGGACGCGGCGCAGCCGCCGCAGCTGTAGATCGTGTGGCCATGGGGAGACATCCCGCCTCCTGAGGCCGGGCGGTCAGATTCTGTTGCGGGTGGTGATGAAGGCGGCCCACTCGTCGGCGGACCGGGCAATCGAGTCGGCCGTGGCCTTTTGCTCGGCGGCGAGGTCGTGCCAGCGCCGTGCCTCGGCCCGCGCGAGCACGGCTACAGCCTTCGGGTCTGCCACCGTCCAGCCCGGTACCCGGGCCGCCCACTGCCACGCCTGCTCGGGGGAGTGCCCGCCGGTGGAAACCAGCCGCATCCCCCACAGTGCCGTGTCGATCCAGGCCGGGCCGACCGTAGCCCAGGACCAGTCGACCAGGCATGCCCGTCCGCCGTCCTCCACAAGGACGTTGGTCGAGGCCGGATCGGTGTGCAACAGCCGTGAACCGGCAAGAAGCTCCCGGTCGCCGTCGGCGCAGTAGTAGCCCCAGCGGTCCCAAGCAGTGGGCAGCCGCACTCCGGGCGGCGCGGGCAGCGGCGCCAGCTCGGCCAGCGCCGCACAAACCGGCGCCAGGTCTGGCGAGCCCGGCACGAAATCCGCCTCCCGGCCCGCAACCCCCTCGAAAGCGAGGAGATGCCAGCCGTTCCCGTCCAGACGCCACAGGACCCTTGGCGCGCTCGGGGGCAGGTGCGGGTTCACCGCCTCTTCGAGATCCAGCTCGTCCACGGGCGACCAGCCGGGCCCCCACCACGAGTCGTCCTCCTCAAGGACGGCACCGGGGGCGGGGACACGCTCACGCTGCCCCTTGACGAAGACGAGCGCCCCCGATTCCAGCTCCAGCAGGGAAGCGATCCCGGCCGCAGCCGAGTGCTCGGTGTCGCGGGCGGTGAACGACGCACCGAGGCGCTCCCCGACTGCGCCCCTCACCGCCTCGGGAAGCTGCGCCCAGCGGATGCGCCCGGACGTCACCTCAGTTCCCGGGTACGGGCGGCGCGGGCGGGGTCGGGGGAAACGGCGGGTTCTTGTCCGGCGTGACAGGCCCTGGCGGACGTCCGGCGGGCTTCGGCGTCACGGGCCCCCGCGGCGGCTTCTTCGCTTCGACGATCGTCATGACGAGCAGGGTAGACATCAGGGCACGGCGTCACGGTCGGCTTTGCCTCATCGCGGCCGATTCCGGTCATGTCGTGGCCGGATCATCGACCGGCCTGTGGTGCCGGTCCCGGGCCAAGGGCCCCCTGGCCGGACAGGAGCCGACCGTAGACAGGAAAGCGATCAGGGCCGTGCTGCGGAACTCCGCGCGGACGATCAACGGACGCGACTGCGCGCCCGGCTCCAGGCACCGCCCGGCACCGCGACCTCCTCTTTCCCACCATGCCTCCACAGCTCCGGCCCAGGCGGGGAACAGTTCCCGCCGCCCCTCTGGGTGGCGCGGATACGGTGCACTCCTGAGCAGTCGAAGGTGGATGGGATCGCGGATGCAGCCAAGGGAACTCGAGGAAGCGCTGTGGGCCAGCGTCGACTCCGTGGCCCGGACACCACCGCACACTAGAAGCACGGCTGCGGCGCTCTCGTCGGCGTGCACCGGGTGGATCTGCCGTCGTGACGGCGGTCGTGGTGGCACGTCTCGGCCACCGTGCTGATGGCGCGGTTGTGTCAGCCCCAGAGGCCGCGCACGACCTGAACTGCGGTCACGACAGCTACCGCTTCGGATACGTAGTACTGCACGATCGACCCCGCTGCGGTGATTTGCCGTCGGTGCTCCTCCTGACCGCGGCGGGCTGGGCTGGAGCCGTGTCCGTACGGGTTGCTTGCCACCGTCTGGCGCATAGCTGCGTCGAACCGACTCTTGTAGGCGTCGTCCATTCCGGCGTAGGCCTTCTCGGCTTGGCCGGCGTACTGGATCCGGTACGCGGCCAGTCAGGCCACCGCCTCGTCGTCATGAGCATGTGGCGGATTGTCCCGGAGCTGGGCGACGACGGCGTCGGTCTCGGCCGTGACTTCGTCGGGGGTTGCCCATTGGAGAATCGTGTAGTGCAGCAGGTGGGCGGGAGTGGCGCCGACCTCTGCGTCGAACTGGGCCCGCCGGGTGCCGTCGAGCCGTGTGCGGACCCCGCCGATGGTGGCGGGGATCTCGATGGTTCCCTGTCCCGTGTAGGGGATGACCCAGACGGGTGCGTCTCCCTCGATGCCGGGCAGGTGGATCTGCTCGCCGCTCTCGTCGGTGACGCCGGTGAAATCTCCGTTCATCAGCCGGGCCGCACCGTCCGGGTCTTGGGTCCGGACGGCGTCGGGGATGGCTGCTTCGAGGACGACGAACGCCAGGTGCTGACCCGGGGTGCGGGCGAGCTTGTGCTCGAACGCGGAGAGCGGGTCCGCGTGCAGCTGAGCGCGGATTCCGTCCGGGGTGGAGGGCATCGCTACCGTTCCTCCGGCGAGCGGGACGTTCCAGATCGGATCTCCGGGGTCGTTCAGTCCCATGAGTTCTCCCTCGGGCGGGCTCGTGTCCAGGAAGGCACGGTAGTGGCGCTGGGCCTGTTCTCAAGCGAGGACGCCGGGGTTACATACGATCGGGTGAACTCGCGGTCCGATCCGCCTGGGCCCCTCCCACCCCGGGCGAGTTTGCGCGGGAGGGGCGGTCTGTGGCCGGAGTGACTACGCGGTAGTCGAGGGCTGCTGGGCGGTTGTCCGGAGGAAGGCGTGCCAGGTGCTGTGGCGGATGGTCAGCGGGGCCTGCTGAGGCTTTTCGGAGTCGCCGAGCAGTACGTAGCCGGTCGTGTTGGGATGGGGGGCTGCCTGGACGCAGTTGCCGCCGCCTCCGCTGTAGGAGGAGACCGTTCAAGTGATTGTCGACGGGGCAGGGAGGGGCGGGTGCTGGAGGTTCACGAGGTGGAGCTCCTGGATGTGTTCTTTGAGGTGGTTGCGGGTGCGTGCGGGGTCGAGGGCCTGGTTCCACAGATGGGTGAAGGTATCTGTGTAGCGGGCGCGGCGGCGACCAGACCGCCGACTGCGCAGAATCGGCGTCGTCTCACGGGTTCGCTCCTGTCGTCGGTGTCCCCCGCGAGAGTTACCGGGAAAGAGGGCTGTGACTCCTTGGGCTGCGGAGGGGTTGTCTTCTTGTCCGCATCACAGCGGCTGTCCGCTTCCGGGGCTTCCTTCTGAGCGGTCTTCATACAGTGGAGTGCCGGGGCGGCTCGCCGGTGGTCACCGGCAGGTACGGGGCTCGCGGGAAGATTTGGAGCCTACGTCTCAAGCAAAACGTGGGGGGTGCCCGAGCCACATGGCTCGGGCAC
>NZ_JAMQAW010000079.1 GCF_023701525.1 Streptomyces albipurpureus
TCCGCATCCTCACTCATCGGCATCTTCAATGCCGCTTCCGTCGGCATTTTCAGCGTCGCCCAACAGACGATGACCCCGTGGAGGTGGCCGAGGTGGGAGTTGCCGATGTAGACCTTGCGCCCGGTCACCACCCAGCCGCTCCCGGTGCGGCGGGCGCGGGAGCGCATCCCCAGGACGTGCCCACCGGACTCGGTCTCGGTGACCGCGATCGTCGGCAGACAGACGCCTTCGGCGATCTGTGGCAACCAGGTGTGCTGCTGCTCGTCGTTGCCGAGGTGGAGGATCTTCGCGACGCCGAGCATGGACGCTTGGGCCGCCGCTCCCATCGCGGCGCTGACACGGGACAGTTCCTCGATGATGACGGTCTTGGCGACGTGACCTGCGTCCATGCCGCCATAGGCGGCGGGGATGGTGACGCCGATCCACCCTTGGCGGGCCATGGCGGTGACGAGATCGCGTTCGATCTGCCCGGTGGCCTCCATGTGGGTGATGCGGGGTGCGATCTCGGATTGGGCGAAGTCCCGCACTGTTCGACGTAGCAGTTGGTGGTCTTCGGTGGGTGTTCCCGTGGACACGTGGCCCCTCCCGGTTGGTGGTGGTGACTAGGGCTGGTGTTGCTGGTGGGGGAGGGGGGAGTGCTGGCGGAAGAACTCCAGGAGCTCGTCCCGGCGTTCTTTGATGAGGTTGAGGGTGGCTTGGCCGGTGTGTTCGGGGCGGGGGGTGATGTCGACGACGCAGATGGTGCCGAAGGCGATGCCGGTTTGGTCGTCGATGAGGGGCGCGCCGGCGTAGGAGCGGATGCCGATCTGGTCGACGACCGGGTTGCCCGCGAAGCGGGGGGAGGCGTACACGTCGGTGAGGACGAGGGCTTTGCGGCGGGTCATGAGGCTGGGGCAGTACCCCTGGTCGAGGGTCATCGTCCGGGCGACCCTGGGGAGGTCGCTGCCGTCCGGGGGGTTGTGCAGGCCAGCGAAGAACTGGCGGTCGCCGATGAAGTTGACCATGGCGTAGGGGGCGTCGGCGTCGGTGGCGAGACGGCTGGCGAACGCGTCGAGGGTGCCGCTGGGTGCCAACTGCAGGCCGAGTTCCCGCAGGCGTCGCAGGCGCAGCACCGGTGATGTGGCGGGAAGCGGCCAGTTGTCGGCGGACTCGGATACAGAGTGGTCGGTCACGGCTGGACTCCTGCGGTAGCCGACGAAGCTGGGGTGGGCTGGTCGGACCGGACGGTCCGCGCGGTGTGGTCGGTGCTCTGGAGGTGTTCGATGAGCCGGATCAGGACCTGAGCCGCGGACTGGCCCTGGCGGGCGTCGCACGGCATCACGGGCACGTGCGGGTCGAGGTCGAGTGCGGCCCTGACGGCGGTGGTGCTGTAGCGGTGGGCCCCGTCGAACTCGTTGACGGCGATGAGGAATGGCAGGCCGCGGGACTCGAAGTAGTCGACGGCGGTGAAGGAGTCCGACAGGCGGCGGGTGTCGGCCAGTACGACGGCCCCGAGTGCCCCGAGGGTCAGGTCGTCCCACAGGGACTCGAACCGTTCTTGCCCGGGCGTGCCGAACAGGAACAGCACCATCGGGAGTGGTTCGTCGAAGGTGATGCGGCCGAAGTCCATGGACACGGTCGTCGTCGTCTTGGCCTCTACCCCGTGGAGATGGTCCACCCCCGTGCTGGCAGTGGTGAGGACCTCCTCGGTCCGCAAGGGCTTGATCTCACTGACCGCGCCGATCAGCGTCGTCTTCCCCGCCCCGAAACCGCCCGCGACCACGATCTTCAGCGACGCCGGACCCGCTACGGTCCTCGCCTCCTGCCCGCCCACTACAGCTTCCACTTCGTACGCAGGCCGGCCAGGACCGCCTCCATGACCTGCGGACTGTTCTGCGCCGCCTCGGGCGGAACCGTGAGGTCCAGCGCGCCCCGGTCGACCAAATCCGACACGATGACTTTGGTGACCTGTAAGGGGAGTTGGAGGGTGGCGGAGATCTCTGCCACCGACCGCGGGCGGTTGCACAGCTCGATCGCCGCCCGCTCTTCCGGCGCCGACTGATCACAGGGGGCACCTGTTTGGAGCAGCGACTCCGGCCGCAGCCGGTGCTTGGGTGCCGTACGCCCCCGGGTCAGCCCGTAAGGGCGCACCCTCGTCTCCAGGGCACTGCGCACCATGAGGGTCCGCATCTCAACGCCCTCCACGGTCCGTGGTCGTGTCGGCGTTGCGGTCAGAGCTGTTCAGGTGCTCACCGACACTGCGGACCAGTTGGCCCATCTCATGCCCCACCACTCCGGCACGCGCTTCAGGGGTGGTTGCCACGGCCAGGAGGGTGCCCTCCCCCGCGCTGGTGACGAACAGCAGGAATCCGTCGTGCTCGATGACGGTCTGGCGGACCCTGCCCGATGGCATGGCCAGGATGTCGGCGGCGCCGTTGCCCAGGGAGTTCACCCCGGAGACGAGAGCTCCCAGGCTGTGCGCCGCGTCCCGCTCGAGTCCGGAGTAGCACTGGGTCAGGCCGTCCCGGGTGGCAAGGATCGCCCGGGCCTGGTGACCGACCCGTTGCACGAAGGCGTCCAGGAGCCAGGTCATCTCGTCGACCTGGTGGGCCATCATACGGCGACCGTTCGTCATGTCGTCCTACCTTCCATCGTGGGTGCGTTCGTCAAGGCGCTCGTCGGGGGGTGATCTGCAAGGACGGCCAGGTGGGCGTGTCAGTGCGTGACGTCGCCCGGGTGCTGGTCGGGCCGGTGGAGTCCTGCCGTGAACTGGGCCATCAGATCGAACGCAGGCAGCGGACCCTCCACCGCGGGGGAGTCGGCATCGGGTGTCGGTGACACGGCACGGGAAGTAGCGCGGGTGCGCTCGCGCCGGGGAAGCTCCGGCACATCGCCCGAATCCGTCATCCGCCCACCTGGCGGCGTCGGGCGCCGACGCTGAGGCAGCACGCCTGCCGGAGGCTGAACACTCGCCGACACCGGCGGCGAGGACACAGGTACGGAACCGGTCTCGCGGGCCCGCATCCCAGAAGGCTGCGCAACAGCGCCCTGCGGCTCAACGGCATCACCAGCATCGGCCGATGCGCCCGCGGCGAGGGCGGACGCCTCCTCGGTGACGACAGCGAGTTCATGGGGGAGTACGACGAGCGCGGTCGTACCGCCGAAAACGTTCTGCCGCAGCTCGACGTGGATGCCGTACTCCGCCGCCAGCAGCGCCGTCACCAGCAGGCCGATCCGGCCGTCTGCCAACTGCTGACGGACATCCACCTGGTCAGGACGCGACAGCAGGTGGTTGGCCCAGTCCAGTGTCTGTGCGCTCATGTGCAGCCCGCGGTCTTCCACCTCGATCGCCAACCCGTTGGCGACCCAGGTGGTGCGCATCGAAACCGGCTCGCGACTGAACCGCAGGGCGTTGTCGATCAACTGGGTGAGGAGATGGATGACCGCCGGTCCGGCGTGGGCCGGGATGATGATCGTCTCGCGGAGCCATCCGACGATTCGTGCTCGGCTGTACTGCTCGGTCTCCGCCACGGCTTGCCGCAGCACGGTCGGCAGCAGGACGGGCTCTCGGCTCGGTGGAAAGCCGTGCTTGCCCACGACCATCAGGCTCTCCGTGTACCGGCGGGTCAGCGTGGTCGCGTGATCCACCCGGAACAAGGCCTGCAGCCGGTCAGGGTCCTCTGTATCGTTCTCCAACTGATCCAGAACACCGAGCGCCCGTGTCGCCAGGGCGTGCAGCCGCGGGGCCACACACGCGATCACCTCCGTGCTCCCTCCCGCGGCGGCCTGCGCGGCCCCCTCTGCCCGCGCCCCTTCCACCGCGTTCAGATGCTGCCGCGCCAGCGTGTGGAGATGCCCCGCGAAGGCGGTGTCCCGCAGCCCTTCTGAAAGGGGAGGGTGAACGGCCCTCGTGATCTGTGCTGCCGTCGCTGACAACCCTTGGGCCACCACCGACGCCAACACTCGTTCACCTGAGGCGAGTTCATCCTCCAGCCGTGCCGCCTGTCGGCGGGAACGCACCAG
Source organism: Streptomyces albipurpureus (assembly GCF_023701525.1). Taxonomy (GTDB): domain Bacteria; phylum Actinomycetota; class Actinomycetes; order Streptomycetales; family Streptomycetaceae; genus Streptomyces; species Streptomyces albipurpureus. Next base: position 4,003 of record NZ_JAMQAW010000079.1, read on the forward strand.
GAGGCATCCCACCCAGACAGCTACCAGGGCCGCGAGGATGAAGGGTCCCGTCGCGAGCAGGGCGATCGGATCGTGGTGCATCAGGTCAGGTCTCTCATCGTCCAGGGAATGGAGAAGAAGGGGGTCGCCGGGGCATCCTCGGCACGGGATCCGGCCGTGGGGGAACGCCCGTCACAACAACCGAGGGCGTGCACCCCGACGACCGGCTCGACAGCGGACAGTTCACCTGTCACAGACCGCTCCAGGCTCGTCGGCATCGCACGGCCTCACGCCTTCGCTGCCCCGCCCGGTCGATGACCCCGTGGCGGTGCTGCGGGCACTGCCAGCGTTGGCGGGGCCTTAAGGCACCGGCATTCAGCAGCAGGACCGTCCGTCACCAGTCCCGGTGGGAAAGCCCGTACCGGGAAGGTCTGCAAGGTGGTGAACACGCGCTGTCTCCCGTACACAGGCTCGCCAAGCGCAGCAGAGGGGCCGGACAGTCGCCGTCAGGCACCTTCCAAGATCCGCCGACCGCGGTCTTCGATGCCACGCTTGAGGAGCACATCGGCCTGGCCCGCATGATTCTGCTTCCCCCTACCACCCAACACCATGACGGACACACACACCCTCAGCTGCCATCACCTGGCCCGCTGAGCTGCACCAACGAGGAATGAGAGACGGCCGACATGACACCGTGAACCCCACACGGCAGCGCCTTTTGACACGGAGCCGCCGCCCGGCCCACTTCCTGTCGCAAGGATGACCTCGCGACATGGTCAGGGACGGCGATACCGTCCGCGCATGAAGCAGTTTCCCTGCACCGTGGAAGCACTCGTCGTGCGCACCGACTTCTCGGCGAACCGTGCCTGGAACGCTCTGCGGGCGGCGCTGGTCACGCCCAGCACCGACGGCTTTTCAGCTGACGTCGCCCTGGTCGAAGACCGGCATTACGAGGGCCTGACACCCGACCAAGCCCTCGACCTGATTCCGCCGGACTACCAGCACCCCCTTCTTGTTTTGGCAGATGGGGCCACGGTCACCTCGCCCGAACTCCCCCTGCTCGTGATGGACACACGAAGCGGGGGGCGCTTGCGTGTGGTGGCCGTCGAGTTGTGGAGCATCGAGAACAACCTGGCGAGCGCGAACATGGACTTCGAGGAGTTCACTGGCGCAGCTGACGACCACGGTGTGTTCCGCGGGTTCTGAGTTCCAAGGGACAGCGAAAGCGCCAGGGAGATGACGTGCAGGGGCCCCTTGTGTAAGCCGCAGGTTGTCATCCGTGCTCTGCGGTTGCGGTGGTGGTGCGTGGTGAGGGGTGGGTGGCGAGGGCGGAGGCGGTGAGGATGAGGGCGAGGCCGGTGAGGGTGCTGGGGGTGGGTTGGTGTCCTAGGGGTATGTCGTAGAGGACGGCGAAGCCGGGGGCGAGGTAGGCGGCGAGGTTGGCTCGCACCGCTCCGATGCGGTCGACGAGGGTGTAGAACAGGACCAGGGCTCCGCCGGTCGCCACGGTTCCCAACACGATGAGCCACACCCCGACCGCCCCACTGGGGACCTGGAGGGGTGTGAACGCCAGGGCGGGGGCGAGAAGCAGGCAGCTGACGGAGCAGACGGTGGCGGCTACCACGAGGGGCGGGACGTCGGGCATCGCGCGCTGGATGTAGAGGGCGCCGGCGGCGTAGCAGGCTGCTGCGGCGACCAGTTGCGTGCCGCCCAGGAGAGTAGAGGGGCCGTGCAGGTCGTTCCAGAAGAGGGCCACGGTGCCCGCGGCGCCGACGAGGACGCCCCAGGTAGTGGCCCGATCCAGTTGCCGGTCCAGGACGGTGGCCAGAAGGGCCGCCCACACGGGTTGGGTTCCCAGCAGGACGCCCGCGACCCCCGCCGTCACCTGGGCTTGGCCGGAGGTGAGCAGCAGGACGGGCACGGCCATCTGGAGCACGGACGCGGTGAGGAGCGGGCCCGGTCGGTGGCGCAAAGCCCGCCAGAGTGCTCCGCTGCGGGCGGCCAGGGGGATCAGCAACAGTGCCGACAGACCGGTGCGGACGACCGCCACCGGAACCGGGGCGAGTTCCTCCAAGACGAAGGACGCCAGGGGGAACACAGCACCCCACACAGCGCCAAGGACCAGCAGCAGGGCGGCATCCCGGCGCGTCACCCCGGCAGGCTACCCACCCCACTCAGCAGGTAGTCGTCCAGCTCCCGCACCGCGCGGACATCGGTATAGGGGGCGAGTTGGGACCGCACCTCAGCGACCCGGCGCAGGCTGCGCGGGGAGCCCGCGCGAGCGGCCACGTCGAAGGCCTGTCGCGTCAGGACCACGGCCTCCTCGATCTCCCCCTGGGCGATCCGCGCCGCCGCACACGCCGCACTGACCTCGGAGGCGCCCCGCACCATCTCCCGCGACCAACTGGCCGCGGCCGTGTCCAAAGCGCGCCGCGCGGCCGGGGTCCACCGCACCGAACCCAACTCCATCAACGCGTAACCGACCCACTTCCCCAGATGCGCCGCGTCGAAGAACCGCACACACGCCGGCGGCGGCTCGCCGTGACCCGCGGCGGAATCCAGCAAGGCGCGTGCCGATCGCAGATCCTGTCGGCACGCCCGTTCATCCCGCAGGCACGCGTGCACATACGCCCGGGTGACCGCCGTCCACGACCGCACCACCGGATGCGCCCGCACCGCCGCCGCACACGCGGCGTCCGCGAAACGCAACGCGTCCTGGTGATGGCCGCACTCGGCCAACACCCGCGACCACCGACTGACCACATACGCGTACATGCCCTCATCCCCGGCCTCCCGCGCCGCCTCCGCCACCTGCCGGTAGTACACCCCCGCTTGCCTGTACCGCTCCCGATCCACACTCAACCACCCCATCAACGCGCCCGAATCCGCCACCAGGCCCGCCAACCCCACCCGATCCGCACCACTGGACACCTGCCAGCGGTCCACCAGCTGACGATGATGCACACCCGCCTGCTCCACCACGCTGGCAGAACCCGCCAGGTTGTCCAACCGCCGATACGTATCCGTCAACGACGCCCACGCCTCCAACACCGGCGCGTTCGCCGGCCCCTCCGGCAGCGCCGCCCCGGACAGCGTGGGCACCAACAAGGCGGCCGAGGCCGTGCCGCCCGCGGCCAGAAGCGTGCGTCGTCGCATCAGCATGTCCCAATCCTCCAGGACATCCAGTGTGCGCGAACCCCCCGCCCGCTCTCCAGCCCCCACCCCGCCCGCGTCAGCACCTCGACCCCGCATAGCTGCGCCTTCCCCGACCTCCCGCGGCACCTCGCCGATCTGCTCCTCGCCGAGTTCCGCGCGATCCAGGTCATCCAACAGGTCCGCGACGCACGTCCCGTAGGCGCGGGCCATCGCGCCCAGATGCCTCCCGGCCGGTTTCCGGCCGCCCGTGGGCCATGACTCGTACCGGGAGACATGCGTCGACCACAGAGCCTGATGCTCCGGCAAATGGCGGTTGATCTGCTCGGCCGCCTCCTCCTGAGTCCAACCCAGGGCATGGCGGAACGCAGCCCTGGGCCGCAGCCCGTGATGCAGTACCAACATGCCCGCGATCTGCTCCACGCTCATCGTCAGGTCGAGCATCTGCTGCCGTGCTTCCCTCAGCACAGCCATGCTCTGAGGCTTGTAGGTCGTCATGTTCCTTGATGCCGTTGCGGCGCCTGCGCCCGGCACCCCCTGTTGCAGAGGGGGCGAGTCGGCGCGGCGGATGGGTGGGTGGGAGTCGGTCCGGTTCGGATGCTGCGTCGAAACGGCGGAGAGCTGCGCTGGTGGAAGGGGGCGGGAGAGCGACGCTGACGTGGTCGGGGACCGTCAGCGGGAAGAGGGCACGGAGGCCGCGATCACCAGCCGGAATGAAGGAGTGGGTCCTGCGCGGCGAGGACTTCCGCGGCCACCGCCTCCGTACGCGGTGAAGCCCGCCGCAGGGAAGACCCCCGATCCGCCAACCTCCGTGGAAAACCGCTCGTGTCCATCGCACGCAGCGCGGGGATACCCTGCTCCAAGGCGATGAGCCGGTTGGTGAGCCGAGGCAAGCCCGACCAAGGGGCGTCACCCTCCCCCACCGCCTCGTCGACCAGCCGCAGCAGCCGACGCAACAGGGCGGGATCGCTCACGTTCACCGCGATGTCGATCGCCGCTTCGGCGCCCGCTCCGCCGACGAGCCGGTAGCCGGGCCAACCATGCCGCAGAACGATCCGACGTAGGGTGCGCGCGTCCCCCTCATCCAGCACCGCGTAGAAGCAGCCGGGAACCTCGGCGCAGCCGGACACCGTCCAGTGACGGTGCCGTCGCCGGACCGAATCCGCCCGCGCCACCAAGTCCGCCGAGACAGAAGGCTGCTGAAGGGATTCGCGCCAGGATTCCGGGACGAAAACGGGTACCCCCGCCGGCGTCCCCCAGGACGACACCGAGGGCATAGCGGTAGCGGAGAGCAAAGGAGACGACAGCGTCTCGGTCATCGACTTCTCCTGAACAAGGTCACTTCTGCCACAACAAAGACAGATAAAAGAGGCACATGGGGGTGAGAGTCCCCCTGCGAGCGCCGCAGGAAAGAAGGAATGAAGAACGGCCGAGGGGCCGGGTGTTGTCCCCCGCGCCCGGGCCCCGTCACGGGCATCCGACCCGGCTTGGGCACGGGGGACCGCTCTGCCCGGCGCCCGGGTGCTTCAGCGCCCGCACCGGTGAACTGACGGGAATAGACCGTATGCCTCCCCGTGACCACACGGTGGAACCCATCGAGTCGCCGCTGTCACATCAACGGGCCCGGCTGACCGTGAACCACTGGCCACCAGGCCACCGACCAGCACGAGACCATGGATCACGTCACCCGGACAGGGGACGGTCAGGCCGGTGGTTCGTGCGGATCGCGACGCCGACACGAACCACCGGGAGCACCCTCGCTCCTCCACCACCCACCACCCGCTGCTCCCGACCCGGGAGGAACAACGCGCTGGCAGGGATGGATCCCTGAGGAGGGGTGATGCCGACGAGGGAGGGGCGCCCGGACCTGTGCGGGGTCGCGGGCAGTCGCCGGCACACCCATGGCTTCTACGGTGGTCGACCGCCGCGCGGCGCCCGCGTCGTGGAGGTGTGGTGTTCGAACGGGGTGTGCAGGGTCATGCTGCCGCTCCCGTCAAGGAGGCAGGGGCGGGCCGGTGTGGGGCGACGACACGGCCGTCGGGGAGGAGTTCGCCGGTGTCGTCGACTATGTCCATCAGCCTTGCGGGTGTCTTTGATGTCCAACTCGCTGCCATGAAAGGGCCTTTCGGTGCTACATGGACGGGTTCTGTTCGCCTGTCCATGTCGTTCTGGGGTGTGGTGTGTCGTTCGCAGTGCAGAGGCTGCGGTTGTCCGAGGACGGTCCGGTCTCGTACACCGTGGTGGGGGACGATGGTTTGTATGACAGCGATTCCGGCGAAGGCTGCGGAGTGTTCCGGCGGGTGGTGGACGTATCGCCCGTGCTCGTGCCACCGGCCGGTGGCCGTCAGCCCCGGGTCCTGCTGGACGAGGTCGCCGAACAGATCGGAGATCTCGTCGGATGAGCGGGGGTGAACGTGCAAACCGTGGCCGGCGAATGCCGCCGTGACGTCGGGCATCGTGGCGTGGTGCCAATGATCGGTGAGGTGGGTGATGGACAGGGTGCTGCCGACCGGCATCCACGCACGGAGCATGGCCATCGCCTGATCCAGGGCCGGACCGTCCGCGCACCACGGAAGCACATCGTGCAGGAGCACCGCGACGGGCGCACCCGGGACGAACGCCGTACGCACGGCTTCGCAGGCCAGGAGCTGGTCCATGGCGAGGAAGTCAGCGTGGACGACGGTGGTTGCGGGCCCTTCGTCCAACTCGCATCTGGCATGCGCGTACACCTCGGGATCGTTGTCCACGTAGACGACCGGGCAGCCGGTCCGATCAGTGTCGGTGACCTCGTGCACGTTGACCGCACCGGGGTAGCCGCAGCCCAGGTCAAGGAACTGGCGCACCCCGTGGGCCAAGGACCACTTGACCGACAGCACGCCGAAATCGCGATTGATGAGAGCGGCCGTTCTGAGCCACTCGGCGGTCTCATAGACGGCGTCGGCGGCCGTGCGGTCGGCGGCGTAGGCTGCGGAGCCTCCGAGCAGGTGCTGATACACGCGCGCCGAGTTCGCGATGGTCGAGAAGTCCCCACCAAGGTCGGCTCGTTGCCCGAGAAGGCTTACAGAGGTCACTGGTTGGCCACCTTCGCAGCGCCCCATGACGTCGACGAGGTGCAGCGAACACACCAGCCCTGTTGCGGGTGGGCGGCCATGGTCCGCGCCGTGTCGTGGTCACGCGACTCATACAGAGGGCACACCGGGGTGTGGGCGCGGGTCATCGGACGCCCCCGCTCAGTCCGAGCCGTCGCCGCAGCGCACGCAAAGGCCGATGCTGTCGTATCAGCAGGGCGAGGTCGTGGACCAGCTCCGCGACCTGTACGAGCTCAACCACCGCCGCGATCCCTGACCCGACCGACGCCGACTGTTCCACGCGGGCGCGGGTGAGGGCGAGCAACCGCCGCTCACCGGAGGCGAGTACACGGCCGCGCCGCTGCTGCCTCTCCACGATGCCCAGAAACGCCCGCCCGTGCTCGGCCATCTGACCGTAGAGGTCATGGAGGGATTCCTGCGGCGGCAGGGGCCCGTCGGTGGCCAGCAGGCTTCGCACCGCTCGCAGCGCCTGGCTCACCGCAACAGCGTGCTTAAGGTGCCCGCGGCCCGGCAGTCGGAAGCGGACGGCAGCCAGCCGCTGTCGGGCACGAGCCCCGACCGGCCCTCGCAGGGAGGAGGGAATGAGAGGAAGAGCAACAGGTTGCATGGGGGAGACTTCCGAACGGTGCGGGTGATGTGCCTGGTCGGGAGATCGGTGCCGGATCACAGCGGCGCAACGGGCCGGAGGCGGCCGCACCCGGCCCCGTGCCCGGCCGGCATGCGCGAAGCGAACGGACGGAGCAGCGGCGCACGGGAACGGGGCGGTGAACTCCTTCTCGCAGGAGGGGAACCGGTCAGTAGTCAGATAACTACGCGCCCCCACCTGAGCGGTACGGTGAGAGGCAGACCACGCGGTATATCCGGTATACGAGCAGGTGCTTCGATGACCATCCGCACGCCGAACACCCAACTGAAGAACCTCGTCGCCGAGTCGGGGTGGACCTACAACGCTGTGGCGGCAGCGGTTCGCGCCGTGGCCGCGGAATGCGGTGTGACGCTGCGGACCAACAAATCCGCCGTCGAGCACTGGATCGCCGGCGCGACCCCCGCCGCCAACACCGGCCGCTACCTCGCCGTCGCCCTGTCCCGCCGCCTCGGACGCCTGCTCACCCCACACGACCTCGGACTCGCGGCAGCCCCGGACGACGATGACAGCATGGGCCTGTCCCTCGAAGCCGATCCGCTGGACGCCCTGATCCCGATGTGGAGGTGCGACATCGAACGCCGCCAGTTCCTGACCACCTCCGCCTACTCGGTCGCCGCAGCCGCCCTCCCCCTGACCCACGTCACGGACATCGCCGAACGAACAGCCGCCGCCCACACCGGCCACACCATCGGCATGGCCGAAGTCACCGCCGTCCGCGACATGATCCACTTCTTCACCGAAATGGACGAACGCCACGGAGGAGCCCACGGACGCAGCGCCCTTGTCCAATACCTGCGCGACGACGTCGCCACGCTGTGCCGCGCCCGCTTCCGCACCGCCGAGGCCCGCTCCCAGATGCTGTCCGCCGCGAGCCGCGGCGTGCACCTGCTCGGCTGGAAGTCCTACGACGCCGGACAACAAGGCCTCGCCCAGCGCTACTACCTGCAGTCCTACGCCCTCGCCGTCGAATCCGGGGTCACCGGCCACGACGGATTCGTCATGCGCACCATGGCCATGCAGGGCCTCAAAATCCACCGACCCGAACACTGCAACGCTCTCGCCGAGACCGGCCTCAACCGCGCCCAAGGCAAAGTCGATCCCGCGACCGAAGCCCTCTTCCGCATCGTCCACGCCCACACCCTGGCCAAAGCCGGACACACCCAACGCGCCCTCACCGAAACCGAGACAGCCCACACACTGCTCACCGCCGACCAGGGCGACGACATCCCGTTCTGGGCCCTGGCCTGGGGACCGCCCGCCGCATCCGTCTACTCCCGCACCGCGAAAGTCCACGAAGCCCTCGGCGACCACCAAACCGCCGCCACCCAATACGCCCGCGCCGCCCGCACCCGACCGCAGGGCACCTACGCCAGAATCGTCGCCCTCGACCTCGTCGCCAGCGCCGAACAACAACTCAAACAAGGCAGCGTCGAACAAGCCTGCGCCACCTGGCACCAAGCCCTCGACCACATGACCGGCGTCCGCTCCGCCCGCACCCGCAAAGCCCTCACCCGCCTGCGCACCGACCTCGCCCAGTTCCGCAACCGCGACATCCGCCCCGCCGCCCAACTCGACCAACGCGCCCGCGACATGCTGCGCACGACCAGCTGACAGCGCACCGAGCCCCCCACCAAGTCGCTTCAACCGGTTGTCGGACGAGGGCTCATGCAAGGCCACGACGCCCCCGGTGGGGAGCAGAACGCCGGCGTTGCACCAGCTCCAGCCCTGATCCGGGCGGCACGCGCCGACCCGCCCGGCCTCCCGGTCAACGGGTACCGCTTCCGGGCATCGCGGCTCGTGCGCGTACAGGACGGCCTTCATCACGCACCGCCCGCACGAGTCAGACGCCACCGAAGGGAACCAGGCGCGTCAGCCGACTGCTCGACCATCGTTGCGAGCTCCTGAACGTGTTCTGCGAGCCACACGAGGTCGATCGTCGCATCCGTACCCGCCTCGTTGCGCCTCGGGCGGGCTGCGTGGCGGCAGGCCCGACCGATCAACCGCCCTTGCTCCCAGGAGAACCGCCGGCCCTGGCGCTGCTGCCGCTCCAGGGTCGCGACCAGGGCACTCACGTGACCGGCCAGCGAGGCCCGCGCCACGGCGTGAATCTCCTCCGCGCTCGGGAGGGAACCGTCGGAGGACACTAGTAGGCGAACCGTGCCGAGCGCCTCGTCAACGGTGAATGCCTCCTCGGCAAACTCGTGGTGTCGGGGCGTGTGTGACCGACGAGGAGCACGGATCGGTCCGACGGTGTGGCGTAGCCAGGCCCGAAGACCCGAGGCTGCGGGCGCGGTAGGGCGGCGAGGCGGTCCCAGCTCGACCCAGGACAGAGGAGAGGTCATAACAGAAGCTCCCAGAGCAGGATGGGCGACGGGATTCGTCGGCCGTGTCAGGCGGCGACGACCAGGCGGTGGTGTGCTCGGTCGAGGTGGTTGAGCAGCCACACCTGTTTGCCGGTGCCGTCGGTGCGCGGGATGACTCCCCAGCGGTCGGCGCTCGCCGCGACGAGGCCCAACCCGCGCCCGGAGTCCTCCCCGTCTCCCGCAGCGCGCGGGCAGGGCAAGGCGACCGACCGGTCTTCCACACTGACGCGAAGGGTCCGTTCGTCGCGTTCCACACTGACGGCGACGGGGTCGCCGGGACGGGAGCCGTGGATGACGGCGTTGGTGACCAGCTCGGACACGGCCAGCACCACCATGTCGACGTCGACGCCGTTCAGCACCGGCACCCACGACCGCAAAACTTGCGAGGCCAACCCGCGAGCCACGCGGACGTTCGCCTCCAACGCCGGGAACACCGCACAACACATGCCTTGCGCTGGTGTCTGAGGAGGAGCCCCGGCTTGAGCTGAAGCGGGACCGCACTCCGCGTTGGCCCAGAGGCGAATCCAGTCAGCGGTCTCCCACGCGGCCGGCTCCGTCGCCCGCACCTCCACCTTCTGCTCATACAGCCAGTCGAGCGCCCGCGCACGGTGGGCGTCGTCCCAGCCGAGCCTTGTTTGCGACCGCACCAGCAACCGATCCTGCGCGGGGTCCGCCAACAGCGGCTTGAGTTTGCGCCACCCGGGCCGCTCTGGCAGAGGGACACACCGTGCGGCCGTATCGGCGACGGCCGCCCGCACGGCGTACCCCTGCGCCTCGGCGGAGCGGGTCAGATTATCGAGCGCGGCGATGGCCGCGGCCGCATCGGGTTCGCAGGAGTAGAGGACGGCGGTTTGGGTGGTGGGCATGCGACCCTCCGAACAGGTCGGAACAGCGGTGTAGTCGAGGAGGACAAGGGGGCGACGGGCCAGCGGGCTGCTCAGGACCGGGTTGCTGGGACTACCGGCGGGCCGCGGCTGCGTCGGGGGGGCTGCTCAACCACCCCACGAGGATCTGTGCGTTGGGCAGTTCGATTCGGCGGGGCTCTGCGCGGCTCCACGGCGGCACTTCCCACCGTGACCCCTCGGTCGGCGGAAGGGCCACCCGCTGCATCGCCGACAGCACCCGGGCACCCGAAATCACGGACCCGGTCCTGGCCTGGACGAAGAAGATCCGCCACGAGCCTGCCAGCAGGCACGGGACCACGGCCCCGACGTCCTGGTGATCCTTGCCCCGCTGCATCGCCAGCACCACTTTGCGGCCCGCGTCGGCCGGCATGACCACGGCGTCGAAAAGGTCCTCGCACAACACGGACCAGACACCGTGTGTCGACCGGTCCAGCGCCGCATCGATGCCCGCCTCGGTCACCGGCACACCGCCGAGATGCAGCGGCCAGGACAGGACGTTGGTGTAGGCGACCACGAGAGCCTTGTGGTCGATGGATCGGGGAGGCCAGGCGGGGGTCATGCGCATCACGTCCTTGTGACCGAAAGCGGGAAGGGGAGGTGAGGTTCGAACCGGTTCCTGGCGGTGGTGCGAGCGGCTACGCCGAAGTGCTGGAGAGAGGACGGGTGGGCGAGTGCGTCCTGCCGGTGCCTCGCGTCACAGGTCGTGTTCCGGTGGCGGGAGTCGCGGCCAGCGCGGCAGTCGGTAGGCTTCTGCGTTCGTCATCCCAGGTCTCCCTTGAGCGGGGCATTGCGGTCCGGGTGTTGCCGGACTGGCTGTTCGCCAAAGCTCCGAGGTTGCAACCGTAGAGACGGATTCGCGAGGCGTCGGAACAAAGTGTTCTGACTTCCGCTCACAACAGCACTGATGCACTGGTCAACGGGTTTGGCTGGTCTGGCGCAGCACTGTCGGAGCGCGCCGGCGAGGTCATGGCTTGACAGTTGCGGTCGGGTTTATCAGCGGGCACCACAGCAGTGGGAGGCTGGAGGCCCGAGGCGGGCCGACCGTACGGCAACGGGCCCGTGCGCGAACTGTCGGTGGCGGAGTTGAGGGCGCGGACGTTGAGGGCGCGGACGTTGAGGGCAGGAGTGGCCGGTCCTTGCATGCCTCTGTGCAGGCGGGGCAGGCGTGTGGGTTGGTTCCCAGGGTTTGGTGGCGCCGTGCAGGTATGCAGCGCGGACCGAGTGCGCCGTGGCGTGAAGGGACTCACCATGGTCGGGCCTGGTTGAGCAGGTCGGGTGGGGTCATACGAGAGCTCCAGAGGAGGTAGCGCCAAGGGGCCGCCGGGCTCGGGCGCCTCACCCAACCGCTCTTCTTGTCGAAGCGGCAGGGGGCATGGGAGTTGTTCGCGAGCACGCTCGTCACCACGAAGATCATCTGTGCAGGCCCTGAGGACGAAATTCCGCCCGGTCCGGGGCCCTTGCGCTGCCTGGTGATCGGATGTCTGCGGTTCGTGAGGTACGGGGCGAGGCGGGCAGGCGCGTTCGCGTGGATGAGGTCATGGTGTTGAGGATGGGCAGTCCGGTGCGATTCTGCGCAACGGGCGTCGGTTGAGGACCGGCGGTCTGACGCGCGTAGGCCGCGCGGGCTTCGACGAGACACCGTGCCAAGGGAGCGGGGCTTGTGAGCATGGAAGTGGCGGTCACCGGGAGGTCCTCGCCGGGTGGTATCAGCCATCGCGCGATCACGCCGACGGCTCGGGTAGACGGTGCAGTTGTACAGATTGGAGGAATCTTGATCGCGTGCCCCGGGCCGAGACAGATCGGACGACGGGGGTGCCGGGGCCATTCGGTCGGGGCTATGAGCTCGTCCCAACGGATGGCGGTGCCTCGGGGGACTAGGACGATGGCGCAGGCGAGGTTGTCGTATGTCACGGCTGGCCCTACCGGCTGCTCATAGCTGCGCAGGATCGAGTGGGCGAGTTCGAGGAGGGGCACCTCGGCCAGCACGGCGTCGAAAGTAATGCCCGTGTTGAGACGGCGCGCCTCGTTGGGGCTTCGGCGCCACCCTTCGAGTGCGTCGCGGGGGGAAGGTGTGGCCTCGGCGAACCAAGCGGACAGTTCTCTGTGTTCGCCTGGTTCTGCGGGGATTCCCATGGAGCCTCCCTGACACGTCACCCTCGCCACGCACTGTGCGTTTGGCGTCACCTAGTGCAGCGGAGGGGGTGTGTGTCTGGCCAGGTCCTTTGCCGGAACAGCAGGGGTCTTCATCATGCCCTCGACTGTCCTTCTACCGGCCCTCTGTCCCGGGCGCGTTCTCTCACCTGCGGTTTTGTCGGTGAATTGGCTTCCGGGGCGTGGACAGCCCGCTACCGTGAAAGGGAATCAGCGGACGAGGGGTGTTCATGAGTCAGATGAAGCGGTTACGCGAGAGCCTTCACCGGTCGCAGGACAAGGTGGTCCAGGACCTCAACGTGCTCGCGCTCCGCCTCGCCGACGAAGGTCGCGTTGACACGGCGCCCACGTTCACGGTGCGCCAGTACCGAAAGTGGGAGGGGCGAGAGCCGCGTCCATGGCCGTATCCCGACGCTCGTGCCGTGCTGACCGAGTACTGGCAGCGCCCCGTTGAGGAACTGGGTCTCCACCCGCAAGGCCATCAGCCCACGACACCGGAGTCGACTCTGTCAGCGCGAACCTCTGCGGCGGAACCAGCTGCATCGCCCGTGCCGCTGTTGCCCGCCCGGAGGGAGCTGGCCCCGTTCGCCGATCAGGATCCACCGCCCTGGCTGGCTCGCACAACGGCCGGTGCAAAGTGCAATGCGGAGTGGCGTATCGGTCAGGCCGAAGTGGATCTGTTGCGGGACGCGGCGGACGACATGGACGCCATCGATCAGCAATTCGGCGGTAATCGTCTGTGGAAGCCCACGCGGGCGCATCTGCATTGGGTGCACCACATGATCGACCGCGGCACCTACGACGACAACCTCGGCCGGCAGCTCCACGCGGTCGCGGGTAAATTCACCACCAGTCTGGGCTGGTTCAGCTATGACTCCGGACTTCAGGCTCAGGCCAGACAATACTTCTCCGAGGCGTTGAACGCGGCCATGCTGACCGGTGACGATGCGCTCGCCAGCCGCACGCTCAGCATCATGTCTCGCCAGGCGGTCGACCTGGACAAGGGCAGAGAAGCCGTACGCTTCGCGCGCCTGGCCCAGGCCCACTCCAAGGAATGGCACGCACCTGCGCGAGTCGCGGCCCTGCTGGCGATCCGCGAGGCACAGGGATATGCCCGGATCGGAGACAGTTTCAATTGCGAGGCCGCCATCAAACGAGCTTGGACAGAATGGGAACACGGACCAGGGGAACGCGACCCCGACTGGACCAGCTTCCTGAACCTCGCCGAACTGACGTGCTTGGAGGGGATGTGCCGCCTTGATCTCGGCCAGTCAAGCCGCGCCCAGCAACTCCTGGCGACATCCGAAGGCCTTCAGGATGTGGCGCACTCGCGCAACCGCGGGATGTGCCTGGGCCGCCTGTCCGCCGCGGCGATCGGCACCGGCGATATCGACCACAGCATCGACGCCACCAAGGAAACCCTCCGCCTGGTGCAGGGCGGCATGTCCTCCAACAGGGCCCTCACACAGCTGGAGATCGTCCGCGACGGCCTGGCACCCCACCACCGGGCCCGCGGCGTGAAAGACCTGCTCGAACAGATCCACGCACTCGTCGCCTAACCAGCCCCAAGGAAGACAGGAAGAGGTGAGCGCCATGTTTCCGGAGTTCCAGCGCTACGACGGCACAGCGGCCAAGGAGATCACCGACGAACTGATCGACGTGTACGCCACGGTCTACGACACACCCGCCTACACCGACAATCCGTTCTTCTCAGTCGGCTCCTTCCGTGACCGCCTGGAAGCCGCCTTCCCCACAGAAGGCTTCGAGACCGTGACCGCTCGTCTCAACGGCCGAATCGTCGGCTACGTGCACGGAGCGACCCTCCCCGCCGACAAACCCTGGTGGACCTCACTCGGCTCCCGCAGGCCCCCAAGCCTCTCCCAACTCGCCAACGAGGGAAACGTCTTCTGGCTCCGAGAGCTGATGGTCCTCCCCCAGGCCCAGCGTCAGGGCCTCGGGCGGAAGATCCACGACTCCATCATCGCCACACGCCCCGAGACCATCACCACCCTGACCTGCATCGTCGACAACCAACCCGCCCACGATGCCTATCTCCGATGGGGCTATACGATCATGGGACAGATCAAACACGCTTCCGAATCTCCCCTGTACAACGCCATGTTCCTCCCCAGCCAACGATGAGAACCATGACTCACCCCACCACACAGACCACCCCCGCGACCGCTGGCCACCCCAACCGCCTCGCACCCTCACCCACCACTCTGTTCACCTACGGAACACTCCAAGCCAACGATGTCCTCACCGCGCTCCTAGGCCGCATACCCGCGCGCATACCAGCCCTCGCACCCGGATGGCGCGCCGCCGCACTCGAAAGCCGCGTCTACCCCGGACTCGTGCCAGCCCCCAACGCCACCGCTTCCGGACTGCTGCTGACCGACCTCACCCCCACCGAGTGGAGGATCCTCGATCTCTTCGAGGACGACCGCTACGACCTTCGCGAAATCACACTGGCGTCAGGCAAGACGGGCTGGGCCTACACCTGGCCCGGCGGCGAAGTCCGAGCTGAGGACTGGAATCTCCATCACTTCACCACTCAGCACCTCACCACCTACGCGGCCCGCTGCGCGCGGATCGCTCCAGCATTCGCCAGCAGTGCCACAGACAGGTGACAACCCAGCCGTCTCCGCGCTTGGAGGCGGGCGGTGACCACCACGGCACCGAGCTATGCCGCATCGCCCGCACCGGGTAGAGACCCGGTCGTGCCTGGCGACTACGACTGGCGGTCCCTTCACGGTGCCCGCCTGAGGATCGGTCGATCCGCGGTGGGTCGCCCTGGCTACACCGGCAGCCCCATACGGTGGGCCAGCCCGGTGTGGGAGCGGCGGGTGGAGGACGGCATGGTCTCGACGGTTCGGACGTGCCGGAAGCCGAGGCACTCGTAGTACGTGTGCAGGCGGGTGTTGCCGCTGCCATGGACTTTCGCCACCCTTGACCTGCGGTCTGTTGCCTGAACGTGCCTGCCGCCCACAGGGGGCGCACGCCCTGGCTGCGTGCTCCCGGCGGTTCTCGCGCGCCGGGCCGACAGGGGTGCACCGGTAGTCGCCACACTTCTAGGATGCCGAGGGACAGCGCCCGCAAGGACAGATTGGGAACCCATATGGCTGGCCATCAGCAGACCATGTATATGGAGGGCGGACCGGTACAGGTACCCGCCACGATCCGCGGTGTACGGGAGGCCCTGCCCGAAGAGCTGCGCGACGAGTTCATCCACGAGATCGAGAACACGCCGCCTGATCAAATCCAGTTCACCCTGGGTCGGTGGGCGATGAACATCCCCACGGAGAACGATGCGGCCGAAGAAGCCCTCCTCAGCCGCGTCCGGTCCGGAGACTTCTCCGACGTCACCTTCGCCGAAGACCTCGGTGACGACGAATACCGGAGCGCCGGATGAACTATCGCCTCGCCTACAGCGACGTAGCGCAGGCGGGTCGTAAGGCGCTTTCGGCCGCGGACCGCAAAGTGTTCGACGCCAAGATCGCCGCCATCACACGAGACCCCTACGGCTGCGGTTCCAGCGAGGTCCGGGGGAGCCGGGACCGGCGGGATGCCCCGATCGGCAGAATCGCGATCGTCCGCTACGAGGTGAGCCCCAGCGTCGTCACCGTGACCGTTGTCCGCGTCTCCGGTTTCTGACTCCGTACCGGTTGACGACCGGCGAACGGTCGATGTGAGCAACGGCGCGCGGGCCGGCGCCGTGCCCGGACCCTCGCGAAGGCTCCAGGTCGGCCACCCGTGCACCCGACCCAGCGCGGGGCCGCCGACAATGCCTACTCGTCAAAGGTCAACCGCACCTGTCTGCGCACACGGGGGATCACAGCGGTATCCCGGAGAAGAACGATGAGGCCACCAATTCCAGAAGAAGGGGCTCGGCCGACGGCCGGCCCGTCACCTTCGACCCGCACCGGGTACCGGCAGGGCAACACTGTGGAACGCCGTTTCGAGAAGATCAAAACCTGGCGCGGACTCGCCACCCGCTATGGCAGATCCCCGGAAAGCTACGAAGCGGGATCCCACTTCCGAGGATCGATCATGTGGCTGAAGCACCTCACAGCAGCCCCATGATTCGAACTCCACGCACTCCTAGACGACTCATTCCGATGTGATTAGTGGTCGTAGGCGATCAGGGATCGTGTGACGGGCTGGC
>NZ_JAMQAW010000008.1:0-27658 GCF_023701525.1 Streptomyces albipurpureus
GCCCCGCACCGGATGGTGCGGGGCCCTCAGCCGTACTCCCGATCGGGTCAGAGGCGCTTCTTGAGCCAGGTGACCGATGGGCGCTCCACATAGCGGTGCACCAGCCAGGAGAGCGCCACCAGGATGCCTACCGTCACGCCCAGGGTGGGCCAGGCGCCCAGATGCCCGTACAGCTCACGGATCAGGGCCCAGCCCAGCTCTTCATGGAGCAGGTAGAGCGGATAGACCAGGGCGCCCGCGGTGGTCAGCCAGCGCCAGTTCACCCAGTCCAGTTTGCGCAGCGCGATCGCGAGCACCAGCAGGTAGAAGCCGGTGACCAGGGCGAGTACCACCCACGGGCTGCGGTCGAAGTCGCGGTTGTCGCGCAGATTGACCGCGTGCTCCATCAGATCGCTCTGCATGATCAGCCAGCTGCCGCCGAGTAGCAGCCACAGCTTGAGATCGGGGCCGAACCGGTAGATCAGATACATCGCGATGCCGGCCACGAAGAGCGCGGTGCTCATGGCCGGGGCGATGGTGCTCATGATCGGCAGGCCGGTCGACTTCTGCTGGGCGATGACCGAGAACAGCAGCCACGACCAGGCGAAGACGTAGACCCGCTGGTAGTTGATCTCCTTGATCAGAACGAGCAGGAAGACCAGGTAGAAGCAGAGCTCGATCCACAGGGTCCAGTACGCGCCCACCACATGGGTCGCGGACATGGGCACCTGGAACATCGTCAGATTGGTCAGGGAGTCACTGATCGTGGGCAGTTGGCGCTCGCTGTCGGGGAGCAGCCGCCACACCAGGACGCCCACCACGACCGAGAACCAGTAGGCCGGAAAGAGCCTGAGGAAGCGGGCCTTGACGAACTGCCCCGGGGTGCGGTTCCACGCGGACAGGCAGATCACAAAGCCGCTGATGATGAAGAAGAGCTGGACACCGTAGGAGCCGTACTTGGTGAAGGGGAACAGCTCCGGGAACAAGTACCGAGGGTTTTCACCCCAGTTGACATCGGTCGCCTTGTCGATGCCGGTGAAGTGGAAGAGCAGGACGGCCACGGCGGCGACGACCCTGAGCCCGTCCAGGGCGTAGAGGCGGGCGGGGGCCTTGGCCTGGGGGGACTTGCCGTCCGGTGGGGATTCGCCCGGCGCGCGCTGCTCCGCCTTGGCCGCCTCCCCGGAGGTGGTGACGCCTATCTGCTTGTTGGGTGTCTGGACGTCGCTCTGAGACATGTACACGTCGTTTCGAGGGCTGTGGGAGGGAGGGACCCACCCATACGGAACGCCCGTGCGGCCAGCACAGCACCGGCCGCACGGGAGGAGGCTTCGTTACGCTGAGCGCTCGGTCAGGCGAGCGTCCTTCTCGTCGTAGAGGGCGCCCGTCTTCGGGCACTCCCACACCCCGGGTTCGCCCTCGCGCTCCACCAGCCGGACACCGGAGTGGCCAACCCAACCGATCTGCCGCGCCGGGACCCCGACGACCAGCCCGAAGTCGGGTACGTCCTTGGTGACGACGGCTCCCGCGGCGACCATCGCCCAACGGCCGATCTCCAGCGGGGCCACACACACCGAACGGGCACCGATCGAGGCACCGTCGGCGATCTTCACGCCCACGGCCTCCCAGTCGCCGCCGCGCTTCTGCTTGCCGTCGGGGTCGACCGAGCGCGGGTTGTGATCATTGGTGAGGACCACCGCGGGGCCGATGAACACCCCGTCTCCCAGCTCCGCGGGCTCATAGACCAGTGCGTAGTTCTGGAGCTTGCAGTTGTCGCCCATGCGCACACCGGTGCCCACATAGGCGCCGCGGCCGATCACACAGCCCTCGCCCAGTCGGGCCTTCTCGCGGATCTGGGCGAGCTCCCAGACGCTGCTTCCGGCACCGATCTCCGCCGTCTCGTCGACCTGGGCGGTGGGTTGGACCCTGTGATTCACTCTGCTGCCTTTCGGATGGCGTCTTCGCCAGCCGAGCATACGTCCCGGTGGGGGCCGAGTAGCAGTCGGTCGAAATGGTCCTTCACCTGGGTCCAGTCCCAGGCGGCCAGTGCGTGTTCGGCTGCCTCATGGCCCGACTTCAGCCACATGTCCTCGGTCGCGGTGAGCCTCAGCACCCGCGCCGCCGCTTCCTGCGGGGTGGCCACGACCCAGTCGTCGGGGAAGAGCGCCCGAGCGCCGTGCGGTTTGTCGGCGAAGAACGGCCAGTCGCGTACGACGGGCACGGCGCCGCTGGCCGCACCCTCCACCAGACCCAGGTGCCAGCTCTCCCGCAGTGAACTGCTGAGGATCACCCCGATGTCCTCCAGCGCGCCGGACACATCCTCGGTCTGGCCCGTCTCGGAGATCGCACCGGCCGCCCCGAAGGCGGCCACCTCACGCTGGTACGCCCGCTGGTAGCGGGCGGCCGCGGGGCCCACGGCGGGATCCAGCGGGGCACCCACCAGTTTCAGCCGGTAGCGGTCGTCCTTCTCCCTCAGTAGCCGAAGCACCTCGACCGCCCACCGCGGGTCCTTGGCGACCTGGCCGACTCCCACCAGACCGAGGGTGAAGCGGGCTTCGGGCCGCTTGGCCCGGGAGAAGGGCGTCAACTCCACCGCGTTGTCGATCACATGCAGCCTGGGCGCGCCCTTCTCCTTCAGCCGGGGCACCGCCTCGACACAGAGGTCGCGGACATGCTCACTGACGAAGATCAGATCATCGACGCGAGAGAAGTCGACAATGTGCGGCCAGAGGCTGAAGGCCTCGTAGCTGTGCAACCGGACGACGATCCGCGTGGTCATCGGGTCGACCAGGGTGAAGAGGGCCGCCGCCATGGCGCACCAGTCGACGAAGACCACATCGGCCCAGTCGAGCCGGGGCCGCAGCGCCCGCTCGATCTCGGCCCCGTACCCGACCTGGCCGCCCATGGCCCGCTGTACGAGCCGGCCGGCCCCCTTGGCGAGCGGGGCGACCACCGGATCCGACGCGGTGTCCAGCGTCTGGAGCTCCACTCCCGCGTGGTGGGCGTAGTGGGCCAGGATCGGCCGGAGGAAGTTGTCGTTGCCGTGGTGGACCATGAGCAGCCGCAACGGGCGCTCCTCGGGCGGCGGGGCGGCCGGCCCCTTTCGCCCGCGGGGTTTGCGCAGGGCCTTCGCGGCCCTGCTCTTGCGCAGCGGGGCGGTGAACCGGGCCGGCTGTTCGGCCAGCGGCGAACTCGGGCCGTCCAGATGGACCACCCGGTGGTAGGCGAGTAGCAGTGCCCGGGTGGTGGCGGTCCCCGCCGCGGCCCAGCGGCCCTCGCTGTGCTCAAGGTCAGCGCAGGCGAGCTGGGCGGTGAACGCCTGGGGGAGGTGCCGGGGGAGATATCCCCTGGTCAGGCGCGCTTCGGCTCCCTCGGCGAGCAGTGCGGCCCGCACTCGTGGATCGTCGATCCGTTGGCAGACGGCTCCAAGGACGCGTTCCGCGATCAACGGACGTTCCGAGCGGTTTACGTGGGCCAGGGCCCAGCGGGCGACGCTTGTCAGCCGCTCTTGGGTGATTCCAGGTGTCAGCACCGCGCAGCTCCATGTTTGGGGCAGGAGTTACGGACGGACCGTACGGTCATTTCGACGGCAGCGGAACCCCTTCCGAAGATGCGTGCGAAGCGGTGGGAGCGATGTCCCCCTATATGGGTAACTGCCTGGTGAAAGGCGTGAGTTGCGAGGAAGGGGTTTCGCTCAAGGGCGCCTACGTCGAATGCTGTCGCGAATGCCCTTCAGTACCCCGCGCCGCAGCACGAGCTGAGCCCCGGGCGCGTCCTTCAGGATCTCGTCGCGCTCACCGAAACCGTCCGGGAGCGGGGGCAGGCCGAGTGCGGCGAGCAGTTGACGCTGTCGGCGGGCGGGGTCGTCACCACCGCGCAGCAGGGTGATGAGCGGACGCGGGCCGGCCGGGGGAAAGGCCGATGCGAGTGCCTGGGCCGTCGCGGCGGCCTGGGCGTGGTCGATGACCGGGGCGGCCGGGTCCCACTGGTGGGCCGTGACCACCGACCCCTTGCGCAGCAGGGCGAACCCGTGGTGGCCCGCGGTGTGGTGCAGCACCAGAGCGGGCCACGGCTCCCCGGCGGTGAAGCCGCTCGCGGCCGCCATCAGCAGTTCCTCGCCGGTGGCGACGGCTGAGCGTCGGTTGGGGAAGAGGTCGGGTGTGAGTTCCACATAGCTCATCTGTGGGCTCTTGTGCCCCGGTGGCGGCATGGCTACTCCGCCCGGTTTCCAGGGCGCGGCGCCGGCACCGGGGATGCCAGGACCGGTTCCCCACAGCACGGAGCCGGGGCCATGGGGCTCCCGGTCCAGCCAGAACGCGGCCGGCCCCGGCCCCGAGCCGGTGGGACCGCTCGCGGCGGACTCCCCGATCACCCGATCGGAGGCGTCGGGACTCGTGCCGGGGCGCTCCGCCGCCGCGGCCGGTTCGGCCTCGGGCGCCGGGGGATCGGTCGGCGGGGTGGGCTCGGTTCGCGGGCCACCGGGGACCGCGGGCGGACCCTCGCTCCGGTGCTCACCGTCGCCTGGCTGCCGAGGAGCGGGCTGAGGGCCGGCTCCACCGCGGTCCAGTACCCCGCCCCCCGCCGCTGGGGCTCCCGGCTCCCCGGGCACCTCGTACGCCGCCCCCCAGGGGGCCGGAGCGATCCGCAGCGAGACCCCGCACATCAGAGCGGCCTCGGCGACCTCGTCCGGGGCCGCCGCCGCGATCACCAGTGAGCGCTGTACACCGTCTGACGGTGGTGCGAGGGGCATCGGCTCGGGAGGCGCGGGCGGCTGGGGCGGTCTACCGAAGAACGGGGTGCTCGATGCCACCTGCATCCGTACGCCCAGCCGGAACTCCAGAAACTCCTTACGGCTCTCGCCCACATACGCCCAGGGCAGTCTCCGAGCGTGCACGCCTATCGCCCGGAACATCTCCAGCGCGTCCTGCCACCGCTGGTCGAAGATCAACATCAGGGCCAGATGGTTGCGGAACTCCGCCGCCTCCGGATCGCCCGGCTCGTACCAGGACGAGAGCTCCAGCGCGCGGGCCACCGCGGATGCCAGCCGGCCCCGGGTGATGGGCCCGCGCTCCGGAGGGTCGGGGGAGACCACCTCGTACTCGATGGCGGCCAGCAGCGGCAGCGCCTTCAGCAGGGAACCGGGCAGCGCTCCGTTCGCGGCCCTTTCGGCGAAGTCGAACATCTCGGTGTGGGAGCCGTACCACTTCTCGCACAGGTACTGGAGCGCTGACGCATGGCACCCAAAGTGATGGGGGGAGCGGGCGACCGCCTCGGCCCAGTAGGAGTCGAACACCTCGCGCGGCGACTGGATGCCCCGGGCGTGGTTGAGCGCGATCTCCCACGGCACGGGGTCGGTCGGATTGAGCTCGGTGGCGGCGGACAGTACGGGAACGGCGTCTTCCAGCAGCGAGAAGAAGACCCGGAACTGCTCGTCGGAGATCTCCCCGGCCTCGTCGGCCTCGTCTCCGGTTCGCACCGCCCACGCCCGCTGGACCCGTAGGCCAGCCGTCAGCAAGGTGGCGTCGGGGTCATCGGGTCGGCTGTCGAGCCATTTCTCCAACCAGCCGGGATGGCGCAGGGCGCTCCCGGCGAGCGCCGCCACACAGCTGCTGCGCCGCTCCCACTGGGCCCCGACCCGGGTCTCGGCAAGCAGCTCCCGCGCGGGCCCGGAATCCCCGATGGCGGCCGCGTCCAGTGCGGCGCGCAGGGTGAGGTCGGTCACGGCATCGACCGTGACGGCCTCGTCGGGCGGCAGATCCGCGCCCACGGCCGAGCCATGGCGCAGCATCCTGGGCATGGACATCAGGGATCGCAGCGACACAGCTGCCCATTGAACAGGCAGTAGCCGCCGTTCACCAGGTATCGGGTAGGTGTGCGACCACATGGGCCCGGGTGGGCGCACCGGGCGGGACGACCCAGGGGCCGGTTTGACCGCCCGGACCCCGCCCCCGTAACCTTGCCCATCGGTGTGTTTCCATACGCATCCACCCCTGAGCATCTCCCTCCCGACCGGCTTCGGGCCGTTGGGAGAGGCCGCTTGTCCTTCCGGATCACTTCAGGCTCCGGCCTGTGCGAGCGGCTGGCGTCAGGGGTCCGATCCGAGCGAAAGAGAGATCCGCGTGTACGCCATCGTGCGCAGCGGTGGTCGCCAGCACAAGGTAGCTGTCGGCGACATCGTTGAGGTTGACAAGATTCCCACGGCCAAGGTTGGCGACGCGGTAGAGCTCTCTACCCTGCTCGTTGTCGACGGCGAGTCCGTGACGAGCGACCCGTGGGTGCTTGCGGGCATCAAGGTCACGGCCGAGATCGTGGACCACCACAAGGGCGCGAAGATCGACATCCTGCGCTACAAGAACAAGACCGGCTATCGCCGTCGCCAGGGTCACCGCCAGCAGTACACGGCGATCAAGGTCACCGGCATCCCGACGGCCGCGAAGTAAGGGACTGAGGAGCTATGGCACACAAGAAGGGCGCATCGTCCACCCGGAACGGGCGCGATTCCAATGCTCAGCGGCTCGGCGTGAAGCGCTTCGGCGGTCAGGTCGTTAACGCGGGCGAGATCCTGGTCCGCCAGCGCGGCACCCACTTCCACCCCGGCTCGGGCGTCGGTCGCGGTGGCGACGACACCCTCTTCGCGCTGCTGCCCGGCGCGGTCGAGTTCGGCCGTCACCGTGGCCGCAAGGTCGTCAACATCGTTCCGGTCGCCTGATCCAAGGCAGCCCAGAAGCGTTTTCCGCGGAGGCGGACCTCACTTCCCGCACGGGAAGCGGGTCCGCCTCCGCTGTGTTAGAGCTAAGACAATCCCGTACGTATCTGGAGGACAACCATGACCACCTTCGTGGACCGCGTCGAGCTGCACGTCGCCGCGGGTAGCGGAGGCCACGGCTGCGCCTCCGTTCACCGGGAGAAGTTCAAGCCGCTCGGCGGACCCGATGGCGGCAACGGCGGTCGAGGCGGTGATGTGATCCTGGTCGTTGACCAGTCGGTCACCACACTCCTCGATTACCACCACAGCCCGCACCGCAAGGCCACCAACGGTCAGCCGGGAGCCGGTGACAACCGCTCCGGCAAGGACGGCACCGACCTGGTGCTGCCGGTGCCGGACGGAACCGTCGTCCTGGACTCCCAGGGCAATGTGCTCGCCGACCTCGTCGGTCAGGGCACCACCTTCGTCGCTGGCCAGGGCGGCCGTGGCGGTCTCGGTAACGCGGCCCTGGCCTCGGCCCGCCGTAAGGCTCCGGGCTTCGCCCTGCTCGGTGTCCCGGGCGAGGCCCGCGATGTCGTCATGGAGCTGAAGACCGTCGCCGACGTGGCGCTCGTCGGCTACCCGAGCGCGGGGAAGTCCTCGCTGATCTCGGTGCTCAGCGCGGCCAAGCCGAAGATCGCGGACTATCCCTTCACCACCCTCGTACCCAACCTGGGTGTGGTGACCGCCGGTTCCACCGTCTACACCATCGCCGATGTGCCCGGTCTGATCCCGGGCGCAAGCCAGGGCAAGGGCCTGGGGCTGGAGTTCCTGCGCCATGTCGAGCGCTGCTCGGTGCTGGTGCACGTACTGGACACGGCGACCCTGGAGTCCGACCGGGACCCGACGTCCGACCTCGATGTCATCGAGGCCGAGCTGGCCCAGTACGGCGGTCTGGACGACCGTCCGCGGGTCGTCGTCCTCAACAAGGTGGACATCCCCGACGGCAAGGATCTCGCCGAGATGATCCGCCCCGACCTTGAGGCCCGCGGCTATCGCGTCTTCGAGGTGTCGGCCGTGGCCCGCACCGGGCTCAAGGAGCTGTCCTTCGCCCTCGCCGGCATCATCGCCGAAGCACGTGCGGCCAAGCCGGTGGAGGAGGCGACCCGGATCGTCATCCGCCCGAAGGCCGTGGACGACACCGGATTCTCGGTGGTGCGGGAAGAGGACGGGCTGTTCCGGGTGCGCGGCGAGAAGCCGGAGCGCTGGGTGCGCCAGACCGAGTTCAGCAACGACGAGGCCGTCGGCTATCTCGCTGACCGGCTGAACCGCCTCGGTATCGAGGCGGCGCTGCTGAAGGCGGGCGCCCGCTCGGGCGACGGCGTGGCCATCGGCCCCGAGGAGAACGCCGTGGTGTTCGACTGGGAGCCCACGGTGATGGCGGGAGCGGAAATGCTCGGCCGTCGTGGTGAGGACCACCGTCTGGAAGCACCGCGCCCCGCCACACAGCGCCGTCGCGACCGCGACGCGGAGCGGGACGACGTACAGCGGGAGTACAACGAGTTCGACCCCTTCAAGTAGTCCGACCCTTTTCGGCAGGGGCCAGCGAATCCAGCCGAGCCCGCCCGCGGAGTTCACTCCCCGCGGGCGGGCTGGTCTTTCCGGGCCCTGGCTTGTCTGGCTTGTTTCTTATGGCCCTGCCTTGATGACGTATCGCCGCTCACCGAGCCCGACAGCGCGGTCGGGACTCTCCCCACGCACATCCGGCGACGGATTGTTCGCGCCATTCGAACGTGGTGCTCACCCGTTCCGGGAACGGTCCGCCCCCTTTTCCGCGTGTCCGGTGGTGACAGGTGTCGGTCTGGCGTTCCGATGCCGTATTGGTGCACGGCGAGGTACAACCGATCGCCCCCCTTCCGGGTCTATTAGCCGGGGACGGAGACGAGTGGCCCCGGCAGAGAAAGCGGAGCACTGGTGAAGATTTCCCTACTTATCCACACCGTCTATGGCATTGGTGGGACCATCCGCACCACGCTCAATCTGGCGGAGGAATTGGCCGGTCGCCATGAGGTGGAGATCGTCTCGGTCTTCCGTCATCGGGACATCCCCTTGTTCGACATCGACCCCCGCATCGCCGTGGTCCCACTCGTGGACACGCGCCCGTCCTCCCCGGACAACGAGAAGGAACACCCGACCCATCAGAAGCCGGCCGAGTTCTTTCCGAGGCACGAAGCGCGGTACAAGGAGTACAGCCAGCTGACCGACGAGCGGGTCCGTGCTCACTACACCGCGTCCGACGCGGATGTGGTCATCGGCACCCGGCCCGGACTCGTCGCGTACGCCGCCCAGTTCGCGCCCGTCACCGCCGTGGTCATCGGTCAGGAACACATGACCTACAACCACCACAAGGAACCACTCCGCGAGGAGATGCGGACCTTCCTGGCGGAGACGGATGCCTTCGTCACCGTCTCCGAGGGCGATGCGGCGATCTGGCGCGAGAACATGCCGCTGCCGGACACCCGGGTGCTCTCCATCCCCAACAGCGTCCCCGAACCGGACGTCAGCCCCTCGGACCTGACCGGCAACATCATCGTCGCCGCCGGCCGGCTCTCCCGTGAGAAGCAGTACGAAGTCCTGCTCAAGGCGTTCGCCAAGGTGGTCGCCGTACGCCCGGACTGGACCCTGCGCATCTGCGGCTGGGGCCCGGAGCGGGAGAAACTGCGCCAGCGCGTCGAGAAGCTCCGCCTCTACAACAGCGTTCAGCTGATGGGCCCGCGCTCACCGATCGAGCCCGAGTGGGTCAAGGGCGCCATCGCCGTCTCCACCTCCCGCCACGAGTCCTTCGGCATGACCCTCGTCGAGGCGATGCGCTGCGGCCTACCGGTCGTCAGCACCGACTGCGACTACGGCCCGCGCGAGATCATCAAGGACGGCGAGGACGGACTGCTCGTCCCGGTCGGGGACGTGGGCGCGGTGGCCGAGGCACTGCTCCGGCTCATCGACGACGAGGAACTGCGCCGCCGGATGGGCACCAACGCCAGGGAGAACGCCCGCCGCTACGACCCGGCCGCCGTCGCCAAGCAGTACGCGGACCTCTTCGCCGAGTTGGGCGCCGGCTCAACCCAGCGCAGAGGCGGCGGCCCGACCCCGGTACGGGAACGCAGCACGTCCTTCGCCCCGGTCGCGGACTGTGTCGCGGAGCCCGACGGCTCGCTCACCGTACGCATCGTCAGCCCGGAGGCCGCCGCACTGAAACACCCGGGACTACGACTGGTCTGCACCCAGATCAGCGGCACCGAACCCGCCCGGGTCTACCCGATCGGCCCCGACGGCACGGCGACCATCCCCGCAGGCGAGGACTTCCCCGACGGCCACTGGATGTGCCACGCCGACCAGCAGGCCACCGGGCTCCGCGTCGGCATCCTCGCCCGCGCGGTCGACCAGCGAGGTTCCCTGCGGGTCGCCGACCGACTCACCGTCGACGCACAGGTACGCCATCTCGTTCCCTACCGGCGGGCCCCCAAGCAGCACCTGGTGCTGCGCTCCTGGCGCCGGCCCGTCCACGCGGAGGCGGGCGACATTCTGCTCTCCCAGCGCAGATTCACCCTGGCCGGACGCCTTGTGGGGGCGGCCGAACCATCTGGTGAACCGTCACTGCTGCTGCGGCGCAGTGAGGAACCACGAGACGAGTTGGTTTTCCCCGGCACTCGTGAGGGCACCCGAGGCTTCGAGGCCACCATCGGCTGCGAGACCGCCGCCGCACATCAGCGAAGCCCCAAGGACACCTGGGAGGTATGGCTGCGATACGCCCCCGGCCAGGAGCCGGTCCGGGTCGGACGCGTCCTTGACGACGTGGTCCTGAAGGGCGATGTCTTCGTCTATCCCGAGACCCTGCTGCACAAGCAGCGCCCGCTCCTGCTGGTCCGACGTGTGCTGCGCAAGCTCCGGCAGCGAGAGCAGCGACTGGTCAAGGTCAAGCTCGCGTACGACCGCGACAACGCGCTCGTACTTCATGTCAGCGACCGCTGACCCCTGCCTCAGAGAAGGGAACACATGCTCCACCAGCTGCACAAACCCGCAGATGGTGTGGCATCTGACACTCTCCGGGCAGAGGGCGACGGAGCCGACCTCGCTGGCCAGCGGATGAACGCCCGGTGTCCCCGGGGGGTCAGGCGGTGGGTAGCCACCTTGCATGACGCTCACGCAGAGTGCGACCATCGCAGCGTCCCCCACTCGTCTCAAGGTAGGTCGTTCTGTGTCTGTGCCGCACAAAGCCAAGCCCCGCACCACGGCAGTCGTCCTCGCCGGAGGCACCGGGCAGCGAGTGGGTCTCTCCATCCCCAAGCAGCTGCTGAAGGTCGCCGGCAAGGCTGTCATCGAGCACACACTGACCATCTTTGAGCAGGCTGAGTCCATCGACGATGTGATCGTTCTGATGGCACCCGGCTTCGTCGACGACGTGGAGAAGATCGTCGCCAAGGCAGGGCTGACCAAGGTCACCCGGATCATCGAGGGCGGCTCGACCCGCAACCAGACGACCGAGCGCGCCATCGCGGCGCTCGGCGAGGGGCTGGCCGAGGGAGAGGACCGCAATGTCCTCTTCCACGATGCCGTCCGTCCGCTTCTGTCACAGCGAGTGATCCAAGACTGTGTGGACGCGCTGGAGCGCCATGCCGCCGTCGACGTGGCCATCCCCTCCGCGGACACCATCATCGTGACCCGCACCCACGGCGACGACGGCGAGTTCATCACCGATGTGCCCGACCGCTCACGTCTGCGGCGTGGCCAGACACCTCAGGCATTCAAGCTGTCGACCATCCGCAAGGCGTACGAGATTGCCGCCGGCGACCCCAACTTCCAGGCCACCGACGACTGTTCGGTGGTGCTGAAGTACCTGCCGGACGTGCCGATCCATGTGGTCGCGGGCGACGAGTACAACATGAAGGTGACCCAGCCCGTCGACGTCTTCATCGCCGACAAGCTCTTCCAGCTGGCCTCCACGGCCGCTCCCCGACAGGCCGACGAGGCCGCGTACCGCGAGCTGCTCGCGGGCCGCACGCTCGTCGTCTTCGGCGGCTCGTACGGGATCGGCGCGGACATCGCCGTCCTGGCGGAGAAGTACGGCGCCAAGGTCTACGCCCTGGGCCGCTCCACCACCGGCACCCATGTGGAGAACCCCGAACACGTCGATGACGCCCTCTCCAAGGCCTACTCCGAGACCGGGCGCATCGACTACGTGATCAACACCGCGGGCGTCCTGCGTATCGGCAAGCTGGCCGAGACGGACAACACCACCATCCTGGAAGCGCTGAACGTCAATTACCTGGCGCCCGTCCAGATCGCCCGTGCCTCCTACAAATACCTGGCGGAGACCAAGGGGCAGCTGCTGCTCTACACCTCCTCCAGCTATACCCGCGGGCGCGCCGAGTACAGCCTTTACTCCTCCACGAAGGCGGCCATGGTGAATCTCACCCAGGCCCTCGCCGACGAGTGGGCGAACGACGGTGTCCGGGTCAACTGCGTCAACCCCGAGCGCACGGCTACCCCCATGCGCACCAAGGCCTTCGGTGTGGAACCCACGGGCTCTCTGCTGTCGTCCGAAGCGGTGGCAAGGACCTCGCTCGATGTACTGCTGTCCGAGCTGACCGGCCATGTCATCGACGTGCGCCAGCAGGACCCGACGCGGGACGCCAGCGAGGCGTCCGGCTTTGAGCAGGCCCTGGCCGCGGTCCTCGACCGCGAGGGGGACGTGTAATAATTCGCAGTTAATGCAGTGGCGCAGTGGGTGCGGTCGCGGTGATCAATCCCTTGCGATGATCACATCGGCCATCGCAATCCCGGCGCGCTGCGGGCCTCCGTAAACACCTCGACGCGATCTGCCGGGGATGTGGGGGATGGGGAGGCCCGCATTGGCGAAGTCCTGGAATATGAATTTCCACAATCCCGACTTCGCCATTGATGAAGCAATATGAATAAGGACTAACCGGCACCCTTTGGAGCAGGTTCTTCGTGATTTCGACCGCCATTCGTCTGGCACGTGTCGGCAGCCGGTCAGAGTTGGCCGCAGCGGCTCTGATCGGACTCGGCTACCCATGCGTCATGCTTGCCGCGCTACTCCCGAGCATCTGGCTCTTCGCCGCCGCGGCTGCCGCGACCTATCTGGCTGACTGGTATCTGCACCAGAAGAGCAGCTATCTGATCAACCGACTCAACAAGGTCCGCATAGGGCTTCCGATCCGCTTCCTGCTGCGCCAACTGCTCCTGGTCCTGCTTCTCGCCCGGGAGGGACTGGCCGAGAGCCCGCTCTTCTACACGGCCGTCGCCGGACTTCTGGTCTTCTACGGCCTTCAGGCACCCCACGGCGCCCTGACCACCCTCATCCGACTGCGCCGCACCCTGCCGATCGTCACCCGGAACGTGGATCTCTCGGGCCTGCGCATCCCGGACGCCCCACCGCACGCGCTGATGCACCGATCCGCGGAGAAGATGCTCCATCTGGACATCCCCGCCATGGCCGGTGTCCTGACCGCGGCGTTCCTCGGCAACGACATCGCCGGCTACGCGGGCGTCGCCGTCACCCTCGCACTGGGCTCGCTCTACACCGCGGCGCTCGTGCCCTACCTCCGTCGGAGGCGGGTCCCCGGCGCTGCGGCCGTCCTCAAGGCCATCAGCGCCTGGCTCCTGGAGTACCGGCCGACCACCGTGCTCTACTTCTCCGGCTCCACCGAGTCCGCGTACCAGATCAACATGTGGCTGGAGACGATGGAGCACGTCCACGGTCGCCCGCTGATCATCATGCGCGAACGTGAACTGGTGGCGAAGGTCAACACGACCGCGGTGCCGGTCATCTGCGTACCCGCGGCAACGCATCTGATGAACCTCGACCTCTCCACGGTCCGAGTGGCGCTCTACCCCGCGAACGTCGGCAAGAACATCCATCTGCTGCGCGTACCGACCATGCAGCACGTCTTCATCGGCCATGGCGACAGCGACAAGCTCGCCAGCGTCAACCCGTTCAGCAAGGTGTACGACGAGGTCTGGACGGCGGGACGCGCTGGCCGGGACCGTTATGCGCTGGCCGATGTCGGGGTGCGCGACGAGGACGTCGTCGAGGTCGGACGGCCGCAGCTCGCGCCCATCGTGCCCATCGGCATCGAGCTCACCAGAACGGGCTCGGGCACCCCGAAGAACCCCATCCCCACGATTCTGTACGCCCCCACCTGGGAGGGCTGGGACGACAACCCCGGCAACACCTCGCTGCTGCTGGCGGGCGAGAACATCGTCCGCGGGCTGCTCGCCGCCGAGAAGCCGGTACGCCTCATCTACAAGCCGCACCCTTTCACCGGCATCCGCAACAAGAAGGCCAAGGCCGTCCATGAGCGGATCATGGCCATGGTGCGTACTGCGGCGACCGCGCGTGCCACCGACGCCCGCTGGGCGACCGAGGCCGCGGCGGCGAAGTCCGGACAGGCAGCGGCCCGCGCCGAGCGCACACGTATCGAGGCCGAACTGGCCGCACTCGCCGTGACCGGGCGTCTGGGCGGTGACGAAGCCGAGGAATCGCGCGTCTGCCTGGCTGACCCGGTCCGGTTGGAGCGCATCAAACAGCTGCGGGCGGATTGGAACGGCGCCTACTGGCGTTCCATCGGCTGGTGGGAGCACCTGATCGTGACGGGTGCCGAGCCGAAGCTCTACGACTGCTTCAACGAGTCCGACGCGATGGTCTCCGACATCTCCAGCGTGGTCTCCGACTTCATGGCGAGCGGCAAGCCGTACGCGGTCACCGACTCCGCCGCCCTGGGCGTGGAGGAGTTCCAGCGCCAGAACACCGCGGCCCGTGCGGCGGTGGTGCTGTCCAACAGCGCGGTCGAGCTGACACAGCTGCTGGAAGCCGTGGAGTTCCCGGCGCGCGACGGGCTCGCCAGCTCGCGCAGGGACCTGAAGGAGTACATCCTCGGCCCCGACCACCCCACCTCCATGGAGCGGTTCAACGCGGCCGTACGCACGCTTCAGGCAGGCGCGGAGGCGCGCAACCTGGGTGTGCAGCAGCGACTGAGCGAACAGGCGCAGAAGGAGCTCAACCGGGAACCGGACGCCGGCCCGGTGGCCCCCGCGGCGGCCACCGAGCACGAGGCCCCGCTGGCCCGCTGACGCGGGAGCGCGGAGTACGGCAGATCGATCGAGGACAGCGGAGCGGGCCCCTACGGCAGTACTGCCGTAGGGGCCCGCTCACGTATCTGCTCATCCACGTCCCAGCGCACCTCCGGCGGTCCAGCCGGATTTCCGGGTGCCGCTTCGAGGACGGGCGTCTACGCCTCCAGCCTGGGGACCTCCAGCCTGGGGACCTCCAGCCTGGGGACCTTCAGGCTGCGGGGAGAGGAGACGTCAGCCAGGCGTGGGCGGGAGCCGGGAGCGGGCACGGCCCACGGGTCTGACAACGCCGCGGTGAGTGGGAGCCGGGTCGCGGGACTGGCTTGGATGGTGCCGGGGCGCTCTGGGACCGGCCCTGTGCCGGGCAGCGGGGCAGCTGGTTGGTCGGAGGCCAGGCGGGGGCGGGGAAGCACTGGCCGGGGCATAGACCGGGTGCTGGCTGGGACGGTCGCCGCCGGGCTCTTCGGGTCCTCCAGGGCCTCTGACGGGCCCTGGGGCCTGTGCTGAGTCATGGTGTGGGTCCCGCGCTGAGTCGCGGTGGCCGCGGCCCACCGCTGCGGGGTACCTGGACGGCGACCCCTTCGCTGAGAACGCCCTCACGAAAGCGCCGCCCGCCGCTTTCGCTCACCTGCTTTCGTTCATCCGCGGCCCCCGCCGAAGGCGTTCGGGGGTCTACGCGCGGCTTGCGTGCGGTCCACTCCCGGCGCGCCGGGCTGCCTGGAAAGCGCACCCAGGGCGCTGCCCTCCGCGCCGAGAGCTGTCCAGCATGTTGTCCAGCGGGTGAAATGCCGGGGCGCTCGACCTGCACCCTGGCATAGATTCGGCCTGTGACAGTGGCAAGACAGCAGGTAACGCAAGCCCGCAGAATCGTCGTCAAGGTCGGTTCATCGTCCCTGACCACCGCATCGGGTGGACTCGACGCCGACCGGGTGGACGCCCTCGTCGACGTACTCGCCAAGGTCCGCAGCGGCGGCGAAAAAGAGATAGTGCTGGTGTCCTCGGGGGCCATCGCCGCCGGACTCGCCCCACTCGGTCTCGCCCGCCGCCCCAGAGACCTCGCCCGCCAGCAGGCCGCCGCCAGCGTGGGCCAGGGGCTGCTGGTGGCCCGATACACCGCCTCCTTCGCACGGTACGGCGTACGGGTCGGCCAGGTCCTGCTCACCGGCGATGACACCAGCCGCCGGGCCCACTACCGCAACGCCTACCGCACCCTGGACCAGCTGCTCGCCATGGGCGCGGTGCCCGTCGTCAACGAGAACGACACCGTTGCCACGGACGAGATCCGCTTCGGTGA
The DNA here is from genome assembly GCF_023701525.1 of Streptomyces albipurpureus. Taxonomy (GTDB): domain Bacteria; phylum Actinomycetota; class Actinomycetes; order Streptomycetales; family Streptomycetaceae; genus Streptomyces; species Streptomyces albipurpureus. Next base: position 16,107 of record NZ_JAMQAW010000008.1, read on the forward strand.
CAACGATCGCCTCGCCGCCCTGGTCGCCCATCTCGTACGGGCGGATCTCCTGGTGCTGCTCTCCGATGTGGACGGCCTGTACGACGGCGATCCAGCCAAGCCCGGCAGCTCACGCATCGAGGAGGTGCGCGGGCCGGCCGACATCGGGCATGTGGAGATCGGCAGCAGCGGAAAGGCCGGTGTGGGCACCGGGGGGATGGTCACCAAGGTCGAGGCGGCCCGGATTGCGGCCGCCGCCGGCATCCCGGTGGTCCTGACCTCCGCGGTGCGCGCCGCGGACGCCCTCGCGGGTCGAGCCACCGGCACCTACTTCCATGAAACCGGGCGCCGTTCCGCCGACCGTCTGCTCTGGCTCGCCCATGCCTCCACCCCGCAGGGGGCGTTGGTCCTCGACGACGGCGCGGTCAACGCGGTCGTACAGGGCCGGAAGTCGCTGCTGCCCGCCGGAATCGCCTCCGTCGAGGGTGAGTTCAGCGCGGGTGACCCGGTCGAGCTACGGAACACCGCCGGGCGCGCGGTCGCCCGTGGACTGGTCAACTTCGACGCCAAGGAGATCCCGCAACTTCTCGGGCGTTCCACCAAAGACCTCGCCCAAGAGCTCGGACCGGCATATGAGAGAGAAGTCGTACACAGGGACGATCTGGTCGTCATGAACCCCTGAAACGGCTGAAAGTCCCGTCATCCGACAGACACCTTCATGAAAAACGCCCCATGTTCGGTCCAGGACTGGTCAACTTTGTTGCGAGGCAATTAGCGGGGGACGGCAAGACGACACATGTAAACAGGAGGCCGCCGGTGAGACGAGCGCGCCCAGGGGATGCACCCCGTGGGAATGGGGGCGTCCCGAACACCCGCCGGAGCGCGGGCGATCACACCCGCGGGGCGGCGGGTGAGGAACGGGCCCTGACGAGCGTCGAAGCCGGCGCGGACTTTGACGGCGACGGCTCGCCCGAGCGGGCCGAACGCACCATCGGGGCCGTGGCGGGGACTGAAGCCGGAGCAGCGGCGGAAACGGAGACCGCGAGGGGTGGGTACGGCGACGAACAGTCGAAGCTGTGGCACATCACGCTCAGCGTCTCCGGCGCTGAGGCACCGTTGAAGGAGGTCAGACGTGGTCTGGAGCAGCTCGCCCACGACCATCCCTTCCTCCTCACCAGCCGCTACGCCAGTGACCACGCAGAGATCCGGTACTGGGAGGAGGCGCGGGACCTCCATGACGCTGCCGCGGTGGCGCTGCGGCTGTGGGGTGAACACCGCTCGACTTCGAGACTGCCCCCGTGGACGATCGTGGGCCTTGAGGTGATCGACCGCCAGACCTATCACCAGCGAGTCGCCGAGGGCTATGGTCCGCCGCCCGCCTCGTCCATGGGAGCCCATCCCTTCTAGGCGGCGGTTCGGCCCGGTGGGCGCTTTGCGTGGGGCGACGCTTCGCTTGTTCTGAGTCGTCGCCGCGGTGGAGGCCTGGGCGGAGGGCACAAGGGGTGTTCTGGCCGGTTTTTTCACCCCTCCTGCTTCTCCTTCGGAGCCTCGCCACCACCTGGCATTCCTTGGCCCCCGGTCCCGCTGTGCTCAGCTTCCGCGGTGCCCTGGCCACACCCTGGCTAGGGCAGGGCTGAGCTCCGCTCCCCGCCTGCTCCGATCTTGTTCCTGGTCCTGTTCCTGTCCGGCTCCTGGTCCTGTTCCGGCTCCGGTTCCTGCCTCGGTTCCGTGCCTGCCTCGGTTCCGTGCCGGTCCCGGTTCTGCCCGTTGCCCCGACGTCTTTCCCTGGGGTTCCCGCCGTTCCCGCCGTTCTCGTCGTGTCCGTCCCTCCGATCCACGGCCTTGGCCTCGGCTGCTCGATCTGGCCCGGGACGTGGCCTTGGGACCCGGTCTACGCCACTCAGAACGGCCACGGCCCCTGAGCGATCATCGTCCGCGGGATGGTCCCACCGGGTGTCTCGCTCTGCGGGATGCCCGCCGGACGGCCGCTGCGGGCGCATTACCCTGCGGGTATGACGACGCCCTCGCCGCTTCCGCAGAACGACACCCTCAGCCCGGTCGCCCAAGCCGCCCACCGGGCCAGGGCCGCCGCAGCCGAAATCGCGCCACTCCCGCGTGCGGCGAAGGACGGCGCCCTGCTGGCGGTCGCAGATGCCCTGGAGGCGCGTACCGATGTCGTCGTCACCGCCAATGCCGAGGACATCGCCCGCGCCCGCGAGGCAGGCACCAGTGAGTCGATCATCGACCGTCTCACCCTCACCCCGGAGCGGGTGCGGGCCATCGCCGCGGATGTGCGCGATGTCGCGGCGCTGCCCGACCCGGTCGGTGAGGTCGTTCGCGGCTCGACCTTGCCCAATGGCATCGATCTACGCCAGGTCCGGGTCCCGCTCGGGGTCGTCGGCATCATTTACGAGGCGCGCCCCAATGTGACCGTCGACGCCGCCGCGCTCTGCCTGAAGTCGGGTAACGCGGTCCTGTTGCGCGGTTCGTCCTCCGCCTATTCCTCCAACGCCGCTCTCGTGGATGTCCTGCGCGACGCGGTCGAGGCCGCGGGCCTTCCCGCCGATGCCGTGCAACTCGTGCCCGGCGAGTCCCGTGACTCGGTGAAGGAGCTGATGCGGGCCCGCGGTCTGGTGGACGTCCTGATCCCGCGGGGCGGCGCGGGTCTGATCCGTACGGTCGTCGAGGAGTCCACCGTCCCCGTCATCGAGACCGGGACCGGCAACTGCCATGTGTATGTGGACGCCCAGACCGATCTCGACATGGCCGTCGACATCCTGATCAACTCCAAGGCCCAACGCCCCAGTGTCTGCAATGCCGCCGAGACCCTCCTGGTGCACCAGGACATCGCGGGGGCCTTCCTGCCGCGGGCGCTCGAAGCACTGGCGGAGGCCGGGGTGACCGTACACGCGGACGAGCGCGTGCTGGAACACGCCGCGACCACCAAGGCCACCGTGGTGGCGGCGACCGCCGAGGACTGGGAGACCGAGTACCTCTCGTATGACATCGCAGCCGCAGTCGTGGACTCCCTGGACGCGGCGGTCACCCATATCCGGCGCTGGTCTTCCGGCCACACCGAGGCGATCGTGACCACCTCGCAGGCGGCGGCCCGCCGCTTCACCCAGTTGGTGGACTCGACCACCGTCGCCGTGAATGCCTCCACTCGGTTCACGGACGGTGGCCAGTTCGGCTTCGGCGCCGAGATCGGTATCTCCACCCAGAAGCTTCATGCCCGGGGCCCCATGGGCCTGCCCGAGTTGACCTCGACCAAGTACATCGTCACGGGGGACGGTCACATTCGGTAGCCGAAGCCCGGCACGGCCCCCTGCGGTGCCGGGGCTGTGCCTTCGGCCACTTCAGGGCGGAGACTTCCTCCTTGCGTCTGCCCAAAGAGGGCGGCCAGGTCTACTCTGATTGCGTGCCGGACGACGTGGGGGGCAGGCCGTTCCCGGACGGCGGGGAGCCCGACGACGACCGCGGAGGCGCGGACGAGGACTTCGCCTCCGTGGTGTTCGACGAGGACTTCGTCAGGGCGGCTGAGATCCATGAGCCGACCGCCGTTGAGCGATTGCTCGCCGCTGCCCAGGCTCGTGCGGAGGCGGAGGCCGCCCGAGCGGGCTCGGGCCGTGGAGCCCACGACGACGATCCCTACGATGACGGCTACGGCGTCTACGGTCGTCGGCGTGGCTACGGCGACGATGACCTTTACGCGGACGACGATGAATCCGGCCCCTATGGCGAGCATGGCGGTGCGCTCCGCCCCTACCGTGGCAGCGCTCGCTGGCACCGCCCGGTGGCCTGGGTGCTTGCCCTGCTGATGGGCATCGGCATGGTCGCCCTCGCCTTCACCGCTGTGTACCGGGGAGCGGCGGGCAACCGTGAGGACCAGGTGCCCGCGCCGGCTACGACCGGCGTCGACAGCAGCCCCTCCACCGGACCGGACCGGGCCGGGGGGCCCACCACCTCGGCGAACTTCTCCGCGCCCGCCATGCCGGCCGTCCCTGCCGATCCGCGCACCCCCTGACAGGGCACCCTGACCCCGGCCGTACCCCTGACCCAGCACCGCGCACGACCTTAGGAGCCCTGGGACGCCCACTCCCAGCGCTGTGCCTGCTGTTCCCGGCTGCTGCCCATGCCCATGCCCGTTCCCACGGCGCCCGATCATCCCTCGTACGCCCGTACGCCCGTACGCCCGTACCGCCGTCGTCCGGACCTCAGCGCTCTCTGACCGCTTTCGCTGCTGTCTGCCGTCCTCCCGTGGCGGACGCCTCCCGCCCATGCCTCCCCTTGGCGGTAGTCGGGCGTCTGATCCCGCTGCCAGCCTCGGGGTTGCCCCTACGCCGCCGTACGCGCCCGGACACCCATCTCTTCGCTCCGTCTCTCCGGTGCCCTGCTCTGACCTTGGGCAGAACCCTTCCCGTCCAGGTCTTCCCAGCCCCCGCTGACCACCGACGCTATTCGGCCACTCGGCGCCCGCACATTGATCATCTACGCCTCCAATCGCTCACTTTTTGATGACGCGTTGAACGAGTGCGTGGAAAGTAGTCTGACTTTGTCGCCCGCCACCGCGTTTACCGAAGCCCTGCCAGACCGACCCTGAAGGTATGGCAGGCCGTGGAGACCCGCCTGAGGGGACACCTGAAGGACTCCCCGGCGGTGGAGAGGACGAGTACCGATCCGTCGTCTTCGACGAATCGTTTATACGAGCTGCGCGGCTACAGGAGTTCTCCGCGCAGGAGCGGATGGGTGAGCACGCACGTGCCGTGCGAAGCCTCCCTAACGGAACCGGCTCAACGGGTGCCAGGCAACTGTTGATTATCGTTCTGCTCGTGGCCGTCGCCTTTGGCACGGCCCTGTACCTCGGGGTCAGGCCCTCGTATCAAGCGCCCAGTGGCAAACGCGCCGCTCCACTGCGTATCACTCTGATCCCCCTCGCCCCCCAGGGCGTCGTTCCCGGCGGCACTCCCGCCGATCTCTACGGCAGCAGCCCTGCCCGTCAGTTCCGCATCGGTGCCTCCGGGATCAACTTCCCGGCCGCTCAGCGCACCAAGAACTTCTCCCAGAGCCAGGTCATGACAGCCCTGACGATCGCCAAGGACTACCTGGTGGAGTCCTCACTCGACCCGGATGTCCTCACCGGCGGCGCGGTCCGACCCGTGCGGGTACTCCTTGACCCAGATCAGTTGGATCAGTTCGACCGGAGCATCGCCAACCCGGTCGCCGACGGCCAGCACGCGGCCACCGGCTGGCTGATTCGCTACGACCCGGCCACGGTGGCGCTCGCGGATCCTGAGATCCGCGTCCGAGGCACCCTCGCCGTTTCCGATGGGGGAGCCGACACCCTCGAAGTGATGTCCGACCACACCTTTGCCTACGCCCTTCGCCCGGTTCTGACCCATGGCCCCCCAACCGGCCCTGAGACGGCCATGGGCCTGGACACCGGCGCGGGAGGCCGCTTGGCTTCCGCCGCCCCTGGTGACCCGCGGGGTTCCATCAACGGGCCAGGGGAGACGGCAGCCCCGGGAGAGAGCGGGGTGATGACCGGGCTGTCCCGGACGCTCGCGTCACAGCGGGCCAAGGGCGAGTCCAACCTGCCGGGCGGCGAGCGGGACCAGACCGATCGCGGCACAAGCCGCGCCGAAGGGGCCTCGCTGTTCACCGTCCGACGTGTGCTGCACTTCCGCTTTGACCGGGACGACCTGAACGCACATCGGACCGAGCTGCTGACAAGCTATGTGCAGGCCGGCCCCCAGACCTGCTCCGATGACGCCGCTGGCGTACTCCGTCCACTGCTCGCCGGCCAACGGGCCGCTGTAGGCGTTCCGGCGGGTACCGATCCCTACGCGCAGGGTGATCCCACGGCCGCACTCTGCGGTGCCCTGGCGCCATCCGCCCAACCGAGCCCCTAGCACCGCTGCTGGCCCCCCAAGGCATGCGGCCCGTCATGAACCCAGAGAGGCCGGAACGCAGACAGTCATGACCCCGAGAGTCAGCAACACCAGGGAGCGGCAGCCGGCATCGGCCCAGACCGGAGTCGGCCGACGCCGGGGACCGCCGAGCCTGTCAGGACCTGGGCTAGCCCTCCCCCTTGGCGGATCCCGACGCTGACGAGTTGCCGCTGCCGGCGCCCGTGAACTTGTCGCGGAGCTTGCCGCCCAGGTCACCGGCGCCGCCGGCTATGTCGCCGACCAGCTTCATCAGGGGATCCTTGCTCGTACGCACGGTGTCCGCGTAGTGCGAGGCGGACTCCTTGAGGGAGTCCGTGACGGATGTGCTGCTGTCCTCGGAGCGACGCGGGTAGTGGCCGTCAAGGATCCGCTGGTACTCGCGGCTCTCGGCCCACTTCTTCAACTCCGCCGCGCGGACCGTGGTGAAGGGGTGGGAACGCGGCAGCACATTCAGGATCTTCAGCACGGAATCCCGTAGGTCCCCGCCCGCCTCGTACTCTTCGGCCTGCTGCAGGAAGGCGTCGACATTCATCTCATGCAGATGGTTTCCGCCGGCTATCTTCATCAGCCCGCGCATCGAGGCCTGGAGATCCTGACCCACCAGCAGCCCCGCCCGGTCAGCCGACAACTCCGACTTGCGGAACCACTCCCGCAACGCCGTGACGATAGCCATGATCGCCACATTGCCGAGCGGGATCCATGCGATCTTGAGCGCCAGACTGGTGAGGAAGAGCAGGACCGTGCGGTAGACGGAGTGGCCGGACAGGGCGTGGCCCACCTCGTGGCCGACGACCGCCCTCATCTCCTCCTCGTCCAGCAGCTCGACAAGGCCGGTGGTCACCACGATGATCGGCTCGTCCAGTCCGATACACATGGCGTTGGGGCGCGGGTCCTGGGTCACATACATCGCCGGAACCTTCTCCAGGTCCAGGATGTAGCAGGCGTCCCTCAGCATGGCGTTCAGATGCGCGAACTGGGCATCGCTCACCCGTACGGAGTCGGAGAGGAAGAGCAACCGCAGGCTACGCTCGGGCAGCAGGCCACTCAGCGCCTTGAAGACGGTGTCGAACCCGCTGAGCTTGCGCAGGGCGACCAGCGCCGAGCGGTCCGCCGGATGCTCATACGCTCGGGACGAGATGCCCGGGAATCGCTTGCGCTGCCTGCTCGGCACGTTCTCTTGACTGCTGTCGCTCATTTAAACCCCCTGGTTGAACCGGTGTTCCGTCATACGAGTGATGGATTCGTCCCCCTGGCGACCCCAGCGTAGGCGCTGGGACCACAGCGTGCCGGGGGCTGTGGATAACTCTGGAACGCGAGCTCCATACGCCCGTTTTCCATCGTTCGGCACCCTCAAAGGAGCGCCGTGACAACGACAACGACTGAGTCGGCGTGAGCGTGCCCGAGGGGCCCGCATACGATATGGGCGAAGTCCCTCCGCTCCGTTTCCGATCGATAAGGGCCCGCCGAGATGAGCCTCCCCAGCAACGCCCCCCACCTGGTCACTCTCGCCGAAGGCGGCGAGGGCGCCGTGAACCACCCGAGCCTTGAGCCGCTGCTCGTCGGCGGCGGTGCCTTCATCGCGCTACTTCTGCTGCTCTGGATCACCATGAGCTTCAACCGCGACCGCTGAGACGAGCGGAGCGAGCCGGGCTCGCGGGCCAGTAGGCTCTGCACGCATGGGAGAGCAGGAAGTGCCTACGGGCCCGGGTTCCGGCCGACGGCGGCTCGGTGTGATGGGCGGGACATTTGACCCGATCCACCATGGCCACCTGGTTGCCGCCAGCGAGGTGGCCGCCCTGTTCCATCTCGACGAGGTGGTGTTCGTACCGACAGGACAGCCGTGGCAGAAGAGTCACAAGGCCGTATCCCAGGCCGAGGACCGCTATCTGATGACGGTCATCGCCACGGCGTCCAATCCGCAGTTCTCCGTCAGCCGCATCGACATCGATCGCCCCGGGCCGACCTACACGATCGACACCCTGCGCGATCTGCACGCTCAAAACGAGGACGCGGACCTGTTCTTCATCACGGGTGCCGACGCGCTGTCGCAGATCATCGGTTGGCGGGACGCCTCGGAACTCTTCTCACTCAGCCACTTCATCGGAGTGACTCGACCGGGACACGATCTGACGGATGACGGACTGCCCGAGGGCAAGGTCTCCCTGGTCGAGGTGCCGGCGCTGGCGATCTCCTCCACCGACTGCCGGGCGAGGGTAGCCAAGGGCGACCCTGTCTGGTATCTCGTGCCCGACGGTGTGGTGCGCTACATCGACAAGCGCCAGTTGTACCGCGGCGAGTGAGCCACGGAGAGGGGCACCGGTGAACGACCAGCAGGGTCCGTACGATCCGTACTACCAGCAGCCGCAGATCGTCGGCTACGACGAGTACGGTCAGCCGGTCTACCAGCAGCCCCAGGAATCCCGGCAGCCCCAGGAGCAACAGCGGTACGAAGAGCATCAGCAGTATGGCGAGCGTCAGCAGTACGACGCCCAGCAGGGTTCGCCGTACGAGTATCCAGAGCAGCCGTCGACCGAGCAGCAGTACGGCTATGACCCGTATGGCCAGCTCTCCCCGGCGGATGAGCCGCAAACCCAGACGTACGAGCAGACGGATCGCACCCCGTCGTACGACCCCTATGCGCAGCTCGCCGAGCAGCCGCAGGTCGGCCGGACGGACCAGGGCGATCAGTCATACCCTGTTGATCAGTCCTATGCCTACGGATACGACCAGTACGCGACCGATCAGGCCCAGAACATGGGTCAGCAGGCCGCTGCCGTGGAGACGGCGCAGTGGAGCATTCCGCAGCAGCCCATGCCGACCCAGTCACCGGAGTCGCAGGAATCGGAGCCCGCGGCGGGGGCCGGTGCCGAAGGGCAGGGGCTGGTGCCCAAGCCGCGTCGCCATGAAGAGGAACGCGACTACCGCACGGAGCAGTTCGCCTTCATAGAAGATCCGGACGGCGAATCCGAAGACGTCATCGACTGGCTGAAGTTCACCGAAAGCCGTTCCGAGCGACGGGAGGAGGCCAAGAGGCGCGGCCGCAACCGCGGGATCGCCCTGGGCGTCGTCCTCGGTCTGGCTTTGGTGATCGGTCTCGGCTACCTCGTCTTCTCGGGTGGCGACGACCCGAAGGACGCCGTCAGCCAAGGGGCCGGGCCGCAGAAGCGCGATGTGATCGTCCTGCATCTGCACAACACCAAGAAGAAGGGCACCTCCACCGCCCTCTTGGTCGACAACGTGACGACCAAGAAGGGGACCACGGTCCTGCTGCCCAACTCCCTCTCCGTCGCCAGCGACGATGGAGCGACCACCAACCTTGGCAAGTCGGTGGAGGACGATGGCTCCCAGGGCACCCGGGAGGCGGTGGGCGCCCTGTTGGGCGCGAAGATCACCGGAACCTGGCGGCTCGACACCCCCTTCCTGGAAAACCTGGTCGATCTGGTCGGCACCATCGATCTGACCACCGATACCGCGGTCCCCGGTGCCAAGAAGGGCGAGGCCCCGCTGGTCGATCGGGGTGAGAACCAGACCCTGAACGGCCGGGCCGCGGTCGCCTACGCCACCTATCTCGCCCCTGGTGAGGCCGAGGCCAAGCAACTGGAGCGCTTCGGGCAGGTCATCCAGGCCGTACTGCGGAAGTTCCCCAGCGAGCAGAAGTCCGCCACTGTCACCGTGGAGACGCTTGCGCAGATCCTCGACCCCTCGCTCACTGAGAGCGATCTGGGCGCCTCCCTCGCCAAACTCGCCGATCACGCCAAGGGCGGCGACTACACCACGGCGACGCTGCCCGTGCAGGCGGATGGCACGCTGACCCAGCAGGCGGCTGCACGCGTCAAGGACATCCTGGGTGGTTCTGTGACCGCGCCGGACAAGAACGCGGCCGTCAGGGTCGGCGTCCGAAACGGCACGGGGAAGACCTCCGCTGCCGAATCCGCACGGGTCACGCTGGTCAATGGAGGCTATGCCGTCGTCGATGGCGGTAAGGCGGACGCCATCGCGTCTTCGCAGATCACTTACGGTGACGAAGCACAGAGGGCGGAGGCCACTGAGGTGGCCAAGACGCTGGGCCTGCCGGTGAGTGCGGTGAAGAAGGGGACCGCCCCGCCCAACGCCGACATCAGCGTCGTCCTCGGGCAGGACTTCAAGACCAACTGACGGACGCCACACGGCTGCCGGGGCTGGATGAGCCTCGGCACAGCCGGCCGGACCTCGCTAGCCGGACGTTCGCGCGGGGACCGGCTGAACAGAAGGTCAGCCGGTCGTCTCGGGGTGGGCCCGGACACGGTGCTCACTTTGGCGTCGGACACGGCGCTCACTCCGGCGTCGACGCTGGCTGCCGGGTGGGGATTCTGTGGCTTACCCGCGTCTGACCAGGAGCGATGCCCGAGCATGGGCGGGCAGGGAAAACACCGCAGGTGCTGTCGGTGGTACGTGAGACCCTTGGGGGGATACCCGCCCGCCGACGAAAGCCAGCTTGTGACCGCTACGGACCGCTCCATCGAGCTCATTAACGCCGCCGCCCAGGCGGCTGCCGACCGGCTCGCGCACGACATCATCGCGTACGACGTCAGCGATGTGCTCTCGATCACTGACGCCTTCCTGCTTGCCTCCGCGCCCAATGACCGCCAGGTCAAGTCGATCGTCGACGAGATCGAAGAGCGGCTGAGCAAGGAGCTCGACGTCAAGCCCGTACGGCGGGAAGGCGACCGCGACGCCCGCTGGATCCTGCTCGACTACGTCGACATCGTGGTCCACGTCCAGCACAGCGAGGAGCGTGTCTTCTACGCCCTGGAGCGGCTGTGGAAGGACTGCCCCGAGCTGCCGCTGCCCGAAGACGCTCAGAAGACCCGCGTCAAGTCATCCGAGGGCCAGCACGGTGAGCCCCAGGAGTCCGCCGGAACCCCGGACGGTGAGTTGAGCTGAACGAGGACGCCTACAAACGCACGGGGCGGCGTCTCGTCCTGTGGCGGCACGGTCAGACCGCTTGGAACGTGGAGCGCCGCTTCCAGGGCACCACGGACATCGAGCTCACCGAGACCGGTGTTGCCCAGGCACGCAGGTCCGCTCGGCTGCTCGCGTCCCTCAAACCGGACGCGATCGTCGGGTCGGATCTCCGACGGGCCTCCGCCACGGCCAACGAGCTGTCCGGTCTGACGGGACTGCCCGTCACCTTTGACGCGAACCTGCGCGAGACCTATGCCGGTGTCTGGCAGGGGATGAGCCACCAGGAGATCATCGCGCAGTTCGGTGACCAGTACGCGGCCTGGAAGCGCGGCGAGCCCGTGCGCCGGGGTGGCGGGGAGTTGGAGACGGAGGTCGCCGACCGCGCGGCCCCGGTGGTGCTCCGCCATGCCGAGAAGCTTCCGGAGAACGGCACGCTGGTCGTGGTCAGCCATGGCGGCACCATCCGCACCACCATCGGACGGCTGCTCGGCCTGGAGCCCCAACACTGGGAAAGCCTCGGCGGACTCTCCAACTGTTGCTGGTCGGTCCTCGGCGAGGGCGCCCGCGGTTGGCGGCTCCTGGAGCACAACGCCGGTACGCTCCCCGAGCCTGTCCTCGGCGATGACGACTGACCCCATCCGACGTCCAGGCTGTGACGGCCGCACTCGCCGTCGCCGGCCG
>NZ_JAMQAW010000008.1:27720-42274 GCF_023701525.1 Streptomyces albipurpureus
CAGCTCAGCAGGCCAGCTCAGCGACACAGCCCAGCGAGGTAACCCGGTGAGGCAGCCCAGTGACACGGCCCAGTGACACAGCAGGAGTGCCGCGGTAGCCGTGCCTGGCAGCTGTGTCCGTGCCGCGCACGATCGGTTGCCCGCGCGGCATCCACCCCTCGGAGCAGCCGGTCCCCGGGTTCCGGCACCGGGGTCACCCGGGTCCGCACAGGTGGTGGAAAAGGCCGGGCAGGTGATCATCCAGAGGACCGTGGCCTGCCTCCGCGGACGCTGGCGGACCCGTCCCCACCACCCCCGTGACCTGGCAGCGAGGCTGCTACCGGGCCCCTACCTCCGGATTTCGCTTTCCGGTAGGTCGCAGGCTAAAGTTCTACTTGTTCGCAGCGCCGAGCGCGAAGAACACGCGGGGCTATAGCTCAGTTGGTAGAGCGCCTGCATGGCATGCAGGAGGTCAGGAGTTCAATTCTCCTTAGCTCCACAATCGAGATCCCGTCCCTCCAGGGGGGCGGGATCTCGCGTTTCCCGTCACCTTCCTGTCAACGCCACCGTCCCTCTCACGTGGTCATGGCAGAATCGGACGGCCGGAGTGGACACCGGCCGGTACGGGGAGGTTGAGAGTGATGTCCGCCAGCAGGAGCGAGGAGACCGATGATCTGCTTGCCACAGCGGACACCCATGTACCCCTCAGCTGCCCATCCTGCGAATCGGCGCATGTCGCCCAGGTGCTCGGCGACAACGGCGGAGTCTCTTACGTGTGCACGTCCTGCGGCCACAGCTGGAGCTGAGTGATGGGAGCGCACAGGCGGAAATGTGACTGGTGCGGCAGTGGTACGCCGATCGTGCGGGACATGGACCCGGTCAACCCCGAGTTCCAGTACTGGTGCGAGGAGTGTGCCCGGGCGCTGATCATAAAGGGCGACCCCATCGAGACCTATCGAGAACTTGAGGGCGAGCCCATCTACGGCCGGCTGCTGGACGAGCACTGCGCGCTGAAGCGCTTCTACTCCTTCGCGACCGCCTGACCCGTCTTCTGGCCCATCGGTTCAACTCCGGGTGCGCTCGGCCCGGACCCGGGTCTGAGGACCTGCCGGCACCCCGTTCCGTACGGCGGGGAAAGGATTTGGTGAAGAGCCCCGGTCAGCGTTAATGTTGTCGACGTCACCACGGAGGGAACCTTCACCGGGGCGGCATCTCGCAAGGGGCTATAGCTCAGTTGGTAGAGCGCCTGCATGGCATGCAGGAGGTCAGGAGTTCAATTCTCCTTAGCTCCACAAGAAGATCCTTTGGAAGATCCCGTCAGGTCAGCCGACCGGGCGGGATCTTCTGCTGTTCGGTGGTTGTCCCCCGTCAGCGACAGCGGGCCGACCGTGGAAGGACGGTGGGGTCCACCCTGGTGAACCCCACCACTCCTACCCGTTCGCCCAGTGGTCCGGGACGCTCGTCAACTACGACCGCTGCCCAGTTCCCTGCGGCGCGAGACCGGCAACCCCGGACGGGCCGCTGACGCCGGGATCACCGTCTGCTCCATCCGCATCGCCAGGGCCGGACATCGTCGTACGGCACGCTGTGCGCGCCCCTGCATATGTGTGGGCACCACCGCGTCAGCCACGGATGGATAGCCATCGGGATTGATCCGGATCAACTCCGGGATGATGTCGGCGCAGAGGCCGTGCCCCTGGCAGAGGGTCCAGTCGATCAGGACCTTCTCACCGCTGGGAATTGACTCTTCCGCCTCCTGGTAGCCGGGCAGCGGTAGCGGCAGCACACCGGTTGTCTCCCGGCCGCACCCCCCGTAGAGAACGTGTGCCGCCAGATCGTCGGTGAACGCGGACAGCGTCGAGGCGAAGAATCGCGCCGAGCCATCGGGGTGCTTGCACGCCCCTCGGCCCTTCACGGCCTGGGTGACCTCGCGCAGGGCCTCCAGGGCTGCCGGTCCGCCGCCGTTGATGACGTCAGCCAGCCCACCCGCGGCAGCGGGTAGGCCCAACTTGCAGGGACCGCACTGCCCGGCCGTCTCGGCGGCGAGCCAGTTCGCGACCCGCAGGGCTTCACCCAGAGGACATGTCTCCGGGCCGATCGGCAGGATGGCACCCGCGCCGAGCGAACCCCCCACGGCGGACAGCGACTCCCGTGAGACGACCGCCTCTTGTACCGCGGCGGCGTCAATCCAGTTCCCGTGGTAACCGCCGGTCAGCACCCCCTGGGGAAGTGGGGGAGCGCCCGCCAGTTGGAGTACGTACCGCAGCGGTACGCCGGTGGGAACCTCGACCACCATGGGCCGCAGCACGGCGCCGGAGATCGTCAGCATCACCGTGCCCGGCTCCGAGCCCGCGCCGGTGTTGCTGTAGCGGCGGGCGCCGATCCGGGCTGCGACGGCGAGTTGTGCGAAGGTCTCGGCGTTCGACAGCAGGGTGGGCGCGCCGCCGACGCCACTGTCCGAGGCACGGACTCGACGGCCAGGTGGCAGCGCCGGGCCGCCGTTGACCGCACGGATGACCGAGGACGCCTCCCCGGAGACCATGCGCTCTGGCGTACGGACGATTCGCGCGCGCATCCGCTGGCCACGCCGGTCGGAGAGGCCGCGCTCGGCGAGGGCGGCCCGCATGGATATCTCCGTGGAGTTGCGGGTCACTGCCACGACCAGGGTTCGCGCACCCACCGCCTCGGCTGCCAGTAGCGCGCCGTCCAGGATGAGATGCGGCGCACGGTTGAGCAGCACGGTGTCCTTACGGCAGGCGGGTTCGCCCTCGCTACCGTTGACGACGATGACGGGCCGCACCCCACGCCGGATGGCTGACTTGGCCACGGCCCGGAGTTTCTGTCCGAAGGGGAAGCCTGCCCCACCGCGACCGCGCAGGGATATCTCCTCGGCGAGCTGTGCCAGCCGCTCTCCGGTCATCGGCTCCAGTGGGCCGTGGACCTTGAGGTGCATCTGGAGGTCGAGCCGCTCGACGAGGTCGAACCCCTGGGTCAATTGGGGTAGGCCGACGACACGAACCTCAGGGACATCGGGGAGGGGGGTGTTCAAGGTCGCTCTCCTGCGGGCGCGTTCCAGGGCTCTCCGGCCGGGGGCGGAAAGAAGGGGCCCGGCATGGCTTCTGTGCTGTCGTACGAGGCCGCGTAGCCGGGTGCGTAGGAACCAGCCGGACCCGCCGCATAGGAACCGGGCGTCGCGGATTCGTAAGAGGCTGATTCGTAGGAACCGGCGTGGAACATCTCGTACGAGCTGACGAAGGGCGCTTCGTACGGGGGAGGGCTGGCCGGGGGAGGCGCGGGGAACGCCGGGGTCGAGGGCCGGGAGAAGGCGTCGAACGGGGGGGCCGCGGCGCCCGGAGGCGGCGGGTAGAACCCCGTTCCCGGGGCGCTGGACCCGTATCCGGCAGGTTCGTAGGGCGGCGCGGGGGTGGTCGGCCGGGGAGGTGCGGTCGGGGTGGAGGGGAAGGCGTGTGCGGGCGGCGGAGGTGACGGTGCCCGCCATTCGCCGGGGGCCTGCCCACTCTCCGTCACGACCGGGAGCTCCTCGGTCATCGGAACTCGCTCGGCCAGCGGAACGGAGGACTCACCCGCGAGGGAGACCGCGTGGTAGGCGGCCGCGATCCCGGCGCCCATCCCCGCGCCCACCTGGCCGCCTGGAACGCCGTAGCCGGCACCGACGGGGGGGTCGGCGGCCGGTCGCGGAGGGATCTCGTAGAGCTGGGGGGAGGGTGGTGCGATGCGGGCCTGCCGACGTCGGCGGCCGACTGCGTCGCGGTCCGTAGCGCTCGCTCCGTACGGTCGCTGGGAGGGAATGCCGTTCATCCACTCAAGCCCGACCTGAGTGGATTCGTCAGTGTCGCGGAGCGGCGCTGGGGCCCGCTCCCGCAGGGGCGTTTCGATGGTGGGGGGGACGCCGCTGCCACGGCCGGTCAGGGCGAGGATCTTGTCGCAGATCATGCGCCGGACCGGTCGAGGCAGCAATCGTATGGAGAGCGCGCCTGCGACGCTCACCAGCGCGAGGGAGTACATCACCACCACCCAGGGCGCTGCCGGGCGACCGGCGAAGAGGCCGTGCAGCACGGCGAAACACCAGGCGGGGTAGGCCAGCATGTGGAGTGCTCGCCAGCGGCCCGCGACCTTGATGTTGCCCGCGAGGGCGCTGCGCAGCACACCGGTGGCGGCCGCCATCACCATCAGGAGCCCGGCCAGCGAGCCGAAGCCGATCAACCCGGCCGTGCCGGTGATGCCGAGTCCGAACGGAATCAACGCTCCGATCACATCGACATGCCCGAGCGACACCTTCACCGTCGCGTGGAGAAGCAGGAAACCGAGGGCGGCTGCCGCGGTGGCGCGGTGGATGGCCTGTGCGAGAAGCCGGTGCCGCGGGGAAAGCAGAAGCCGGTCGGTCGCGATCAGGCCCCAGGCGATCGAGGCCGTCAGAGCCACCAGGGCCAGGACTCCCGTGGTGAAGTCGAGTGTTGCGCGAAAACTCTCGCTGCCACCGATGGCGAGAAGAGGAATGAGCACGAATGCCGCGACGGTCAGGCCGCCTTGCACGGGGCGACCGAGTCCGGCACTCGGGGCGGGCGATGAACGACTCTTGCGATGAGGCTTCATGGGGCAACTCCGAGGGTGCGGGAAATGCGGTCCCGTTGAGGAATGCTAAGTCGCCCCCTGGCGGGCGGAACGACGTTTCGGGGTTTAGAGGGGGGAACCGCGCCGACCGGATGCTGAGGTTGCCCCGGATAGGGTTGATATGCGCGTCCAGCAGGGAGAGTTGGGATCACGGGAGCTGTTCCCGGACTGAGGCCGGTGACCTGCACCGAGTCGCTGTTCTGGTCTCTGGGGTACAGGTCGGCGTCCATGCGTTTTGATACGGAGTTCGCCCGAGGTTGTCTCGATGGCGAGAGCGGGACGCGATTTTTCCGGTCCTTACCACCCACCATTCCCGGGCGGGTCTTCCCCTCTCGGCGGCATCGGTTTTACCGTTGACCCCTGCGCCATCCGCATTACCGACCGACCCGGCCGCCGCATTCCTCGCGGCGCCTTCCCGCTTGCGTTCGCAGCCCGCGCGGTGCGGCCGGCTCCCGGCCCGTGCACTACGGGGAGTAAACCCGCCGCGCTTCCGGATCGCCCGCTGCGGTACTCTGACGGTATGCGTGCCGTACGCCTTCTGCTTAGCGAGCCGCGCTGATCAGTCCCGACGGATGAAAAGGTCCGGTCGGAATCGGCGCGGCTCCCCCTCCTGTGTGAGGGGTCCTTTTGTTTGCGGGCAATGCCCATTCCGAACCGCTGCGCAGAGACGATCGATGGAGCCTTAAGGATCATGAGCGAGACGAATTCTGCTGCCTCTGCCGCCTCCGCTGCCGAGGTGGCCGCACCGCACCGATACACGGCTGCCATGGCCGCTGACATCGAGGCACGCTGGCAGGACTTCTGGGACGCCGACGGCACGTATGAGGCGCCCAACCCGAGCGGTGACCTGGCCGGGGACCCCGCCCTGGTGGACAGGCCCAAGAAGTTCATCATGGACATGTTCCCGTACCCCTCCGGTGCGGGTCTGCACGTCGGACACCCGCTGGGATACATCGCCACCGACGTCTTCGCCCGCCACCAGCGCATGACCGGTCACAATGTGCTGCACACCCTGGGCTTCGACGCCTTCGGGCTGCCCGCTGAGCAGCACGCGGTGGCCACCGGAACCCACCCGCGGGTGTCGACCGAGTCCGCCATGGACAACATGAAGCGGCAGCTGCGCAGGCTGGGTCTGGGCCATGACCAGCGACGATCGATCGCGACGATCGACCCGGAGTACTACAAGTGGACCCAGTGGATCTTTCTGCAGATCTTTAACTCCTGGTACGACGCAGCGGCGCAGCAGGCCCGTCCGATCGCGGAGCTGGTGGCGCAGTTCGAGTCCGGTGAGCGCGCGGTCCCTGGTTCCGAGCTGCCCTGGAGCGAGCTGAGCGCCATCGAGCGCGCTGACGTTCTGGGCGGATACCGGATGGCCTACACCTCCGACGCCCCCGTCAACTGGTGCCCGGGCCTGGGCACCGTACTGGCGAACGAGGAAGTCACCGCCGACGGCCGGTCCGAGCGTGGCAACTTCCCCGTCTTCAAGGCCAAGCTGCGCCAGTGGAACATGCGGATCACCGCGTACGCCGACCGGCTGCTGAACGATCTGGACGCACTGGACTGGCCCGAGGCCATCAAGTTGCAACAGCGCAACTGGATCGGTCGTTCTGAGGGCGCGCGGGTCGGATTCGCCATCGAGGGGCGCGACGACGCCCAGGTCACGGTCTTCACCACCCGTCCCGACACGTTGTTCGGCGCCACTTACATGGTGCTGGCCCCCGAGCACGGGTTGATCGACTCGATCCTGCCCGCCGAGTGGCCGCAGAGCACCAAAGAGGCGTGGACCGGTGGGGCGGCGACTCCCGCTGATGCCGTGTCCGCGTACCGCAAGCAGGCGCAGACGAAGAGCGACGTCGAGCGGCAGACCGAACACAAGGACAAGACCGGTGTCTTCACCGGTGCGTACGCCGTCAACCCGGTCACCGGGACGCGCATCCCGGTCTTCGTGGCCGACTATGTGCTGATGGGGTACGGCACCGGCGCGATCATGGCCGTTCCCGGCCAGGATGAGCGGGACTGGGAGTTCGCCGAGGCGTTCGGGCTGCCGATCATCCGTACCGTAGCGCCGCCGCAGGGCTGGGAGGGCGAGGCGTTCACCGGGCAGGGGCCTGCGATCAACTCCTCGAACGAGGAGATCTCGCTGGACGGCCTGGAGGTCGCCGAGGCGAAGGCGCGCATCACCGAATGGCTGACCGCACGCGGAATCGGCGAGGGCACGGTCAACTTCCGGCTGCGGGACTGGCTGTTCAGCCGTCAGCGCTACTGGGGCGAGCCCTTCCCGATCGTCTACGACGAGGAGGGTGTGGCGCACTCGCTGCCGGACTCCATGCTGCCGCTGGAGCTGCCCGAGGTCGATGACTACTCGCCGCGCACGTTCGACCCCGAGGACGCCGACACCCAGCCCGAGACCCCGCTGTCGCGTAACGCGGAATGGGTCAATGTCACGCTGGACCTGGGCGACGGCCCGCGCAAGTACCGCCGGGAGACCAACACCATGCCCAACTGGGCTGGTTCCTGCTGGTACGAGCTGCGCTATCTGGACCCCCACAACAGCGAGCAGCTGGTCGCCCCCGACATCGAGCGGTACTGGATGGGACCCCGCGAGGGCATGCCGCACGGGGGCGTCGATCTGTATGTGGGTGGCGCCGAGCATGCGGTACTGCACCTGCTGTACGCGCGCTTCTGGTCCAAGGTCCTGTTTGACCTGGGGCACATCTCGTCCCCGGAGCCGTTCCACAAGCTGTTCAACCAGGGCATGATCCAGGCGTATGTCTACCGGGACGGCCGGGGCTTCCCGGTGCCGGCCGCCGAGATCGAGGAGCGCGACGGCAAGTTCTTCCACGAGGGCGAGCCGGTCAAGCGCGAGCTGGGCAAGATGGGCAAGTCCCTGAAGAACGCCGTCACCCCGGACGAGATCGCCGCGGAGTACGGCGCTGACACGCTGCGGCTGTACGAGATGGCGATGGGCCCCCTGGACGTGTCCCGGCCGTGGGACACCCGGGCTGTGGTCGGTCAGTACCGGCTGCTGCAACGGCTGTGGCGCAATGTGGTGGATGAGGCAACCGGCGAGATCACCGTTGTCGACGATGAGCCCGACGAGGCCACGCTGCGGGCACTGCACAAGGCCATCGACGGCGCCGGGGCGGACATGGCCGCCCTGCGCTTCAACACCGCGATCGCCAAGATCACCGAGCTGAACAACCATTTGACCAAGGCCGGCGGCCCGCTGTCGAGGAGCGTGGCCGAGCGGCTGGTGCTGCTGGTGGCCCCGCTGGCCCCGCATATCGCCGAAGAACTGTGGCGGAAGCTGGGCCACAGCGAATCGGTGGTTCATCAGGACTTCCCCGTCGCCGACCCCACCTATGTGGTCGACGAGGCCGTGACCTGCGTGGTTCAGATCAAGGGCAAGGTCAAGGCGAGGCTGGAGGTCTCGCCGTCGATCTCGGACACGGAGCTGGAGGCGCTGGCGCTGGGCGACGCGGCTGTCGTGGCCGCGCTGGCCGGCGCGGGTATCCGCAAGGTCATCGTGAGGGCTCCGAAGCTGGTCAACATCGTCCCCGAGTAGTTTCGACCGCTCCGACGGAACTGTCCGCAACCGTGATGCTCCACGGGGTTGCGCGGGCAGACCCCGGTGGGTGTCAAGGCGGTTGCCGCGACCCACTCGGGGCCGCTTGGGGTTTCCCCTACGGGCAGGTTGAGGGTTCCGATGGAACCCTTGGCCTGCCTGCGGCGTTTACGGTGGGAGGAGCACGACTACGGTGGACGCAGGACAACCGACGGCGAAGGGGCGCCCATGGAAAGCGCGATTTTGATACTGGCGCTGCTCTTTGTCGCTTTTGTGGCGCTCGGGGTCTATGCGACGGTGAAAGCCGTTCGCGTGGCCAAGCGCGGCGTTGAGCGCACGGTCACCCAAGCCCGTCGTACGGTCGAGGACACCACCCTGCGGGCCAAGAGTTTCGGCCAGGTCGGGGTCGCCGGTGAGTTGGCACAGCTGCGGCTGAAGCTGCGCACCTCCATGCGAGCCACCCAGGACGCGTTGAACGCGGGAGTGGCAGAGGACGCATCGCTCTCCGAATCCATCAGCCTCTTTGAGCGGCTCAGTGTCCATGGACGTGAGCTGGACGATGAGCTGAGGAGCCTGGAGCGGGATCCGGACCGGGCGACGCTCAGTGCCCGGTTGCCCGAACTGCGGGAGCGCATGGAGCGGATCACACACTCGGCGGAGTCGCTTCGCTGGGCGGCGAGGGACCGGGCACGGCAGTTCGCCGAGGACGATCTGGATGTGCTCAGCGGTCAGATCGACATGGAGGCGGGAGCGCTGCGCCACTGGTCGGACCCGGCGCCCCAGCCCGGCGCCACGAGCGCCGAGGAGTCGCGGGAGACATCGTGGCCCCCAGCGGGAGATGGCCGGACGGTCGCCGATCAGTCCTGGTCCGATGCGGAAACCGGCGCGACCCACAGCGATACGGCTCGACAGCCGGGCCAGCCGGGGGAGCCCCGCCCCGAGCAGCAGCCCCAGGCGATCACCGCACCCGACCCCCGGCAGAACAGCTACCCGTGGCAGAAGTCCGCGCGGCCCGAGACGACCAACTGAGGTGCCCCGTAGGGGGACCTGGGTGTGGCGGCCTTCCGCTGGTGTGCTGACAGATGGGGTTCGCGGGTGTTCTCCGGAGGCTTTGGGGCAACCGGGTGGGCATGTGGCAGAGCCGTGGGACGTGGGGGGCGTCAGCTTGCGTGGTGTGACCCTGCCCATGCGGATCGGATGGCGCACGGTGGGATCGCCAGGACCTATGGCGACCGGGCTGCCGTTTGCCAGCCTTGAACGGTAACCTCCCGCTCATGTCCCGCCATGTCGCGATCGTCACCGATTCAACGGCCTACCTGCCGCAGCCGGCGATGCACCGCCATGGCATCGTGGCGGTGCCCCTGACCGTTGTTCTCGGCGACCAGGCGCTGGAGGAGGGCACGGAGATCTCCGCCCGTTCGCTGGCCCTCGCCCTCCAGAAACGGCGCCCGGTGACCACCTCGCGACCCAGTCCCCAGACCTTCGCGGAGACTTATCGGACGAGCGCCGAGGCGGGAGCGACCGGCATCGTCTCGCTCCATCTGTCGTCCGAGTTCTCGGGTACCTACGATGCCGCTGTGCTGGCGGCCAAGGACGCTCCGGTACCGGTGCGTGTGGTGGACACCGGCATGGTCGCGATGGCCCTGGGGTTCTGTGCGCTCGCTGCCGCGCAAACCGCCGAGGGCGGTGGCACGCTGGATGAAGCGGTGGCCGCGGCCGAGAAGCGGGCCGAGGGCACCGCGGCCTTCTTCTATGTGGACACCCTCGACTACTTGCGCCGCGGTGGCCGCATCGGTGCTGCTCAGGCACTGCTGGGCTCGGCGCTCGCGGTGAAGCCCCTACTGCAACTGGACGGTGGGCGAATCGAGTTGTTGGAGAAGGTGCGCACGGCGTCCAAGGCGATCGCTCGGCTGGAGGAGATCGCCGTGGCGGAGGCAGCAGGAAAGGCGGTGGATATCGCTGTCCACCATCTGGCCGCTCCTGAACGGGCCGCGGCCTTGGCCGAGCGGTTGCGGGAGCGGGTACCTGGGTTGGTCGATCTCCATGTCAGCGAGGTCGGCGCGGTTATCGGGGCGCATACGGGGCCAGGACTGCTGGGTGCCGTGATCTCACCGCGCTGAGGCCGCCCGAGTTGGGCTCCTCATGGCCCTCGCGAGGGGTGCCTTGGGGTGGCGGGCGGTGGTGCTTGCTCGATCGTCTCGACATGGTCGCTGCTGGGCTGGCTGGGTCCTACTGGGCTGGCTGGGATCGCTGCTTTCGTGGGGAACTCGTCGTCCGGGCTCCCTGTTCTCGGCGGGCTCCGTGTTTTCGGCGGGCAGGGCTCAAGGGCGCGAGGGGCCGATGGCTTGCGGTGGGTCCAGGGGGCGTGGCTGAACTTGGACGGCCGGGTTTGGCGTCGTTCGCCAGCAGAGGCGGCTGGGCTACCAGAGCGGTCGGAACTCACCGGGGGCTGGCGCGGGAGGATGGCAGGAGCGGGGCTGCCGGGGCTGGTGGGATTGTTCGGAACTACCGGGACTGGCAGGGCTTCGGCGGGCTTGCCCATCTCGGTCGAGCTTGAGCTGGACATGAGAGAGCCGCTGACCTTGGGGTCCTTGGTGTCTACATGGCCCAAGAGATTCGATGGGGATCACTGAGGTCCTTGTGGGTGACTTGGTTATCCACAATGCAGCGGTTTTCCACTGCAATTGAGGCCATTCAGCAGAGTCGACCGAGGTTGTCTAGCGTCCCATGCATGGATCTTCGATCACGTTCCGCAACCAGCGGGCCGGGCCGTGGCCCGGCATCGGACGGTCGCGCCCGTACTCGGCGTGGCACCGGTCCGACCTTCGGTTCCCGTTTCCGCTCCCGTCGGCGTTCTGCACCCGGCATGGGGCTCAACATTGACTCCGCTCCGGTCCCAGGAGCCAGCTCCAGGCCTGACCCCAGGTCGCGGCCCGGTCGGGAGCGAGGCGGGGGCCGCGCTCTTCGAATCTCTTCGATGCGTGCGACGAGGCCCACCGCGTTGGCTGCTTCGACCACAACCGCCCGTCGAAGAGCGGTCACCCCGTTTGATTCGCCGTCGGACGAAAGCCTCACCGGCCCACCCGCTCCCGGCGCGACGCACCATGGCGCCGGGCGTACGGTCAGGCGAAGCGACCCGGAACCCGGGGCGCGGGCTGCCCCGCCACAACAAGGCCCCTGCCGGTCCGGCGCTTACGGACGGGAACCCTCCGCCCCAGGGCGGACGCCCAGCGCAGCATGGGCTTCCGCCCTGGGCGCCCCAGGCCTCGCCTCCGGCGAGGACAGCGGAGGGCGCTCGGGGCTGACCCCAAGGACTCGCATGGGTCCACCGCAAGCACCCTCCGTGTCCATGCAGTTAGAGCCGCAGCCGATGGCCCGCCCGCCCCAGGCATCGGAATCAGAGCACCAACCCGCCTCCACAACCTCCCCAGCCCGATGGCGGATCGGCGTTGCCCTCCGGGAGCGACTGCCGCTCTGGGTGCAACTGCGCTGTGGACTCGAACCGAGAGCGCTGGCCGCGCTGGTGGTTGTCCTTCTGGTGGCGGCAGGCTTCGCCGGGCACCACTTCTGGGGCGGGCGCCCAGCGGCTGTGCCCGCCCCAGAGCTCCTCCGAGACAGCACGGCGGCAGCACAGGCACCCGCACCCGCACCGGGATCACCAACGGGTCCTGGCTCGCCGGCGGTCGGACGCATCGTCGTCGATGTCTCAGGCAAGGTGCGACGACCGGGTGTATTGAGACTGCCCGCGGGCTCCCGCGTCGCCGATGCCCTGACGGCCGCGGGCGGTGTGAAGGCGGACGCCGATACGACGGGTCTCAACCGGGCGCGAGTGCTGATCGATGGTGAGCAGGTCGTGGTGGGGGTTCCCCTGCCACCCCTCATGACTGGCGCGCCTCCGAGAACCGGCTACCCGGCTGGGCCTGGCCTTGACGCACCTGCCGGAGGCCGGAGCGGCGGTTCCGATGCCCGTGGTGCACAGATCAGCGGGGTGCTCAGCCTGAATGCGGCCACCGAGGACGATTTGGACACCCTGCCCGGTGTCGGCCCGGTCCTGGCCCAACACATCGTTGACTACCGCACCGAGAACGGGGGCTTCCGCTCGGTTGACCAGTTGCGCGAGGTCGATGGCATCGGCGATCGGCGGTTCGCCGACCTCGAGCCGTTGGTACGGCCGTGATGCGGCACGGGAGCCACTCCGGAGCGGGCCGCCAGCGGGGGGACGCTCATCCCCGCCAGGAGAGTCCCGTGGACCTACGGCTGGTGATTCCCGCCCTCGCGGCATGGGGAGCTGCCGCGCTCGCGGTGGGCGTTCCGGGATGGGCGACCCTCGTTGGCGTCACACTCTGCCTCGCTCTGGCAGTGCTGCTGCTGGCACCGGTGGCGATCCGCGTCGCAAGGGGTACCCGGCGACCGAGAACCAGCGCTGCCCCCATAACGCCCCAGGACCGAGCAGGCGGTACGGGCGGGCGTTGGCGATTGAGTGCTACCGCACTCGCCGCGGTCCTCCTGTGCGCGGCGGCGGGCGCGACCGCGGCAGGACTGCACAGCGCCGATCAACGGCGCGGTCCACTACCCCTGTTGGCTGCGGCGCATCAGCACGCCACAGTCGAGTTGACGGTCGAGGCCGACCCCAAGCTCACCCGTCCCCGCACACCGGGCGACTCATGGGCCTCAAGGGCCTTGCTCATCGATGCCGAGTCGACCGCAGTCACCTCGTCCGACGGAGTGATCACACGGACCAGGAATCCCGTCCTGGTGGTCGTACGACCTGGGCTGTCCGCAGCCGTCCTGGCACGCTGGCAGGGACTGCTCCCCTCCACCCGCCTGCGGCTGCCCGGCCAGCTTGCGCCACCGCTGGACGGCGACCACCGCTATGCCGCTGTGCTGAGGGTGAGGGGAGCCGATCCACACATCGTCGGAGGGCCTACTGCACTCCAGCGCATGGCCGGGGATCTGAGGGCTGGACTACGTGAGGCCTCCGACCCACTCGCCTCGGACCCCCGAGCCCTCCTGCCGGGATTCATCGTCGGTGACACCACGAGGGTCACCCCCGATCTGCAATCCGCCTTCGAGGCGACCGACCTCACGCATCTCCTCGCGGTCTCCGGCAGCAACCTCAGCGTCGTCCTCATCCTGCTGATCGGACCGCCCGGGCGGGCACTGCTCGCCGAGCGAGGGGGACTCGCACCCCGGCTCGGCATCACCTTGCGCGGGACGGCCCTGCTGGGAGGCGCGCTGACACTCGCCTTCGTCATCGTCTGCCGGCCAGAGCCAAGCGTGCTGCGGGCCGCCGCCTGCGGAGCCATCGTCCTGCTGGCGATCGGTACCGGACGGCGTCGGTCGCTCATCCCCGCGCTGGCCGCCGCAGTCCTGCTGCTCGTCCTCTACGACCCCCGACTGGCACGAAACTACGGCTTTCTGCTCTCGGTGCTCGCCACCGGGTCGCTGCTCACCATCGCCCCCGGCTGGAGTGCGGCACTTCAGCGTCGAGGCGTACCGCCGAGGTTCGCAGAGGCGCTCGCCGCTGCCGCCGCTGCTCAGGCCGTCTGTGCTCCGGTGGTAGCGGTCTTCGCCGGCCGGGTGAGTCTGGTCGCGGTGCCCTGCAATCTCTTCGCCGAACTCGCGATCGCCCCAGCCACAGTCCTTGGCTTCGCGGCCCTCGCGACTGCGCCGATGGCCATGCCGCTTGCCGAGTCGCTCGCCAGGGTGGCGGGCTGGCCGACCGGCTGGATCGCCTCCGTCGCCCGCATCGGTGCCTCGCTGCCCGGAGCACAGATGAAGTGGCAGGAAGGGTGGTGGGGCGGGCTGCTGCTTACGGCGGTCACCGCCCTCGTTGTGCTCATTCTCCGCAGGTTGCGGCACCATCCATGGACGGCAGCCGTTCTCGCCGGGCTGCTGGTGATCGCTGTGCTCCGCCCGGTTCCCCTCGCCAGGCTGCTCACCGGATGGCCACCGTCCGGTTGGACGGTCGCCCTCTGCGATGTGGGGCAGGGAGATGCCATGGTGCTGGCGGCTGGTGCTGGGAGGGCTGTGGTCGTCGATGTGGGGCCCGACCCCGAACCGGTCGACCGTTGTCTCCGCGATCTTGGGATCACCAGCATCCCCCTGGTTCTCCTGACGCACTTTCACGCGGACCACGTTCGCGGGCTGCCCGGCGTGCTCCAGGGCAGAACGGTGGGTGCGGTGCAGACAACCGCGCTGGAAGAACCTCCGGAACAGAGCGCCTTCGTCCGAGCCGTGGCATCAAGGGCTCAAGTGCCCTTGATCCGAGCCCGCATGGGCGAACGGAGAAAGGTCGGGCGGCTTGCCTGGCAAGTGCTCTGGCCCCGTTTGAGGGGACCCTCAGAGGGAGTGGGCGCTGCCCGACCCGGTCGGGGC
>NZ_JAMQAW010000008.1:42285-195070 GCF_023701525.1 Streptomyces albipurpureus
CCCGACGGGCCAAACGACGCCAGTGTCACCCTGCTGGTAGGTGTCGCAAAGGGTCCGACACTGCTGCTGCTCGGAGACCTGGAACCGCCAGCCCAGCGCGCCCTGTTGCTGGCCCATCCGAAGCTGACTCCGGTTGATGTACTCAAAGTCGCCCACCACGGCTCGGCTCATCAACACGCCGGCCTGCTCAACGCGGCGCGACCACGGCTGGCGCTGATCTCCGTCGGCCGGGACAACACATACGGTCACCCCTCCTCGCGTACGGTCAGAGCCCTCCGGACAGGGGGAGCGCGGGTGCTGCGCACGGACAGGGACGGAGCGATCGCGGTGACCGGGGCGGGAGACGGCCTGCGTGCCCATGTCCGAGGGGCGTCACCCCCCGACCGGCATGGACGCGCCCAGCCCCGCATCCACGGGGAAGCATCATCCGACGCCCGACGCGACGGCCCTGCCCTGATGGGAGCGGTTGTCCGTACCCGTCGACCGGCACGCCGTCTTCCCCACCGACGCGCACGCCCGGCGCGCTGCGACGGGGCCCAGGGCCCTAGGACTATTGCTGCATGGTCCACCGGTGCGCCTCAGGTCACACTGGCGTCATGGATGGGTATCTTCAGCGAATCGGCGCCAACCGCCCCGCCCGTGCGGATGCTGCCGCTCTGCGCGACCTCCAGCTACGGCACTTACGTACGGTGCCCTTCGAGAACCTCTCGGTTCATCTCGGCGAAGAGATCGTGTTGGAGGAGAAGGCCCTCGTCGCCAAGATCGTCGATGGTCGGCGCGGTGGACTCTGCTACGAGGCAAACGGAGCGTTCGCCGTGCTCCTGCGTCATCTCGGATTCACCGTCAGCCTTCTGCCGGGGCGCGTCCATGGCTCGGATGGGCGGCTGGGAATCCCCTATGACCATCTGGCGCTGCTGGTGGAGCCGGTCGACGGCAGCGGGCGCTGGCTGGTCGATGTTGGCTTCGGTGAGCATGCCCACTATCCGCTCGCGTTCGACGAACGGGAGGAGCAACCCGACCCGGCTGGGTCGTTCAGGATCGTCGAGACCGGTGAACACGGCGATCTCGACGTCTACCAGGGCGGAAGGCCCCAGTTCCGTTTGGAGAATCGGCCCCACGAACTGGCGGACTTCCGTGCTGGTGCGTGGTGGCACAGCACATCGCCCGCCTCACACTTCACCAAATCCCTGGTCTGCACGCGGCTCACCACCCACGGTCGGATCACCCTCAGCGGTCGCAAGTTGGTCACCACGGAACACGGCGAGCGCCAGGAACGGCTGCTGTCCGATGACGCCTCGATCCTGGCGGCGTACCGCGACCACTTCGGGATTCGGCTGGACAGGGTGCCGCCCGATCCACGCGAGACCAAGGGGTGAGCGAGTACCGGACCGATCCATGGGACGCGGCCGGACCTCAGGCCAGCGACCCCAGCGCCTTGGCGGTCTAGGGGGCCTCCAGCCAGCCCTCGTACTCGGCGGCGAAGTCGTCGAGTGCCCTCGGGTCCAGGCGGGACGCCGGATCCTCCACGACAACCAGCCACTGAGCGTCCTCAGCATCGTCCTCGCCCGCCAGCGCATCCCGTATCAGCTGCGGTTCCTCACCCACGCCGAAGCGGTGCGCCAACTCCTGCGCCACCTCCTCAGCGGTGTCGCGGTCCGGCAGCACCAGTACGTGTCGTTCCTCGCTCACCTGGCCATTGTCCGTTACGGAACGGAGTGTCAGTGGCGCATGGGATGCTGGACGCGATGGCCACCAGGAAGAATTCGAACGACGATCCGCTCGCCCCCGTCACCATCGCCGTGGGCCAGGAGGATCTGCTCCTCGATCGCGCGGTACAGCAGGTGGTCGCGGCAGCGCGTGCCTCCGACGCCGATACGGATGTCCGCGACCTCACCGCCGACCAGGTTCAACCGGGCACCCTTGCCGAGCTGACCAGCCCCTCCCTCTTCGCCGAGCGCAAAGTGGTCATCGTGCGAAACGCACAGGACCTCTCCGCCGACACGATCAAGGATGTAAAGGCCTATCTCACGGCTCCGGTCGAA
Source organism: Streptomyces albipurpureus (assembly GCF_023701525.1). Taxonomy (GTDB): domain Bacteria; phylum Actinomycetota; class Actinomycetes; order Streptomycetales; family Streptomycetaceae; genus Streptomyces; species Streptomyces albipurpureus. The sequence continues at coordinate 44,328 of NZ_JAMQAW010000008.1, forward strand.
GAGATCACCCTGGTTCTGCTCCACCCCGGAGGAGCCAAGGGCAAGGGCCTGCTGGACGCGGCCCGTAAGGCGGGTGCGCGTGAGGTCGCCTGCCCCAAGACCACCAAGCCGGCAGAGCGGCTCACCTTCGTACGCTCCGAGTTCCGGGCAATCGGTAGATCGGCGACGCCGGAGGCATGCCAGGCACTCGTCGATTCCATCGGTAGCGATCTAAGGGAGCTGGCGAGTGCCGTCTCCCAGCTCGCAGCGGATGTCGAGGGCACGATCGACGAGGAGGTGGTCGGCCGCTACTACACGGGACGCGCCGAGGCCTCCAGCTTCAATGTCGCTGACCGTGCGGTGGAGGGACGGACCGCCGAGGCCTTGGAGGCTCTGCGCTGGTCGCTGTCGACCGGGGTCGCTCCCGTCCTGATCACCAGTGCGCTGGCGCAGGGGGTGCGGGCGATCGGAAAGCTGTCCTCCGCGCGCGGTGGCCGGCCCGCGGACCTTGCCCGTGAGCTCGGGATGCCGCCCTGGAAGATCGACCGGGTTCGCCAGCAGATGCGAGGCTGGACGCCGGATGGGGTGGCCGTGGCGCTGCGTGCCGTGGCGGAGGCGGATGCGGGTGTCAAGGGAGGCGGCGACGATCCGGAGTACGCGCTGGAGAAGGCAGTGGTGACGATCGCCCGGGTGGCTCGCTCCCGCCGCTAGGGGAGGGGTTCCCGCCGGGATACGACCAGTCCCCGTCCCCGCCTACGTGCCCGTTCTCAGACACACCCCCCGCCCCCACTCCGCTCTGTCCTGAGAGCCTCGCCGTGCGCCACCCTCTGCGGGGCTCCTGGCGGAGGCCCTGGCACCCTCTGCGGGGCTCCTGGTGGAGGCACCTGCTGGAGTGGGAGCGAGATGGGCAAGACGAAGGCCCCGGGCTCGTTCGTTCTGAAGAAGAACGAAACGAGCTCCGAGGCCTTCAAGGTCTTGCGGTTGGGTTCGCACCCGCGTGGCGAACGCAGGTCCAAGTGCGAACCCTGGGGTGCCGGTCGGGAGGGGATGAGAGGGCCCACTCACCCTTCCGGCGGTCAAATCAAGAGCACTCAGCCCTGAAGAGCGGCAACCTTGCTCGCCAGCGCCGACTTCTTGTTGGCGGCGGCGTTCTTGTGGATGACGCCCTTCGAGACAGCCTTGTCGAGCTTGCGGGCGGCCTCGCGAGCGGCCACGGTGGCCTTCTCGAAGTCGCCTGCGGCGGCGGCCTCACGGGCCTTGCGGACAGCGGTCTTGAGCGAGGACTTGACGGCCTTGTTACGCAGGCGCGCCTTCTCGTTCGTCTTGTTCCGCTTGATCTGGGACTTGATGTTCGCCACGAAAGAGCCTTCTCAGGTTCGATTGATCTTTGATGAGCGTCCCGCGCGGAATTCCGTATCGAAGCCCTGGGCGGAGCGGCCCGAAGCGGGCACGAGACACAGCTGACTACGCTACCAGTCGCAGGCCAGGCAGCCCAAACCGGTCGCAGTCCGCTACCCATGGGACCATAGAGGCTAGGTATCGATCCGCCATCGCCCGAGACGAGACGCCCAGCGTCTCAAGAATCAGGACCCTGCGTGCCCGCGACTCCTCCCAAAGCGCCCGAGCCGAGCCGTACTGACCCGGCGCTGATCCGCAATTTCTGCATCATCGCCCACATCGACCACGGCAAGTCCACGCTCGCCGACCGGATGCTTCAGCTGACCGGTGTGGTTGACCAGCGGCAGATGCGTGCCCAGTACCTCGACCGGATGGACATCGAGCGCGAGCGGGGCATCACGATCAAGTCCCAGGCGGTTCGACTGCCCTGGGCGCCGAGCGAGGGACCGGACCAAGGCACCACCCACATCCTCAACATGATCGACACCCCGGGGCACGTCGACTTCACCTATGAGGTGTCCCGCTCCCTGGCCGCCTGCGAGGGCACGGTCCTCCTGGTGGACGCGGCCCAGGGCATCGAGGCGCAGACCCTTGCGAACCTCTATCTGGCGATGGAGAACAACCTCACGATCGTTCCGGTTCTCAACAAGATCGACCTGCCGGCGGCCCAGCCGGAGAAGTTCTCCGAAGAGCTGGCCAATCTGGTCGGCTGCGACCCGGAGGATGTGCTCAAGGTCTCGGCCAAGACCGGTGTCGGTGTGGACGCCCTGCTGGACCGGGTGGTCCGCGAGGTACCCGCGCCGGTCGGTGTGGCCGACGCGCCCGCCCGCGCCATGATCTTCGATTCCGTCTATGACTCCTACCGCGGTGTCGTCACCTACGTACGAGTCATCGACGGCAAGCTCGGCAAGCGCGAGCGCATCCGGATGATGTCCACCGGAGCCACCCACGAGCTACTGGAGATCGGCACCAACTCGCCCGAGATGCTGTCGGCCGATGGCCTCAGCGTCGGCGAGGTGGGCTATCTGATCACCGGTGTGAAGGACGTCCGCCAGTCCAAGGTCGGCGACACCATCACCCAGCAGCACAAGGGCGCCACCGAAGCGCTCGGCGGCTACAAGGAACCCAAGCCGATGGTGTTCTCCGGCCTGTATCCGTTGGATGGCTCGGACTACCCCGAGCTGCGCGACGCCCTCGACAAGCTCCAGCTCAACGACGCTGCACTGGTCTACGAGCCGGAGACGTCGGCGGCCCTCGGCTTCGGCTTCCGGGTCGGCTTCCTCGGGCTGCTGCACCTGGATGTGATTCGCGAGCGGCTGGAGCGCGAGTTCGGCCTCGACCTGATCGCCACCGCGCCCAATGTGGTCTACCGCGTCCTCATGGAGGATGGCACCGAGCACACGGTCACCAACCCGAGTGAGTTCCCCGAAGGCAAGATCGACGAGGTCTACGAGCCGGTCGTACGGGCGACGATCCTCGGACCCAGCGAGTTCATCGGCGCCGTCATGGAACTCTGCCAGACCCGTCGCGGCACGCTGCTCGGCATGGACTACCTCTCCGAGGACCGGGTCGAGATCCGCTACACCCTCCCCCTGGCGGAGATCGTCTTCGACTTCTTCGACCAGCTGAAGTCCAAGACCCGCGGATACGCCTCGCTCGACTACGAGCCCACCGGCGAGCAGACGTCCAGCCTGGTCAAGGTGAACATCCTGCTGCACGGCGACAAGGTCGACGCCTTCTCCGCCATCACGCACAAGGACGCCGCCTACGCCTACGGAGTGCGGCTGGTCGCCAAGCTGCGTGAGCTGATCCCCCGGCAGGCCTTCGAGATTCCGATCCAGGCCGCGATCGGCTCCCGGGTCATCGCCCGCGAGACGATCCGCGCCATCCGCAAGGACGTTCTCGCCAAGTGCTACGGCGGTGACATCTCCCGTAAGCGGAAGCTGCTGGAGAAGCAGAAGGAAGGCAAGAAGCGGATGAAGATGGTCGGCAGCGTGGAGGTTCCGCAAGAGGCCTTCATCGCCGTGCTGTCCAGTGACGACAGCGGAGGCAAGGCGAAGAAGTAGTGGTGGGGAGCTCGGGCCGTCCGCACGGCCCGAGTTCCCACACCGGGCCACGTTCTGCGGCCACAGACCGTCTTCTGTGAGCAGAGCAGAGCAGAGCAGAGCAGAGCAGAGCAGAGCAGAGCAGAGCAGACCAGACCAGACCAGACCAGACCATGCGCAGACCGCAGACCGCAGACCGCAGACCGCAGACCAGAGGCGTGAATGCCGGTCGGCTCTGCGGAGTCGCAGCACTTCAGCTCACGGGCAGCGCGCCAGCCGCCTGACCAGGACCACTGATCCGATGGCGGACACCGTCGCCGAACAGAGGCCTGAGAGCCGGCCACACCCCCTGCGACTCGCCCACGTCGGCAACCCCCCTCTGAAGCGCGGAGAGCCACGCCGCGTAGAGCCACGCCACGTCACGTAGAGACACGTGGAAGCAGCGAGAGACACGTAGAGACAGCGAGAGACGCACAGAGAGAACCCGGGGCGGCCCCGGATGTGCCCGGGGCGAAGCCGCTGAGACCCATCGTCGGTCGCACCCGGTAGAAGCCTCTCGCGTGGTACGCCGTAGTGCCTGTCGGCGGTCGCTTCGCACCTGGTCGTTCAGCGTGGCGGGGGTTGCGCGTACCCCGGCTCATGGACCAGTGCTCTCCGTTTGCTTTCGACCGCACTCCGCGTCCGTCTTCGTTATGAAGCGGCAGCCCGCAGCCTCTTACGCACCGGCACAGTGCGTTCTACTCTGATCACGGCTCGATGGTTACTCGCCAGTTTAAAAACCAGCCAGTCGTGCAGTACTGCCGCAGGCCCGGAGGACGTCGTGAGCGACACAAAGACCCTGATCGAGAACCGGCCGCCCTCGGTGGCGAACCTCTTCGTCGAGCGCGTGAGTGCCACGCCGGACGCCGAGGCGTTCCGCTATCCGGTGCCTCCTGCCTCGGGGCAGGGTCCCGATGACTGGAAGTCGCTCAGTTGGGGTCGGACCGCCGAGCGGGTGTATCGCATCGCGGCTGGTCTGATCGGTCTCGGGGTGCAGTCGGAGGACCGCGTCGCACTGTTGTGTGCCACCCGGGTCGAGTGGATCCTCGCTGACCTCGGTGTGATGTGCGCCGGTGGTGCGACCACCACCGTCTATCCCTCCACCAACGCCGAGGAGTCGGCGTACATCCTCGCCGACTCCAGCAGCAAGGTGCTGATCGCCGAGGACGCCACCCAACTGGCCAAGGCCCGGGAGCGGCGGGCGCAGTTGCCCGCGTTGAGTCATGTCGTGGTCATCGACCCCACTGGGGTGGAGGAGGACGAGACCGACCCCGACGGCTGGGTCCTTTCGCTCGCGGACCTGGAGGAGCGCGGCGCCCGCTATCTGGAAGAGAACCCCGAAGCAGTCAAGGAACGTATCGACGCGATCGCGGCCGATCAGCTCGCGACACTGATCTACACCTCCGGGACCACCGGTCGACCCAAGGGCGTCCGTCTCCCGCATGACAACTGGTCGTACATGGCGAAGGCGATCGCCGCGACCGGCCTGGTGACCAAGGACGATGTGCAGTACCTCTGGCTGCCGCTCGCCCATGTGTTCGGCAAGGTGCTCACCTCCGGGCACATCGAGCTGGGCCATGTCACCGCGGTGGACGGTCGGGTAGACAAGATCATCGAGCATCTTCCCGTGGTCCAGCCGACCTATATGGCCGCCGTGCCACGCATCTTCGAGAAGGTCTACAACGGAGTGGCCGCGAAAGCCCGGGCGGGCGGTCCGGCAAAGTACAAGATCTTCCAGTGGGCGGCCGAAGTTGCTCGCGAGTACGCCAAGGCCACCCAGGACAACTTCCGGCGAACGGGCAAGGCGTCCGTGCCCTTCGCCCTCCGCGCCAAGCACAAGGCCGCTGACGCGCTCGTCTACTCCAAACTCCGTGAGGCCTTCGGCGGCAGGCTACGGGCCGCGGTCTCGGGGTCCGCGGCTCTCTCACCCGAGATCGGCTACTTCTTCTCCGGAGCCGGAATCCACATCCTGGAGGGATACGGACTCACCGAGTCCAGCGCTGCCTCCTTCGTCAACCCGGGCGAGGCCTACCGCACCGGCACGGTGGGCAAGCCACTGCCCGGCACCGAGGTCCGCATCGCGGATGACCGCGAGATCCTGCTGCGCGGCCCCGGAATCATGGAGGGCTACCACGGACTGCCGGAGAAGACCCGGGAGGTCCTGGAGCCCGACGGCTGGCTGCACACCGGCGACATCGGCGAACTCTCCGCCGACGGTTATCTGCGGATCACAGACCGTAAGAAGGACCTGATCAAAACCTCGGCCGGAAAGTACATCGCGCCGACCGAGGTCGAGATCCAGTTCAAGGCGATCTGCCCGTTCGTCTCGAACATCGTGGTCATCGGTGCCAACCGCAACTTCTGTACGGCGCTGATCGCCCTGGACGAGCCGACCCTCCTCGGCTGGGCCCAGGACCACGGTCTGGCCGGGAAGTCCTACGCGGAGACGGTCGCGGCTCCGGCGACGGTCGAACTGATCCAGGGGTATGTGAACCGGCTCAACGAGGGGCTTCAGCGCTGGCAGACGGTGAAGAAGTTCCGGCTGCTGCCGCGGGACCTCGACGTCGAGCACGGCGATCTCACCCCCAGCCTCAAACTGAAGCGCCCGGCGGTCGAGCGTGAGTTCACGCACTTGATCGAAGAGATGTACGCGGGAGCGCGCGAGTCCTAGTGGTCGGCTCCGGGCATTGACCGGAGGCTGAGCGGGCCGCCAGGGCGGCGGAGCATTCCTTCGTGGGTCGTCTGGCGTGTGCCGGTCGAGCCGGACCGGAAAGATCGTCCAGGTCGGGGTGGTGAACCCGCGCTGCAACGGCTGTGCCCCGCCCCGATGCCCCCTGCCCGGAGCCGCTGGCGCCCGAGACGGCGTGCATGCCCAGCCGTGACGGACAATGGGGGTATGCCTTCCGTACTGCCTGACGGCGAACCCATGCCCGAGGACGGGTCGCTCCCCGCGTCCGCCCTTGAGGGGGCTGCCGACCGGCCGCTCGCGTTCTATCTCCATGTTCCGTACTGCGCCACCCGCTGCGGCTACTGCGACTTCAACACCTACACCGCGACCGAGCTGCGTGGCTCGGGCGGTGTGCTGGCCTCCCGCGACAACTACGCGGCCACGCTCGCCGACGAGGTTCGCCTCGCCCGCAAGGTCCTCGGCGATGATCCCCGGCGGGTCAGCACGGTGTTCGTGGGAGGCGGTACGCCAACGCTGCTGGCCGCGTCCGACCTGGTGGGAATGGTTGACGCGGTACGGGAGGAGTTCGGCTTCGCGGACGGCGCTGAGATCACCACGGAGGCCAACCCGGAGTCCGTGAACCCGGAGTATCTGGCCGAACTGCGGGCCGGCGGTTTCAACCGCGTCTCCTTCGGTATGCAGAGCGCGCGCCAGCATGTGCTGAAGATCCTCGACCGTACGCACACGCCCGGCCGCCCCGAGGCCTGTGTCGCGGAGGCTCGGGCCGCCGGCTTCGACCATGTGAACCTGGATCTGATCTACGGCACCCCGGGAGAGAGCGATGACGACTGGCGCGCCTCGCTCGCTGCCGCTGTGGGCGCGGGGCCCGACCATGTCTCCGCGTACGCGCTGATCATTGAGGAAGGGACCCAGCTGGCCCGGCGTATCCGCCGCGGTGAGGTGCCGATGACCGACGACGATGTGCACGCCGATCGCTATCTGATCGCGGACTCGGTGCTCACAGCGGCCGGCTACTCCTGGTACGAGGTGTCCAACTGGGCCACATCCGATGCCGGGCGGTGCGCTCACAACGAGCTGTACTGGCGTGGCGCGGACTGGTGGGGCGCGGGACCCGGCGCGCACAGCCATGTGGGCGGAGTCCGCTGGTGGAACGTCAAACACCCCGGCGCCTACGCGGCGGCACTGGCCCAAGGGCGGTCGCCGGGAGCGGGGCGTGAGTTGCTGACGGCCGAGGACCGCCGGGTGGAGCGGATTCTGCTGGAGCTACGGCTACGGGAGGGTGTGCCGCTGTCGCTGCTGCGGCCGGCCGGGCTGGCGGCGGCGCGCGAGGCGCTGGCGAAGGGGCTGCTGGAGCGGGAGCCCTACGGGGCCGGGCAGGCGGTGCTGACCCAGCCGGGGCGGCTGCTGGCCGACGGTGTCGTCCGGGACCTGGTCGACTGACCTCGGCCGGCGTGCTCTCCGCGCGGCCGAGCGACCATCGCTCCCGCCGGGCCCCCTTCCGCCCACGACCGGTTGAGGGCGCGGCTGGGCAGCCCGCCGGTTCCCGCCACCCGGCATCCCTCCGAGCACGACCGGGGCGGGGGACAGTGAGGCAGGGCACGGCCAGGCGGCCCGCCGGTTACCGCGCGACCGCACCGCCGGTCCATGGACGCGGGCGTCGGAGCGCGGGCGTCCGGGCACAGCGCGCCGGGCGCCGCGACCGAGGCAGGGGGAGTCGATCGGTCAGCGCCCCGGCTCATTCGCCGGTCGCGGGTGGCACTGTCACAAAATCGATGAGCTCCTCCACCCGTCCCAGCAGCTCAGGCTCCAGATCCCGGTACGACCGCACCTTCGAGAGGATGTGCTGCCACACCGCACCGGTGTTCTCGGGCCAGCCCAGCGCCCGGCACACCCCCGTCTTCCAGTCCTGGCCGCGCGGTACCACGGGCCATGCCCGGATGCCGAGCGACGATGGCTTCACGGCCTCCCAGACATCGATGAAGGGATGCCCGGCCACCAGGACGTGCGGGTCCGTCACCGAAGCGGCGATTCTGGACTCCTTCGACCCCGGAACCAGATGGTCCACCAGCACTCCGAGCCGGGCGTCCGGACCGGGAGCGAACTCCGCGACCACCGCGGGGAGGTCGTCGACGCCTTCCAGGTACTCCACGACCACGCCCTCGATCCGTAGATCGTCACCCCAGACGCGTTCGACGAGCTCCGCGTCATGGCGACCCTCCACATAGATCCGGCCGGCCCGGGCGACCCGCGCCCGAGCGCCGGGGACGGCCAGTGATCCGGAGGCCGTCACGACCGGGCGGGCCGGTCTCCCCGTGCCCGGGCGGACCAGCGTCACCACCTCGCCGTCCAGCAGAAATCCCCGCGGCTCCAGTGGGAAGACCCGGTGCTTGCCGAAGCGGTCCTCCAGGGTCACCGTTCCGGCCTCATAGGCCACCACCGCACCGCAGAAGCCCGTACTGACCTCCTCCACCACCAGATCGGGATCGGAGGGGTCGGCCGCGACCTCCCTGGCCGGGGCGGATTTCTTCCAAGGGGGTGTCAGATCAGGGCTGTAGCTGCGCATTCGGCCGACGCTACGACAGCCCGAACCGCTCCGCCAGCGCATCCCGCTGGGCACGCACAAACGAAGCGTCGACGACCGCGCCGTGCCCCGGCACATACGACGCGTCCTCGCCGCCGAGCGACAGCAACCGGTCCAGCGCCGCGGGCCAGTGGGCCCCGATGGCGTCCGGACCCGCCTGCGGCTCGCCGGACTCCTCCACCAGATCGCCGCAGAACACCACCGTCGGGCTTCCCGGCACCAGCATCGCCAGATCATGGCCGGTGTGCCCCGGCCCCACGTTCACCAGGACCACCAGTCGGCCGCCGCCCAGGTCGAGGGTCCGCTCCGCCGAGACCGTGTGCCGAGGGGCCACCAGGAGATCCGCCGCCTCCGCGGCGTCCCGCACGGCCACTCCATGACGTACCGCATCAGAGCGCAGCGCTTCCCGTTCCCGAAGCAGCAGTGAGTCGATGCCCACCACGCCGAACACCTCGGCCCCAGCGAAGGCGGCGGTTCCCATCACATGGTCGAAATGCGGATGGCTCAGTGCGATGTGCGTCACCCGGCGACCGCCGAGCAGGGCCTGCGCCCCGGCGCGCAATTCGGCCCCCTCGCGCACGGTTGAACCCGTGTCGTAGAGCAGAACACCGTCCGCGCCGACGACCAGTCCACTGGTCGAGTCCCACCCTGGCAACCGGCGTCGCCCCACCCCGTCGGCCAATCGCTCCCAGCCGAAGTCTTCCCAACTGACGTCCATACCGCGACGCTACTGGCAGCGACCAGCACAAGCGCGCGGTAGCGTGGCCGGTCGCCCTTGCTACGGGCGTACCCCACGGCCGTACACTGGCACGGGGGAATCTTGGCACTCGGACCTGGTGAGTGCCAGGCAGTGACCGAAGGATCACCGTGGGACCACAGCTGGAGGTGTGCGCGATGCTCAGTGAACGCAGACTCGAAGTGCTGCGCGCCATCGTCCAGGACTATGTCGGCACCGAGGAGCCCGTTGGTTCCAAGGCGCTCACCGAGCGGCACAAGCTCGGTGTCTCGCCAGCGACGGTGCGCAATGACATGGCGGTTCTGGAGGACGAGGGCTTTATCGCCCAGCCGCATACCAGCGCCGGGCGTATCCCCACGGACAAGGGGTATCGCCTCTTTGTGGACAAGCTTGCCGGAGTGAAACCGCTGTCGTCCGCCGAGCGCCGCGCCATCCAGAGTTTCCTGGACGGAGCCGTTGACCTCGACGACGTCGTCGGCCGTACGGTACGGCTGCTGGCGCAGCTGACCCGGCAGGTCGCAGTCGTGCAGTACCCCTCGCTCACCCGCTCCACGGTTCGGCACGTGGAACTGCTCTCCCTCGCGCCCGCCCGGCTGATGCTCGTACTGATCACCGATACCGGCCGGGTCGAGCAGCGCATGGTTGACTGTCCTGCGCCTTTTGGGGACACTCCGCTCGCGGATCTCCGGGCCCGCCTCAACAGCAGGGTCGTCGGGCGTCGCTTCGCGGATGTGCCCCAACTGGTGCAGGATCTTCCGGACTCCTTCGACCTGGAGGACCGGGGGGCCGTCTCCACCGTGCTCTCCACGTTGTTGGAGACGCTGGTCGAGGAGACCGAGGAGCGATTGGTGATCGGCGGCACCGCCAATCTCACCCGCTTCGGACATGACTTTCCGTTGACGATCAGGCCCGTCCTGGAAGCCCTTGAGGAGCATGTGGTGCTTCTCAAGCTCCTGGGGGAGGCCAAAGAGTCCGGCGGTATGGGCATGACGGTACGCATCGGTCATGAGAACGCCCATGAGGGCCTCAACTCAACGTCCGTAGTCGCCGTCGGCTACGGTTCTGGCGACGAGGCAGTCGCCAAACTCGGCGTGGTCGGACCGACCCGCATGGACTACCCCGGAACGATGGGAGCGGTACGCGCAGTGGCACGTTACGTCGGACAGATCCTGGCGGAGTCGTAAGTGGCCACGGACTACTACGCCGTACTCGGCGTGCGCCGCGACGCATCGCAGGACGAGATCAAGAAGGCGTTCCGCCGGCTGGCGCGTGAGCTCCATCCGGATGTGAACCCCGATCCGAAGACCCAAGAGCGGTTCAAGGAGATCAACGCCGCTTACGAGGTGCTTTCGGACCCGCAGAAGAAACAGGTCTACGACCTCGGCGGCGACCCGCTGTCCCAGGCGGGTGGCGCCGGCGCGGCGGGCTTCGGAGCCGGCGGCTTCGGAAACTTCTCGGACATCATGGACGCCTTCTTCGGTACGGCGTCCCAGCGTGGGCCCAGATCGCGTACGCGGCGGGGCCAGGACGCGATGATCCGTCTGGAGATCGATCTGAACGAGGCCGCGTTCGGGACGACCAAGGACATCCAGGTCGACACCGCCGTGGTCTGTACGACGTGCTCCGGTGAGGGCGCGGCGCCGGGTACCTCGGCTCAGACCTGTGACATGTGCCGGGGCCGCGGTGAGGTCTCGCAGGTCACCCGCTCCTTCCTGGGGCAGGTCATGACCTCGCGGCCGTGTCCGCAGTGCCAGGGCTTCGGTACCGTCGTGCCCACCCCCTGCCCGGAGTGCGCCGGCGATGGCCGGGTCCGGTCTCGTCGCACGCTGACGGTGAAGATTCCGGCCGGTGTCGACAACGGCACCCGGATCCAACTCGCCGGTGAAGGCGAGGTCGGCCCCGGCGGTGGTCCTGCCGGTGATCTCTATGTCGAGATCCATGAACTGCCCCACGCGGTGTTCCAGCGCCGCGGTGACGATCTGCACTGCACGGTGACGATTCCCATGACGGCGGGCTCGCTCGGTACGAAGGTGCCGTTGGAGACGCTCGACGGGGTGGAAGAGATCGACATCCGGCCCGGCACGCAGTCCGGCCAGTCCATCCCGCTGCACGGTCGTGGTGTCACCCATCTACGAGGTGGGGGGCGCGGCGATCTGATCGTGCATGTTGAGGTGATGACCCCGACCAAGCTGGACCCGGAGCAGGAGAGATTGCTCCGGGAGTTGGCGAAGTTGCGCGGGGAGGAACGGCCGTTGGGCCAGTTCCAGCCCGGGCAGCAGGGACTGTTTTCACGATTGAAGGATGCTTTTAACGGGCGGTAGTCGGCTTGAGGGGCGGAAGCGGTTGCTGAAGGCAACCGCTCGTGGTGGCAGTCGAGTCAGATCCGACCGACTGCCGGATGAGATCGGACGCCCCGACTATCGGTTCGTGTGTCGCGTACAACAGGTGAGGGTCCCTCGGCCCGGGTGGAGGGTACGGGGGTGTGGAGCCCCCGGCCCGGGGCGGAGTGTTCGCGGCCTTGGCCCGGGTGGAGGGTACGGGGGCATGGTCTCCCCGGCCCGGACCCGGTCAGCCGGGACCGGTTCCTCGTTCTCCTGACCAGTCCGGGGTCACTAGTCCGGGGTCATCACTTGGCTTGAACTCACTGGTGCGAGAGCTGGCGCCATATCCGCCAGATGGACGATCCGCCGTCTGGACCCGCCTCACTCACCGCCCCATGACAGGGCCTCCGACCTGCGCAGAAGCACCGTAGAAAGCAGGGCCAGTCTCCTCGTGTGGAGAGGTCAGGCTCGATTCGGTGGGCCGTCAGTGGCATGACACGATGCACACATGTCCTCCGTACTGACCGATCTCTGTCGGTATCCGATCGTGCAGGCGCCCATGGCGGGCGGAGCGTCGTGCCCGCAGTTGGCCGCCGCCGTATCCGAGGCCGGCGGCCTCGGGTTCCTGGCCGCCGGGTACAAGACCGTGGACGGTATGTACCAAGAGGTCAAACAGATCCGTGGGCTCACCTCGCGGCCCTTCGGCGTCAATCTCTTCATGCCGCAACCCAGGACCGCGGACTCCGCCGCCATCGAGGTCTACCGCCAGCAACTCGCCGGTGAGGTGAGTTGGTACGAGACCCCGCTCGGTGACCCCGACTCCGGTCGTGATGATGGCTACGAGGCCAAGCTCGCCATCCTTCGGGACGACCCCGTCCCCGTGGTCTCCTTCACCTTCGGCTGCCCCAGCCGCGCGGTCCTGGAGTCCTTCGCCAAGGCGGGGACCGTCACCGTGGTCACCGTCACCACTCCGGAAGAGGCGCAGATCGCCCAGTCGGCGGGTGCCGATGTGCTGTGTGTGCAGGGCGTCGAAGCCGGCGGGCACCAGGGCACCTACCGCGATGACTTCGCCACCGACCAGAGCGGCATCGGACTGCTCACCCTCATCGCACTCGTCCGGGAGACCGTCGAGCTGCCCCTTGTCGCCACCGGTGGGCTGATGCGCGGCAGCCAGATCGCCGCCGCGCTCGCCGCCGGCGCGGACGCCACCCAGCTCGGGACCGCGTTTCTCGTCTGCCCCGAGTCGGGCGCACACCCTCTGCACAAGCGGGCCATGACCAATCCCCTCTTCGTCCGTACGGAACTGACCCGAGCCTTCACCGGACGACCCGCCCGCGGTCTGGTGAACCGCTTTATGCGGGAACACGGACCGTACGCGCCCGCTGCCTATCCCCAAGTGCACTATCTGACCACCGGACTGCGGAAGGCCGCCGCGAAGACAGGCGATGCGCAGGGCATGGCGCTCTGGGCGGGGCAGGGGCATCGATTGGCGCGTGAGTTGCCCGCCGCTCAACTCGTCGAGGTCCTCGCCGATGAACTGGACGCGGCGAGTGTGAACTACGCCCAGGAGGAGTCCCGTTGACCGCCCCCGTGTTCTTGCTGGACTCCCTGGGTGGCGCCGCTCCCGGCGCCCGGATCATCCTGGACGGCCCCGAGGGGCGACACGCCGTCTCCGTACGGCGATTGCAGCCGGGCGAGGAGATCGTGCTCACCGATGGCCTCGGCCGGGGGGCTGCCGGTGTCGTCGTAGCGGCGGAGGGCAGGGATCGGCTCACCGTGGAGGTGCTGAGCCTGCCCGAAGAGCCCGAGCCGCGCACCCGTATCACCGTCGTTCAGGCGCTCCCCAAGGGCGACCGTGGCGAACTCGCCGTCGAAACCATGACCGAGACCGGTGTGGACCGCATCGTGCCGTGGGCCGCTGCCCGCTGCATCACCCAGTGGAAGGGCGAACGCGGAGCCAAGGCCCTCGCCAAATGGCGGGCAACCGCCAGGGAGGCCGGGAAGCAGTCCCGCAGACTGCGCTTTCCCGAGGTCGCGGACGCAGCCACGACCAAACAGATCGCAGCCCTACTCGCTGACGCCGACTTCGCGGCGGTGCTCCATGAGGAGGGCGCAGAGCCGCTCGCTACCGTCGAACTGCCCGCCGAGGGGTCAATCGTGCTTGTCGTGGGGCCCGAAGGCGGTGTTTCCCCGCAGGAGTTGACCGCCTTCGCGGACGCGGGGGCGCGCCCCTACCGACTCGGACGCACGGTACTGCGGACCTCGACCGCGGGTACGGCAGCGGTGGCTCTGCTCCTTGGACGAACGGGCCGCTGGGCCTGACCATCGCCGGTACGAGGCCGGTGGGTCCGCTCGTAGGGCTGGTGTGAACCAAACCCCATGGCGCTGTGTTTGAACCAACCCCATGGCGCTGTGCGGGGATGGCGAGCGGGCGCCTGCCCGGTGCGTGGGACTGGTCGTCTTGGCGTCCATCCGGGGGTTTCTGTCCGCAACCAGTCTTTTCCTGCCCGCCCCGCAGTGCCACCCTGCCGTCCATGAAAGTCACCTCACCAAGACGCCGTCGGCGTGTTCTGGCCGTGCTTGCCGTCACCGGGGCGGCCATCGCGGGCTTGACGGCTTGTGAGCCCGCCTCCGCGGAGCTCAACTCCTCCGCTGTCGCCGTCACCACCGATCGGACCGCGACCAGGGCCATGGAGCGACTTGGCTACAAGGTCAGTTGGTTCAGCTGTACGGCGAGGCTGGGCGGTACGGGGGAGTCCGGTGCAACGGCGCCAGCCGGGTACGCCACCGTTGACTGCGAGGGCGAGACCAAGTCCGGCCAGCCCATCACGCTCAAGGGCCGGGTGACGGACGAACGTTCCGGTACCTGTATCCGCGGTGATCTCAGGACCCGCATCAATGACAAGCTCGCCTTCACGGCCACCTACCTCGGAGACTGTGACTCCCAGCCCAGTGGCACCCCTCGTCCCTCCGGTCCGGCCAACCGGCCGGGTGATGAGCCTCGTGCCACCGTGACGGTCACGGAGACGGTCACCGTCACCGCCGAACCAACCCGTCAGTGAATCGGGCGGCCCGGCTGTCGCGTCAGTGGGTGAACCGTTTCCAGCGACCGTCGTTCCGGGCCGGTGCCGGTGCCGGTGCCGGTGCCGGTGCCGGTGCCGTGCCGTGGAGATCCCGCGCCCCGGCCCAACCGGCCCCAGGAGACAGGTTCCGGGCCGTATGAGCGCAGCCAGGCGGCGCGCCGACGACGTGGCCGGCGGCGCGGGGCTCATGCGTTCGTCCCCGCGTCGACCGTGATGGCCGCGCCCGTGATGGCGCGTCCACCGGGGCCGGCCAGGTGCACGACCGTGGCCGCCACATCGTCGGGGTCGAGAAAGCGGTCCAGCGCGGAGAGCGCCCGCTGGTAGTCGGCGCTCTCACCGTCGGCCGGGTTCATCTCCGTGTCGGTGGAGCCGGGGTGGACCACATTGACCGTGATGCCGCGCGGCCCGAGCTCACGGGCGAGGCCCCGGGTGAGGCCGCCGAGCGCCGCCTTGCTCATCGCGTACAGCGCGATGCCCGGGAACGGGACCCGGTCGGCGAGATTGCTTCCGATGTTGATGATCCGTCCGCCGTCGGGCAGATGGTGCGAAGCCGCCTGGGCGGCGAGAAAGGCCGCCCGGGCGTGTATGGCCAGGGTGCGGTCCAGCTCCTCGACGGTGACGTCCTCGAACGGGCCCCAGGGATAGATCCCGGCGTTGTTCACCAGGATGTCCAGGCGGCCCCATGTCGCGGCGGCGCCGCGCACCGCGCCACTGACCTCATCGGCTCGGGCGGCATCAGCCTTGATCATGAGCGCCTGTCTACCGAGTGCCTCGACCTCCTCCACCACTCCTCGCGCCCGCTTCTCGCTCGCTGGACTGACATAGGTGAAGGCCACGTCCGCCCCCTCACCAGCCAGCCCTCTCACGATCGCCGCGCCGATCCCCCTACTGCCGCCCGTCACCAGTGCGGCCTTGCCCAGCAATGTGTCGCCCATGACGCCCCCCATTTCTGTGCCGATCACTATGGAAATGCTGTCACGCGCCCCGAGTACCGTCAAGGTGTATTTTTAGTGATCGACACAGAATTCAGCCGCCGGGACAGTACCGGTCGGGGACGAGCGGGTCGGACAGTGACAGGCGGCCGGGCACCACCGGGACCGCCCGCCGGACGAGTCCGGCGCGGAGACAGAGGAGGCGGGCCCATGGCGGCACGCGGACGCCCTCGGGGCTTTGATCGGGCCACCGCTCTGGAGCGGGCCATGCAGGCCTTCTGGACGCACGGGTACGAGACGACGTCGATGACCGAGCTGACATCCGCCATGGAGATCAGCTCCCCGAGCCTGTACGCCGCGTTCGGCTCCAAGGAGCAGTTGTTCCGTGAGGCGGTCGCCCTCTACAACGACACCGAGGGCGGCCCGGTGACCCGTGCGCTCACCGAGGAACCCACCGCGTACGCGGCCGTCGCGGCCGTGCTCCGGGAGAACGCCCGCGCGTACACCGGCGACGACCGGCCGGCCGGTTGCATGATCGTGCTCGCCGCGATGAACGTCTCCGACGCGGGCGCGGATGTCCGCGACCACCTCGCCCAGTGGCGCAGGTCGGGCGTGGAGATGATGGCCGCCCGGCTGGACCGGGGCGTGCGGGAGGGTGAGCTGCCTCCGGACGCGGACACCGCGACGATCGCCGCCTTCTACACCGCCGTGCTCCAGGGCATGTCCGTACAGGCCGTTGACGGTGCCCGGGCCGAGGATCTGGAGCGCGTCGCCGAGTGCGCCCTCGCGGCCTGGGGTGCCGTCACGGCGTCACACCGCACACAGGGCGAGCCCCCGCCCGCCGCGCTGCCCAGGACTCCGGAGCCGGCCGGAGGCTGAGACGACAGCGGTGCCCGGGGCGGCAGTTGCCGTCGGCTGCGGGGTGACTCTTCGTGCTGCCCACCCCCGGGACCGGCCGATGGCCTGGTCGACGGGTTCATCGGGTTCGGCGGCCGGGCCCCATTTCGCGAGCCCGGCGGTCCGCTGGTCGGTACACACGATGGTGAGTCGGCCGGATCCGGCCCAGTCGAGGTCTTCGTCGGCGTGGCCTGAGCCGTCAACGCGGTGGGCAGGTGCCCACCGCCTCCGCCTCCGCCGCCGGCGCACAGCTGAAACCGTTCGCCGACACTCCACCAGTCGTCCCACCCCTCGGGAGGTGGACCCGCTGGGACCCGGTCGGGAACTTGACGGCATTCGCAATGATCAACTACCGGTGATCCGGCCACCTGCCATCGCACCCCCCGGCGTCCGGTCCGGGGCAGCGGTTGGCTCCTCCCCATGACACGAGTAGGTGCCGGGTCAAGTACGGGCGGGCGCAACTGTCCTGGAAGCGCCCCCGGCCTCGCCGGCCCACCTGCCCGGGTTGCTCACAAAGTCGTGACCCCACCCTCCTGGCCTGCTTAGGGTGACCCTGTGACGCAGCCTGCTTACCTCCGGTATCCGCATATCCACGGCGAGTTGATCGCCTTTATCGCCGAGGACGACGTCTGGGTCGCCCCCCTCGACGGCGGTCGAGCCTGGCGGGTCAGCGCCGATGACATACCGGTGGACCATCCCCGCTTCTCACCCGATGGCCAGCACATCGCCTGGACCTCCCGACGGGACGGGGCGCCCGAGGTGCATACGGCACCCGTCGACGGTGGATCCACGACCCGGCTCACCTACTGGGGCGACTCCAAGACATCCGTCCGCGGCTGGACCCCCGAAGGGGACGTCCTCGCGATCAGCGCCCATGGCCAGGCATCCTCCCGCCGCACGTGGGCCCGGGCCGTTCCGCTCGATGGCGGTCCTGCGACAGCGTTGCCTTACGGGCCCGTGGGCGATGTGGCCCACGGCGACCCCGGCGTCCTGCTGCTCTCCGTCACCATGGGACGCGAGGCCGCGGCCTGGAAGCGGTATCGGGGCGGTACGGCGGGCAAGCTGTGGATCGACCGGGCCGGCGACGGCGAATTCGTCCGGCTGCTCGAAGAGTTGGACGGCAACATCGAGTACCCCCTGTGGTTGGGGGACGCCTCCTCCGCCGACGCGGCGGGGCGCATTGCCTTCCTCTCCGACCACGAAGGCACCGGAGCCATCTACTCCGCTCTGCCGGACGGTTCGGACCTGCGGCGGCACAGCCCCCTCGACGGCTTCTACGCCCGCCACGCCGCCACCGACGGAACCCGCGTCGTCTACAGCTCCGCCGGCGAACTCTGGCTCATCGACCAACTGTCCGGCTCCGGTACCGACTCCCCACCCGAGCCGCGACGGCTCGACATCAGGCTCGGTGGCCAACGCACCGATCTACGCCCACGCCTCATCGACGCCGAACACCACCTGGGCTCCGCGCGCCCCGACCACACCGCACGGGGTAGCGCGGTCGAGATCCGAGGCGGTATCCACTGGGTGACCCACCGCGAAGGCCCGGCGCGCGCCCTCTCGGTGACATCGGGCGTACGCGCCAGGCTGCCCCGAACCTTCCGGGTCGGCGGTGTGGAACACGTCGTCTGGGTCACCGACGCGGAGGGCGCGGATGCCCTGGAGTTCGCCCCTTCGACCGGCGCGCTCGCCGGGACGACACCGCGCAGACTCGGTGCTGGGCGACTCGGGCGGGTGCTGAACCTGGCCATGGCCCCCGACGGCAGCCGCGCCGCGGTCGCCTCCCACGACGGTCGGGTACTGCTCATCGAGCGCGAATCGGGAGACGTACGCGAAGTCGACCGCAGCGAGGACGGCGAGGCCACCGGGCTCACCTTCTCGCCCGACTCCCGCTGGCTGGCCTGGTCCCACGCCGGACCGTCACCGCTGCGGCAACTCAAACTCGCCGCCACCGCGGAGCTCACCGTCTCGGAGGCCACACCACTGCGCTTCCGTGACTTCCAACCCGCCTTCACCCTCGACGGCAAGCATCTGGCCTTTCTCTCCGAGCGGTCCTTCGACCCGGTCTATGACAGCCATGTCTTCGACCTCGCCTTCGTCGGCGGCTGCCGACCGCATCTGATCACCCTGGCGGCGACCACCCCTTCGCCGTTCGGGCCACAGCGCCACGGCCGGCCCTTCGAAGCCGACAAGGACACCGGCGGCGAGGGCCAGGAGGAGAGCGGCAACGGCACTCCCACCACGAAGATCGACCTCGAAGGGCTCGCCGACCGCATAGTCCCGTTCCCGGTCGAGGCAGCCCGCTACTCGACGCTACGGGCGGCCAAAGACGGACTGCTCTGGCTGCGCCACCCCCTGAGCGGAGTGCTGGGCGCGACCAAGGCGAACGCCAGCGACCCGGGGCCCACCACCTCGCTCGAACGCTATGACCTGGTCCACCAGCGCAGTGAGGAACTGGCGTCGGACGTGGGGAGTTATTCGGTCAGCGGTGATGGGAAGAGAGTGCTCCTCTACAGCGGCGGCACCCTGAAGGTGGTGCCCAGCGACCAACGCGCCTCGCATGACGAGGACAGCGACACCAACATCACCGTCGACCTCTCGCGCGTACGCCAGCCCCTCGACCCGGCCGCCGAGTGGCGGCAGATGTACGAGGAAGCCGGGCGGCTGATGCGCGACAACTTCTGGCGCGCCGACCTCGCAGGCGTCGACTGGGACGGTGTCCTGGATCGCTACCGACCGCTGCTCTCCCGGGTCGCCACCCACGACGACCTGGTGGATCTCCTCTGGGAGGTGCAGGGCGAACTGGGCACATCCCACGCCTATGTCACACCGGGCGGCTGGTACGGCGGGCGATCTGAGCGGCAGGGGCTGCTCGGCGCGGATGTGTCGCGCGGTGAGGACGGCGGCTGGCGTGTGGAGCGGGTCCTTCCGTCGGAGACCTCCGATCCGCAGGCGCACTCACCGCTGGCCGCGCCGGGGGTCGCGGTGCGCGCCGGAGACGCGATCATCGCGGTGGACGGACGTCCGGTGGACCCGCTCGCCGGCCCCGGGCCCCTTCTCATGGGCTCCGCGGGCAAACCGGTCGAGTTGACCATCGCCCCGGTGGGCGGTGGCGACCCCCGGTACGCGGTCGTGGTGCCGCTCGCCGATGAGGGACCGCTGCGCTACCACGCGTGGGTAGCGGACCGGCGGGCCTATGTCCATGAGAAGTCCCAGGGGCGGCTCGGCTACCTCCACGTTCCCGATATGCAGGCTCCGGGATGGGCGCAGATCCACCGCGATCTACGGATCGAGGTGGCGCGCGAGGGGCTTGTCGTGGACGTGCGGGAGAACCGCGGCGGGCACACCTCCCAACTGGTGATCGAGAAGCTGGCGCGCCGGATAGTCGGGTGGGACCTACCGCGCGATATGCGCCCTTCCAGCTATCCGGCGGATGCCCCGAGAGGGCCGGTGGTGGCCGTCGCCAACGAGTTCTCCGGGTCCGACGGCGATGTGGTCAACGCCGCGATCAAGGCACTGGGCATCGGCCCGGTGGTGGGGACGCGGACCTGGGGCGGGGTGGTCGGCATCGACAACAGATACAGCCTGGTGGACGGCACTTCGGTGACCCAGCCGAAGTACGCCCTGTGGCTGGAGGGTTACGCGTGGGGGGTGGAGAACCACGGGGTGGACCCGGATGTCGAGGTGGTGATGGCACCCCAAGACCATGTCGCCGGGCGGGACACCCAGCTGGATGAGGCGGTGCGGATGGCACTGGCGGCGCTGGCGGAGAACCCGGCGAAGTCACCGCCGGCCAGGGAGTAGGGAGACGGTACGCGGTCCACCGCGGAGTGGACCGCGTACCTCTTCCCGATGGTTGTCCGGGCCCCACCATCGGCCCGATCGAGGGGGTGCCGCGCGGGGCGACGGCCACCGCGTCTCCCTCCCGCGATCTCCCGTAGCGCGGGTCCGTGGAGCCGTGGGCAGTTGGGGGAGGGGCGGCGGCTGTTGCGATGGTTATCCACAGGCAGGCCGGCCGGTGGTGTGTGCTCGATACGATGTTCACGTACTGGACTCAAACGAGGAGGACACCGGCATGGCGGGAGAACCGCAGGCTGACTGCCTGTTCTGCAAGATCGTCGCGGGCGATGTGCCAGCGACGGTCGTGCGGGAGACCGAGACCGTTGTCGCCTTCCGCGACATCACTCCCCAGGCGCCCACGCATGTCCTGGTGATCCCCAAGGCCCACTACCCCGATGCGGCCTCCCTCGCCACGGCCGAGCCCGGCCTCGCCGCCGATGTGCTGCGTGTGGCCGGTGAGGTCGCCGAGCAGGAGAAGACCATCGATTCCGGATATCGCATCGTCTTCAACACCGGTTCCGGCGCCGGGCAGACCGTCTTCCACGCCCATGCCCATGTCCTCGGTGGCCGCGGCCTCGCCTGGCCTCCGGGATAGCGGCGGCCGATCTTGTCCGTACGCGAACTGGTCGTGCTCGGCACCGCCAGCCAGGTCCCCACCCGACACCGCAACCACAACGGCTACCTACTGCGCTGGGGCGCCGAAGGCATCCTCTTCGATCCGGGGGAGGGCACCCAGCGCCAGATGCTGCGCGCGGGGGTCGCCGCCCATGACATCAACCGGATCTGCGTCACCCACTTCCATGGTGACCACTCCCTGGGGCTCGCCGGTGTCATCCAGCGCATCAACCTCGATCGTGTTCCGCACGAGGTCTTCGCCCACTACCCCGCAAGCGGTCAGCACTACTTCGACCGTTTGCGGTACGCCACCGCCTACCGCGAGACCGTGCAACTGAGCCAGCACCCCGTCATCACCGATGGGATGCTGGCCGAGACCGCCGCCTACAGCCTCACCGCGCACCGGCTCTCGCACCCCGTGGAGTCCTTCGGCTACCAGCTCACCGAGCCGGACGGTAGGAGGATGCTCCCCCAAAAGCTCGCCGCCCATGGCATCCAGGGCCCCGATGTGGGCCGCCTCCAGCGTGCGGGAGAGCTCCGCGGGGTCACCTTGGAGCAGGTCAGCGAGAATCGCCCGGGCCAGCGGTTCGCCTTCGTCATGGACACCCGGCTCTGCGACGGTGTGTACGCCCTCGCCGAGGGCTGCGACATGCTCGTCATCGAATCCACCTTCCTGGACGAGGACGAGCAGCTCGCCGTGGACCACGGTCATCTAACGGCTGGCCAGGCCGCCCGGGTCGCCCGGGACGCGGGTGTCCGGCATCTGGTCCTCACCCACTTCTCCCAGCGCTACAGCGACCCCGGCGCGTTCGAACAGCAGGCACGCGCCGCCGGCTTCACCGCCGAGTTGACCATCGCGGCCGATCTGCTGCGCGTCCCCCTCCCCACCCGACGACCATGAACGAAGCTGGACCCGTGCCACTCCCCAAAGCTGAACTGCATCTGCACATCGAAGGCACGCTGGAGCCCGAGCTCGCCTTTGCTCTCGCTGCCCGCAACGGCGTGCGGCTTCCTTTCGAGGACACCGAAGAGCTGCGTCGCGCCTACCTCTTCGAGGACCTCCAGTCCTTCCTCCACCTCTACTACGCGCTGATGGCGGTCCTCCGCACCGAGGACGACTTCGCCGAGTTGACCGACGGCTATCTCGCCCGGGCCGCGGCCCAGGGTGTGCGCCATGCGGAGATCTTCTTCGATCCGCAGGCCCACACCGCCCGAGGGGTTCCCCTCGCCACCGTGGTCGAAGGCATCGCCCGAGCGCTCGACACAAGCGAGGAGCGGCACGGGATCTCGACCCGTCTGATCATGTGCTTTCTTCGTGATCAGTCCGCCGCGTCCGCCATGGAGACCCTCCAGGCGGCGAAGCCGCATCTGCACCGGATCACGGCGGTGGGCCTCGACTCCGCCGAGGCGGGGCATCCGCCGTCGAAGTTCCGTGAGGTGTACGAGGCGGCTGGTGCGCTCGGGTTGCGCAAGGTGGCTCATGCGGGCGAGGAAGGCCCCGCGGAGTACGTTCGGGAGGCCCTGGACATCCTTGGGGTGGAGCGCATCGACCATGGGCTGCGCTGTGTGGAAGACCACGAGCTCGTCGAACGGCTCGCCCGGGAGCGGGTGCCGTTGACGCTCTGCCCGCTGTCGAACGTCCGGCTCAAGGTCATCGATGTTCTGGAAGAACACCCGCTGGCCCGGATGATGGACGCCGGCCTGCTGTGCACGGTGAACTCGGATGACCCCGCGTACTTCGGCGGGTATGTGGGCGACACCTTCCACGCGGTACGGGAGGCGCTGGGTTTGACGGACGAGCGGCTTCGGGAGCTCGCGCGCAACTCGTTCGTCGCCGCCTTCTTGGAGGACGACGAGCCCAGACGAGCCCGGTTGATCGCCGAGGTCGAGGCGTATGACTTCACGATGGAGCGCCGCGAATAGGAGCGCACCGAGGAGTAGCACACCAAGGAGAGTCGCTCTGGGGCGGGCTGGTGGTGCGGGGCGATGCCCTGGCTGGCTCGGTCTCGCTTCGACGGGGCCGAAGTCCCGCCCGGGGTCAAACCGACCCTGTTCGGGGGCAGCGGCATCGCTCGGGGTGATCTGCTCAGCCCGCCCCTTCGGCGCGTCCTTGTCGGCGTCGGGGTGCGGTAGGGGGCGCGGTCGCGCCTGATCGGAGCGGGCCGGAACACGACACCCTCGTCTGAGTCTGAGTCTGCCGCCCTTATGCCGGTGGCCTGTCCGGTGGCCGGTGCCGGTGCCCGAGGCGGCTCTGAGCAGGGCCAGGCGTTGGCGCAGGGACGCCGTGGGTGCTGGGACAGGGCATCAGGCGATCAGCCCAGGGCTGTTGTGGTGGAACTCGGTCGAGAGGTATCTCGGGGTAGCCCCGCTCGCTTCGGTGCGGAGCGAGCAGGGAAGGGCAGGGGCCTAGCAAGCCCACTTTCAGTCGAATGTGTGTTTGATCCGAGTATGCCCGCCTTGGGCGGAGTGTGCGGAGCCGACCCGGGAAACTTCCCGTTCGTACCGCAACTGGCCCCGCCTCAGAGGCTCCATCAGGCACACTTGCCCACATCTGCACCACGCACAGAAGCGGCGGCACCGGTGAGCACGCGACATGGAAAGCACGGGCAACCACACGGACCACGACAGGCACAGCCCTCGGTCCTCAAGCCCCCCTGCCTCGACCCCCTTGCGGCGCTCCGCACCCCTGCCGATCCCGCCTGCGATGTGTACCTCACCGGGACCGTCTTCCTGGACATCATCTTCACCGGCCTTGGCTCCGCCCCCGTTCGCGGTACCGAGTCCTGGGCCCATGGGATGGGTTCCAGCCCCGGCGGTGTGGCGAACATGGCCACGGCGCTCGCCAGGCTCGGCCTGCGCACCTCGCTCGCCGCCGCCTTCGGCGACGATCACTACGGCGACTACTGCTGGGACGCGCTGGAGCAGGGCGAAGGCATCGACCTCTCGCTGTCACGCACGGTTTCTGGCTGGCACTCGCCCGTCACGGTCTCGATGGCCTACGAGGGCGAACGCACGATGGTCTCCCACGGCCATGAGGCCCCGCCCCCGGAGCCCGCCCCCGAGTGCCCGCCGCCCGCCAGGGCCGCCATCGCCTCTCTCACCCCCGGCCGCAGAGATGAGTGGATCGCCCAAGCAGCCCGCAAGGGAACCCGGGTCTTCGCCGATGTCGGCTGGGACGAGAGCGGCCGCTGGGACCCGGCTGACCTGGCGGATCTGGAGCACTGCGAGGCGTTCTTGCCGAATGCCGAGGAGGCCATGCGCTACACGCGCACGGAGTGCCCTCGGGCTGCGGCGCACGCGCTCACCGAGCGGGTGCCCGTGGCCGTCGTCACCCTCGGCGCGGAGGGGGCGTACGCCGTGGACCGCCGAAGTGGAGAGTCCGCCCAGGTCCCGGCCATCGCGGTGGAGGCGCTTGACCCGACGGGGGCCGGAGATGTCTTTGTGGCGGGATTTGTCACCGGCAGCCTCGCGGGATGGCCGCTTGCGGACCGGCTGGCCTTCGCGGGGCTGACGGCCGCGCTCTCCGTGCAGGAGTTCGGCGGATCGCTCTCCGCTCCCGGCTGGCTGGAGATCGCGGCTTGGTGGCAGCAGATCCAGGGCGTGGCCGACCAGGACCCCGCGGCGCTGCGCAGATATGCCTTCCTGGACGCACTGCTGCCCCCGCCGGCCAGGCCCTGGCCCCTGCGCAGGGCAGTACCCACCATTGGCTTCCGCAGCTCCGTGTGATCGTCGACTTCGGCAGCCCTGGCCCGGGGCATCCCCTCGGCACCGGTGCCGTCCGCCGCGCGCATCGGGGCCTTCTCCCCGTCCGGGAGGCTCCCACCGGTCGTGGGACTCGGCCACTCGGCCAGCCGCCCGGGAGGTCGACGTCCCGCACCAGTGACCGCCGGGCCCGGGGCGTTGGCCAGGGGATGGGAGTGTCGGGTCCGGGGCCTGGCCCGGCCTGGCCCTGAGACCCGTACGGGGTTCCGGCTGGGAAAACCCCTCGGCCCTTGTCACTGCGGCGTCGTACGCTGGAGTCTCAGAGGTTGTCGAGCAGCGAGAACCCTGCCACGGGAGGTATGTGCAGGCCACAGAGCCGGCCCATGACTCACACACCCACAGCCCAGTCCAGCCCCCGCCGTCCGGCAAGTCCAGCGGACGCGGGGAGCACCCCAGCACCACGGCAGGCGCGAGCCGAGTTCACCGTTCCCGCTAAGCACCCGATGGTGACACTCCTCGGTTCAGGCGACGCCCTACTGCGCGTGATCGAGAAGGCCTTCCCGGCGGCCGATATCCATGTCCGGGGAAATCAGGTCAGCGCCGTTGGCGACGCGGCGGAAGTCGCACTCATCCAGCGCCTGTTCGACGAGATGATGCTGGTGCTCCGCACCGGTCAGCCGATGACGGAGGACGCAGTGGAACGCTCGATCGCCATGCTCAGGGCGAGCGGGAACGGCGGTGGGGAAGGCATCTCAGAGACCCCCGCCGAGGTCCTCACCCAGAACATCCTCTCCAGCCGCGGTCGGACCATCCGCCCCAAGACGCTCAACCAGAAGCACTATGTCGACGCCATCGACAAGCACACGATCGTCTTCGGTATCGGCCCCGCGGGCACGGGCAAGACCTATCTCGCCATGGCCAAGGCGGTCCAGGCCCTCCAGTCCAAGCAGGTCACCCGGATCATCCTGACCAGGCCCGCCGTCGAGGCCGGCGAGCGGCTGGGCTTCCTACCCGGCACGCTCTACGAGAAGATCGACCCGTATCTCCGCCCGTTGTACGACGCCCTGCACGACATGCTCGATCCCGACTCGATTCCCCGGCTGATGGCCGCGGGCACCATCGAGGTCGCGCCGCTGGCGTATATGCGTGGGCGGACGCTCAATGACGCGTTCATCATCCTCGACGAGGCGCAGAACACGAGCGCCGAGCAGATGAAGATGTTCCTGACGAGGCTCGGCTTCGACTCGAAGATCGTCATCACCGGAGATGTCACCCAGGTCGACCTCCCCAGCGGCACCAAGAGCGGTCTGCGGCAGGTCCAGGACATCCTGGACGGTGTCGAGGACGTCCATTTCTCCCGGCTCACGTCGCACGATGTCGTCCGGCACAAGCTCGTCGGCCGTATCGTCGACGCGTACGAGAAGTACGACGGCCTGAACGGCGGCCGCAGCGCGAACGGGAAGTAGCTCGAACCACACCATGTCGATCGACGTCAACAATGAGTCCGGAACCGAGGTCGATGAGCATTCGATCCTCGACGTGGCTCGCTATGCGCTCGCCAGGATGAGGATCCATCCGCTCTCCGAGCTGTCGGTGATCGTGGTGGATGACGCGGCGATGGAGCAGCTGCACATCCAGTGGATGGACCTACCGGGTCCCACCGATGTCATGTCCTTCCCGATGGACGAACTGCGTCCCCCGGTCAAGGACGACGAGGAGCCCCCACAGGGCCTCCTCGGGGACATCGTGCTCTGCCCTGAGGTCGCCAAGGCGCAGGGTGAGCAGGCTCCGACGCAGCACTCCATGGACGAGGAGCTCCAGCTTCTGACCGTCCATGGAGTGCTGCACCTGCTGGGGTATGACCATGAGGAGCCGGACGAGAAGGCCGAGATGTTCGGCCTTCAGGCGGCGATCGTTGATGGCTGGCGAGCGGAGAAGGGCTTCACCGGCCCGTCCCCCGCACCGACCGTCTCATGAGCGGGCAACTGGTCTTCGGGGCCGTCCTGCTGGTTGTCGTGGCCTGGCTGGCGGCCTGTGCTGAGGCGGGCATCGCCCGGATCTCCAGCTTCCGGGCCGCCGAAGCGGTCCGCTCCGGGCGGCGTGGGGCGGCCAAGCTGGCCCAGGTCGCCGCGGACCCCACGCGCTATCTCAATGTGGCCCTGCTCGTGCGCGTGGCGTGTGAAATGGCCGCGGGCGTCCTGGTCACCTATGCCTGCCTCCAGGAATTCGCGGAAACATGGGAGGCACTGGCCGTCGCTATCGGTGTGATGGTGCTCGTCTCCTATGTCGCCGTGGGTGTGTCACCGCGGACCATCGGTCGTCAGCATCCGCTGAACACGGCGACGGCCGCGGCGTATGTGCTGCTGCCGCTCGCCAAGATCATGGGCCCCATCCCTCAACTGCTGATCCTGATCGGCAATGCGCTCACCCCCGGAAAGGGCTTCCGTAAAGGCCCCTTCGCGAGCGAGGCGGAGCTGCGGTCGATGGTGGACCTCGCCGAGCAGGAGTCCCTGATCGAGGACGAAGAGCGCCGTATGGTGCACTCCGTCTTTGAATTGGGCGACACGCTGGTACGGGAGGTGATGGTGCCGCGCACGGATCTGATCTGCATCGAGCGGTACAAGACCGTCCGCCAGGCCATCACCCTCGCGCTGCGTTCCGGCTTCTCGCGAGTCCCCGTCACCGGGGAGAACGAGGACGATGTCGTCGGCATCGTCTACCTCAAGGACCTGGCCCGCAAAACGCATGTCAACCGCGAGTCGGAGTCCGATCTGGTCACCACCGCCATGCGGCCCGCGGTCTTTGTGCCCGACACCAAGAACGCCGGGAATTTGCTGCGCGAGATGCAGCAGAAGCGCAACCATGTCGCGGTCGTCATCGATGAGTACGGCGGCACCGCCGGCATCGTGACGATCGAGGACATCCTGGAGGAGATCGTCGGCGAGATCACCGATGAGTACGACCGTGAACTGCCCCCGATCGAGGAGTTGGGCGATGGCCGCTTCCGGGTGACGGCACGGCTCGACATCGGCGATATGGGCGAGCTCTACGGTCTCGATGAGCTTGACGACGACGATGTCGAGACCGTCGGCGGACTGCTGGCCAAGGCGCTCGGCCGGGTGCCGATCGCCGGTGCGACCGCCCTGTTCGACCTGCCGGACGGGCGGGCGCTTCGGCTCACGGCCGAGTCTCCGGCCGGACGACGGAACAAGATCGTCACTGTGCTGGTGGAACCGGTCTCGGGGCACGCCCAAGGATGAGCACGCCGCGTGAGGACGTCATGACGTAAGCCCTTGGGGGACCCTGAGGCGTCATCGCCCGGGCCGTATGTGGGAGGCAGCTATGAACGCAGACGAACTGAAGGCGTTCTGCCTGGAGTTCAATTACGCGGTCGAGGAATTCCCCTTCGGCGAGGGCGTGTCGGTCTTCAAAGTGGCGGGGAAGATGTTTGCACTGAGCTCACTGGACGCGAAGCCCCTTACCATCAATCTGAAGTGTGATCCCGACCTCGCCGTTCAACTGCGCGCCGACCATCCGGCGATTGCCCCCGGCTGGCATATGAACAAGCGCCACTGGAATACGGTCACGGTCCGGGACCTCCCGGACTCCATGGTCCGGGAATTGGTTGAGGACTCCTATGACCTGGTGGTCGCCGGTCTCCCCAAAGCCGAGCGACTGCGCCTGGATCGACCCTGAATCGATATGGCGGTGTCGGCGTTTCCTCCCGTATAGGTACTCTCGGTCGGTAAACCGGGGAGGGGGGAAGCTCCCCATGAGCATGTGATCCAGGGGAGTAACACCGTGATGTCTATCCGTATGCGCCGTGGCGCCGCCGCTTTGGCCGCAGTCTCCGTGCTTGGTCTCACCGCCGCTGCCTGCGGTGGTTCCGACGGCGACAAGAAGTCGGAGAAGGGACAGTCGGATGCCAAGCCCCTGACCGCCGCCCAGATGAAGGCGGGGGTCATCACCCCGGCCGATCTGCCCGCGGGATACAAGCCCATGGGAGATGGCGAATCGGCGGGCAGCGGCCACAAGGCCGACAAGAAGGAATGTCAGCCGATCGCCGAGTTCATGAATGACAAGGTCTCCGGTGCCACCGTCGGCGGAGATGTCGACTTGCAGAACGCCAACGGGGATTCGCTCATCAGCCAGCAGGTCCTCACCTTTTCCGGCAGTGGGGCGCAGGACTTCATGAAGGAGGCCGCGACCGCACTGGGCGAGTGCACTGCCTTCTCCGTCGAGCAGGGCGGCCAGAAGGTTGAGGTCAAGGTCGAGAAGATCTCGGGCCCGAAGGCCGGCGAGGACTCGCACAACTTCCGGATGAAGATGAAGATGGCGAGCCTGTCCATCGAAATCGAGACCAATCTCCTGGTCGCGCGTCAGGGCACCGGGATCACCCGCATCGCTCATATCCCCGGAGACGCCACCGGTCACAAGGACTTCGACGATCTGGCCCAGCGCGCCGGGGACAAGTTCGCCAAGGCCGCCCAGGGCTGACGCCCATCCGGTCGATCCCGCTCGGCAGCCCTTCGAGGTGACCGGTCTGTCGGTACGCCGGGCGCGGCCCAGCCGGGTCCCGGATCTCCGGGGCCCTGCCGCCCCGCCCGGGTGCCGATCTATGCTCGGCCCATGACGCAGAGCACCGACCTCGGCCCCGAGGACCGCAAGATCATCACCCTGGCCCGTAGCGCCCGGGCCCGTAACGGGGTGCCTGAGGGTGCGGCCGTCCGGGATGAGACCGGCCGTACCTATGTCGCCGGGACCGTGGCGCTCGCCTCGCTCAACCTCAGCGCGCTCCAGACCGCGGTGGCGATGGCCGTGGCCAGCGGTGCCACGTCCCTGGAGGCCGCGGCGGTGGTCTCGGAGTCGGACACCGCGTCCGCGGCGGATCTCGCGGCGGTGCGCGACCTGGGCGGACCGCAGACACCAGTACTGCTCGCGGGTCCTGACGGCGGGCTGCGATCGGCCGTCACAGCGGGGTGAGCGCAGCCCCGATCCGGGCCGTGAGGCGTGCTCGGCCCACGGTCAACACCGTGATCCACCGCCGATCCGCCGCTGATTCACGAGAGCGGTGCGACAGATCCATGACTGATCCACCACGGGTCTACGACGAACCCCGGGCACCAGGGGCACGAGGGCCGTCGGCATCAGGGACAATGGGCGTCATGAGTGTTCGTAGCCAGTCTTCCGAGCCCGCCCCCCACCGGGCGGGCTTCGCCTGTTTCGTCGGCCGCCCCAATGCGGGCAAGTCCACCCTCACGAACGCTCTGGTCGGCCAGAAGGTGGCGATCACCTCCAACCGGCCGCAGACGACCCGGCACAGCGTCCGGGGCATCGTCCACCGCCCCGAGGCCCAGCTGATCCTGGTCGACACCCCCGGCCTGCACAAGCCGCGCACCCTGCTCGGTGAGCGGCTCAATGACGTGGTCCGCACCACCTGGGCCGAGGTCGACGTCATCGGCTTCTGCCTGCCCGCAGACCAGAAGCTCGGCCCCGGCGACCGCTTTATCGCCAAGGAGTTGGCGGGGATCAAGAAGACCCCCAAGGTCGCCATCGTCACCAAGACCGACCTGGTCGACTCCAAGACCCTGGCCGAGCAGCTTCTCGCGGTGCATCTACTCGCCCAGGAGCTGGGCTTCGAGTGGGCCGAGATCGTCCCGGTTTCGGTCGTGGGGGACAAGCAGGTCCAGCTGGTGGCCGATCTGCTGGTTCCGCTGCTCCCGGAGGGCCCCGCGCTCTATCCGGAGGGCGATCTCACGGATGAGCCGGAGCAGGTCATGGTCGCCGAGCTGATCCGCGAGGCCGCGCTCGAAGGCGTACGGGATGAGCTGCCGCACTCCATCGCCGTGGTGGTCGAGGAGATGCTGCCGCGCCAGGACCGCCCGGCCGACAAGCCGCTGCTGGACATCCACGCCAATCTCTACATCGAGCGTCCGAGCCAGAAGGGCATCATCATCGGCCCCAAGGGCAAGCGCCTCAAGGAGGTCGGGATCAAGTCCCGCCAGCAGATCGAGGCCCTGCTCGGTACGCCGGTCTTCCTCGACCTGCACGTCAAGGTCGCCAAGGACTGGCAGCGCGACCCCAAGCAGCTGCGCAAACTCGGCTTCTAAGCCCTGAGCGGTCGGCGGAGGCCCGGGGAGCAGCGCACCCCGGGCCCCTGCCGCCACCGGCCCACCAGCAGCACCCCGGGCCCAGCCGCTCCCGGGAGCGGCGCCGAGCGCCGCATCGCGGGGATCCCGCCCCTCAGGGCCCCGGGACCGCCCTCACGCCCCTTCTCTTAGCACCCGCGAGACCAGCTCGCGCTGGGCCTCGGTCAACCGCGGTTCGGCGGCGTGGACCGTGGTGTCATCGATGGTGATCTCATAGCTGAAACCGTCCGGCACACCCCTGGACGGCTCACCTCGGCTCTCGCTGAGCGCCCGCTCTGCCAGCTCTCGCCACCCACCCGTGTCCGGGTGCGCCGAGGTCTCGATCTCGGCGAACCGTTCGATCCCCGCGAAACCGCCCGTGCGCCGTACTTGGATACGCATGGCTCCCGTTCTATTACGGATCGGAGCGAAGCGCCACGACGCCGGATCGGTTCGGGGCCGAGCCTGGGCCCGCCCCGAACCGCTCACTCCGCATGATCTGCTCACCCAGGGCTCAGCAGGGGCCTCAACCAAGATCAAACAGGCTCAGAGCTTTGCTTGGCCGGTCGGCACCCCCACCTGTGACCAGGCCTTGGTCACCGCCTCCAGCTCCGCGCCGTCGCCGTAACGCGCCCGCGCCGCCGCCAGCGTGAGCCGGGCGAACTCCGAGAACCGCGCCTCCGAGGACAGCTCACCTCCGGTCACGGTGTCGAACCAGATCTGCCCGGCCCGCTCCCACGCCTTGCCGCCCAGTTGGGTCGCCAGCAGGTAGAAGGCGTGGTTGGGGATGCCGGAGTTGATGTGAACACCGCCGTTGTCCCGGCCGGTGCGCACATAGTCGTCCATCGTCGCGGGCTGCGGGTCCTTGCCCAGGACATCGTCGTCGTACGCCGTGCCCGGTGCCTTCAGGCTGCGCAGGGCGACGCCGCTGACCCGGGGGGCGAGCAGGCCCTGGCCGATCAGCCAGTCGGCCTGGTCGGCGGTCTGGTCGAGGGTGTACTGCTTCACCAGCGAGCCGATCACATCCGAGATCGACTCGTTGAGCGCGCCGGACTGGCTGAAGTACTCCAGGTTCGCGGTGTGCTGGGTGAGGCCGTGTGCCAGCTCGTGCGCGATGATGTCGACCGAGACGGAGAAGTCGAGGAAGATCTCGCCGTCACCGTCGCCGAACACCATCTGCTGGCCGTCCCAGAAGGCGTTGCCGTACTTCTCGTCGTAGTGCACGTTCGCCTTGAGCGGCAGTCCCGCGTCATCGAGTGAGTTGCGCCCGTACGACGTCAGCAGCAGCTCGAAGGTGGCGCCGAGTCCCGCGTAGACGCGGTTGACGGTCGCGTCCTGGCCCGGCTCGTCCCCTTCGCCGCGGACCTTCTTGCCCGGCAGGCGCAGGGTGTTCTCGCAGTCGTAGATCGTGCGCTGGGGGTGGTCCGGCGCGCTCCCGCTCGGAACGGCCGCGACCAGACCGCGCACGGTGGTCACCCGGCGGCGGGTTCGTTGGGCGGCGTCGACTTCCAGCGTGCGCTGGGCGGCCTCGGCGAGAGCGCTGTCATCGCCGCGCGCGATCTTGTCGAGGACATGCGGCGGAACGATGGTGCAGAACGTGGGATGGGAATTGGTCATGAACCGCAATGTGGCACTGGGTTATCTGGCTGTCACTAGTTGCCACGGTGATTGACGAGATGGAGTGACGAATACCGTATGGCTGACGGATGTCCCGCATACTGATACAGGACCCCTGTCCCGGCGCTACTCGGCTATGCTCGCTCGCATCATGCGTTTCGGGCTGCTTCTCCTTAGCTGCCGCGGTGAGGGTCCCTAGAAGGCCGACCCCCTCCCCGCGGGATTCGGTGCTGCAGCAATCCGTCGGCCTCCCCCATGGTCCTTCCGGGCCTGGGAGGTATCCAGCCGGACCCCGAGGAGCCCCGCGCAATGTCTGATACTTCCGTCGGCCGCCCCACGCCCGTGACCAACGCGACCCACACCCAGCAGCCGTCCGGCATGCCCATCCACAAGTACGGCCCGTACGAGGCCGTGGGCATCCCCGACCGCACCTGGCCGGAGCAGCGGATCACCAGGGCCCCCCGGTGGCTGTCGACCGATCTGCGGGACGGTAACCAAGCCCTGATCGACCCGATGTCTCCCGCCCGTAAGCGCGAGATGTTCGATCTGCTGGTACGCATGGGCTACAAGGAGATCGAGGTCGGTTTCCCCTCTTCCGGAGACACCGACTTCGCCT
The DNA here is from genome assembly GCF_023701525.1 of Streptomyces albipurpureus. Classification (GTDB taxonomy): domain Bacteria; phylum Actinomycetota; class Actinomycetes; order Streptomycetales; family Streptomycetaceae; genus Streptomyces; species Streptomyces albipurpureus. The sequence continues at coordinate 77,546 of NZ_JAMQAW010000008.1, forward strand.
TTGTGCGCTCCATCATCGAAGAGGGCGCGATCCCGGAGGACGTGACGATCTCCGTACTGACCCAGGCGCGCGAGGAGCTGATCGAGCGCACGGTCGAGTCGCTGAGGGGCGCCCACCGCGCCACCGTCCACCTGTACAACGCCACCGCGCCGACCTTCCGCAGGGTCGTCTTCCGCGGCTCCAAGGACCAGGTCAAGCAGATCGCGGTGGACGGCACCCGGCTGGTCATGGAGTACGCCGAGAAGATCCTGGGTCCGGAGACGATCTTCGGCTACCAGTACAGCCCGGAGATCTTCACCGACACCGAGCTGGACTTCGCCCTGGAGGTCTGCGAGGCGGTGATGGACGTCTGGCAGCCGGAAGCCGGCCGCGAGATCATCCTCAATCTGCCGGCCACGGTGGAGCGCTCGACGCCGTCCACCCATGCGGACCGCTTTGAGTGGATGAGCCGGAATCTGTCCCGCCGTGAGTTCGTCTGCCTGTCGGTCCATCCGCACAACGACCGGGGCACCGCCGTCGCCGCCGCCGAGCTGGCGCTCATGGCGGGCGCGGACCGGATCGAGGGCTGTCTGTTCGGCCAGGGCGAGCGCACCGGGAACGTCGACCTGGTGACCCTGGGCATGAACCTCTTCTCGCAGGGCGTCGACCCCCAGATCGACTTCTCGCAGATCGACGAGATCCGTCGCACCAGCGAGTACTGCAACCAGATGGAGATCCACCCGCGCCACCCCTACGCGGGCGATCTGGTCTACACGGCCTTCTCCGGCTCCCACCAGGACGCCATCAAGAAGGGCTTTGACGCACTGGAGGCGGACGCCGCCGCGGTCGGCAAGACCGTCGACGAGATCGAGTGGGCCGTGCCGTACCTGCCGATCGACCCCAAGGACGTGGGACGTTCCTACGAGGCGGTCATCCGGGTCAACTCGCAGTCGGGCAAGGGCGGTATCGCCTATGTCCTGAAGAACGACCACAAGCTGGATCTGCCGCGTCGGATGCAGATCGAGTTCTCCAGGATCATCCAGGCCAAGACGGACACCGAGGGCGGCGAGGTCACCCCAAGCGCCATCTGGGCCGTCTTCCAGGACGAGTACCTGCCCAACCCGCAGGACCCCTGGGGCCGTATCCAGCTGCGTTCCGGGCAGTCCACCACGGACACCGACGGCACTGACACCCTGACCGTCGAGGCCGTTGTGGACGGCGCCGAGACGGTTCTGGCTGGATCTGGCAATGGCCCGATCTCTGCGTTCTTCGACGCGCTGAGCGCCGTCGGCGTGGATGCGCGACTGCTGGACTACACCGAGCACACCCTCAGCGAGGGTGCGTCCGCGCAGGCGGCGTCCTATATCGAGTGCGCCATCGACGGAAAGGTGATGTGGGGTATCGGCATCGATGCCAACACCACAAGGGCCTCACTGAAGGCAGTTGTCTCGGCCGTCAACCGCGCCACCCGCTGATCCGACACAAACCAGCCGATCGCGCCCCCCGAACCCCGCCCGAACGGGAGATTCCGGGGGGCGCGATGCGTTTACAACTGCGAATCAGAGGGCGTGAAATCGGCCATGTACTGGCGTACTGCCGCTGCGGTGCAGACGCCGCAACCCTGCTGTGGCTAACATCACGTCAACGCGGGAATGTTGCCGGAGCGTTACGGAGGTGCGCGGTGCGCGCAGACCGAGGGGTGTTTGGCCGAAAGCTGCTGGTCTGCGGCATTCACACTTCGTGGAACACCGTAGGGGACGGGGAGTTCTTCTGTCCCGACTGCGGAGGCGACCGCAATTACCGCCGTCGCACCGGCCGTCGTCGCTTCACCCTCCTTGGCATCCCCCTGGTGCCGCGGGGGTCGGCCGGGCCCGTCGTGGAATGCGCCGCCTGCCACGGGCACTTCGGTATGGACGCGCTCGACCACCCGACCACCGCCCGCTTCTCGGCGATGCTGCGCGACGCCGTCCACACCGTCGCGCTCGCCGTCCTCGCCTCGGGGGGCACTTCGTCCAGTTCCGTCCGGGAGACCGCGGTCACCACGGTCCGTGCGGCGGGTCTGCACGACTGCACCGAGGACCAACTCACCGGACTGATCGAGGCGCTCGCGGCGGACACCGGCCGATTCGTCACCGACGCCGGGCCCTACGGCGCGGCACTGGCGATCGAGTTGCATGAGGCGCTGGAGCCGCTCTCACCCCATCTGGCGCCGGCGGGCCGGGAATCGATCCTGCTCCAGGGAGCCCGTATCGCGCTGGCGGACGGGCCCTATACGCCGGCCGAGCGCGAAGTCCTCACCACGGTGGGCACCGCCCTCCAACTGCCGCCGTCCGACACCACCCGGCTGCTGTCCATGGCTCGTACGCTGTCTCCCTAGCGTTTCGGGCCGCAAGTCCGTTCTGGGCGGGTAGTTGAGGCGGTGTTCGGCACGGCCTCGGCCAGCTGGCCCCGCACGGCTCAGGGAAGCGGCCGCAGCACAGCCCGAGCCTCGGTGAACTGTGCCGGCCGCACAGGGCCTCTTGGACGCTCCGGGGCCTCAGGGGGCCTAACTGACCTCCTGGGGCGCGTGAGGCCCGTGTAAGGGCCCTGAACGGGTCGCTGGGGTTCACCGAGGCTCGGGCTGTGCGATCGATACGCGCCTTCCAGGCCGGTGCCTGCCTCCCGCTCCCTGACTCGGCACCCCGAGACGGACCGGACCGCGCCTACTCCTCCGGGAGCAGAGAGCGCCTTCCCCCACCCCCGGCAGTAGCCGCCATCTCGCACCCACGTCCGACGCGTCCGCACTGGCCCAACGGAAAGCCTGGTGCCCTCGACACCGTGACGTAGGGAAGCGCCCCAGGGGACCCGTACCGCCAACCGCTCGATCCACGTCGTCCGCGACAACGCGGCAGCGGGCAGTTCCCTGGGCGGTGTTGCTGTTCTGGATCGTCGTCGGGGTGCTCGCCGCCCCGTTCGCCGGCAAGCTCGGCGACGAGAAGCGAGACAACACCGTCGACCACCTGCCCGACAGCGCCGACTCCACCCAGGCCGCCCGTATCCAGCAGCGACTACCCGGCGGTGAACCACCCAGATCGTCGTCTACCAGCGAGAGGGCCAACTCACCGCCGCCGACCGGGCCTCTGCCGAGCGGCAGACCTCGAAGATCGCCGACGCGCACCGGCTGCTGCCCGCCCTGTCGCCGACGACTCGAAGGACGGCAGGACCCTGATGGTGCCCCTCGCCGTGGGACCGGCAACGAGGAGACCGCGCGAGACGCCTCCGTCGACGACGTGCGCGCGAAAGTCAGCGGTGGGGACGGACTGAGCGTCGAGGTAGGCGGCCCCGGTTCACTCCAGACCGATATGGAGGAGGTCTTCGAGACCGTCGACGGCACCTTGATGATCGCGACCGTACTGGTGGTCACCGTGCTGCTGATCATCACCGACCGCAGCCCCTTCCGGTGGACCACCATCAGACCTGCCGCTCGCTATGACCCACTCCTTGAGCCTCACGGCGGGAAACGCTTGACGCTGGTGATGGCGGCCGTCCCAGCGGGCACCCCTGCCGATGCTCCTGGAGCCCGCAGCGATCATCGGCGGTTGCATCCCATGGCCGCCAGAAGGGGTCGCTGCCTTCTGTCCCACCGCGGCATCGAATCATCCCCGGGCGCGGCTACGGAGCATGGGATCCCTGGCGGTGATCCCAGGCGAGCGATGATCTCTGTCCAGCTGAGCGGTCATCTTCATGGCGAGGGCCCCATGGCGCGCACACTCGATTCATGAGGGCATGAGACATGGACAAACAGTTCACCGCCACCCTGCGGAAGAGCCCCGAGGCCGGAGGCTGGACCTATGTCGTCTGGCCTGAGTCCGTGGAGTTCTTCGGTACCCGCGGCCTCGTCAAGGTTCGCGGCACGATCGACGGGCACCCCTTCCGCAGCTCCTTCATGGCCCTGGGGGACGGCACCCACAAACTGCCGGTCAAGGCCGATGTGAGACGGGCGATCGGCAAGGAGGCCGGGGACTCGGTCACGGTCCATCTGGAGGAGCGACTCTGAGGGCCGGCTCTGAGGACCGATTCAGCGCACTGGTTCAACGGAACCTTTCCGAAGCCGCAGGGGCGGCAACCGGCTCGGACCCAAGCAGCCACTCGGCCCCAGACCGAGGTCGCTGTCTAGGGCCCCTCAAGGCCGAGTGGGCCGTAGCCGGGGGAGTGGCGCACAGAAACGGTCGGGTCAGGTGCGCGCCCGGTCTCTGGTGCCCGCACCCGCCCCACAGCACCGTCGGCGTCGCGGCCCGCCCCCGGCCGACGCGGGGCGCGATCCGGCACCGATCCCGCATCGTGCCCCGCGCGCCCCCCGGTCCCCTCGAACGGCCTTCCGAAGGGGCCAAAGGTCCTCCCGGAAGGGATGGGGGCAACCCTGGGGGCAACCAAGTGATCCATGGCCCAGCGAGGTTCTTCGGCGGGGTGATCCCCCTGCTAGGGGCACTTTCGCCCCACGATTGACTCCCGCCCCAGGGCTGATGGGGAACAGCGGGACGGAAACCGGGGCCGGGGAGAGACTTCCCGGGGGACCGGGCCCTGGGCCCCCGACCGTACGGGACAATGGGCCCATGAGCCTTTTCCGTGACGATGGGATCGTCCTGCGCACCCAGAAGCTCGGCGAGGCCGATCGCATCATCACCCTCCTCACCCGTGGCCATGGCCGGGTGCGGGCCGTCGCCCGTGGAGTCCGACGTACCAAGTCCAAGTTCGGCGCCCGGCTGGAGCCCTTCTCCCATGTCGATGTGCAGTTCTTCGCCCGCGGCAGCGAACTGATCGGCCGCGGCCTCCCCTGGTGCACGCAGAGCGAGACCATCGCCCCGTACGGCGGTCAGATCGTCACCGACTACGCCCGCTACACCGCGGGTACCGCCATGCTGGAGACCGCTGAGCGATTCACCGACCACGAGGGTGAGCCCGCCGTCCAGCAGTACTTGCTCCTCGTCGGCGGCCTGCGCTCCCTGGCCCGCAGTGAGCACGCCCCCCATCTCATCCTCGACGCCTTCCTGCTGCGTTCCCTCGCCGTCAACGGGTACGCCCCCAGTTTCGACGACTGCGCGAAGTGCGGTCTCCAGGGCCCCAACCGCTTCTTCTCCGTCGCCGCCGGCGGTGTCATATGCGGCGACTGCCGGGTGCCGGGAAGCGTCGTACCCTCGACCGAGGCCATCAGACTGCTCAGCGCGCTGCTGACCGGTGACTGGCCCACGGCGGATGCCTGCGAGGCCCGCCACGTCCGAGAGGGCACCGGACTGGTGTCCGCCTATCTGCACTGGCATCTGGAGCGCGGCCTGCGCTCGCTCCGCTATGTCGAGTACGCCGAGAAACAGCCCCGGTGAACGGCCCGGTCCACCGGGGATTCCGAGAAGCCGCCGAGCAAGCAGAGCAATAGGAGATGTGAACCGCATGGCACGACGCGGAATCCTGGGCAGGGCCCGCCGCGACTACAAGGTCCCCGAGCCCCACCCCTCCGGCGCCCGGCCGCCGAAGATCCCCGGTGAGTTGGTGCCCAACCATGTGGCCTGTGTCATGGACGGTAACGGGCGCTGGGCCAAGGAGCGGGGACTGCCCCGTACCGAGGGGCACAAGATCGGCGAAGCCGTCGTCCTCGATGTGCTGAAGGGCTGTTTGGAGATGGGGGTCAAGAACCTCTCCCTCTACGCCTTCTCCACCGAGAACTGGAAGCGCTCACCCGACGAGGTCCGCTTCCTGATGAACTTCAACCGCGATGTCATCCGCCGCCGCCGCGACGAGATGGATGAACTCGGCATCCGTATCCGCTGGGTCGGCCGGATGCCCAAGATGTGGAAGTCGGTCGTCCAGGAGCTCCAGGTGGCCCAGGAGCAGACCACCGGCAATGACGCCATGACGCTGTACTTCTGCGTCAACTACGGCGGTCGCGCCGAGATCGCCGACGCCGCCCAGAGGCTCGCCCGGGATGTGGCCGCGGGCAAGCTCGACCCCTCCAAGGTCAATGAGAAGACCCTGCAGAAGTACCTGTACTACCCCGATATGCCGGACGTCGATCTCTTTCTGCGTCCGAGCGGTGAACAGCGCACCTCCAACTACCTGCTCTGGCAGAGCGCGTACGCGGAGTTCGTCTTCCAGGATGTGCTCTGGCCGGACTTCGACCGCCGCGACCTGTGGCGGGCCTGCCTGGAGTACGCCCAGCGGGACCGTCGCTTCGGCGGGGCGATCCCCAATGAGATCCCGGGGCAGAGCGGTGTCTGAGGACATCGAGGTCAGGGCCGTGGAGCTGGTCTACCGGCCCACGGTCGATGACACGCTCACCGGGTTTCTCATCCAGCGCAGAAAGACCCCATCGGGCCGCGGCCAGCTGGTGGGCTGGCCCATCGCGGCGGTGGCGGCCTTCGTCGGTGCCTGGATGCGGCTGGATGGCACCGGGTCTTGGGGCGATCCCGTGGTGCTGACGCTGCTGGTGGGAGGGCTCTTCCTGATGACGATGACCCTGTGCCTGCCTCGGATGATGGCACGGCAGATGCACAAGCTCATCGATCAGCGGGGCGAGTACCACGCGGTGGTGGATGAGCACGGCGTCCAGATGACGGCGGAAGGCTTCGCACAATCCGCTGACTGGAAACTGCTGACCCGCTATACCGAGACCGATGAGCGGTTTGTCCTCCTGGGCGCGGACAAGAGCACCCTCGGACTGGTCGTACTCCCCAAGCGCGGACTCCCACCCGGCCCTGGCACCTCAGCGATCCCAGAAGGCTCAGAGGAGCCGGAGAGCGCGGAAAGTACGGAGATCACTGGTGCGGAGAGCCTGCGGACCGTCCTGGACCGGCATCTCCAACGGATCTAGAGAGCCAGCCACCAGGCGGTCCGCAAGCGTTTAGACGCCAGTGGCGCAGTTGGCGCAGGTCCCGAAGATCTCCACCGTGTGCGCCACATTCACAAAACCGTGCTGCGCCGCCACGGTCTCGGCCCACTGCTCCACCGCTGGACCCTCGACCTCCACCGCCTTGCCGCAGCCCCGGCACACCAGATGGTGGTGGTGGTCGTCGGTCGAGCAACGTCGGTAGACCGACTCGCCGTCATTGGTGCGCAGCACATCGACCTCGCCCGCGTCCGCGAGGGATTGAAGTGTGCGGTAGACCGTCGTGAGGCCTACGGAGTCGCCGCGATGCCTGAGCATGTCGTGGAGCTCCTGCGCGCTGCGGAACTCATTCACCTCATCCAACGCAGCCGCTACCGCGGCACGCTGCCGAGTGGACCGTCCTCGCACTGAGGCGGTGTTACCGCCGCTAGGCGCAGTCGCCACAGGTGCCTCCTTGCTTCGACCACCATGCTAATGGGGGCCAATTCTGCCAGGTCGGGCTCAGACCCTGACGTCGCCGCCCGGCTGGCGCATACCCGGCAGCTCTGAGCCGCACTCCGGGCGGTCCATATCCGCTTCCGCTGCCCTGGCCCGCCTCCTCGCCAGTGGTGTGGCGAGCGCGGTCAGTGCGATGAAGACGGCGATGGCGAGCAGCACGATGGTCGCACCCGGGGGCACATCCTGGTAATACGAGGTACTGGTACCCGCCACAGCCACGGTCACGCCGATCCCCACGGCGAGGGCGAACGTCGCCTTGAACGATCGGGTGATCTGCTGGGCGGCTGCCACCGGCACCACCATCAACGCGCTGACCAGCAGAAGTCCCACCACCCGCATGGCGACCGAGACGGTGACGGCCGCTGTGACCGCGATCAGCAGATTGAGCGCGCGCACCGGTAGGCCGGTGACCCGTGCGAAGTCCTCGTCCTGGCTGACGGCAAACAGCTGCCGCCGCAGCCCCACCGACACCAGCATCACCAGGGCGGCCAGCGCGGCGATCGCTGTGAGATCCGCGTCGGAGACCGTCGAGAGCGAGCCGAAGAGGAACGAACTGAGGTTCGCGGTCGACCCGGTGTCCGAGAGGTTGATCAGCAGGACACCGCCTGCCATGCCGCCGTAGAAGAGCATCGCGAGCGCGATGTCCCCGCGCGTTTTGCCGTAGGTCCTGATCAGCTCCATGGCGATGGCGCCGATGATCGAGACGAGTGTCGCCATCCAGATGGGATTGGTGGAGAGCAGGAACCCGAGGCCGACACCGGTCATCGCGACATGGCCGATTCCGTCGCCCAGCAGCGCCTGTCGTCGCTGCACCAGATAGATGCCGATGGCGGGGGCGGTGATGCCGACGAGCAGTGCCGCGATGAGCGCGCGCTGCATAAAGGCCGTTTCCAGGATTTCCATGATCAGGTCAGCAGTCCCGTGCGGAGCGACTCATCGGCCGCGTGCGGATGTACGTGGTCATGGCCGGGCAGCGCGTGCTGACCCATGGCCTTGGGCGGCGGTCCGTCATGGACCACGCAGCCGTCGCGCAGCACCACGGCCCGGTCGATCAGCGGCTCGATCGCGCCCAGCTCATGGAGCACGAGCAGTACGGTCGTACCGGCCGCGACCTGCTCACGCAGAGTGTCGGCGAGGATGCCCTGGCTGGCGAGGTCGACCCCGGCCATGGGCTCGTCCATGATCAGCAGTTCGGGCTCGGACGCCAGCGCCCGGGCGATCAGCACCCGCTGGTGCTGCCCCCCGGAGAGGGCGCTCACCGAGTCCTTGGCCCGGTCCCCGAGCCCCACCAGCTCGATGGCGTGGTCCACGGCCGCCCGGTCGACCCGGGAGAGCCGTCCAAGACGGGCCCGGGAGAGCCGCCCCGATGAGACGACCTCGCGGATGGTCGCGGGCACCCCACTGGCGGCTGTGGTGCGCTGGGGTACGTATCCGATGCGCGACCACTGACGGAACCGCCGCAGTTCCGTACCGAAGAGGGCGATCTCACCGTCGGTGAGCGGTACCTGTCCGATCACGGCGCGTACGGCGGTGGACTTGCCGGAACCGTTGGCACCGAGCAGGGCGACCACCTCGCCGCGGGTGACGGTCAGATCGACGCCGCGCAGTACGGGCCGGGAGCCGAGTGACGCCCGGGCTCCGCAGAGGGATATGACGGGTTCGCTTCCCGATGGCACAGTTGCCTCCCGCGGTTGGGTCATGGCGCGCAGTCGGTTCATTTCGCGCCCAGGGCTTTCTTCAGGGCGGTCAGATTGGACTCCATCACCGCGATGTAGTCGTCACCCTTGGACTTGTCGGTGATCCCTTCGAGCGGGTCGAGGACGTCCGTCCTGAGCCCGGTGTCGTCGGCCAGGGTCTTCGCCGTGCGGTCGCTGGCGAGCGTCTCGAAGAAGACCGTCGTCACCTTCTCCTTGGCCGCTATGGCCCGGAGCTCCTTGATCCGGGCCGGGCTGGGCTCGGACTCGGGATTGACGCCCGAGACGCCCTCCTGGTCGAGGCCGTACCGCTCGGCGAGGTAGCCGAAGGAGGCATGGGTGGTGATGAAGGTCTTGGTGGCGGTGGTCCTGAGCCCCTGCCGGTAGGAGGCGTCCAGTCGGTTCAGCTCGCCGACCAGGGCATCGGTGTTCTTCTGGTAGGCGGCGGAGTTGTCCGGGTCGGCCTTGGTCAGGGCGCTGCCGACGCCCTGGGCGACCTCCGCGTACTTCGCGGGGTCGAGCCAGATGTGCGGATCGCCGCCCGCCTCGCTCTCGTGGTCGTGCCCTTCCTCTCCGTGGCCCTCGTGGTCGTCGCCCTGGTGCGACTCCAGCTTGGTCAGGGTGGCCGCATCGATCTTGTGCTCGGCCTCGGACTGGGCGATGGCCTTGTCCACGGCGGGCTGGATGCCCTTGAGGTAGAGGATCAGCCCGGCTTCGCCCAGTTCGGCGGTCTGCCGGGGCTTGAGTTCCAGATCATGGGGCTCGACACCCGGCTTGGTCAGGGTGGAGACGGAGACATGATCGCCGCCGATCCGCTCGGCGAGGAATTCCATGGGGTAGAAGGACGCCACGACCTTCAGCCTGCCGTTCTCCTTGCCGTCGCCGGCGTCGGAGGAGGAGCAGCCGGACACGGCCACCAGGCCGAGCGTGACCGCACCAGCGGCAGCTGTTGTACGTATAAGGCGTCCTATGTTCATGACACTCATTTTCAACAAAAATGGAAACGATTGTCAACAAGGCCCTGTCAGGGGTGGGGGCCGCAACCGATTTGATCCAAGGGGTGCGCCCGCCGGTAATCTGAAGCATTCGCCGTTAGCCGTCGTCCTATGAAGAGAGCACCGTGGCCGCCGACAAGATCGATACGATCGTCAACCTGAGCAAGCGCCGTGGCTTCGTCTACCCCTGCAGTGAGATTTACGGCGGCCAGAAGGCCGCCTGGGACTACGGGCCGCTGGGCGTTGAGCTGAAGGAGAACCTCAAGCGTCAGTGGTGGCGCTATATGGTCACCTCGCGTGAGGACGTCGTCGGAATCGACTCGTCGGTGATCTTGGCCAGTGAGGTCTGGGTGGCCTCGGGCCATGTCGCCACTTTCAGTGACCCGCTCACCGAGTGCACCTCCTGTCACAAGCGTTACCGTGCTGACCATCTGATCGAGGCGTACGAGGCCAAGCACAACAAGAGCCCCGAGAACGGCCTCGCGGACATCAACTGCCCGCACTGCGGCACCAAGGGCGCCTTCACCGACCCGAAGCAGTTCTCGGGTCTGCTCTCCACACACCTCGGCCCCACCCAGGACTCCGGCTCCGTCGCCTATCTGCGGCCCGAGACCGCCCAGGGCATCTTCACCAACTTCGCCCAGGTGCAGCAGACCTCGCGCAAGAAGCCGCCGTTCGGCATCGCCCAGATGGGCAAGTCGTTCCGGAACGAGATCACGCCCGGCAACTTCATCTTCCGCACGCGTGAGTTCGAGCAGATGGAGATGGAGTTCTTCGTCAAGCCCGGCGAGGACGAGCACTGGCAGCAGTACTGGATGGACCAGCGCTGGAACTGGTACACGGGCCTCGGGATGCGCGAGGAGAACATGCGCTGGTACGACCACCCGAAGGACAAGCTCTCCCACTACTCGAAGCGCACCGCCGACATCGAGTACCGCTTCCAGTTCGGCGGCAATGAGTGGGGCGAGTTGGAGGGCGTGGCCAACCGCACCGACTTCGACCTCAACGCACACTCCAAGGCGTCCGGTCACGATCTGTCGTACTTCGACCAGGAAGCCGGCGAGCGCTGGACTCCTTATGTCATCGAGCCCGCCGCCGGTGTCGGCCGCGCGATGCTGGCCTTCCTCCTCGACGCGTACAACGAGGACGAGGCCCCGAACGCCAAGGGCGTCATGGAGAAGCGCGCTGTGATGCGTCTGGACCCGCGGCTCGCCCCGGTGAAGGTCGCGGTGCTGCCGCTCTCGCGCAACCCGCAGCTCTCCCCGAAGGCCAAGGGCCTCGCGGCGGACCTGCGGCAGAACTGGAACATCGAGTTCGATGACGCGGGCGCGATCGGCCGTCGCTACCGTCGCCAGGACGAGATCGGCACGCCGTTCTGTGTCACCGTCGACTTCGACACCCTCGACGACAACGCCGTGACCGTGCGTGAGCGCGACACCATGGCACAGGAGCGGGTCTCCCTGGACCAGATCCAGTCCTACCTCGGTAGCCGTCTCCTCGGCTGCTGATCCCCACCGCCCCCAAGGGGCCGCCGGGCACTACCGTCCGGCGGCCCCTTTGCCGTGGCCCCAAGAGCCCCGGGGAGCCCGCGTTCACCACGGGCTCACGGCACATCCGGATCCGTGCCCGATTCGACGGAAAATCGGATGCCACCTCCTCTCCTGGGCGGGTACCGTCAGCCGTATGTCTTCGTTCTTCCAGATCTACGAGTGAGAGAGCGGCGCTCACCCGCCCTCGTCTGACGACCCCCCAGTCACTTCTCACCACCTATGGGAGAGCCCATGGCCAAGAGCCGCAACAACCTTCTCGGTGTGGGGGGACAGCGCAAGAAGCTGTCCCGCGCCGATCAGCAGGGCCATGGCCCCGCGCGCAACGCCGATCGCCAGGTCACCGCTGACCAGAAGGCGGAGCTGCTCCGCAAGATGCGCGAGCGGGCTCAGGACACCGAGCCCGAGGCAGCCGAAGGCTCCGAGCAGCCCCAGGAGTCCCCGACCAACGAGTCCTGACGCTCGGTCCTGACCCAGTGGCCCCACCCCGTCCGCGTAGGCACACCGCTCACGCCCGTACGGTGTGGGGCCGCTCTGTTGTGCTTTGACGGTCCGCCCGCTGAGGGGTTCCTGCCGAGGCGCCCGCCCGTCCGCTGGCACTTCCGAGCCGAGTCAGGCGGTCTAGGATCCGGCGCCCGGGCGTGAATCGCCCGCCGGCACCCGCGAGGGCTCCCGCTCCTCCAGCCGCTCCGCGCAGCGACTCGCCGTGCTCCTGGCCCATGGCCCACTGGTCAGGGCCCCCACCACCAGTACGCACAGCCCGCACCCGGCGATGATCCACCAGGCGATCCTGGCCGTGTCGACGAAGTCCTGTGCGTACGACGGTGACTGCGTTCCCACCGCGACCCCCGACGCCAGTACGGTCCCGATCACCGCGACCCCGAGCGTCTGACCGATCTGCCGGCTCGTCGAGGCGACCGCCGAGGCGACCCCCGCCTGTGAGCGGGGCATACCCGAGACCGCCGTGTTGGTGATCGGCGCGTTGACCATCCCGAAACCGATGCCGAACAGCACATAGCCGGTGAAGAGGAGCACTGTCGAGGTCTCGGCGTCGAAGGCCGCGAAGAGCACCCCGCTGGCGGCCATCGTCGTCCCGGCGATCAGCAGTGGCAGCCGTGGCCCCCGGCTGCCGACGAGCCGCCCCGACAGCGGTGCGCAGACCAGCGTCAGCCCGGCCATCGGCAGCATGTAGAGACCGGCGTGGAGGGCTGAGTAGCCGCGTACGTCCTGGAGGTAGAGCGTATTGAGGAAGAGGAATCCGCCGAGCGCGGCGAAGGCGGAGATCGCGATGACGGTCGCGCCGCTGAAGGGTGCGCTGCGGAAGAAGCGCAGATCGATCAGGGGTTCGCGGCGCCGTGGCTCGTAGCGGAGCACCCCGCCCAGCGCGAGTGCCGCGACCACCGCGAAGACCAGGCTCTTCTCGATGATCGAGTAGGTCAGCGAACCGAGCAGAACAATGATCAGCAGCTGGCCCACCGGGTCGGTCCGCCGGGGGTGGGGAGCACGGGATTCGGGGACGTAGAGCCAGGTCAGAACCATGGCGGCGACCCCGATGGGGAGATTGACCCAGAAGATCGAGCGCCATCCCACCGTGTCCACCAGCAACCCGCCTACCAGGGGCCCCGCGGCCATGGAGATCCCCACGACCCCGCCCCAGACCCCGATGGCGCGGGCACGTTCGGCAGGGTCGGTGAAGGTGTTGGTGATGATCGACATGGCGACCGGGTTGAGCATCGAGCCGCCGACGGCCTGGACCATCCGAAAGACGACCAGCAGCTCCAGGCTGGGCGCGAGTGAGCAGAGCAACGAGCCGAGCGTGAACAGCACCAGACCGGCCATGAACACCTTGCGGCGGCCGATCCGGTCCGCCGTGGAGCCGGCGAGCATCAAGAGGGAGGCGAGGACCAAGGTGTAGGCGTCGATCGTCCACTGCAACCCCGAGACGGAGGCATCCAGCTCCCGGCCCATGGAGGGCAGCGCCACATTGAGGATGGTGTTGTCGAGGCTGACGATCAGCAGGCTCATACAGCAGATGCCCAGCACGAGCAGCCGCCGGCGGGATGTGAGCTCGGACATGCATGGATAGTACGGCTAACTAATAAATCTCACCGCAACGCAATGCCGTACGCGACAATGGACGGATGACCACGTCTGCCCCCTCCGCCACCATCCCCAGCACCACCGGCGGATCCGCCACGCTCGCCATCGGTCCGTACGCGGTGCAGCCCCCGGTGGTGCTCGCCCCCATGGCCGGGATCACCAACGCGCCCTTCCGGACCCTGTGCCGGGAGTTCGCCGAAGGCGCTCGGGGGTTCGGGGACCGTCCGCTGACTCCTGCCGCCCCGGGGAGCAAGGGGCTCTTCGTGAGCGAGATGATCACCACCCGGGCGCTGGTCGAGCGCAATGAGAAGACCATGCAGCTGATCCACTTCGACGCGGGGGAGACCCCGCGCTCCATTCAGCTGTACGGGGTGGACCCGGTGACCGTCGGCAAGGCCGTCCGCATGATCGTGGACGAGGACCTCGCCGACCACATCGACCTCAACTTCGGCTGCCCGGTCCCCAAGGTGACCCGCAAGGGCGGTGGCTCGGCGCTCCCTTACAAGAGGCCGCTGCTGCGCGCGATCCTGCATGAGGCCGTCGCCAACGCCGGCGCGCTACCGGTCACGATGAAGATGCGCAAGGGCATCGACGACGACCACATCACCTACCTCGACGCCGGCCGCATCGCGGTCGACGAGGGGGTCACGGCGATCGCCCTCCACGGGCGCACCGCGGCACAGCACTACGGCGGCACCGCGGACTGGGACGCCATCGCGCGGCTGAAGGAGCATGTCCCGGAGATTCCCGTGCTCGGCAACGGCGACATCTGGTCCGCGGACGATGCGCTGCGGATGGTGCGGGAGACCGGTTGCGACGGAGTGGTGGTGGGGCGCGGCTGTCTGGGGCGTCCCTGGCTCTTCGGTGACCTGGTCGCCGCGTTCGAGGGCGAGCGCTCCTCGGCGGCCCCCACGCTCCGAGAGGTCGCGGCCGTGATGCACCGCCACGCCGAACTGCTGGGGCAGTGGATCGGGGACGAGTCCCGTGGAGTGATCGACTTCCGTAAGCATGTGGCCTGGTACCTCAAGGGCTTCTCCGTCGGTTCCGAGATGCGCAAGCGACTGGCGATCACCTCGTCGCTGGCCGAACTGGATGAGCAGCTGGCGCTGCTGGAGCTGGATCAGCCGTGGCCGGTGGGGGCGGCTGACGGTCCCCGGGGGCGTACGTCCGGGAACAATCGAGTGGTGCTGCCGGACGGCTGGCTGAAGGACCCCTATGACTGCGCGGGCATCAGCGCGGACGCCGAGCTGGACACTTCGGGCGGCTGACCCTTCGTTTGAGCAACCTCACCCGGGCGCCTGGCCACGGTGTGCGGCATCGCCGTGCCGCATGCCCAGGGGCGGGTGGCACAGCGACGCCGCGATCCCTGAGCAGGGCGTACGTCGGTATGGTGCCGCGATCCCCGAGTAGTGGCCAGGCCCTCGTGGTGCCGCGATCCCCGGGCGGTGCGCGCCGGCGATGAGGACACCGCCTCCCGGGAGGGGGCCTACCGCTTGCGGCTAGCACGGCGGGCCGACAGCGTGGGCGACGCCCCTGGTCGTGCCGCCGGGGTTCGCCGGTGGTGCGGGCTGGACAGCCGAGTGGAGCGGGCCCGCGGACCCCAGCGGCACACCGGTCTCGCCCCCGGTGGCGCTGTGCCGTTTCCGATGCCGGACGCGACCGGCGTGCTGTGGCCAGCGTCCGGATCGTGGAATCACCCTCCTTGCGACTGAGTGATTAACGCCACGCCTGATAGGGCTTGCGCTCAATTGAGCGCACATATGATTCCCCTATCTCTCAAAAGGGCGGCACTGAGTGCCACCTCTGTTGGGTTCATTCGGTGAACGCGAGCGCAGCTCAATGTCACCTGGAGTTCGATCTATCTCGCGTTCGGCAACTTTGCGTTCAAGTCATGAACGATCGGTGAACCCCTTCTTCCGCTCCTCCTACTGGCAGGTCACTTTCGATCTGGTGGCGGACGAGTGGTTGCGTCCATATGACGGCCAAGTGGGCGTGCCCAAAAGCCTTTGATATGGGTATGTTCCTCGCCGTCAGGGCAGCCACACCGAGCCTCGGGGAGTCGAGAACCGTGCCGGAAAACCAGGATCGACACAACCATCACGGTCAGAAGTTCGTTTACGACTTCACCGAAGGCAACAGGGATCTCAAAGACCTGCTCGGCGGCAAGGGTGCCAACCTCGCTGAGATGACCAATCTCGGGCTGCCCGTCCCTCCGGGCTTCACCATCACCACCGAGGCGTGCAAGGTCTACCTGGACAGTGGCGACGAGCCGCTGGCACTGCGTGACGAGGTAAGCGGCCACCTGGAAGCGCTGGAGCAGCGCATGGGCAAGAAGCTCGGGCAGGCGGCTGATCCGCTGCTGGTGTCCGTACGCTCCGGAGCCAAGTTCTCCATGCCCGGAATGATGGACACGGTCCTCAACATCGGTCTCTCCGACGAATCCGTGGTCGGACTGGCCCAGCAGGCCGGCGATGAGCGTTTCGCCTGGGACTCGTACCGTCGACTCATCCAGATGTTCGGCAAGACGGTGCTCGGAGTCGACGGCGATCTCTTTGAAGAGGCGCTGGCGGACGCCAAGTCGGTGAAGAGGGTGGTTGTCGACACCGATCTCGACGCGGCCGATCTGAAGAAGCTGGTCAAGCAGTACAAGAAGATCGTCAAGTCCGAGGCCGGCCGGGACTTCCCCCAGGACCCCCGGGAACAGATGGACCTGGCCGTCCGAGCGGTCTTCGACTCGTGGAACGGTGATCGCGCCCGGCTCTACCGCCGTCAGGAGCGCATCCCCAACGACCTCGGCACCGCGGTCAACATCTGCTCGATGGTCTTCGGCAATCTCGGTCCCGACTCGGGCACCGGTGTCGCCTTCACCCGCGACCCGGCCTCCGGACAGCAGGGTGTCTACGGCGACTACCTTCAGAACGCCCAGGGCGAGGACGTCGTCGCCGGTATCCGCAACACCGTTCCCCTGGCGGATCTGGAGACGATCGACAAGGCGTCCTACGACCAGTTGATGCAGATCATGGAGACGCTGGAGAACCACTACCGCGACCTCTGCGACATCGAGTTCACGGTGGAACGCGGTCAGCTGTGGATGCTTCAGACCCGAGTCGGCAAGCGGACGGCCGGTGCCGCCTTCCGTATCGCCACCCAACTCGTCGACCAGGGCCTGATCGACGAGGCGGAAGCCCTCCAGCGCGTCAACGGCGCCCAGCTCGCCCAGTTGATGTTCCCGCGCTTCGACGAGGACACGAAGGTCGAGCTGCTCGGCCGGGGCATCGCGGCCTCGCCCGGCGCGGCGGTCGGCAAGGCGGTGTTCGACTCGTACACCGCGGTGAAGTGGTCCCGCTCGGGTGAGCGGGTCATTCTGATCCGTCGCGAGACCAACCCCGACGACCTCGACGGCATGATCGCGGCCGAGGGCATTCTGACCTCCCGGGGCGGCAAGACATCGCACGCGGCGGTCGTCGCCCGGGGGATGGGCAAGACCTGTGTCTGCGGCGCCGAGGACCTTGAGGTCGACACCAAGCGGCGGCGGATGACCGTCAACGGCACCGTCATCGAAGAGGGCGACGTCGTCTCCGTCGACGGCTCCACCGGCAAGGTGTACCTGGGCGAGGTGCCCGTCGTACCGTCGCCGGTCGTCGAGTACTTCGAGGGCCGGATGCACGCCGGCGCGGACGACGCCAATGAGCTGGTCGCCGCCGTGCACCGGATCATGGCGTACGCGGACCGGGTGCGCAGACTGCGGGTACGGGCCAACGCCGACAACGCCGAGGACGCCCTGCGGGCACGGCGGTTCGGTGCCCAGGGCATTGGACTCTGCCGTACGGAGCACATGTTCCTCGGCGAACGCCGGGAGATGGTCGAACGGCTGATCCTCGCCGACACCGACGATGAGCGCTCCACCGCCCTGGAGCAGCTTCTCCCGCTCCAGAAGGCCGACTTCATCGAGCTGTTCGAGGCGATGGACGGCCTCCCGGTCACGGTCCGACTGCTTGACCCGCCGCTGCACGAGTTCCTGCCGGACATCACCGAGCTGTCCGTACGGGTGGCGCTGGCCGAGTCCCGCAAGGACCACAACGAGAACGACCTCCGGCTGCTCCAGGCCGTCCACCGGCTGCATGAGCAGAACCCGATGCTCGGACTGCGGGGCGTGCGGCTTGGGCTGGTCATCCCGGGGCTGTTCACCATGCAGGTACGGGCCATCGCCGAGGCCGTCGCGGAGCGCAGGAACGCCAAGGGCGACCCTCGGGCCGAGATCATGATCCCGCTGGTCGGGACCGTGCAGGAGCTGGAGATCGTACGGGACGAGGCCGAGAAGGTCATCGCCGAGGTCGAGGCCGCCACGGGCATCGAGCTGAAGCTGTCGCTGGGCACGATGATCGAGCTGCCGCGTGCCGCGTTGACGGCGGGGCAGATCGCGGAGGCCGCCGAGTTCTTCAGCTTCGGCACCAACGACCTCACCCAGACCGTCTGGGGCTTCTCCCGTGACGATGTGGAGGCCTCGTTCTTCACCGCCTACCTGGAGAAGGGCATCTTCGGTGTCTCGCCGTTCGAGACGATCGACAGGGACGGGGTGGGCGCGCTGGTGCGGAGCGCGGTCGAGGCCGGTCGCGCGACCCGTCCCGATCTCAAGCTCGGTGTCTGCGGTGAGCACGGGGGCGACCCGGAGTCGGTGCACTTCTTCCATGAGGTCGGACTCGACTACGTGTCCTGCTCGCCCTTCCGTATCCCGGTGGCACGGCTGGAGGCCGGTCGGGCGGCGGCTCAGTCGAAGGGCAGCGACTCCCGCTGATCTTCTGATCGCCGGCCCGTGCCGGGCTGTTTCCCGGTACGAACCGTTCCCGGCGGCCGTTGCCGGGGCCGCTGACTCGGCACGGGAGACCGTATCGGGAGCCGGCGGGAGTGGTGAGAGTCGCGAGAGCCTGCGACGGCTGCCAGGCTGCGAGAAAGCGCTGCGGCTCCGGGGCCAACGGGCGACGCGAAGGATGTGTGGTGACATTCACCGACGCGGTCCGACATCGGCCGATGCCAATCGGCCGTGGGGCGCGTTGGTATACGTTCGACCTCGTTGGAATTAGTTGGCTCTACTGAGATGCCGCTGATGCCGGAGTGCCTCCGTCGAACCCGGCCCCTGGGTCGGCGGATGGCGGCTCCGAAACGTCAGTGAAGGGTGGGTGCCCAGTGCCGGGTGCCCACCTTCGCTGTTTCTTTCCACACATTCGTCAAGGCCCGCTCCTCAGTAAATTGAGAAACTTTGGCGAATCTTGACGCAACCAAAATTCTCTCGTTCCCCCAGCAAAGAACAGGCGGGGCGCGGCACGCGGATCCCCATCCACGCACCGCGCCCCATTACCCAAGCCGGACAGGGAGCCGCACCGTCTGTCACCCGCCGCCGGATGTGCGAAGCCCCCCACGGTCCTCGTCACGTCCATCGGAGACAGAAGGAACCTGCCCGACGCCGTACAGCCTTTCGTTTCGCACCCAACCCCGGCGAGACATTTCAACTGTGGCTGAAACTCCGTGGTAACCGGTTGTGATGGCGTGCATACTCAGTGATCGGGGCGATTGCGGGTGCAACAGTGGGGGTTCAGTGCTACGTATCCATTTCACTGGTGACGACCTCGCCAGAGTGCGAATGGCCGTCAGACCGGATGCGTTGTGGGAAACGATTCTCAGCTTTCATCGATTGAGGGAGCGCCGCCGTGCTCAGATGTTCGGAGAATGGAGAGCAGAAACACGTTCGCGGTTGACCGGTGAAACAAGCCTGCTGGCCGCGCTGGTACCGCCCCATGGCTATTTCCCCGACTTTCTGACCCCGCCAGAAGGAAGCGCCGGCCTTGAACCAGGACTTGAGGCGATACGCGCCACGACACCCGAACGACTGCATTACGAACTGAACCGGGTGTCAGCAAGGCGAGCCGCCGACAGCCAGCGGGCTGCCCAGCGTTCCGAGCGCTCTTCTGAGCGTTCTGGTCGGCTCGCCGCCCTCGCCGAGGGCCGGCCGGAGCAACTCGACAAACTGGTCTCGGTGCTTCGCAGCTACCACCGCGCCGCGATCGTCCCGTACTGGGCGCAGATCCAGGCCAGGGTGGAGGCGGACCGTGCCGTGCGGGGGCGGGCGCTGCTCGATGGCGGCGCGGCCGAGCTGCTCGGCTCCCTACCTCCCGTACTGCGGTGGCGTGCCCCCGTTCTGGAGGCGGACTATCCGGTCGATCGCGAACTGCGTCTGAACGGACGGGGACTGCTGCTCCAGCCGTCGTTCTTCTGCCGGGGCACACCCGTCGTCTACCGCGACCCCTCGTTACCGCCGGTCCTGGTGTACCCCGTCGGCCACGCTCCCGACCCGGCGTTCGGCGAGACCGGCGGTTCTTCCCTCGCCCCTTCGCTCGGCAAGCTCGTCGGGCACACCCGCTCCGCCGTCCTCCAGGCCATCCGGTTCGGCTGTACGACGAGCGAGCTCGCCCGTAGGGCCGGCGTATCGCTCGCCTCAGCCAGCCAGCACGCGGCGGTGCTGCGGGAGGCCGGCCTCGTACTGACGCTCCGCCATGGCAATGCCGTACTGCATACGCTCACTCCGCTCGGCGCGGCCCTGCTGCGGGGAGGAGCCCCGGCGGAGGTCGCGGGATAGCCGGCAGCGGGGGGCGTTGACGCAGCCACGGAGAGGCCATCGGTGGGGCGGAGCCGGGATGCCGCCCTGCCGGCAGAGCGGCACCGCTGGGCGTGAGGACCTCCGGGAAGGCGCTCAGGGCGACTTGGGCGCCCGACCCGGGGCGGCCAGCCGAAACCGCAGCCGGCAGATGACCGCGGCCGTGTCCCTGCGTACCGCGTGGGCCAGTACCGCCCCACGCTGGTTCTGGAGCAACCGCTGCCACAGCCGGTCCGGTTCCACCTCGGCGATCAGCACCGTGACCCGGGTGCCCGGGTGGTAGCGGTAGATCTTGCGCACATAGTCCGACACCGGTCGCCCGATCGCCCGGCGCTGCGACGGCAACTCCACCAACTCGACGCCCGGATTCCACAACTCCCAGTCCCGGCGCAGCGCGTTCGCCGCCGCACGGTCATCCTCGTCGGGGTGGGTCACCGTCACCGCACGCACCTCGTCCCCGAGGGAGACGGCCGCGTTGACGGCCTCCCGAGTCAGCCGCGAGAGATGCGACACCGGAACGATGACGAGTGAGCGCTCTCTGCGCGGTGCCTCAGGCACCCTGCCCAACTGCATCCGCTCGTCGATGCTCCCGTACATCCGGTGCACCCACTCGAACAGCAGCACCAGTGCGGGCAGGGCGAACACGATCAGCCACGCTCCTTCGGTGAACTTGGTGGCGGTCACCACCGCCGCGCTGAGCCCGGTGAGCGCGGCACCGGCGCCGTTGAGCCAGGCCCTGCGGCGCCAGCCCCTCGACCTCCCTTGACGCCAGTGGATGACCATGCCCGTCTGGCAGATGGTGAAACCCACGAAGACCCCGATGGCGAAGAGCGGGACCAGGGTGTTGGTGTCGCCGCCGGAGAAGGCCAGCAGCAGCGCGGCCACCGCGGCGAGTGCCACCACCCCGTGTCGGTGCACCTCGCGATCGGCCTTCAACTGGAAGAGATGCGGCACATAGTTGTCCCGCGCGAGCAGGGACATCAACACGGGCAGCCCACCGAACGAGGTGTTCGCGGCCAACGCCAGCAGCACCACCGTCGCGAACTGCACCACATAGAAGCCCCAGCCGTGGCCGAGTGAGGCGTCCGCCAACTGCGCCAGGACGGTGACGCCTTCGACCGGTTGCAGATGGAAGCGCCCGATCAGCACCGACAACCCGATCAGCATCACCCCGAGCAGTACGCCGAGCACCACTTCGGTCCGCTGCGCGCGGCGGGCGGCCGGGGCCCGGAAGGACGGTACCGCGTTGGCGACCGCCTCCACTCCGGTCAACGCCGAGCAGCCCGACGCGAATGCCTTCAACAGGAGGAGCGCCCCGACCGTCGTAGCACTCTCCCCGAGCGCGGAGGCATGTCCGGCAGCGGCCTCGGTGGACGCGGGGGCACTGCGGAACAGCCCCACGGCGATCAGGGTGAGGATCGAACCGATGAAGATGGCCGTCGGAACGATGAAGACCCGTGCCGAGTCCACTATGCCGCGCAGATTCACCCCGGTGACCAGTACCAGTACCCCGATGCACAGCAGCAGTCGGTCTTCGTAGAGGGAGGGGAAGGCGGAGGTGAGGGCTGCCACCCCGGCGGTGACCGAGACCGCGACATTGAGTACGTAGTCCAGCACCAGCGACGCGGCGGCGACCAGTCCGGTGCGCCTGCCCAGATGGGCTCGGGCGACGGCGTAGGAGCCACCGCCGTTGGGGAAGGCGGCGATCACCTGGCGATAGGAGGCGACGAGTACGGCGAGCAGGGCCGCGATGGCGAGCGTGACCGGCAGGGTGTAGCCGAGCCCCACCCCGCCCGCGGTCGCCAGGACCAGGACGATGGCCTCGGGGCCGTACGCCACGGACGCCATGGCGTCGAGGGAGAGCGCGGCCAGCCCCTGCACCGTGGTGAGCCGATGCCGATCGCCCGGCGCGGCGGGGGACTCTGGGGACGGGACGGCTCTCTCCTCGGATCTACCGGGGGGATTGGACAGGGCGGTCATCGGCGCGGGTACCTCCGGGGTGACGCCCTGGGGAAGTCGGGCAGCCCCAGCGTGGGGGTGCGGCAGATCGCGGGCGCACCACTTTGTCGCGCTCTTTGCGCGAAGAGCGGAGGCTTTCACGAGACCTTGACGCTCCAACGCCCCCGCGACCGGCTGCGGGTCCTGTTCGAAGGGCGGGCCCGCGCTCGGTCCACCCCAACGGCAGTCCCGTGCCTCCGGCATCGCTGATCAGCGGATAGAGACGGTCCTACGGATACCGGGCGGCGAAATCCCGTACGCGGGCTAGATCCACAAGGTCCAACCGGCGTAGTTCCACCTCGGCGCCGGGCAGCCGCGGCGAATCCGCTCCACCGCCACCGCGCGGCGTTCCGCACTGCGGCAGGCGAGCACCCACCCGCGCACCCCTGCCGGCGAACGCCACTGCGGGCCGAGCCCGATTCCGCTGCTGGCGCTGGTCACCACGGTCGTACGCCCCCACTGATCCGATGTGTCTCCCGTGCTCCAGCCCGCCGACGGCTCGCCGCCCTCCGAGACCGTGCGTACCCCGGGACAAGGGGCACACCCCGGCTAGTCGGCCGAGGGACCGCCCCGGTGATCAGCCAGCCGTGCGGCAGGGGGTCGGGTAATGTGGCGCTTCCGCGTCAGGAACGCACTGAGGAGGTGAGACGCATTACCGCCGTCGTCACTCGGGTGCTCTCATTCCCTCGGTCCTGCGTCCGTCGACCCGGGCTCGGCTGAGCCGCAGAGCGCCCTTCGGTATCCCGAAAGGCCCTCATGCCCTCTCCGCTGTTTCCTTCCCTCGAAGAGATCGCCCACAGACTCCGTACCGCCGGATGTGTCTTCGCCGAGGACGAGGCGGAACTCCTGCTCTCCGCCGCGCCTGGGCTCGATGAACTCGCCGCCATGGTCGAGGGTCGGATCGCGGGCCGCCCACTGGAACACGTCGTCGGCTGGGCCGACTTCGCCGGGCTGCGCGTCTGGGTGGACTCCGGGGTCTTCGTCCCCCGTCGCCGATCCGAGTTCCTGGTCCGGCAGGCCGCCGCGCTCGCCGGCCCCGACACCGTCGTCGTCGATCTGTGCTGTGGCTCCGGAGCGCTCGGAGCCGCGCTCTCCCACGGCGGGGAGCGGATAGAACTGCATGCCGCCGATATCGACCCGCTGGCGGTGCGCTGTGCCCGACGCAATGTGACGGCGGTTGGTGGCCGGACCTACACGGGCGATCTCTATGAGCCCCTGCCGACCACCCTCAGGGGGCGGATCGGTGTGCTGCTGGCCAATGTGCCCTATGTACCGACCGACGAGATCGAACTGCTACCCGCCGAGGCCAGGGTCCATGAGGCACGGGTCGCGCTCGATGGGGGTGCGGACGGTCTCGATGTGCTGCGCAGGGTCACGGCCGCAGCCCCCGGCTGGTTGGCGCCCGGTGGCTCCCTGCTCTTCGAGACGAGCGAGCGGCAGGCGCCGACGGCGGTTCGGATCGCGGCGACCAGCGGTCTGGAACCCCAGCTGGCCAGATCCCATGAACTCGCGGCGACCGTGGTCATCGGCACCCGCAAGGAGTGAACCGGGGGCCATCCCAGCCGCAGGGCCCCGGTGCGCCCTGGCACGTGATGGGTGGACGGCGCACCCGTCTCCTCCATAGGGTCGCAACTCGTGCCCGACATATCGCTGACCAGCCTTGTCCTGCTCTGCCTCGCCGCCGCCGCGGCCGGTTGGATCGACGCTGTGGTGGGCGGCGGCGGGTTGCTTCTGCTCCCCGCGCTACTGCTGGGGCTGCCCCAGGCCTCGGCCGCCCATGTACTGGGCACCAACAAGGCCATCGCCATCGTCGGCACATCCGGCGCCGCGATCACCTATGTCCGCAAGGCCCCCGTCCCGGTGAAGACGGCGGTACGGATCGGTCTGGCCGCGCTGCTGGGGTCGATGGGCGGTGCGTTCTTCGCGGCGGGGATCAGCAGTGATGTGCTACGCCCGGTGATCATGGTGGTGCTGCTGGCCGTGGCCGCCTTCGTCCTGCTGAGGCCCGGCTTTGGGACCGCGTCGGGCGGCGTCGCGTCGCGGTCGGTGACCCGGACCCGCACCATCACCGCGATCCTCCTCGTGGGCGGTGGCATCGGCTTCTACGACGGACTGTTCGGGCCGGGCACGGGCACCTTTCTGGTACTCGCGCTGACCGCCGTCCTCCATCTCGATCTGCTGACCGCTTCGGCCACCGCCAAGATCGTCAACGTATGCACCAACGGTGGAGCGCTGGCCATGTTCGCCTACCAGGGCACGGTGCTCTGGAAGTTGGCCGCGCTGCTGGCCGTCTTCAATCTGGCGGGCGGGATGCTGGGGGCGCGCATGGCGCTGCGCAAGGGCAGTGAGTTCGTCCGCGGGGTGCTGCTCACCGTCGTCCTCACACTGGTCGCGAAGCTCGCCTTTGACCAGTGGAGCGGCTGAGGACAGGGGCTTCACCTACGCCGCTGGCTCCGGTGGTGCCGGAGCGGGTGCGTCTGGACCGGTTGGGGGATTCGGCGCGTCAGACGCGGTCGGGGGCCTGGTGCTAGGCCGGACGTACGCCGATGAGATGGGCGAAGGCCACCGCATTCCCCTGGTAGCCGGTCTTCTCGCTGAATCCGCCGCCGCAGGTGATCACCCGTAGCTCGGCCCGGCCCTTCGCTCCGTACACCTTCTGGTCCGGGAACGCGTCGGCCTCGTACACCTCGATGGCGTCGATGGTGAAGACGGCGGTGCGGCCGTCCGCGCGGGACACCTCGATGCGGTGTCCCTTCTTCAGTGCGCCAAGGCTGTAGAAGACGGCGGGCCCCTTGGCGTTGTCCACATGGCCGGCGACCACGGCGGTGCCGTCAGCGCCCGGGGAGGTGCCGCCGCCGTACCAGCCGGCCAGATTGCGGTCGGCCGCCGGCGGCACCTCAAGGCCACCCCGCCCGTCCAGGCCGAGCCGCATCAGCGGGGTGTCCACCTCGATGTCGGGGATGCTCAGCCGCAGCGGTGCGGACGGTGGCAGCGGATCGGCGGCGGCGTCGGTGTGCGCCCGGGGCCCGGCTGCGAACGCCTGCGCCGCGGAGGGCACGGGCGGGGTCAGGTCATGGGAGCCGTTCTGCACCAGCCAGACACCGGCGCAGACGGCGGCGGCCAGGGCCCAGCCCTTGGCCTTGGCGCTCATGGGACCTCCCGGGTGCCCTGGTCGCGGCTGTGTCCTGGTCGTGGCCGGGCCCGGCAGGCAGGAAGCCTGCCGGGCCCGGGGCGCGGGTCCTCCTCCGGCGATGCGGCCCGGGCCGCATCCGCTGGCTGTCCCTAGGTGCCGCTCGCCCGGCGCCGTAGGAACAGTGCCCCGCAGACGGCGGCAGCGGTGAGTACGGCCGCTCCTGCCGCGATCTGTGCGGTGTCGGGACCTACGCTGCCTCCGATACCGGTTCTGACATGGCCACTCGGCTGCTGGGTGTGGTGCTGCCCGCTCGACTGGTCGTCCCCGCGGTGCTGCACGGTGACATCACCGGTGGCCCGCTTGCCGTTCTTGCAGCGCACACTGATGCCGTAGGTCCCGGACCCGGTCCGCTCGGGGATGCGGAACTGGCCGACCACGGCCTCCTTGTGCGTCCCGGGGGAGAGATGGAACTCACCCGCACCGAGCGAGCGGGCATCGCCCACGGCGTGGCCGTTTCGGCCGCAGGCGGTGGTGTTCACGGTGACGGTGGCGCCCGGTTCGGCGGTGGCCGGGAAGACCTCCAGGGACTCGTAGTCCCCGGCGTGCGCGATGGGGCCACCGACGCATATGACGGCGGCTGCCAGTGAGGCACTGGTCAGCAGGCGGGCGGTCGTACGCATGGTGGTCCTCCGGGGAAACGCGGTGGTGAAGTCGTCTCCACCGACGAAAGCCGGAGTGCGTGCCGGGTGCCTGCTGATGATCCATCAGATCAAGTCGGCAGGTTCGGCGTGTCGCGCTGGACAGAATGGAAAGGTACAGGTCAAGGCGATTCTTCAGGTCGTCGGTGTCGTTCGTGGGTGGGCACTCTAAACGGGTGAGGGCCGGGTCGGGCGTGGTGAGGGGCGCTGTGCGGGGCCTGGTGCGGGGCGTTTGGCGGCTGGAGGGTTCGTCGGGTGCTCGGTGGAGTGGGGTGCTTCTCGTGCTGGGCGGTGCTGGTGCCGCGCTTCCCGCCGGGGCCTTCTGAGTACCGGCGTTTCCGCCGCTGGGTACGGGGTCGCCGGCCCGGATGGTCGTCACTCCCGCCCCGGTGGGTTCGTCAACCGACTCCGGGGCGGGGAAGCCCCCGGGGAGTGAGGCGGTGATCACTCGTCTGCGGTGCGGAAGGGTCTTGACCTCAACTGAACTTGAGGTATCACCCTCATCTTCATGGATCTCATCACTCGTGAAGACGCACAGGTCTCCACCCCCCTGAAGACACCGCTCAAGCTGGTCGTCATCCTCGCCAGCAATCGCGAAGGTCGGTTCGGTCCAGTCATTTCCGACTGGTTCTTGGAACAGACCGTGCAACGGCTGGACTTCTCCGTTGAACTGATCGATCTCCGGGCCGCGGACCTCGGCACCCACTTGGGCGCCAACCCCGCGCCCGAGGTGGGGGCGGCGCTCGCCGAGATCACCCCCAAGCTCGACGAGGCCGATTCCTTTGTCGTCATCACCCCCGAGTACAACCACTCCTTCCCCGCCTCCATCAAGAGCCTCATCGACTGGCACTTCAGCGAGTGGCGGGGGAAGCCCGTGGGCTTTGTCTCCTACGGCGGAATGTCCGGCGGGCTGCGGGCCGTGGAGCAACTGCGGCTCGTCTTCGCCGAGATGCACGCCGTGACCATCCGCAACACCGTCTCCTTCCACAACGCCCAGGCCCACTTCACCGACGAGGGCAGGCACAAGGACCCCGCCGCCTGCGACGCGGCTGCCACCGCGATGCTCGATCAGCTCGCCTGGTGGGCGCAGACCCTCAAGGACGCCAAGGTGGGACGGCCCTACGTCGGCTAGCGGCAACTCCCGTCGCCCCCGACGAGGCCAGCCGTTGGCCGGGCTCGGGGTGGGAGGGCGATGCCCGGATGAAGGCCGGGTTGCTGGAGGCGTAGCGCAGCAGCCCGGCATCACGGCATCACGGCATCACGGCGAGGGAAGCCGGTCAGGGCGGTGCCTTGGAGTGGCGCCCTGCCCATGAGAGGTTCGGCGAGGAGACGCCGTCGGCCGCCGACTGTTCGCTGACGCCGGTTCCGGTCGGCTCGCGCACGGTGATGCGTTCGGGCTACCCCCTCTGGGCGGTGGTGCGCCGCCCAGAGGGGCTGGCTGATGTCGTCGGTGCGCGGTACGACACTGGCGAACATCCTGGACTTCAGGCGCGGCGCCCCAGGAGTGCCAGCAACCTCGTCTGAGGACTATCGCCCGGGGGCGGCTCGACCGGCGGGGCGAAGAGGCCCGTCTGCGAGAGCGCCGACGCATACGGAGTGACTTCCTCCAGCGCGAAGTGCACCAAGGCGGCCGGCAGCCGTTCGGGTGCGCCGACGGCGCGCGACAGGTCCCAGCTGTGCACCACGGCATCCGTGATCATCTGTGTGCAGTAGGACACGGCCGGGGTCTCCCCGTACGAGAGCCAGACCGTACGTTGCAACGCACCAGGCTCGGCGAAAGCCTTCTTCGCGGCCCGTGAGGCGGCGTCCCAGGCGGCACGCGGGCGGGTGCCGAGCACATCGCCGTCGTAGGCATCGCCGACTTCCGCGATGGTGGCGCCCTCGGTCACCAGTTCAGGCACCCAGAGTTGTTCCGATGTCAGATGGTTCACGAGATCGCGGACGGACCACTCGGTGCAAGGTGTTGGGTCGTCCCACTGCTCAGCGCGTACCGCGTGCACTCGCTCGGTGAAGAGGGCGAGCGCCTCGGAGTGGCGAGTCAGGAGCGTTGCCACGTCGATTTCCATGCGCTCACTGTCGCGTCCCGCGGGAGGCTATGCGAGCCTTCCAGCGCGTGTCCCGACCACCTGTGACCCGACCTCCTGCGGCAGGGAGCGCGGAGCGTGCGCCGGGGCCGGGCGGGAAGGCGGATCGGTCATCGTGGGTCGGTCTCGGCACAGACCACCGACGGTCGATTCACGGGCCGATCGGGGCCAGCGCTTCCTGGACGCCTTTCTCCTTGGCGCCCAGGAACTGCGGGTCCGGTTCGAGTGCCACATCCAACGCGGCCTTGCCCGCCGCGAGCATCTCCCGCGCTCCGCCGTAGTACCACGTCGCGTCGCGCGGTTCGGCTACCCCGATGCCATAGGAATCGACGCCGGCCGAGCGGCAGAGCGTCAGGGCACGCCGGATATGGAAGCCCTGGGTCACCAGCACCGCCCGGTCGACCCCGAATATCTTCTTCGCCCGTACACAGGAGTCCCAGGTGTCAAAGCCCGCGTAGTCGCTGACTATCCGCCCGTCGGGGACACCGCGCTTGGTCAGATAGGTCCGCATGGCGTCGGGCTCGTCGTACTCGACCCTGCTGTTGTCCCCGGTCACCAGCACGACCTTGACCTTGCCCGTCCGGTAGAGCTCTGCCGCCGCGTCCAAGCGGTGGGCGAGATAGGCCGTCGGCCTGCCCTGCCAGAGACCCGCCCCGAACACCACGGCAACCTCCTGCGCCGGGACTTGGGCGACGGTGGTGACACGGCTGTCGGCGACCATATGCATCCAGGTCGCCGGAGCGAGAGCGATCACCGAAGCGACCATCGTCGCCTGCACCAGCCGGCGCTGGGACCGCCGGGAGCGTGGCAGGCCCGGCCGCGGCAAGCCGCGCGGTCCGGACAGCTTGAGCCAGCCGGGCGCGCGCAGCAGGATTCGTGGTCGCTTCATACCTGGTCAGACGACCGATGACGGGAAATGGTTCACCGACCTCCCGGGCCCGGGGGATCGGCCGCAGTCGGGTGGGCATCGGTCGACCAGGCCGCTGGTAGCAGGGATCGGACGGCGGCCGAGACATAGGTCGCGGCGGCCAGCCAGGCCGTGGCGAACCCGTCAGGGTCCGCCGGGAGCAGCCTGCCGAGCGCATCGTGGCGGCGCTCGGCCGCCGCCCCCAGCAGCGCCCGGGCACACAGTGCCCCTGTCGCGAGGCCCACTGACTCCAGCCGACGTGGGAGCTCGCCGTCGGCTGAGGCCGCGGTGACGCCCCGGCCGCCGGCGACCGCCCGATCCACAGTGCGCCTCAGGAGGTCCAGTTCGATCGGTAGCGCGGGTGGGGCGGACGAGAGGGAACCCGGGCGGCCAACGGGCGGGACGCAAGGGGTGCTCCCCACGGGTGGCTCTTCGAGTCCCGGTGCCGATGCGGGCGGTGGCGGGGGTTTCGGCGTTGTCCCGCTCGCGGGCCCCGTGGTCAGTGGGGGCCCGAGCGGTTGTTCCGAGGCGGGTAGCGGGTCGGACTCGGCGATCGTCACTCGGCCCTGATGGCCTTCCGGTTCGGGTGAGCCGCCCGGTCGGCCGACAGAGGTGTCGGACCGGTCCTCGCCCGGGGCGGGTCGGCCGACGACTCCACGCCCATCAGGCGGCTTGGGGGCGGGGATGTGCGAGCGATTGAGCCTACGCAGCCCCAGATCCGCCCGGAACCGCTCACCGTCGTGCCCGGTCCAGGAGGCTGCCAGGGCCTGGATCGAGCCCGGACGGTCGGGCACCACCCGGGCGATCAAGCGCAGTTCCAGCCCGGTGCGGGAGAGCAGCAGCCTGATGTTGTCCGCGTAGGCCAACTCCGAACGCTCATCCGGTGCGATCAGCTGTATCTGCGGACCGCCGGTGATCCGCAATCCCTCCTGGGTGACGGTCCCCGTCAGAAAGAGCAGATCGCCGCCGGCCGGGCGGATATCAGCGGGGTGCTCCAACCAGTCGAGGGCTCGGGCGAGCTGGTCGGCCGGCGGTCCCTGCCAGAGCGCGTCAAGAGGTGGCTGGTGCCAGGTGGCCCCCGCTGCCCGCACCGACCGTACTCGGGAGCCGCCGCCCACCCGGCCGTCAGCTGAGACGGTCGGGCCGGTCAGGATCACCGAGCCGCCGTTTCCCCACTCGCGCAGGGAGAGCGCGCAGCCACCGGGTACGGGTGCTTGGGCTGCCTGGATGGCTCGTTGGGGGTCGCCCGGAGCCACGTCGGAGATCGTCAGCAGGGTGCCGTCCGGCGCGAGCCCATAGGCGATCGCTCCTGCGTAGCCGGACGCCGTGACGATCGGTTCGGTGAAGAGCCCGTACAGCCTGAGTGGCCCGGCGGGCTGATAGGCACGACGGGCGGGGGTGACCGCATCCGCCGGTCCCTGGATGAGACCGAGCAGTCCGGCCAACTCCGCCGACAGTTCGGGTAGCCGGAACGAAGGCGCGTCCGAGCGGGCTTCATCGAGGCGCCGGGCGATCCGTACGGCCGCGGCGGCGGGCAGATGCAGTCCGGCGAGCCGCCCTGAGTGGGCGGCGTGCAGTAGCTCCGCCCGCTGCACGGCACCGGCTCCGCTGACCCCGCTGACCAGCACGGCTGTTGCCGCGGTACGGAGCGAAGCCAGGGCGGTGAGTTGGGGGTGGGTCAGCACGGGTGAGGCTGCGTCTTCGCTGTTCTCATCACAGGGCCGCGGACCTGTCGTACTCCCGGTTCTGTGCCGGGCGCTGGTTGCTCCTTTCCCTGGCAGGGTTGGTCCTTCACACGCCGAGTCCTGGATGGCCGGGTGTGCTGGAGGGCCCGCCGCGCTCTCTGCGGCCCGCGCGGTGGCCGCTGCCCCCGGAACTCCCTTGGGTGGGGGCGGTGCCTCGGTCCGGGCGGGTTCATCGACTTCCTCAGCCGGATCGGCCTGCTCCTGCGCGAGAGGGGCGCTCGAAAGAACCGCGGCCCGATGGAGACAGGCCGGGGCCAGCAGACAACTGCACACCGCGTCATCGGCGCGGGCCACGATCCCTGCGGTGACCTTCAAGGTCACCGAGGTGTCCTCGTCCACCACGATCCGGGCACCGTCGGGTGTTGTCTCCACCGGCCAGCCGGAGACCTTCCCCATCGCCCCATCGACGCGCTTGCGGAGTCGGGCCGGCAGCAGGTCCAGCGCCGCTGCCGCCACGGTTGGGGAAACCGGCGGCAGCCCTGGTGATGCTGTGGTCATCGGTGCGTACCTCCCACGCGTTCGCCGACCCAACGGGCCAGTTCCAGGGGACTCAGGGCGGCCACCGGCATTCCCGCGGCCACCAGTTGACCCGCGACCCCGGTCGAATACCGGGGTCTGCCCTCGTCATCGAGCGAGGCACAGCCCAGGACATGGCAGCCCGCGTCGACCAGCGTGCGCACCTCGGACAGCAACGGACCGATCGGGCCGCCCTCCTCGAAGTCACTGACCAGGACGACCAGCGTCCGCGAGGGCACGGTCACCAGTTCGCGCGCGTGGCGCAGCCCGCGTGCGATGTTCGTGCCACCCCCGACGCGGACTTCCAGCAGCAGGGCCAGCGGATCGTCGACATGATCGGTGAGGTCGAGCACCTCGGTGGAGAAGGCGACGAAATGCGTGCTGAGGGCGGGCACCCCGGCGAGAACCGATGCGGTGAGCGCCGACCAGATAGTGGAGGCTTCCATCGATCCGGACACGTCCACGACCAGGACCAGCCGCCAGTCGGTCGATCTACGGGCACGCGTACGGAAGACGGGACGCTCCGGAAGGACCGTCACCACACCGGTGTCCGGGTCCCGCCTGGCCGTGGTGAGGTTGGCCCGGAGGGTACGCGGTAGATCCAATGGACCGCCCGGGCGCCGGGTGGGGCGGGGATGGGCCAGCCCGGTGAGCGCGGGGCGCAGCCGGTTGGCGAGCGCATCCGTCAACTCCTTCACGAGTCGGGCCACCAGGGGCCGCAACCGGGCCAACTGCTGCTCCGGTAGCCCTCCGGCGAACGACAGGACCGTCCGCAACAACTCCACCGAAGGACGGGCGGCCGCCGGGTCCAGTGCGAGTGCCGCGTCGAGTCGCCCCGAGTCGGCTGCGGCGGCCAGCACCTCCTCCCGCACCCCTGGCCCGAACAGCGCGGCCAACTCGTCCGACCAGGCCCGTACATCCGGGTACGAGGCGTCCGTGCCGCCGCCCTGCCCATAGCCGTCCGCGCCGCGGGAGCCTTCGCCGCGCCCGCTGCCGTACAACTCATCGAGTGCGGTGGCATAGCGCAGTGCCGTGCCGCTCAACGCCTTGCCGCGTCCGAGGAGCAGTCGCCACCGCTCTCCCGCGGAGAGGGCGTGGGCTGCCCCGGATGTCGCACTGCTCCCCTCGGGCGCAGCGCCGACCGCCACGGCATCGTCTCGCCCGGTGGCTTCCGACACCGCGCGTCGGCGTCGGTCCGCTTCGGCGGCACCGGGCCGCGAAGAAGGCGCTGGGCCCTGTCCGCCCATTCCTCGCGCGGAGCCGGTACCGAGCGACGCCCATCGGACCGGATCCACCTGAAGTCCCCTGGACGCCAGGGCCTCCCCGCCGGCGAGATCCGCCATGGCCAGCCGAGCCGACATCGTCGGGTCGGTGATCCCACCCGACAGGGTGCCAGCCGCCGTGCCCGTACGGTCCTCGACCACTGTCAGCAGCCGTGCACGAGCCGCCGGGGACAGTACGTCGAAGCCCGCCCTCAGCGCCGGTAGCCGAGCCAGGAACGCTCGATCGGCCAGGGACTCCACCCGATCCACCAGAGGGTCCAGGGCGCGACCGGTCTCCAGGAGGGGACCGGCCGCCAGCAGTGCGCCGCGCAGGAATTCGGCCAACTGAACGCGGAGCTCGGGCGTGGCCGCGCCATCCGCACGCGATGCCAGACCCGTCCCGAAGGCGGCCGGGTCCCGTTGGCCCAGCAGCACGCGTGCCGCACCTGCGGCACCCCGCATCAGCGGTGTCGCCTGCGCCTCCAGCCTGCCGAGGGCGTCGGCCAGCCGCAGCCCACCGCCTGCCTGGGCCGCCTGTTCGGCCAAGGAGACCAGGGCATGGGCGTCGGCGGGTTCGGTCGAGCCGGCGAGCCCATCGAGGGCCCGGACTCCCGCAGCGGCCAACTCCTCCTCGGCGGCGGTCACCGCCGCCCGCTCCCACCCGGCGTCCAACCCCGGCACATGACCGGAGCGGATACGGTCCAGCAAGGCCATGCCGGAGAGCAGTTCGGGCAGGGTGCCGGTCGCGGGAAGCAGTTCGGCGGCCTCCACCAGCCGCTCCACGGCCAACGCCGGCAGCACACAGCGGGTCGCCTCCGCCAGGCCTGCGAGCGCCTCCTGCGCCGAGGGGCCGCCGCGCCGCCGCTCCTCGGTACGCCGCTGCCGTAGAAAGCCCTCGGTGGCCTGTTCGAGGGTCACTCCGTGCAGACCCGCCACATCGAGCATCGCGGCCGTCGACGGTGACCACCCGACGACCCAACGGGTCGTCAGAGCGGCCGCGTCGCCGACTCCGGCGACGCTGGACTCCTCACCGTAGGGGATGCGACAGACCGCGAGCCGCCGCAGCGTGATCTCCCGCCGCCGGTCCAGATCCGTACGGAGCATGTCCAGACGCAGCTCACGGCGATCCGCCTCCTCGGGCCGTGGCAGCTTCAACTCGGTCAACAGCGCCTCCACCGCCGGCCCGAGACCCGATCGGGGTGTTGTCGGTGCCAGCCGCCCCCGCCGCGCGCCGACCAGTACCCGCTCCATCGCGGCGGCCACCACCCGACCTCGGCCCAGCAGCCTGCCCTGAGTCAGCACCGTCTGTGCGGCCTCGGCCAACTCGCCGCGCCCGGGAGCGGGCAGTCCGCGCAGCGCCGCCAGGTCCCGGGCCATCCGGACCACTTCCCGTGCGTCGGCCGGTCCACTGGGATGCCCCGCGTCCCGGACCGCGGCACAGATCCGCACGGCGGTGGCGGTGAGTAGGTCGTCCAGCAGCCGTGGGTCCCCTGCCGCGGTGAAGACGCCGTGCTGCCACTCGGGGTCGCGGATTCCGGCCGGGTAGCCCGAACGCTCATCGAGGAGGGGGTAGGAGTACGGCACCAGGGAGGTGATGATGTCGCCGGTCACCTCGGCGGGTGCTTCATCGGACGGGGCGAGCTCATCCCAGCCCCGTAGCGCCGGTGCGTGGAAGGAGCCGATCACGGCCGCGGT
Source organism: Streptomyces albipurpureus (assembly GCF_023701525.1). GTDB lineage: Bacteria > Actinomycetota > Actinomycetes > Streptomycetales > Streptomycetaceae > Streptomyces > Streptomyces albipurpureus. The sequence continues at coordinate 111,902 of NZ_JAMQAW010000008.1, forward strand.
CCTGCGGCCCCGGTAGCTGGCCAGCCTGCGCCGCATATGGGCCTCGCGCCGCAGGTCGTACTCGCTCACCGCACCCGAGTCCGCGCGCAGGGCCCAGCCGACGAGCAGCGCGGCCCGCCGCAGCGCCTCGGGTTCGCAGCCGGGCGCGGATGCCTCCACCAACCGGTCCCAGAGGTCGTCCCCGGCGCGGCCATGGGCGCGGGCGTGCAGGGCCGCGGTGAGTGCGCCGGACGGGGCACCGGACCCGTCCGGTTGACGCTCCTGTCCCCGCTCGGTACGTGCTCCGAGCGGGAGATCGAACGGCACCACCTCGACGCCTGCCTGCCGCGCCCAGCGGATCGCCGCCAGCTCCGGTGAGAAGTCCGCGAACGGCAGGAACACCAGCCCGCCGCCACTGCCCGCCAACGCGACGGGCGGTACGGTCGCCGGGTCGCCCAGATGGTCGAGCCAGGGCGCGAACTCCTCCGGCAGTTCGATCAACACGACCTCGGGGTCCGCCGCCGCCAGCAGCGCCGGAACGGCGGCGGCCAACGCGGGGGAGTGGTGCCGCACCCCGATCAGATACGGATCACGGCACCCCGCCAGCGCCGTCATCGCCGCCTCGGGCTCCGCGGCGCCCTCCAGCGCCTCGGCGGCGACGGCGACAGGGCCGAGGACTCCGGTGTCCGGGGCTCCCTCAGGGGCGATTGCTCCCCGAGGCGGTTCACGCCAGTTCATCACGGAGCTCCCACAGAGTCCGCCAGAGCGGCGCGCCGTTCTCGGCCCTCCGGCGTACCGGACCGTCCCAGTAGCCCAGCAGCCGGGCGTGGTCAGCCGGGTCGTCCTTGCGGACCGTGCCCAGCAGATGGCCGGGCAGCGTCCGCACCACATCGCGGCCGTCGCTGAGATAGGCCGCTCCCAGTCCCATCGACGAAGCGACGTGCACCGCTTCGGCCGTGGACATCACCGTGGAGGGGCGCTCCACCTCCCAGCCCTCGGCGCTGCGCCCGGATCGTAGGTCCCTGAACGCGGTGACCAGTGCCTCCAGCACCGCGTCATCGACTCCGAAAGCAGCCCCCGAGCGAGTCAGCGCCGCCGTGGCCTGGCTACGGACCAGGGCCACCTCCGCGTCGAGATCGGCGATCGGGCTGACTTCCTCGAAGTTGAACCTGCGCTTCAGCGCCGCGGACATCTCCGACACACCGCGGTCGCGCAGGTTGGCGGTGGCGATCAGGGTGAAGCCCGGCACGGCGTGCACCGTCCCGTCGGCGCCTTCGCCGGCGAGCTCGGGCACCGACATCCGGCGCTCGGAGAGCAGCGATACCAGTGCGTCCTGCACCTCGGGCAGACAGCGGGTGACTTCCTCGACCCGGGCCACCGCGCCCCTGGTCATCGCCGTCAGCACGGGCGACGGAACCAGCGCCTCCCGGCTGGGGCCCTTCGCCAGCAGCATCGCGTAGTTCCAGCCGTAACGCAGCTGGTCCTCGGTGGTGCCCGCGCTGCCCTGCACGGTCAGGGTGCTGCTGCCGCACACCGCTGCCGACAGCAGCTCCGACAGCATCGACTTGGCCGTGCCGGGCTCGCCGACGAGCAGCAGCCCACGCTCACCCGCGAGGGTCACCACACACCGCTCGACCAAGGCCCGATCGCCCACGAACTTCCGTGGCACCACCAGCTGCCGGCCGTCCGCGGTCCGCAACGGCTCTTGGCCCGAACCGCAGATGAACAGCACGACCGAGCGGGGTGTCAGGCGCCAACCCGGAGGCCGGGGACCGTTGTCGTAGCCGATGAGGAAGGCCAGCTCCTCCTGGTAGCGGTCCTCCGGAAGCTCCAGCTGCCGGTGCTCGCGGGCCGTCTCGTCATCTCGCTCGTACCCGCTCATCGCGAACCTCCCCTGGCATTGCGCCCCTTGAACTCCTCGAACCCCGGCGCGTCGCCGTTCACGACCCGCTGCCATGCCGCGGTGAACAGTTCTCCCACCGGCCGGTCCGGCGCCAGGAAACCGTCCTCGTGGTCGGGTAGCAGCGCCGTCTTCCAGCTCTCCAGCGGCAGCCTCGGCGCCTTGTGCTCCAGCCAGCCGCCAGGCAGGAAGAGGGAACGCCCGGCCCTGGCCCGCTTGCCCTCCACGACCAGATCGGTCGCCGCCACCTCAGCGCGGGCCTTCTTGAGCCGTGCGGGCTTCCAACCCGTCCACTCCGCCTGGTTCTTGTCGGTCGGATCGGGCAGCGCGAGCATCATCAGGTACAGCGTCGCCGCGTCCTCGGAGATCCCGAGCCGCTCCGCCGCCAGCGGCACCAACTCCGGTGCGCTCCGGGCGGGGCACTGGGCGGCGCCCGCCGGTCCATCGTGGGTCAGCAGCGCCATGAGCTCCGCGCCGAGCACCAGACGCAGGGCGACCAGGGCGTCCGATTCTCCCGCTATCCCCGCCAGCAGTTTGAGATCCGGATGATCGGGCCCCGCGGCCTCTCCCGTGACCAGAGGAGCTGACCTGACCCACACCGAGTCCCACTGCGGGCGGTACTTCATCGGCGTGAGCACAAGGGTGTCCGACACCTCGCACCCCCCGTCCTTGGCAGCGCTGCCGCGCGGACCGTGGCCGTGCGCCTCGCGCAACCGGACGGAGGTCGCCTTGCCCTGGTCATCCCAGTCCAACCCGAGGTCGAGCAGCAGCCCCGGGTCGGCGAGCCTGGTCCGCAGCATCCGCAAGGTGATGGGCAGGATCTCCCGGAGGGGATCACCGAGCGGCAGCCGATAGGCGAGCCAGCGCAGCATCCGCACATAGGAGACCAGCGTCTGCCCGGTGAGCAGCTTCTCTCGTTCGACCGGTGACACACCGTCGGAGCCGATCCGCTGCTCGGTGGTGCCGGTCAGTTCGGGTTGGGCTTCTGGGTTCAGCGCCGAATCGAGTTCCGTCCCCGGTCCGGTTTCGGCGATCGCCTTGCTGACCAACCAGGAGGGCGCGACCCGGCGCTTGCCACGTGCTGCCACCCAGGCCTCGATCAGTGGTTCAGCGGCGAACCCATCCGTCCACAACGCGTCCACGCGCGCGGGCTCCAGCGGCAGGAGCAATCCGGTGAACCGTTGCCGATCCCGCGCGGACAGCACTTCCAGGTGGGCGCGACCGGCCTTGGCGTCCGCGCTCTTGAGGCCCAGCGGCGCCAGGTACTGCGCTGACAGCAGCCCGTCGCGGCCATAGGAGTCCAGGCCGGGCAATCCCAACTGGAGCAGGGCGCCGACCACCGGGCTCGCTCCGACCCGATCGGCGAACTCCTGCGCCTGCTGCGGGTAATAGGGCAGCGGCCCCCGCTTCCGAGTGGTGTCGATCAGCCGTCGCACGGCGGCGGCCCGGATGGGGTCGTCCGCCGAACCCAGCACATCCGAGGCGATCTCGCTGTACCCCTCCCAAGGCCCGAATGTCCCGGCCGGGTCGTACTCGACACACGACCACACCGCGTGGTCGTCCTCCACCTCGGTGTTGGAGATCACCAGCAGTCGACGTGCTCCCGAGTGCCGAACCGTGCCGAGCATCTCCTCGGTGTCCACATCGGCTGACAGGTCCCACGGGGACTTCAACTCAACGATCCGCAGCCGTCCGCGCGGGTCGATCAGGACCGCCTCGCCGTCCGCCGAAACCGCGAGGGCGGCGTCGAGGAACTCCAGCAGCGCGTTCCTGTCCGCCTCCGAGGTCACCGGGGACGCGGCACGCACCGCGGCCGCGGCCAACCCCAGGCCCGACAGCGACAGCCAGTTCACCCCTGGCTCGTCGAAGCTCAGCTTCGCGTCGCCGCTACCGGGCTCCAGCAGGCTCCGTAGCGCCGCCAGCTGACCCATCACCGTGTTACCGCTCTCATCCCAGGACGAGTACCACCGACCGTAGAATCGGGCGCTGCTCAGCAGGCTGTTCAGAGCTTCCCGCAGCGGCCCGTCGTGTGCGTACCGCACGGTGGGACGGGCATCGGGCTCCGCTTGGGCGGCCCGCTCCGACAGGGTGGCGATCTGACCGGCCTGACGCGCCGCCTCGCCGACCAGAGCGGCCACACCGGCCACCAGGCCCGGGTGGGTGATGCCCGGCAGCAGCTCGCGTACCGCTTCCGCCGGCTGTCGGCCGTCCACCACCGTCTTGAGCAGCTCCGCGGCCAACTCGTCGGTGACCGCCCGCAGGACGAGGGAACCTCGCTCATCGCGCGGACGCAGCGCATGCCAGTACCCGAGCGGTGGGATCAGCGGAGTGCCGCCCGCGTACACCTCACTCTCCTCGCCCTGGGTCACCGTGGCGAGGCGCACCCCATCGGCGTCGAAGAAATCGAACCGGGACTGGTAGCTGCGGGACTCGCGTGGATGCAGCACCGCGCCACCGGGCAGTCGCATCGGCGGGAGCGGAACATGGGTGTTCAGATGCTCGGGTTTGGCGGCACCCGCCACCTCGACCGGCAGGCTGCGGGTCCCGTCGGTGGAACAGGCGGTGAGCGTACGGGCCGTGGGGTCGAACCGCACCCACCAGCCGACCACCCCGTGTGCGCTGCCGAACGGCGAGGACTCAAGCCCCGCTCGCGCGGGCAGCAGTTGGCAGTAGCGCTCCAGCAGGACCGCCCCGGTGCCCTCGGAGAGCGCCGAGTCAAAGAACGCGGGGACGGTGAGCCGGCCCCGGCGGGCCGACTGCGGGTCGTAGTCCCACCACTGGTGCTCATGCAGCACCCACAGGGAGATCCCGTCCGACGCGACCGGTCGGCACACGTCATCGAACGACGTATCGCCCGCGTGCACCGGCCGGCCGCCGAACGTACGGCTGCCATCGGGCAGTTCCAACGACGGAGTCCGGTGCGAGAGGTAGTTCTCCGTCGGTGTCCCGTCCGGTGTGAAGGCATCCGCGCCCCGGCCTGACCACCGGCCCCGGCACTCATCCCCGTACCCGTTGATGGTGAGCCACTGGCCGCCGACATAGCGGACGACCGGAGTGGACCAGGACCGGTTGGGTTGGCTGCTGGGGAAGGTGAGCGGCTGGCTGTCCACCACGGCTTCGGGACCCACCGCGGCAGCCTGACTGCCGCGCCGGACCACCAGCGCGGGCCAGGCGTCGGACAGCTTGACCTCTTCGTCGTCCCTCCTCCTGGCGGACTTGGCGGACTTGGCAGGCTTCGGGACCACCTTGCCCAACTTCGCCAGCGCCTCGTCGAAGGCGGCCCAACCCAGCTCATCCCAGACGCCCGAGCGCAGGGTCCGTGCCAGCGCCCCAGCAGGGGAGAACGCGGTGATGCGGGCGAGCGCGTCGGGCGCCGTGGACAGCGCGGGTCGGGAGGCGAACCCCGAAAGCCGCTGGAGGAGTTCGCTCAGAGCGGGAAGGCCGATCGAGCGGGTGAGCTCCTCGGCCCGGTCGGTCAGCCAAGCCGCGATCACCGTACACAGCGCCGGGTACCCGGTAGCCGGGAGGAGCCGCTGCGCCGCCGAGTCGCCGGTGCCCGCCAGCCGTTCGACCCCACTGCGCAGAATCTGGGCGAACCGGGGATCGGCGACCAGCGCCGCCAGGTCCCTACGCCCCTCACTCCGGTCGGAGAGCCAGCCGTCCAACTCCAGGCCCGCCATGTCGTACTCCGGAGGCTCGACCGGGATGCCCAGCGAGAGACAGAGGTCAAGGACATCCAGATCGACGGAGGTGCGCCAGCCACCGCGGAGCAACTTCACCGGTGTGCCATCGGCCTTCAGCCGGTCCGCCAGCCGTGCCACCAGGTCGAGTTCAACGTCGAGCCGCTTCATGCCACGCCAACCGCGATGCCGGTGAGCACTCCACGCGGTGAGCCAGTCCGCCACCGGGACGGTCCCGTCCAGCAGCAGCTCAAAGGCTCCACAGGCCTCAAGCAGCGACAGCCAGGACCGGTCGAACTCCTCCGTGTGGTCGCCACTGGTCTCCGGCAGCAGATTCAGCAGCCGCTCACGGATGGCCGCGTCTTCGGCGGCGACCACGGTGAGTGCTGGTAGCGCCGACTTCCAGAAGCTCCCCGCCGCGCGGTTCATCGCTCCCGTATGGACGATCTCCTTGAGCAGGGAGCGCTCCTCCGCCGCCGCGTCCAGCCCCGCACCGCGGGCGAGCCGCCGTAGATCCTCCAGCATGCCCGCGTAGGGAGTGAGCCCGGCGGAGCAGCGCTGCGATGAGACCACTCGGAACTCCGTGTACGCCTGCGAGGGGGGCAGCCGCTCGCCCAGCCCCTTCGCGTACTCCCGCAGTGCCTTGCCGCTGAGCGCCCCCGCGCCCGCGAACTCCAGGAACACATCCCGCAGCCGCTCCTCGTCCACCGGCAACGCGTGCCGCTGCTCGGCGGCGCGGGCCTTACCGAAGAACACCGATGCCTGCTGCTGTGCTTCAACGGCCAGGAACAGCCGCCCCACCTGCTCGTAGAACGTGGGCAGGAACTGCGGAACGGAACGGTCCAGCCGCTGCCCGATCTCGTCGAAGCCCTCCTTGGCCAGTCCCGGCTTGGTCCCCACCAGCCGGGTCAGCCGCTCCATCTCCTTCACCACGGCCAGGGCGTGATGGCCATGCTGGGGATCGTGCACCAAGGCCCAGGCGGGGAAGCCCAGCGACTGCGGCTTCACCCGTCCCACCGCGACCGACTCGCCACCGGAGAAGCCCAGATACTCCAGCGCCAGATCCTCGGCGGGACCGATCGCCTCCGGAACCAGCCGCACCACCGTGCGCTCCTCAAGCGCCGGATGGCCATACGACCGGGCCGTCAGCGCCACGCTCCGGTCCTTGTCACCAATGTCCGACCCTGGCTCGGGGGCGGTGGCCGCATGCAGGGGCAGTACCGCCCCGGCCTCCAGCATCGCCTGAGGCCCCCCAAAACCGTAGGCCGCCCCGTGTCCCTCGCGCCCGTTCACAGATTCCCCCACCGTGCTGTTCCCTTCGCTGCTGTGCACGCTGCTCATCGCAGTGCGTCCGCCTCGTCTTCCGCGACCTTGCCCGCGTACACCAGGGCGGCCATGCGCTCGCCCTCGGACCAGGCGACCGGTCCCACCTCGTCCAACGCCAGCCCGCGGCCGTTCTTGTCGCGCCACTCCAGCGAACCGGTCAGTGCCTCGGCGTCCGGGTAGTCAGCGCCCAGCCAGTACGTCGCCTCAAGCGCCCGGCCGCCCTCCACCAACGGGCACAGCACCTGGCCGCCCCGAACCCGATAGCCCAGCGACACCGCACGCGACGTCGCATGGCGCAGCTGCTTGAACTTCCCCTTGGCGTACTTCTGCGAGGTGTGGCCGCTGATCTCCGGGGGCCGCCGCCACACCTCGCGAAACAGCTGCTCCACCCGCTGCTCCACACCCAGCTCGACCGCGAATTCCCGCAGGTCGTCGAGGTCTTCGAGCAGGACCGGATGCGGAATCAACACGCTCTCGCACTCCAGCCACACCGAATCACCATCCAGATCCACCAGCCCCACCCCCCGCTCGGGGCTGACGTCCCGGAGCAAGCCGGCCCGCGCCATATCGGCCCCGCCGTCCGCTCCCACCGGCGCGATCACCAGATCGCGCAGGGCGGCCTGCCAGGCCGTGTCCGGCCAGACCCGGGCCAGCACCTCCACCGGCACCGGCAGCGAGCGCACCAGCCAGGTGTCCACCTGCTCCCGGCACTCGCGCTCATGCCGCTCAAGCCATTCGGACAACTGCCGCAGCCGCACCACGACAGCGTCATCCCGCAGTTTCGACGGCACCTGCTTCAGCTCACGCCCCGCCGCATTCCTACAGCGCAGGTTGTTGCCGTCCAATGTCACGGCGTAACTGCCGCCGTCTGTCTCGATCCAGCCCATGGCAAGACCGCCTCCCCGACGTACCGGTTTCGATGTCGATCACAGTAGGTGAGGGGTGTGACAACGTGCTTTTACGCCCCGAAACCTGTGGACAACCCCTACCCGGCCCGTCCCCGTCCCAGGGCCCCGCCGCCCTCCCCGACCGGTGTTCACCCCGGTTCCTGAGCGCCCCGCCCATCGTTGCACCGCCCCTGACCTGCACGATCAGCCCGAGTCCCGGAACCGGCCGAGTGCGATGGCCCGCACCCCGGCCCGTCGTACCCCCGGCGACTCGGCACCAGAACCCCGGCCGTCACCCGCACCGACCCCGACCGGGGGACCTCCCCGCGACACCCGCTTCCGCGCCCGGGGGACACCCCGCCGCGCCCTCCGCTTCCCCGGCGAGAAGTCGCCCCCAGCCCCTGGCGGTCCCCGCCCGTCCCCCACTCCGGCTACCTTCGGTGCATGGCAGGCACGACCAGCACCACCTCATCCGGGGCCACTACCCCCGACCTCTCCGGCATCGCCGGACCAAGCGGCGCCGACAGCGACCGGTACGACGACGCGGCCACCGCTCGCTGGGCCCCCGAGCCCGACAAGCGCCCCGGCCGCACCGCGTTCCAACGCGACCGCGCCCGCGTACTGCACTCCTCCGCGCTGCGCCGACTCGCCGGAAAGACCCAGGTCGTCACCCCAGGCACCCGCAACCAGGCCTGGGACGCCAGCCCCCGCACCCGACTCACCCACTCCCTGGAGTGCGCCCAGGTCGGCCGCGAACTCGGCGCCGCCCTCGGCTGCGACCCCGATCTCGTCGAGGCCGCCTGCCTCGCCCACGACATGGGCCATCCGCCCTTCGGGCACAACGGCGAAGCCGCACTCAACGACTTCGCCAAGGACTGCGGCGGCTTCGAGGGCAACGCCCAGTCGCTGCGCCTGCTCACCCGCATCGAACCGAAGCGGTTCATCCACAATGAGCACGGTGACCTGGTCAGCGTCGGCCTCAACCTCACCCGGGCCACCCTCGACGCCGCCACCAAGTACCCCTGGCCACGCGGCGAACACCCCACCGCGCCCGAATCGGTCAAATTCGGTGTGTACGAGGATGACCTGCCCGTCTTCGCCTGGGTCCGCGAAGGCGCACCGGGACACCGCACCTGCTTCGAGGCCCAGGTCATGGACTGGGCCGACGATGTCGCCTACTCCGTGCACGACATCGAAGACGGGCTGCACGCCGGACACATCGACCCCAATCTCCTGCTCGCCGAACCGGAGCGCGCTGAGATATGGCGGGTCGCGATCGGCCGCTACGTGCCGGTGGACACCGATCCCGAGGAACTGTCCGAGGCCCTGGACCGTCTCATCGGCGAGGAGTGGTGGCCCCACCACTACGACGGTTCCGCCCCCGCGCAGGCCCGGCTCAAGGACGCCACCAGCCAGCTCATCGGCCGGTTCTGTCTCGCAGCCGAGGGAGCGACCCGCCAGGCGTACGGCACCGGCAGGCTCACCCGGTACGCGGCCGAGCTGGTCGTCCCCAGGGAGGCCCGGCTGGAGTGCGCCGTCCTCAAGGCCGTCGCCGACTGCTATGTGATGCAGCGCGCCGAGCAGGAGACCCTGCGGGCCGATCAGCGCATTGTGCTCGCGGAGCTCGCGGAGGCGCTCACCGCGCGGGCACCCGACAGCCTGGACCCCCAGTTCCGCGCGCTCTTCCACGTGGCGAAGGACGACCGGGCGCGCGGTCGGGTGATTGTGGATCAGCTCGCCTCACTCACCGACGCCTCCGCCCGCACCCTGCACGCCCAGCTCACGGCCCGACGCTGAGCCCCCGAAAAGACACCGAAAGACGGCCCCGCGAGGACACGCCAGAACCACTGCCTCTTCCGCCGGCACGGTCCGTGCGGGACGCTCCCTAGGGCTACGCGGCACAGAGACGGTGGGAGAGCCCGCGCGTACCACCGTCAGCTACGCAGCGATGAGGCAGTACAGGCACACAAGAGGAGGCATCAAGTGGTCGACGGACATCGAACATTCGTCATCATCGGCGGCGGTCTCGCCGGGGCCAAGGCCGCAGAGACCCTCCGCGCCGAGGGGTTCACCGGGCGAGTGATCCTCATCGGCGACGAGAACGACCACCCCTATGAGCGCCCACCCCTGTCCAAGGGCTACCTCACCGGAAAGGAGAAGCGCGACAGCGTCTTCGTCCATGAACCCGCGTGGTACGCCGCGGCCGATGTCGAGCTGCATCTCGGCCAGACCGTGGTCTCCATCGACCGCGGGGAGAAAGCGGTCCACCTCGGTGACGGCACCGTCCTCCACTACGACAAGCTGCTCCTGGCCACCGGCGCCGAACCGCGTCGACTGGAGGTCCCGGGCACCGAGCTGGCGGGGGTCCACCATCTGCGCCGGCTCGCCCACGCCGACCGACTGAGCCGCGTGCTCGGCTCCCTCGGCCGGGACAACGGCACCCTGGTGATCGCCGGCGCCGGCTGGATCGGCCTGGAGGTCGCCGCCGCCGCGCGCGGGTACGGCGCCGAGGTCACCGTCATCGAACCGGAAGCCACCCCGCTGCACCAGGTCATCGGCCCTGAGCTGGGACAGGTCTTCGCCGAACTGCACCGCGACCGCGGCGTCCGCTTCCACTTCGGAGCCCGCCTCACCGAGATCATCGGCCACGAGGGCGCCGTCCTCGCGGTGCGCACCGACGACGGCGAGGAGCACCCCGCCCACGACGTCCTCGCCGCGATCGGTGCCGCCCCACGCACCGCCCTCGCCGAATCCGCCGATCTGGAGCTGGCCGAGCGGGCACACGGCGGCGGCATCAGCGTCGACGCGGCCCTGCGCACCTCCGACCCCGATATCTACGCCGCTGGCGATGTCGCCGCCGCCTTCCACCCCCTCCTCGGCATCCGGCTGCGGGTGGAGCACTGGGCGAACGCCCTCAACGGCGGCCCCGCCGCCGCGCGCTCCATGCTCGGCCAGGAGATCGCCTACGACCGGGTGCCGTACTTCTTCTCCGACCAGTACGACCTGGGCCTTGAGTACTCGGGTTGGGCGCCGGCCGGTTCCTATGACCAGGTGGTGCTGCGTGGGGACGTCGGCAAGCGGGAGTTCATCGCCTTCTGGCTGAAGGAGGGAAGGGTGCTCGCGGGGATGAATGTGAATGTGTGGGATGTCACCGCCCCGATCCAGGATCTGATTCGCTCGGGGGCGCGGATCGACTCCGAGACGCTCGGTGACCCCTCCGTACCCCTTGCCTCGCTCGGCAAGTGACCCTCCGGCGCTCCTGAACCGCCGCAGCAGGCACCCCACCAGGGACCGGGCGAAAGCCCCGTACAGCGGTACGTACGTGATCGGGGCGCCTTGCTGCGGCGGGAGTTGTCCACAGGGAGCAGGAGGTGTGAGCGGGCGGCCGTAGAATCCCTCACGTGGCAGGCAGGATCAACGATGACGACGTCAAGGCGGTTCGGGACGCGGTCCCGATCGACGCCGTCGTATCCGACTACCTCCAGCTGCGCGGCGCGGGTGGCGGCAATCTGAAGGGGCTCTGCCCCTTCCACGACGAGCAGACCCCATCCTTCCAGGTCAGCCCCAGCAAGGGCCTCTTCCACTGCTTTGGCTGCCAGGAAGGCGGCGACACGATCGCCTTCGTGATGAAGATCGACCACCTCACCTTCTCCGAGACGGTCGAGCGGCTGGCGGCCACCGCCGGAATCACCCTCCGCTACGAAGAGGGCGGGTACAACCCCAGCCACCAGCGGGGCGAGCGCATCCGTCTGGTCGAGGCGCACAAGGTCGCCGCCCAGTTCTACATCGATCAGCTGGAGAACAGCCCGGAGGCGGAGACCGGCCGCGCGTTCCTCGCCGACCGCGGCTTCGACCAAGCCGCGGCCCAGCACTTCAGCGTCGGCTACAGCCCCCAGGGCTGGGACCACCTCACCCGCTTTCTGCGCGGCAAGGGCTTCAGCGACAAGGAGCTCACCCTCTCCGGGCTCTCCCAGGAGGGCCGCCGGGGTCCCATCGACCGCTTCCGCGGCCGGCTGATGTGGCCGATCCGGGACATCTCCGGCGATGTCGTCGGCTTCGGAGCCCGCAAGCTGTACGAGAGCGACAACGGCCCCAAGTACCTCAACACCCCCGAGACCGGGATCTACAAGAAGTCCCAGGTGCTCTACGGCATCGACCTCGCCAAGAAGGAGATCGCCAAATCCAGGCGGGCCGTCGTCGTCGAGGGATACACGGATGTGATGGCCTGCCATCTGGCCGGCATCACCACCGCCATCGCCACCTGTGGCACGGCCTTCGGCGGCGATCACATCAAGATCCTGCGTCGGCTGCTGATGGACAATGCCACCGCCGAGGTGATCTTCACCTTCGATGGGGACGCGGCCGGTCAGAAGGCCGCGCTGCGAGCCTTCGAAGACGATCAGAAGTTCGCCGCCGAGACCTCGATCGCCATCACACCGGACGGTATGGACCCCTGTGACCTGCGCCTCGCCCAGGGTGATGACGCGGTCCAGAAGCTGGTCGAGACGCGCACCCCGCTCTTCGAGTTCGCGATCCGGCAGATCGTGCTCCGCCACAACCTGGAGACCCCCGCCGGTCGGGCCGCCGCGCTCGATGAGGCCGCGCCCATTGTCGCGGGCATCAAGAACGGGGCGATCCAGCATGAGTCGGCCGTGCAGCTGGCCGGGGTCGTCGGCATTCTCGACACCCAGTTCGTGGTCAAGCGCGTGGCCCAGCTGGCCCGTTGGGCACGGGATCGCGGCGGCCGGGGCCCGGCTCCCTCGCGCGCCAGCGCGAAACGGGACCAGATGCAGGCCGCCCCGACCTCCTCGTCCGGCCCCGCGCTCAATCTGCGCAGCCCGGCCCATCGCACGGAGCGCGAGCTCCTCAAGCTCGCCCTCCAGCGCCCCGAGCTGATCACCCCGGCCTTCGACGCCTATGGAGTGGACGAGTTCACCGCCCCTCCGTACGCGGCCGTCCGCCAGACCATCGCCGAATCCGGCGGCACCGAGCAGAGCCTGATCGATGCCTCCGGCTATCTCATTCGGGTTCGTGAGACCGCACCGGACGACACGGTCCGCGCGCTGGTCACGGAGCTCGCGGTCGAGGCCATTCACGCCAAGACGGTCGATGAGACCTATGCGGGCATGCAGCTGGTCCACGTCCGACTCCGAGCCGTGGACCGGCGTATCGCGGAGGTCCAGGGTTCCCTGTCCCGCCTGGGCCCCCATGCCGACCCCGAGCATCTCGCGGCCGTGCAGAACGAACTCTGGGTCCTCCAGCAGTACGGCCAGTCCCTGCGCAACCACGGGGCAGCAGCCCTCTAGCGCCCCCTTCCGACCCGGCCCTTACGCCGTTCGGGCACCCCACCGCGCCCGCGGTATCAGCCGTTCCGGCAGCCTCACCGCGCCCGCCGGGGGCATCGCGGCCAGTCCGCTCCGAGTGGAGCCTCTCCGTCCGCCTTGTCCCGACCCGCCCGGGCACGTCCCTGTTCATTCCCGCGCGGCCCGGCCCGATGGCGTACCGGGCGGTCGGATTTCAGCCGCACTCGGCAGCTGACGTCTTCGACCCGAAGAGCGTCCCCGACCTGCCTGAACGCCATTTCGGTAACCACTCGGTCACGCACGGGACGCAGAAAGTCACCGCACGCCCCTCGTGGCGGCTATGTGTCGTACCCCACACTGGGGGCGGTGCCTGAGTCTTCGGAGCGCGGCCGGCCCACCGATGGTGGGCCTCTCACCCCCGCGGATCCGCTCATCGTGTACGGGACGAATGGCGGCCCGGCCGCTCCCGTCCCCCTGCCGCACGCCCTTGACCCGGCAGCGATCACCCTGGAGGTCGCCCCCGTGCAGACCCAGACCCTCTCCGAGAGCCTGACTGAACCACCGACCGACTCCAAGTCCCCGGCCAAACCGAGCCCCCAGGGCAAGACCCTCGCCAGCGTTCCGGCTCAGGGTCCGCCCGCCCACCATCCCGAAGCAGCGCCCGACGAGATCCGGGATACGGCCCCGGACGAGTCGGCGAGCAGTGCCGCGATCGCCGGGCCCGCGCTGGTGGACGACGAAGAACCGCCCGCTCCAGAAAGAGAGGCCCGGGCCCCGCACGCCCCACCCGTCCCGCCCGAACCGGGATCAGGCGCTGCTGTCGGCAGGGTCTCCTATGACCAGATCCCCGACGACCCGATCGAGGACTCACCCGACCGCAGCCCCGCCGCCCGAGCCGAGAGCGGCGGACCCTCCTCCGATCTCTTCCGTCAGTATCTACGGGAGATCGGCAGGATTCCCCTGCTCAGCGCGGTAGAAGAGGTGGAGTTGGCCCGCCGGGTCGAGGCCGGGCTCTTCGCCGAGGAGAAGTTGAGCAACACCCCCGACATCAACAACTCCCGGCTCGCCGTCGACCTCGATCGGCTCGTCGTGATGGGCCGGATGGCCAAACGCAGACTGATCGAGGCGAACCTACGGCTCGTGGTCTCCGTGGCCAAGCGGTATGTCGGCCGTGGACTGACCATGCTCGATCTCGTTCAAGAAGGAAACCTCGGCCTGATCAGGGCCGTGGAAAAGTTCGACTACGCCCGCGGTTACAAGTTCTCCACCTACGCCACCTGGTGGATTCGCCAAGCCATGTCCCGTGCGCTCGCGGACCAGGCGCGCACCATCCGCGTCCCTGTCCATGTCGTCGAGCTGATCAACCGGGTCGTACGGGTGCAGCGCCGGTTGCTTCAGGAACGCGGCTACGAACCCACCCCGAGCGAGGTCGCCGGTCAGCTCGACCTGCCACCGGAGCGGGTCAGCGAAGTGCTGCGACTGGCCCAGGAACCGGTCTCCCTCCACGCGCCGGTGGGCGAGGAGGACGATGTCGCACTCGGTGATCTCATCGAGGACGGTGACGCGGCTTCACCGGTGGAGTCCGCGGCCTTCCTGCTGCTGCGCGAACATCTGGAAGCGGTTCTCTCCACCCTCGGGGAGCGGGAGCGCAAGGTGGTGCAGTTGCGCTACGGCCTCGCGGACGGCAGGCCACGCACGCTGGAGGAGATCGGCCGCATCTTCGGCGTGACGCGTGAACGCATCCGTCAGATCGAGTCCAAGACCCTCAACAAACTGCGGGACCACGCCTTCGCCGACCAGCTGCGCGGCTATCTGGACTGATCAGATCAGCTGCGGACTGGACTGGACCGGAACCGACTGGACCGGACTGGCCTGAAGTGAAGTGAAGTGAACTGAACGGAATCGATCCGGGCAGCGGTCGGGTCGCGCTCCCCGCCCACCCGATTGACGAACCGCCTCCCTCACCGCCCCACCCAACCGGCTGACACATCCGCGACACCAGCCCCCACCACACCAGTACCCGCAGGCAGAGCACAGAGCGGTCGGGAACCAGGGGGGTGCTGTGCCTTACCGCCCCTGGTCCCCCTACCGCCGTCACCGCATGTGCGCTGACGGCGGTCTCCGTACGGACGTCACCGCGTATGGGGTGACCTCTCCCCGCGCCCGAGCCCTCAGTCCACCTCGACGACCGCCTCCGCGAACTGTGCCGAGTACAACCGGGCATAGGCACCCCTGGCCGCCAACAGCGCGTCATGTGTGCCCTGTTCGACGATGGAGCCGTTCTCCATCACCAGGATCACATCCGCGTCCCGGATGGTGGAGAGCCGGTGGGCGATCACAAAGCTGGTACGCCCATGGGCCAGCCGGGCCATCGCCTTCTGGATCAGCACCTCGGTACGGGTGTCCACCGAGCTGGTGGCCTCGTCCAGCACCAGGATGACCGGATCGGAGAGGAACGCCCGTGCGATCGTGATCAACTGCTTCTCGCCGGCGCTCACCCCGGCGCCATCGGCCCCGTCGTCGGAGAGGACCGTGTCATAGCCCTCGGGCAGCGTCCGGATGAAACGATCGGCGTGCGCGGCGCGTGCCGCTGCTTCGATCTCTTCCCTGGTCACCGCGTGGGAGGCCCCGTAGGCGATGTTGTCGGCGATGGTTCCGCCGAACAGCCAGGTGTCCTGGAGGACCATGCCGATCACCGATCGCAGGTCTTCCCGTGACATCTTCGCGACATCGACCCCGTCGAGGCTGATGCGTCCAGCCGTGACCTCGTAGAACCGCATCAGCAGATTGACCAGCGTGGTCTTCCCGGCCCCGGTCGGACCGACGATCGCGACCGTCTGCCCCGGTTCGACGCTCAACGACAGATTCTCGATCAACGGCTTCTCCGGGGCGTACCGGAAGGAGACGTTCTCCATCGAGACCTGTCCCGCCGGCCGCTCCAGGTGCTCCACCGAGGGGCTGTCCGGCTCCTGCTCCTCGGCGTCCAGCAGCTCAAAGACCCGCTCGGCCGATGCCACGCCCGACTGGACCAGGTTCGCCATCGACGCGACCTGGGTCAGCGGCATGGAGAACTGCCGCGAGTACTGGATGAACGCCTGCACATCGCCGATCGACAGCGCGCCCGACGCCACCCGCAGCCCGCCGACCACCGCCACCAGCACATAGTTGAGGTTGGAGACGAAGAACATCAGCGGCTGCATGATCCCGCTGTTGAACTGGGCCTTGAAGCCGGCCTCGTACAGCGCTTCGTTCTGCTCGGCGAACTCCTGCGCCGACTCGTCCTGCCGCCCGAAGACCTTCACCAGCGCATGACCGGTGTACATCTCCTCGATATGGGCGTTGAGCTTCCCGGTCGACTTCCACTGCTGCACGAAGTGGGGCTGGGAACGCTTGCCGACCTTCGTCGCCACGAGCACCGACAGCGGGACCGTCACCAGCGCGACCAGGGCCAGCAGCGGTGAGATCCAGAGCATCATCGCCAGTACGCCCACGATCGTCAGCAGCGAGTTCACCAGCTGCCCCATCGTCTGCTGGAGGGTCTGCGAGATGTTGTCGATGTCATTGGTCACGCGGCTGAGGACCTCACCGCGCTTGGCCTTGTCGAAGTAGGACAGCGGCAGCCGTTCCAGCTTGGCCTGCACATCCGCACGCATCCGAGACACGGTCTGGTTGATCACTCGGATCGACAGCCGCGAGGAGATCAGGGCCAGGAACCCCGCGACGATGTAGAGCGCCAACGCCACCAGCAGCACCTGGCCGACCGCGCTGAAATCGATGCCCTGCCCGGGGGTGAACCCGACGGTCGAGAGCATATCGGCGAGTCCGTCCTCGCCCTTGGCCCGCAGCGACTCGATCGCCTGCGCCTTGGTGGTGCCCGCGGTCATCTCCCGGCCGACGACACCGGCGAAGATCAGGTCGGTCGCCCGCCCCAGCACCAGCGGCCCCACCGCGGAGAACGCCACACTCAGCACGCCTCCCGCCAGCATGGCCCACAGCAGCGCCCGATCCGGCGCCAGCTGCCGCAGCAGCCGCTTGCTTGAGCCCTTGAAGTCCATGGAGCGCTCGCCGCCGGCCATCATCCGCCCGGCCGGGCCGCCCATCGGGGGAGCTCCCCCCGGTCGTCTCTCGCTGCTCTGCCCGTTCTGCCCGCTCATGCGGCCTCCGCCTCCGTCAGCTGCGAGAGCACGATCTCCCGATAGGTCTCATTGGCCTCCATCAGCTCGCGGTGGTTGCCCATCCCCACGACCCGGCCCTCATCGAGAACCACGATCCGGTCGGCGTCACGGATGGTGGAGACCCGCTGGGCGACGATCACCACGGTCGCGCTGGCCGTCTCGGCCATCAGCGCCGCTCGTAGCGCGGCGTCCGTCGCGTAGTCGAGCGCGGAGAACGAGTCGTCGAAGAGATAGATCTCCGGCTGCTGCACCAGCGTCCTGGCGATGGCCAGTCGCTGTCGCTGCCCACCGGAGACATTGGTACCGCCCTGGGCGATGGGGGCGTCGAGACCGTCATCGAGCTCCCGTACGAAGTCGGCCGCCTGCGCCACCTCCAAGGCCCGCCACAGCTCCTCCTCGCTGGCGTCCGGCCGTCCGTACCGCAGATTGCTGGCGATCGTGCCGGAGAAGAGATACGGCTTCTGGGGCACGAGCCCCACGGTTCGCGCCATCAGCGCCGGATCGAGCTCGCGCACATTGACGCCGTCGACGAGCACCTCGCCGCCCGTGGCGTCGAACAGCCGGGGCACCAGACCGAGCAGGGTCGATTTGCCGCTGCCCGTCGAACCGATGATCGCGGTCGTCTCACCGGGGTGGGCCATCAGGGTGACCTCCCGGAGCACCGGCTCCTCCGCGCCCGGATACCGGAACTCCACATCCCGGATCTCCAGATGCCCGTGCTGCGGCACCTCGTACACGGGGCTCAGCGGCGGCACCACACTGGAGTCGGTCCCCAGCAACTCCTCGATCCGCTCGGCGCACACCTCGGCACGCGGCACCATCATGAACATGAAGGTGGCCATCATGACGGCCATCACGATCTGCATCAGATAGGCGAGGAACGCGGTCAGCGCGCCGATCTGGATCGCCCCGCTGTCCACCCGCTGGGCGCCGAACCAGACCACGGCGACCGACGAGACGTTCACGACCGTCAGCACGATCGGGAACATCAGCGCCATCAGCCGCCCGGTGGCCAGCGATACGCCGGTGAGGTCGGCGTTTGCCGCACCGAAGCGGTCCCGCTCATAGGAGTCACGGACGAAGGCGCGAATGACGCGGTTGCCGGTGATCTGTTCCCTCAGCACCCGGTTCACGGTGTCCAGCCGCTCCTGCATGGTCCGAAACAGCGGGCGCATCCGGATGACCAGCACGGTCACCGAGACACCGAGGACCGGGACGACGGCCAGCAGCACCGCGGAGAGTGTCACGTCCTGGCCCAGCGCCATGATGATGCCGCCGATACACATGATCGGCGCCGAGACCATCAGGGTGAACGCCATCAGCGCCAGCATCTGAACCTGCTGGACATCGTTGGTCGTGCGAGTGATCAGTGAAGGCGCCCCGAAGTGGCCGACCTCACGCGCCGAGAAGCTCTGCACCCGGTCGAAGACCGCGGCCCGCACATCACGGCCGAGGGCGGCGGCGGTCCGCGCGCCGAAGTAGACGGCACCGATGCTGCAGAAGACCTGCACCACGCTGATGGCGAGCATCAACACGCCGAGCCGGACGATGTAGCCGGTGTCCCCCTTGACCACACCGTTGTCGATGATGTCGGCGTTCAGGGTGGGTAGGTAGAGCGTGGCACTGGTCTGGAGCAGTTGTAGCAGTACCAGCAGGGCGATCGGTCTTTTGTACGGACGCAGGTATGTCCGCAGCAGTCGTATCAGCACGCGCGGTCTCTCGGGTTCGGCAGCTTTGGCGGGGGCGACGTCTATGGGAGACGGGAATGCCATCTTCCGTCACCCGCTCCCCGAACCCCAGGTGATTTCTCCAAGCTGGAGTCAAGAGATCCCCACACGAACCGAAACTCGGGATGCGCGCCGGGCCCGACCGGCACGGTTTCTCTGCCGGACTACCGCACGGTCTCCCCGGCACTCGGCCACCGAGCCGAGCAGGTCAGCGCAAGCTTCCCCGCAGGTGGTTCTCCCAGCCAGCCGAGAACTGCCCGGCTGCCGCAGACAGCGCAGCCGAGCACCCTCGTGGACCTCTTGATCCGCCAGGACCAGGTCGTCAGCGGCCAGGAACCGGTCGCTGGTCAGCCGGCTCCACCCGAGAAGGCTCCTGGGTGCAGCTGATCCCGCGTCGCCCCGTACTGCTGGCGCACCGCCTGGCCCACGGCGAGCTCATCGCCTGCGTCCAGCAGCTGCACCGCCGCGTCCTGCCAGATCGGCGGCGCGGTCGGCGACAGCGTTCCCTGCGAGACCCCGAGCGCCCATGCCGCCTGCCGGGCGGCACCGAGCGCCGCGTAGTCCGCGGGCTGCGGTACGACCACCTGAGCCCCGAAGATCGCGGGGGCCGCAGCCTGCACAGCGGGCAACCCGGCCGTCGCGCCCAGCAGAAACACCCGCCGTACCTCGACCCCGCGCCCGCGCAGCACATCGAGCGCGTCGGCCAGCGAGCAGAGCATCCCCTCGAAGGCGGCACGAGCGAGATGCTCGGGCTTCATGGACTCGCGACGAAGACCGCTGAGCGTGCCCGCGGTATGGGGCAGCCTAGGCGTCCGCTCCCCCTCCAGGTAGGGCAGCAGCACGAGCCCGCAAGCGCCCGGGGTGGACTTCATCGCCAGGTCGGAGAGGGAATCAAGATCATCGAGCCCCAGCATCTCGGCGGTGCCGCGCAGCGCCCGTACGGCGTTGTTGGTGTGCACGACCGGCAGATGCATCCCGGTGGCGTCCGCATACGAGGTGATCATCCCGCTGGGATCGGCCAATGCCTCATGGTGCACGGCCATCACCGAACCGGAGGCCCCCAGCGAGACGACCGCGTCCCCGACGGCGACCCCGAGCCCGAAGGCGGCGGCCATGGTCTCGCCGGTTCCCGCGGAGATCAGCAGCCCCTCGGGTGTGGTCCCGGCGGAGTCGGCGGGGCCGAGCACCTCGGGCAGCGCACAGCGGTGCCCGAGCGCCAGCTCCACCAGATCGGGCCGGTAGCTGCCCGAACCCGCGGACCAGTACCCGGTGCCGGACGCGCTGCCACGGTCGGTGGTCCGACGCGCGGGCCGACCGAGCAGCTGCCACACCAGCCAGTCATGCGGCTGGAGCACGCTCACCACCCGCTGCGCCACCTCGGGCTCCGCCCGCGCCAACCAGCGCAGCTTCGCCACCGGGTGGGTCGCCTGCGGTACGGAACCGACCGCCTCGGCCCAGGCCTGCCGCCCTCCCAGTGCGTCAATCAGATCGGCCGCGGAGACCTGCGCTCGCTTGTCATTGCCGAGGAGCGCAGGCCGCACGAGATTGCCCTGATGATCTAGCGGTACGAGTCCGTGCTGCTGCGCGGAGACCCCAATGGCCTGCACCCCTTCGAGCAGCCCACCGCCGGCCGCCTCGCCGAGCGAGAGCAGCCAGGCCTGTGGATCTATCTCGGTGGCCTTCGCGTCGACAGGGTGCGCGGCATACCCCTGCCGCAGCACGGCACCCGTGTCCGTGTCACAGACCACGATCTGTGTGAGCGCAGACGAACTGTCCAAGCCGGCGACTATCCCCATGGGGGAGATTCTGCCCCACCGGCCGTTCGGCGTCGTCAGGTGTTGCTGGTTCCCCAGTCATCCTCGCCACTCGCGCCGCGTTCCCGTAGGGATCGCACCCGCTCGGCCAGGGACTCCGGCATCCGATCGCCGACCTTCTCGCTGACGACGTGGAACGCCTTGCCCGCTACCTGTCGACCATTGCTCGCGGCCGACTCGGCCGCGTTGCGCACGGCGGGGTTCTGGGAGAACTCCCGCACGCTCTTCCGCAACTGTTCGTAGCGCTCGCGGCCGGCCCGCGTTCCGATCACATAGCCGACGGCGAGCCCGGCGATGAACGTGAGCTTGTACCGCATGGGCTGCCACCCTTCCTTTGCGTACGTTGGGTGCTGCCCGTCTACCCGGCATCGCCCGTGATCACCCCGGGCCATACCGATTGGCGGAGCACCCCCCTGCTTGCGCTAATGTATGTGTCGCAGCGAGCACACGCCCTCCGGGACGCCCCGGCCAGGTACGTTCGGTGCAGATGCAGCAATCCCCTGTAGCTCAATTGGCAGAGCAGCCGGCTGTTAACCGGCAGGTTACTGGTTCGAGTCCAGTCGGGGGAGCGCGATCCCCTGTAGCTCAATTGGCAGAGCATTCGGCTGTTAACCGGAGGGTTGCTGGTTCGAGTCCAGCCGGGGGAGCAGAGCGCGAAACGGGACCCCAAGGGGTCCTTTTTCGTGTGTTCTGACAGACATGTGGAACCGCGTAGAGGACAGCGGTGTCTCCATGGTCGAGCGTTGCCGACCATCCGAGGCAGGAGATCGTATGAGCGGCTATGCTGCGGCAGACGGCGCGCACATTTGTGCGCGACGCGCCGTTAGGGGCGGTAGCTCAGCCGGTTAGAGCAGCGGACTCATAATCCGTCGGCCGTGGGTTCGAGTCCCACCCGCCCCACCGGAGCGTTCTTCTGATGAATCGTTCCCACCAGCCTTGGAGTGCCCCCACTGGTCTACACCAGTACGGGGGTGCTTCGCTGTTTGAGGGGCTGTGCGTGCGTGAGCGGGCGTCCTGGACGTCCCGCTCTGGTCGACGGGCGCTCGCCCTGTGGTTCAGCGCGGTGACCGCTCTGATCGGACTGCTCCGCTGAACTGCCCGCTGTCCGGCCTCCACGGGGTCGGGCAGGGGCAGTCTTCGGTGTCCGGCAGCCACCGCTCAGGACTCAGGCGCGGTGTGTTGCCCGCGCTCTCCCCGGCCCCGGGCTGTCTGAGGCTGGCGATCAGCGGTCACAGGATGTTCCAGGGCTTGGCGTTTCCGGTGCAGACCGCCGCGGAATCGGCGAAAGCAGGGTTGCCGCCCGAGGTGTTGCTGGAGTTGCCCCCCGAGTTGATGGTGGCCTGTGGTGCGGCAGGCCAATCGGCGTCCCCGTTGTAGTCCCAGAGAGTAGCTTTCACCGACAGGTTGTTTCTGTAGGAGACGATGCCGGACCACGGGGGTCCACTCAGGTTGTACTGCCACAGCCA
Organism: Streptomyces albipurpureus; assembly: GCF_023701525.1. Taxonomy (GTDB): domain Bacteria; phylum Actinomycetota; class Actinomycetes; order Streptomycetales; family Streptomycetaceae; genus Streptomyces; species Streptomyces albipurpureus. Next base: position 134,159 of record NZ_JAMQAW010000008.1, read on the forward strand.
CCAGCAGTTGCTGACGCTGCCGGTGGAGAATTCCATCGTCCGGTAGAGGGTGCTCCGGTAGAGGCAGAGCTTGTCTGACGCACAGGGCTCGTCGGCTGCGGCGGGTGGGGCGGCGAGGACGCCGCCGCCGATCGTCATGGCGAGTGCCGAGATGGTTACGGCTGTCTTGCGGCGCAGATTCATACGGTTTCCTCCTGGCGGGGCGGACACGGCATGTACTGGCGACCTGTCAGGGCCATATCGCTAGCCGGGACCGGAATCGACCCTTCCTGATCGGTATCAGAACATACGCGCTAACAATCCGTCAGAACAGATGTGGTGCGCATATTTATCCGGCTATGCACCCACATAGGGCGAAGCGGGATCGGCGGCTCATGTGCCGGGGGCGCGTCGGGTGAGCCGATCGCGCCCGGTGCGGAGGTATTCGTGGTCGTAGTCAGCGAGGGCCAAGGCGGCCAGGAGAGGCCCGTGCCATCCCGTTGAGCATCCCGGGGAAGTAGAGGAAAGTCGGTCGAAGCTCCGCTATACAGGGGTATGGCCCTACTCTCGGCGCTCGAAGCCCCAGTCGAGTGCGGGCAGCCATGGACGTTCCCGCGCGGGGCAGACGAGCCCGAGCAAGGAGCCCATGGCCCTCGCCGCCAAGGGGTACGGCGGTGCTCGCGGTGGCCGCAGTTCGCGGCTGAGGGAGTCGCCGGCCGCCTTCGGGGGTGGCTTTGGTAGATGTCTGGGGGTGCTGACTGATGGCGTGATTGAGTACCTGTGAGACCAGTGAAAAGAGATAAGCCTGAGGTCAGAACCGTCTAGGGGATGTGATGGATGCGTTGGCATCGCCCTATGTTGGCGCGATCGTTTCGATGAAAGGATCGCCGGAGCTGGCTTCATGATCCGTCTGCACGAAGGAGGCCGCTCATGGCCCAACCCATGTCCGCCGCCGCGTTTGTCGATGCGTTGCGTGATGAGGGATTGAAGGTTGTCCAGGTCGGCAACTGGCGTAGTAACAGTCGTAGCCACAAGGGGCCTTGGGGGCCCGTGCACGGTGTGATGGTCCATCACACCGTGACCAAGGGCACGGCGAACAGCGTGGCCCTGTGTCGGGACGGGCATAGTGCGCTGCCTGGCCCGCTCTGCCACGGGGTGATCGACAAGCAGGGCGTGGTGCATCTGGTCGGCTACGGTCGAACGAACCATGCCGGACTGGGTGATGACGATGTGCTGCGGGCCGTCATCGCCGAGAAGGCCCTACCGCGTGACAACGAGGCGACCACCGACGGGAATCGGCACTTCTACGGGTTTGAGTGCATCAACCTCGGCGATGGCAAGGACCCCTGGCCCGCGGTCCAGTTGGAGGCGATCGAGAAGGCGTCGGCCGCGCTCTGCCGGGTGCACGGCTGGTCGGCGAGATCGGTCCTGGGGCATCTGGAGTGGCAGCCAGGGAAGATCGATCCCCGTGGGTTCACCATGGAGTCCATGCGGCAAAGGGTCGAGGTGCGGCTGAAGGGGGAGAAGCCGACCGCCCCGCCGACCAAGCCTCCGGTGAAGAAGCCCCCGACCAAGCCCGCCTATGAGCCGTTCCCTGGTGCGGCCTGGTTTGTGATGGGACGCAAGTCCCCGATCATTGCGGCCATGCGCAAGCGGCTCATCGCCGTGGGCTGCAATCGCTATCAATCGTCGGCCAACCCGGATGTGCTGGGCTCGGGTGACAAGGCGTCGTACGAGGCGTGGCAGCGAAAATGCGGTTACACCGGAGCCGCTGCCAAGTGGCCGCCAGGCAAGAAGACATGGGATCTCTTGAAGGTCCCGAACGTCTGACCCCGGCCCGGGCCCGCTGCTGCGGGAAACGCCTTGTGAGCGCGCGGGTCCGACCGCTCAGAGGCGTCACGGCCGAACGGGTTGCACACTGAATCCCCGAGGTCATCCCCGGTGAGTCCGAGGTCATCGCGTTGGGCCGCTCCAAGGCCGGGATGGTTCAACGTGATGACCAGCCCGCCGGTATGGCGGAGCGGACTCTTCACCCTGCGACGAGGGCCGGCCTGCGCCACCAGGTTCTCCCGCCCGGACTATGACACCTCGGATGTCATCGATCTCGCGGTGGGTATCGGTGGATTTCTGATCAAGGTGCCCACCGCCGAGGAACTCGCCCTGGTCCATGAACTCCTGGCCGCCCGTCAGACCTCACCAAAGTCCAGACCCGAGACCGAGGGTGATACGCCGGGCTATGCCTTCCGACCGCGGAGCCGGGTCACCACCTGGGCCTTTGGGGCGTACGCCAACGGCAGTCGCAGGCCCGAGACCAGTGCCTCCAGCACCTGTTCCTCCGCCTGGTGGTAATCCGCCGCGTCGGCGAGCAGACCGGCCGCCGACTCCGGCCTCAAGACGACCACTCCACCGTCATCCAGCAGCACGGGGTCACCATCCGCCACCGACACCCCGCTGATCTCCACCTGGCCGCCGATCTCCGCGACATGAATCTCCGTGCTCGGGCCCGCCGTGGCCTCAGCGGATGCCCAGATACGGAGCGATAGATTCTCCAGTGCCGTCACATCGCGGACACTGCCTTCCACCAGCGCACCCACCGCCCCTCGGGCGAGGGCCGCCGTCGTCAGGATCTCGCCCCAGACCGCGCCCGGCACACAGTCGGCACCCGCGATGACCAGGACCTGCCCGGCCAGGTTCTCCCCGAGTAGCGCCCGCAGGGGCCCCAGGCCATGGCTGCCAGGACCCGGTGCCATCCGGATGGTGCGGGCGGCGCCCAGCGCGGGCGCGGCCGGGCCGCGTTGGAACGGGCGCAGCGGAGGGGTCAGCCAGCCGTTTCGGCCGTGGAGTTGGAGTACGTCGGCGAGTGCCGCCGTCGCCGGTAGCCGCTCCGGAACCGGAAAGGAGAAGAGCTGGGCCGGTGATGTCGTCATGTCCCGGGCCTCTCGGAGAGTTTGAACTTGCGGATCTTCCCGACGGAGGTGCGCGGTAGCTCGGCCACCTGCTCGAAGCGCACCGGACGCTTGGACTTGGCCAGCCGTGCCGTGCACCACTCCGGCAGATCGTCGAGCGCCCCGGGGGGCGCTGCCGGCGTCCGGACCACATAGGCGACCGGAACCTCATCGCGTACCGGATCGGGTTCGCCGACCACGGCCGCCTCCAGTACCGCCGGGTGTTGCGCGAGGACGGCCTCGATCTCGACCAGTGACACGTTCTCGCCGGAGACCTTCAGCACATCGCCGCGTCGGCCGGCGAAGAAGAACCGTCCCTGCGGGTCGACGCTCGCCCGGTCACCGGTGGCGAACCAACCGTCGTCGAAGGGGAAGGAGTCGGCCGTGGCTTTCGGGGCGTCGAGATAGCCGGCGAACAGGGTGGACCCCGGCTCTCCGGCGACGAAGACCTCGCCTTCATCCCCGGTGGCCAGGGCAGCTCCGGTCTTCGGGTCCCGTATCTCCACCCGGCAGCCCAGCGTCGGCTGCCCCATGGACGCGGGCTCCGGGACGATCGCGCGGTTGGTGAGCACCGCGGGTACGGTCTCCGTCATTCCGTAGAGCTGGCGGGGGCGGCAGCCGATGAGCTCGGCGAACCGCTCGTACTGCTCATCGGTGATGTTCTGCGCGTACCAGCAGTGGACGATCCGCAGCCCCGGCACCGGTGTGGCGCCCCGGGCGAGAACCATGCGGATCGGCGCGGCGAAAAGACTGAGATGGGTCACCTCATGCCGGGCCGCCTGGGTGAGCAGTCCGCTCGCGGAGAAGGCGGGCATCAGGACGACGCTCGCCCCGGCGGTGATGGCCGGGGCGAAGGAGTAGTACTGCGCGTTGGCGTGGAACAGGGGCAGCACCACGAACTGGCGGTCGGCCGCCCGCAGCGCCGCCGCCGATGCCATCACCTCGCCCGCGAAGGCGTAGTTCGCCTGGGTGACCATCACGCACTTGGGCTCCGCCGTGGTGCCCGATGTGAACATCAGGCCGGCCAGATCCGCTGGTTGAGCGTCCACCGCCGTTACCGCACTCGCCCCGCGCAGAGCCGTGAAACCGGTGTCGGTGAGCTCCACCTCCACCACTTCGGTACCGGTCCGAGCGGCGGCGGCCCGGTACTCGGCTGCCTGGTCCGGTCCGCAGAAGCCGAGGGAGGCACGGGTGCGCCGTAGCTGGGCGGTGAACTCCGGGGCGCGGGCCGATGGGTCCGAGCAGACCATGGCCGCCCCGAGCCGGGTCAGCGCCAGCCAGATCGCCACAAAGGCCGGGCAGTTGGGCAGGGCGATGCCTACCCGGGAACCCCGGGACACCCCGCGCTCGCGCAGCCCGCCCGCGATCCGCGCGACCACCTCGTCGAACGCGCCGTAGGTCCACCGGGTCACCACCCCGTCGGGCGCCTCCCAGATGAGGAACGGCCGCTCGGGGGCGGCGGCGACGGTGTCGGCCCAGCGGGCCGCGAAGGTGGGCAGGGGGTTCGCCATGTCCTGGCCTCCGGAGGCAAAGGGGTACGGATACTGGTCGAGCGTTGTGGCGAGTGCGGTGGGTCGAATCCACCGTGGAAGGACCACGGGTGCCCCGGTACGACCTCATCGGTCGCACCGGGGCTCTTCGCGGCGGTCGCTGTCCACCGCGGAGCACTGTTCAGCCTCCGACTGGCACGGCCTTCTCGGCCTCCGCGGCCACCGGCTCGCCGTAGCCGCCGCCGCCCGGGAGTTCCAGCCGTACGACATCGCCGGGCTGGAGCGTGATCCGTGCCTGGGTGCGCACCGGCTCGCCGTTGACGAGGAAGCGGCCCGTCGCGCCAGCGCCGCCGCCGAAGACTCCCAGCGGTCCCCGGGCGAGTCGGCTGGTCACCGCGTTGAGCACCCAGGGCGAGGGGGAATCGACCGTGAACTCGATGGTCTGCCCCATACCGCCGTCCTGCGCGCCCTTGCCGCCCGAACCCCGACGCAGTTCCTTGCGCAGGAACCGGATGGGCGCGGACGCCTCCACGACCTCCAGCGGTACGGCGGAGACACCCGTGGGGTACGAGGTGGTGGACAGGCCGGGCTTGGTGGCCCGTGCGCCCACTCCGCCCGCGTAGGTGAACATCGCCGTGATGAACGGCTTGCCCTCCGCGTCATGGCCGCTGACCTGCATGGTCCATACGGCCGCCGACCCCTCGGCCATCACGGCCTCCGGGAGCGCCTGCGACATCGCCTGGAGGAGCGGCATCGGGAGGAACATGCCCACCACATGGCGTGCGGTGCAGGGCGACGGTGCCACCGCGTTGACGATGCTGCCCTCCGGCGCCTCCACCAGGATCGGCCCCAGCGATCCCGCGTTGTTGGGAACCTCCGGATTGAGCAGGCTGCGCAGGGTGAACGTCGTATACGCGTGGGTGTAGTTCTTCACCACATTGATGCCGAACGGGCTCGGGCCCGACGATCCCGCGTAGTCGACGAGGATCTCGCCCTTCTCGGAGTCGATGGTCACCGCCACATTGATGGTGATCTCCGAGCCGTCCGCCAGGTCCAGGATCGAGGACGCGCGGTAGGTGCCACCGGGCAGCTCGCGGATCGCGCGCCGGGTGGCCTCCTCCGAGCGGCGGATCACCTCGTCGGCGAGGTCTTCGATGTCGTCCAGATCGTAGGAGTCCATCAGGGCCTGGAGGCGACCCGCGCCGACCTCGCCCGAGGCCATCTGGGCGTGCAGGTCACCGGCCATGTGGGTGGGCTGGCGCACATTGGCGAGGATGAAGTCCCACACCGGCTCATTGCGCCCGTTGGCCGTGGTCAGCTTGCTGATCGGAATCCACAGGCCCTCCTCGAAGACATCGCGGGCGCCCGCGCCGATGCCGTAGCCGCCGACGTCGGTGTGGTGGATCGTCGAGCCGAAGAACGCGATCACCCGGCCACCGCGCCACACCGGCACCAGCACGGTGACGTCCAGCAGCTGACCAGCGGTCTGGTACGGGTCGTTGGTGATCAGTACGTCGCCGGGCTCCAGCGAGTCCACCGGGTGGCGGTCGAGGATGTTCTTGCAGGCGATGGCGAGGGAGTTGATGTGTCCCGGCGTTCCGGTGACGGCCTGGGCGACCATCCGGCCGCGCTGGTCGAAGAGGGCGTTGGCGAGGTCGCCCGCCTCGCGCACGATCGGGCTGAACGCCGACCGCTGGAGCGCCTTGGCCTGCTCGTTGACGGTGGCGATGAGCGAGCCCCACAGGACTTCCAACTCGATCGCGTCAAAGGTGCGGGTCACTTGGAGTCCTCCTTGGCGGTGGCGGTGACTGCCGTGGCGACGATCGAGCCGTCGGGTGCGACCTCGCAGCTCCAGCCGTCGGGGATGACGGAGGTGGTCTCCCGCTCCTCGACGAGGGCGGGACCTTCGAAGCGGTCGCCGGCGCCGAGTTCGGCACGGCGGTAGACGGGTACGGACACGGCGTCCGCACCGCGGTGGAAGCGGGCGTCCCGGTGGCGGTTGGGCACCGGGGTGCCGCTGCCCGCGGCGACGGCCGGTACCTCGAAGCCCGGCGCGTCCGACCAGGCGGCGACCCGCCAGGTCACGACCTCGACCCCGACATCGGGGATGCGCAGACCGTAGATCTTCTCGTACTCGGTGTGGAAGAGCTCCAGCGTCTCCTCCAGGGTCGCGGGCCAGGAGGCGCCCTCACCGACCCAGAGGGTGATCTCGTTGCCCTGGCCGTCGTAGCGGGCGTCCAGGCCGTAGCGGTACTGCACATCGCCGGCCGCCGCGCCCGCCGCCGCCAGAATGCGGCGGCCTTCCTGGCGCATGTCCTCAAGGAGGAGATCCCGATCGGCGGAGACCCCGTCGTTCAGGGAGCGCACCATGGACCGGGCCAGGTCGATACGGACCGGGCTGACCAGGGTGCCGAACGCGGAGAGCACACTCGCGTTCACCGGGAAGATCACCCGGGGGGCTTCCAGGATCGTCGCCACACCACAGGCGTGTACGGGGCCCGCGCCGCCGAAGGCGATCAGCGCCACACCGCGGAGGTCGATACCGCGTTCCACGGCGTGCATCCGGGCGGACGCGGCCATGTTCTGGTTGATCACCTCGTAGACGCCGACGGCGGTGTCATCGGTGCTGGCGCCCAGCTTCTCGCCGAGCGGTGCGAACGCCGCCCGCGCCCGGTCCAGGTCGAGCGGCATCTCGCCGCCGAGGAAGTACGCCGGGTCCAGCAGGCCCATCACCAGGTCAGCGTCGGTGGTGGCGGGAATGGTGCCGCCACGGGCATAGCTGACCGGGCCGGGGTCGGCACCGGCCGAGTCGGGTCCTGCCTTCAGCAGACCGAGGTCATCGACCCGGGCCAGGCTGCCGCCGCCCGCGCCGATCTCGACCAGGTCGACCGAGGGAATGGAGCAGGGGTAGCCGGAGCCCTTCTTGAACCGGTAGACCCGGGCGACCTCGAACTCGTTGGTCAGCTCGGGCTGGTAGTTCTCGATCAAGCAGGACTTCGCGGTCGTACCGCCCATGTCAAAGCAGAACAGCCGCTCCTCGCCGAGTCGCTGGGCGTACCAGACCCCGGCCAGCGCACCCGCCGCGGGACCGGACTCCACCAGCCGGATCGGCACCTTGCGGGCGTCGTCGGCGGAGACCACACCGCCGTTGGAGAGCATCATCAGCACCGAGGCGCCGAAGCCGGTGGCCGTCAGCCACTCCTGGAGCTCCTGGAGGTAGGGGCCGATGACGGGCATGGTGGCCGCGTTGCAGACCGTGGTGATCATCCGGGGGTACTCACGGATCTGCGGGGTCACCTCGTGTGAGGCGCACACCGGGATGCCGAGCCGCTTGGCGAGCCCCTCGGTGACGAGCCGCTCGTTCTCCGCGTTGGCGTAGGAGTTGAGCAGGCAGACCGCCACGGCCTCCACATCGTGCTGCCGCAGTTCCTCGGCGAGCGCGTCCAGGCCGGCCTCGGTGGGGCGGGTGCGGACATCGCCGTTGGCGGTGGTCCGCTCATTGATCTCAAAGACCAGATCGCGGGGGATCGGCGGCGCCGGGAACTCGATCTGGAGGTCGTACATGTCGTAGCGGTGCTCGCTACGGATCTCCAGGGTGTCGCCGAAGCCATCGGTGGTGACCAGCGCGGCGCGTCCGGTCTTGCCCTCGATCAGGGCGTTGGTGATGAGGGTGGTCGCGTGGACGATGGGCCGGATGATGTCGCCGGGGGAGATCCCGGCCTTGTCCAGCGCGGAGAGCACTCCGGTGCGTACCCCGCCGAGCGGCGCCGAGGGGGTGGTGAGCGTCTTCTCGACAACGACACGGCCGCTGTCTGCATCCAGCAGGACAACATCGGTGAAGGTGCCGCCGATGTCCACGGCAAGGCGCCAATCAGTCACGTCTGGCCTCTTCTCTGGTTGGGGTGGTTCGGGTGTACGGGCGCCGGTTGCGCGGGTGCACGGTGAGGTGTGCGAGCTGCCTGGGCGGAGAGGGGAACCGCCCGTTGGGGCGGCGAAGTTGCCGGAGCGGAGGTGGGAACCGCCCCGGGGTGGCGTGGGGTTGGGTATCGAGGGGTGGCCATGGGTCAGGCCGATCCGGTGCGGGCCGGGAGCTTGAGCACATCGGGGTGGTCGTCCACAGGGCCGGCGTCCGGCTCGTCCTCGCGGCCCGCGGTCACCGCGGTGGCGGCATCGAGGTGCCAGAGCCACTCGGTGGGCAGGGTGTCGGCGGGGTAGATCGCCTCCACCGGGCAGACCGGCTCGCAGGCCCCGCAGTCGACGCATTCGTCCGGGTGGATGTAGAGCATCCGCTCGCCCTCGTAGATGCAGTCCACGGGGCATTCGGCGATACAGGTGCGGTCTTTGACGTCGACGCAGTTCGTACCGATCACATAGGTCATGGGCACCTCCCGGGCGGGTTGCGGTCGGGGTGGGGACGGGCGGGCATCAGACGGTCCAGTGGTCGCGTCCGGCCAGCAGCGCGTCCAGATCGCCGGGGCCCGAGGCCTGCACGGCCTGTTCCAACTGCTCGGCTACCTGGCGGTCGTAGGACGGTCGGGCGACCGAGCGGAAGACACCGATCGGGGTGGGGCCGCCGTTCTCGGGCAATCGGGAGAGGGCGAAGGCCAGGGCGGGGTCGGCGGCGTGGGCGTCATGGATGACCTCGGCGTCCGAGCCCTCCGTGGCACCCGCTTCGGCGGCGGGCCGTAGCGAACCGGCCGCATCGCGCACGATGGTGTGTTCGCCGTCCGACCCGTAGCGCAGTGGCTGACCCTGTTCGAGCCGGAGCAGATGGTCGTCCCGGGTGGCCGGGTTCTTCAGTACCTCGAACGCGCCGTCGTTGAAGATGTTGCAGTTCTGGTAGATCTCGACCAGCGCGGTGCCCTCGTACTCGGCGGCCGCGCGCAGCACCGATGTGAGGTGCTTGCGGTCGGAGTCGACGGTACGGGCGACAAAGCCCGCGCCCGCCCCCACCGCCAGGCTCACCGGGTTGAACGGGGTGTCCAACGAACCCATCGGGGTGGACTTGGTGATCTTCCCCGGCTCGCTGGTGGGGCTGTACTGCCCCTTGGTGAGGCCGTAGATCCGGTTGTTGAAGAGCAGGATCTTGAGGTTCACATTGCGGCGCAGGGCGTGGATGAGGTGGTTGCCGCCGATGGAGAGGGCGTCTCCGTCGCCGGTGATCACCCAGACCGAGAGATCCGGGCGGGAGACCGAGAGCCCGGTGGCGATGGCCGGGGCACGGCCGTGGATGGAGTGCATCCCGTAGGTGTTCATGTAGTACGGGAAGCGGGAGGAGCAGCCGATGCCCGAGACGAAGACGATGTTCTCCCGGCGCAGCCCGAGTTCGGGCAGAAAACCCTGGACGGCGGCGAGGATGGCGTAGTCCCCGCAGCCGGGGCACCAGCGGACCTCCTCGGCGGAGCGGAAGTCCTTCGCGCTCTGCTTGACCGGGCCCTCGCTGGGGTTGGTGATCAGGGGCAGCGGGACTCGTCGGGGTCCGGGGCCCGTCAGGGGCGGGGAGAGCAGGGATTCAGACATCGGAGATCACCTTCTCGATGGCGTTCCGCAGGTCGCTGGACTTGAACGGGGTGCCGCGCACCTGGGTGTGGGAGATGGCGTCGACCAGATAGCGACCGCGGATCAGCAGCGCGAGTTGGCCCAGGTTCATCTCCGGGACGAGTACGCGGTCATAGGCCGCGAGGATCTCCCCGAGATCGTTCGGGAAGGGGTTGAGGTGCCGTAGATGTACCCGTGCCACCGAACCTCCGGCGGCGCGTACCTCCGCACAGGCGGCGGCGATCGGTCCCGCGGTGGAGCCCCAGCCGAGCACCAGCACCCTGGCGTCCCCGGTGGGATCGTCGACGACGGTCGGGGGCAGGTCGTTGGCGATGCCGTCCACCTTGGCCTGCCGGACGCGGACCATGAACTCGTGGTTGTCGGCGTCGTAGGAGATGTCGCCCGTGCCGTCGGCCTTCTCCAGCCCGCCGATACGGTGTTCCAGGCCGGGTGTGCCGGGTACGGCCCAGGGCCTGGCCAGCGTCTGCGGATCGCGGAGATAGGGCAGGAAGCGGGGTGTGCCGTCGGCCGCGACCCCATTGGGTCCGCTGGCGAACTCGACCCTGAGATCGGGCAGTGCGGCCGACTGGGGGACCCGCCAGGGCTCGGAGCCGTTGGCGAGGTAGCCGTCCGAGAGCAGCACCACCGGGGTGCGGTACTTGAGCGCGATCCGCACGGCTTCCAGCGTGGCGTCGAAGCAGTCGCCCGGCGAACTCGCGGACACCACGGGTACGGGGGACTCGCCGTTGCGGCCGTGCAGCACCTGGAGCAGGTCGGCCTGCTCGGTCTTGGTGGGGAGCCCGGTGGAGGGGCCGCCGCGCTGGATGTTGACCACGATCAGGGGTAGTTCCAGGGTGACGGCGAGTCCCACGGCCTCGGCTTTGAGCGCGATGCCCGGGCCGGAGGTGGTGGTGACGCCGATCGAGCCGCCGAAGGACGCTCCGAGCGCCGCGCTGACCGCCGCGATCTCGTCCTCGGCCTGGAAGGTGGTCACACCGAAGTTCTTGTGCCGGCTGAGCTCATGGAGGATGTCGGAGGCCGGGGTGATCGGATACGACCCGAGGAACAGGGGCAGCCCGGCCCGCTCGGCACCGGCCACCAGACCGTAGGCGAGGGCCAGATTGCCGGTGATGTTCCGGTATGTACCGGCCGGCGCGGGAGCGGGGGCCACCACATAGGAGACGGCGAACGCCTCGGTCGTCTCACCGAAGTTCCAACCGGCGTGGAAGGCCGCGATATTGGCCCGCATGATGGCCGGCTTCTTGGCGAACTTCGTCGTCAGATGGGCGATGGTGTTCTCGGTGGGCCGCTGGTACATCCAGGAGAGCAGCCCGAGCGCGAACATGTTCTTCGACCGCTCGGCGTCCTTGCGGCTCAGCCCGAAGTCCTTGAGCGCACCGACCGTCAGCGTGGTCAGCGGCACCGGCTGGACGGTGTACGCCTCCAGCGAGCCGTCTTCCAACGGGTTGGCCGCATAACCGGCCTTGGTCAGATTGCGCTTGGTGAACTGGTCGGAGTCCGCGATGATCTGCGCCGCGGGCCGCAGATGCTCCAGGTTGGCCTTGAGCGCGGCCGGGTTCATCGCGATCAGCACATCGGCGCTGTCACCCGGAGTCGCCACCGAATGGTCGGCGAAGTGCAACTGGAAGGCGGAGACCCCGGGCAGGGTGCCCTGGGGGGCCCGGATCTCGGCGGGGAAGTCGGGCAGCGTGGCCAGGTCATTGCCGAACGTCGCGGTCTGCGCGGTGAACCGATCGCCGGTGAGCTGGATACCGTCGCCGGAGTCTCCGGCGAACCGGATCACCACTCCGGGGACGGCAAGGACCTGCTTGGCAAGGACCTGCTTGGACATGATCGCGACTCCTGATCGCAGGGACGACTCGGGAAGACGGCTCGGAAGGACGCTGGGGCTCCTGGGGCGGTCGTCCTGGGGACGGCTCATGGGACGTGCCTGCTGCCGGGGCTGCCGGGTTCGGCAGCGAGGTGTCTGCGGGCGACTGCCCGCAGCGGGTCACACGGAGACCGGGCCCGGCCGTTGGGCCGGATAGGGCCGGTCTGGAAGGCGGTGTCGTGACGGAGGTACCGGGAAGGACGCCGGGGGAGTGTGCACCACATGGCGTTCGGACCGGGGTCCGGGGCACCGCTGGCGTTCCGGCTGCGCGACGGGGTCGGCTGGGGGAACGAGCGATCGGTAGAGGCTCGATGGAAGCGGGCTGGTCGGCGGTCGGACCGGGGGTCACCCCCCGGGCCGCACGTGCGGTGTGCGGACCCGGGGGACGACCGGCGTGCGGGCCGGGAAGGCAGGTCCCGGCCAGGGGGCTAGCTGCCGTGGACCGCCTCGCGCAGTCGCGCGACCAGCTTCTCCGGCTGCGGCGAGCCCCACACATTGCGGCCGAAGGCGACACCCGCGCCACCGGCCGCGACGACGCCCTTGGCGAGCGCCACCACATCGTCCTCGCTCTCGGACTTGGGGCCACCGAGCGCCACCACCGGCACCGGGCACGCCGCGATGACCTCGGCGAACTCCTCGGTCGGCCCCGGACACACGGTCTTGACGATGTCCGCGCCCAACTCGGCGCCGATACGGGCGGCCCGGGCCACGTTCTGCATGGTCCACGGCACCGCGCGACCCCAGCCACCGGGGATCATCTCGGCCATCACCGGCAGACCGAGCTGCTCGCACTCGGAGGTGAGCCGCGCCAGCCGCTTCAGCGACAGGTCCTCGTCGGGTGCGCCGGGGAAGGCGAGCACCACCAGACAGTCAGCGCCGATCCGCAGCGCCTGCTCCGGCAGGTGCATGATGTCGTTGACATCGCTCTGGGGCATGTCGCCCAGCTCGGACGAGCCACCGTCGACCCGAAGGACCAGTCCGGCCGAGGCGAAGACATCGGCGTAGGCGCGGGCCAGATGCCAGGTGGCGAGCACGGCGTCCGGCTTGCCGGACGCGATCTGGCTCATCGGCTCGCCGAGCGGCGGGCCCTCGCCCATGTAGGCGGCGTGGTCGATGGCGACGAAGACGGCGCGTCCGTCCGCCGCGAACATGCGGCGCATCCGTCGGAGCTTGCCCCCTCCGAGGGCCGAATAGGTCTGCACAGTGATTCCTTTCATCGCTGGCTAGGCAGCTGTTCTGGGGCCGGCACCGGTGGTCCGACTGGTCTGCTGTGCCTCGTGTGCGGCGGTCATCGGCGCCACCGCCGTTGTGCGGTGGTCTGCTGGTGGAAGGCTCCGCTGTCCCAGTAGTCGACGCGGTGCGCGACCCTGCCGTCCTTGACCCGGAACCGGAAGACGCCTCGGATACTGATCTCCGGACGGTGTGCGGCCCCGGCCCAGGTGAAGGACATCCGATAGGCGAGCGCCGCCCGGTCGCCGTCCACCAGGAGGTCTTCGATCTCGTAGTTCAGACCCTGGAACTCGGCGAGGAAGCCGGCCAGCCGCTCCCGGTAGGCCTGCCTGCCGTGCAGGCCCTTCCCCAGGGTCGAGGTGTGCTCGTTGTGGAAGTCCTCGGTCACCCGCTCGGCGATCTGGTCGGGATCACCGCCGTTGAGCGCTTCGAGATAGCTCGTCACCGCCGACCGGGTGCCGGACTCCGTACGGGCGGTCACTGCTCCGCCCCGGCACCCCAGAGGGTGCGAACCTCCTCGAAGACCTGCTGGTTGTGGGAGATCTCGATGACATTCCCGTCGGGGTCGTTCAGGGCGCAGATATAGCCGACCGGGGCGGGCAGCTCCATCGGCTCCCAGTGCAGACAGCCGGCCTCGCGGGCCCGGGCCGCGGTGTTGTCGACGTCCTCCCGGTTCGGTACCTCCATCCCGAGGTGGGCGAACGGGGTCAGCTGGGGCTGCTTCTTGCCCTTGTCCTTGTTGAAGCCGACGAGGACCAGCACGAACGGGGTCTCAACCTGGCCCTGGTTGGACAGCCAGGCGTTGGCGCCATCGGCGTCGCTGTGCCGGGCCACGACGACCAGCGGGGTGAACGAGGTGTAGAACTCCACCGCCGCTTCGAGGTCGTTCGTCGGCAGCGCGATATGCGTCCAACGGGCCTCGGTGAGCTTCTTGTCGAGCACGGATGCTCTCCTCTCCTACGAATCGTCGGCGATCAGGCGACCAGGCGACCGGCCCATCCGGCGATCAATCGTTCAGTCGATACGGTGTCGATCGTTCAGTCGATGGGGCCGGCGAACTCGTCCGGCGCGAGTGGCGTGGCCACGTCTTCACGGATCTGCCGCATCATGTGCCGGGCCCGACCCTCCCAGGTGCTGGAGGGGCCGACGCGGTAGAAGGGCGAGCGGAGGTTCTCCATCAGGACGGTCACCATGTCGGTGTCCTCCTTGTTGGTCAGTTCGAGATTGACCAGCTCGCGTTCCTGGAGCTCGATGTCCTCGGTCAGCCCGTAGATCCGGGAGACCAGCCGGGTCTTGTCGGGGGCGATCGGATCGGCCCTGACCATGATCAGCTGTGAGGCGTAGGGCAGCGGAGTCAGATTCGGGTAGATGAACTCCGCGTAGCTGCCGCGCAGATCGTCTTCGTCCAGGTCGGTCCGGCCGAGGGAGAAGTCAAAGCTCTCGCTGTGGGGCTTGTAGCCGCTGGTGGTGCGCCCTTCGAAGCGCACGATGGTGTCCATCTGCTTGCGCACCTTGTTCAGCCGGCGGTGCACGAAGCGGACGTGGTAGTCGTCGTTGGAGTTCTCGACGAAGACCTTCCAGTTCATCGGGAACGTCTCGTCCAGCTCACGGTGGTAGCGGTGGTAGTTCCCGATCTTGTACGCCTCGTACCGGGGCAGCAGCGGTGCGATCCACTCCTCGAAGGAGGGGGCCTTGTGCGACAGACAGGCGAACACCAGCTTGTCGAACGCGATGTGCACCCGGATCGGAACCAGCCCGTAGCTCTGCATCGGGAAGTCCGGCCCGTACATCCGCTCCTTGTCCGGGATGGACAGCAGCTTGCCGTCGAGGCCGTACGTCCACGCGTGGTACGGGCAGGCAAAGGCCTTGCCGCAGTTTCCGGCCGGGTCAAAGGCCACGCCCGACGCGCGGTGCCGGCAGTTGTTCAGGAACCCCTTGACCGAGCCGTCGCGCTGCTTGACGATCAGCACCGACTGGGTCCCGATCTTGCCGGTGATGAAATCGCCGGGCTTGACCAGGTCCTCGGTGTCCCCGAGCCAGACCCACGAGCGGCCGAAGACCCGGATCATTTCCAGATCGAACAGGTCCTGACTCCATACTTCCCAGGGCTGGAGCATGTCGCTGGGCAGCGGCGACTCGACGAGTCCATCGCTCTCCCGGCCCCTGGCGGCGCCGGCCTCGGCGACCACCCCCTCGTGGAGGGCGAGTTCCGAAGCGTTCATCCGGTCCAGCACAGCTTCCTCCCCAACACCTTCGATGCTTTGCGATGTGCTTGAAGGTAGGTCGGGGGCGTACGGGGACGATATGTGCTTGAGGCACGAACATCGGCCCTCCGCGCTGCCCCCCGGCCACATCGGTGCACCACGGCGGGCGTGTAAGTCTCGGGCGATGGACTATGTGAACCTCGGCGGAACCGGCCTACGAGTCAGCCGTCTCGCCCTCGGCACGATGATGTTCGGGGCGTGGGGCAATCAGGATCACGACGCATGCGTGGAGATGGTCCACGCGGCCCTCGACGCGGGCGTCAACTTCATCGACACCGCGGATGTGTACGCCTTCGGAGAGACGGAGGAGATCCTCGGCCGGGCACTCAAGGGCCGGCGGGACTCCGTTGTGCTGGCCACCAAGTTCGGCGAGCAGATGAACCACGACGAGCCGCTGAGCCGCGGTGCGTCCCGACGCTGGATCACGCGCGCGGTGGAGGGCAGCCTGCGCCGCCTCGGCACCGACCACATCGATCTCTACCAGCTGCACCGACCGGACCCCGGCACGGATCTGGACGAGACCCTGGGCGCGCTGACCGATCTCATCCGTCAGGGCAAGGTCCGGGCGATCGGCTCATCGGCCTTCACCGCCGAACAGCTCACCGAAGGCCAGTGGACGGCCGAACGCCGAGGTCGGGAGCGGTTCACCGTCGAGCAGCTGGCGTACTCGGCCTTCGCCCGGCACGCCGAGGCCGGCACCCTGCCCGTCTGCCAGCGCTACGACCTCGGGGTGATGGTCTACAGCCCGCTCAACGGCGGCTGGCTCACCGGCAAGTACCGCGCGGGCGCCGCGGCCCCCGCCGACTCCCGGGCCGTACGGAACGCGGAGCACTTCGACCACGCCCAGGAAGCGGTAAGGGACCGGAAGTACGCCCTGGTCGAGGAGATCGCCACCCTCGCCGCCGACACCGGCCACACCATGATCGAACTCGCCATCGGCTTTGTGCTCGCCCACCCGGCCGTCAGCTCGGCGATCATCGGCCCGCGGACCATGGAGCAGCTCACCGCCCAGCTGGGCGCGGCCGAGGTACGGCTGGGCCCGGAGGTGATGGACCGGCTGGACGCCCTGGTGGCCCCGGGCACCGATGTGAACCCCGCGGACTGCCCGTACGCCCCACCCGCTCTCGCGGACCCCGCACTGCGGCGCCGGGACCACGCCCGGGGGGTGGGACAGGGGTAGGGGTTTGAGGAAGATCGGAACGAGAACCGTCGCTCAGCCCTGGCGGTGCTTCGGAAGCCCTTGACCTGGTCTTCTGTGGCAGCGGAGCCTTCGGTAGTCGTTGTTGACCGACGGTCTGGACCGGCTGCGCCGGGGCCGGTGCGGGTGCCCGGGCCGTAGAAGCAGTGGTTTCTGGAGCGGGCGGGGGAGGTGTGCCGCGCGCGGGCCCGGGTTCGGGGCGGTTCTTGGTACGGCGGGATTCGGAGGGCTCGTCGGGGGTGCGGGTCAGCCTCGGACTGCGTCGACGAGGGCGAGTGAGACGTCCCAAAGGCGCCGGGCGGCGTCCTGGTCGAGGGCCCACGCGCGTACGCCGTGCAGTCCGTCGATGATCTCTTCGACGGGTTCGGCCTCGTTGCAGTCGTCGAAGTAGCGGCCGCTGACGCCTCGGAGCCGGGGGGAGGCGGCCAGGAGCACGCTGGTGGCTGCTCCCTGCTGGAGGGTCTTTCCCGGGAAAGCGGCCTGGAGCCGTGCTCGCCGGTCCGGGTCCCAGTGGCGTTGCAGGTTGGTCCAGACGCCGCCGGGCATCAGGGCGTTGGCGGTGATGCCGTGGTGGGCCCAGCGGCGGGTGGCTTCCACTGCGAAGAGGATCTGGGCGGTCTTGGACTGTCCGTACGCCTGGCCGGGGTCGTAGGGGCGGCGGCGGAAGAACAGGTCGTCGAAGCGGACGGGTGAACTGCCGTGGCCGCTGGAGCTGACGGCGACGATACGTGCCTCACCGGTGGCTGTTGCCGCTTCGGTGAGGGCGCTCTGAAGGGCCAGGGTCAGGGCGAAGTGCCCCAGATGGTTGGTGGCGAACTGGAGTTCCCAACCGTGGCGGGTGTACGTCTGAGGGGTCTCCATGACGCCGGCGTTGTGGATCAGGGCGTGCAGCGGGCCGTTCCACTCGGTGCTGAATGCGCCGATGGACCCCAGGTCGGTGAGGTCGAGTCGGCGGACGCTGACGCGATCGTTGCCGGTGGTGGCCGCGATGGTGTCGGCGGTTCGCTGTCCGGCGTCCATGTCGCGGACAGCGAGTGTGACCTGTGCTCCGCGAGCGGCGAGGGCGCGGGCGGTTTCGACCCCGATGCCCGAAGAGGCACCGGTGACGATCATTGCCCGGCCGGTGAGGTCGACGCCGGTGGTGACGTCCATGGCGGTGCTTGAGGCGGTGAAGGGTGTCGACATGAGCATGCTGGGATCCAGGTGAGTGACATCCGAGGGTGGGGAAGGAGCGGTCCGGTCCGCAGCGGCGGACCGGACCGGGCTGCGGTGCCGTCAGTCGCTGATGACCCGCAGCGGTTCGCCGTTGAGGAAGATGACGTGCGTGTTGAAGAAGGCGTCCAGGCCCTCGGGGCCGAGTTCACGGCCGTAGCCGGACTGCTTGACGCCGCCGAAGGGCACACCGATGTCGACGGTGATGCCGTTGTTCAGGTTCACGGTGCCAGCGTGGATCCGCTGCGCGATGCGCAGGGCGCGCTCGGTGTCGGTGCTGTAGACGGCGCCGGACAGCCCGAACTCGGTGTGGTTGGCGATGCGGACGGCTTCTTCCTCGTCCCGGTAGGTCAGGACGGTGAGCACGGGGCCGAAGATCTCCTCTTGTGCGGCCTTCGCGTCCGGTGACAGGCCGGTGATGATCGTGGGAGCGATGTAGTAGCCCACGTCGTGGCCGGGGGCCCGGCCGCCGCCGACGGCGAAGGTGCCGCCCTCCTCCTTCGCGGAGGCGAGATAGCCCAGGACCCGTTCGTAGTGCTTGCGGGTCACCATCGCCCCCACATCCGTGGCCGCGTCGCGCGGGTCGCCGACGGTGAGCTTCGCGAACGCCTCGGCAAGGGCACCGACGATCTCGTCGTGACGGTGCTCGGGCACGATCAGCCTGCTGGGGTTGGTGCAGCTCTCCCCGTTGTTCCCGCAGACCCCGGGTACCAGGGTCTCCACGACGCGCGGCAGGTCGGCGTCGTCCAGCACGAGCGCCGGCGACTTCCCCCCGAGCTCCAGCGTCAGCTGCTTGAGGGTATCGGCGGCAGCGGCGGCGATGCGTCGCCCGACCACGGTGCTGCCCGTGAAAGTGATCTTGTCGACGCCGGGGTGGCGCACCAGGTGGTCGGCGCTCGCGGGCAGGGCGTTGACGATGTTCAGTACGCCGGTCGGCAGCCCCGCCCGCAGCGCGGCGTCGGCGAGGTAGCCCGCGCTCAGCGGGGTGTCCTCGGACGGTTTCATGATGACAGTGCAGCCGGCCAGCAGGGCCTGGGGCAGCTTGAACGCGGCGAGCGCGAGCGGGGCGTTCCAAGGGACGATGGCCGCCACGACGCCCACCGGCCGCTTCTCGATGCGGGCGCTGACGCCCGACACACCGGTGCGCAGCTCGGTCAGCTCCGTGTCGTCCGCCAGCGAGGCGTAGTAGCGCAGCAGGCCCGGCATGGTCAGGGCCCCGCCGCGGCTCTGCCCGACCGGCAGACCGGTCTCGGCGATCAGCACCTCGGTGACCGGATCGGTGTCCCTCTCCAGTTCCCCGGCGAATCTCGTCAGGATCTCGGCACGCTCGTGCAGGGTCAGCCGCGGCCAGGGGCCCGAGTCGAACGCGGTACGGGCCGCGGCGACGGCCGTGTCGACGTCTTCGAAGGTGGCTGCGGCAGCCGATCCGATCTCCTTCTCGGTCGCGGGGTCGACAACCCGGATGCGCTCACCCGAGGAGCCGGGGAGCCAGGTGTCGTTGATGAACAAGTCCCGCTCGAACACGGGTGACGAGGGCGAGGGCGTACTCATGGCATACCTTCCATCACGTTCAGTAATACAAATAACTGGATGGTTACTATCTAGGCATCGGGTTCGGTGTTTGTCAATAACCGGTTGGTTACCTTAGGGTGGTGCCATGGCCTACGACTCTGCGGCGACCCGCGCAAAGCTCCTCGTGGCGGCGATCGAGGAGTTCAGCACCTACGGCTTCGCCGGCGCTCGCATCGACCGCATCGCTGAGTCCGCGGACGCCAACAAGCGCTCCATCTACGTGTACTACACCAACAAGGAGCTCCTGTTCGCGGCCGCCCTGCACAAGGTCATCAGCGAACTGAACGACGCGGTGCCGCTCACCGAGGACGACCTGCCGGGGTACGCGGGCCGCATGTTCGACTACCTGACGCAACACCCCGCCGCACTGCGCATGCACCTGTGGCGCCAGTTGGAACGGCCCGAGCTGGGCCCCGACGCGGCGGACGTCTACAGCGAGAAAATGGCTCGTATGACCGCGGGCCCGGCCGCCGGGCACCTCCCGTCGACCGATTTGCTGGTCCTCATCACCGGGCTCACACAGAGCTGGGTCCTCGCACCGCGAGACCTCCTCACGGCCGCCGACGGCGACGACCCCTACCGGCCGCAACGGCTGGCCGAGCACCGGGCCGTCATCGTCGAAGCCGCCCGCCGCCTCTGCGCACCCGCCCCGTAAGCCGCAGTGGGCTCGACGTAGGGACGCGGTCGTCGCCTCGGCCCGCTACCGGGACTGATCGCAGTGCGCCGGGTTGTGGCCAGGTGACGCCGAGGACCGGGCCCGCGCGGCAGTCGAGGCGATGGCCGTCGAGCGCGGGGAGTTACCGGTCCGGCGCCCCGGCATGGAGGAACCGGATCGGCGCCCGCGGGCTCGTCCCGAACGCCCTGGTGCTTTTCGACACGACGTACAACATGGCCGCCGTCACCCAACTGGTCGCCGACGGCTTCGATGTCGGCGACCAGGACGTCGCCCAACTCCGCAGGCCGGCGTTGGGAAAGGGGCTGCGAGGGGGCGTCGGCCACCTGGTCAGGAGGGGGAAGGCGGCGAGATTTGCTGCATGAGGCTGATCATGTCCGGGGCCACCCACTCCTCCGCGATCCTCTCGTTCTCGACGCGGTAGAGCTCGATGCTGCGGAAACTGACCGGCTGGTGCGTCGCGGCCACGCCCTGGAAGGTGCCCTGGTGCGTACCGCGGAAGTGGACGCGTACCGCCACCTTGTCGCCGTCGCCGAACATGTCCTCGACGGTGATCTGGAGGTCGGGAAAGCCTTCGAGCATGGCCTGAGTGCCCAGCTTCCAGATCTCCGGCCCGTGCAAGGGGTCGGGTACGCCGGGGAGGTTGGCGATGAAGTCCTCCGCCAGCAGAGCGACGCATGCGTCGAGGTCGCGGCTCCGCAGGTGCTGGTAGGCGGTGCGCAGCAGGGCCATGTTCTTCTCGGGGGCGGTGTTCATCAGCCGTCCTCTCTCACGGGGATTCGGGTGGGCGCGGGCGGGCGCAGGGTTTCGGCCAGGGCTCTCGGGTCGTCGGCGTGGAAGCGGATGGTTCGTGCTTCTCCTGTGCGGCCGAGGGGGCGGGTGAAGACGAGGGGACGGTTGAGTTCCAGGGTCACTGTGGTCTGGCCGGCCACGATCAGATCGAGCACGCCCTCCTCGGAGAGCGTCATGAGCCTGCCGTGGGGGTAGCGGCGGTCGACCCGGGCGGAGGCGATCGTCTCCGCGGGGACGGTGAGGTCGAAGAGTGCTCCGTAGCGGATCCGCAAGGAGCCGTCGGGGTGCACCACATGCGGCCGGGTGACGCAGGCGGCGTGCAGGCCCAGCACCTGAAGGACCCCGTACACGTCGAGAACGAGCATGACGTAGTGGACAACGGGCCAGGGGATCAGATAGGCCAGAGCGACCGTCTCGATCACCGCGACGAAGAGCAGTCCGTACAGGAGCGCTGTCTGCGGTCCGGTGTAGCCGGCGGCGTGGTCCCCGGGGCCGACGCCGTGCTTCCGGCGCACGGCCCACAGGCCGAGTGAGACAGTGGCACGCACCTCGTGCGCCAGGAGTTGGCGCATCTGTACGGGGACCAGCGCATGGGCAGCGGCCCGAAGGGCGGCCGCCGGCTCAAGACCCCGGCCCCGCTGGTGTGCGTACAGCGAGCGCAGCACCCACGCCTGTAGTGCGAAGGCCGTGAGGGCCACGGCCCCGGCGGTCGCGGTGGCCCACCCTGGGGGACGTATCCCCGAGGCCAGGCACACCAACCATGCCAGCTCCCCCGGTACGACGGCCCCGGCCGTGATCCGCGACGCCCGCACTCCGCGAACCCTCCCGTCCCCGCTCATCGTCGACTCCTGTGCGCAAACGCCTTCATGACCTTGCGGATGACTGCCGCCTGCGCCGGGGCGTACTCAGCGAGCAACGCCTCCTGGAATCCCGTCGCGACCTGTCCCTCGGCGGGGATCGCGGTGAACACCTCGTCGGGGACGGCCGCCACCAGGTCGGCGGCGAGGGCCGGGATCCGCGGATCGTCCGTCGAGGCTTCGGCGAGCGCGTCGAGGCGTTCGTACAGCGCGAGCACTCCCGGGTCGGACGCCAACGGCCCCAGCGCGGCGAACGCTTCCTGGCCGGGGGAGCCCAGGGCGTCGAGCAGCATCAGGTGCTCGCGGTCCTTGGCGGCGGCGGGCGAGGCGGTGGGCGGCGCCTTCGCGAGGAGCGCGGCGAGCGCGGGGGACAGCGGTTGGTCCTGACCCGTCCCGGCGGCCAGCAGCACCGTGAGCCGCCGCCGGCGCTCCGCGATCTCGGCCTCCTGCCGGGCGAGGTCGGCGTCCAGCTCCTCCAGTACCTCGGTCAGGTCGCGTCCCGCGTCGTCCGCGAGGACGTCGCGGACCTCGTCGAGGCTGAGTCCGAGCTCGGTCAGCTGGCGTACGCGGGCCAGCAGGACGGCGTCGCGAAAACCGTAGGCCCGGTACCCGTTGGGGCGCCGCTCCGGTTCCGGGAGCAGCTCGACATGGTGGTAGTGCCGGATCGCCCGGGTCGTGACCCCGACGAGCGCGGCGATCTCTCCGATCCGCATGGCCTCAGTAGAAACCCTGCCGTCGCGACAAGGTCAAGCCCGTTGCGGTCGCGTGTTCAGCGGCGGGTGTCGCCGGGAGCGAGGAGGCTGGTCAGCTCGGCGATCGCCCCGGGGGGAGTCTTGACGTACCGGCGCCGTCAGCTCCCACCAGGGCCGACGGAGCTCAGCGCCGGATTTCGCTCCGATGTTCCAAGTGCCGCCAATTGCAGCAGACGCGAATTCGCGACGGTATGCGTATCGGCCCTCGGGCGGCCCCGCACCCGGCGAGGGGAGCCGAGGTTGGTCTCAGAAGGCCTGGCGCGGCTGCCCCGCCCGTAGCTTGCGGGCGAGCAGGCCGAGCAGCACGGCGTTGACCAGCCCGGCCAGGGCAGTCCCCGTGGAGAAGACCACCGGGGTCAGCCAGTCGAGAGAGGAGTCCCACTCGGGGGTCGGCACCAGCAGGGCGAGGACGCTGAGCGGTGCCGTGGTCATCAGCGGCCAGATCCCGGCGAACCCTGGGTCCCGCGCCACATACACCGCGTACAGGAAGAATCCCAGCGAGGCCGCGACCATCGCGAGGTATCCGCGTGCGAGCCAGTTGTCCACCGCGGGCGCCAGCAGGGCCCGAACCCTCCGCGGGCGGGGGTGTGCAGAACGTGCCATGTCCGTTCGTACCTTTCCGTTCGAGGGTGCTGCGAGTGCTGAGTGGGGGTGCGGGGAGGTCTGAGCGCCGACGCGGGAGGGGGTCACACAGGTCGGGCGGTGCGGCTGTCGCGGACGTGATGGGCGAGGGAGCCCAGTACGGCGGCGTTGACCAGTGCGCTCAACAGGAGCCAGCCGACGGAGAAGGCGATGGCGACCGCCTCGACCACCCCACCGCCCTCGGTGCCGGGACCGAAGGGGAGAGCCATGCCCAGGACGGACAGGGGCGCCGTGAGCAGCAGAGGAGCCATGGCGTAGGTGCTCTCCGGGGAGAAGAACGCGATCGGTAGGGAGGCGGCGAAGGCTGCCAGATAGCCCCGGGCGAGCCAGTTGTCCATGGCGAGCACAAGGAACTGGCGCAGACGTGGGAGGCGTCGCGGACGGGTGGCGTTCGACATCGCGGGTCCCTCGGTTCGGTTCGTGGGTGCTGATCTCCACGGTGGACCGCGGGACGCGTGTGGACATGAGTACGAGTACTCAACGCTGTATGGGTGGTTTTCGGCGGCGCCGACGCGGTGGATGCCGGGCACCGGGGCGTACGGCCTTTCTGGAAACGGTCTGAGGGTGGCTTCGTTGACGCAGGTCAGACAGCCTTTCTAGATCCCTGCCGACTTCTCCGCACCCCCCAGGGCAGCTGCGGCGTCGGGCACGCGCCTGGGTAGGCTCGGTATCCCCGGACCGAGGAGAGCCGACGTGTCGATGGACGTGGTGATGGCGCGGGCCACCCTTGATGACGAGGGAAGGGCGGGGGAGTTGGCGCGCGGCGCGGTGGATCGCAGGCTGGCGGCGTGCGCGCATATCGACCCTGCCTTCACGGCGGTCTACCGCTGGCAGGGTGCGGTGCAGTCGGAGCGGGAGTGGCGGATCTCGTACAAGACGACTCGGGATCGCCTGCCTCGGCTGGCCGAGTGGGTCGCGGCCAACCACGGTTACGACGTTCCGGAGTGGATCGTGCTCCCGGTGGAAGGCGGCTCGGAAGCGTATCTGGCGTGGGTGGTGGCTCAGACCGCTGAGGCGTAGCCCGCCTGGCTGGTCGGTTCGGCCTCAGTCCGGCCCAGGACCTGCCGAGCTCGCGTTGGTGGTGGAGGTGTCGGGCCGCCTCGTTCGCTCAGCTGTGGCTTCAGTCGGGGGACGGGTGCCGGGCCCACACCGCTGGCTGGTTCACACTCTCGGCAAGGGGACCGGGGGCGTCTATCCTGCCCCCTGGCAGGTGGGGGCGGCACCAAGAGGGGGGTCAGCGTGGCCGGCATTTTACTGTTCGTCGCTGCGGTTCTGAGCATCATCGGTGTGACGACGGACCGGGGCACGTTCACCGAAGTGAGCTGGATCCTCTGGGTCCTGGGCATCCTGCTCCTGGTCAGCGGGGCCCTGCGCCGCAGACGGCGGGTGTCGGTCGATGAACTGAGAGTCGGCGCGGCGGGGGGCGACCCGGGGGCACTGCGCGGCCTGGCGATGATGGCCAAGATCCAGGGCGACTTCGATGAGGCGGAGCGTCTGCTGCGCATGGCCGTCGACAACGGCGATGTCGAGTCGATGTGGGAGATGGGCAGACTCGTCGAGCAGCGCGACGGACTTGAGGAGTCGGAGCCCTGGTTCCGTATGGCGGCCGAGCGAGGCCACTTCGTCGCCAAGCGGTTCTTCCGCCCGGGGAACCCGCTCAACAGGGACGGCAGCAATCCTCTCTAGGACCCGCCCTGAAGGAGGTTCAGTGCTCCGCATCGGGCCCGGGCCGTTGCCCTGGTGAGCCCGATGCGCCGGGCACTGACTGATTGTCAGATCATGCTGGCCGATCGTCAGCGGGGCATCGAGTGTCATCACGTCGTGTTGGGCTCCGTCCCTGGCCGTACGTCTCCAGGGCGGCCTCACGGAGGTGGCTGCCGTCGGCGCGTAGATCCCTGGGTACGCCGATGGGCCCGGGGTGAGCGGTATCGGTCGTCCTCTAGTCCTGGAGCAGCGACAGCACCTGAGGCCAGCTGTCGGAGCGTGCGTGGGCGTCTGCGGCCGGTGTGCCGCCCATGTGGTAGGTGACACCGTTCAGCGGGTGCTTGAAGGATCTGGCGAGAGCGGTGTACGGGGGTGTGCTGACGCCGTGCCCGGCCTGGGGATAGATCAGCGCCCGGTGTCGGCCACCCGAGGCCCCCTTCTGTTTGCCGATCTCCTCGGCCGAAGGCGCCGCCGGCCACAGCCCGTCTGCCCCACCCGCGATGGCCAGCACGGTGCCGCGCACCCGCTGGAGGGGAATGGGCGCGTGCTTGACCGCCTTGCCGTCTTTCGTCCAGGCCGCGTCGTTGCGGGGAAAGCCCGTGTTGGTCTTGTGGCTCGGGGCATAGGCGACGACGTCCTGGACCAGGTCCGGGTAGTAGTGGGCGAGGAGTTGCGCGGCCTCGCTGCCGCGTGAGGCGCCGATGACGTGGGGGCGCTGCGATCCGCTGCCGTGCTCGCGGTTCAGCAGCCGGGCAGCGGTGGCGAAGTACTCCAGTTTGATCCCCGACAGGGTCTTGGGGCGCTCATCGCAGCCGAAGTAGCACAGGGCGAGCACGGGGTGTCCCCGGGAGGCCAGCAGCGCGGGGGAGAACTTGTCGCCGAGGCCGCCTTCCGAACCGCCGAAGCTGAGCACCGGCGGGCGGCGTGCGGCGCCGGTGGGCGGCAGATACAGCGAGCCCCGCACCCCGTCCTCGGCCATGGTCAGCGGTCGATGGGTGACACCCTCACGCATCCAGGTGCGGGTCAACCGGTGGGCCGCGATCTGCTTGCCGTCGGCGTTGACCGCCAGGTGCACCTCGTAACCTGGCTGGTGCTCCGGCGGCTTCGCGATGAACCAAGACTGGTCGGCTACCCCGCTCTCCGGCTTCATCGACCAGAACAGACCCATGCCGTCGGCCTTCTGATACGTCCCCGAACGCGGCCGGTCACGGGTCAGGTCCACCGCCCCCGTTCTGTCCGCCGTGAACGTCGCCTGCCCGTTCCACTGCTGATCCCTGTAGTCCGCGGCCTGTGCGGTGACCGTCACCTCCTGACCCGCATCCAGGCCCGTGACCTGGATGCGCACCGGCTCATCGGCCAGGGCCACCGGCTTGTCGACCCGGAGCTCCACTTCAGCGCCGCCCTTGTCGCCCCCGGTGCCTCCGCTGCACCCGGCCAAGAGCAGTAACGCGAGTCCGCTGGAAGCAGCAGCTATCCGTAATCCCGATTTCATCGTCCCCGCCCCCGATTCATCCGCAGTCATGTCACATGCGGAACTCCGCGGACCATCACGATGGTTCCAAGGGGGCCGCCCGGGGCCGGAACAGGCTGCCCACCTTCCTTCACCGGCCAAGCCGGCGAGGGAGACACGGCACTTTGCGCCGACGCCCTCTCCGATCACCTCGGTCGCGGATAGGCGCCGCCCGCGAAGCCCGCAAGGAGGGTCAGGTGGGCAGAGTCCAGCTCGGCCCGTCGGGGGTGTCAAGGCGTACCCGCTGTTCAGTGGGGGTGACGGTAAGGGTGAAGGCGGTCTGGGGAGGTGAGCCCGCTGCCTTCCAGGCATCGATGGCGGCTTCGACGTCATCCCAGAGCCGGTGGGGGCCGCCCTGGCGTACACGGAACCCGTAACCGCTGTCGTCGTTGGGGACCAGGGTGGCGAGGGAGCCGTCACCGATGTCGATGGCGTGGACCAGCCAGGGCCCCCCTTCCACTCTGGTGCCGATCTCCAGAACGCGGGCGCCGTCCTTCGGGTCCAGGTCCTCCAGCATCCGTACGACGAGACCGGGGAGATTGGACGAGTCGAGCCGGACGACGGGAACCCGCCGCTCGTTCAGCTCGGTGATCACCCAGTCGGCCGTGGGGTCGGCCAGCTCCGTGAGTACCACCACCGGGCGGTGAGTACTCATGCTCAAGAGCGGTCCTCGGCTTCGTCCTGCTCCGTCTTCTGGTCGTGGTCATCGTCACTGACGCTGGGACCGGCGCCGTCGCCCGGGTTCGTGGTGGTCGCGGTCTCCACCCCGCGGTGGGTCGAGTGCCTGCCCATCTCCAGTCGGCGGCCCTCCGAGTCCTGGTAGACCGCGGTCTGCGTGTCAGGGGCCAGTCCCACGAGCGTTGCGGTCTGCCTGCTCAGCGTCGGATAGGGTTCCATCCGCGTCAGGCCTCATGGCACTACGGTGTATCGGTTCATTCTTCTCCTCGAAGCATGGCTAGCCGGGGTCGCGCAATCTCCATGTGCGCCACGGCAACCGGTAGGACATAGGGGCGTTTTTAGTCGCCACCTATCGGCGGCCAGGCATCAAGCCGCACTCTTCAAGCGGGCGTACTCGTCCAGTCGCTCGACGGCATCCCTGGCGGAGACGGCATCGACTGGTCGGAGTGCCTCGGTCACCTCGGCAAGTCGTCGCATGACGCGACCGGACTCGACCTCGTCCAGGTGCTCCAACGTTTGCACCGCGTAGGTAGCGCCCTCTTCGATCTCTCCGGCCTTCACCAGGGTGCTGGCGAGCATCAGTCGGTACAACGCCCGGTTGCGGCCGTAGCTGCTCCTCTGGTGGGCCAGAGCAGCGCGGAAGAAGGGGACGGCGGCCTGGTGGTTGCCGAGTTCGTTGTAGAGGAGCCCTTGGCAGTACTCCACCTCCGTTGGCCCGTGGAAGGCGGCCCATTCAGAGGAGGGGTACCCGCGTCCCTTGTGGTCGAGAAGGCGCATGGCATCGGCAAGACGGCGGCCTGCCGTCTTGCCATCGGCCATCCCGGACAGAGCGCGAGTCTCCCGGCAGGCGATGATGGACTGGAGCACCGGCGAGCTGAGGCGGGTGGCGCGTTCTTGGGCGGCGTGTGCCAGGTCAAGGCCGTCCCGCGCTCGGCCTTCACATGACGCCTGCAAGCTCATCTGGGAGAAGACCTGAATCTCAAGGTTGGTGTCCCCGAGCGTGGCCGCCGTGGTCAGGGCCTCACGCCAGTATCGAAGGGCGGTGTCCTGGTCGGTGGCGTCGTAGTGCAGCCATCCGCACCATCCGGTGATCTCCCCGGAGAGGATCTTGAGCTGTCGGCCGATGGTGTCCGGGTATTTGCTGGTCTCGATGACCCGGCGCACCCGGCGCAGATGCCGGATGGCCAACGAGCGGACGGCCGCACCGCCGTAGGCATCGTCGAGTTGGAAGAGGGAGTGCAAACCCGCGCGGAGTTCGAGGAGATGGGTAGTGCCGACCGAGCCGGATTTGCCTGGTGGGGTGAGTGGCCGAAGGTGGGCTGGTAAGCCCACGGTAGCTGCCGCCCCTAGGGAGTCTGCGAGGAACGCGCGACGGTCCACGGAAGTGCCTCTCTGTGTGTGAAGAGGTTCACCTCCCAAGGTGACACCTGGCGGCGGCCCAGGGAACCCGAGTTCGGTCGGACAGATTCCGAACATGGCGTGCAGAATTCGCCAGGCGCGCCGCCGTGGCGCGGGAGGCGCGGGCTGACGCCACCGGCGTAACTGGCGGTCGGTCAGCGCGGCCGACTCATGCAGGACGTCCGCTGTGGCCTGGAAGGCCCGAAGGAAGTCTGCTGGCTTTGCCCACCCTTGCAGCAGACAGGCGTGTTCGAAGGACGTCAGATCAGACACCTCATCACCTTCCGTGGTTCGGTCGAACACAGAAGGTAGCGGGTTCGGGCGGATAGGAAAGTCCGTTTACGGTGAAAAGTCCGGCGAGAACGTCGTTTCTGGCTTCCGACGCCCGTCGCCTCAGGGGAGTTGACTCGTATGTGAGCAAGCCACTGAGGGGAGCCCGGTCCGTGAGCAGTCAGCAGAGCCCCGACAGCAGAGGGATGACGATCGACGCGCCCGTGGCCGAAGCCTCAGCCACAGGAAGGACCGTCTACACCGAGTCCCTGCGGAGGGCGCCCGAGTCCGTTCGATCCGCACGGCGCCTGGTCTCCTCGGCGCTACGAGCGTGGGGGCTGGAGCGGCTTGAGGACACTGCGTGGATCGTGGTCACGGAGCTCATGTCGAACGCTGTTGTGCATGCGCGCCTGAGCACGGTGCGGGTGACGGTGACGCGGCGGGACCAATGCGTGGTGCGGATCGCCGTGGTGGACCGGTCGCGACGGGTGCCGCAGTCGCAGGCGGCCGACCTCGATGACGAGTCCGGGCGGGGGCTGGCGATAGTGGCTGCGTTGTGCTCCGGCCGATGGGGCGCCGTCCCTCTGCGGCGGGGCAAATGCGTCTGGGCTGAGGTGGAGTTGGCGTGAGCGCTGCGACTACCGCCGCCGATTGCCGGAGCGACCACGTTGGCGATCCGCTTGGAAACGGTGCGTGACCGATGACCAACCCCGCAGATCCCACCTATCGCGCTGAGGCGATCGTGGAGGTGCCGCAGGGCGGCCCGGGTCAGACCGAGTCGGCTCAGTTGGTACTGGGGAGGTTCACCACTCCCTATGCAGGGCGCGCCTTGCGGTGGACCTGTGTTCAGGCGTCCCGTATCGCCAATGGTCTGGACCCGGACCCCGATGTGCCCTGGTCCAGCACCTTGATCTGCATGAGCCCGGATGACTGGCTGGACCTTGGGGACGCGCCCACCCGGTTGCGGAACTGGGTCGCGGATGAGGAGTCCCGGCTCGCCGCCTATCGGCAGTTGCGGGGCGGCGCTCCGTTCGCACTCACCGCGTCGGACTGGTCGGGCCGCTACGTGTTGACCGTATCGCCGGTGAACAGCGACTGACGTGACGACGCCGTCTCTCCCCAGATGTCCACCCCCTGAATACCCGGCCAAGGCAACGCAGCGGGACTATCAAGCGGGGTGGCGAAGAAGGTCCGTCCGGCCGTGCTCGGTACGACGGTCGGGCGGACCGCAGCGGAGAAGAGGGGCTGGACCGGTGCGCCACTTGGGCCGCGGGAGATGGCTGAAGCGCTGGACGCTCTCTCCTCGGACGGCGAAAGGTCGCTCGATGACCGGCTTCGACACTCGCCGGACCGGGCGTTGTCACATGCGCGTGGGAGAGCTCCGCTTCTTCCCGGATCTCCAAGCAGCGGGCGGCACGGGCGGCTGACCTCATCGACGTCGCCATAGGTGAGTCTCTGGGTAGGCTCGGTATTCCCGGATGGAGGAGTGTTGTGGTGCCTACGGATGTGGTGATTGCGCAGACCACTATCGATGACGAGGGGAGGGCGGGGGAGTTGGCGCGGGGCGCGGTGGATCGCAGGCTGGCGGCGTGTGCGCATATCGACCCTGCCTTCACGGCGGTCTACCGCTGGCAGGGTGCGGTGCAGACGGAGCGGGAGTGGCGGATCTCGTACAAGACGACTCGGGACCGCTTGCCGCAGCTGGCCGAGTGGGTCGCGGCCGCTCACAGCTATGAGGTGCCGGAGTGGATCGTGCTCCCGGTGGAAGGCGGCTCGGAAGCGTATCTGGCGTGGGTGGTCGCGGAGAGCACCGAGGCGTAGTCACCTCGCCGAGCGAGCTCGGTTGTGCGGGCGCGCAGCCTTATGAGGCGAGGTCGCGCAGGTGCTCGGCAAGGTCTTGCTCCTTGGCCGGAAGCCTCGCGATGATCGCCTGTGCGCGATCACGGCCCATGGTGTTGGGACGGGCGGTCGCCGCGGCACCGAACTCGCGTGCGACGTAGACGCCTTGATCAAGGTCTCCACCTTGGAGCAGGGCCGCAGCGATGTCGCCAAGGATGACGACACCCGCGTCCGACCGTTCACTCCCGAGCTGCTGTGCTGCGGTATGGGCGGCGTCGGTCAAGTCTGGATGTGAGAGGCGTCCGTAGGCGGACAGGACAAGCGCATCCAGTCTGGCAGGGCTCATGAACCGGGTCCACGCGTGTTCGGTGGTGTGGTCCGCGTAGTCGTAGGCGGTTCGGGCCCGATCGAGAGCACGCAGCGTGCTGGTGGTCTTGCCGGGTTCACCAGTTCTGGCCGCTTCCTCCGCGTGCCGGGCGTGGACCCACGCGGCGGCGGTGGCGGCACCTGGGCCTCGCACGTCGTGGGCCGCCTGGATGAGCAGATCGATCGCCTGGGTCGGGTCGGCCGTGCCGTAGCTCGCGTAGGTCAGGGCAAGGGCGCGGAGCGGGGGGTGGCCAGCCGCGATGGCGCAGTCGGCGGTGACGCGGTAGTAGGCGCGGGCGGCGAGATGGTCTCCGAGGTCCCAGGCCAGCCATCCCGCGAGGGCGGCGGTCTCTCCGGCGGCCACGATGAGAGCTCGCTCGTGCTCGCCAGCGTGAGCGAGTGCCGCGGTGAGGGTGTCGAGATGGGCTGCGACATGGCCTCGGAGCTGGTGGGCGCTCAGGTGCAACTCACTGATGTGCAGGGCTTCCGCGCGCTGGATGAGGCTATGGGCGGCCTCCGCGTCGATACGGCCACCGCGCCCGAGTGCATGGGCCAGGCGCCCCCACGGTTCCGCTGCCGCCGTGGCGCCGATGATCGCACCTTCTATCAAGTTCCTTCGTCTCATGCCGTCCTGCTCCTCATCCTCCCGATGATCCCCACTGTGGCGTCGAGCACGGGCGGCTGTGGCTTCCCTCTGGAGCTGCTTGGGCGGTACTCCGCAGGCGACAGCGATCTGCGCGACCGTGTGGTTCGTCGGGATGTTCCGGTTGTTCTCGTATCGGCTGATCTCCCTGCGAGTCAGCGTCTCCCGACCGGTGACCGCGTTGACTGCCTCGGCTTGCTCTTCCTGTGTACGCCCGGCTTCGCACCGGAGCCTGTACAGCAGGTGGCCGAATGACTCGTCGGCTGCTGACATGAGTGTGCCCTCTCGTCCGTGGACGTGGGTCCATCCTGACGCTCGGGCTCCCCCTCGATTTCCCCCTCGACAGAATTCTCCCCCCTACGATTCCCCTGGGACCGGCTCGTTGACGGCGATCTGATTGCCTCATGAGCGAGGAACAAGGCCCTCAGCCGGGTGAGCCGTCGATCCGCTCGGCTCTGCTGCGAGCGGCGGGAACCCATGGAGAGTCGGAGCCTCCGAAATCGCATGGATGTCTGCCGGCCCTGGAAGACGCGCAGTACCGCGCGCAGGAGGCCGAGCGCCAAGACCAGCAGTGCAGTCCGTACGGCGCGCGGCAAGAGGTTCCGGCCGTCACGAACGACCTGACGACCGGAGCCGAACGGCGACTCGCCGTCGCGCACTGGTTGCTTGCGGCGGCGGCTGAGCCCAGTCGGGCCCGTTTCGAATGGGCCACGTACGGTGTGGCGCTTCTGCGCTGCGGTGGCTTGTTCACCGCGGTCCGTATCCCCGGCGCCCTTGTGCGCGCTGCCGCGGACACCGAGGAACCGGAGGCCCTCGCGGAGTTCCTGGCCGAAGCCCTCCATGGCGGTCCGGTGTTCCACGACCCGCGGAGCCGTCAGTACTACGTGCTCACCCCGGCGAGCACTGCTCGCCGCTGGAGTCTCCAGGATGCCGACTGCCTTGGGTCGAACACCTTCCTCGGGGTGCCCGCGACCGACCGTGTGGAGCCGGACCTGAGCTATGGCGCGTACTGGGTGGTGCCCATGGACAGCCCGGGCGTGCTGTGCGCGGGCCAGGACGCCGCGAACTTGGCCGACTTCGCCCGGGTCATGGTCGCGAAGAGGCAGGAGGAGGAAGACGGCTGTCCTCGCGCCGAAGGGGAGGGTCGGGACTGATGGTTGATCCCGTGGGGCCCATCTACCGTGCCGAGGCGATCGTGGAGGTGCCGCAGGGCGGCTCGGAGGGAGCTGAGTCGGCTCAGCTGGTGCTGGGGAGGTTCGCCACCCCCTATGCAGGGCGCGCCTTGCGGTGGACCTGTGTTCAGGCGTCCCGTATCGCCAATGGTCTGGACCCGGACCCCGATGTGCCCTGGTCCAGCACCTTGATCTGCATGGACCCGGATGACTGGCTGGACCTTGGGGACGCGCCCACCCAGATACGGAACTGGGTCGCGGACCAGGAGTCCCGGCTCGCCGCCTATCGGCAGTTGCTGGACGGCGCTCCGTTCACACTCACCGCGTCGGACTGGTCGGGCCGCTACGTGTTGACCGTATCGCCAGTGCACAGCGACCGACCCGACGACGCCGTCTCTCCCCAGACGTCCACCCCCTGAATACCCGGCCAAGGCAACGCAGCGGGATCATCAAGCGGGGTGGCGAGGAAGGTCCGTCCGGCCGTGCTCGGTACGACGGTCGGGCGGACCACCCCATGACTGGCGCACGGCGTCACTGATGGTCCAAGGGGTCGAAGGCTCCGTCCGACTCATGACCGCCATCAGCCCCCGGCGGCCAGGGCGGTTTCTCGATCAACGCGTCGTCATCCACCTCCCCGGCACCTGGCCTCCGGCGCGGTGGCACCGGGGAGTCGTGGCGGGGGAGGGAGGGCAGGGACGCGGAGCCTACCGCTGGGCTCAGACCCCCTCCGGGGCCAATGGACCCACCGGTGACAACCACCGCCATCAACAGGTTCGAGCCCTGGCCGGGCAGCGCCCCAACGCACAACACCCGGCCGGAAACCCCCGGCCGAGTGTTGTGCTGCATGTACTGCCCACTGCCCGATCGGCACCACCACTCGTGCCGATCACACCGAGAAACCACCTGGTGCCGACAGCTGTACGCCCCGCCCGTCAGCTGGACGCTTCGTCGTCCTTGCCGCTCGCCTCATCCGCGTCAGGCGCGCGCCACATCACGATCTGGTTCCCCCACGGGTCGAGGAACGAGGCGTGGTGGCCGTTGAACTCCTTCCAGAAGCTCTGCTCCCACAGTGCGGTGGCACCGAGCAGCACGGCCTTGTTGAGGTAGTCGCCGGGAGGGCCGTCCACCAGGATGTAGACGCGGGTGTGCAGGCCCGAGCGCGGCTGCTG
This sequence comes from Streptomyces albipurpureus, assembly GCF_023701525.1. GTDB lineage: Bacteria > Actinomycetota > Actinomycetes > Streptomycetales > Streptomycetaceae > Streptomyces > Streptomyces albipurpureus. Next base: position 167,943 of record NZ_JAMQAW010000008.1, read on the forward strand.
GGCGGGCAGGGGGGCCGGGTCGGGGTACTGCTCGGTCTCGCTGAAGATGCCCAGGTGGAGGCCCTCACCGGGGACCACCTGGTGGAAGACGCCCTGCGGCCGGGGGTTGATGGTCCAGCCGAACAGCTCCCGGTAGAACTCCGTCGATGCCTCGACGTCGGGGGTGGGCAGGTCAACGAAGATAAGGGTGTTGGTCATCGCGGTTCCTCGGGGTTTCTCGGTGGTGCCTGGTGATGCCTGGTGGTTCGGTCACACCGCGGCGAGCGCGGCCCGTCGCGGCCGGGGGCCTACGCCTCGGGGGCGTGGCCGCTCTTGAAGTAGGTGCCCTTGTCGCGCCAGAGCACGACCTCATTGCCCCAGGGGTCGCGGAAGGCCGCGTACCGGGCCTCGAACTCCTCCCAGGGCTTCTCCTCCCAGATCACCGAAGCGCCGTTGGCCACGGCCTTCTCCAGATAGGCGGGGGGCTCGTCGACCATGACGTAGATCCGGGGCACCGGGCCGCCGGTCGAGGGGCGCTCGTCCAGATGGATGCCGAGGTTGGGCTTGACTCCCGGCAGTACCTCGGAGAACTTCCCGGCCGGGCGCCGGTTGAAGGTCCAGTCGAAGAGGTCCGCGTAGAAGAGGGAGGTGGCCTCGACATCCGGTGTCGGCAGATCCATGAAGATCACGGGGTTGGGCATATCGGCTCCAGGGTTGTGCTGTGTTCGGTCATCGCGCGGGCTGCGCTGTGTTACGCGGCGATGTCTGTCGGGGTGTTGGGGGAGGTGGTTCGCGCGGCGCGTTCCTGGCGTTCGGTCACTCGGGCCACGCCCGCGTCCCCGAGCGCGAGGAACTGCCGTAGCCCGTCCTCGTACACCGGGTCGGGCTCGGGCTCGATCAGCGTCATCGTCGGCCTCGGCCAGTCGCCGCCTCGCCCGGCACCCGGTACGGGCCACCAGCCCGCGCCCGCACCCGCTGCGAGTGCGGCGCCGTAGGCGGCCACATCGACCGGTTCGGGCACCTCGACCGGTACACCGAGGACCGAGGCCTTGACCGAGCACCACAGTCGGCTGAGTGCCGGGGAACCGGCGCAGACCAGGGTGTGGATGGGGGCCTGTTTGGCGGCCAGCTCCATGGCGATGTGGGCCAGTCCGTAGGCGGCGCCCTCCAGTGCGGCCCGAGTGATCTCACCGGGACCGGCGGACGCGGACAGGCCGTGGATCTCGCTGCGTAGGGCGCGGTTCCAGCGGGGTGCGCGCTCGCCCTCCAGATAGGGGATGACACTGACGCCCCGGGCGCCCGCGGGCACCCCGTCGGCCAGCGCCAGCAGTTCGGGCACCTTTCGCCCGGTCAGTCCGCTCAGCCACTCCAGCATCAGACCGTGGGCCGCGACGGGCCCGCCGACGATGTCGAGTCCCGGAACGGCACTGGGCAGGGCGTAGTGATCGGCGGCGGGCGATCCGGCGGCCACCGCGACGGCCAGGCCGCCGGTGCGTCCGCCCGGGTCCATCGCGCGCCCCGGCTGATCGAGGCCGCCCGCCCAGAACGCCAGATACGCGTCCTGGGCCCCGGCTACCAGCGGCGTACCGCTGGGCAGACCGCGGGCGCCGCTGGCCCTGCCCACCACCGAACCGGTCGGGGCAGCGGGGCCGTAGCCGGTCAGCAGCGGGTCCCCGGGCCAGCGGGACTGGTGCCGATCCGCGCCCAACTCGGCCATCACCCAGTCGTACAGCTGCCAGATCACGGCGTCGGAGCCGTACTCCTGGGCCAGCAGCGCGCTCTGGGCGTGGTGCTGCTCCACCGGTGAGCCGGTGGCGCCGGCCGGGTGGCGGCAGGTCAGCGCCGTCGATCGGGTGGGGTGAGTCGCGACCGTGGTGGGGCTCTGGCCACCGAAGGACAGCGCGACGGGTGCGGCTGCAGCGGGCAGTTGTGCCGCCAGCCGGTGTACGGCATCGGTGGCGCCGGCGAGCCAGCCCGCCGGGTCTGCGTGGCCGGGCCGCCAGGAGTCCGAGCCCGGGTAGCCGGCGGTGGCGCTGCCCAGGGTGCGGCCGTCGGGGTCGAGGGCCAGTGCGCGGGCGGAGTTGCTTCCCAGGTCGACCCCGACGACGACCGGAGCGGACGCGGGCGACACGGTCAGCCGCCCACGAGGACTCGATAGACCGGTGACTTCGCGGCCAGCCGCAGTGCCTCATCCACCTCGGCGAGCGGGAACTCGGCCGTGACCAGGGCGTCCAGATCGGTGGCGAGTCGACCGGAGGCGATCAGGGCCGCCGCCTCGGTCCAGTCCTGGGGCTCATGGCTGAAGACACCGAGGACGGTCAGCTCATGGTGGTGGATCGCGTCCGGGCTGATTCCGGCGGACAGGTCCTTGGGGAAGGCGCCGAACAGGACGACCGTACCGCCGTCGTCACACATGGCCACCGCGGTCTCCAACGCGTCGGGAGCGCCCGCGGTGACGAACACCAGATCCTGCTTGCCGCCCTTGGCGACGGCCTCGGCGGGGGTGCTGGTCCAGTCGGCGCCGGCCTCCCGTGCCTCGGTCAACCGCTCCTCGCTGATGTCGATCAGACCGACCGATGCCGCACCGCGCAGTTTGGCCAGCGCGAGGTGGAGCCGGCCCATGTAACCGGCGCCGACGACGGCCACCCGGTCGCCGGCGCGCAGTCCGCCGAGGCGTGCGGAGTGGGTGACACAGGCGAGCGGTTCGCCCATGGCGGCGTGCCGCAGCGGCGCGGAGCCGGTGCCGAACGCCTGCCGTGCGGGAACCTTCACCAACTGGGCGAGGCCCGCGCCCATCGAGATGGTTCCGTCCGAGAGCGCACCGCCCTGCGGCTGCTTGCAGAGCGCGCTCCGGCCTCGGCGACAGGAGGTGCAGCTGCCGCAGCGGGTGAGCAGATCGAGGGTGACGGTGTCACCGACCCGGGGTACGCCGGGCAGCACGGCGGCCTTGGCGCCGACCGCGATGACCTCGCCGGCGACCTCATGACCCGCGGCGACGGGGTAGATGGGCTTGGTGCCCAGGTAGAGGCGGCGCTCCATGGTGCACAGACCGCAGGCGCCGATCCTGACCAGCACGTCCTCGGGACCCGGTACCGGATCCGGCTCCTCGCGCAGTCCGACCTGCTCGGCGGCGGTGATGACGGCGATCTTCATACGGGGACTCCCGGAGGATAGAGGGGCGGTACGGCGTTGGTGGGCGGGTGGGTCACTGCGCCGGTATGACCGGCCAACTGGAGCGGGCCGGTACCCCGGATCTGGTCAGCAGATCGGTGGCGGCCTGGGCGGCGTCGGTGTGGAGGGCGGTCTCATCGACGGTGGTGCACAAGTGGTCGCGGACCACGGCCCGACCGCCGACCAGCACATCCCGCACCGAGCGGCCATCGGATGACCACACCAGTTGATGGGCGATGTCTCCGCGGGGCGCCCACTGGGGGCCGGTGGTGGAGTGGACCACCAGATCCGCGTACTTGCCCGGTTCGAGGGAGCCGATCCGATCGGCCATGCCGATGGCCTCGGCGCCGCGAATGGTGGCCAACTCCAGCGCGCCCGCGGCGCCGAGCCCGACCGTGGGATCGACGCGCATGTCCTTCGCCAGACCCGCCGCGAGTGCGGCGGTACGGAGGATGTCGGAGCTGTCGCCGGCGTTCCCGGAGTCGGTACCGAGCGCGAGTCGACCGCCGCGCTCGAAGATCTCGGCGTGACGGCCCGCTCGGGTCACTCCCTGGCCCAGCCGGAGGTAGGCCCAGGGGCAGTAGGCGACGGCGGTACGGCTGCGAAGGAGAGCATCGGTCTCGGTGTCGTCCAGCCAGACGGCGTGGGCCAGCAGTAGATGCGGTCCCAGCACACCGAGGTGTTCCAGATGGGTGACCGGCCGGCGGCCGGTGGTCTTGAGGTAGTGCTCGGGATCGGACTGGGAGGGGGAGAGGTGCATGGTCATCGGGGCGCCGGTGGAACGAGCCAACTCGGCAGCGCCCATCAGTAGTTCATCGGATGCCAGGCCGTGGCCGACGAGGGTGACCCAGCCCTCGACCTGGCCGCCTGCCGGATAGGTCTCGATCAACTCGCAGATCCGGTCCAGGACCTGGGGCGCGGGAGCGGCGAAGGGCGCTCCGGGGACATCCCAGCCCCAGGTGCCGATGGTGCCCCGGATGCCTGCCGTGTGCATGGCGTGGGCGACCCGGTGGGGGTGGGCGACCGTACCGGCCTCAACGAGGGTGGTCACCCCGTTGCGCAGGTTCTCCACGCAGGTCAGCAGTGCGGAGAGTGCGTCGTCCGCAGCGGTGTGGGCGGCGTGCAGGGGGATGGCCCAGGTGTCGATGGAGGCGCCGGGCGGTAGGTCGTCGGGTATCTGGGCACGGGCCAGCGGGTCACCGGTCTGGTGCTGATGGGCGTTGATCATCCCGGGGGTGACCACACAGCCCCGGGCGTCGAGTTCGGGGGTGCCGGGCCAGCGGTTCCGAAGCTCCGAGGTGGCTCCGACGTCGAGGACGCGATCGCCCGCGATGGCGACGGCTCCGCCCGCGAGGACCTCACGGCGGGCGTTCATGGTGACCACATCGCCACCCGTGACCAGGAGGTCGGGGCGCAGTCCCGGACCGAATCCATGGAGGCCGACGGCTTCCGGTCCTGCGGCGGACCCATGGAGACCGGAGGCCTCCGGGTCCGTTCCGCTGGCCGCGTCGCTTCTGCCGTGCGGTCCCGTTGTGCCCGGGGACCACAGCGGAGCATCCGGGCTGCCCGCGTCCGTCCGGGCGCTCGGCTCGCTTGAGTCGGCGTCTCTCACCATGACCAGGGACATTAGGTCGCCGACGCCCGGAGAACATCGTGGCCGGGAGCACAATCAACGGGCCGCTGTCCATGCCGGGAACACGATGCGGCTGCCTCCCGCGGGCGTCAACCTGACACGAATTCATCAGAAGCGTCCAGGTAGTGAGAGGGAGAAGCCGCGATGTGTGCCGCGACGTCCGAACAGGGCCCCGACGACAGCGCTGGCGCTGAGCCCAGGCTCCAGCCGGGCTGGCTCAGCACCGAGCCCTATCCACAGCTCATCGGGGGCAAGGAGGCCACCGACGGCACACCGCAGCCGATCACCGACCCTTCCACCGGCCAGCAGCCGGCCCGCTTCCTCGCCGCAACCGAGCAGGAGGTGGACGCGGCCATCGGCGCCGCTCGCAGCAGCTTCGACAGTGGTGTCTGGCGGCGGATGCCGGGGCCGCGCAAGGCCGAGGTGCTGGAGGCGGCAGCGGCGGCCATCCGCGCGAACGCGCCGAGGCTCGCCGCTCTGGAGGCCCTGGACACCGGCAAGGGGGTGTCCGGGGCGCTTGTCAACGATGTGTACGAGGCCGCCAACGCGTTCTCCTACGCCGCTGCCGTGACCCGTACCGCCCATGGTGACGCCCGGCGGGCCACCTTCCCGCCGGAGCTGCTGCCGGGCGGTGGCCCGGAGATCCTGACCGTACGGCAGCCTGAGCCGGCCGGTGTGGTGGTGGAGCTGCTGCCGTGGAACGGGCCGCTGATGACCGGTAGCCAGCGGATCGCCTCCGCACTGGCCGCTGGCTGCTCGATCGTGGCGAAGCCGCCCATCGACGCGGTGATCACCCTGGTGGAGCTGGGCCGTATCCTCACCGCGGCCGGGCTGCCCGCCGGGGTGCTCAATGTGGTGCTCGGCCCCGGTGGCAGGGTGGGCGAGCAGCTGATCACCGATCCGCGGGTCGATCTGATCAGTCTGACCGGTGGCACCGAGACCGGCCGTCATGTGATGGCCGCGGCCGCCCGCAATCTGACCCCGGTCCATCTGGAACTGGGGGGCAAGTCCCCGGTCGTGGTGTTCGCCGACTCCGATCTGGAGCAGGCAGTGGGCTGGGCGATGATGGCGGCCTTTGTGAACATGGGCGAGGTCTGTGTCGCCGGCAGCCGGCTGCTGATCGAGGAGTCCGTGTACGACGAGGTGATCCACGGGGTCGCCGAGGCGGCGGCCTCACTGCCAATCGGGGACGCGCTCGACCCCTCGACCTTCATCGGCCCGCTGATCAATGAGCGGCACGCCGAGCGGGTGCGCGGCTATGTCGAGCGGGCCGTCGGCGCGGGGGACGCCAAGCTGATCGGCTCGCCCTCGGTGCCCTCCGGTCTCGGTTCGGCCTTTGTGGCGCCGACCGTACTCGGTGGGGTGCGGCGCGGCTGTGAGCTGGAGCAGCAGGAGGTCTTCGGTCCTGTGCTGGCGGCGATGCCGTTCAGCTCGGAGGCCGAGGCGGTGGAGCTCGCCAACGGCACCAGCTACGGCCTCAACGGCACGGTCTTCACCTCGAACCTGGAGCGCGCCTTCCGGTTCGCGGATGCCCTGGACTGCGGTGAAGTCAATGTCAACTGCCATTTTGCGCCAGATATGAACGGCGGCCGAGGTGAACCGCGTAAGTCCAGCGGTTTCTCCCGTACCGGAGTCGATGCGTACACCCGGATCAAGGCCGTGAACGTTCAGGTGCACAGCGGCTGAATCCGTCCTTTGTGCTCCAGAAACAAAGACCCAAATGGTCTGGCATCCCTACCTTCTGAATGTCAGACCATCAGTCCGAAAGTCCGAAAGGAGCTGTTGGCGATGGCGATCACAGGCATGAACCACGCGGTCCTCTATGTGCGGGACGCCCGCAAGACCGCGGCTTTCTATCACGATGTGCTCGGGTTCGAGACCATCATCGAGGGCCCCCCGGGCAGCTTCGTCTTTATGCGTGCCCCCGCCTCCGAGAACCACCACGACATCGCGTTCTTCACCATCGGTGAGAAGGCCAAGGCCTCCGAAGCCGGGGCGAAGACGGTGGGGATGTACCACATCGCCTGGGAAGTGCCCACGCTTGAGGCGCTGGCCGGGGTACGGGAGCGGCTGCTGAAGGCGGGCGCCCTCAAGGGCGCCAGCGACCACGGCGCCAACAAGAGCCTCTACGCGCTCGACCCCGATGGGTTGGAGTTCGAGGTGATGTGGCTGGTGCCGCCCGAGCACTGGGGAGACGAGGCCCACCAGGCCATCGTCCGCCCGTTGGACCTGGACGCCGAGATACGGCGCTTCGCCGTCGTGAGCGGCTCCTGACGGCCATGGACCCCATCCAGTTCGCTCCCGTCTCCCGCTCCACGGTCTCGGAGAAGGTCCGTGACTCGCTGCTGGAGAGCATCCGGGACGGCGCGCTCGCCCCGGGCGCGCGGTTCCCCGCGGAGCGGACGCTGTGCGAACAGTTCGGTGTCGCGCGGACATCGGTGCGGGAGGCGGTGCAGGGACTGGTCTTCCTGGGCTGTGTCATCAAGCGCGGCAACCGCTTCTTCGTCGCCGAAACCCTGCCCGATGTCCCGCTGGGAGTGGATGACCGGCGCAAGCGCAATGTCTCGGAGCTCTTCGAGGTACGGCAGGTGACCGAGGTCGCCATCGCCAAGCTGGCCGCCCTACGGGCCAGTGACGTCGAACGGGCCCAGATAGCGGCGCTGGCGGCGGAGTTCGGCCCCGGACTGCGACTGGAGGAGTTCCGAGACCTCGACCGGAGGTTCCATCTGGCGCTGGCCCGCGCCTGTGGCAACCCCACCCTGCACGAGCTGTACCGCAAGGCGCTGGACGCGGTGTTCGCCTCCGAGGACTTCTCCTCGCTGCTGGACGCCGAGAACAACGCCGCCGCGGTACGGGAAGTGATCGCTGAGGCGTCGATCGCCCATGTACGCATCGCCGACGCGGTCACCGGCGGCGATCCCAAGGCCGCGGCCCTGGCCGCCGCCGATCATCTGGGCGAGGTCGAGAAGCACATGATCGCCCGCATGTTCTAGAGCCGGTGATCGCACGTCCTGGTCGCCGCTCCCACCGCGAGGGGTGGGAGAACGACAGGACCGCGGGCCGGTAGCCGGGCAGCCGGCACAACAGAGAGGACCGATCCACCCGTGAGCGACGAAGAGCACGTCTGGCCGTTCGACGATTCCGAGTTCAAAGAGGTCAAGCCGGGCTTCCGTAGACGCGTCTACACCGGGGACGACATGATGGTGACCTTCTGGCGCATCGCCGAGGGCCGCGGACCCACCCCCTACGACAACCACCCCGACAACGAGCAGTGGGGCATTGTCATCAAGGGCAAGTTGGACTTCCGGATCGGCTCGGACGAGCGCAGGGTACTGGGCCCCGGCGATGTCTACTGGGCGCCCAAGGGCCATGACCACGGGGACAGCCTCTTCATCGGCGACCCCGAGCACGGCGAGACCTGGATCATCGATGTCTTCACCCCGCCCAGGGATGAGTACCGCAACGGCTGACCAGCCGCCTTCCGGCCCGGGGACCCGCACCGCGCCCCACGGTAGCCCCGTCGCACCTTCCCGGTCCGCTGCTCGCCGCCACCACCACGGCAGCAGCGACGACCCCGCGGCGACGCATCCACACCGTGCCCGCCCGAGCGCGCAGAACCCATGGCCGCGCCATACCACCGCCTTTCGCCGGCAGCCTCTCCCATCCGCTGCCTTCGCCCCTTCTCGCTCACTCGTCTCCGTCCCATCCCTGGACTCGGGGATGGGAGACCCCTTCACCACATCGGAGGAATCCCGTGAACATCGGCAGCCTGCTCATCGGTTCGAGCAACGTCGAGCAGATGAAGTCCTGGTACCGCGCCGCGTTCTCCGTCACGGAGAACGACGGTGGCGCATTCGCCTTCGGTGCCGTTCAGCTCTTCATCGAGGAGCACAGCGAGGTCTCCGGCCCGAACAACGACGCCGCGCGGATCATCATCAACCTCGATGTGGACGACTGCCGCGCCCTGGAGGCGCACCTGCTGACCCAGGACGTCACCTGGGTGCGCAAGGTCGAGCAGATGCCCTTCGGACTGATCGGCACCCTCGCCGACCCCGACGGCAACTACGTACAGATCATCCAGTGGGGCGCCAACCCCGAGTCCCACCAGGACTGACGGCTGTTGGCCCGTCGCACTCCCTGTCCCCGGTGCCGCCTCGCAGGCGGCACCACCGTGCACCACCGGTAGAGCGGTACCAGTAATTCTGGGCCGCGGACCTCCGTGGATCCGACGGATTCCGCTGCTCCCCCCACTCCTGCAACTCCCGCAGCACCCACGTACGACCGAAGGACCGATGGACCACCGGCCGGGCCGGCGCCGTCCACACCCTCATCCGCTCCGTCGCCGACGGCGGAGCGACCCGGTCCACAGCCGCCGTACGAGATGCCCTATCCGCGCCGAGTCGTCTGGAGACCATGCAATGAAGAGAATGCTGAGAGCCGTTGCGGGACTGGTCGTCGTACCAGGACTGATGTTGACCGCCTGTGGAGACCCGCAGACCGACGACCCCAAGAAGCCCGCCACCAAGGCCACCACCGAGAAGGGCACGGACGCCACCACCGGCACCCAGGCGGGCGGCACGCTCCCCAAGGGCGAACCCGATGTCAACGGTGACGGCAAGGTCGTCATCGGTGTCATGAGCCCCGGTGACACCAAGGACAAGGGCTACTACCAGAGCTTCGTCGACGAATCGCAGAAGTACGCTGATGAGAACGGCTGGAAGCTCACCATCGTCGACAAGATCAACCCGGCCGCCGCGGTGCAGCAGGCGCGCAACCTCTGCCGCCAGCGCGTCGACATGGTCGCGATCGGCGCCAGTGAACTGAAAGACGCGCTCTCCGCCTCGACCGAGCCCCAGTGCAAGGGCGTCACCTGGTACATCAGCGGTGGCATGGGCGTGAAGCAGACTCCGGAGTTCACCCAGTCCCTCGACTTCATCAACGAGAGCCTGTACGCCGCCGGATACGCGGCCGGCCTCGTCCTCAAGGACAACGGCGGCAAGAAGGCCGGCTACATCACCGGCCCCGACCTGGACTTCGCCCGCGCTGTCGCCAAGGCGTTCAAGGCCGGCATCAAGGCCGTCGTCCCCGACGCCGAACTCGTCGAGAACTACACCGGCGACTTCAATGACTCCGGCAAGGCCAACGAGGCCGCCAACGCCCAGCTCTCCCAGGGCGTCAAGGTGATCTACCCCTATCTCGGCGGGGCCACCGACTCGGTCACCCGGATCGCCAACAAGAAGGGCGTCCCGGCCCTCACCCCCGGCACCGACCGCTGCGGCGACGCGAGCGGAGTGAAGTACGCGATCTCCGTCGTCTTCAGCCCCGGCGCCTACTTCGCCGGAGCGCTCAAGGACTTCAAGGCAGGCACCCTGCGCATGGGCGTCGCCCGTGAATGGCACCTCGGCAAGGACCCGGTCCCCTACGTCAAGCTCTGTGACCCGAAGGGCGATCAGGAGGCTCAGCTCAAGAAGCTCACGGAGGACATCGGATCCGGAAAGCTGAACGTCGATGACGCCGTCGCCGGCAAGCAGTAGTCCGCTCGCACCGGGCACAGCGCCGGTGACCGCTGGGGAGGCTGATGCCCCGGCCCTCCAGATGGTAGGCATCAGCAAGCACTTCGGTCCGGTCTGCGCCTGCGGCGATGTCGATCTCAGTGTCGCGGCCGGAGAGATCCACGGCCTGCTCGGGGAGAACGGCGCGGGCAAGAGCACCCTGATGAAGGTGCTGCTCGGTCTGGTCACCCCGGATTCCGGGCAGATCCTGCTGCGCGGCAAGCCCGAGACGATCTCCGACCCGCTCACCGCGGCGGCCCGCGGTATCGCCATGGTCCACCAGCACTTCAGCCTGGTGGGCAGGCTCACCGTCTGGGAGAACATCGCCCTCGGTGACCGTGGCCGCGTCGACCGGGAACACATCCGTACCGTGGTGCGCGAGGTCGGCGAACGCTACGGCCTCGCCGTCGACCCGGACGCCCGGGTGGAGGACCTCTCCACCGGAGAGCGCCAGCGGGTGGAGATCGTCAAATGCCTCCGCAGGGACCCGGATGTCCTGGTCCTGGACGAGCCGACGTCGGTACTCACCCTGGAGGAGTCGCGGGACCTGTTCACCGTGCTCCGCCGAGTCGTCGCCGACGAGGGCAAGGCGGTGATCCTCATCAGCCACAAGCTCGATGAGATCATCCACGCCACCGACAAGGTCACCATCATGCGGCAGGGCCGGGTGGTGGGGCGGCGGATCACCGCCGAGACCGATGAGCGGGCCCTCGCCCGCGAAATGGTCGGGCGCGAACTCTCCAAGTGGACCGCGGCCACCGCGGTCGGCGTCATGGACGCACTGATCGAGCCGGGCCAGACGGAGCCGGCGAGCGGTCCGCAACTCGAAGTGGCGGAGGAGCCGACGACTGCCGATGAGCCGTCGGCACAGGAAGTCTCGACACCTGAGGGGTCCGTGGCGGCGGACCCCTCGGGGGCCACCCCTTCGGCGGCGGCCCCGACCGTGACCGAGGCAACCACCGGCGTACTCCTGCGGATCAAGGACGCCCACGCCATCAGCCCCGAGAAGATCCCGCTGCTGCGCGGTCTGACCCTGGAGCTGCGCGCGGGCGAGATCCTGGGCATCGCCGGAGTCGAGGGCAACGGCCAGTCCGCGGTGGGAGACCTCTTCTCCAGCCTGCTGCCACTGACCTCCGGAACCGTCGAAGTCGATGGCAAGACCATCGCCGCCGGCCGTCCCGGAGCCATGCACGCGGCCGGAATCGGAGTGATCCCCGAGGATCGCCATGCCTCCGGCTGCGTACTGGACATGAGCGTCGCCGAGAACCTGGTCCTCGCCGACCTCGGAGGCATCAGCAAGCGCGGTCTGCTCAGTCGGAGCCGACTCAATGAGCGGGCCCGCGCCCTCATCGAAGAGTTCGAGATCGCCACCCCCTCGCCCGACACCCCGATGCGGCTGCTCTCCGGCGGCAACCAGCAGAAGGTCGTACTCGCCCGCGAACTCTCCGCCCGACCGCGCGTCCTGGTCGCGGCCCAGCCCACCCGCGGCCTCGACATCGGCGCCATCGAATACATGACCCTGCGGCTCCACGAAGCGGCCAAGAGCGGTATCGCCGTGCTGCTGCTCTCCACCGAACTCAGCGAAATCCTCACCCTTTCCCAGCGGATAGCGGTCATCCACCGCGGAACGATCGTCGGCGAGATGGACCGCGCGGATGTCGACGTCGAGCGCCTCGGCATGATGATGGGAGGCCAGACCGCATGACCAAGCTCCTTGAGGCCCCGCATGCCGCCCGCCCCGCGGGGCCCCCGGGCCCCGCGGCCCCGCGGACCGGAGCGCCGATCACCCAGCGGCTACGGACCCCGGGCCTGTACGCACTCTCCCTCTCCCTGGCGTTCGCCATCGCCGGACTCCTCGTCGCCGTCGTCGGCAAGTCCCCCTGGGACGCGGCCGTCGCGATGTACGAGGGCAGCCTCGGCAGCGGTTCCTCCATCGGGCAGAGCATCGACCAGGCGGCCCCGCTGCTGATGGTCGCCATCGGTTCGGTGATCGCCGCACGGGCGGGCATCTTCAACATCGGCCAGGAGGGGCAGCTGATCATCGGGGCGGCCGTGGGCGCCTCGGTCGGGCTCTTCATGCCCGGCCCCGGCTGGTTCGTCCTGCTGATGATCCTGCTCTGCGCCGCGATCGGCGGCGCACTCTGGGCCAGCATCGCCGCCATCCTCTACTACTGGCGCGGCGTCGACGTGGTGATCGCGACCCTGCTGCTGATCTTCGTCGCCAACCAGGTGGTCTCCTTCGCCGTCAACCGGCCCTATCTCCTGCGGGAGCAGGCGGTGCCCGGCCAGACCACCGCCTCGCAGTCCGACATGCTCCGCGAGTCGGTCTGGCTGCCCCGGTTCGGTGAGTACCCCGGCTTCAACATCGGCGCCGGCATCTTCATCGCGGCCCTGCTCGCCGTCGGCGTCTACTTCGCCCTCACCCGCAGCCGCTGGGGCTTTCGCATCCGCCTTCTCGGGCTGAACGCCAAGACCGCCCACCGGGCCGGCGTCGGTGCCGTGGTCGTCGGCGGAGGAGCGCTCCTGGCCTCCGGTGCCTTCGCCGGACTCGCCGGCGGCGCCATGCTCACCGGCAGCGGCTACCGCATCCAGGACGGCTTCGCCGACAACGTCGGCTTCGACGGACTGCTCGTCGCCCTGGTCGCCAAGGACAACCCGGTCCGCGCCATCCCCGTCGCGCTCTTCTTCGGCGCACTGCGCGCCGGTGGCGGATTCCTCGCCTCCACCGGCATCCCCCGCTACATCGTCGCCGTGGTCACGGCCCTACTCGTCCTCGCCGTCGTCTTCCCGACGGCCTTCGCCGAGATCCAGCGGCGCCGAGTCGCCCGCACCACGGACGCCTGAGGAGGCATCATGATCGACGAGGCATCCGTGATCCTCGCCAGCGCCGTACGGCTCACCGTGCCCCTGGCCTTCGCGGCCTGCGGTGAGTACATCGCCGAGCGAGCAGGCACCATCAACATCTCCGTCGAGGCCATGATGCTCGGCGGTGCCTTCAGCGCCGTACTGGGCGCCACCATCACCGGCTCGGCATCCACCGGACTGATCTTCGGCATGGTGGCCGGCCTGATCATCGGCTTTGTCCACGCCCAGTTCAGCCATCGGCTCGGCGTCAACACCTATGTCGTGGGACTCGTCCTGAGCGCGCTGATCCTCGGGCTCACCAGCTTCCTGCTCGACTCGGTCAAGCTGGACACCAACAACCAGGTCAACGCCGTCAACATCCCCTACATCTCCGATATCCCACTCCTCGGGCCCGTCCTCTTCTCCCACCGCTGGCCGGTCTACCTCCTGATCGTGCTCATCCCGTTCGTCTGGTGGCTGGTCCAGCGCAGCCGGTTCGGTCTTGAGCTGCGCGCCGCGGGTGAGAACCCGCAGTCGGCCGATGTCACCGGCATCGACGTGCGCAAGCGCCGCCGCCAGGCACTGCTGATCTGCGGGCTGCTCTCCGGACTCGGCGGCGCCTATCTCGCCGTCGGTGAGGTCGGCATGTTCAACCAGAACATGACCGCGGGCCGTGGCTTCGTCGTCATCGCCGCCGTCATCTTCGGCGGCTGGACCCTGCGCGGCACCATCGCCGGCTGCCTGGTCTTCGGAGCCGCCGACGCCATGCGACTGGCCCTGCCCGCGCTCGGTGTCCAACTGAACGCCCAATTCCTTATCGCCGCGCCCTATCTGCTGGCGCTGCTCGCGATGATGTTCCTTGCCAAGACGCACCGGGCGCCCGGCGCGCTGGGTATTCCATTTGTTCGGGGGACCGCGTGAAAGCCGTCGTCAACACCCGCCACGGCGGGCCCGAGACCCTTGAGTACCGCGATCTGGCCGACCCCGAGCCGGGCCCGGGCGAGGTTCTGATCGCGGTACGGGCGGCCGGAGTCAACCGTCTCGACCTGCTTCAGCGGCGTGGACCGGGCGTACTGCCCGGCTTCAGCCTGCCGCACATCCCGGGCATGGACATCTCCGGCGATATCGTCGCCACCGGCCCGGGTGTCGAAGGGCGCCGCCTCGGCGATCGGGTCGTCGTCAACCCCGCTGTGGCCTGCGGCCACTGCCAGGAGTGCCGTATCGGTCAGGACGCCTACTGCGCCGACGTCCAGATCATCGGCGGCAACCGGCCGGGCGGCTACGCCGAACTCGTCGCGGTCCCCGCCACCCACACCCATGTCCTGCCCCCGGGCACCGCCCATATCGCCGCCGCCGCACTGCCCACCGCCTACGGAATGGCCTGGCAGGCCCTGGTCGTCCGTGGTGAACTGCGCGCCGACGAGACCGTACTGGTCCACGGCGGCGGCAGCGGAGTGAGCATGGCCGCGGTCCATATCGCCCGCCGGATCGGCGCCCGGGTCATCGTCAGCTCAAGCACCGACGAGAAGTCGGCCCATATGGCCACGGTCGGCGCCCACGCGACGATCAACAACCGCAGGGAGGACGTCGCCGCCCGCGCCCGTGAACTCAACCACGGCGTCGGCGTCGATCTCGTCCTGGACCATGTCGGCCCGGCACTCTTCCAGGCCTCGCTCCACTCCCTGAGACTGCGCGGGCGGCTGGTGTTCTGCGGCGATACGTCCGGTACGACGGCCGCTTTCCATCTACCGCACGCCTTCCACTGCGGGATCACCCTGCTCGGGGCCGGCTCCTGTGGATACGCCGACTTCGGCGCGATGATCGACTTCTGCTTCGGGGACGGCAGCGGGATCGAGGGTGAACTCGAACCGATCGTGGACACCCTGCTCCCGCTCTCGGAAGCAGCCGTGGCACACCACCGGATGGAGAGCGGGCAGACGATGGGCAAGGTCGTGCTGCTCCCGGGGGCAGCGCTGCCCCGGCCCGTGAAGCAGCGCACCACCCAGGGCTCCCGAGCCCCCCAGAGCGATGCCGCGCAGTCATCGAAGGGACCCTCAGGGAAGGCATCCGCCGCCCACCCGGCCGACCAGGCACCCGCCCCGGCACCCCGCCCCTCCTCCGCCAAGCCGCGCACCGGGACAGCCGTGGTGTCGAGTGTGTCCGACGTGTCGACCGCTTCGGCTGTTTCGGCCGGGTCGTCGGTGTCGGCCGGGTCGTCGAGGGTGTCGACGCGCTCGTGACCGCCCTGGAGATCGCCCTTGTGCTGGCTGCGGGACTCGCGGCCGGCACGCTCAACACCGTCGTCGGATCGGGCTCGCTCCTCACCTTCCCCGTCCTGGTCGCCCTCGGCTATCCGCCCGTCGTCGCCAATGTCTCCAACACCGTGGGGCTGACACCCGGGTCGATCAGCGGCGCGCTGGGCTGCCGTCGTGAACTCGCAGTCCAGAAACACCGGTTGCTGCCCCTGTCGGTCGCCGCCGTACTCGGCGGGCTGACGGGTGCGCTGCTGCTGCTCAGTCTCTCGGCGGACTCCTTCCGCTCGGTGGTGCCGCTGCTGGTGCTGCTGGCCGCGCTTCTGATGGCACTTCAGCCCTGGCTCACCCGGCTGGTCAGCGAGCGCCGAAACCGCGCGCCCCAGGGCCCCGGCGCACCCCAGCCCACCGGGGGCGGCACCGCCACAGCCGCCCCGACCGCCGCGCGCACGGTCGGCCGGACGCTCCCGCTCGCCGTCTTCGCCGTGAGCGTGTACGGCGGATACTTCGGCGCCGCACAGGGCGTTCTGCTGCTGGCCCTGCTCGCGATCGTCCTCGATGACGATCTCCGTCTGCTCAACGGCCTCAAAAACCTTCTCCAGGCACTGGTCAACCTCATCGCGGCGGCGCTCTTCGCGCTCACCGCGGATGTGGCCTGGCTGCCGGTGCTACTGGTCGCCCTGGGATCGATACCGGGCGGTCTGCTCGGTGCCGCGCTCGGGCGCCGGGTGCCCGCGTCCGTACTGCGCGCCGTGGTGGTCACGGTGGGCATGGTGGCGGGGGTGGCACTGCTGCTGACCTGAACGAGCACCCGGCGTGCGTACCGGCAGAGCCAGGACCTGGCCTGACCGGGCTCACCCGCGCGGGTACGGGCAGGCAAGAGCGGTCCGGAGAGGGAAAGTGCGGATGTACGACGACGAAAGGCGAAGAACATGCTGCGTTGGCTGACTGCGGGCGAGTCCCATGGACCCGCGCTCACCGCGGTGCTGGAAGGAATGCCCGCCGGAGTGGAGATTTCCACCAAGGACCTGGCGGACGCCCTGGCCAGACGCCGTCTCGGTAAGGGGCGCGGGGCGCGTATGTTGCTCGAACGCGACCAGGTGGAGATCAACGGAGGCGTACGGCACGGGCGGACCATGGGCGGTCCCGTCGCGGTGCGGATCGCCAACACCGAGTGGTCCAAGTGGTCCGAGGTGATGGCCCCCGATCCGGCCGATGAGACCGGCCGCTCCTACGACGAACCGGGCCGCTTCCCGGACCGCGGCCGAGCCGCGTCCCTGACCCGCCCGCGCCCCGGGCACGCCGATCTGGCGGGCATGCAGAAGTACGACTTCGAGGACATCCGCCCGGTACTTGAGCGGGCCAGCGCCCGTGAGACCGCGGCCAGGGTGAGCCTGGGCGAGGTGGCCCGGGCGTTCCTGACCCAGGTGCTCGACGTCGAGGTGATCAGCCATGTCGTACGCATCGGGTCGGTGGCCCTGCCCGATGGCCTGGTTCCGGTGCGCGGCTCCCGGGACGCGGTGGACGCCGACCCCGTGCGCTGCCTGGACCCCGCCACCTCGGCCGCCATGGACCAGGAGATCGACGACGCCCACGCGGACGCCGACACCCTGGGCGGGGTCGTCGAGGTCGTGGTCTACGGACTGCCCCCGGGCCTTGGCAGCCATGTCCACTGGGACCGTCGGCTGGACTCCCGGCTGGCCGCCTCGATGATGGGCATCCAGGCGATCAAGGGCGTCGAGGTCGGCGACGGTTTCACCACCGCCGCCCGACGCGGTTCGGTCGCCCACGATGAGATCGAGGGCGTCGGCGGAACACCGGGGCGGCTCGAAGTCCGAAGGATCACCGAGCGGACGGGCGGCATCGAGGGGGGTATGACGACCGGCGAAGTGCTGCGCGTCCGCGCGGCGATGAAGCCGATCTCGACCCTGTCCCGCGCGCTGTCGACCGTCGACGTACGCACCGGAGAGGCGGCGAAGGCGATCGCCCAGCGCAGCGATGTCTGCGCGGTCCCGGCGACCGGAGTGGTCGCGGAAGCCATGGTCGCCCTGGTGCTCGCGGATGCCGTGCTGGAGAAGTTCGGCGGGGACAGCGTCGGGGAGACCCGGCGCAATGTCCAGGCCTACCTCGCGGCCGCCCGAGTGGTGACCGCGGACTCCTCGGCGCGGTCGGATGACGCGGACCCCTCGCCGCGTACGGACGCGCAGCCGGGACCGGAGCGGAGCTCCTGACCGTCGTGGTCCACGGCGGTACGCCGACGACGGCGGCGCGCGACCAGCGCGCCGCCCCTTCGGCTTGCGGCAACGCCGCCACCGGGAAAGGTCGTTGGCCTACGGCACGGCCCCATCCCGTTGGCGTGGTGCCCGATCAACAACCGCTCCGCGGTGGGGTCCTGTCGGTCTGCGCGGGGCCCCACCCGCCCGGGACGTCACCGGGCGCACCCGGCATCAGACGGTCCGACGCTTCGTCACAGAGCGAGCAGCCGTCCCCGGGCCGCTACGTCAAGGGCCATGTCCACCGCGGTCCACGCCATGGCCAACCCGCCTTCCAGCAAGGCCCGATCGGCCTCCGGCCGTGCAGCGTAGGCCGCGAACTCCGCCTGATGCAGACCCGCCGTACCCGATCCGATCGACACCAGCGGCTGGATGGAAGGGACGGCCAGCGACACATTGGCCATATCGGTGGAGCCCGCTTGCCGATCATCGGCGGGTCCCACCGGTGGGAAGGAACGCCCGAGCGCGAGTGCGTTGCGTTCATAGGCGGCGAGCAGCTGGGAATCGTGGCGGAAGTGCGAGTACGTGGGCGAGTCGGAACCGATCGTCAGCCGGGTGCGGGTCGCCACCGCGCCCGCCTCAAAACACTCCCGCACCCTGGCCTCCAACTCATGAAGTGCCGGGAGGGTGGCCGCCCGCACGTAGTACGCCGCCTCGGTCAACTCGGGGATCACATTGGGTACCTGTCCACCGGTCGTGATGATGCCGTGCACCCGCTGATCCGGAGTCATGTGCTGACGCAGCAGCCCCAGCGCCACCTGAGCGACCGTCAGGGCGTCGGCCGCGTTGAGCCCGTCCTCGGGGCAGGCGGAGGCGTGAGCCGCCCGTCCCTCATAGCGGATGCTCAGCTGCGCCCTGGCCAGACAGAACGGATCGAGCCGTTCACTCGGCGCCGGATGCACCATCATCGCCGCGTGGACGCCGGCGAACGCGCCACGCTCCAGCATCAGCACCTTGCCACCGCCGTTCTCCTCGGCGGGGGTGCCCAGGACGCGTACCGTCACACCCAGCTCATCGGCGACCTCGCCCAGAGCCAGGGCGGCGGTGACGGCCGCGGAGGCGATGACATTGTGTCCGCAGGCGTGGCCGATACCGGGGAGGGCGTCGTACTCGGCGCAGATCCCGATGACCAGCGGACCGCTGCCCCGCTCGGCGACGAATGCCGTGGGCAGATCACAGACCCCGGTGGTCACCGTAAAACCATGTGCGGTGAGCATGTCACCCAGCCATCCGCAGGCCCGTTCCTCCTCGAAGCCGAGTTCGGGGTGGGCGTGCAACCGATGGCTGAGCGCCACCAGCTCCGGGGTCGCCCGATCCACCACCGCACGGGCGGCGGCCTTCACCGCGGCCCCTGCGATGGAGATCTGACCGGGGTCCTCCAGCGCGGTACGGGACGAGGCTGGAACACCCTGATCATGAGATATCGCGTTATCAGCGCACATTTCGCGATCGTGTCATGGCGGGGTAGCGGACCGCGATACCCCTACTGCCACCACTTTGAGAACTATGCGGCGGGGGAGCTGTCCACCCAGGCCCCGGCAACAGCCGCCCTTCACTTAATTCAGGAGCTAAAGGGCGTAGCGCAGACGTTCGCGACGGGATACGTTCCCGATACCGACAACTCCGAATCGGGGATTCCGGCGATTACGGACATCACCAGCGGGCTTGGAAACCGTCGCCACCAGCCGGATGAACCGTTTACCGAGCAGTGCGGAGCACCATGAACCAGTCCGTTGTCAGACCAGCTCGCCCCAGCCCGCCGCCCGTAGCGGCCAAGCCCCTGACGCCGGCCGCGGCCGAGGCGTTCGAGCGCAAGCTCAACAGCCTGGCCCTCTCCGGCGACGGCTGGCTCGCCGTGCTGCGCGCCGTCACCCACCACACCGGCCGCCCCGCCCGTCTGGTGGGCGTGCACGGCGGAGTGCTCGCCGCGACCGATGACGGCACCACGGCGATGACCCCCGTGAGCGTCGCCCAGGTGTTCGCCAAGGACGGGCCGGCCACGGTGATCTGCGAGCCGGGCTGGAGCGCCACCGCCCGCGCGGTCCGGGCGGGTGAACGCCGGGTGGGCCTGCTGCTGCTCGGCGGCGCCGAGCGGCGCGCCGACCTGGACGACGACGATGTGCTGCTGCGGGCCGCCTCCACCGCCATCGCCATCGAGGCGATCCGGCGGGACGCCGTGGCCGCCGCCTCCACCGAGACCGCCGGCCGGCTCATCGACGAGCTTCGCTTCGGCGCACTGCGCAACCACGCGGAGGTGCTGCGGACCGCGGCCCGATTCGGCCTGAGGCTCGACCAGCCGCACGCCGCCGTGGTCTTCGCCTACGGCGGGCCCAACCAGCGCACCTGGTCAACGGCCCTTTCCTGGTTGGAGATGCCGGTACGACAGGACGGACAGTTCGGCCTCGCCGTGCTGGAGGGCGATATCGACCGGGAGATATCCCGGATCAGGGTCCGCCTCCAGGGCATGGTCGGCGATGAGTTGGTGCTCGCCGCCGCCGGTCCTGTGGTCTCCGATGTCCGAGAGACCTCCCGCTCCTTCCGGGACGCCGAGACCGTCCTCGGCCTTCTGCGCCGTCGCCCGGGTGAGGTCGAGTTGATGTTCTCCTCGCTCGGTCTGGCCCAGTTGCTGTTCGGGGTGTCCCCGGAGCGCCTCCAGGCGTTCGTCGAACAACACCTCGGCCCGATCCTGGAGCGCGAGGAGTGGGTGACCACCCTGAGTGCCTGGCTCGCGACCAAGGGCAGCCGGGCCGCCGTGGCGGAACTCCTCCATCTCCACCGCAACTCCGTGGGCTACCGAGTGGGCCAGATCCGTGAACTCCTCGACGCCAACCCACTCGACCCCGAGGTGACCCTGCGCCTCCAGGCCGCACTCACGGCGCGCGAACTGCTCTCGGTGCTGGGCGAGGACAAGGGCTGCCGCAGGGGAAACGATTCTGCGCAGCATCCCGGGTGATCTCACCCGGCTTGGGCAGCCGCAGCCGTAGCCGCAGCCGCAGCCGGGGCCGGGGCCGGGGACTCCGGGCGATGGCGTCCATCCCCTGATCACCTGCTTCGCTGCTCTCCTCGCCCAGACAACGCCGTTCGGCTCCGGCGTCACCCGTGGAGGCAATCCGCAGGCTCATCCGGCACGGCGTACGCACCGTCCTCATCCGGGGAGGCCGATCCCGATCCGGGGAGGCCGATCCCGTCATGTCCCCGGTGAGAAGGCGAGCGACCCGCTCCTCCTCGACTGGATCGTGACCCCCGGGGGTGCGTAGCGCCCACCGAGCCAGGGCGCCGCGGATCTCGTCCGGCCCGGCGTCCTCCACGTCCCTGGTGGACTCGGCGACCAACTCGGGCTCCAGCGCGTCACGGATGGTGCGGAGGGTCGCGGGCGGTTCGACCCGACGGCCGTTGATCCTGGTGCTGGAGTCTTCGCCGACTCCGGTTCCTCCCTGTTGCGGCTGCGGGGGCTCCACCGGGATCACTGTCCACCGCCTCCGAGCCCCGTCCCCGGACCGTGAGGCCTCGCGCGGGTACTCCGGGCGGGACGGCGAATGCCCGTGGGTGTCGTGAAATCAAGCCAGCTGTCGAGTGTCTTGCCCTGCCTCACCCATCGCTGGCCCACCCCTGCGCAAGAGATAGACCACTGAGCCGGCGGATAAGCTCTGGGTCTCGCATATGCGGCTCTATAGGTAGGGCAACCTTGTAAATGCATGTCCAATCGGCCTACGGTGTCGCATATGCAGTCCTACACCATTGGTCAGGCCGCCCGGCTCCTCGGAGTCAGCCCCGATACCGCCCGACGCTGGGCCGACGCCGGCAAGGTGGCCACCCATCGCGATGAGAACGGTCGGCGACTCATCGATGGCCGAGACCTTGCGGCTTTCTCCATCGAGGTCGCCCAGACCAGCGGCGAGGAAGAGGAGTCGTACACCTCCGCCCGCAACGCCTTCCCGGGCATCGTCACCGCCGTCAAGCTCGGTGATGTCGCGGCGCAGGTCGAGATCCAGGCCGGGCCGCACCGACTGGTCTCGCTGCTGACGCGAGAGGCCGTGGAGGAGTTGGGGCTGGAAGTCGGGATGCAGGCAACCGCCCGGGTGAAGTCGACCAATGTGCATATCGACCGGCTCTGAGCGGCTACGCCAGCAGACCCGACAGCCCACCCCGCCCCACCCTCACCAAGGAGCCACACCCATGCCCGCTACCGCCGCCCGCCGCCGGGTCCTCGCGCTCGCCCTCACCGCTGCCGTGCTCGTTCCGCTCACGGCCTGCGGCGACGAGGAGCCCGCCAAGGACAGGAAGGCCGGGGCGGCGGGCACCACTCCCGCTGCCGATCTCACCGTGCTGGCCGCGTCCTCGCTGACCGATGTCTTCAAGACGGCCGGCGCCGCCTATGAGAAGGACCATCCGGGCACCAAGGTGACCTTCTCCTTCGCCGGCTCGCAGGAGTTGGCCGCCCAGGTCCGACAAGGCGCCCCCGCCGACGCGCTGGTCACCGCCGACACCAAGACCATGGACACCCTGGCGTCGGATACCGGCACACCCACCATCATTGCCAAGAACCGCCTGGTCATCGCCACCACCGAGGGCAATCCCCATAAGATCGACGACCTCAAGGACCTCGCGGACACCAAGCTCAAGGTGGTGCTCGCCGCTCCCCAGGTACCGGTCGGCCGCTACAGCAAGAAGGTTCTCGGCGCCCAGCAGGTCAAGGTCAAGCCGGTCTCCGAGGAACCCAATGTCCGCGCGGTCCTGAGCAAGGTCGAACTCGGCGAGGCCGATGCGGGGCTCGTCTACCAGACCGACGCCTCATCCGCCGATGACAAGGTCGACGCCGTCACCATCCCCGATGCCCAGAACGCCATCGCCGACTATCCGGCCGCGACCCTGAAGACTTCGAAGAACTCCAAGGCCGCCGCCGCGTTCGTGGCCTGGTTGAGCACCCCGGCGGCCCAGAAGATCCTCCGGGACGCGGGCTTCCAGCAGCCGTAGCCCCACCGTCCCAACGCGGCCGCTGCCCGGCGCGGGGAGTCGGACAGCGGGGCGCCGAGCGGGTACACCTCGTACACCAGCCGTCCTTCGCATCGCCGTCCCACCGACACAGGAACCCCGATGAACCGCCGCTCCCGCACCCCCGGCGCCCGTGCACCTCTCGCACTCGCCCTCCCCGCGCTGCTCGCCATCGCCTTTCTGCTCCTGCCCCTGGTCGGCATCCTCGCCCGTACCGAATGGGCGGCGCTCGGTACGCATCTGACCAGCCCGGGGGTCACCGAGGCGCTACGTCTCTCGCTGTTCGTCTCCTTCTGGGCGCTGGGTCTGTCCCTGGTGCTCGGGGTGCCGCTGGCCTGGCTGCTGGCCCGGGTCCACTTCCCGGGCAAGACCCTCGTACGCTCCTTGGTGATGCTGCCGATGGTGCTGCCGCCGACGGTCGGAGGCGTCGCACTCCTCCTTGGCTTCGGCCGTCGCGGACTGCTCGGACCCTGGCTCGAAGACACCTTCGGGATCGTTCTGCCGTTCCACACCTCCGGCGCGATCGTCGCCGCGACCTTTGTCGCCATGCCCTTTCTGGTCATCAGCCTCGAAGGCGCGCTGCGCGGGCTGCGGCCGAGCTATGAGGAGACCGCGGCCTCGCTGGGGGCCTCTCCGGTACGGGTGTTCCTCACCGTCACCCTGCCGATGGCCGCGCCCGGGCTGGTCGCGGGGGCCGCGCTCACCTGGGCCCGGGCACTGGGTGAGTTCGGGGCGACCATCACCTTCGCCGGCAATCTGCCGGGAGCCACGCAAACCCTTCCGCTCCAGGTCTATCTGCTGCTCCAGGACGAACCGGCGGCGGCCACCTCGGTGTCGCTGCTGCTGCTGGCCATCGCCATGGTGGTGCTGATCGCGCTGAGGGGGCGCTGGACCCAGGGAGCGGCGGGAGGCGGCGCGGGGACCGAGGCGGCCGTTAGAGTCGTACGCGATGACCATGCTGACGACCCCGCTCCACCGGTTGCCGACCTCGCTCAACCGGTCGCCGAGCCCATCGAGCCCATCAAGACCACAGCCCCGGGCGAAGCCGAGCGCTTCTCCCTCGACGCGGACCTCACCGGCTTCACCCGGCTCACTCTCGCCGCCGACCCGGGTACCACCATCGCGGTCGTCGGCCCCAACGGCGCAGGGAAGACCACCCTGCTGCGAGCCCTCCTGGGGCTGACCCCGCGCGCCCACGCCGTGCTCCGGCTGGGCGGTACCGATGTGACAGCGCTGCCTCCACACCGCCGTGGTGTGGCCTGGGTTCCGCAGAGCGGTGCGCTCTTCCCCCATCTGAGCGCCCTGGGCAACACCGCCTACGGGCTGCGCAGTCACGGTGTGGCGCGTGCCGAGGCCCGGCGCACCGCCCAACTCTGGCTCGACCGGCTGGGGGTGGGGCACCTGGCCCAGCGCAAACCGGGTCAGCTCTCCGGGGGACAGGCCCAACGGGTCGCCCTGGCGCGGGCGCTGGCCGCGCGGCCTCGGCTGCTGCTGCTCGATGAGCCGCTGGCCGCTCTCGATCAGACGACCCGGGCGCGGGTGCGCCACACGCTGCGCGGCCATCTCGCCGGCTTCGGCGGTGTGTGTCTGATCGTCACCCATGACCCGGTCGAGGCGGTCTCCCTCGCCGACCGCGTCCTGGTTCTCGACGAGGGGCGTGCCGTGCAGGACGCACCGCCCACGGAGGTCACTCGCCATCCGCGTTCCCCTTGGGTCGCCCGGATGCTGGGCCGCAACGCCTGGCCGGGTACGGCCACCGAGGAGGGGCTCGCCCTCGTCGGCGACGGTCGATTGATCGTCGCCGAGCCGCTGCCTCCGGGCACCGACGCGCTGGCGATCATTGCTCCCGAGGCCGTCTCCGTACACCGCGAGCGGCCCGGTGGCAGTCCTCGAAACGTCTGGCCCGGCACGGTCAGGGAAATCACGGCTTCGGGGAGTCGGTTGCGCATTCTGATGAGCTCCGCTCAGGCGCCGGATCTGGTCGCTGAGATCACTCCGGCGGCCGCTGTGGAGTTGGGACTCGTGGATGGCAGCGCCGTATGGATGAGCGTTAAGGCCACCGAAGCCGAGTTGGTCGCCCTTTGAGTCGACTGCGCTGACTGTGCGCAGTTGGGGGCGGGTGAACGGCCCCTCACCAGTAACCCCGTTGACATGCCATCGA
Source organism: Streptomyces albipurpureus (assembly GCF_023701525.1). Lineage (GTDB taxonomy): Bacteria > Actinomycetota > Actinomycetes > Streptomycetales > Streptomycetaceae > Streptomyces > Streptomyces albipurpureus. The sequence goes on from NZ_JAMQAW010000008.1 coordinate 192,800, forward strand.
TCCGGGATGAGTGTTCGAAAAATTATGTTCGAACGACCCTGTTCGAGTTGCTGTGACCCTGGGTAAATCGGTCAACTGCGAGCAAGAGTGACGTGCTCGATTTCCATTCCAGGACCCAGTGATTAGCGGCGAGTTGGTGACTCTTGTTCCCGCCAGACGGTTGTGCGAGGGTGAGCTTCCCCGCGTCCGAACACGGTCGTTTCTGTTCAGTCGTATGAATGGGTGGCGGTATGGACCACATGCTCGCACTCCTTTTTCGACAAGCTGTGAACTCAATGACCACAACGAACTCAATAACCGAAAACACAGTTCCCCCTGACCAGGTCCGGACGGCACTGCCCAACCCCCCACTGCAATGCCAAGGATGGAATGACGTTTTATGCAGAAACCCCGAACTCAGAGCCCCGTCACGCCCACTCGTACCGGCCTTGACTCCGCCGCGTCCGATGAAGGGCTGGCAGCGGCACTACGTGCCAATGACGGTAAGGACGAGGCTCGTTCAGTGGCCGTGCTGATCGCACGGCACTGGGACGCTGTCTTCGACTACGCCTCGATCGGCACTCCATCGGAGAAAGCCGCGGCGATGTTGACCACGGCGGCATTCAGCAAAGCACTGGAGAACTTGCGGCAAGTGCGTTCAAGCGCCGCAATCCGTCCGATGCTCTTGATGCATGCCCGCCGTATCGCCGAGGGATGGGCTACCGATGAACGCGTAGCTGCGCTACCCGAACTCCGGAATCCGCAGACCGGACAGTTGATTCCGGCCGATATGTTTAGGGTCGCCGAGAACCGTATCCTCGTGGCACGGGCATTCCAGGCATTGCCGGGGCCCGCGCAATGCCTGCTGTGGCATGTGGACGTCGAAGCCGAAGAGATTTCCGTACCGGCCGGTTTACTTGCCATGGATGAACGCGGCGGACCAGCTCAGCTCGAACAAGCGCGGAAAATGCTCCGAGCGGGCATCCTGCGCTTCCACCTCGAACTCGCACCCGAGGCGGAGTGCCGGCACTACAACCGGCTCATCGATGTGTCCATGCGTCGAGGTGGCGCGCTGATACCCGACATCAAGGCACATCTGGCGCACTGCGAGCACTGCCAGTTCGCCGCCGAACAGTTGGATCACGGAGATGGCCGACTCGCGCTGTTGGTGGCCGAGGGGCTCCTCGGTTGGGCGGCGCAGCCCTACCTCGACTCCCGGCCCGGTCGAGGTGAGGAGGGACATCAAGCCAGGGACACGGTCTGGCGGGGGCCCACCAGCCGTGCGGGGCGACGCCTGCTCGGTGGCCGGGGAGGACCACCGTCCGGCGGCCGCCGGCGCGGTCGTTCCGAGCGTCGCCGTACGGCCGTCGTCGCCGGTCTGGGGATCGTCACCGGTCTGGTGGTGGTCGCCACCGTGGCCACCGAACCGTGGGCCGGCGGGGGCGGAATGGCCGGCTACGCGGTCCCGGGGGGACCCATCTCGGCGGAGCCGCTTCCGGGTGCCAAGCCACCCCCCGGACCCCAACCCTCCACCACATCCGCCGGGGGCCATCCACCGGGGCCACTGACCACTCGATTGCGCAACACCACATCAGGACTGTGTCTTGATGTCGGTAGTCAACGCGCGTTGATCGGCGCCGATGTGGTCCTCTCGCTCTGCGGTACCTCCGTGACCCAGCGGTGGATCTACGAGGAGGACGGGCGGGTGCGCAGCTCTGCGGCGCCCGAACTCTGCGTCAACTCACGTGCGGTGGACGGGGTCTCCGTGCTGAGCCGTTGCTCGGGGACCACGGCCACCGACGCCGCGCATGTCCGGTACGACCTGACGGTCCATGGCCAGATGGTCCCCCGTTGGAACGAGGGGCTCGCCGTCGCCCCCTCCGCTCCGCGGGCCGGTGCCACCGTGGTGGTCAAGGTTCGGGACAGCTCCGATGACCAGCGCTGGGCAACGGACCGGAGCACTGCGGTCGCCCCCAAGATCAGGCCAGGCAACGCCCATGTGGGAACCGTCCGGGAGGCCGGCGCCGCCCCGGTGCCCGCCCACTCCACGGGCTCGGCCGGCGTACCGCCGGCAGGGCACCACGGCGCCCCAGGGGCCTGGCTCCCGGCCCCGGCCACTGCCGCGACCCAGGACCTCGCGGCAACCGTCCCCGCCGAAGCCCTGGAGATCGCCACGACTGTGGTGCCCGACGGTCAGCGGCTGTTCCGGATGGTGTCGGGACGGGAGTTGATGTACACGGCGTCCTGAGAGGCACCTGACAATCCGCCCACGTGGGCGGGGAACGCGGCGGC